>NZ_JAVEYN010000017.1:0-86701 GCF_034003525.1 Aquabacterium sp.
TCACGCCGCTGCTCTCGCTGCGCACAAATTTCTTGATCGCCAGACGACGCTGCGGTGCGGTCGCGATCACGCTCAGGTCGCGCAGGCCTTCCATGGCCAAGCCCAGCGTCCGCGGGATGGGGGTGGCGGTCAGAGTCAGCACGTCAATTTCAGCGCGCATGGCTTTCATCGCCTCTTTGTGGCGCACGCCAAAGCGGTGTTCCTCATCGATGATCAGCAGGCCCAGGCGCTTGAACTTCACCGACTCACTCAGCAACTTGTGCGTGCCCACGACGATGTCGATGGTGCCGTCCTCCAGCCCCTGCATCGCCGCCTTGATCTCCTTGGCGGAACGGAAGCGCGACATCTCGGCCACCTTCACCGGCCACTGTGCGAAGCGGTCGGCGATGTTCTGGTAATGCTGCTCGGCCAACAGCGTGGTGGGCGCCAGCAGCACGACCTGCTTGCCGCCTGTCACGGCCACAAAGGCCGCGCGCAAGGCCACCTCGGTCTTCCCGAAACCCACGTCACCGCAGACCAGACGGTCCATCGGGCGCGGGCTGATCATGTCCTGGATCACAGCGTGGATGGCCGCGCGCTGGTCGGCGGTCTCCTCGAAACCAAAGCTGGCGGCAAAGGCCTCGTAGTCCTGCGCCGAGAAGCGGAAGGCAAAGCCCTCGCGCGCGGCACGGCGGGCATATAGGTTCAGCAACTCGGCGGCGGTGTCGCGCACCTGCTCGGCGGCCTTGCGCTTGACCTTGTCCCACTGAGGCGAGCCCAGCTTGTGCAGCGGTGCCTCTTCCGGGCTCACGCCGGTGTAGCGGCTGATCAGATGCAGTTGCGACACGGGCACATACAGCGTGGCCCTGTCGGCGTATTCCAGGTGCAGGAACTCTGATGGGCCATCGCCCAGGTCCAGGTTGATGAGGCCCTGGTAGCGTCCAATGCCGTGGTTGCTGTGCACCACCGGGTCGCCCACATTCAGCTCACTCAGGTCCTTGATGAGCGAGTCGACATCGGTGGCCTGCTCGGTCTTGCGGCGCCGACGCGTGGCGGGTGTGGCATCGAACAGCTCCGTCTCGGTGACGAACTGGATGCCCGCGCCAGACGCACGGCCGTCGTGCCAGATGAAGCCCCCAGCCAGCGGCGCGGCCGTGATCGCGTGCCGATGGTCACCGCGCACAAAGGCGTCGAGCGTGTCCACACTGGGCAGGTCGATGCGGTGATCGCGCAGCAACTCCATCAGGTTCTCGCGGCGGCCGGCACTCTCAGCCACCACCAGCACGCGCTGGCCGGCCTGGTCCGTCTGCGCGATGTGCTTTTCCAACTTGCTCAGCGGGTCCTGGCCGCCTCGCTCCACGCTCAGATCCGGCAGAGGGCGGGCCCACTCCGTCGGCTCCTTGCCACGCACGGCCAGTTGCGCGTGCGCATTGGCGTGGGTGAAGAACTCCTCGGCCTTCAGGTAGAGGTCTTCCGGTGGCAGCAAGGGCCGCTCCGGGTCGTGCTGCAGGAAGCGGTGGCGCTCGCGCGTCTCGTTCCAGAAGCGCTCCAGTGCCTCGGTGATCTCGCCATGCAGCACCACGGCGGCGTGCTCACCCATATGCTGGAACAGCGTCGAAGTCTCGTCAAAGAACAGCGGCAGGTAGTACTCGATGCCGCCTGTCGCCACGCCCGTGCCCATGTCCTTGTAGATGCGGGACTTGGTCGGGTCGCCCTCAATGCGTTCACGCCAACGGTTGCGGAAGGCCGCGCGTGACTCCTCGTCCATCGGGAACTCGCGGCCGGGCAGCAGCCGCACCTCGGGCACCGGATATAGGCTGCGTTGGGAGTCGGGGTCGAAGGTGCGGATCGAGTCCACTTCGTCGCCGAACAGGTCTACGCGGTAGGGCACCGGCGAGCCCATCGGGTACAGGTCGATCAGGCCACCGCGCACCGCGTACTCGCCAGGCGACACCACCTGGCTCACATGGTTGTAGCCCGCCAGGGTCAGCTGCGATTTCAACGCCGCCTCGTCCAGCTTCTGTTTCTGCTTGAAGTGGAAGGTGTAGGCCGCCAGGAAAGAGGGCGGGGCCAGACGCGTCAGCGCCGTCGTGGCCGGCAGCAGCACCACGTCCACGCCCGTCTCCGCCTTCACGCCCTGCTGCATGCGCCACAGCGTCGCCAGGCGCTCCGAGATCAAATCCTGGTGCGGCGAGAAGGTGTCGTAAGGCAGCGTTTCCCAGTCCGGAAAGATCGCACAACGCAGCTCCGGCACAAAGAAAGCCATCTCGTCCATCAAGCGCTGCGCATCCGCCGGGTCGGCCGTGAGGATGGCCGTCAGCTGCCCCTGCGCCTTGCGCGACTGGGCAAAGTGCGCCAGCAGCAGCGCATCCCCAGAGCCGGCCGGGCGGGGCACGGTGTAGCGTTTGCCGGGGGCGATCGAGGGCAGGGGTAGGGCGGGCAACATGGCGTTCAGAAATGACAAAGCGCCCGTTCACCGAGGTGGCGGGCGTGTTGAATCCAAAACGTACATTCTAGGTGGGGGACAATCTCCCCATGTCTCTGACGATTGCTTCACACGAGTTCAAACCCCGGGCGTATGCCCTCGTGCCCTGCGCCGGCGTGGGGGAGCGCGCCGGTGTCGGCGGTCCCAAGCAGTACCACCCGGTGGCCGGTCGCGCCGTGGTGGCCCACACCCTGGCTGCGCTGACGGCCGTGCCGCGACTGGAAGCCACCCTGGTGGTGCTGTCGCCCGACGACGCCCAGTTCGAGCAACACGCGCCCGACTTCCTGGGGGATCGTGCCTGGGTGGCCCGGGTCGGCGGGGCCTCACGCGCAGAAAGCGTGGCCAACGGGTTGCAAGAGCTGCTGGCCCGCGGCGCCCAGCCCCACGACTGGGTGCTGGTGCACGACGCGGCCCGCTGCCTGATCCAGCCTGACTGGGTGCAGCGCCTCATCGACGCCTGCGAGGACGACGAAGTGGGTGGCCTGCTCGCCTTGCCCCTGGCCGACACCCTCAAAGCTGCGGTGAGCGGCCCCAGTGGCGAGCCCCGCGCGCAGCACACGGTTGACCGTGCCGGCAAATGGGCCGCCCAGACCCCGCAGATGTTCCGCCTGGGTCTGCTGGCACCTGCCTTGACCTCGGCGCTGGCTGACCCCGACACGGCCGCGGCCATCACTGACGAAGCCAGTGCCATCGAGATGCTGGGTCATCAGCCCCGCCTGGTGCCGGGCGCCTACGACAACTTCAAGGTCACCTGGCCCGGCGATTTCGCCCTGGCCGAGCGGCTTTTGTCCACCCGGCCTTGACGATCACCAGGACACTTCCTGCTCGGGGCTGGCTTTGATGCGGTGCACCGACAGGTCGGCGCCGTCGAACTCCTCTTCTTGCGACAGGCGCAGGCCCATCAGACGGTTCAGCGCGCCGTAGACCACAAAGCCGCTCACCAGTGCGAACAGGACCACGCACAGCGTGCCCAGCAATTGCGCGCCGAAATGCACGCCACCAGCGCCCCCTAGCCAGGGCTGACCAAACAATCCCGCGGCGATGCCGCCCCAGGCCCCACACAAACCGTGCAGCGGCCACACGCCCAGCACATCGTCAATCTTCCACTTGTTCTGCACCAGGGTGAACATCAGCACGAAGATGGCCCCGGCGATGGCCCCCACTGCCAGTGCGCCGGCCGGATGCATGATGTCCGAGCCTGCACACACGGCCACCAGACCGGCCAGCGGGCCGTTGTAGGCAAAGCCCGGGTCGTTCTTGCCCATCATCAGGGCCACCAAGGTGCCGCCCACCAGCGCCATCAATGAGTTCACCGCCACCAGGCCCGAGATCTTGTCGATCGTCTGGGCGCTCATCACGTTGAAGCCAAACCATCCCACCGCCAGAATCCACGACCCCAGTGCCAGAAACGGGATGCTCGAAGGTGGGTGCGCTGACATCGCGCCATCCTTGCGGTAGCGGTTGCGTCGCGCCCCCAGGATCAGCACGGCAGGCAGTGCGATCCAGCCGCCAAAGGCATGCACCACCACCGAGCCGGCAAAGTCATGCATGTTGCCGCCGGTGACCTGCTTGAGCCACACCTCGAAGCCAAACCGGTCACCCCAGATCGCCCCTTCGCACAGCGGATACAGCACCCCCACGATCACCGCCGTGGCAATCAACTGCGGGTTGAAACGTGCCCGTTCGGCAATCCCCCCGGAGATGATCGCCGGGATGGCCGCCGCAAAGGTCAGCAGGAAGAAGAACTTCATCAACGCATAGCCATTGGCCTCGGCCAGCGTGTGCGCGTCCACGAAAAAGTCAACGCCATAGGCCACGGTGTAGCCCACGAAGAAGTACGCGATCGTCGAGACACAGAAGTCCACCAGGATCTTGACCAGCGCATTGACCTGGTTCTTGCCACGCACGGTCCCTAACTCCAGAAAGGCGAACCCGGCGTGCATCGCCAGCACCATGACCGCCCCCAGCATGATGAAGAGGGTGTCTGCACCTTGTTTGAATGAATCCATTTTTCCAACATCCGCAATCCAACGGCTTGATCGCACTGTTTTGAACCGTGCGCCGCATCCCGGTTCAAGGCGCACCAAGGTGAAGCAGAAAATGTGCCCACATTTGGAGTGTCGGATGCGAGGCGGGCGCACCGATCTGGATCTCGATCGGGCGAACGTGGTGCGCAAACGCTCTCAATGTGTGCGGAGACCCTGCGAAGACCCTGTCGTGGTGCGCCGCGCCGATGGTGGCATCGGACCGCCTTCACGCGCTTTCAGGTGACAATCTCCCGCTTGCTCACTCTTGCCTTGCGAGACCCACATGACACTGCCCGCCTTGCGCGTGGGGGAGGGCTGGGACACCCATGCTCTGGTGCTCGACCGCCCCCTCATCCTCGGTGGTGTGACCATCCCTCACACCCACGGCCTGCTCGGCCACTCCGACGCCGATGCACTGCTGCATGCCATCACCGATGCCCTGCTCGGTGCGGCGGCGCTGGGTGACATCGGCCGGCACTTTCCTGACACCGACGTGCAGTTCAAAGGCGCGGACTCGGTGGTGCTGCTGCAGGAGGCCACGCGCCGCGTGCGTGCCGCAGGCTGGGCCATCGGCAACCTCGACACCACCATCGTGGCGCAGGCGCCCAAAATGGCCCCACACATCCCGCTGATGCGCGCTCGCATCGCCCAGGCCCTGGGCTTGAGCGAAGAGCAGGTCAACGTCAAAGCCAAGACGGCCGAAAAAATGGGGCCTGTGGGTGAGGGGCGGGCCATCGAGGCCCGCGCCATCTGCCTGCTCTACAAGGCCTGAAGCGGCCCGTCCCGGCCTGACGCAAGGCGCCCCGCTCAAGGCGCCACCCTCAGGGCGCCCGCTTCAGCTTGATGTGTGCCACCAGGCCGCCACCCGCGGCATTGGCCAGTTCGAAATCGCCGCCCATGCGTTGCAGTGCCTTCTCCACAATGGCGAGGCCCAGCCCGGCACCGGTGGCGGCCGTGCGGGCCGCGTCACCCCGGAAGAAGGGCGTCGTCAGCTCGGCCAGTTTCTCGGCGGCCACGCCTGGGCCGTGGTCGCGCACGCTCAGCACCACCCACGAGCCCACGCGCGCATAGCTCACCTCGACGTTCGTCACGCCGGTGTAGGCGTTGCGACCATAGCGCCGCGCGTTCTCGAACAAATTGGTCAAGACCCGACCCAGCTCGGTCTCGTCGGCCATCACCCGGGTGTCGATGGGCAGCTTGCTGCTGATGCGGATGCGCTGCGTGTCGCGGAACTGGCTGATCGCCTTGTCCACCACCGTGGCCACATGCACGGGCACCAACTCCACCTCGCCCGGGCGCGCGTAGTCCATGAACTTGTCGATGATGGCGTCGAGCTGCTCAATGTCGGCCACCATGTTGCGCCGCGCCTCTTCATCGGCGACGCTCATCTCTGTTTCCAGGCGCATCCGCGCCAGTGGCGTGCGCAGGTCGTGCGAGATCCCGGCCAACATCACCGCCCGGTCTTCTTCCACCTTGGCCAACTCGCGCGCCATGCGGTTGAAGCCCTGGTTCACCTCGCGGATCTCGCGGGTGATCATCGACTCATCCAGGCGCGAGTCGTACTCCCCCTCCCGGATCCGGCTGGCCGCAAACGACAGCTCCTTGAGCGGCTTGTTGATCAGCCGCGCAATCACGATCGAGCCCAGCAGCGTGGCCACCAGGGCGATGCCCACCCAGACGAACCAGGTCCGGCCTGTCAGGGTCTCCACACGGCGGCTGTCGGTTTGCAGCCAGTACAGGTCGCGCTCAATGGGGAAGCGCACCCACAGTCCGGGCATCCCGTTGACGCTGCTCGCCACCACGGTGTCACGCCCCAGTCGGTCGCGCAACTCGGCTGCGATCGTGCGGGTGAAACGATCTTTCTCGAACGGCAGATAGGTGTCGGCGGGCTCGCTGGGCTTGAGCGTGATCGATTCGGAGTCAAACAAGGCCTTGATCAGCGTCACGCGGTTGATGCTGTCGGCATAGCGCAGGCCTGCGCGCGACAGGTTCACCAAGCTGGCAATCTGCTGGGCAGATTGCACCGCGCGCGGCTCGAACTCCAGCGCCCGGAAGGTCTGCACCCACGCCACGATCCCCACCGTGAGCAAGAGCCCCAGCAGGATGAAGGTGCGCCAGAACAGGCTCAGGGCCAGACGGTTTTCCGGCATCGATCAGGACCCGCCGTCCGGCACGAACACATAGCCCACGCCCCAGACGGTCTGGATGTAGCGGGGCTGCGCCGGATCGGGCTCGATCATCTTGCGCAGACGCGAGATCTGCACATCGAGGCTGCGGTCGAAGGGTTCGAACTCGCGGCCACGGGCCAGTTGGGCCAGCTTGTCACGTGACAGCGGCTGGCGCGGATGACGCACCAGGGCCTTGAGCATCGAAAACTCGCCGGTGGTCAAGGCGATGGGCTCACCATCCTTGCTCAGACGGCGCAGCGTCAGGTCAAACTCGAACGGTCCGAAGTTGACGCTCTGGGCATCCTTGGCGGGCGCTCCGGGCGCCTCTTGAGCCGGGCGGCGGCGCAGCACGGCATGAATGCGTGCCAGCAGCTCACGCGGGTTGAACGGCTTGGGCAGGTAGTCGTCCGCGCCCACCTCCAGGCCCACAATGCGGTCCACGTCCTCCACCTTGGCGGTCAGCATGATGATGGGCGTGACGTCGTTGGCCGCACGCAGGCGCCGGCAGATCGACAGGCCATCTTCGCCGGGCAGCATCAGGTCCAGCACGATCAGATCGACGGTTTCCCGCGTCAGCAAACGGTTGAGCGCCTTGGCGTCTTCGGCCAGCAGCACCTCAAAACCCTCCTGGCTCAGATAACGGCGCAGCAGGTCGCGAATGCGTGCATCATCATCGACCACGAGCACGCGATCGGGACGCTGGTTGGGGGCGGGAGACGACATCGGCATTCCTCGGAATTTGTAACAGAGGCGGATTGTGCGCAGTTTCGAACTCGGAAAGTCGGGCTACTGACCACCTGTTACAAATCTTGCGGCTCTGTGTCAGGCCCGTCAAGCCCATGCGCCCGGCGGTCAGCCCAGCTGGCCGTTCATGCGTTCCATTCGGTACAGCCCCATTCAGAAAGGGAAGTTTTCATGCACATGTCCACCATTTCGCCGCGTTTGCGTCGCAGCCTGAGCCTGTCGGTGCTGGCCTTGGCGGCGGGCGCGGCCCAGGCCGAGGCCCCCCGTCAGAACGCCTTGTCCTTCAGTGCCAGCGCCACCGAAGAAGTCACACAGGACTTGCTGGTCGTGACCCTGCAGGCCACCCGTGAAGGCAACCAGGCCGCCGAGGTGCAGGCCGCGCTCAAGCAGCTCATGGAGTCGGCCCTGAGCGAGGCGCGCAAAGCGGCCCAAGGGCAGTCGGGCATCGAGGTGCGCACGGGCTCGTTCTCGGTCCAGCCCCGCTACACCAACGCCGGGCGCATCAGCGGCTGGCAGGGCTCGGCACAACTGGTGCTGGAAGGCACCGACACCACCCGCATCTCGCAAACCGCCGGCAAGCTCACCCAGCTCAATGTCGTCAACATGCAGTACGGCCTGTCGCGTGGCCTGCGCGAGCGCCACGAAGCCGCCCTGACCAACGAAGCCATCCAGCGCTTTCGCTCGCGGGCCAGCGCCATGGCCTCGGCCTTCGGCTTCAAGGGTTACACCCTGGGCGAAGTCTCGGTGTCGTCGACTGAGCCCGGCTTCGAGCCGCGCCCTTACATGATGGCCGCACGCGCCAAAACCATGGAAGCCGCCGATGCCGCCTTGCCCGTCGAGCCAGGCAAGGGCCGCTTGTCGGTCAGCATCAACGGGCAGGTTTACCTGACGCCCTGACCGAGATCCTGGCTCTGCCACACCCCGTCGCGCAAGACTTGGTGGGGTGTGAACTGGGCCTTGTAGGCCATCTTGGGGCTCTCGGCGATCCAGTAGCCCAGATAGAGGTGGGGCAAGCCCAGCTCCCGGGTCTGGTGGATCTGCCACAGCACGTTGAAAGTGCCATAGCTCGCGTGGTCATCGGGCTCGTAGAAGGTGTACACGGCCGAGAGTCCGTCGCTGAGGATGTCCACCACAGACACCATCTTCAAGGCGCCCAACGTACTGTCGTCAGGCCCGGGTTCGCGGAACTCGATCAGGCGTGAGTTCACCTTGCTTTGCAGCAGGAACTGGCTGTACTGATCGATCGAATCGAGGTCCATGCCCCCGCCCGGGTGCCGCTGTTGCTGGTAGCGCAGGTACAGCTCGTAGTGTTCGGGCTGGAAGCTCAGCGGCAGCACGCGGGCCAACAGGTGCGCATGGGCTTTCCAGGCCCGCTTCTGGCTGCGACGCGGTACAAACTGCGCCACCAGGATGCGCAGGGGCAGGCAGGCCTGGCAGCCATCGCAATACGGGCGATAGGTGAACAGGCCGCTGCGCCGAAAACCATTGAGCACCAGCTCCGAATACACGTCGGCGTGGATCAGTTGGCTGGGCGTGGCCACCTGCGAGCGCGCCTGCCGCCCCTCCAGATAACTGCAGGGGTAGGGCGCGGTGGCGTAAAACTGCAGAGACGCCAAGGGGAGTTCTTGGAGACGGGTCACGGTGCGGGGCTCGTTCGCGGGGCATCCAGATGAGACCAGAGTGCCTCATCATAGGTCCAAGGAGCGGGCCGTGGCAGGTCGACCACCGCATGCAAGTGGGCTTCAAATCGCGCGCGTGGCCAGGGGCGAGCCCCCAGGGAGGCCAGGTGGGCGGTCTCCTGCTGGCAGTCGATCACCTCGATGCCATGCGCCCGGCAAAAACACACCAGCGCCGCCAGGGCAATCTTGGAGGCGTCGCTGCGGTGCGCAAACATCGATTCACCATAGAACATCCGCCCGATGCTCACGCCATACAGGCCGCCCACCAACTCGCCGTTCACCCACGTTTCGAAGGAGTGCACGGCGCCTTCCAGGTGCCACTGGGCGTAGACCTCGCGCATGTCCGGCACGATCCAGGTGCCATCCTGGCCGGGGCGCTCGGTGGTGGCACAGGCTCGCATCACCTGCCCGACATCGTGGTCTATGCGCACTTCGCAGCAGGGCGTGCGGCGAAAAGCCTGAATCGTCTTGCGAAGGGAACGCGACAGCTTGAACTCCGCCACGGGCAGCACCATGCGCGGGTCGGTGGTCCACCACAGCACAGGCTGGCCCACGCTGAACCAGGGGAAGATCCCGCGCCGATAGGCCTCGGTCAGCCGCCGCGGACTCAGGTCGTGACCGGCGGCCAGCAGCCCCGGCGCGTCAGAGTCCGGGCCCAGGGCGTGTGCGGTATCGGGAAGGGGGTCGTCGGGTTCCAGCCAGGCAATCATGGCCACATCATAAAAAAAGCCCGATGGCGAACCATCGGGCTTGAAAGGTACCTTAGAAAAGGTTCATGAGGTACCGAGGAGACAACCTTTCAGGAGGACCGCTCGTCCAAAACGGTCCCTTGAGTGATTGCGGCAGCAGGGCAAAGTTCCAGACTCAACGTTTCCAACTTCGTAAAGTTGTGTTGAGCGCGGTCACAGTCCTGCACTGCGAGTGTTCAATCAGGCCGACTTGCGAGCCTTGTTGGTGGCAGCCTGGGTGGCCTTCACTGCGGAGTTGCTGATGGCCTGGAAGTTGGCTTCGGCAACGTCAGCAGCTTGCTTGGCGGCCTTTTGAACCGACTCGAAAGCGTTGTTGGCAGCGGCGACAGCCGACTTGACCAGCACGACAGCGTTTTCGGTGCCGGCGGGAGCGTTCTTCACGGCGTTGTCCACCACGGAGGCGAACTTGCTTTGGGCTTCAGCCAGTTGCGATTCGGCCAGCTTGCTCACTTCGGCGCTGGTGCCCGAGGCGATGTCGTACAGGTGACGGCTGTAAGCGGCAGCCTTCTCGGCGGCGGGTTGCAGCAGCGAAGCTTGCAGGGCCAGCAACTCTTGGGCATCCTTGACAGCCAACACAGCCTTGGCGTGGTCGGAAGCTTCTTCAAAGGAAGTCTTGGCGACTTGCAGGTTCAGCTCCATCACCTTTTCGACGCCTTCGAAGGCCTTTTGGCCCAGGTCGAACAGGGTGGCGAGGTTGGCTTTTTGTGCGGCGAGCAGTTGTTCAGCGGTCAGCATGTCGAGATCTCCAATGAGTGATGACAGAAAGTAGA
This sequence comes from Aquabacterium sp., assembly GCF_034003525.1. Taxonomy (GTDB): domain Bacteria; phylum Pseudomonadota; class Gammaproteobacteria; order Burkholderiales; family Burkholderiaceae_C; genus Aquabacterium. Next base: position 10,602 of record NZ_JAVEYN010000017.1, read on the forward strand.
TTGCATCCTGCGGCTGCCTGACTTCGGCTTTGCTGCGTTGCAACATGACTCCAGTATAGGCAAGTGACAGATGATTGCAAGCGTTTTTTGTGCGCCGCAGCAAAGAAGGCGTATCGGTCTGTAAATGCCCTCGTTTGTCATCGCCTACACTTGCGCATCTTTCCGATTCCTAACCTTGTGATCGAACCATCATGAGCCTGCTCAACGTTCCTGCCGGTGCCAAGGCACCCGACGTCTTTAACGTCATCATCGAAATCCCCGCCAACGCCGATCCGATCAAGTACGAAATTGATCACGAGACCGGTGCGGTCTTCGTCGATCGTTTCATGGGCACGGCCATGCACTACCCCTGCAACTACGGTTACGTGCCCCAGACCATTGCCGCCGACGGTGACCCCGTGGACGTGCTGGTCGTGACGCCGTTCGCCCTGCAACCGGGTGTGGTCGTGGCCTGCCGTCCGCTGGGCATCCTGCAGATGGAAGACGAGGCCGGTGGCGACGCCAAGCTCGTTGCCGTGCCGACCGAGAAGATCTGCCCGATGTACAAGAACGTCCAGAAGCTGGAAGACCTGCCTGAACTGCTGATCCAGCAGATCAAGCACTTCTTCGAGCACTACAAGGACCTGGAGCCCGGCAAATGGGTCAAGGTCACGGGCTGGGCCGGCATCGATGCCGCCAAGGCCGAAGTGACCACCGGCCTGGCCGCGTTCGCCAAGTCCCACTGAGGTGCCCCTGCGCTGAGAAGCCTGGCCGAAAGCCGCTCTGGTGTACCGAGCGGCTTTTTTTCGGCGTGTCGCAGGCAAGACCCCCTCAAACCGGGTGAATGTTGCCAATCTGCGTCACCGTGCTGCCTCATGCCGAGCACCTCGTGAAAAGTTATGTCTTATATAAGACATAAGTCTTTACCAAGGCCCGCAAACCGCGTTAGACTGGCAACTTCTCGAACCGTTTCACCAACCCCCCGGAGATCTCGTCATGACGAACCTCACCCGTGAACAGCAAATCGCTGCCCTGGAAAAAGACTGGGCCGAAAACCCCCGCTGGAAGCTTGTCAAGCGCGGCTATTCCGCTGCTGACGTTGTGCGCCTGCGCGGCAGCCTGCAGCCTGAGTACACCCTGGCCAAGCGCGGCGCTGAAAAGCTGTGGGAAAAGGTCAACGGCGGTGCCAAGAAGGGCTACGTGAACGCTTTCGGCGCCATCACCGCCGGTCAAGCCATGCAACAGGCCAAGGCTGGTCTGGAAGCCGTGTACCTGTCGGGCTGGCAAGTTGCTGCCGACGGCAACACGTCCGAAACCATGTACCCCGACCAGTCGCTGTACGCTTACGACTCCGTCCCCACGATGGTTCGTCGTATCAACAACACGTTCAAGCGTGCTGACGAAATCCAATGGTCGCGCGGCGTCAATCCCGGCGACGAAGGCTTCATCGACTACTTCCTGCCCATCGTCGCTGACGCTGAAGCCGGTTTCGGTGGCGTTCTGAACGCCTTCGAACTGATGAAGAACATGATCGCCTCCGGCGCTGCTGGCGTTCACTTCGAAGACCAGCTGGCTGCTGTCAAGAAGTGCGGTCACATGGGCGGCAAGGTGCTGGTTCCCACCCGTGAAGCCGTTGAGAAGCTGATCGCTGCTCGTTTCGCTGCTGACGTGATGGGCGTGCCCACCATCGTTCTGGCTCGTACCGACGCTGAAGCTGCCAACCTGCTGACCTCTGACTGCGACGACAACGACAAGCCCTTCGTCACTGGCGAGCGCACCCAAGAAGGCTTCTACCGCGTCAAGAACGGTCTGGAGCAAGCCATCAGCCGTGGCGTTGCTTACGCTCCCTACGCTGACCTGGTGTGGTGCGAAACCGGCGTGCCTGACATCGGCTTCGCCCGCGAATTCGCTCAAGCCGTTCACGCTGCCTGCCCCGGCAAGCTGCTGTCGTACAACTGCTCGCCTTCCTTCAACTGGAAGAAGAACCTCAACGACTCGCAGATCGCTTCGTTCCAGGAAGAGCTGTCGGCTCTGGGCTACAAGTACCAGTTCATCACCCTGGCTGGTATCCACGTCAACTGGTACAACACGTTCCAGTTCGCCCATGCTTACGCTCGCGGCGAAGGCATGAAGCACTACGTCAACATGGTGCAAGAGCCCGAATTCGCTGCTCGCGAGAAGGGTTACACCTTCGTGTCGCACCAACAAGAAGTGGGCGCTGGCTACTTCGACGACGTGACCACCGTGATCCAAGGTGGTTCGTCTTCCGTGAAGGCCCTGACCGGCTCGACCGAAGAAGAACAGTTCCACTGATCCCTGGTTTGAGGTTCGCTTCCCGCGAACTTCAGCCTGGACCACAAAGCCACCTTCGGGTGGCTTTTTTGTTTTTGCCCCCCAAACGAGGGGAGTGGCCTGTGTTCGTGAATTTGTAACGCCTTCGTCACCTCGGCTCCCTAGAGTCCGCCTGCGCCCCCCGCATCGCAGGCCAGTACCAGAGCGGCACGGATGGGTGTGTTGGACATTCCTTTCCCTTCCTTGAATCGCCACTCTCATGCTGACCAGAACTCATGTGTTGCCGCCACTTCGGCGTTTGAATGCAGCCTTGGCTGCCGCGCTTCCCCTGTGCTTGCTGGCGTTCGCGCCTGCCTCGCACGCGGCGCTCGTCATCAGCCAGGTCTATGGCGGGGGCGGCAATACGGGGGCCGTGTTCAAGAACGACTTTGTCGAACTGTTCAACAACGGTGCCTCTGCAGTGGCTGTGGGAGGCTGGTCGGTGCAGTACGCTTCTGCGACCGGCAGCAGTTGGCAAGTCACCCAGTTGCCATCGACCCTGGTGGTGCAGCCGGGCCAGTACGTGCTGGTGCGGATGGCAGCGGGCACCGGCGGCACGGTTGATCTGGTGCCCGATGTGTTGGGGAGCACGGCCATGTCCGGCACCAACGGCAAGGTCGCTTTGGTGGCCAGCACTGTGGCGTTGACGGGGGCTGCGCCGACGGGCGTGGTGGATGCCGTCAGTTACGGCTCGGCGACCCCGATGGAGGGAACGTCGACGGCCGTGTTGAGCAACACCACGGCCGCCATGCGTGCCGCCAGCGGTTGCACTGACACCAACAACAACGGCTCCGATTTCGCGGTCGTCACCCCTCAGCCGCGCAACAGCGCTTTGCCGTTTGTCACGTGCGGGGGAGCGGTCACGCCGCCGCCACCGGTGACGCCGACTGTGCCTTCGGTCGAGATTCCGGCCATCCAGGGCGCTGGCGCCACCAGTCCTCATGTGGGCCAGTTGGTGCGCACCACCGGTGTCGTCACCCGCTTGACCAACAACGGCTTCTATCTGCAGGCCATGCAAGGCGACGGCAACGATGCCACATCCGACGGCATCTACGTCTTCACCAGCGCAGCGCCGACCTTGAGCGTGGGGCAGCTGATCCAGTTGAGCGGTACGGTGGCCGAGTTTGCGGGCGGCGGTTCTACCGTCACCCAGCTGACGTCGCCTTCCGACATCGTGGTGCAGGGGGCGGGCTACAGCCTCCCACCGGTGGGCATCACGCTACCGGTCGCGGGTGGCTTGGAACGCTATGAGGGCATGCTGGTCACCGTGAATGGCCCATTGACGGTCAACCAGAATTATTTCCAGGCGCGTTTCGGTCAGCTGACTTTGTCGGCCGGTGGCCGCCTGGAGACGCCGACCAACCGTTATCGCCCCGGGGCGCAAGCCGAGGAACAGGCAGCCAATAATGCTAGCCGCCGCATCGTCCTGGAAGATGGCACCTCACGCCAGAACGTGAACCCGACGTCCTTCACCGGTCCGACCGGCGCATTGCGCGCTGGCGACACAGTGGGCTCGATCACCGGTGTCATCGACTACGGCCCTTCCACAGCGACGGCGAGTGGCCCAGGGGATTACCGCATCGTTCCCCTGAGTCCTGATGCGCTCAGCTACATGATCACGCATCCTCGTCCGAGCTATGTCCCGTCGGTAGGTGGCAACTACAAGGTGGCCAGCTTCAATGTGCTGAACTATTTCACCACCTTCACCAATGGCGAAACCATCGTCAACGGCCAGACTGGGCAGACCTGTGTGGTGGGCCAGACAGCGGCCTCCAGTTGCCGCGGTGCCAGCAATTACACGGAGTTCCTCCGCCAGCGCCAAAAGATCGTCGAGGCTTTGAGCAGGATTGACGCCGATGCGGTCGGCCTGATGGAAGTGCAGAACAACACCGTCGCCGCACAGAATCTGGCAGACGCCTTGAACGCCAAGGTGGGTGTGGGCACCTACGCCGTTGCCCCTGGGCCGGCTGCTGGCGTCATCGGTACGGATGCCATCAAGCTCTCCATGCTCTATAAGCCGGCCAAGTTGCAGCCGATGGGTTTGTCGCAAGTCGACACCTCGCCCATCAACAGCCGTCCCACGCTGGCACAGACCTTCAAGGTGGCCAACGGCGAAGTCTTCACCATGGTGGTGAATCACCTCAAGAGCAAGGGCAGTTGCCCCACATCGGGTGCCGACGCCGACCAGGGGGATGGCCAAGGTTGCTTCAATGCCACCCGTTTGCAGCAGGTGGGGCAGTTGCGCAACTTTGTCAGCACGCTACAGGCCTCGTCCGGGTCGCAGGATGTGCTGCTGGTGGGTGACTTCAATGCCTACGCCAAGGAGGACCCGATTCATGCCTTGACCAGCAACGGGTACGTGGATCAGATCGGTCGTTTCAACGCCTTCGGCTATTCGTATGTGTTCGATGGGGCGGCAGGTCGCCTGGATCATGCGATCAGCACCACCTCGTTGTCGCCCAAGGTCTCGCATGCACTGGACTGGCACATCAATGCGGACGAGTCGCTGGCGCACGACTACAACCTGGAGTTCAAGCAGCCAGTGTGTGCCACGTGTGCGCCTGACCCCTACTCGCCTACGCCTTACCGCTCTTCCGACCACGACCCCTTGGTGGTGGGGCTGAACCTGTACAACCAGTACATCACCGCTGCGTCCACCAGCACCACGGTGATGGGGACCGCAGGTGACGACCTGATCATCGTCGGGGCGGGGCGCCGCTCACTCACGGGTGGCGCAGGTCGCGACCAGTTCGCCTTCCGGGCCGACTTCACGGGCGGTGCCACGATCACCGATTTCGCGCCCAGCGCGGATGTGATCGGTCTGCGTGGCGTGCTGCAAGGCTTGCGCGTCCAGGTTGCAGACCCGATCGGACAGGGCTACGTCAGTTGCGCTGCATCCGGTATCGCCGATTCGCTGATCTATGTCGATCCGGATGCCTCGGGTCCTTCGGCACGTCGCCCGATGATCGCGCTCAAGAACACTTCCTGTGATGCGCTCAGCCGCAGCAACTACATCTTCTGATGGGCGCCAGCCCTCCAACCACTCGAACGGAATTCACATCATGAGCAGTTCTCACCATCCCTGGACATCGTTGGTCGCCTTGGTGCGTCGCACGGTCTCGGCGCTGGCTCTTGCGGCCATGGCATCCTCGGCCTCGGCAGCCATGTTCACGTTTGACGGGCAAGTCGACGACATGGCACCGCTGGGCGGGAGTCGCATCACGGGCAGCTTCGCCTACAACGAGCCCGCAGAATCGGGTCTCGTCGAGGTGCCGCTGAGCGCGTTCACTTTGACCTTCCTGGGGCAGACCTACACCCTGGCATCGCCCAATGTGCTGGCAGCAGCCTGGGTGAACAACGGCTTGTTCGATGGCTTTGACTTTTTGTATCAGGACGATTGGGCTTCACCCAGCGTGAGCTTGCATCTGTTCTCGGGGGGCTTCTTCTCTGATCCGTTTGCGGGCCTGTTTGGCTTCACAGCCAACCCCCTGGATGCCATGCAGGCCGAGACGTCGTGGGGCGGTTTCACGGTGACGCCATCGGCCGTTCCCGAGCCCAGCATGCTGGGCTTGTTGTTGGCCGGCGCGGTCGCGGCCTGCGTGGCGCGTCGCTGTCGTCCGTCCTGAGCCTGCTCGCGGTGCGCCATTAACAGGCGCACGCGGCCCGGTTTCAGAACTTGAGTCTGACGCCGGTGCCAATGGCCCAGGCGCGATCGCGCGGCAGGGCCGGGTCGCTGCGTGGCCAGAAATGCCCCACGATGACTTCACCGATGACGAAGTCCTGGTGGATGGGTTGGGACCACTTCATCTGCAGGCCATAGTCCTGCACTCCAACCGGTTGCCCGACCACCCCATTGAGCAGGGCCTCCAGGGACAGTTGGCGTTGGCCGCCGTAGGACTTGAACACGCCCGCGCTGCTGGACCAGCCCGCATCCTTGCTCTTGGAAGTTGCCGTGATGGCATTGAGCCAGCGCGCCGTCAGGCTTGGGCTCAGGGCGTGCTCATACGTCAGGGCCGTGGTTGAGCCGAGCTGGTCGGCCACGCTGTAGAACAAGGTTTCGCGAAACTCGACGCGGTCTGTCGAGGTCAGGTCCCAGATGTGACGGTAGCGCACCTGAGCATAGGGCTTGAGTCCGCCGCGGAACCCCAGGCGTACATCCAGGTTGTCACGCAAGGTGGCGCCAATCCCGGCAAAGAAGGCGTTGTCGCGGTTGTCGCCGCGCAGCAGTTGTTGCTGGCGTGTGAAGGTGTCGGGCTGGTCGGTGACGATTTCGCGCCGGTCGTCGTTGCCCACGAACAGGTACTGGTACGACTCCAGATTGGGCAGGCGAAAACGCGCCTTGAAGCGCAGCCCCACGCTGGCGGAGTCGTCCTCCCGCTTGTACAGCGACAGCCCCAGTTCGCCATGGGTGACCTTGCCACCGTTGGAGAAAGGGATGTCGCCAAACCAGCTGTCGATGCCGCTGGCCAGCCACTCCACCGACGAACGCACGCCGCTGCGCGCCCGGCTCATGGTCGATTCGTTCGGTGTGGGTTCCGGGGTGGGGGCGGCGGTGCTCAGGGCGCTGTCCGGGCTGCCGCTGGCCGTTGGGGCCTCGGTGGCTTGCGCGAGCGCGGCCCAGGGGAGCCAGGCGCACATCAGCAGCAGGCGGGCCGGTGGCAGGCAGCGATTCGGCAGCGAGGTGGGGCGAGTGATCATCCAATCTTTCGAAGTGGCGTGAGGTGCCCGGCGTCACCGGAGCGAGGCTCGGGTGGTGCCAGCATACATCCGAGCGGACAGCGTGGGCATCGGGACAAGGCGCAGGTGCGTGCTCGCCGCTACAATAGTCACGTTGGCGCCAGGTTTGGGTGCGCCCCAGGCAACAGGTAAGAAGCGTAGAAAGGCAGATCCGGTTATGACACCGCGAACTTCGACCCCCTCCTTCACCTCGACCGAGGTCTAGTCGGCTGGCCGCTGCTTTCGTCTTCCTGTTGTCATTCAGAAAGCGCGGCGTCCACCGCGCTTTTTTCATGTCCTTCGCCGCCTGGCGTCGGGCGCGCTCCAGATACACAAGGTTTCCCCATGATTTCCATCCAGTTGCCTGACGGCTCCAAGCGTGAGTTTCCCTGTCCGGTCACCGTGGCCGAAGTGGCCGCCTCCATCGGTGCCGGTTTGGCCAAAGCCGCGTTGGCTGGCCGTGTGGGTCGTGCCGAGTCCGCCCGCCTGGTGGACACCAGCTATCGCATCGAAGCCGACGAGTCCCTGGCCATCGTCACCGAGAAAGACGCCGACGGTCTGGAGGTGATCCGTCACTCCACCGCCCACTTGCTGGCCTATGCCGTCAAGGAGCTCTTCCCAGAGGCGCAGGTCACCATCGGTCCGACCATCGAAGACGGCTTCTATTACGACTTCGCCTACAAGCGCCCCTTCACGCCCGAAGACCTGCTGGCCATCGAAAAGAAGATGGCCGAACTGGCCAAGAAGGACGAGAAGGTCGAGCGCAAGGTGCTGCCCCGTGACGAAGCGGTGAGTTACTTCAAGGGCCTGGGCGAGCACTACAAGGCCGAGATCATCGAGAGCATCCCGGCGGATCAGGACGTGTCGCTCTACAGCGAAGGCGCCTTCACCGACCTGTGCCGTGGCCCCCACGTGCCCAGTACCGGCAAACTCAAGCACTTCAAGCTGATGAAGGTGGCCGGCGCCTACTGGCGTGGCGACCACCGCAACGAGCAACTGCAGCGCGTCTACGGCACCGCCTGGACGACCAAGGAAGACCTGGCTCAGTACCTGCACCGCCTGGAAGAGGCCGAAAAGCGCGACCACCGCAAGCTGGGCCGCGAGCTGGACCTGTTCCACATCGACGATCACGCCCCGGGCGTCGTGTTCTGGCACCCCAAGGGCTGGACCGTGTGGCAGGCCGTCGAGCAGTACATGCGCCAGGTCTACCGTGACAACGGTTACCAGGAGGTCAAGGGTCCCCAGATCATCGACAAGACCCTGTGGGAAAAGACCGGTCACTGGGACAAGTACCGCGACCACATGTTCACCACCGAGTCGGAAAAGCGCGACTACGCGCTCAAGCCGATGAACTGCCCTGGCCACATCCTGATCTTCAACCAAGGCATCAAGAGCTACCGCGACCTGCCGGTGCGTTACGGTGAGTTTGGCCAGTGCCACCGCAACGAGCCCTCGGGTGGCCTGCACGGCATCATGCGTGTGCGCGGCTTCACGCAGGACGACGGGCACGTCTTCTGTACTGAAGACCAGATCCTGTCCGAGTGCGTGGCCTTCACGGCGCTGCTGCAGAAGGTTTACCAGGACTTCGGCTTCACCGACATCATCTACAAGGTCGCTACCCGCCCTGAGGCCCGCATTGGCTCCGACGAGGTGTGGGACAAGGCCGAGAACGCCCTGATGGAATCGCTGCGCGCCACGGGCAGCGAGTTCACCATCGCCGTGGGCGACGGCGCTTTCTACGGCCCCAAGATTGAGTACACCTTGAAGGACGCGCTGGGCCGTCACTGGCAGTGCGGCACCATCCAGGTCGACTTCTCCATGCCGCAGCGTTTGAACGCCGAGTACGTGGCTGACACCAGCGAGCGCAAGCACCCGGTCATGCTGCACCGCGCCATCCTGGGCTCGCTCGAGCGCTTCATCGGCATCCTGATCGAGCAGCACGCCGGGGCTTTGCCAGTGTGGCTGGCGCCCGAACAGGTGGTGGTGCTCAACATCACCGATGCGCAGGCTGATTACGCGCAAGAGATTGCCAAAACGCTGCAGAAGCAGGGCTTGCGCGTCCAGTTGGATTTGCGCAACGAGAAGATCACGTATAAAATCCGCGAGCACTCGATGCAGAAGGTGCCGTACTTCATCGTTGTCGGCGACAAGGAAAAGGCGGATGGCACCATCGCCGTGCGCGCCCGGGGTAACCAGAACCTCGGTGTGATGTCACTCGATGACTTCTCCCAGAAGATCTCACAAGACATCGCCAGCAAGGCCTGAGGCGGGAGTGCGCTTTGTCCATGTGGATGAAGCGCAGACTTGCCGGGTTTGCCTGGGTGCGTGATCAAGGTTAACCGGTGCAGGCGTCCAGAGCCTGTTGCCCAAAGGATTCAACATCGCTAATTTCTTTGACCGCCGTACGCGCAATGATGAGCGCAAGCATCGGCTCAATCGTGAAATCATGGCTCCCGAAGTCCGCCTGACCGGCGTTGAGAACGAGCCCCTTGGTATCGTCAGTGTTCAGGAAGCCCTGCGGATGGCCGCAGAGCTTGACGTGGACCTGGTGGAGATCTCCGCCACGGCTGAACCGCCGGTCTGTCGCTTGATGGATTACGGCAAGTTCAAGTACCAAGAGCAGAAAAAGGCTCACGATGCCAAGCAGAAGCAAAAGGTCATCGAAGTCAAAGAAGTGAAGTTCCGCCCCGGTACGGACGAGGGCGACTACCAGATCAAGCTGCGCAACCTGCGTCGCTTCCTGGAAGATGGTGACAAGGGCAAGGTCACCCTGCGTTTCCGCGGTCGTGAAATCACGCACCAGGAAATCGGGATGCGCTTGCTGGAGCGTGTGCGCGACGACCTGACCGATGTGTCGGTGGTCGAGAACATGCCCAAGCTGGAAGGGCGCCAGATGATCATGGTGCTCGGCCCCAAGAAAAAGAAATAATCACCCGGCGCAGGCCGTGTGATTTGCCAAGGTGGCGGTTTGGTCGCCACCACCATTGGCTCAAAGTGCCTGCAGGCCATCAAGACACGGAAGTGGTATCCGTGGCGCCTGGCAGGAACAACGTAAAAGGAGCAGAACATGCCCAAAATGAAGACCAAGAGCAGTGCGAAGAAGCGTTTTCGCGTGCGTCCGGGTGGTACCGTCAAGCGCGGTCAAGCCTTCAAGCGCCACATCCTGACCAAGAAGACCACGAAGAACAAGCGCCAGCTCCGCGGCGCCGTCAACGTGCACGAAACGAACATGGGCCACATGGCTCAAATGCTGCCTTTCGCTGGCCTGTAATCGGCTACCGAACAGCAGATCGTTTCGAATTGGTTTAGATAGTTAACGCCGAAGGAGTCATCCATGCCTCGCGTCAAACGTGGTGTAACAGCCCGCGCTCGTCATAAGAAAGTTCTCGCCCTGGCCAAGGGTTTCCGTGGTCGCCGCAAGAACGTGTTCCGCATCGCCAAACAGGCTGTCATGAAGGCTGGGCAGTATGCCTACCGCGACCGCCGCGCCAAGAAGCGTGAGTTCCGCCGTCTGTGGATCGCACGTATCAACGCCGGTAGCCGTGCTCTGGGCCTGACCTACAGCAAGTTCATCGCTGGCATCAAGAAGGCATCGATTGAGATCGACCGCAAGGTGCTGGCCGACATGGCCGTCAACGACCCGGCAGCTTTTGCCAGCATCGTTGAAAAGGCCAAGGCTCAACTGGCTGCTTGATTTTTAAGCAATCAGCAAGATGCTGCGCCCGGCTGCATCGGTTCAGGGCAACCTGAGCGGGCAGGCGGGTGATTCAAAGGCCAACCGTGTGTTGGCCTTTTTTTTCGACACAAGACAATGAACGATCCCCATAGCGACCTTCAGGCACTGGTTCAATCCGCCCAAGCGGCATTCGCCGAGGCCAACACGCCTGCTGACCTTGAAAACGCCAAAGCGCGATTCCTGGGCAAGTCGGGCAGCGTGACCGAACTGCTCAAAGGCATGGGGGCGCTCAGTCCTGAAGAGAAGAAGACCCGTGGTGCGGCCATCAACCAGGCCAAGCAGAAGGTCGAAGCCGCACTCAACGAACGCCGTCAGGCCTTGGCCGACGCCGAACTGGCGCAGCAACTGCGCGCCGAAAGCCTGGACGTCACGCTGCCCGGTCGCCGTCGTGGCGAGGGCGGTCTGCACCCCGTTTCCCTGAGCATCGAGCGCATCGAAGGCATCTTCGGCTCGATGGGTTTCGCCGTGGCCGATGGCCCCGAGATCGAAACCGACTGGTTCAACTTCACGGCCCTCAACACGCCGGAAGACCACCCCGCACGTTCGATGCACGACACCTTCTATGTGGAGGGGGGGCACCTGCTGCGCACGCACACCAGCCCGATGCAGGTGCGCTATGCCGTGCAGCACGTCCAGCGTCACGCAGCGGCGATGGCCCAAGGCGAGCGCATGCCCGATCTGCGCGTCATCGCGCCCGGCCGCACTTATCGCGTGGACAGCGATGCCACCCACTCGCCCATGTTCCACCAGTGCGAAGGCCTGTGGATTGGCGAGAACGTCAGCTTCACCGACCTGAAGGCGATGCTGGGCGACTTCTTCAGCACCTTCTTCGAGACCGACGAGCTGGACATTCGTTTCCGTCCATCCTTCTTCCCCTTCACCGAGCCTTCGGCCGAAGTGGACATCGCCTTCGCCTCCGGCCCCTTGAAGGGCCGCTGGCTGGAAGTGGGCGGGGCAGGGCAGGTGCACCCGAACGTGGTGCGCAACTATGGCCTGGACCCCGAGCACTACATCGGCTTCGCCTTCGGCCTGGGTCCCGATCGTTTGACCATGCTGCGTTACGGCGTCAACGACCTGCGCCTGTTCTTCGAAGGCGATTTGCGCTTCCTGCAGCAGTTCCAGTAAGGACCACGCCATGACGACCGCCACCTCGATCCGTGCCTGGGCCGCGCAGGCCTTGAACCAGCCTGTGGTGCCGTTTTCGTACGATCCGGGCCCATTGGGCGCGGAAGAGGTCGAGATCCGCGTCGAGCACTGCGGTCTGTGTCACTCTGACCTGTCGGTGATCGATGGCGAATGGGGGCCGGCAGCCTATCCCGTGGTCGGCGGTCACGAAGTGATTGGCTCGGTGGTGGCCTTGGGCCCGCAGGCGCGTGGCCTGAAACTGGGTCAGCGCGTCGGCCTGGGCTGGATGAGTGGCAGCTGCATGGCCTGTGCGCCGTGCCTGAGCGGCCAGCCTCAGATGTGCCGTGCTGGCGTGCCCACCATCATCGGTCACCACGGTGGCTTTGCCGAGCGCGTGCGCGCGCACTGGTTGTGGGCCGCGCCGATTCCCGAGGGGCTGGACCCCAAGGACGCCGGTCCCTTGCTGTGTGGTGGGGTCACGGTGTTCTCGCCCTTCCTGAATTTCGACATCAAGCCGACCCACCGCGTGGGTGTGGTGGGCATTGGCGGTCTGGGCCACCTGGCCTTGCAGTTTGCGCGCGCCTGGGGCTGTGAGGTCACGGCCTTCACGTCCAGCGAATCCAAGCGTGACGAAGCGCTGCAGATGGGCGCTCATCAGGTGGTGTCCAGTGTGGATGCATCGGCCATGAAAGCCCTGCGTGGCCGTCTCGACATGGTCTTGGTCACCGTGAATGTGATGCTCAACTGGAAGGCGCTGATGAGCACGCTGGCGCCCAATGGCCGACTGCATCTGGTGGGCGTGCTGCCGCAGCCCATGGAGGTGGAGGCTGGCCCGCTGATCGGCGGTCAGCGCAGCGTGTCCGGCTCGCCCACCGGTTCGCGCCAGGACATCGACACGATGCTGGAATTCGCCGCTCGACATGGCATCAAGCCGCAAACCGAACATTTCCCGATGAGCCGCCTCAACGATGCGCTGGACCACCTGCGCGCAGGCAAGGCTCGTTACCGTGTGGTGCTGGACGCCGATTTCGATCAGGCCTGAGCACTGACTCGTCACCCACACGGTTCACTGAACACAGATACCCAAGGATCCCTGACATGCAATTCCCCGAGTCCTGGCTGCGCAGTTTCTGCAACCCCGACCTGAGCACCCAGCAACTGGCTGACCTGCTGACGATGGCCGGTCTGGAAGTGGAAGAGCTGCAACCGGTGGCCCCGGCCTTCACCGGTGTGGTTGTGGCGCAGGTGCTGGACGTCGCCAAGCACCCTGATGCCGACCGTCTGAACGTGTGCAAGGTGGATGCGGGTACCGGCGAAGTCCTGCAGATCGTTTGTGGCGCGCCCAATGTGCGCCCCGGCATCAAGATCCCTTGTGCCACCGTGGGCGCCGAGCTGCCACCGGGTGCCGATGGCAAGGTCTTCAAGATCAAGCTGGGCAAGCTGCGGGGTGTCGAGAGCCAGGGCATGCTGTGCTCGGCCCGTGAGCTGGGCATCTCGGAAGAGTCTAACGGTCTGCACATCCTGGCCGAAGACGCCCCCATCGGCGTCAACATCCGTGAGCACCTCAAGCTCGACGACACGCTGTTCACCCTCAAGCTCACGCCCAACCTGGCGCATTGCCTGAGCGTCGCCGGCATTGCCCGCGAGGTGTCGGCTCTGACTGGCGCCCCTTTGACCTTGCCGAGCATCGAGCCGGTGCAGCCCGGTGTGGATGCCGCACTGAAGGTGACGGTGCAGGCGCCCGAGCTGTGCGGCCGCTTTGCAGGCCGCGTCATCCAGGGCGTCAATCCTCAAGCGAAGACGCCGGACTGGATGGTCGAGCGCCTGGCGCGCTGCGGCCAGCGCCCCGTCTCGGCCCTGGTCGACATCTCCAACTACGTGATGTTCGAGCTGGGCCAGCCCTCGCACGTGTTCGATCTGGACAAGATCCAGGGCGAGCTGCAGGTGCGTTGGGCGCAGCCGGGCGAAACGCTCAAGCTGCTCAATGGCAACACCGTGACGCTGGACGAGCAGGTGGGCGTGATCGCCGCCGGCGCGCAGGTCGAGTCGCTGGCCGGCATCATGGGCGGTGACGACACTGCCGTGGGCGATGAGACCCGCAACGTTTACCTGGAGGCCGCGTTCTGGTGGCCCAAGGCGATTGCCGGACGCGCCCGCCGCTACAACTTCTCGACCGACGCCTCGCACCGCTTCGAGCGTGGCGTGGACCCGGCACCGACCGTGCAGTACCTCGAGCGCATCACCCAGCTGATCCTCGACATCTGCGGTGGGCAAGCCGGTCCGGTGGACGACCAGATCGTCAAGGCGGCCGAGCGCAAGCCGGTGACGCTGCGTCTCTCGCGTGCCCAGCGGGTGATCGGCATGCCCGTCACCCTGGCCGAGTGCCAGACCGTGCTGCATCGCCTGGGTCTGCCTTACAGCACCGTGGCCCAGGGTGACGACACGCACCTGGTGGTGACGCCGCCGAGCTGGCGCTTCGACCTGCAGATCGAGGAAGACCTGATCGAAGAAGTGGTGCGCGTGATCGGCTTTGACAAGCTGCCCAAGCGTGCGCCGCTGGCCCCCGTGACGCCGCTGGTGCTGCCGGAAGCACGCCGCAGCCTGTACGCGGTGCGCCACGATGTCGCGGGCCGTGGCTACCAGGAGGTCATCACCTTCAGCTTCGTCGAAGAGCGTTGGGAAGCCGACTTTGCCGGCAACACCCAGCCGATTCGTGTGCTCAACCCGATCGCCAGCCCGCTGTCGGTGATGCGCTCGACGCTGATTGGCAGCCTGGTCGAGGTGCTCAAGACCAACCTGGCTCGCAAGGCCGAACGCGTGCGCCTGTTCGAAGTGGGCCGTGTGTTCAAGCGCGACGACTCGGTGGTGGACAGCAACCTGACCGTGGGCGGCTTTGACCAGCCGGTGCGCGTGAGTGGTCTGGCTTACGGCCCGGCCGATACCCTGCAGTGGGGTGCCGCGGCGCGTAACATTGATTTCTTCGATGTGAAGGGCGATGTCGAGGCGCTGCTGGCGCCGCGCCGGGCCACTTTTGTGGCGGCCGAGCATCCCGCGTTCCACCCGGGGCGTTGTGCCCAGGTCTTGGTCGGCGGTCAAGCTGTGGGCTTCGTGGGCGAGTTGCATCCAAAGTGGCGTCAGGCCTACGACCTGCCTTTGGCTCCCGTGCTGTTCGAGCTGGATGCCAGCGTGCTGAGCCAGCGCGTCGTGCCCGCCTTCCAGCCGGTGCCGCGCATGCAGTCGGTGTACCGCGACCTGGCCCTGGTGGTGAACGACACCACGGCGCATGACGCCGTGATTGGCGCGATCACGCAGGCGGCGACCGATGGCCTGGTGCGGGGCGCTCGCCTGTTCGACATCTACAAGCCCAAGACGCCGGTGGCGGGCCTGGCCGAGAACGAGCGCAGCCTGGCTGTGCGCGTGGAGTTGCGTGACGACGAGCAGACCCTGACCGACGAACGCATCGACGTGGCCATGCAGGCCGTGTTGGCTGCGGTGGGTTCGGCCGTGGGTGCGCGCGTGCGCGCTTGAGGCCGGGGAGGGCCGTCGACATGAATGACAAGATCAGTGACCTGACCGTGCTGTTGCCGACCATCGAAACGCCCACCCTGACCAAGGCGGAGTTGTCGGAGATGCTGTTCGACCGTCTGGGCCTCAACAAGCGTGAGTCCAAGGACATGGTCGAGGCCTTTTTTGACTCGGTGCAAGGGGCTTTGATCGAGGGGCAGGATGTCAAGCTGTCGGGCTTTGGCAACTTTCAGATCCGTCGCAAGGCTGCCCGTCCGGGGCGCAATCCGCGCACGGGTGAGGTGATCCCCATCGAGGCCCGCAACGTGGTGACCTTCCATGCCAGCCAGAAGCTCAAAGGCATGGTGCAGGGCGACGTTCCGTCTGACGAAGACTTGGAGTAAAGTCAGTCCTCTTTGCCCGCGGCATGTGATGCGGGCAAGGTTCTTCTTGCTTTAGGGACACATGGACCGCGTCGACAGCGCTTTGCCGCCCATTCCTGCCAAACGCTACTTCACCATCGGTGAAGTGAGCGAGTTGTGTCTGGTCAAGCCCTATGTGCTGCGGTACTGGGAGCAGGAGTTCGTTCAGCTCAAGCCGATGAAGCGCCGGGGCAACCGGCGCTACTACCAGCATCATGAGGTCTTGTTGATCCGCCGCATCCGGGAGTTGCTGTACGAACAGGGCTTCACGATCAGTGGGGCGCGCAACCAGCTGGCCGAGGGCAACGCCCATCGGCATGTCCACGAGGCCGTGGACGAGGATGCGCCGCATGAAGCCGCTGTGGCGGCCTTGCCGGTGGATCTGGCCGCACCGGCCGTGATGGCGGGCGCGACGTCGCCGGCGTGGAGCAGCGGCACGTCGAGCCGTGCCTTGCAAGCCAGCGTGTCGGCCACCGTGGGCGCGGCTTGGGGTGCACCCGACCTGGCCGAGATGCAATCGCTGGATGGACAGACGGTGCTGGCCTTGCGCGAGGCCCTGGTGTCGATCCGCGATTTGTTGGCTTGACGCAAAAAATTTCGGGCGTCTTGCAAATCGATGAATTTCCAGCATATAATTTAATTCTTGTCGGGGCGTAGCGCAGCCTGGTAGCGCACTTGCATGGGGTGCAAGGGGTCGCGAGTTCGAATCCCGCCGCCCCGACCAAGAAATAGCCGAAACCCGGTATCGAAAGATACCGGGTTTTCTGCTTTCTGGGCCTGCCGACAGGTTGGGGGCGGCTTCACTGGCGCCGCTGGCGCTCACGCCGGTTCTCGTTGCGAATGGTTGCGACGAGCAAGGACAGTTCCTCGGCCAGAACCTCCAGGGCATCGTCCAAGGTGACCAGTCCCAGCAGCGCTTGCCGCTCGCCGACGACCGGAACGCGACGCACGCCGTGATCACGCATGGTGCGCATCAGGTCAATCAGGGAGGCGTCCTCTCCGACCGTCACAGCTGGTTCGCTCATGACCTCGCCTACGGTCAAGGTGCCCGGGTCCATACCGGGGGCGATGACGGCGGTCACGATGTCCCGGTCGGTGAGCAGTCCGGCCACGGTGCGAATGCCCTGAGCCTCATCGACCACGACCAGGGCGCCAACATGAGCCTCCCGCATCAATTGGGCGGCCGTGACCAGCTCGGTGTGGCGAAAGGCGATGGTCACCTCGCGTGTACAGACTTCCCCTGCGTTCAATCGTTCACCCATGGCCGTCTCCCTGGCTGATGTGAAGATGCCCCGTTCAGGCCTGCGACATCTGGCTGTAAAGGGCGGACAGACAGATCACCGGCCGATGATGACGACTTCACCTGGCTGGGTCAATCGGATGCATTGACAAGGGGCTTGTCTTCGCCGCAGTATGGCGACCCGGTGGCCTCCTCATGTCGTGCCGTATTGCTTGAAGTGGGCTGAGCAGTCCTTGTTGTTCATCCATGGAGCAAATCAAATGACCGCTTCACCAGCGCCCGTTGTGCAGGTCACCTTCCGGAATCTGGATCATTCGGATGCGATCGAAGCCAGGATTCTGGAACACGTGGACAAGCTGGGGACGTTCTACCCCACCATCATGAGTTGCCGTGTGGTGGTGGAAGAGCGCCATCGTCACCACCAGCAGGGCAACCTCTTTCACATTCGCATCGACACCCGGGTGCCGGGGCATGAGCTTGTCGCCGACCGCGAACCCGAGCAGCATCACGCCTACACCGATGTCTACGTGGCCATCCGCGATGCCTTCGATGCGATGCGGCGCCAACTGGAGGATTTGTTGCGTCGCCAACAAGACAAGGTCAAGACGCACGAACCGCAGGGCCATGGCCGGGTGGCCGAGATTGAGCCGGAGCGGGACCGTGCCTGGATCGAGGCGCCTGACGGGCGGATGTTCTATCTCAACCGCAACAGCCTGATCGAAGGGGACTTCGACCAACTGGCCTTGGGGGATGAGCTGCGATTTGCCGAGGAAATGGGCGAAGAGGGCCCGCAGGCGAGCAGCGCCTACCTGATCGGCAAGCACCACATAGGTGGTTGAAGGCCGGGACCACCGGACTGCGCTCAGTGGGTCAGGGGGACGAAGGCCACCGGCAGCACATCGCGCTCGTCCAGTTGGCTTTCGGCGCCTTTTCGGATCACCCTCAGGATTTGGCCAAAGTGGCTTGGGCCCACCGGCATCACGAGCACACCGCCGGGTTTGAGTTGTTCAATCAGCGCCAGGGGGACCTGAGGGCCGGCGGCCGTCACGATGATCGCGTCATAAGGGGCATGCTCGGGCCAGCCCTCGCTGCCATCGCCTTCGCGCACGCTGACATTGTGATAGCCCAGGCGTCGCAGCCGTTCCTTGGCTTGTTCGGCCAAGGCTGGCAGGACTTCGACCGAGTACACATGCTTGACGAGTCCAGCCAGGACGGCTGCCTGATAGCCTGAGCCCGTGCCGACTTCGAGCACGACCTGATCGGCTTGAGGCTCGAGCAACTCCGTCATCAGGGCGACGATGTAGGGTTGGGAAATCGTTTGACGGTGCCCGATCGGCAAGGGCATGTTCAGGTAGGCCGAGTCCTGGAGGTCGTCGGGCACAAAGGCCTCGCGCCGCACCTGTCGCAGCGCCTGCACGACGCGCTTTGACAGCGAGGCGCGGCCGGTCATGTCCTGCGTGTCGCGCACCTCGGCTTCGATCTCGTGGAGCAGGGCGTCATGGGCACGTTGATGGTTGTGACTCATGGCGCCTCCTCGCGGTCCGTCAGTCTCGCAGTTTGCGCTGTTTCTGGATGCTGCGGTCGAATTCCTGCTGCAGCACCACGGGAAAGGCGGCGCTGATGGAGCCGATTGCCAGCGGGCGCAGGCGTTCGAACAAGGCCTTCAAGGGCTCGACCACGCCGGCATCGGTGGCTTTGCCGCCAGCGCTCTCGGCCTTGGCTGCCACGTCCTTGGCCAAGCTTAGAAACAGCTGCTCGACGTAGGCCGTGGCAATGATGCGGGTGTGCTCGATCAAGGTGTCTTGCAGGTCCAGCACTGTGTCGAGTGGCACATGCAGCTCGGCCAGTTGGATGCCGATGCGCTCCAGCGCCGGGCTCAGGATCTCGACCTCGTCCGGGCCGATGCGACGGTACAGGCCGTTCTGGCTCAGGCGCTCTTTCTGCTCGGGGGTCGCGGGCGTGGCCCAATGCGAGGCCATTTCCGAGAGGGCTTTGCGCTTGGGCGCCTCCACGGTGAAGAACGTGGTCGAGAACAGGCCGCTGATCAGCGAGTACTCCGACCAGGCACCCTCAGGGGTGTTCTCCAGCATGTCCTTGATCGTGTCAAGGCGAAAGCCTTGCTGACGCAGATCGCGGATCAGCTCCAGCTTGCCCTGATGCTCGTGGTCATACAGGCCGAGTCGGCCCTTCAGCCGCGGTGGGGGCATGAGCCCCGCGGTCTGGTAGGCGCGGATGTTGCGCACACTCACGCCCGTGCGTGCCGATAACTCTTCCACGGTGATCTCCGGGTCGGTGCTGTCGGGCGCACGGGTGGGGCGGGCGCGTGAAGAATTGGCAGATTTGGGATGCATCGGCTGGGCGAACGCTGAATGGACGACATGATACCGATCGCATGTTGCAGAGTTAATGTAACATTCCGCTTGTTGTGTTAATGCGGCTGGTCGTGTACGCGCCGTCGTCTGAGGTGTTCATGGAAAAAATCTGGTTGAAGCATTACCCTGCGGGCATGCCGCAGGAGATCGACGCGAGTCAATACGGTTCGCTGGTGGCCCTGTTGGACGAGGCCATGCGCAAGTACAAGGACCGCGTGGCCTTCCGTTGCATGGGTGCCTCGCTGACGTACGCGGACGTGGACCTGTTGTCGGCGCGCGTGGCGTCGTGGCTGCAGGCCCAGGGCCTCAAGAAGGGCAGCCGCGTGGCGGTGATGATGCCCAATGTCTTGCAGTACCCCGTGGTGGTCGCCAGCATCTTGCGCGCGGGCTGTGTGGTGGTCAACGTCAACCCGATGTACACGCCGCGTGAGCTGGAGCACCAGTTGCACGACAGCGGCGCCGAAGCCATCTTCATCCTCGAGAACTTTGCGACCACGTTGCAGGCCATCCAGGCACGCGGCCACCTCAAGCATGTGGTGGTGGCGTCGATGGGCGACCTGATGGGCCTCGTGAAGGGCGCCCTGACCAATTTCGTCGTGCGCCGTGTGCGCAAGATGGTGCCAGCCTGGTCGTTGCCGGGCTATCACCGCTTTGGCCAGGTGCTTACCGAGGGTGCACGCCAGGCCTACCAGCCCGTGCCGCTGACGGCCGATGACGTCGCTTTCTTGCAGTACACCGGCGGTACCACCGGTGTTTCCAAGGGCGCCACGCTGCTTCAACGCAACCTGCTGTCCAATGTGCTGCAGTGCGAAGCGTGGCTGATGAACGGTGTAGACCGTCAGGCTTTTCCGCAGCTCAATGTGGTGTGCGCCTTGCCGCTGTATCACATCTTCGCGCTGACGGTATGTGCGCTCATGGGCATCCGCAATGGCGCCTGCATGCTGCTGATCCCGAACCCGCGCGACATTCCCGGTTTCATCAAGGAGTTGTCGCAGTTCCGCTTCCACCTGTTCCCCGCGGTCAACACGCTTTACAGCGGCCTGATGAACAACCCCGAGTTTGCCAAGCTGGACTTTTCCAGCCTGCAGGTGACGATCGGGGGCGGCATGGCGGTGCAACGCGCGGTGGCCGAGCGCTGGAAGGCGATCACGGGCAAGCCCATCATCGAAGGCTACGGCCTGTCAGAGACCTCGCCAGTGGCGTCCTGCAACCCCAACAACATTGAGCTGTACACGGGCACCATCGGTTTGCCACTGCCGTCCACTGAGATTTCCATCCGTGACGATGACGGGCAGGAAGTTGCCTTGGGCCAGGCCGGTGAGATCTGCATTCGCGGCCCGCAGGTGATGGCGGGCTACTGGCACCGTGCCGAGGAAACTGCCAAGGTCATGACGGCAGACGGCTTCTTCAAGACCGGCGACGTGGGCGTCATGGACGAGCAGGGCTACGTCAAGATCGTGGACCGCAAGAAGGACATGGTGCTGGTCTCGGGCTTCAATGTGTATCCCAATGAGGTGGAAGACGTGGCGGTGTCGCACCCCGGCGTGCTGGAGGCCGCAGTGATCGGCGTGCCGGACGTTCATTCGGGCGAGGCGGTGAAGCTGTTTGTCGTGCGCCGCGACCCTGAGCTGACGAAGGAAGACCTGGCCGAGTTCTGCAGGGAACAGTTGACCGGCTACAAGCGACCCAAGTACATTGAGTTTCGCGACGAGTTGCCCAAGTCCAATGTGGGCAAGATTTTGCGTCGTGAATTGCGTGATGCCGATCTGAAGAAAGCCGCCTGATGATGAGTTCCCTGACCAAGAAGATCGCCAGTGCGGCACTGTCTGCTTTGTTGCTGGCCGTGGTGCCGACGGCGCATGCCGCCCGTGACGTGGGTGGTGTTCGTTTTGAAGATCAACTGACGCTGGCCGATCAGCCCCTGGTGCTCAACGGCGCAGGTTTGCGCGTCAAGATGATCATCAAGGTGTACGCGGTGGGTTTGTATGTGCCGCGTCGCGATGCCTCGGCGGCGTCCGTGCTGAACCAGCCCGGCCCGAAGAGTGTGCGCATCGTCATGCTGCGCAATGTGTCGGCCGAGCAGTTGGCCGACAGCCTGGTGACCGGCATTGAAGACAATGCGTCCTCGGCCGAGCAGGCGGTCTTGCGCAAGCGTCTGGAGGCGCTGCAGGCCACGATGCTGAAAGTGGGCGAGGCGCAGAAGGGCTCGGTGATCCAGCTCGATTACGTACCTGGCCAGGGCACCCACATCACCCTGGGTGGCAAGGCGCTGGGCCAGGACATCGCGGGCGAGGACTTCTACCGCGCGCTGCTGAAGATCTGGCTGGGTGAGCGTCCGTCTGACAATGCGCTCAAGCGAGATCTGCTGGGCGTGTCCTGATGCAGAGCGCCTGCGGGCGCCGCAAAGCAAAAAGGCCGGTGTGATCACCGGCCTTTTTTTTGCGCCTGGACGAAGGGCAGGGGCTGCGATCAGATCAGCACTTGATGCCCATGTGCAGGGCCACGACGCCACCGGTCATGTTGTGCACGTCGACGTGGCCGAAGCCGGCTTCCTTCATCATGGCCTTGAGGGTGGCCTGATCAGGGTGCATGCGGATGGATTCGGCCAGGTATTGGTAGCTGGCGGCGTCCCCGGCGACGAACTGCCCGATCTTGGGCAGGATCTTGAAGGAGTACCAGTCGTACGCCTTTTCCAGCGGCTTGGCGACTTTCGAGAACTCCAGCACCAGCAAGCGGCCGCCCGGCTTGATCACGCGGCACATTTCCTTGAGGGCGATGTCCTTGTGCGTCATGTTGCGCAGGCCGAAGGCCACCGTGACGATGTCGAAGGTGTCGGTGGGGAAGGGCAGCTTTTCGGCGTCGCAAAGCGTGGTGGGCAGGGCCACGCCGCTGTTGAGCAGGCGGTCGCGGCCGGTGCTCAACATGGCTTCGTTGATGTCGGTGTGAACCACCATGCCGCTGGGGCCGACGCGCTTGGCAAAGGCCTCGGACAGGTCTCCGGTGCCGCCGGCAATGTCGAGCACCTTGTGGCCTTCGCGCACGCCGCTCGCGGCGATGGTGTAGGTCTTCCACAGGCGGTGCAGACCCATCGACATCAGGTCGTTCATGATGTCGTACTTGTTGGCGACGGAGTCGAACACACCGCGAACGCGTTGTGCCTTCTGGGACTCGTCAACCTGCTGGAAACCGAAGTGCGTGCTGCTCATGTCGGCATCTTACTACCGGGTTAGCCTGCTGCCGACCCAGGGGTGGGGGAGAGGGCGCGGCCGCAGGCGACGCTGCTGGCCCAGGCCCACTGGAAGTTGTAGCCGCCCAGCCAGCCCGTCACGTCCACCACTTCGCCAATGAAGTACAGGCCGGGCACCTTTTTGCTCTCCATGGTTTGCGAGCTGAGTTCGCGGGTGTCCACGCCGCCGGCCGTGACCTCGGCCTTGGCGTAGCCCTCGGTGCCGCTGGGCACGATGGACCAGGCGTTGGCCGATTGGCCCAGGGCGTCCAGGTCCTTGTCCTTGAGTTCAGCGAGGGCGGCGTCCGGGCGCAGCGAGGGCGAGATGCGCACGGCTTGCTCGGCCAGCCAGGTCTGCGCCAGACGCTGGGGCACGGCCTCACCCAGGGCGCGGGCCCATTCGGTGGACAGCTGCTTGCGTGAGCCGGCCTTGGCCTGCTTGAGGCTGCCAGCCAGGTCGCGCTGCGGGGTCAGGTTCAGCGTGAGCGCCTGGCCAGGTTGCCAGTAGCTGGAGATTTGCAGGATGGCGGGGCCGCTGAGTCCGCGGTGGGTGAAGAGCAGGTCTTCGAGGAACAGCGGGGCGCCGCTTTTGCCGCGCTTGCCTTTGGCGCCGCTGGCCGCCGGGGTGCTGACCTCCACCTCAAGTGAGATACCGGCCATGGGCACAAAGGGCGCCCAGGTGTCGGCCGCAAAGGTGAGCGGCACAAGGGCAGGGCGCAGCGGCACGATCTGATGGCCGAGTTGGGCGGCGAGCTTCTGGCCGAAGTCGGTGGCGCCGATCTTGGGGATGGCCAGCCCACCGGTGGCGATCACGACCTGATGAGCCCGGATGAGGCCGCGGTCGGAGTCGATCTCAAAGCGGATGGCGTCGGTGTCGGCGGCATGCAGGGGCCGAACGGCTTGAACGGCGCAAGGCTGCCAGCGCGTGACCTGACCGGCTTCGCATTCACGCAGCAGCATCTGGATGATGTCGTTGGCGCTGTGTTCGCAAAACAGCTGCCCGCGGTGTTTCTCGTGCCAGGCAATGCCGTGGCGTTCGACCATGGCCAGAAAGTCCTGCGGGGTGAAGCCCGCCAGGGCCGAGCGGCAGAAGTGGGGGTTCTCGCTGAGGAAGTTGGCCGGCGTGACCTCACGGTTGGTGAAGTTGCAGCGCCCGCCCCCTGAAATGCGGATCTTTTCGGCGACTTTGGGAGCGTGGTCCAGCAGCAGGACCTTGAGACCGCGCTGGCCCGCCACGCTCGCACACATCAGACCGGCCGCGCCCGCGCCGATCACCACCACATCGTAAGAAGACATGGCCCGATTGTCGCTGCTTCGGCCGCCCGCTGGGCCGTGATTCAGAAGCCGCTGTGGCCGAGCGGCTGGCTGGGCGAGAACACCGGCATGCCGTCGTCGTCTTCGGCGGACACGAAGCGGGAGTCTCCCTGGCTGCGGGCTTCGTCCAGCGCCTGGGAGGCGCGGCGGATGGCGTCGGTCAGGGCCTCGTCGGGCTGAACCTGCACGACGCCGAAGCTGACGCTCAGGGGATGCTGCTTCAGGGACTGCCGGTTGCGTTCGACGTGAGCCACCATGCGTTGTGCCACATGCAGCGCATCCTTGACGGTGGTGTCGGTCAGCAGCGCCACGAACTCGTCGCCACCGAGACGGCCCATCAGGTCGCGGGTGCGCAGCAGGCGCCGGGCGCTGCTGGCCAGCAGCTTCAGGGCTTCATCGCCGGCAGCGTGGCCGTGCTGTTCGTTGATGCGCTTGAAATGGTCGATGTCGAACATCATCAAGGCGGCCGAGCCCGGGGTGCTCAGGCGCAGGGCCTGGGTGCCCATCTCGGTGAAGTGGCGCCGGTTGGGCAACTGGGTGAGCATGTCGAAGTCGGCCATGACACGCAGTTGCCGGTGTGACTCGCGCAGGTCGTGCTCGGTGCGTTCGTAGGTGAGCAGCAGGCAGATGTAGACCGAGAAGATGACGCCGGCCACCAGGGCCACGAGCACCGCCGGCTGCTGGATGTGGTCGGGGGCGGTGACCGGGGTGCCCCAACTGCTCAGGCCGGACAGCAGACGGGGCACCTGGAGCAGGGCGGCCGAGACGAGGTAGAGCAGCAGGGCCTTGAGGTAGGCGCTTTGGCGCCAGTCACGGATGGCGTGGATCTGCCAGGCGGCGTAGAGGAAAAAGCCGATGCTGACGAAGCTGAAACTGGCCACGCGCGCGCCCAGGTCGTCGGGCAGGCGTTGGTCGAGGGTGAGCAGGGCCCAGAAGCCCAGGGCCAGCAAGGCGCCATCCATCCACTGGGGCGTGCGGAAATCGGTGCGCGCATAGAACTGCCGCATCCCCACCAGCATGGTCATGGGCCATTGCAGCCACAGCAAGACCGACAGGGCCGGCAGCCAGGGGTGGGTGTCGCGCAGCAGCAGACACACGGCGCTCAGCAGGGTGAGGCCCTGTGCGGCGGTCCACCACCAGAAGCCGCGGTAGGTGCGTTGGGTCAGGCCCACCAGCGTCATGATGACGGTGGTGGTCAGGAGCACCACGCACACCACCAGGGCCAGGGTCGGGAGATGAAGCGACATCGAAGAGGGGGTGAGGCGGTTGGCGTGGGCCAGATGGCATCAGGGGCTGCGGATCTCGGCCACAATAATCGCAGAGCTTTCGCTCTGCTGCCGCAGCATGCAGGGCATTGTGCGCCCCGCGGCAGGCGTGTGTCACCCCGCTTCCTGGGGTGCGGAACTGGTTGGAGTGTGGATTCATGGCCATGGACGTGGTGGATTACGAGATCAAGGGCGCCGAGATGCAGTTCGTGGAGGTCGAGCTCGACCCTGGTGAAGCGGCAATTGGCGAGGCGGGCTCCATGATGTTCATGGAGCCCGGTGTCGAGATGGACACGGTCTTTGGCGACGGCTCGGGCCAGCAGGGGGGCGGGCTGTTCGGCAAGTTGCTGGGCGCCGGCAAGCGCCTGATCACCGGTGAGAGCCTGTTCACGACCGTCTACACCAACCAGGCCAGCGGCAAGAAGCGGGTGGCCTTTGGCGCCCCGTATCCGGGCAAGATCCTGCCGATGGACCTGCGCCAGTTGGGCGGCACCCTGATCTGTCAGAAAGACTCGTTCTTGTGTGCGGCGCGTGGGGTGTCCCTGGGCATCGCCTTGCAGCGCAAGCTGGGCGCCGGTTTCTTTGGCGGCGAAGGTTTCATCATGCAGAAGCTCGAAGGCGATGGCATGGCCTTTGTGCACGCGGGCGGCACGGTGGTGCGCCGCGACCTGCAGGCCGGTGAGACCCTGCTCATCGACACCGGCTGTGTGGTGGCTTATACGCAAGGCGTGGATTTCGACATCCAGTACGTCGGCAAGATCAAGACGGCCCTGTTCGGCGGTGAGGGCATCTTCCTGGCGCGCGTGACGGGGCCCGGACAGGTGTGGCTGCAAAGCCTGCCTTTCTCGCGCCTGGCTTCGCGCATTTTTGCCGCGGCACCCCAGGCCGGCGGACGCAGCCGTGACGAGGGCTCCTTGTTGACGGGCGTGGCCGGTGGCTCCTTGCTGGGTGGCTTGCTGGGCGGGGACCAGGAGTGAGCGGGAACGTGCCGCCCCTGGGGCGAATGCTGGACGCAGGCTGGCGTGCGCTGGCCTATTGCCTGATGCCTCAGGTGATCTGGCTGTCGTTGCTGCCTTTGCTGTTGGCGGCGGTGGTGCTGGGCGCCCTGGCCTGGTGGGGCTGGAGCGATGGCGTGGCCTGGGTGCGCGTCGTGCTGGACGGCTGGTCGGTCAGCCAGCATGTGCTCTCGGCCCTGGACAATTGGGGCTTGTCGCAGTTGCGCATGGCCGTGGCCCCCCTGGTGCTGGTGCTGGTCGTGATTCCGCTGGTGGTGGTGATGTGCCTGCTCCTGGTGGCCGCCTTGATGACGCCCGCCCTCGTCAAGCTGGTGGTGCGACGACGCTTTCCGGCGCTGCAGTCGCGCCATCAGGCCTCCGTGTGGCAAAGTCTGTGGTGGTCGCTGCGCGCCACGGTGCTGGCGCTGCTGGCCCTGGGCGTGAGCCTGCCGCTGTGGCTGCTGCCTCCGCTGGCGGTGGTGCTGCCGCCCTTGATCTGGGGGTGGCTGACCTACCGTGTGCTGGTGTTCGACACCCTGGCCGACTGGGCGACGCCGCAGGAGCGCGAGCACCTGCTGCGCTCGCAACGTCCGGCCTTGCTGACCATGGGTGTGATCGCGGGCTACCTGGGCGCGGCCCCGGCGGCGCTGTGGGCCTTGGGGGTGCTGGCGCTGGCCCTGGCGCCTTTCATCCTGTTGTTGTCAGTGTGGATCTACACGCTGGTGTTTGCGTTCGCCGCGTTGTGGTTTGCGCACTTCCTGCTGCCGGCACTGAGCGCGCTGCGTGCCGAAGCCTCTTCTCCTGAACCTTTGACGCCGCTGCTTGCGGCAGGTGAACCTTCATGATCGGCATCATCATCATTGGCGACGAAATCCTCAGCGGACGTCGCCAGGACAAGCATCTGAGCAAGGCCATCGAGTTGCTGGGCGAGCGCGGCATGGCGCTGTCGTGGGCTCGTTATGTGGGCGATGACCCGGAGCGGATCACCGAGGAGGTGCGTCACGCCTTGACGAGCGGGGACGTGGTGTTCTCGTTCGGTGGCATCGGCGCCACGCCCGACGACTGTACGCGGGCCTGTGCCGGTCAGGCCGCAGGCCGCCCCCTGGTGCTGCACCCACAGGCGCGGGAATTGATCTTGCAGCGCAGCCAGGAGATGGCCGAAGAGGCGGGGCAGCCCTTTGATCCGGGCGCTCCCGACATCCTGCAGCGCCTGCAGATGGGCTTCTTCCCCGAAGGCGCGACCATCTTGCCCAACCCTTACAACCGGATCCCCGGCTTCTCGCTGGAAGGGCGGGTGCACTTCATGCCGGGCTTCCCGGTGATGGCCTGGCCCATGATGGCTTGGGCGCTCGATCACCTGCACCGTGAGCTGCATGGCTCGGGGCGCAAGCGAGAGAAGGCCATCGTGGTGTATGGCGGCATCGAGTCGCTGTTGACCCCCTTGATGGTGGCGATCGAGGCGCGCTTTGCGCCGGTCAAGGTTTTCAGTCTGCCCAGCGTTGACCATCCGGTGCATGGCCGCCACATCGAACTGGGGGTGAAGGGGCCGACCGAGCTGGTGGAAGCGGCGTTCACGGAGCTGCAAGCCGGACTGTCTCAGTTTGGTGCATCGACTGGCCCCATAACGGTGCGCGACTGATCTCCTTAAAATAAATGCACCGATGTGGTGCATTGCGCTGAATGCGTGGGTCGGCAGTGGTCAAACACGGCCGGCGCATGTACATTCAGCCCCTGTTTCAGTGCGTGCACCGATCCGTCGGGTAATGGGCGCGATGGCACGCTTTCTGCATATACATTGGGCGCTGTCTCCGGGTCGCTTGAGACAGCTTCAAATTTCTCGCTTTTACATTCAGCCTCTGGCTAGGAGCATCTGATGGCCAACAAGACCGTCGCCGACGTGATGAAGATGGTGAAGGACAACGAAGTGAAGTTCGTTGACTTCCGTTTTACCGACACCCGCGGCAAAGAGCACCACACCACGGTGCCCGTTTCTCACTTTGACGAAGACAAGTTCGAATCGGGTCACGCCTTTGACGGTTCGTCGATCGCTGGTTGGAAGGGCATCGAAGCCTCCGACATGCTGCTGATGCCGGACCCCAACACGGCCAACATCGACCCCTTCTTCGAAGAGCCGACCCTGCTGCTGACCTGCGACGTGATCGATCCGCACGACGGCAAGCCTTACGAGCGCGATCCTCGCTCGCTGGCCAAGCGCGCTGAGGCCTACCTGAAGGCTTCCGGCCTGGGCGACACCGCTTTCTTCGGTCCGGAGCCCGAGTTCTTCGTGTTCGACTCGATCCGCTGGGGCAACGAAATGTCCGGCAGCTTCTTCAAGATCGAATCGGAAGAGGGCGCCTGGAACACCGGCACCTCCTACGAGCACGGCAACAACGGCTACCGTCCCACCGTGAAGGGTGGCTACTTCCCCGTGCCTCCCGTGGACTCCGGTCACGACATGCGCTCGGAAATGTGCCTGATCCTGGAAAGCCTGGGCATTCCTGTTGAAGTGCACCACCACGAAGTGGCCAACGCCGGCCAGATGGAAATCGGCACCCGCTTCAGCACCCTGACCGAACGCGCTGACTGGCTGCAACTGCAGAAGTACGTGATCGTGAACGTGGCCAACGCCTACGGCAAGACCGCCACCTTCATGCCCAAGCCCATCGTTGGCGACAACGGTTCCGGCATGCACGTTCACCAGTCCATCTGGAAGGACGGCAAGAACCTGTTCGCTGGCGACGGCTATGCTGGCCTGAGCGAATTTGCTCTGTACTACATCGGCGGCATCATCAAGCACGCCCGTGCTCTGAACGCCATCACCAACCCCGGTACGAACTCGTACAAGCGTCTGGTGCCCGGCTTCGAAGCTCCGGTGAAGCTGGCTTACTCGGCCAAGAACCGCTCGGCCTCGATCCGTATCCCGTATGTGGCCAACCCCAAGGCTCGCCGCATCGAAGCGCGCTTCCCCGATCCTTCGGCCAACCCGTACCTGGCTTTCGCCGCGTTGATGATGGCTGGTCTGGACGGCGTGGAAAACAAGATCCATCCGGGCGAAGCCGCCACGAAGGACCTGTACCACCTGCCTCCGGAAGAGGACGCACTGGTGCCGACCGTCTGCCACAGCCTGGATCAGGCTCTGGAATACCTGGACAAGGACCGCGCGTTCCTGACCAAGGGTGGCGTGTTCACCAATGAGTACATCGACGCTTACATCGAGCTGAAGATGCAGGAAGTGACCCGCTTCCGCATGGCCACGCACCCGGTCGAATTCGACATGTACTACAGCCTGTGATCCTTCGGGATCGGGCCTGGGGTTGACATCCCGATACAAAGGGCGGCGCGAGTCGCCCTTTTTTCTTGGCCCCGGCGTCCGCGCAGTCGGAACCGCTGGGGCATACTGGGATCGAACCTCAGGCTCTGCATTTCAGAAACAGGACATGACGCACTTCACCTTGCCACCTTCGCTCGCTTTTTCTCGACTGTGGCGCCCTGTTGCCTGCCTGACATTGGCACTGGCGCCGGTGGGGGGCACGGCGTACGCGCAGCAGGTCTACCGTTGCCCCGGCAACTTGTACACCGATGCGCTGTCTCCGAAAGAGGCGGCGGCCAAGGGTTGCAAGACGCTGGACGGTGCCCCGATCACGGTGATCCAGTCGGTCACCCCGCGGGCGGCCTCCGGTGGCAATCGCAGCGCCGGCGGTTCAGCCGCAAGCAGCTCGCCCGAGAACAAGGTGGCGTCTGAGGAGCAAAAGGCCCGCGACACCGATGCCCGTCGCATTCTGGAAGCCGAGTTGCGCAAGGAGCAGGCGGCCTTGGACGCCTTGAAGAAGGAATACAACAACGGCCAACCCGAGCGCCGGGGCGACGAACGCAACTATCAGAAGTATCTGGACCGCGTCAATGAAATGAAGGCCGCCTTGACGCGCAAGGAAGCCGACGTGGCCTCTTTGCAGCGAGAGCTGAGCAAGTTCGGCAGCGGCGGCGGCGCGAAGTAACGCATCCATGGGACCCAGGGATGGAGAGATCCCCGAGAACGAGTGACCCTCAGTGGCAGATGCTGACCCAGCACAGTCTGCCCGACCATCTGGAGACCCTGGATCACCTGGCCACCATGGTGTCGGTGGTGACGCCAGAGGGGCTGTGCTTGTTTGCCAACACGGCCTTTGAGGAGGCCCTGGGCCTGTCACGCCGCGCCATGCTGGGCCTGTCGATGTTCGACTGGCTGGTGGACGCGAGCGTGCTGCGCGATGTGGTGGCCGCCGTGGCGCGCAATGATTACGCGACCAGCCGCCTGAACGCCGAGTTGAAGCGGCACCTGCATTTGCAGGTGGGCGAGGTCATGTCGGTGCAGGTGATTGCTACCCGGCTGGAGCACGGCGACCTGGTGTTGGTGGAACTGGTTGAGGCAGAGCAGCAGACGCGCCAGGAGCGCGAGGAGCGCGTGCTCGACCAGGCCAAGGCCAACAAGGAGCTGATCCGTAATCTGGCCCACGAAATCAAGAACCCGCTGGGCGGCATCCGCGGGGCGGCGCAGTTGCTGCAGATGGAACTGGAGTCACGCTCGCTGACGGAGTACACCCAGGTCATCATCCATGAGGCCGACCGGCTGCAGTTGCTGGTGGACCGCTTGCTGGCGCCGCACCGGCGTCCGCATGTGGTGGGCGATGTGAACATCCACGAGGTGTGCGAGCGGGTGCGTTCGCTGATCCTGGCTGAGTTTCCACGGGGCTTGCGCGTCTGGCGGGACTACGACACGTCCTTGCCCGAGTTCCGGGGTGACCGAGAGCAACTGATCCAGACCGTGTTGAACATCGCGCACAACGCGGCGCAGGCGCTCACCGAGCGGGTGGCGGCGGGCGATGCCTTGTTGACGTTGCGCACGCGGGTGGCGCGGCGGGTGACGATCAACCGGCAGTTGCACCGCCTGGCACTGGTCTTGCATATCGAAGACAACGGCCCGGGGATACCGGAGTCCATCCGTGATCGTATTTTTTACCCGCTGGTGTCGGGGCGTGACGGGGGCTCTGGCCTGGGTCTGACTCTGGCTCAGACCTTCGTTCAACAGCATCAAGGCACCATCGAATGCGAAAGCGAGCCCGGACGCACGGTATTCAAGATCCTGATACCGCTGCCTTGACGTCCGGTCTGGCGTTTGCACGCGGTTCGGGATGCCCTAACCAGACCACAGCATGAAACCCATCTGGATCGTTGACGACGACCAATCCATCCGCTTTGTGCTTGAGAAGGCACTCGCGCGCGAGGAAATTCCCGTGCGCAGTTTCACCAACCCCCGCGATGTGCTGATGGCGCTCAATGACGACGAGCCGCAGGTGCTCGTGACCGACATCCGCATGCCGGGCGGCTCGGGCATTGACCTGCTGAGCAAGGTCAAGGAGCGCCTGCCGGGCCTGCCGGTCATCATCATGACGGCCTACTCCGATCTGGACAGCGCCGTGTCTGCCTTCCAGGGCGGAGCCTTCGAGTACCTGCCCAAGCCGTTTGACCTGCCCAAGGCCGTCGAGCTGATCCGCCGTGCGGTGGACGAGAGCGTGCGCGAGGAGGTGATCGACGAGCGTGTC
Organism: Aquabacterium sp.; assembly: GCF_034003525.1. Lineage (GTDB taxonomy): Bacteria > Pseudomonadota > Gammaproteobacteria > Burkholderiales > Burkholderiaceae_C > Aquabacterium. Next base: position 42,406 of record NZ_JAVEYN010000017.1, read on the forward strand.
ACCCAGATGCCCGAGATGCTGGGGCAGGCCCCGGCGATGCAGGACGTCTTCCGGGCCATTGGCCGCTTGAGTCAAAGCAATGTGACGGTGATGATCACCGGCGAGTCGGGCTCGGGCAAGGAGTTGGTGGCGCGCGCGTTGCACAAGCACAGTCCGCGCGGCAACGGGCCGTTTGTGGCGATCAACACCGCGGCCATCCCGAAAGACCTGCTGGAGTCGGAACTGTTCGGCCATGAGCGCGGGGCCTTCACCGGCGCGCAGACCATGCGTCGGGGGCGCTTCGAGCAGGCCGATGGCGGCACGCTGTTCCTGGACGAAATCGGCGACATGCCGTTTGACCTGCAGACCCGTTTGCTGCGGGTGCTCAGCGATGGGCAGTTCTACCGCGTGGGCGGGCACCACCCGATCAAGAGCAATGTGCGTGTGATCGCGGCCACGCACCAGAACTTGGAAGAGCGGGTGCGCCAGGGCGTGTTCCGCGAGGACTTGTTTCACCGCCTCAATGTGATCCGCCTGCGCTTGCCTCCCTTGCGCGAACGCCGCGAGGACATTCCGACGCTGACGCGTTTCTTTTTGCAAAAGAGCGCCAAGGACCTGGGCGTGGAAGCCAAGCGGATTTCGGAGGCGGCACTGGCACGTCTGGCAGCGTTCGACTTCCCCGGCAACGTGCGTCAACTGGAGAACGTTTGCCACTGGCTGACGGTGATGGCGCCGGCGCAGGTGATCGAGAGCAAGGACTTGCCGCCCGAGTTGCTGGACGGTGCGGCGGGTCCGCTGGGGTCTCTGGCACCCTTGAATGGCATGTCGTCCGTGCTGGGCAACGCGGGGGCGGCCGCGCTGGGCAGTGCCGGGGCGGCGCCGGTGTCGCTGGACGATGCCTTGTCAGGATCGGTGGGCGCGCTCGGTGACGCCACCGTGAACGGGGCCAATGGCGCGTTGCACGGCGGGAACGATGCGACGCCGGCTTCGCTGACCGAGGTGCTGGGCGTGCCGGCCACGCCGGCGTGGTTGCGCGATCTGGAGCGCGATGCGCGTCAGCGCCTGGAGGTGGGGCAGCCGGACGTCTGGGACGTGCTGACCCGTCAGTTCGAGGCCTGCCTGATCCATTCGGCGCTGGAGTTGACGCGAGGCCGTCGCATTGAGGCGGCGCAGAAGCTCGGCATCGGGCGCAACACCATCACCCGCAAGATCCAGGAGCTGGGCATGGACGAGTGAGGGGCGGGGCACGCGTCCCGTTCGACTCGGCTACAGTGGCGCCATGGTGCAGCGTCGCAAGGCGCTGCGGCCCTCCCTGTCTGTGAGTCGAGGTGTTCTCATGAAGCAAATGATGTCGATGGCCGCCAAGGCCATGTCGGTGGTGTCGCTGTGTGTGTTGGCGGCCTGTTCCACCACGAGCCCGGATGTGATCAAGCCGGGTGATGCCCAGCGCCTGTCCCAGGTGGCCGATGGCGTGGTGCTCAATGTGCGCCCGGTGGTGGTGGAGGGCAGCCAGAGCGGCATCGGCGGGGGTACAGGTGCCGTGATCGGTGGCATTGCGGGCGCCGGTGGCACCAGCAACCCGCGAGGTTCGGCCATGGCCGGCGTGGCCGGTGCGGTGGTCGGCGCCGTGGTGGGTCATGCGGTCGAGCGTTACGGCACCCGTGAGGATGCCGTGGAAATCCTGCTGCAGCTGTCGAATGGTGAGCGCCGCGCCATCGTGCAGGCCGAAGGCAATGAAACCTTCAAGCCCGGTGACGCCGTGATCCTGGTGACGACTGGCGGCAAGACCCGCGTGATGCTGGCGCCGAAGGTCAACGCACCGCGTTGAGGATGATGCGGAGGCCGCAGGGCCTCCGGTCCGCAGTGCGCCGGCTCAGCTTTGCATGCTGCTGACCGTGCTGCGAAAGCGCTTGAGGGCCGCTACAAAGAAGGCGGTCCCGATCAGGCCAATGGCGGCAAACTGCGGCCACACGATGCTCAGATCAGCCCCTCGGTAGAGGATGGCCTGGGCAAAGCTGACGAAGTGCGTGGTGGGCGCGCCCATCATCAGGTAGCGCACCAGGTCGGGCATGCTTTCGCGTGGCGTCATGCCGCCTGAGAGGATCTGCAGGGGCAGCAGCACCAGGATCATCAGCAGGCCCATTTGTGGCATGGAGCGCGCCACGGTGCCCAGGTAGATGCCCATCGAAGTGGTGGCAAACAGGTGCAGGGCGCAGCCGGTGAGGAACAGGCCGATGGAGCCGCTCACGGGCATTTGCAGGGCGTCTCGCAGCACAAACTGCAAAGCGAGGGCCGTGGCCAGCAAGACCACCGCCCCCATGGCCCAGACCTTGGCCAGCATGATTTCCGACGGTTTGACCGGCAGCACCAGCAGGTGCTCGATGGTGCCGTGCTCGCGCTCGCGGATCAGCGCGGCACCGGTCAGCACGATGGAGAGCATGGTGACGTTGTTGATCAGCTCCATCACGCCCATGAACCAGGTGTTGTCCAACGCTGGGTTGAAGCGATTGCGGATGGCCAGGTCCACGACCGGCGTGCTCACCACGCGGTCACCGGCCAGGTACTCGGCCACCTCGCCGAGGGCGATGCTCTGGATGTAGCTGGCGCCCAGGAAGGCTTGGCTCATCTGCGTGGCGTCCACATTGAGCTGGATGCTGGGTTGCTTGCCCGCCAGGACATCGCTCTGAAAGTCGGGCGGGATGTCCATCACGAAGGTGAAGCGGCCTGCGTCCATGCCCGCGTCCATGTCCTGCAGCCCGATGGCTGTGGGCTTCATGAAGGTGGGCGGGTAGAAGGCGTTGACGATGCGCTGAGACAGCGGGGACTGGTCCTCGTCGACCACGGCGATGGCGGCGCGGTGCAGCCGGTCAGGCGCGGCCTTGGCGGCGGTGTAGAGCGCGCCGGAGAAGGCCCAGATGACAAAGAGCAGCAGCAGGCGGTCGCGCCACAGGCTGCGCAGCTCCTTGAGCCCGAGTTGCCAGATGTGGCCTAGGGAAGTGAGCACGCTGTTCATGTGTCCTGCTTTTTCAAGAGGAGGACGCTGGCCAGCGTCAGCACCGGGATGATGACGAGCAGCGGGACGAAGTAGGTCCACAGGTCCGTCAGCCCCAGGGCCTTGGAGTAGGTGCCGCGGCTGATGATGAGGAAGGGGCCGGTGGGGTAGATCTGGCCCATCAGGGCTCCCACGCCTTCGAGGGACGAGACCGGGTTGATCAGGCCGGAGAACTGGATGGCCGGCAGCATGGTGGCCAGCGCGGTCCCGAAGATGGCCGCGATCTGGCTGCCGGTGAAGGTGGACATCAGCAGGCCAAAGCCGGTGGAGGCGGTGACGTAGAGCACGGCACCGATGAAGAGTGTGAGGAAGCTGCCCTTGAGCGGCACGCCAAAGCCCCAGATGGCCATGGCAGTCATCAGCAGGAAGCTCAGCATGGCGGTGCCAATGTAGGGCAGTTGCTTGCCGAGCAGGAATTCCAGCTTGGTGACGGGGGTGACGTAGAGGTTGGTGATGGAGCCCAGTTCCTTTTCACGCACCACGCCCAGCGCGGTGAGCATGGCCGGGATGAACATCAGCAAGATGGGGATGACGGCCGGCACCATGGCGAACAGGCTCTTGACATCGGGGTTGTAGCGGTAGCGCACTTCCAGCGAAGCGGGCGAGGCCACCGGGATGCCGTGCAGCGCGAGCTGCTCGCTCAGGTAGGTCGCGTGCAGGCCCTGGACGTAGCCGGAGACGGTTTCGGCGCGCTGGGGCATGGCGCCATCGACCCACACGCCGATGGTGGTGGGGCGTCCGCGCTGCAGATCGGCCGAGAAGTTGGGCGGGATCTCGATGGCCAGGCTCAACTCGCCACTGCGCATGCGCCGGTCGAGATCGGCATCACTTTGCAGCGGTGCCTCTTCCAGGAAGTAGGGCGACCCGGCGATGTTGAGCACGTAGTCGCGGCTGAGGGCGGTCTGGTCGCGGTCGAGCACGGCAAAGCGCAGGTCCTGCACATCCAGGCTGATGCCGTAGCCCATGATGATCATCAGCAGGGCCGAGCCAATCAGGGCCAGGGTGAGGCGGATGCGGTCGCGTTGCAGCTCCAGCGATTCGCGGTGCGCGTAGCTCAGCAGGCGGGCCAGGCTGAAACGAGGTGGGCGGCGGTGGACTGAGGCGGCCTCGCGAGGCGGCGCGGCTGCATCGGGTGTCAGCTCGGCACGGGGCTCACTGTCCGATGTCTCTGCGGTTGCGACAGGCCGGTCCGATGAGCGCACCGGCGAAGGTGATGCGATGGAGGTGCTGTCCTGCTCGGCCTGCGCCCGCTCCAGCAACGCGATGAAAGTGTCTTCCAGCTTGGCGTAGCCGTGGCGCTGCATCAGCTCGGCGGGCGTACCGCTGTCGAGCACGCGCCCGGCGTGCATCAGCGAGATGCGGTCGCAGCGCTGGGCCTCGTTCATGAAGTGGGTGGAGATGAACAGGGTCACGCCATCCTGACGCGAGAGCTGGAGCATCAGTTCCCAAAACTGGTCGCGAGCGATGGGGTCGACGCCCGAGGTGGGTTCGTCCAAGATGAGCATGTCTGGCCCGTGGACAACTGCCACCGCCAGCGACAGGCGCTGGCGGACGCCCAAAGGCAGCTTGTCGGGCAGTTCGTCGGCGACGTCGGCCAGCTCGAAGCGGGCCATCATCTCGGCGATGCGCGCCTCGCGTTGGGCGGCGGGCACTTCGAAGATGCGCGCGTGCAGGTCGAGGTTCTGGCGCACGGTCAGCTCGCCGTACAGCGAGAAGGCCTGCGACATATAGCCCACGCGGCGGCGCACCGACAGGTCGTGCGCGTTGACGGACTGCCCGAACAGCTCCGCATGGCCTTCGCTGGGCGGCAGCAGGCCGGTGAGCATCTTCATGGTCGTGGTCTTGCCGCAACCGTTGGAGCCCAGGAAGCCGAAGATCTCGCCACGGTGGATGCTCAAATTGACCCGGTCGACCGCCGTGAAGTCGCCAAAACGGCAGGTGAGGTCGTGCGCCTCAATGGCGATCTCCCCGTCAGCACTGGCGTGGGGGGGCACGATCAGTTCGCGGTGGCCTTCGCGGCGTTGCGCGGGCAGCAGGGCGATGAAGGCCCCCTCCAGCGTGTCGCGCTGGGTGCGTTCGCGCAGTTCCGCTGGGGTGCCGGTGGCGAGCACGCGGCCGGCGTCCATGGCGATCAGGTGGTCGAAGCGTTCGGCCTCTTCCATGTAGGCGGTGGCCACCAGCACGCTCATGCCGGGGCGGCGCACGCGGATGCGGTCGATCAGCTCCCAGAACTGGCGGCGCGACAGCGGGTCCACGCCGGTGGTGGGCTCGTCGAGGATCAGCAGGTCGGGGTCGTGGATGAGGGCGCAGCACAGGCCGAGTTTCTGCTTCATCCCGCCGGAGAGCTTGCCAGCCGGGCGGTCGGCAAACGGGGCGAGACCGGTGGCCTGCAGTAGGTCGGCCATACGGGCCTGGCGCTCGGCGGGGGCGTGGCCGAACAGGCGGCCGAAGAAGTCGACGTTCTCGGCCACCGACAGGGTGGCGTAGAGGTTCTTGCCCAGGCCCTGAGGCATGTAGGCGATGAGGGGACACACGTTGCGACGGTGAGCGGCCTGCGCCATGTCGCCATCAAGCACCTGCACCTGGCCCGTCTGGATGCATCTGGCCCCGGCCAGCAGTGCCAGCAGCGTTGATTTGCCCACGCCATCTGGCCCGATGAGGCCGACCATGCACCCGGCCGGGATGCTCAAGCTGACATCGTCCAGCGCGGTGATCCGCTTGTAGCGGTGGGTGAGGCCCTGGACCTGGGCCACGGGCCGGGTCATGGCGGGCTTCACGGTGCGGGGGCGGAAGCGGGTTCGGCGGGCAGGTTCACGGCCAGCTGATCGGGCCAGGGCTCATCGGCCTGGATGCGCACATGGGCCATGCCCGGCATGCCCGTCTTGACCTGGCTGCTGTAGCGCGCCAGCAATTGCGGGTCGATGTGCGCACGCACCTTGAACATCAGCTTCTGGCGCTCCACGGCGGTTTCGACCGTTTTGGGCGTGAACTGGGCCACGCTGGCCACAAACGTCACCTTGGCCGGGATCACGTACTGCGGGGCGGCGTCCAGCACCAGGCGGGCCTCACTGCCGATGGCCACGCGGCCGGCCGCGGTCTCGGGCAAGAAAAAGGTCATGTAGACGTCGCTCAGGTCGACCATGGACAGCACGCGGCCGCCACCGCCGAGCACCTCGCCTTCTTGCGCAGCACGGACCTGGATGCGGCCGTCACGCGGCGCCTTCAAGGTGGCGTCGGCGAGGTCGGCTTCGATGCGCTTGACGCTGGCCTGGGCCGTCTCAATCGCCGATTGCGCCTCGGTGCGCTGCGACTCGGTGGTGGTGATGGCCGTGCGCGCTTCGGCCACCTGTGAGCGTGCGGCGCTCAGCGCGGCACGGGCACCTTGCAGCTGTGCAGTGGCTTCGTCGAGTTTTTGCGGCGGCAGAAAGCCTTGCGCGACCAACTCCTTGGCGCGCTGCCACTCCTTGGTGACCAGGGCCAATTGGGCTTCGCGCTGGGCCACCTGGGCGGACGCGGTGGTCACGGCCTGTTGGCGCTGGGCCAGCAAGGCATCGGCCGTTGTACTGGCTTGCCGGGCCTGCCGGACCTGCGCCTGGGCCCGGGCCAGATCGGCTTCCAGCAAAGCGGTGTCCATGATGACCAGGGTCTGGCCCGTCTTCACGTTGTCCCCTTCCCGCACCAGCACCTGCTTGACACGGCCGCCGGTCTTGGTGGCGATGTCGGTGTCGGTGGCCTCCAGGCGGCCGTTGCCGCTGGCGATACTGGGCGGCAAGCCTTGGGGCTTGAGGCGCTGCCAGGCCAGGAATCCGCCCCCAATCACCAGGGCCACAGCACCCCAGATGAGGACTTGTCGGAGCTTGGTGCGCGCAGCGGGGGTGGATTCGGACATGGCTTGAGGGTTTATCAGGATGCTGTCTTTTTAACATGCGCAAGTGCCTTTCCGGGTGGCTTTAGAGCAAGGGGGAACCTTTCTGCGACCGGCCTACACTCACTGCCACGGCAGGTCCTTGGCACCTGCGTCACACCTGTCTGGCCTCCGTGCCAAGCCCTGTTCACGCTGACTGATCCCATGACCCAACCCAGCCGCCTGACCTTCGCGCTTTTGCCCCTCCTGATTGCTTCCGCCTGGATGCCCGTCGCGCAGGCGGCGCCCACCTCGGCCAGCCCGTCACGGGCCCTGGCCCAGAAGGCGGCGCTGCAGCAGGTCAGCAGCGTCGAGGGCATCACCGAATACCGTTTGCCCAACGGCTTGCAGGTGCTGTTGATTCCCGATGACACCAAGCCCACCACCACGGTCAACGTCACCTACCGGGTCGGTTCGCGTCACGAGGGCTATGGTGAAACCGGCATGGCCCACTTGCTGGAGCACCTGATCTTCAAGGGTAGCCCGCGCCATCCCCAGGTCTGGTCCGAGTTCAACAAGCGTGGCTTCAGCGCCAATGGCACCACCTGGTATGACCGCACCAATTATTTCGCCAGCTTCGCCGCCAACGACGACAACCTGAAGTGGTACCTGAACTGGCAGGCCGACGCGATGGTCAACAGCTTCATCGCGCGCAAGGACCTCGATAGCGAGATGACGGTCGTGCGCAACGAGATGGAGATGGGGGAGAACAACCCGGGGCGCATCCTGCTGGAAAAGACCCTGGCGACCATGTACCAGTGGCACAACTACGGCAAGTCCACGATTGGCGCGCGCACCGACGTCGAGAACGTCGACATCGGCAACCTGAAGGCGTTCTACCAGCGCTATTACCAGCCGGACAACGCCACGCTCATCGTTTCGGGCAAGTTTGACGCGGCCAAGGTGCTGAACTGGGTGCAGCAGTCGTTTGGCGCCATCCCCAAGCCCAAGCGCGTGCTGCCCCCGCTGTACACGCTTGACCCGGTGCAAGACGGTGAGCGCAGCGTGACGGTACGCCGGGTCGGCGGGGTGCCCATGCAGTTCGCCGCCTACCACGTCGTGCCGGGCGCGCACCCCGACTATGCCGCGGTCGAATTGCTGTCCATCGTGCTGACCGACAACCCATCGGGCCGCCTCCACCGCCGTCTGACCGAGCAGAACCTGGCGGCGTCGGTGTTCGGCTTTTCACAGGCGCTGGCCGACCCGGGCTACATCCTGCTGGGCGCGCAACTGAGCAATGAGCAGGACCCGGCCAAGGCCACCCAGGCCATGCTGGCCGAGATCGAGGATGTGGCCCGTCAGCCCGTCACCGAGGCGGAACTGGCCCGGGCCAAGTCCAAGTGGCTCAACGAGTGGGAACAGGGCTTTGCCGATCCGCAGCACGTCGGGGTGGCCTTGTCCGAGGCGGTCGCCCAGGGTGACTGGCGCCTGTTCTTCTTGACCCGTGATCGCGTCCGGGCGATCGGCTTGGCCGATGTGCAACGGGTGGCCACGCAGACCTTCCTGCCGTCCAACCGCACCCTGGGCCAGTACGTGCCCACGGCCACCCCCGAGCGGGCGCCTCAGCCCGCGCGTGTGGACGTGGCCGCGGCCTTGAAGGACTTCAAGGGCCAGGCCGCTGCCGCTGCCGCCGAAGCCTTTGACGCCAGCCCCGCGAACATCGACGCGCGCACGCAGCGTCTGACCTTGCCCTCGGGTATGCGGGTGGCGCTGCTGCCCAAGGCCACACGTGGTCAGGCGGTCAAGGTGTCGATGACCTTGCGCTTCGGCGATGCGACCTCGCTGGCCGGGTGGGGCGAGGCGCCGGCAGCCTTGGCCGCCCTGCTCGACAAGGGCACGCAGCGCATGAGCCGCCAGCAGGTGCAAGACCGCCTGGATGCCCTGCAGGCCGAGCTGTCGTTGGACGGCTCACCGGGCCGCCTCGCGGTGCAGCTGTCGACGCGACGCGACAAGCTACCGGAGGCGATTGCCCTGCTGGCAGAGATGTTGCGCCAGCCGGCACTGCCCGCCGACGCGCTCGAGGAGGTGCGACGCCAGGCCTTGTCCGCCCTCGACGCTTCGCGCAAAGAGCCCGAGGCCGTGCTGGACGAAGCCCTGGCACGTCACGGCAACCCCTATCCGCGTGGCGATGTGCGTTACGCCCGCACCTTCGATGAGGTGGAGGCCGACTGGAAGGCTGTGCCGCTTGAGCGCATCCGGGCCTATCACCGGCAGTTCCTGGGGGCCAGCCATGCGCAGTTTGCGGCGGTCGGCGATCTGGACGCGGCTGCGACCGTGGCCGCGCTCACCGCTGCCTTTGGGGACTGGCGCAGCCCGGCGACGTATGCCCGTGTGCCCGACCCTTTCCTGACCGTACAAGCCACGAATGTGCAACTGCACACGCCGGACCGGCAAAACGCCTCGCTGGCTGTCAGCTTGCCCCTGCCGCTGAGCGACGCGCATGCCGATTATCCGGCGCTCATGCTGGCGAATCACCTGCTGGGCGGTGGAGGAGATTCCCGGCTGTGGAACCGTATTCGCGAAAAGGACGGCCTGTCATATAGCGTTTACAGTTCCATGCAGTGGAATGCCGAGGAGCCCCATTCTCGTTGGACCGCGTCCGCCAATTTCGCACCTCAGAATCGGGACAAGGTGCTCGCCGCCTTCCACGAAGAGATCGCGCGTGCGCTCAAAGAGGGTTTCACGCAGGCCGAGTTTGAGGCTGGCAAGCGGGGGCTGTTGAGTTTCCGGCGTTTGAGCCGCGCGCAAGATGCCCGTCTGGCCGCAGGCTGGGCCAGTAATCTGTATCTCCAGCGCACCTTCGCACTGTCGGCCCAGGTGGACCAGGCTTTGGAAAGCCTGACCCTGGCTCAGGTGAACGAGGCCCTGCGTCGTTACATCCAGCCTGAGCAATTCGTGCTGGGCGTGGCCGGGGATTTCAAGGCGCCTTGAGCGTGAGCGACGCCACAGAGAAAGTGGCGTCGGCATGAAAAAAGCCGATGCGCAGGCATCGGCTTTTTGAGAGGGTGGCGGCGTAAAACCGCCAGCCATCAGAAAACACCCATCAGATGGTGAAGTCTTCCAGTTTCTTGCCCGAAGCGATGGCGGCTTGAATCCACTTGGGTTGCAGGCCACGGCCGGTCCAGGTTTCGCCGGTGGCGTTGTTGCGGTACTTCGGGGCCACCTTGCGGCCGGCGCTGCTGCTCGGGGTGCCAGCCACCTTGCCACCAGCCTTCAGGCCCAGGTCCGCCACGGTCAGGCCGTGTTCAGCCAGCAGCGACTTGATCTGAGCGATCACGCCTGCGCGTTCAGCACGGCGCGCTTCCTGCAGCGCCTTTTCCAGTTCGGCGGCTTGCTTTTCGAGGGCGGCTTTTTGGGCGAGGAGGTCTTGGTAGTTGCTCATGTACGATCCTTTGATGCGCTGTTGCCAGGGCTTGAATACTTATTGGGAGTGAGAGAGGCGAACCAGCCAAGCGGCTGATCTGCCTCATCTGATAGTTATTCTAAACCCAAAAATAAATACCCTGCAATTGCCCCAAAATTCAAAACGACTTACCAACAGCCTTGGAGTGGGTTTTATGTGCGCCCCGTTATCGATTGTTTACATGAAGTTATGTGAAGAATCCGGATACATCGGGCCTCATGGGTTGTCGCTTGAGCCGGCCGTGGCTTGGGTGGTCTGGCTCACGGCCTGTCCCAGTTCAATGACCGCCAGTGCGTAATAGCTCGACTGGTTGTAACGGGTGATGGCGTAGAAATTCTGCGTGCCCGCAATCAGCGTGGGGGCCGCGTCGCCATTTTCCAGCAGCACCAGTGCCAAGAGCCCCGAATGCTGGGTGGCCGCATCGGGCAGGAGGGCGCCCAGTGCACGCATTTCCTCGGCAGAGAAACTCGGGACGATATCGGGGGCCAGCAGTTTGGCGCGGGCGTCGTCGTCTTGCGGCGGGGTCACGTCAAAGTGGGTGGGCTGCCCGGTACGCCAGCCATGTTCGGCCAGGTAATGCGCCACGCTGCCGATCGCGTCCACCGGGCTGCGCTGCAGGTCCACCCGGCCGTCGCCATCAAAGTCCACGCCCCAGCGCCGGATGGAGCTGGGCATGAACTGCGGCCAGCCGATGGCCCCGGCGTACGAGCCCAGCACCGCATCGGGCACCAGTTGTTGTTCCGCACACAGTTTCAGGAAGGCGCCCAGTTCCTTCTTGAAAAAGGGGCTGCGGTCACTGCGGCCACTCGGAAAATCGAGCGACAAGGTGGTCAGCACGTCCAACACGCGGAAATTGCCGGTGTAGCGGCCATAAATGGTTTCCACGCCAATCACGCCAGCAATGATCTCGGCTGGAACGCCGTATTGCGCCTGGGCGCGCTGCAACTCAGCCTGGTACTGCTGCCAGAAAGCCATGCCGGCGCGGATGCGGATGGGCTCGATGAAGCGCGAGCGGTAGGCGCCCCAGTTCTTGGCCGTGCCGCGCGGCGCTGGCATCATCAGGCGCGCGGCCTGGCTTTTGTAGCGGGCCGCCGACAGGGCCGACCAGACCCAGGCTTCGTCCAGTTCATGGGTTTGCGCGATGTCGCGAGCGAGGGCGCGGGCATCGTCCCGCCCGCTGTAGCTGTCGGCATCGCCCGGGGCGCTGAGCACCTGAGGGGTGATCTCGGCAGTGGCGATGGCCTCCACCTGGGCGTTGGCAGCCGGTACCGCGGCGCTGGCCGCAGATGATGCAGAGGCAGAGGCCGCTTCCTTTTCGGGGGGCGGCAAAGGGGTGCTGCAGGCGCACAGCAGGGCGGCGCTCAGGCTGATCCATCCCCGGCGCGAGAAGAGAACAAGGTGACGTTGAGAGGGCTTCATGGCAATGGGCACAGACAAGAGGGAGGTCGGGGCGCCGTGTCAGCGCGCCGATGACGGGGCAGGGCGCGCGCGGCGATAGGCCTCGATGCGCTGGCGCAACTGCTTGACCAGGCCTTGGGCCTGGCGCAGGGGCGATGCGGTATGGGGGGCAGGCGCGGCGTAACGCAAGGCATCCAGGGTGGTCAACTGCTCCAGCAGAAAGCGGCGCAGGTCAAGGGGCAGGCGATCAGGCGGAAGGGCGCGCAGGCGCTGCGCCCAGGCCAGTGCCGGGGCGGGTGCCGGACAGCTGTCCGGCGGTGTCACGCCCAACGCCAGCAGGCTGCGATGCAGTTGCCACATCGTGTGCTCCCAGGGACTGTGGACGGTGCGGGGGCGTTGCCACCACAGCCAGCTCAGGCCGAGCAAGCTGACGCCGGCAAAGATCATGGCGCAGATGCGCAGCAGGTCGGCCCAGTTGTGCGCGTTCACGCCCCAGTTCTGCATCAGGCTCAATTGCTGTTCGCGGGCGTACTGCAGCACCCAGACATTCCAGCGGTGGTTGCCCGCGTCGATGTAGGCGCGCCAGGTGCGCAACCAGCGTCCTTGCTCCTCGCCCAGCACAGCGGCCAGGCCGCCTTGGTTGATGCGCTGCGCGCTGTTGCGCTCGATCCGCTCTGGGGCCACGGCTGCAGTCGGGTCGACACGAACCCAGCCTTCGCCCTCTTGCCAGAACTCGGCCCAGGCATGGGCATCGCTGTTGCGGACCACATACAGGCCATCGACCACATTGAGTTCGGCGCCCTGGAAGCCCGTCACCACCCGCGCCGGAATGCCCATGCCGCGCATCACCACCACATAGGCCGTGGCGAAGTGCTCGCAAAAGCCCGTGCGGCGATCCAGCCAGAAACGGTCGATCAGGTGCCGCTCGGGGCGTCCGTCGGGGGCCGGCTCGTCGTCATCCGGTGCCAGGGTGTAGACAAACTTCTCGGTGCGGATGTGCTGGAGCAGTGCTTGCGACACCGTGCGCGCATCGGCCTGGGCCAGTTCCGGTCGAGCACGCTGGGCGCGGGCCCAGGCGAGCGTACGCGGATTGACGCCGGCGGGCAATTGCAGCTCCGGGGCCTGACGGCCAAAGCGTTCGAGCGTCGTGTCGCGGGCGCCGAGCCAGGCTTGGGCGCTGACCTGAATGCGCTCGCCCACCGGACGGCGGGTTTGCCAGTCCAGCCCCCAGCGGCGCATCTCGGGCTGGGTCAGGGGCGGTGTAGGGCCGGCGGCCAGCGTGCCATCAAGTAAGGGCAGCGATTGCAGCCGGGTGGGCTCCAGGGTTACCTGGTAGCTCAGGGCGCGGCCCTGAGCCTGGACGGCGGGGCCGGCATCGGGTTCGGTCTGCTGGCGAAACGGCACGGTGCGCACCGACCAGGTCTGGCCATCGAACCACGTCAGCACCGGCCCTCGAAAGTACAGCTGATTGGGGCGCGGCGCGGTGCCGTCAAAGCGCACGCGCATGGCGATGGTGTCGTCCAGCGCCAACTCCGAGACGTGGCCGAGTTTCAACTGGTCAGACAGACCGGTCTTGCTGCCCGCGTCGGACGGCAGGCTCCACAGCGGCCCCAGTCGTGGGAAGAACACATACAAGGCCAGCATCAGGGGCAGGCCCCACAGCAGGCTCTGCCCGGCGGTCTTGAGTGCGCTGCCCAGGCTCGGTCGCCCCAGCGGCCGCTGCGCCAGCACCAGGGTGCTCAGCAAAGCCCAGGTGGTCAGCAGCATCAGCAAGGCCATCAGGATGCTTTGCGAGTACAGGAACTGCGTGAACGCCAAGAAGAAGCCCAGGCAGGTCACGACGAAGGCGTCGCGCCGGGCGCGCAGCTCCAGCGTTTTCAAAGCCGCCAGCACCGTCACCAGGGTGATGCCCGCCTCGCGGCCGAACAGGCTGTGGTGGGTCGACAGCGTCAGCCCCACGCTGGCCGCCAGGCTGATGAACAGCACCCAGCGGGGCGGCAGCGGTGCATCGCGCCAGGCCAGGTGGGCCCGCCACAGCAAGGCCAGCACCGTGCCGATGCTGCACCACAGCGGCAGGCGCTCCAGATGCGGCGCCAGGCTCAAGGACAGGGCCAGCAGCAACCAAAGGGTGTCTCGGCCTTCACGCGTGAGGGTGGCAGTGCCCGCGCGCCACATCAGCGACTCCCTTGGGGCCAGGTTGCCAAGGCATCCAGGCACTCCCGCAGGTGGGCGGCACCGCGGCCACATGCCATGGTCAGCCCGGGCAGCTTCAGGCCGTAAGTGCCGCTGGGGCCTTCCATGCGGTTCTCGGCCTCCAGCAGCCAAGTGGCCAGACGCGACAGGCGCGCTTCGGTGTCCAGTCCCGCCAGCCCTGGGCTGTGCTCATAGTCCAGCCACAGATCGGGCGAGCGCCCTTGCTCGGACGTGCGGCTCACCAGGCCCGTGCCCGAGGCAATCGCATGGCTGGACTTCTTCCAGGCGATCCAGCGCAGCGGGTCACCACGTCGGTAATCGCGCAGGCCTTCCGGGGGCTCGGTGCTGTGGCCGGCCTGACGCGTGCTCGCGCTCAAGGCAGCGTCGGATTGCCAGGCTGGCAGCGGAGGCGCATGGGGGTCGATGGCCGGCCACACCAGCACCCGGGTGAGGGGGCGCCAATAGGCCCAGGCGCGAAACAGGCCCAGCGGGTAGCGCGATTCGATCGTGACGCGGGGCAGGAGGAGCCAGCCTCGTTGGGGCGCAGGCACATCCAGCTCGATCACGACGTCTTGTTCTGGCGCCACCTCGACCGACTGCGCCAAGCCGCCCTGCACCTGCGCAAGCAGGCCCCAGCGCCCCTTCTTGCGATGCAGGTTGTGCAGCCCGATGCCCACCTGCAGCACCGAGCCGGCGTGCACACTGCGCGTGGACAGCAGACGCAATTGCAGCCCCTGCAAATTGCCGTGGGTCAGGTGCGTGGCCGCCAGCGCGCTGCCGCCCAACAAGAAGGTGAGGGCATAGCCCAGATTGACGCGCTCGTTGATCGACGCCACCAGCAAGACCACCAGCACGACGGCAAAACTCCACCCCACCTTGGTGGGCAGGATGTAGAGGTTGCGGTGCGTCAGCGTCAGCTGATCCACCCGGGGCAGGCGCGCGTCCCACCAGGCTTGCCAGCGCTGGCGCAGCAGGGTCATCGGCCCGGTCATCATGGCACCGGGACCGCCTCCAGCAGGGCCCGCGCCTGCGCTGCGGCGCTGCGCCCCGATTGCGCCAGGGGTTGCAGGCGGTGTGCGACGGCGGGCACCCACAGCACCTGCAGATCTTCCGGCGAGACATGGTTGCGCCCCATGACCAGGGCCCGTGCCCGCGCCAGCTTCAGCAGCGACAGCCCGGCCCGTGGGCTCAGGCCCAGCGCAAACCAGCGTCCATCCCGCGTGGCCGCGATCAGCCCCTGCAGGTAGTCCAGCAGGCCGGCCGACACATGCACCGCATCGACCTGGGCCTGTGCCTGGGCCCACGCTTCGGGCGTCATCACCGGCTGCAGCGCTTGCAAGAGGCCGCGCCGGTCATCGCCCACCAACAGTGCGCGCTCGGCGGCCGGATCGGGGTAGCCCAGCGACAAGCGCATGGCGAAGCGGTCCAGTTGCGACTCGGGCAGCGGGTGCGTGCCCAGCTGATCGCCCGGGTTCTGTGTGGCGATCACGAAAAACGGCGAGGGCAGGGGGCGGGTTTCGCCTTCGGCCGAGACCTGGCGCTCCTCCATCGCTTCGAGCAAGGCGCTTTGGGTGCGCGGCCCGGCCCGGTTGATTTCGTCGGCCAGCAGCACCTGGGCGAACACCGGCCCGGGGTGGAAGATGAAATCTTCCTTATGGCGGTCGTACACGCTCACGCCGATCAGGTCGGAGGGCAGCAGGTCGGCCGTGAACTGGATGCGCGAAAAACTCAGGCCCAGGCTGTGCGCCAGCGCGTGTGACAGGGTGGTTTTGCCCACGCCGGGCACGTCTTCGATCAGCAGGTGTCCGGAGGCCAGCAGGCAGATGACACTCAGCGACACCTGCTCGTGCTTGCCGACAATGATCGTGCTAACCTGATCAATGAGACGCGTGATCTGCGAGGCCTGGGCGGACGAGGGCGTGTGTGCCGTCGTCGCAATAGAAGAGTCTTTGCGGAGCATGGTGAAACCATAACTCAAACCCGCCATCGATGCGGGGCAGGACACACACATGGCAACCGGTTATTTTTCCCACCCAGACTGTCTGGCTCATGTGATGGGGGATGGGCATCCGGAAGGGCCGCAGCGCATCTTGGCGATTGAAGACGAATTGAGGTCGCAGGGACTGGATGTCCATCTCGTTCGGGGCGAGGTCCCGCTGGCCACCAACGACGACCTGGCTCTGGCTCATGACCTCAACTACATCCTGACGCTCGACGACTTCCTGCAGCAACTCGAAGCCACGGGCGACAGCCGGGCGCTCGACCCGGACACCTGGGCCTGTCCCGGTACCCGTTCAGCCGCTTGGCGTGCCGCGGGGGCGGCCATCGCCGCCACCGACGCTGTGATCGAAGGCAAGGTGGACAACGCCTTTTGTGCCATCCGCCCGCCCGGACACCATGCGCCGCACAACCAGACCATGGGGTTCTGCTTTTTCAACAACGTCGCGGTGGCGGCCCGGCACGCACTCGACGTGAAGGGGCTGAAGCGCGTGGCCATCGTCGACTTTGACGTGCACCACGGCAACGGCACAGAAGACATCTTCGCCGGCGACGACCGGGTCCTCATGGTCGGCCTGTTCCAGCATCCCCTGTTCCCCTTCAGCGGAGCCGAATCGCGGGCGGGCAACATGGTCAACGTGCCGGTGCCGGCGCGCACCAACGGTCACACCATCCGCGATGTGATCGAGAGCTACTGGATGTACCGCCTGGAAGATTTTCAGCCTGAGATGATCTTCATCTCGGCGGGTTTTGACGGCCACCGCGAAGACGACATGGGTGGTTTGCAACTGGTTGAGGCCGATTACGCCTGGATCACGGCGAAAATCGTGGAAGTCGCGCAGCGCTTTGCCGGCGGGCGCGTGGTCTCCTGTCTGGAAGGGGGCTACCACGTCAGCTCTCTGGCGCGCAGTGTCGCCGCCCACGTCCGCACCCTGCTGGAGGCTTGAGGCCGCCGGCCCGTTTTCCGATTGATGCATGAATATCGCCGCCACTGTTCAAGACACATCGCCCATGACAGCGTCAGAGCTGTCGAGGTTCTGGCAGCACCTTCAACAGCCGGTTGCCCTGACTGAAATCGCCATCCTGCTGGGCTGCCTGGCGCTGGCATGGTTGATCGTGCGCCTGTGGCGCGGGCGCCAGGGCGACGTCCGCTCGATCTGGCTGGGTCACCACGTCATCGATGGCGCCATGTTCCCGGTTCTGTCTCTGGGCCTGGCACTGGTGGCTTATCGGCTGTTCCTGGGCACGTTGCCCATGGTGGTGTTCCAGGTCGCCATCCCGGTGCTGACCTCGCTGGCGGTGATCCGCATCACCGTCAAGGTCTTGCGGGTGGTGTTCCCCGAGTCCCGCACGATGCGGGTCATCGAACGCACGGTGTCCTGGCTGGCCTGGCTGGCCATGGTGCTGTGGGTCACGGGCCTGTTGCCCATCGTGCTGGCGGGCATGGAAAGCGTCACCTGGAAGGTCGGTGGCAGCGTCATCAACTTGCGCGACCTGATCGAAGGTGCCATCACCGCGGTGCTGGTGCTCATCCTGTCGCTGTCGCTGTCCTCGGCCATCGAGTCGCAACTGCTCAAGGGTGCCACCGGCAACCTGTCGCTGCGCAAGATGGCAGTCAACGCCATGCGCTCTGTTCTGCTGCTGGTGGGCCTGATGCTGGCGCTGTCCACCGCCGGCATCGACCTGACGGCCTTGTCGGTGTTTGGCGGGGCCATTGGCGTGGGGCTGGGCTTTGGCCTGCAAAAGCTCGCGGCCAACTACGTCAGCGGTTTCGTGATCCTGGCCGAGCGCAGCCTGCGCATCGGCGACCTGGTCAAGGTCGACAACTTCGAAGGCACCATCACCGACATCAACACCCGCTACACCGTCTTGCGGGCCCCGGGGGGGCGTGAAGCCATCGTGCCCAATGAAACCCTTATCACCCAGCGGGTGGAGAACGCCTCTCTGTCTGACCGGCAGGTTTCCGTCAGCACCGTGGTGCAGGTTGCCTATGGCACGGACGTGAGAGCATTGTTTCCTGAGTTGCTCGCGGCCATTTCGCAAGTGCCCCGCGTGATGGCCGAGCCGGCCCCCTCGGTGCTGCTGACCAATTTCGCTGCCGACGGGCTGGAGCTGACCATCTCCTTTTGGGTGAGAGATCCTGAACTGGGCCTGGGTGGGCCACGCTCCAACGTGAACCTGGCCGTGCTCGACACGCTCAACCGCCTGGGCATTGACATCCCCTTCCCGCAGCGCGTGCTTCACCACGCCGCGTCCTCGCCGGTGCGGCCGCATGAGGTATCCTCGGCGGCACCATGAGCTATCCCTTTCAGGCAGACGCCCGCGTGCATGCCTTTGCCGTCGGATCGATCCTGCTGCTCACCGTGATGCTGACCTTGTGGCTGGGGGCCTGGCCGGCCTTGCTGCTGGGTGGTCTGACCTTGCTCGCCGCCTTGCTGGTCTGGCGCGCCTCGCCGCGGCAGGTGCCGGCACAGTCGGGGGCCGTGCTCTCGCCCGCCGACGGCCGCATTGTCAAGATCGAGAAGGCCCGCGACCCCTATGCCAACCGCGATGCCTTGCGCATCAGCGTGTTCATGAACCTGTTTGACACCCAGGGCAACCGCGCCAGCGTGGACGGTGTGATCCAGAAGGTCCAGTACTTTCCGGGTCATCATCTGCTCAGCGCAGATCTGGACACGGCCTCGCGTCACAACGAGCGCAATGCCGTCGTCATCGATTCGCATGGCCAGATCGTGACGCTGGTCCAAAGTGCAGGCCTGTTTGCCCGCCGCATCCTGTGCCACGTCAAGGCCGGCGACCGCCTCACACGGGGGCAGCGCTACGGCTTGATCCGTTTCGGCTCCCGTGTCGACGTTTACCTGCCACCTCACGCCGTGCCCAAGGTGGCCCCCGGCGAAAAGGTGTGCGCCACCACCACCATCCTCGCGACCCTGGTCGCGGCCTGAGCATGCAACCTCACTCTCCGCAGGACCCCGATCTCTTGGAAGATCACGACATGCACGACGCGGAAGAGCCGCCGCGTCGGCGTCGCAAGGGCATCTACATCCTGCCCAACCTGTTCACCCTGGCGGCCTTGTTCGGGGGCTTCTATGCCATCGTCATGGCCATGAACGGCAAGTTTGATCTCGCCGCCATCGGTATCTTCTGTGCCGCGGTGCTCGACAGCCTGGACGGTCGCGTCGCCCGCCTGACCAACACGCAAAGCGCGTTTGGCGAGCAGATGGACAGTTTGTCCGACATGGTGTCCTTCGGCGCCGCCCCCGCCCTGATCGCTTATGAATGGGCGCTCAAGGACATGGGCAAGCTCGGCTGGATCGCCGCGTTCGTTTATTGCTCGGGCGCGGCCCTGCGCCTGGCACGCTTCAACACCAACATCGGCGTGGTCGACAAGCGCTTCTTCCAGGGGCTGCCCAGCCCGGCCGCGGCCGCCCTGGTGATGGGCCTGATCTGGGTTGTGACCGATATGGGTGAGACCGCGCAAAGCCTGCCCGGCATGATCTGGATGGCCTGCGGCTTCACGCTGTACGCGGGCCTGACCATGGTCACCAACGTGCCGTTCTACAGCTTCAAGGACGTCAACTTCCGCCGCTCGGTGCCCTTCATCGCCATCGTGGCGATTGCGCTCGGCATCTCGGTGATCACGATCCACCCGCCCATCGTGCTGTTTGCCGTCTTCGTCATCTACGGCTTTTCCGGCTATGGCGTCTACATCTGGCGCCGCATGAAGGGCAAGCCGGTGAGCGTGATCTCCACCTCCACCGACGAGCCGGACGAAGCCGGCCTGCACCGCTGAACCTGCTGATCCTGTTTCGGGAGCCCCACCATGACCGACAAACTCATCATTTTCGACACCACCTTGCGCGATGGCGAGCAGTCCCCGGGCGCCTCGATGACGCGTGAAGAAAAGCTGCGCATCGCCAAGCAGCTTGAGCGCATGAAGGTGGACGTGATGGAGGCCGGTTTTGCCGCCGCCTCCAATGGTGACTTCGAGGCCATCAAGGCCATTGCCGACGTGATCAAGGATTCCACCGTTTGCTCGCTGGCGCGCGCCAACGACCGCGACATCAGCCGTGCGGCCGAGGCCCTGAAGGGCGCCAACTCCTGGCGCATCCACACCTTCATCGCCACCAGCCCGCTCCACATGGAGAAAAAGCTGCGCATGTCGCCCGAGCAGGTGCTGGAGCAGGCCAAGCAGGCGGTGCGCTTCGCTCGCAACCTGACCTCCGACGTCGAGTTCTCGGCCGAAGACGGCTACCGCTCCGAGCTCGACTTCCTGGCGCGCGTGTGCGAGGCCGTCATCAACGAGGGCGCCACCACCATCAACATCCCCGACACGGTGGGCTACGCCATCCCTGAGCTCTACGGGAACTTCATCCGCGATCTGCGCGCGATGGTGCCGAACTCCGATAAGGCCATCTGGTCGGTGCACTGCCACAACGACCTGGGCATGGCCGTGGCCAACTCGCTGGCCGGCGTCAAGATCGGCGGCGCTCGCCAGATCGAGTGCACCATCAACGGCCTGGGCGAGCGTGCCGGCAACTGCGCGATGGAAGAGGTGGTCATGGCCATCAAGACCCGTCGCGACTACTTTGGTCTGGACGTCGGCATCGACACCCGCCAGATCATGCCCGCCTCGCGCCTGGTTTCGCAAACCACCGGCTTCGTCGTGCAGCCCAACAAGGCCGTGGTGGGCGCCAACGCCTTCGCCCACGCCTCCGGCATCCACCAGGACGGCGTGCTCAAGGCGCGCGACACCTACGAAATCATGCGCGCCGAAGACGTGGGCTGGGCCGCCAACAAGATCGTGCTGGGCAAGCTCTCGGGCCGCAACGCCTTCAAGCAGCGTCTGGAAGAGCTGGGCATCGACCTTGACTCCGAAGCCGAAGTCAACGCCGCGTTTGCCAAGTTCAAGGAACTGGCCGACCGCAAGAGCGAGATTTTCGACGAGGACATCATTGCCCTGGTGGGCGACGAAAGTGTCACCAGCGAGCAGGAACATTACCGCCTGGTCGCGCTGTCGCAGCGCTCCGAAACCGGTGAGCGTCCGCACGCCCGCGTGGTGTTCGCGGCCGGCACGGTCGAGCACACCGCCGAGGCCGATGGCAACGGCCCGGTCGACGCCAGCCTCAAGGCGATCGAGACTGTCGTGAAAAGTGGCGCAGAAATTCTGCTGTACTCGGTGAACGCGATCACCTCGGGAAGCACAGAATCGCAGGGAGAGGTGACCGTGCGTCTGCAGTTGGGTGGACGCGTGGTCAATGGCGTGGGGGCCGATCCGGACATCGTGGTCGCCTCTGCCAAGGCTTATCTGTCTGCCCTCAACAAGCTGCACAGCAACGCCGAAAGGGTCGCTGCACAGGGTTGAGCGGGGTGCAAATGGCCTGATTCGTCAGGTCACTTGATAAAAGGCGCGTAAGTCGTTGATCTTGCGCGCCTTTTTATTTACACTTTCTGCAAGACGAAAGGGTCGTACCGTGGCACACGCAAACTGGAAGAAAAACTGGCTGACTTGGGCGCTCGCATCGCTGCTGAGTCTGGCGGTCATGGTGCCTGCTCAGGCCGCCCGTGCCGAGTCGACCAAGAGCAGTACCAAGACCTCCGTCAAGAAGTCGAGCAGCAAGTCGGCGTCCGCCAAATCCAAGGTGGTGGCGAAGAAGGCGTCTTCCAGCAAGGAGCGGGTGGCCAAGTCGTCGGCACGCAAGAAGGTCAAGGACACCCAGGTCGCGCGCGCCTCGGCCAAGAAGTCGAATCGGGCTGAGACCCGTGCCGAGCGACTGGCCCGCGTCCGCGCCGAAGCGCGTCAGGCCAAGGCAACCCAGCGCTCGTCGGGCATCCGCCAGGCCGTGGCCTCGGCTGCCGATCGCCGTGCCGTGCGTCCGCTGGTGGTGCGTTCGCACTTGTCTTCGCAGTCGGCCAACAACTTCAGCGGCTTGACCCCGGCAGCCGGTGCAGCGCGCGCGTCTTATGGCCAGATCTACGGCTTGCACCAGACCCCGGACCCGCTGGATCTGAAATCCAGCGTCGCGCTGGTCATGGACCAGGACACCAACGAGGTCGTGTTTGCCAAGAATTCCGAGGCGGTCTTGCCCATTGCCTCCCTGACCAAGCTGATGACGGCCCTCGTCATGGTGGAGGCTCACCTGCCTTACGACGAAGCCATCACCATCACCCACGACGATGTGGACACCGAAAAGAACAGCAGCTCGCGCCTGGCGGTGGGTACCACCCTGAGCCGTGGCGAGCTCCTGCATCTGGCGCTGATGTCGTCTGAAAACCGTGCCGCCCATGCGCTGGGCCGCACCTATCCGGGCGGCTTGGGCGCGTTCGTGCGTGTCATGAACGCCAAAGCCCGCAGCCTGGGCATGATCGACACCCGTTATGTTGACCCGACGGGCCTCAACAGCGGCAACCAGTCCAGCGCCAAAGACCTGGCCTCACTGGTCAAGGCGGCTTACCAGCATCACCTGATCCGTGAGCTGTCGGTCTCGCCCGAGCATGCGGTGAACCTGGGTAATCGCCAGCTGCAGTATCGCAACACGAACAGTCTGGTGCGCAACCCGGCCTGGGACATCGGTCTGCAAAAGACCGGTTACATCGTCGAGGCGGGGCGTTGCCTGGTCATGCAGGCCAAGATGGCCGGTCGCAAGTTCATCATGGTGTTCCTCGACTCGGCGGGCAAGCATTCGCGCCAGGCCGATGCCGAGCGCGTGCGCCGCTGGATCGAAGAGGCTTCCATGAAGGGAGCCGTAGGCAGCGTCACGCTGACCCGCTCGAACGCCTCCTGATCGTTCAACGCGCACACGGCCCGCCCATCGGAAGATGGCGGGCCGTTTGTCATTCAAGGGCAGACCAGCCCAGGGCGGTCGAGACCTGTTGAGCCGTGGCTTTCAGCGCCTCGACCCACTCGCTGCGCAGGTCGCCGCCCTGCCACGACAGGGTCAGGCTGGCGACCACCTGTCCCAGATCGTTGCGAACGGGCACGGCCGCCATGTGCTGGCCAACGCCCAGGGCGTCATGGTGCAGGGCGATGCCTTGGGCGCGGATGGTGCTCAATTCGTGCTGCAAGCTGTCTAGCGTGTCGGCTTGCAGCTGACACAGGGCCTGTAGCAGCAGCCCGGCTTCGTCCAGCAGCAGCACTTTGCCTGCCGCGCTGCGCGTCAAGGGCGTGCGCAGGCCGTCGGTCCGGGTGAGGTGGATGCCATGGCGCTCGGCCACCGTGCGCTCGACGCACACCGCCTCGTCATCCTGGCGCACGAACAGCGAGACCACGTGCCCCGAGAGCCGGTGCAGCTCCTGCATCGGCCGGGCCGCCTGCTCGCGCACGTCGAGCCGCGACTTGACCAGGTTGCCCAGCGTCATCAGGCGCATGCCCAGGCGGTAGTGTCCTGGGCCGGAGCGCTCGACCAGGCCACCGGCAGCCAGGTCGTTGAGGATGCGGTGGGCCGTGGAAGGGTGCAGGCCGGTGCGTTCGCTGGCCGCCTTCAGAGAGATGGCTTGCCCCTCGCTGGCCAGAACGTCGAGCAAGGCAAACATCCGGCTCATCACCTGCACGGACGTGGTCGGGGTGGGCGAATCACTCATCGGCATTTCTTTCGACGAAGGGGATTTTGATAGGTGATATTCCACCGGAACACGGAAATAATCAACTGCACCCCGGGTGCTTGCTCTGTCGGAGACCCTGGATTCGGTATTTCATGGCACCTGATTTCTGTGGACCTTGCTGGATGAGCCTCTCTGTTCTTCGCAGGCTGTGCCTGACCCTCCTGGCCGTGTGGGCCGGCACCCTGCATGCCGCAGACCCGGCGCCGTCTCCTGCGGGCGTGGCAGTGGCCGCCCCGGCGTCTCGCCCCACGTCGCAACCGGCCAGCGCGCTGGCGGCGTCGGGCGCCGCCTCCGCCTCCTCAGCTGCCTCGGCACCTCTGCCAGAGCGACGCTGGGTGCGCGCTCCCCGCGTGCATGGCCGGCTCACGGCCGAGGACCTGGGGCTGGTCATCAACGAAGAGGACCCTTACTCCGTTCAGATCGGCGCCTACTACGCCAAGGCGCGGCAGATCCCGGCGTCCCGCATCCTCAAGGTGCGCCTGCCGGTCAAGTCCACGCTCACGCCAGCAGAGTTCGAGGCGTTTGCCAAAGAGGTGGACGCCTTTTTCGGGAAGCGGGTGCAGGGCCTGGCCTTGAGCTGGCGCCAGCCCTATGCGGTCAACTGCAATGCCATCACCGGGGCCCTGGCCATGGGCTACGACCACCGCCTGTGCCAGAACACCTGCGGCGTCAGCCGCGCGTCGACCTACTTCGGCGGCATCTCGACACGGCCCCACCACGACCATGGCATGCGCTTGAGCATGTTGCTGGCGGCCAGCGACGTGGCATCTGCCAAGGCCATGATCGATCGAGGCGTGCGCGCTGACCACACCCTGGGACTGCGCGGGGCGCTGCCGGCCCAGGTGCATTACGTCAGCACCTCCGACCGGATCCGCAGCCAGCGTCGGCTGCTTTTCCCACCTGCGGGGCAGGTGCGGCAGTTCGGCATCGAGGTCCACCTCGATGAGACCGATGCACTGCAGGATGTCGATCGCGTCTTGCTGTACCTGACAGGGCGCGAGCGCGTTGAGCACCTGAACACCGTCGGTTTTCTGCCTGGCGCCCTGGCCGACCACCTGACCTCCTTCGGCGGGGCACTGGAGGCGTCGCACGGGCAGATGACCGTGCTGTCCTGGATCGATGCCGGGGCCACGGCCAGCTACGGCACGACCAGCGAGCCCTGTGCCCATCTCCAGAAATTCCCGGATCCTCAGGCCCTGCTGCTGTTTTATCTGCAAGGCGCCACGGCGCTGGAGGCTTACTGGAAGAGCGTGCGGTGGCCTCAGCAGGGCCTCTTTGTGGGCGAACCGCTGGCCGCGCCCTTCAGTCGCAGCACTGGAAACTGAGGCCGCATCCGGCCTGGGCGGCCTGCGCGGTCAGGGGCCCGAGGTTCAGTTCAGCCAACCCCAGCGCACGCGCTGGCCGATCCACCACTTGCGCAGCGGGGTGAGCAGCACCCGCTCATGCAGGATGCGGTCGCCTTTGCCGGCGATCTCCTGCAGTTGCGTCAGGTGAATGTGGGCCAGCACCCGCAAAGGCAGCAGCGCCTCGAACTCTGCCGCTGGCAAGGCCTCGATGGCTGCGAGCCCTTGCTCGATGCTGGCGCGGGCCTGTTCGGTCAGGTGTTGCAGCAATCCCGGCCAGCCGGCAGGCGCCTGAGCTGCATCCGGCTTGCTCAACTGGTGGGCCTTCACATCGTGGGTCTGCAGCACCTCGATCGCCACATTGACCCAACCCAGCCGCGCATCCAGTCCCAGCCGCGCCACCTGGTGCGACTGGCGCAAACCCGTGCCCAGCACGCAGGCTGCTGACCGTGCCGGCATGCTGCTGGCGCCCAGGATGCACGCAGCCCCTTCCAGTGCTGCCCCGGTGCTCATGCGGTTGTGCCGCAGCAAGGCGGCATCGTCCAGCCAGCGCGTCTGGTGCACCAACTGGATCAGACCGTCGATCTGCTGCGTCCACAGCGCCAACTCGGGCCAGATGCTGGGCTCGGCCAGCGGGGGCAGGGCGGCACGGGCCTGCATCAAGGGATGGTGCGCCTGGCCCGCCAGGCTGTCTCGCACTTCTTGCGCCCACCAGCGCAGCTTGGTCTCGGCCACGCCGGCATCGCTGACTTCCAGCGGGATGCGGCTGACCTCGTGCCACCACTGCAGCCACACCAGCAGGGCAGGGCGCAAGGCCGGCGGGCTGCTGCGCAGCGCGTGGTACAGGCTGCTGCCCGGGCGCGGGACCGGCGTGGCAGCGTGGGCAGGGAGGGCGGCAAGGGGTGAGGGGGAAGGGGGCGAATTCATGTCATCAGGCCAAGGGCGAACCGCCATTGTCTCAATTGCTCAATTGACAGGTGCAAACCCTATTTTCTACATTACTGACCCGCGGGTCAGTTACGATTGCGCCTCGCCTCCTTCTTTGCGAAACAACATGAACACTCTGCGCTGGTCCAAGGCTCCTTACTACGTTCTTTTGCCCCTGATGGCGGCCCTGTTGGCCGGATGCGGCAAGAAGCCTGTGGCCGAGCCACCCGTGCGCTCGGTGCGCACGCTGGTGCTGGCAGAAACCGGCGGGGTGCTCGAGCGTGAATTTGCGGCCGAGATCCGAGCGCGCACCGAGTCTCGCCTGGGCTTTCGCGTCGGGGGCAAGGTCAACCGTCGCCTGGTCGAGCTCGGGCAAACCGTGACCCGAGGCCAGGTGCTGGCCCAGCTCGACCCGCAAGACCTGCAGCTGGGCCAGGAGGCAGCGCGTGCCGGTCTGGCTGCGGCCGAGGCGCAAGCCGCCCAGGCCGCAGCCAATTACAAGCGCTTTGTCGAACTCAAGTCGCAGGGCTTCATCAGCGCCGCGGAGCTGGAGCGCCACGACACCATGAACAAGGCCGCCCAGGCCTCCCTGCGTCAAGCGCGGGCCCAGGCAGGCGTGCAAGGCAACCAGACCAGCTACGCGGCCCTCACGGCCGACGCCCCGGGCGTCATCACCGGGGTGGACCTGGAGCCCGGCATGGTGGTCGGCGCCGGCATGCCGGTGCTGACCCTGGCCCATGACGGTCCGCGCGACGCCGTGTTCTCCGTCCCCGAAGACATGGGTCCGACCATCCGTGCCCTGATGGGCAAGCCCGGAGCGCTCAAGGCCCGCCGCTGGGGCACGCAAGACTGGGTGCCCGTCACGGTGCGTGAAGTGGCCGCCGCCACCGATCCGCTGACCCGCACCTATCTGGTCAAGGCAGACGTCGGCCGCGCTGGTTTCGATCTGGGGCAGACGGCCACCGTCGTGATGAATGCGCCCGTCCGCGCCGCCCAAGGCGTGCGCGTGCCCGTCAACGCCCTGGCCGAGCGGGGTGGCAAGTCCGTGCTGTGGGTGCTCGACGGCAAGGCCATGACGGTCAACCCCGTGCCGGTGACGACCAAGGACATCACTGGCAATGTGATCCTCGTCTCCCAAGGCATCCAGCCCGGCCAGGAAATCGTCACGGCGGGCGTCCACGTGCTGACGCCGGGTCAGAAGGTGCGCCGTTACCAGGCCCCCAACGCCGGCGCCCAGCCTGCCGCTTCGCCCGCTTCCGCCACGCCGACCTCCGGCGCCGCATCCTGATCGAGCGGGAGTTCACGCATGTCGATGTCCCGCCAATCCTGGTCCAAGGACCAGCGTTTCAACGTGTCCCGTTGGGCGCTCGAGCACCCGGCCCTCACGCGTTATCTGATGATCGTGCTGATGGTGCTGGGCGCCGCCGCCTATTTCAACCTCGGCCAGGACGAAGACCCCCCCTTCGCCTTCCGCGTGATGGTCGTGCGCGCCTACTGGCCTGGCGCCACCGCGCAGGAAGTGGCCGAACAGGTCACCGACAAGATCGAGCGCACCCTGCAAGAGGTGCCCTACGCCGACAAGATCCAGTCCTACACCAAGCCGGGCGAGTCCTTCACCCTGATGATGGTCAAGGACTACTCGCCACCCAAGGAAATTCCCAACCTCTGGTACCAGGTGCGCAAGAAGGTGGGCGACATGCGTCACACCTTGCCCCAGGGTGTGATCGGCCCCTTCTTCAACGACGAATTCGGTGACGTCTACGGCTCCATTTACGCCCTGTCGGCCGATGGCTTTTCGCAGGAAGAGCTGCGTCAGTTCGCCGAGCGCGTGCGATCCGAAATGCTGCACGTGCCCAATGTGGCCAAGGTGGAGCTGTTCGGCGTGCAGCCCGAAAAGCTCTTCATCGAGATTCCGCAGCGCCGCCTGGCGCAACTGGGCATCGACATGGGGCAGGTGCTGACCCAGTTGAACGCGCAGAACGCCGTGGAAGGCGCGGGGGTCTATGCGGGTGACCGCAACAACATCCAGATGCGCGTCAACGGCGCCATCCAGTCTGTCGAGCAGTTGCGCGGCCTGCCGATCCGCGTCATCCACCCGGTCACCCAGCAAGCCCGCACTCTCAAGCTGGGCGACATCGCCACCATCCGCCGCGGCTACGAAGATCCCCCCACGACCAAGGTCCGCCATCAGGGCAAGGATGTGGTCGCACTGGGCGTGTCCATGGCCAAGGGTGGGGACATCATCGCCCTGGGCAAGAGCCTGACCGAAACCACCGAGCGGCTGCGCAACGAGCTGCCCGTCGGCATCGAGCTGACGCAGATCCAGAACCAGCCTCAGTCCGTGTCCTCCTCGGTGGGTGAGTTCGTCAAGGTGCTGCTCGAAGCTGTCTTCGTGGTGCTGGCGGTCAGCTTCCTGAGCCTGGGGCTGCACACCAAGCCCTGGCGCCTCGATGTCTGGCCCGGTCTGGTCGTGGCCATCACGATCCCGCTGGTGCTGGCCGTCACCTTCCTCATCATGAAATACTGGGGCGTGGGTCTGCACAAGATCTCGCTGGGCGCGCTCATCATCGCGCTGGGCCTGCTGGTCGACGACGCCATCATTGCCGTCGAGATGATGGTCCACAAGCTCGAAGAGGGCTACGACAAGATGCACGCGGCCACGGCGGCCTACGACCTGACCGCCATGCCCATGCTGACCGGCACCCTCATCACCGCTGCGGGCTTCCTGCCCATCGGCATGGCCAACTCGGCCACGGGTGAGTACACCTTCGCCATCTTCGCCGTCACGGCCGCCGCCTTGGTCATTTCGTGGATCGTGTCGGTGTACTTCGTGCCCTACCTGGGCCAGCAGCTGCTCAAGACCAAGCCCAAGATCGCACACGGCAGCAACGAAGACCTGTACGACACCCCCTTCTACAGCCGCTTCAAGGCGACGGTGAACTGGTGTGTCGAGCACCGCTGGATCACCATTGGCCTCACCATCGGTGCCCTGGTGCTGGGCGTCATGGGCATGGGTAAGGTGCAGCAGCAGTTCTTCCCCGATTCCAGCCGCCCAGAGATCCTGGTCGACCTGTGGTTGCCCGAAGGCAGCAGCTTTGATGCCACCGAAGACCTCGCCCATCGCGTCGAGCAGCGCCTGATGAAGGAGCCCGGTGTGACGGCGGTCAGCACCTGGGTGGGCTCGGGCCTGCCGCGCTTCTACCTGCCGATGGACCAGATCTTCCCGCAGACCAACGTCAGCCAGATGGTGGTCTTGCCCAAGGACCTGGAAACCCGTGAGACGCTGCGTCAGAAACTGCCCGAGTTGATGGCCGCCGAGTTCCCCGAACTGCGCACCCGCGTGAAGCTGCTGCCCAACGGCCCCCCGGTGGCCTATCCGGTGCAGTTCCGCATCGTTGGCGAAGACGTGAACACCCTGCGTCAGTTCGCCGAAGAGGCCAAGGCCCTCATGCGCGCCCACCCGGACATGAATGGCATCAACGACAACTGGAACGAGTCGGTCAAAGCCATCCGTCTGCAGGTGGATCAGGACAAGGCCCGCGCTCTGGGTGTGAGCACGCAGTCGATTGCCCAGGCCAGCCGCATCCTGACCTCCGGCGCCACCGTGGGCCAGTACCGCGAAGGTGATCGCCTCATCGACATCACCCTGCGCGCGCCCCAATCCGAGCGCCTGACGCTGGAAGCCCTGGACAACGCCTACGTGCCCACGGCCACCGGCCGCATGGTGCCGGTGTTGCAAGTGGCCAAGCCCAAGCTCGTCTGGGAGCCCGGCGTGCTGTGGCGCGATGGCCGTCACTTCGCCATCACGGTGCAGGGCGACGTGCGCGAAGGCGTGCAAGGCCCGACCGTCAGCAGTGTGCTGTGGCCCAAGATGCAGGAATTGCAGTCCCGCATGCCATCGGGCTACCGTGTGGTGCTGGCCGGTACCGCCGAGGAAAGCAGCAAGGGGCAGGGCGCCATCTTCGCCAACCTGCCAGTCATGCTCTTCATCATCTTCACGCTGCTGATGCTGCAGTTGCAGAGCTTCTCGCGTGCTGTGCTGGTCTTCCTGACCGGCCCGATGGGCATCGTTGGCGTCGCCATGGCCTTGCTGGCGCTCAACCGTCCGTTTGGCTTCGTGGCGCTGCTGGGTGTGATCGCCCTGATGGGCATGATCATGCGCAACTCCGTCATCCTGATCGACCAGATCGAGAAGGACCGTGCGGTGGGCGTGCCCGCCTGGGATGCCGTGGTCGGTGCGGCCGTGCGTCGCTTCCGCCCCATCGTGCTGACCGCCGCGGCTGCCGTGCTGGCGATGATCCCGCTGAGCCGCAGCAACTTCTGGGGTCCGATGGCCGTGGCCATCATGGGCGGCCTGATTGTGGCCACCGTGCTGACCCTGCTGGCCCTGCCGGCGATGTACGCCGCCTGGTTCCGCGTGAAACGCCCGGAGACCACCCCAACTTGAGCGTGTCTCAAACAGGGTCTGAGCCGCGTTAGAATCTGCGGTTCAGACCAATTCAGCCAGTTTGGCCGCCTGAAGGTGGCCAAACTTTTTCACAGTCTAGGCGCGGGTGGCGAAATTGGTAGACGCACCAGGTTTAGGTCCTGACGCCAGCAATGGTGTGGGGGTTCGAGTCCCCCCCCGCGCACCAGACACATTCATTTCTTACTCATACTGAGAGTTCACAACATGGCTATCACCGTGGAGACCCTCGACAAGCTGGAGCGCCGCATCACGCTGTCGCTGGCAGCCGACGCCCTCAAGAACGAAGTCGACGCCCGCCTGAAGAAGCTGGCCCGCACCACCAAGGCCGACGGCTTCCGTCCCGGCAAGGTGCCCATGAACGTCGTGGCCCAGCGCTACGGCTACTCCGTGCAGTACGAAGTGGTCAACGACCAGCTCGGCGCTGCCTTCGCCAAGGCTGCTCAAGAAGCCGGCCTGCGCGTGGCCGGTCAGCCCAGCATCTCTGAAAAAGAAGGCGGCCCCGTTGAAGGCCAGCTGCAGTTCGATGCCACCTTCGAGGTCTATCCCGAAGTCACCATCGGCGACCTGAGCGCCGCCGAAGTCGAGCGCGCCACTGCCGAAGTCAACGACGCTGCCATCGACCGCACCGTTGAAATCCTGCGCAAGCAGCGTCGCACCTTCGCCCAGCGTCCCGCCGCCGAAGGCGCCGCTGACGGTGACCGCGTGACCATCGACTTCGAAGGCAAGATCGACGGCGTGCCGTTCGAAGGCGGCAAGGCCGAAGGTTTCCAGTTCCTGGTCGGCGAAGGCCAGATGCTCGAAGCGTTCGAGAAGGCCGTGCGCGGCATGAAGGCTGGTGATTCCAAGACCTTCCCCCTGGCCTTCCCTGAGGACTACCACGGCAAGGACGTCGCCGGCAAGGAAGCCGACTTCCTGGTCACCGTCAAGAAGGTCGAAGCTCAGCAACTGCCCGAGCTGAACGAAGAGTTCATCAAGAGCCTGGGTCTGGCCGACGGTTCCGTCGACGCCCTGCGCGCCGACATCAAGCGCAACCTGGAACGCGAAGTGAAGTTCCGCGTGGCTGCCCGCAACAAGGCTGCCGCCATGGAAGCCCTGCTGGGTGCCGTCGACTTCGATCTGCCCAAGTCCCTGGTCGATGCCGAAACCGACCGCCTGCTGGAAGGCGCCCGCGCCGACCTGAAGGCCCGTGGCATCAAGGACGCTGACAAGGCCCCGATCCCCGCCGAAATGTTCAAGCCCCAGGCTGAACGCCGCGTGCGTCTGGGTCTGGCCGTGGCCGAACTGGTCAAGGCCAACAACCTGCAAGCCAAGCCCGAGCAACTGCAAGCCCACATCGAAGAGCTGGCACAGAGCTACGAGCAACCGGCCCAGGTCGTCGCCTGGTACATGAGCGACCGCCAACGCATGGCCGAAGTCGAAGCCGTTGTGATCGAAAGCAACGTCGCTGACTTCATCCTGTCCAAGGCCAAGGTCACCGACAAGGCTCTGTCGTTCGAAGAACTGATGGGCCAGCAAGGCGCCTGATCCGGTACGCACCCCTCGCCGTTGCGTCGCCTTTTTTCAGGTGACGCAAGGCAGGCAAGGCACCTGCCTCCCTTACGGGAGCAGGTGCTTTTGTTTTGAAGGGCTTTCCAGGGCCTGCACCTGACTGTGCGTGCAAACAACGGAAAATCGATTCGCACTGACGAGGGGATTCCTCGCCCGCGAGTCGGCTTTTTTGCACGTCATAATCAATCGACATACACATCTGCGGCGTCCCGTCAACGGGGTGCCGGCACTGAAGGAAGCACATGAGCGCACTGGACATTCAAAACCTGGGCATGGTGCCCATGGTCATTGAGCAATCGGGCCGTGGTGAGCGCGCCTACGACATCTACAGCCGCCTGCTGCGCGAGCGCGTGATCTTTCTGGTCGGCCCCGTCAACGACCAGACGGCCAACCTCGTCGTGGCCCAGTTGCTGTTCCTCGAAAGCGAAAACCCCGACAAGGACATCTCGCTCTACATCAACTCGCCCGGTGGCAGCGTCAGCGCTGGCATGTCCATCTTCGACACGATGAACTTCATCAAGCCGAACGTGTCGACGCTGTGCATGGGCATGGCCGCCTCCATGGGCGCCTTCCTGCTGGCTGCTGGCGAAAAGGGCAAGCGTTTTGCCTTGCCCAACTCCAAGATCATGATTCACCAGCCCCTGGGCGGTGCACAAGGTCAGGCCACGGACATCGAGATCCACGCCCGCGAAATCCTGAAAACCCGCGAGCAACTCAACAAGATCCTGGCCGACCGCTCGGGCCAGCCGCTGGACAAGATCCAGAACGACACCGAGCGCGATTACTACATGTCGGCCGAAGAGGCCGCCACCTACGGACTCATCGACAAGGTGATCGACAAGCGCGGTTAAGGCCAGGGCTGGACCGCCAGCCCAATTGTCTTATCATGCGTCGAACCCACCTTGCCTCCACTTTGACAGGCCCGCAACATGCCCGATAAAAAAGGCTCTTCCAGCGACAAAATCTTGTACTGCTCTTTCTGCGGAAAGAGCCAGCACGAGGTCAAAAAGCTCATCGCCGGCCCGTCGGTCTTCATCTGCGACGAGTGCATCGAGCTGTGCAACGACATCATCCGTGATGAAGTGGCCGCCGAGGCCGAACAGGCTCGTCCGGCCAAAAGCGACCTGCCGGTGCCCTCCGAGATCAAGTCCAGCCTCGATCAGTACGTGATCGGGCAGGACCGTGCCAAGCGCACCTTGTCGGTGGCTGTGTACAACCACTACAAGCGCCTCAAGCACATGGGCCATGGCGAAGGCAAGAAAGCCGACGTCGAACTGGCCAAGAGCAACATCCTGCTGATCGGCCCGACCGGCTCCGGCAAGACTTTGCTGGCCCAGACCCTGGCCCGCCTGCTCAATGTGCCCTTCGTGATCGCCGACGCCACCACCCTGACCGAAGCCGGTTACGTGGGTGAGGACGTCGAAAACATCATCCAGAAGCTGCTGCAGAACTGCAACTACGATGTGGAAAAGGCCCAGCGCGGCATCGTCTACATCGACGAAATCGACAAGATTTCGCGCAAGTCTGACAACCCCTCGATCACGCGCGACGTGTCGGGTGAGGGCGTGCAGCAGGCCTTGCTGAAGCTGATCGAAGGCACCATGGCGTCCGTGCCCCCGCAGGGCGGCCGCAAGCACCCGAATCAGGACTTCCTGCAGATCGACACGACCAACATCCTTTTCATCTGCGGCGGTGCGTTTGACGGCCTGGAAAAGATCATCCAGAGCCGCTCTGTCAAGTCCGGCATCGGCTTCGGTGCCGAAGTGCAGAGCAAGGACGAGCGCAAGGCTGCCGAGCTCTTCCGCGAGGTCGAGCCCGAGGACCTGATCAAGTTCGGCATCATCCCCGAGCTGATCGGCCGGATGCCGGTGGTCGCCACCCTGGGTGAGCTCACCGAAGACGCCATGATCCAGATCCTGACCGAGCCCAAGAATGCCTTGGTCAAGCAGTACCAGCAGCTCCTGAGCATGGACGGGGTCGAGCTCGAAATCCGTCCGGCTGCCTTGCACGCCATCGCCCGCAAGGCCTTGGCACGCAAGACCGGCGCGCGTGGTCTGCGCTCCATCCTGGAAGAGTCGCTGCTGGACACGATGTTCGAATTGCCCGCTCAGGAAGGCGTGCAGAAGGTGGTTCTGGACGAATCAACGATCGAAGAAAACGCCAAGCCCTTGTTGGTGTACCGGGAACAGGCCAAGGCCAGTGCCTGAGCGTGTTTGACGCGCTCTGTGGGGCACCGCTGAAAACCTGTGAAACTGGTTTTCGCGGTGCCCTTGTGTTTTGTCGATGAGGCCCCAAGTGGGCATCAGAGAAAGTGAGCCCTATATG
This sequence comes from Aquabacterium sp., assembly GCF_034003525.1. Lineage (GTDB taxonomy): Bacteria > Pseudomonadota > Gammaproteobacteria > Burkholderiales > Burkholderiaceae_C > Aquabacterium. Next base: position 76,546 of record NZ_JAVEYN010000017.1, read on the forward strand.
TCTGGACACCCCATTCTTCCCTCGGACCCCATCACGCTGCCGCTGCTGCCGCTGCGCGATGTCGTGGTCTTCCCACACATGGTGATCCCGCTGTTTGTGGGGCGCCCCAAGTCCATCAAGGCCCTGGAAGCCGCGATGGAAGCTGGCCGTCAGATCATGCTGGTGGCCCAGAAAGCCGCTGGCAAGGACGAGCCCAAGTCGGACGACATGTTCGACATCGGCTGCGTCTCCAGCATCCTGCAACTGCTGAAGCTGCCCGACGGCACCGTCAAGGTGCTGGTCGAAGGCGTGCAGCGTGCCAACACCAAGTCGATCGACGACAGTGGTGAGTTTTTCATGGCTGAAGTGGAGCCCATTCAGCCCGAGGGTGACGTCACCCCCGAGGTGGAGGCCCTGCGCCGTGCGGTCACCCAGCAGTTTGACCAGTACGTCAAGCTCAACAAGAAGATCCCGCCCGAGATCCTCACCTCGATCTCCGGCATCGATGACGCCGGCCGTCTGGCTGACACCATCGCCGCCCACCTGCCGCTCAAGCTCGAAGCCAAGCAATCGGTGCTGGACCTGTTCTCGGTCTCGCAACGCCTGGAAAAGCTGCTCGAGCAGCTCGAACACGAAGTCGACATCCTGCAAGTCGAAAAGCGCATCCGTGGCCGCGTCAAGCGCCAGATGGAGAAGTCGCAGCGCGAGTACTACCTGAACGAGCAGGTCAAGGCCATCCAGAAGGAGCTGGGCGAGGGTGAAGAGGGCGCCGACTTCGAAGAGCTGACCAAGAAGGTCGAGGCCGCGCGCATGCCCAAGGAAGCGCGCAAGAAGGCCGACGCCGAGCTCAAGAAGCTCAAGCTGATGTCGCCCATGTCGGCTGAAGCCACCGTGGTGCGCAACTACATCGAGACCCTGTGCAACCTGCCCTGGAGCAAGAAGTCCAAGGTCAAGCACGACCTGACCAATGCCGAGCACGTGCTCAACGAAGAGCACTACGGCCTCGACAAGGTCAAGGAACGCATCCTTGAGTATCTTGCTGTCCAGCAACGCGTGGACAAGGTCAAGGCGCCCATCCTGTGTCTGGTTGGGCCTCCGGGCGTCGGCAAGACCTCGCTGGGGCAATCGATCGCCCGTGCGACCGGCCGCAAGTTCGTGCGCATGGCCCTGGGTGGCGTGCGTGACGAGGCCGAGATCCGTGGTCACCGCCGCACCTACATCGGCTCTATGCCGGGCAAGGTGCTGCAGAGCCTGAGCAAGGTCGGGGTGCGCAACCCGCTGTTCCTGCTCGACGAGATCGACAAGCTGGGCATGGACTTCCGTGGCGATCCGTCTTCGGCGCTGCTGGAAGTGCTCGACCCCGAGCAGAACCACACCTTCGGCGATCACTACATCGAGCTCGACTTCGACCTGTCGGACGTGATGTTCGTGGCCACCTCGAATTCGCTGAACATCCCGCCGGCGCTGTTGGACCGGATGGAAGTGATTCGCCTGGCCGGTTACACCGAAGACGAGAAGGTGCACATCGTTCAGACCTATCTGTTGCCCAAGCAACTGAAGAACAACGGCGTGAAGGAAGCTGAGCTGGAAGTCGCTGAAAGCGCCATCCGCGGCATCATCCGTTACTACACCCGCGAAGCCGGTGTGCGTTCGCTGGAACGCGAGGTCTCCAAGATCTGTCGCAAGGTGGTCAAGGGCGTGGCGCTCAAGCAGTACACCGAGAAGGTGGTGGTGACCGACGAGAACCTCAACGACTTCCTGGGCGTGCGCAAGTACAGCTACGGCGAAGCGACCAAGGACAACCAAATTGGTCAGGTCGTGGGCCTGGCCTGGACCGAGGTGGGCGGTGATCTGCTGACCATCGAAGCCGCCGTGATGCCTGGCAAGGGCAACATCATCCGCACCGGCCAGTTGGGCGATGTGATGAAGGAGTCGGTCGAGGCCGCCCGTACCGTGGTGCGCAGCCGCGCGGCACGCCTGGGCATCAAGGACGAGCTGTTCGAAAAGCGCGACATCCACATCCACGTGCCCGATGGCGCCACCCCGAAGGATGGCCCGAGCGCAGGTGCGGCGATGACGACGGCCTTCGTGTCGGCGCTGACCGGCATCCCGGTGCGCGCTGACGTGGCCATGACGGGTGAAATCACCCTGCGTGGTGAGGTCACGGCCATCGGTGGTTTGAAGGAGAAGTTGCTGGCGGCTCACCGCGGTGGCATCAAGACGGTGCTGATTCCGGAAGAGAACGTCAAGGACCTCGCCGAGATCCCCGAGAACGTCAAGAGCCAGATCGAGATCGTGCCGGTCAAGTGGATCGACAAGGTGCTGGAAGTGGCGCTGGTGCGCCAGCCCGAGGCCTTGCCGGACGAGGAGGCCAAGGTCGAAGCCAAGCCGGAAGCGGCGGGTGCTGCGCCTGCGTCGCCTGCCAGCAACGACCTGCTCAAACATTGAAAAAGTTTGGGTGGCGTTGACGAAAAGGCCAAAAACGCGCTATAGTTCAGTTCTTCGCTGATCACGCGCCAAACGTGATCAAAGCAGCAAAGCAAACGGCAACGTTAGAGCATCTGTTAAAGCGAAGGCTGCAAGCTGACGGACGTGTCTGGCAGCGCGCAACATGCGGGATTAGCTCAGTTGGTAGAGCGATACCTTGCCAAGGTATAGGTCGAGAGTTCGAGTCTCTTATCCCGCTCCAAATTTCGAGATGTTGGCGCGGTAGCAAAGCGGTTATGCGTCGGATTGCAAATCCGTTGAGCCCGGTTCGACTCCGGGCCGCGCCTCCAGTCAAGCCTTCAGGCTCACCAGCCTGAAAGCAGCATAGTGAATATGCGGGATTAGCTCAGTTGGTAGAGCGATACCTTGCCAAGGTATAGGTCGAGAGTTCGAGTCTCTTATCCCGCTCCAATTCAAAGGGAGTCCATGAAAGTGGACTCCCTTTTTGCTTGGGCGCTCGGCGGGCGAACAGGTTCGGCCGCAGTGGATGTGCCCGACTGGCAGGGGCGAGTCTGGGCGGTGGTGCCTGCCGCTGTGTGCTGATGGATGTGCTGGATGACGCTGACCTTCCCAGGCCAAGCGGTGCCCGTGAGTTCCGAGTGTGTCGGAATGCGAGATTGGTGCCCCGGACCCGACTCGAACGGGCACGACGTTTTGGCGTCGGCGGATTTTAAGTCCGCTGTGTCTACCGATTTCACCACCAGGGCTGTGGCGGCAAGTGTAAGGTGAGCCGGCGTGGCTGATGGTGTTGATGGCAGTACGCAACACTCTTGCGAAAGAGTGCAAAATCAAGGCATAATTAAGGTCTTCGCTGATCGACACGCCAAATCGATCAAGACGCAAGTCAAGCGAGCGTTGCGATCACAGCAACACATGCGGGATTAGCTCAGTTGGTAGAGCGATACCTTGCCAAGGTATAGGTCGAGAGTTCGAGTCTCTTATCCCGCTCCACATTCCCAAAGGGAGTCTGTTGTCACAGACTCCCTTTTTGTTTTGGGCGTCACCCCGCAGTGAGGCTACAGCGCGTCGCGCTCAGGTCATGGCGTCAACAGGCCGGCAGCCTCAGGGCAGGGCCTGCGCCTCGGTCTTCAGATTGAACCAGCGTTGCACGACCCGACTCAGCAGGGCGGGGTTGCCGCTGCTCCAGAAGCGGATGTGGCCACCCGCGCTCTGCGGCGTGCAGGCTGGCAGCTCGGTCACGAGGTGGGCCACATGGCGCGCTACCGCATCGGAGGTGTCGATGATGCGCACTTCGGGTCCCAGCACTTGCTCGAACAGGGGGCGCACGAAAGGGTAGTGCGTACAGCCCAGCACGATGGTGTCGCTGTGGGCTTCTTGCAGCGGCCGCGCAAATTGCGTGACCAGCTCGCGCAAGCGTGGCGTGTCCAGCTCACCGCCCTCGATCTCTTTGGCCAGGCCTGGACAGGCCTGCAAGGTGATCTCCGCATGGCGCCCGTGCCGCTCGACCAGGTGCTGAAACTTTGGGCTGGACAGGGTGCCAGGGGTGGCCAGCACGCCGATCCGCCCACTGGGGGAGTGGGCTACCGCGGGTTTCACGCCGGGCTCCACCCCAACAATGGGCACGTTCGGCCAGCGCGCGCGCAACTGTTGTGCGGCCGCGGCTGTCGCCGTATTGCATGCGATCACGATGGCCTGCGCCCCTTGCGCCAGCAGGAAGTCGGTGATGTACTCACTGCGCGCGATGATCTCGGTTGTGTCCTTTTCCCCGTAAGGGGCATGGCCGGAGTCGGCCACATACAACATGTCGGCCAGCGGCAGGTACTGGTGCAGCGCGCGCAGCACCGACAGGCCACCCAGTCCCGAGTCGAAGACACCGATGCGTCGATGAAGCCCTTGCTGGACGGGGGAGGTGACGGCGTCTGAGGCGGGGGGGCGGGCTGACATGGCGCAAAAAATCGGTCTTCTTGGGGACTGCTTTGACTGCGAACTCGCGTATTGTCTGTCTTTTGCGAGCTTAGGGGGTTCACGGACCTCGAAGTCACGCTAGAATCGAACGATCGTGCTTTTTTCGGCGCGGCAAATTTTTTCTCAACTTCCTCATGACGCAGGAGAACAACTCATGAAGGTTCTGGTTCCGGTCAAGCGGGTTGTGGACTACAACGTGAAAGTTCGCGTGAAGTCTGACGGCTCTGGTGTCGACATCGCCAACGTCAAGATGTCCATGAACCCCTTCGACGAAATCGCCGTTGAAGAAGCCACCCGCCTGAAGGAAAAGGGCGTGGTCACCGAGATCATCGCTGTCTCCGTGGGCCCGGCCCAGTGCCAGGAAACCCTGCGCACCGCCATGGCCATCGGTGCCGACCGCGGCATCCTGGTGGAAACCGACGCCGAAGTGCAGCCCCTGGCCGTGGCCAAGGTGCTGAAGGCGCTGGTCGACAAGGAACAGCCTCAGCTGATCATCCTGGGCAAGCAAGCCATTGACGACGACTCCAACCAGACTGGCCAGATGCTGGCTGCCCTGGCAGGTCTGCCCCAAGGCACGTTCGCTTCCAAGGTGGAAGTCGCAGGCGACAAGGTCAGCGTGACCCGCGAAGTCGACGGTGGTCTGGAAACCGTGTCCCTGAGCCTGCCGGCCGTGGTCACCACCGACCTGCGTCTGAACGAGCCTCGCTACGTGACGCTGCCCAACATCATGAAGGCCAAGAAGAAGCCCCTGGACACCGTGAAGCCGGCTGACCTGGGTGTGGACGTGGCCCCCCGTATCAAGACCCTGAGCGTGGCCGAGCCGGCCAAGCGTTCTGCTGGCATCAAGGTGGCCGACGTGGCGACCTTGGTCGACAAGCTCAAGAACGTCGCCAAAGTGATCTGAGGAGATAACCCATGACCGCTCTCGTTATTGCTGAACACGACAACAACAGCATCAAGGGTGCCACCCTCAATGTGGTGACCGCCGCCAAGGCCCTCGGTGGCGACGTGGTGGTGCTGGTGGCCGGTGCCAACGCTGGTGCCGCTGCCGCTGCCGCTGCTCAAATCGCTGGCGTTTCCAAGGTCCTGCACGCTGACGGCGCTCAACTGGCCGATGGCCTGGCTGAGAACGTGGCCGAGCAAGTGCTGGCCGTGGCTTCGGGCTACAGCCACATCCTGTTCCCCGCCACCGCTTCGGGCAAGAACGTGGCTCCCCGCGTGGCTGCCAAGCTGGACGTGGCCCAGATCTCTGAAATCACCAAGGTGGTTTCGGGCGACACCTTCGAGCGTCCCATCTACGCCGGCAACGCCATTGCCACCGTGCAATCGGCCGACGCCGTCAAGGTGCTGACCGTGCGCGGTACCGCTTTCGACGCTGCTGCCACCACCGGTGGTGCCGCTGCCGTGGAAACCATCGCTGCTGTCGGCGATTCGGGCAAGTCGTCGTTCGTCGGTCGCGAAGTGACCAAGTCCGAGCGTCCTGAACTGACCGCCGCCAAGATCATCGTGTCGGGTGGCCGTGCCCTGGGCTCGTCGGAGAAGTTCAACGAAGTGCTGCCTCCGCTGGCTGACAAGCTGGGCGCCGCCATCGGTGCTTCGCGCGCTGCCGTGGACGCTGGCTACGCTCCGAACGACCTGCAAGTTGGTCAGACCGGCAAGATCGTGGCTCCTGAGCTGTACATCGCCTGCGGTATCTCGGGCGCCATCCAGCACTTGGCCGGCATGAAGGATTCCAAGGTCATCGTGGCCATCAACAAGGATCCGGAAGCCCCCATCTTCCAGGTGGCCGACTTCGGTCTGGAAGCTGACCTGTTTGTGGCTGTCCCCGAGCTGGTCAAGGCTCTGTAATCTGGTCCAGATGGCAGGCGCAGGTCTGCATCATTGAGCCATCTGGGGCGTCTTTCGAGGCGCCCCTTTTCGTTTATCGGAGAACAACATGAGTTTTCGCGCTCCCGTCAAAGACCAGCTCTTCTGCATGAAGGAGCTGGCTGGCATCGATCAGGTTGCCACCATCCCCGGTTTTGAAGACGCTGGCTATGAAACCGCTCAGGCTGTGCTGGAAGAGTCGGCCAAGTTCAACGAAGGCGTGGTCGCGCCTCTGAACTGGTCCGGTGACCAGGACCACGGTTCGTGGGACAACGGTGTGGTGCGTGCCTCCAAGGGCTTCAAGGAAGCCTACGCCGCGCTGGCCGAAGGTGGCTGGCAAGGTCTGGGTCAACCGCTGGAGTACGGCGGCCAGGGCCTGCCCAAGATCATCGGTGCGGCTTGCGTCGAGCAGACCATGGCGGCCAACCTGAGCTTCTCGCTGTGCTCCATCTTGACTGGTGGCGCCATCGAGGCCCTGCTGACCGCGGGCAGCGACGAGCTCAAGACCCGCTACATCCCGAACATGGTGTCGGGCAAGTGGACGGGCACGATGAACCTGACCGAGCCGCAAGCCGGTTCGGACTTGGCGCTGGTGCGCTCCAAGGCCGTCAAGCAAGACGACGGCACCTACCGCATCTCTGGCCAGAAGATCTTCATCACCTACGGTGAGCACGACATGGTGGAGAACATCGTTCACCTGGTGCTGGCACGTACCCCCGATGCGCCTGAAGGCGTGAAGGGCATCTCGCTGTTCGTGGTGCCGAAGTTCATGGTCAACGCCGACGGTTCGCTGGGCCAGCGCAACGACGTGTACTGCGCCTCCATCGAAGAGAAGCTGGGCATCAAGGCCTCGCCGACCGCGGTGCTGGTTTACGGTGACGACAAGGGCGAAGTGGGCCCGGGCGCCATCGGTTACCTGGTGGGCGAAGAAAACCGCGGCCTGGAATACATGTTCATCATGATGAACGCCGCTCGCTACGACGTGGGTCTGCAGGGTATCGCCGTGTCCGAGCGCGCTTACCAGCACGCCGTGGCCTATGCCAAGGATCGCGTGCAGTCGCGTCCAGTGGACGGTTCGGCCAAGGAGTCCGTGGCCATCATCCATCACCCTGATGTGCAGCGTATGCTGATGACCATGCGCGCCCTGATCGAAGGCGCTCGTGCCATGGCCCTGGTGGGTGCGGCTGCGTACGACAATGCGCACCACAATCCCAACGCCGAGGAAGCCAAGAAGGCGCAGGCTTTCTATGAATTCCTGGTGCCGCTGATCAAGGGCTTCTCGACCGAGAACTCGGTGGAAGTGACCTCGCTGGGTGTGCAGGTGCACGGTGGCATGGGCTTCATCGAAGAAACCGGTGCCGCTCAGTACTACCGCGATTCGCGCATCCTGCCGATCTACGAAGGCACGACCGCCATCCAGGCCAACGACCTGGTGGGCCGCAAGACCGCCCGTGACGGTGGTGCCGTGGCCAAGGCCATTGCCGCTCAGATCGCCGATCTGGAAGGCCAGCTGGCTGGCCGCGACAGCGCTGCCGGCAAGAAGCTGGCAACCCAGTTGAAGGCCGCTCGCGAGTCCTTCCTGCAGGTGGTCGACTTTGTGCTGGCCAACGTCAAGAGCAAGCCGAACGCCGTGTTCGCCGGTTCGGTGCCTTACCTGATGCTGACCGCCAACCTGGTGTCCGGCTGGCAGATGGCCCGCTCGCTGATCATTGCCGAAGACAAACTGGCCGCCGGTGAGGATGCCGACTTCATGAAGGCCAAGATCGCCACGGCCCGTTTCTACGGCGACCACATCCTGGCTCGCGTGGCTTCGCTGCGTGACACCATCCTCCACGGTGGTGAGAGCGTGACCGCCATGCCGCTTGAAGCGTTCTGAGCGTTGACGCGTTGAGTTGTCGGACAATCACCCTGAGGGATTGAACGACACATCCGATGCCCTCATTCGGTCCTGACCGGTGAGGGCATTTTCATTTGTTGAGGAGATTTCATGGCTTTGCCCGATGTTCTGAAGCGTGTGCCCTTTCCGGTGATTGCCTCGCCGCTGTTCATCATCAGCAACCCCAAGCTGGTGATCGCGCAGTGCCAGGCGGGCGTGGTGGGCTCGATGCCGGCGCTCAATGCGCGCCCGGCCGAGCAGCTGGAAGACTGGCTGGCCGAGATCACCGAGACGCTGGCCGCGTGGGACAAGGCGCATCCGGATCAACCGGCGGCGCCCTTTGCCATCAACCAGATCGTGCACAAGAGCAACGACCGCTTGGAGCACGACATGGCCCTGTGCGAGAAGTACAAGGTGCCCATCGTGATCACGTCCCTGGGTGCGCGTGAGGACGTGAACCAGGCGGTGCACGGCTGGGGCGGGGTGGTGATGCACGACATCATCAATAACCGGTTTGCACGCAAGGCGATCGAGAAGGGCGCCGATGGCCTGATCGCGGTGGCGGCCGGCGCCGGTGGTCATGCCGGGACGACCAGTCCATTTGCGCTGGTGCAGGAAATCCGCGAGTGGTTTGATGGCCCGCTGGCTCTGTCTGGTTCGATCGCGCATGGCCGCTCGATCCTGGCGGCGCAGGCGATGGGGGCGGATTTCGCCTACATCGGCTCGGCCTTCATTGCCACCGACGAGGCACGCGCGGCCGAGGCCTACAAGCAGATGATCGTGGACAGCAGCAGTGCCGATGTGGTGTACAGCAGCAAGTTCACCGGCGTGCATGGCAATTACCTGCGCGGCTCGATCGTCAACGCAGGGCTGGACCCGGAGAACCTGGGCGAGGGCGATCCCAGCGAGATGACGTTTGGCAGCGATCGTGATGCCAAGCGGGCCAAGGCCTGGAAGGACATCTGGGGTTCGGGGCAGGGTATTGGCGCCGTCAAGCAGGTGCTGCCGGCGGCCGAGCTGGTTGCGCGCTTGAAGGCGGAGTACGCCGAGGCGCGTCGCGCCCTGTGTGGGAGCTGAGCTCGGGGTTGGCGACCCAGCGGACGGGTGTGCCGATCCCTGGCGGATGACCGGGGTCAGCGCTGCCCGAGCTTGAAGGCGATCAGGGCCCGCAGGCGGGTGGGGATCACCGGCTTGAGCAGCAGGTGGAAGTCTTCGCTGCGGGCTTCGTTTTCGTGGCCGCTCATGGTGCTGCCGGTGACCATGATGACCGGGAGGTCAGCGCCGAAATGCGCTCGCATGAGGTGGATGACCTCGATGCCGGTGCGCTGCTCGGGCAGGCGATAGTCGGCGATGAGCAGATCCGGTCGCACCTCGGTGTGAGCGGCCCACGCCGCCACGGCGTCGAGTGTGTCGAAAGCGCTGACGGTGGCGCCCCAGCCTTTGAGCAGGATTTCCAGGCCTTCGGCCACGGCCGGTTCGTCTTCGACCACCACGATGTGGCGGCGGTCGAGGGTGAGCGGGGGGCGGGCCCGTGGCGGGGTGTCGGCCATGGGGGCGCGTACGGCTTTGCCGACGGGCAGCAGCAGCGTGAAGACGGTGCCATGACCCACGCGGGAGCGCAGGGTCAAGGGGGCATCCATGAGTTTGGCCAGGCGTTTGACGATGGCCAGGCCCAGCCCCAGGCCCTTGCGGTGGTGGGGCTCCAGCGGACGCTTGCTCTGGGTCTGGTAGAACTCTTCGAAGATGCGCTCTTGCTCCTTGGGCAGGATGCCCAGGCCACTGTCCCAGACTTGCAGGCAGAGGTGATCACCCCGCGGGCGGCAGCTGACGAGCACGCCACCGTCTTCGGTGTAGCGGATGGCGTTGGAGATCAGGTTGCGCAGGATGCGTTCGACCGTATGCGTCCGGCGAACACATGTTGACGCGCAGTCAACACGCCGGATTCAGCTTCTCGCGGGCACCCAGCGATGCGGCAGCAACTCGCTAATCTGACTGGCCTTGTGCGTGGGCAGGCGTTGCAGC
>NZ_JAVEYN010000018.1:0-85099 GCF_034003525.1 Aquabacterium sp.
CCGCGAGGTGGAGCAGCGCCTGCGTGACGCCCTGCGCACCGACCGTGCCCGCGTGCAGTTCAGCTCGATCTCGAAGTTCGGTCTGCTGGAAATGTCGCGTCAGCGTCTGCGCCCTGCCCTGTCGGAAGGCTCTCACATCACCTGCCCGCGTTGCAACGGCACGGGCCACATCCGTGACACCGAGTCGTCGGCGCTGCAGATCCTGCGCATCATCCAGGAAGAGTCCATGAAGGACAACACCGCCGCCGTGCACGTGCAAGTGCCGGTGGAGGTGACCTCCTTCCTGCTCAACGAAAAGCGCACCGAGATCACCAAGATCGAGCTCAAGCAACGCGTGACCGTGCTGTTGATCCCCAACAAGCACATCGAAACGCCCAACTACAAGCTCGAGCGCCTGCGCCACGACGATCCGCGTCTGGAAAACATCCAGACCAGCTACTCGATGATCGAGGAGCCGGACGACGAGGTGGGCATCACCCGTCGTGAGAAGGCCAAGGCCAAGCAAGAGCCCATCATCAAGGGCGTGCTGCCCGACCAGCCGGCCCCGATGGCCATGGCACCACACCAGCCCGTGCTGGAAGCCAATGTGGAGATTCCGCATGTGGCCCCCACCCCGGCAGTGCCCGCCCCCGAGGCGGCATCCGGCGGTTTCTTCGGCTGGCTCAAGCGCTTGTTCGGCATGGGCAGCCCCGCTGCGGAAGCTCCTGCCATCACGGCTGCACCGGTGGTGACGCCGGCTGAAGAAGCCAAGGATGCAGGCAAGGGCCAGGGGCGTGGTCGCCGTGACGGCCAACGCCGTGGCGAGCGCGCTGAGCGTGGCGAACGTGGTGAACGTGGCGGTGAAGGCCGTCGCGAACGCCAAGGTGAGCGCGGCGAGAAGGGTGAAGGCCGTCAAGGTCGTCGCGCCCCGCGTGAAGACCGTCCCGTGAGCGCCGAAGGCGGCAACGAGACGCCTCGCTCGGACGAAGGTGCCCGCGAAGGTCGCCGTGGCCGCGGTGGCCGTGGCGGTGAACGCAACGGTGAACGCACCCCCATCAACCGCGAGGCCATCGCCGCCGAAGCGCAAGCCCTGGCGCTTGCCGCTGAACCCGGCACCGCCGAGGCTGCTGCCACAGCCGAAGCCGAGCGCGAGAATGGCCGCCGCCGCCGCCGTGGTGGCCGTGGTCGCGCCGAGCGCGATGAAGCCCAAACGCAGATCGACGGTCTGAACGCACCGGAAGCCATCGGCACCGAAGCTGAAGAAGCGACCAGCGTCCCTGCTCAGCCCAGCCAGGATGGCGAACCGGCCGAAGGTGAGCGCCGTCGCCGTGGTGGCCGTGATCGCAACCGTGGTGAACGCGCCCCGCGCGCTGAAGGTGCGGACAGCGACGTGCGCAGCGAGGTGGCGGAACAAGCCGCCGCTCCGATGGCCACAAGCCCCGCGCCTGTGGCCGCTGAAGTGCCCAGCGCCGAGGTGACGCAGGTCAGTGCCCCTGTGGAGGCTGCCCCTGCAGCCGCCGCGGTGGTCGTGGCCGAGGTCGTGGCCCAGGCCGCAGAAGCCAGCGTGGCGCCTGCCGCCGAGCCGGTCGTTGTGGCAGAAGCTGCACCCGCAGCCGTCGCAACACCTTTCGTACTGCCTTTGCCTGAACTGGAAGCCATTGCCCGCAATGCTGGCCTGGAATGGGTGAACTCGGATGCTGACAAGATCCGTGCCGTGCAGGAAGCCATTGCCAAGGAACCCAAGCCGGTTCACGTGCCGCGTGAGCGCAAGCCCGTGGTGGTGCAAGACGAAGGTCCGCTGATCCTGGTCGAGACCCGCAAGGACCTGAAGGACCTGACCCTGCCGTTCGAAGACACGGCCTCGGCCTGACGCCAGACCAGACAGGGGTGCGCCCCTGATGCCCCGAAGCCCGGCGCCGCGTGCCGGGCTTTTTCGTTGCGGCGTCCCTGAGACGCCTGGAGCAGAGGGTTTTACCTATTGGATAGATGATTGACGCATACGTCACCATGGCTTTTAATGAACAAAACCATAGGAGACCTGCGTGGCCCGTTCCGAATCGATCCCCTCCCACTTCTCGACCCTGCGACAGGCCACTGCATCAGCCGCACAGGCGAGTGTCGGGGTGGATCCCATGGCGGGCTTTGTCCCGCCTCCGGTGACGCTGCAGCGCACCGCTGCCCGCCTGGGAGATCGCCCGGCTTACTTCGTGCGTGGCGCCGAGCGCTGGGAGAGCACCTCCTGGCGAGACTACGGTCAGCAGGTGCGTCAGGCTGCGCGGGCGCTGATCGGCATGGGCGTGCAGCGCGGTGACGCGGTCGCCATCCTGAGCTTCAACCGCCCCGAATGGGCCATCACGGCCTTTGCGGCCATGTCGATCGGCGCCAAGCCCGCCGGCATCTACTGGACCAGCTCGGTCGACGATGTGGCCTATGTGCTCAACCACTCCCAGGCCAAAGTGCTGATGGTGGAAAACCACGACCGCCTGGCCAGCGTACAGGCATGCGCGGACCGCATCCCCCACCTGCGTCAGGTGGTGATGTTCAAATCCGAGCCGGGCAATGCGGACGCTTCGCTAGCGCCCTTGCCCTGGTCCGGCTTCCTGGCCGCCTCCAAGTCCGTACCAGACGAAGAACTGGACGCGCGCATGGCCGAACTGGGTCCGGATGACATCGGCACGCTGATCTACACGTCTGGCACCACGGGGCCGTCGAAGGCGGTGGCCCTGAGCCAGGGCAACCTCTGGTGGATGGCCACGACCATGGTCAAGATCTGCGAGGCTGACGAGAACGAGCGGCTGATCTCATACCTGCCCATGGCCCACGCCGCCGAGCAGATGGGCAGCATGCACAACCAGGCCCATGCAGGCTTTCAACTCTATTACGCCAGCAGCATGGAGTCATTGGGCGACCACCTCAAAGAGGTGAAGCCCACGGTGTTCTTCGGCGTGCCCCGAGTCTGGGAGAAGATGCAGGCGGCCATCGAAACCAAGCTGGCAGGCGCCACTGGCTTCAAGGCCCACCTGGCCCGCTGGGCGCTGCGCGTGGGGCGTGACTGGCATGAGCGCGATCTGGCAGGGCAGCCTGTGGGGCCCTTGCTGTCCTGGCAGAAGGCCCTGGCCAAGCGTCTCATCTACCGCAAGGTGCATGAGGCCCTGGGCTTTCAGCATGCCCGCATCCTGAGCTCGGGCGCGGCCCCCATTGCCCCGGAAAGCCTGCAGTTCTTCACCGGCCTGGACCTGGTCGTGCGTGAGCTGTACGGTCAGTCCGAGGTCAGCGGCCCCTCCACCATGAACCTTGATGGCGCCACGCGCATGGGCTCGGTTGGCAAGGTGATTCCGGGCATGGAGATCCGTGTGGCCGAAGACGGCGAGTTGCTGGTGCGCGGCCCCAATGTGTTCAAGGGCTATATGGGCCAGCCTGAGGCGACGGCCGAGACCATGCAGGGCGACTGGCTGCTCACCGGCGACCTGGGCCGCGTCGACGACGACGGCTACGTCTACATCACCGGCCGCAAGAAGGACCTGATCATCACCTCGGGTGGCAAGAACATCTCACCGGGCAACATCGAAGCCTCGCTGATGGACACCCACCTGATCGAGCATGCCGTGGTGTGCGGCGATGGCCACAACTACCTCACGGCCCTGGTGACGCTGGATGCCGCCGCTCTGGCGGCCTTTGCCCAGAGCGCCAAGCTGCCGACCACGGGCAATCTGCACACGCACCCGAAGGTGCTCGAAGAGGTGCAAGCGGAGATCGACCGGGTCAATGCCAAGCTGACACGGGTGTGTCAGGTCCGCAAGTTCACCATCTTGCCGACCACCCTGACGGTCGAAAAGGGCGAATTGACGCCCACCCTCAAGGTCAAGCGCAAGGTGGTGATGGAGCGACAACGCGCCCTGATCGACGCGATGTACGCCAACGGCGGCAACTGAGGCTGCCCTCCTTCGCGCCGGATGGCCGGCGCCGCGTGCTCAGCGCGGCAGCTTGGCCAGCGCCTGCTGGTATTGCGGCAGGTGCATCAGCTCATCCCAGGGGAAGGGCGCGGTCTGCGGCAACAGATCGAGGCGACGGGCCTCGCTGTCGGGGCTCAGCTCCCACTCGCCACGGGCCAGGGCGTTCGTCAATCCGTCCAGCAGCTCGTCCACGGCCTTGCCACCGTTGAGCGACTGGTTGCACAGCAGCACCATGTCGCAACCGGCATTCAGGGCAGCGATGGCGCCCTGGGTGTGGTTGCCCGCCACGCTGGCGCCTTCCATGCTCAGGTCATCGCTGAAGATGGCGCCGGTGAAGCCCATCTGGCCACGCAGGATGTCTTGCAGCCAGCGCGGAGAGAAGCCGGCAGGCAGGCTGTCGACCTTCGGGTAGATCACGTGGGCGGGCATCACGCTGGTCAGCGAGGTGCTCATCCATTCATAGGGCTTGGCATCGTCGGCCAGGATGGCCTTGAGGCTGCGCTTGTCCACCGGCACATCCACGTGCGAGTCGGCCTTGACGAAACCGTGCCCCGGGAAATGCTTGCCGCAGTTGGCCATGCCCGCCAGCAGCAGGCCATGCATCACGCTCTTGGCCAGCACCGTGACCACGCGCGGGTCGCGATGGAAGGCCCGGTCACCGATGACGCCGCTTTCGCCCCAGTCCAGGTCGAGCACGGGCGTGAAGGTCAGGTCGACCCCGCAGGCACGCAGTTCGCTGGCCAGCACGTAGCCGCAGGCGGTGGCCGCATCGGTGGCCTGCATGGCACCCGTGCCCTCCCCGCCTTTGCCGTCCTTCATCCACATCTCGCCCAGGCGACGCATGGTGGGCACATGGGTGAAACCGTCGGTCTTGAAGCGCTGCACGCGACCGCCTTCGTGGTCCACACAGATCAGCACGTCGGGCCGGATGGCCTTGATCTCGGCGCACAGGGCGGTGAGTTGCGCGCGCGACGCCCAGTTGCGCGCAAACAGGATCAGGCCGCCGGTCAGCGGATGGGCCAGGCGGCGACGGTCATCGTCGTTGAGCGTGAGGCCTTCGATGTCTAGCACCACCGGGGCATGGGCCACGACCTCGTAATCGTCATGGACGGCCTGTGCGGCGGTGACGGGCTTGGATCGCTTGGAGGTGCTCATGTTGCAGAAGGTAGGAGATCGATGACCACGAAGGCCAGGGCGTGATCGCCCTCGTCCGACAGGGAAAGGTGCGCGCACCAGGACCGGCTGGCAAACCAGCTGGCGAGCTCACCACTGAGTTGAAAGCGGGGTTGCCCCCGCTCGTCATTGACGACCTGGCAATCATGCCAGTTCATGGGGTGCCGCACGCCCAGGCCGATGGCCTTGGCAAAGGCTTCTTTGGCGGCAAAACGGCTGGCCAGATAGCGCCAGGCGCGCTGCGCATGGGCCTGACGACGCTCGGCATACACCTGCTGCTCCGCCTCGCCCAAAATGCGATGGGCAAAACGATCGCCCAGGCGTGAGACGGCCGCCTCGATGCGGCGCACGTCACACAGGTCGGTTCCGATGCCGGCGATCATGGGGCTTGCGTCAAACCGCCACAGCTTCAGGCGGGCTTGCCACGACGGGCGCGGATGGCTTCCGCCTTGAAGTCGGCAATGGCCTGACGCAGACCGACAAACACGGCGTGACCGATGAGGGCATGGCCGATGTGCAACTCTGCCACGTCGGGCAAGGCTGCGACCAGCGCCGTGCTGCTGATGTGATCGGTCTGCCCGGGCTCGCTTTGCGACAGAGCCAGACCATGACCGGCGTGGGTGCGCAGGCCCAGACTGCGTGCCAAGCGCAGGCCTTCCTGGATGCGCGCGAGTTCACGCTGCACGCCCGCCTGATCGCCGTCCCACCACGCATTGGCCAGCGGCCCGGTGTGCAGCTCGACGCACGGCGCGCCAGCCTTGGCTGCGGCTTCGATCTGCACCGGATCGGCGCCGATGAACAGAGACACCCGGCTGCCTGCAGCGGCCAGACGCGCGCAGGCGTTTTGCAGGCGGCTGAACTGACCGGCCACATCCAACCCGCCTTCGGTGGTGACTTCCTGGCGACGCTCAGGCACCAGGCACACATGCTCAGGCGCGGTGCGCTCGATGATGTCCAGCATCTCGTCGGTGACGGCCGCCTCGAAGTTCAGCGGCACGGCAATGGCCTCTTTCAGGCGCACGACGTCTTCGTCGCGGATGTGTCGGCGGTCTTCACGCAGGTGGAAGGTGATGATGTCTGCCCCCCCCTCCACGGCCAGCAAGGCTGCCGCCACAGGGTCCGGGAATCGCCCGCCGCGCGCATTGCGCAAGGTCGCGACGTGGTCGATGTTGACGCCCAGCAAGGGGGCATCCAGGGCGGTCAATTGAGAGCCGGAGAAGGTCATGATTGTTGGAGTTCCATCATGAGCTGGCGTGTGCGCAGCGTCTGAGAACCGAGATGATAGTGAATCAGTGAACGCAGCACTGCCTTGAGTTCGGACAAGGCGGGCATGCAGGCCGCCATCAAGGACGGCACCGCGGTGGGCACAGCCGGGCTGGGGATCGCGTCTGAGTGCATGGTCAGGGCCTCGGGCTGAGGTACAGGTCGAGACAGCGCGGCCTCCATGTGGGCCAGCACCGCCCCATCGAGCACCACCGGCCCATTCCCTGGCTCACCCACCCAGCGAGCGGCCAGCACCCCCAACTCCGGGTGGACCTCGTAGCCCTGCCCTGCGTGCACGGCCTGCCCGTTGACAGTCTGTGCAGACAGGTCGGGCAGATGCCCCAACTGCCGCAACAGGATCAGCTCGAAAGACCGCAAGGCCGCCTGCAGCAGCGTCGGATCTGCCATGGCCTGCAAGGTCTGGGCGTAGGCATCGAACAGGGCCGGGTGCGGGTCGTGGCGCACCATCAGGCGCATCAGCAGTTCATTGAGGTAGAAACCCGGCAGCAAGGCGGCGCCACCCGGCCAGGCCGGCCCGCCAGCCCACTCGGCCTGACGCAGCAGCCACACCTCGGCGTCTTCCGAGCGCTTGATGCCAAAGCTCACCACCAGGCGCTGGAACGGCATCAGCACCGGGCGCAGTTGCGAGTACGGCCGCTTGGCCCCTTTGGCCACCGCCACCACCCGGCCATGGTCGCGCGTGAACAGCTCCAGAATCAGGCTGGATTCACTCCAGTCGTGACTGTGCAGCACATACGCGGCGGTACCGGGGCGCGAAGCAGCGCGGGCCATGGCAGGTGCAGGGTGCCTTTACTCGTAGCCGTAGGTGCGCAGGCGAGCGTCGTCGTCGGCCCAGCCCGAGCGCACCTTCACCCAGATCTCCAGGAAGACTTTGGAGCCGATCAAGCGCTCCAGCTCGGTGCGCGCCTCGGTGCCGATGCGCTTGAGCTTCTCACCCTTGTCACCGATGATCATGCCCTTGTGCTGCTCACGCTCGACGATGATGGTGGCGGCCACGCGCACCAGGCCGGTCGACTTGGGCTTGCCCGGCAGCGGCGGCTCTTCCTTGTAGGAATCGATCACCACGGTGGAGGTGTAGGGCAGCTCGTCCCCGGTCAGGCGGAAGAGCTTCTCGCGGATCATCTCGCTGACCATGAAGCGGTCGGTGCGGTCGGTGAGCGCCTCGGCGTCGTACCACCAGCCTTGCTCGGGCAGGTAACGGCGCACCACATCGGCCAGACGCTTGGCGTCCTCGTCCTTCGTGGCCGAGAGCGGAATGAACTCGGCAAACGGGTGGTGACCCTGCATGGTCTGCAGCCAGGGGAACAAGTCCTCGCGGCGGTGCACCGTGTCCAGCTTGTTGGCCACCAGGATGACCGGCTTGTCCTTGGGCAGCATGGCCAGCACCTGGGCGTCGTCCGGGCCGTAGCGGCCCGCTTCGACCAGGAACAGCACCACGTCCACATCGGACAGCGTGGCCTGCACCGTCTTGTTCAGGTTGCGGTTGAGCGCCGCGGTGCCGCGCACCGTGTGACGTGTCTGGAAACCGGGCGTGTCAACGAACACGAACTGCGTGTCGCCGTCGGAGCGGATGCCGGTGATGCGATGGCGCGTGGTCTGGGCCTTGCGCGAGGTGATGGACACCTTCTGCCCCACGAGGGCGTTGAGCAAGGTGGACTTGCCCACATTGGGACGCCCGACGATGGCAATCAGCCCGCAGCGTTGCGTCTCACCAGCAGTGGCCTGAGCGGCATCGCCACCCTTGCGCGCCATGCTCAAGGTGGACAGCATGGCATCCAGCGACGGATTGAGCTCATCGGTGGCAGCGGGAGCCGGCGTGGGTGCAGCGGGTTTCTTAGGCATGGGGCGTGACAATTCTCTGGAAAAGGGTTCAGCCCTGTTGGGGCTTGCGGGATTTCTTGACCACCACCGTCGGGGTCGGCTTGCCCTTGGGCAAGGATTTGGCCGGCAAGGACTGCAGATGCGCCATCATCAACTCGGCAGCGGCTTGCTCGGCGGTGCGGCGCGACAGCCCCTCGGCCTGCATGCTCATGGAAAGCTCCGGCAACTCGCAGGCCACTACGAACGTCTGCTCATGCGCCTTGCCGCGCGTGGCCTCGATGCGGTAGGTGGGCACCGCCATCTTGCGCGCCTGCAGCCATTCCTGCAAGGCAGTCTTGGCATCCTTGCGCCAGACCTCCATGGTGGACTCGGCCACCAGCGGCTCGAACAGGCGCAGCACCAGGTCCCGGGCCGCATCGAAACCGGCGTCCAGGTACACAGCGCCAATGATGGCCTCCAGCGCATCGGCCAGGATCGAGGCGCGTTGCGCCCCGCCGCCCTTGGCTTCACCCTCGCTCAGCCGCATGACCTCGGGCAGATCCAACTGCAGCGCCAACTGGTGCAGGGTGTCTTGCCGCACGAGGTGGGCGCGCACGCGGGTCAGGTCGCCTTCGTCGCTGCGGTCAAAGCGCCGGTACAGCAGCGCCGACACGCCCAGGCTCAGCACCGCATCCCCCAGGAACTCCAGGCGCTCGTAGTGGTCGGCCCCGAAGCTCTTGTGCGTGACCGCACGGGAAAGCAGGCCCGCGTCGGCAAACACATGCCCCAGGCGTTGCTGCAAAGCCTGCAAGGCAGGCGACAAGAGACGAGACATGACAGAGCAGAAAAGATAACGCGGCCGCGAGGCCCAAAAGCAAATCGGGCCTGATGATCAGGCCCGCAAACCGGTTTCAGCCGAACGCTGAAGTCACGCTCAACGCGAGCGGCCTTCGAACTTGATCAGCAGGTACACCGGCTCGACCAGGGGGATTTCCTTGTCGTACGCAAAGCGGATGACCACCTTGTCGTCTTCCTTGGTGACTTCCAGGTCCTTGGAGGTGATGGACGTGACACCGTACTCGACCGAGGCCGCGCGTTCAAACGCCGAGCGGATCTCCGGCACGGTGCTGCCGCCCGAATCGGCGATCTTGTTGACCATGGAGAGGATGGTGCGGTACTCGGTCACGGCCGGGAAGACCTTCATCGCCACCAGCGCCACTGACGAGATCAACACCGCCCAGAAGAGCAGCCCGATCAGCGTGACACCCGACTGGCGACGAGGAGAAGTGGAAGTACGAAGCATGACGGTCATCCTCTCAATCTTGAATCAATGAAAAAAGCCAATGCGCTTGATGTCGCCGAAATTCATCCAGATCACAAAAGCCTTGCCCACGATGTATTCATCGGGCACAAAACCCCAGAAACGTGAGTCCTGAGAATTGTCGCGGTTGTCACCCATCATGAAATAGTGACCCGCCGGCACCTTGCACACCACCCCTTCCCCACTGTATCGGCAGTTTTCCTTGAAAGGAAAATCTTCGATGGCCTGGGGCGGCACAAAGGGCGGACGGTCCTTGTCGACCAAGATGCGATGCGGCTGCCCGTCGAGCTGTTCGGTGTATTGCAAGGCATAGCGCAGGCTGTCCGGGTCGTAGAATTCGGGCAGCGGCGTCTGCGCCACCGGCTTGCCGTTGATCGTGAGTTGTTTGTTGAGGTAGGCCACCTCGTCACCCGGCAAGGCCACCACGCGCTTGATGTAGTCCAGGCTGGGGTTGACCGGGTAGCGGAAAACGATCACGTCACCACGCTGCGGGTCGTTGTTGGCCACGATCTTCTTGTTGATGACCGGCAGGCGCACGCCGTAGTGGTACTTGTTGACCAGGATGAGGTCACCCACCATCAGCGTCGGGATCATCGAACCCGAGGGGATCTTGAAAGGCTCGAACAGGAAGGAGCGCATCAGGAAGACGGCGCAGATGACCGGAAACAGACCGGCGGTCCAGTCCAGCCACCAGGGCTGCATCAGCAGGCGCTCACGCGCAGCCGACACATCGCCATCGACCTGGGTAATGCCCTTGGCCGCCAGTTGCGCGCGACGCGCGTGATCCTGCTCCAGCAGGGCCGCAGCCGCAGCCTCGCGGGCCGGTTTGAACTTGTAGCGTTCGGCCAGCCAATACACCAGCGTGACCACCGTCATCAGGAACAGCAACAAAGAGAAGTTGCCTTGCCACTGACCGGTATACCAGCCGCCCAGGTATGCGATCAGCACCGCATACAACACACCCGTGATCAAACTCATCAATCGTTCACTTGCAAAATGGCCAGGAAAGCTTCTTGCGGCACCTCGACGGCACCAATCTGTTTCATGCGCTTCTTGCCGGCCTTTTGTTTTTCGAGCAGCTTGCGCTTACGGGTGATATCACCGCCATAGCATTTTGCCAGCACGTTCTTGCGCAAGGCCTTGATGTTTTCACGCGCAATGATGTTGCCACCGATGGCAGCCTGAATCGCCACGTCGTACATCTGACGGGGAATCTGCTCGCGCATCTTGGCAGCCACGGCCCGACCGCGGTACTGCGACTGCGCCCGGTGCACGATGATGGAGAGCGCGTCCACCCGGTCACCGTTGATCAGCAGGTCCACCTTGACCACGTCAGATGCGCGGTATTCCTTGAACTCATAGTCCATCGAGGCATAGCCACGCGAGACCGACTTGAGCTTGTCGAAGAAGTCCAGCACGATCTCGGCCAGCGGCATCTCGTAGGTCAGCATGACCTGACGACCGTGGTAAGCCATGTTCAGCTGCACACCGCGCTTCTGGTTGGCCAGCGTCATCACGGGGCCCACATAGTCCTGCGGCATGAACAGATGCACGGTGACGATGGGCTCACGGATCTCCTTGATGCGGGCCACTTCGGGCATCTTCGAGGGGTTGTCCACCGTGACGATTTCGCCGTCATTCAACTCGACTTCGTAGACCACACTGGGGGCGGTGGTGACCAGATCCTGGTCGAACTCACGCTCCAGACGCTCCTGCACGATTTCCATGTGCAGCAGGCCCAGGAAGCCGCAGCGGAAGCCAAAACCCAGCGCCTGCGAGACTTCGGGCTCATAGTGCAGCGAGCTGTCGTTGAGCTTGAGTTTTTCCAGCGCATCGCGCAGCTGGTCATACTCGCTCGACTCGCTGGGATACAGACCGGCGAACACCTGGGGCTGAATTTCCTTGAAGCCCGGCAAGGCTTCGCTGGCCGGACCTTCATTGTTG
Organism: Aquabacterium sp.; assembly: GCF_034003525.1. GTDB lineage: Bacteria > Pseudomonadota > Gammaproteobacteria > Burkholderiales > Burkholderiaceae_C > Aquabacterium. Next base: position 11,455 of record NZ_JAVEYN010000018.1, read on the forward strand.
GGCAGCTTCTTGTCGATGGTGATGGTGTCACCCACCTTGGCAGCAGCCAGCTCCTTGATCCCGCAGATCACGAAGCCCACTTCGCCCGCCTTCAACGCCGGACGATCGGTGGCCTTCGGGCTGAACACGCCCAGGTGATCGGCCGGGTACACCGAGTTGGTCGCCATCAGGCGGATGCGCTCGCCCTTCTTCAGCTGACCATCGACCACACGCACCAGCATGACCACGCCCACGTAGTTGTCGAACCACGCGTCGATGATCATGGCGCGCAAGGGACCATCGGCGTTGCCCTTGGGAGGCGGCACCTTGGCCACCACGGCTTCGAGGATGTCCTCCACGCCCATGCCGGTCTTGGCGGAGCACGGGATCGCGTCGCTGGCGTCGATGCCGATCACGTCTTCGATCTCGGCCTTGGCCCCATCCGGGTTGGCTTGCGGCAGGTCCATCTTGTTGAGAACAGGCACCACTTCCACGCCCAGGTCGAGCGCGGTGTAGCAGTTGGCCACCGTCTGCGCTTCGACGCCTTGGCTGGCGTCCACCACCAGCAGCGCGCCTTCGCACGCCGACAGGGAACGGCTGACCTCGTAGGAGAAGTCGACGTGGCCCGGGGTGTCGATCAGGTTGAGGTTGTAGACCTTGCCGTCGCGGGCCTTGTATTCCAGCGCAGCGGTTTGCGCCTTGATGGTGATGCCGCGCTCTTTCTCGATGTCCATCGAGTCGAGCACCTGCGCTTCCATCTCACGGTCACTCAGGCCACCGCAGAATTGAATGATGCGGTCGGCCAGGGTGGACTTCCCATGGTCGATGTGCGCGATGATCGAGAAATTACGGATGTGATTCATAAAAAAAAGGCACGTGCAAAAGTGCGACGCGCCTTCCAACAAAAACGTATGGCAACTGCTTGTTGGGCCTTCATTGTATCGAATGCCCACTTCGAGAAAGCCGCGTCACAGCCCTCGACAAGGTCGTGGCGGCCCCTCACCTCGACAATTCACAACTTATCAACAAGCCCTTGTGGACAAGCTGGCAGGGTGCTGTGGAAGACTTTGAACGGGGTGCGCCGGAGCCGCGATTGTAGCGACAATCCGCCTCCGCTCCGGCGAGTTATCAACAGCGCCCTTCGACCGGCTCTTGCTCCCCCGATGCCCCGACCATCTGGGGCGACAGCATGGCAAGACCCTGAGCAGCGCAGGGGCACCACCCAGGGCCGGGCCGAGATTTGCCGGAAGGCGAAATTCCAATCAGGGGGCAGGACGGATGACCACGTACTGCGCCCATTCGCCACGACGCACCAGGACGCTGACCGGGCGGGCCTTGTCGACCTTGGCCAGCGTGGCCTCGAACTGCTTCACATCGGCCACCTGCACATTGGCCACCGACAGGATCACATCACCGGGGCGCAGGCCCGCGCGGGCAGCGGGTCCCTGGACCTTCTCCACCAGCACGCCACCGCTCTGACGCAACTCCCGCTTCTGGGCGGCGTTCAGGTCCACCAGGCTCAGACCCAAGGCGTTGGCGGCCAGCTTGGCGGGGGCCGATTTGGCGGCGGTCGTGCCAGGTGCGTCCAGCTCGGCCACGGTCACCTTCAGCTCCTTGTAGGCGCCGCGGCGGAAGACCTTGACGGTGGACGTGGTGCCCGGCTTGGTGGCGGCCACCAGACGCGGCAGATCGCCCACGTTCTCGATGGCCGTGCCATTGAACTGAGTGATGATGTCACCAGCCTCCAGACCCGCCTTGTCGGCCGGCGTGCCTGGCTCGACGCCTTGGACCAGCGCGCCCATGGCCTTGCCCAGGCCGATGGACTCAGCCACCTCCTTGGTCACCGGCGCAATCGACACGCCGATGCGACCACGCGTGACCTTGCCGCTGGTGCGCAGCTGGTCGGCCACCTTCATCGCGTCGTCAATGGGAATTGACAGCGAAATGCCCATAAAGCCGCCAGAGCGGCTCAAGATTTGGGAGTTGATGCCCACCACCTCGCCGCGCATGTTGATCAGCGGACCGCCCGAGTTGCCAGGGTTGACGGCCACGTCGGTCTGGATGAAGCGGATTTCCTCGCCCGTGTCACGGGCCTTGGCACTCACGATGCCAGCCGTGACGGTGTTCTCCAGCCCGAAGGGCGTGCCAATGGCCATCACCCACTCCCCCACCTTCAGGCGGTTGACATCGCCCACACGCACGGGGGCCGGCAGCTTGTTGGCCTCGATCTTGAGCACGGCCACATCGGTGCGCTTGTCGGTGCCCACCACCTTGGCCTTGAACTCACGCTTGTCGGTCAGGTTGACGTAGACCTCGTCGGCCCCATCGACCACGTGAGCGTTGGTCAGCACATAGCCGTCCTGGCTCACGATGAAGCCTGAGCCCAGGCCACGGGGGCGCTCTTCACCCTGGCCACCCTGCCCCGGTCGTGGTGTGCTGCGGCGTTGGTCCGGCCCGGGCAAGGGTGTGCCAAAGAAACGGCGGAAGAACTCGCGCATCTGCGCTTCGGCCTCATCGGTCTCTTCCTCGTCATCGCCGCCCACGCGTTGCGTGGTGCGAATGCTCACCACCGAGGGCCCGACCTTGTCGACCAACTGGGTGAAATCAGGCAAGCCGGTGACCAGCACGGGCGGCGTGGTCGTGGACTCGGTCGCTGGGGCCACGGTGGCGGCGGGCTGCTGTGCCTGCGACGGATGCGGAAACAGACTCGAACTCAAAACCAGCCCCACCGCCGACACCACGGCGCCGACGACCAGCGTGCGGCGCACCACCGATGACGTGGAAGAGGCAGACTGTTGAGAAACCGACATGGGCAATCACCTCGTTGAATCGAGAAAACACAAACGACAAAACCGGAACTGTCTGGACCCTCAGCGGACCCAAACAGTTCACGAAAAGATGGTCAATGAATGTAAAGCCAAGGTATTCGGTTGACAGCGCGAGCCCGAAAACCTGTCAGGGGGCCTCGAACACCACCGCCTGGCTCACTGCATGACGCGCGGCAAACGACGCATCCTGGGGCGACATGCCGCGCCGGATGCCCAGCGCGTGATCCAGACGGGGATCGCGGATGAGCACGGCACTGGCGCGGGCCGGCCGGCTGAAAGAGTTGCCAGCATCGGCCACCGGCTGCAAGGCGTGGGGAGCGGGCAGGAACGTATCGGTCGAAACGAATGCAGAAGCCATCGGCACCATGGCCGTGACGCCCAGGGCAGGATCAGCGTCCTGCGAAGCCAACTGAATGCGCGGCTCAGCAGACGCCAGGGCCTCGGCCGGCACCGTGGACACGGGCGCCAAGGCCGACACCATGGCCCCCACCACCATCACGAAGCCTGCGGCCACGGCGGTGGGCCCCATCCAGGCACGGCGACGCAAGGTCACCGCTGGCGCGGCCACAGGCATGGCAGCCGCCGCCACCCGAGGTTCGATCGCGCGGGCTGCGGCCGGAGCCAGCACCACTGGCTCCTCGGCCAGACGGGTGCGGAAGTTCTGCAGGAATCGGTCGCTGTGTGTGCCCTGCGCCAGCTCGGCCGAACGCATCACATCGCCGACGAACTGGTAGTCACGCCAGGCGTCACGGATGTCGGCATCGCCTTTCCACGCCTGCAGGATCTGGGACAACTCATCCGGGCGCGCCTGACCATCGACCAGCGCAGACAATGCTTCACGGGACGCATCGGTTGGACGGGAATGATCTGACATAAGGAGCCTCCGGCTTCACAGAGATGACACTGGCGTCAGCGTCGTGATTCGGGGGTGTGATCACCCCTTGCTGCAAAAGTTCACTCAACTTTGCAATCGCGTGTGCTGTTTCACGGACTCGGCGTCGCCAGCAATCACCAGCGCTCGCCCTGGCGGGCGTCCAGCATCGGCCGCAGTCGGGTGGCGATGGCCTCCCGCGCCCGGTAGATGCGCGAGCGCACCGTGCCGATCGGGCAGTTCATCATCTCGGCGATCTCTTCGTAACTCAGACCTTCGATCTCACGCAGGGTGATGGCCTGGCGCAGATCTTCCGACAGAGCGTCGATGGCCTCGTTGACCGCCTCACCGATCTGTCGGCTTGCCAACAGCGACTCCGGCGTCTCACCCGAGGTGAGTTCGTTCTCAACGCGAGAGCCCCCCTCTTCCTCGTCGGCCAGCGAGGCCATGGCCGACTCCGTGATCACGGGATCACGCACCAGACCGATCATGGCTTTCTTGGCCGTGTTGACCGCGATGCGGTAGAGCCAAGTGTAGAAGGCGCTTTCGCCGCGGAAATTGGGCAAGGCGCGGTAGGCGCGGATGAAGGTTTCCTGGGCGATGTCTTCCACCAGGTCCACGTCGCGGACCATGCGCGCGATCAGGCGCTCGATGCGCCGCTGGTATTTGACGACCAGCATCTCAAAGGCGCGCTGGTCACCCCGCTGCACCCGTTCGACCAAGGCAGCGTCCACGTCAGGCACCGGAGCGGGAGACTCTGCGTCGCTCACGGGCGGTCCTTGCGTGTCGGCGCTGACGCCTCGTCGCAGGCGCCCCAAGGCTGGGTGGGCATGAACGTGTCTGAAGGTCCCCGCAAGGCGATTCCCGGTGGTTGGCGACGAAGCGTCCATGATGCCACCGCTGGCGCATGCAAGTCAGACGCCCCCCCAAGCACGGTGGTCAAGCGCGGCGGCAAGGCCATCAGGGTGCGTAAACGGTGCACATCCGGGCAAGTCTGGGCCTGAATCCAGCACCAGTGCACGGCGGGCGACGAAGCGCCCTCGCCCATCGACCGAATCAGACACAGCAGCCAGCCTTGGGCATCGAATAGGCAACGCACCTCGGCGGGTGTGCCGGCCAGCCCACCGAGTCGCCAGCCACCAGCAGCAGGTTCATCTTGAACCTCACCCGACCAGCTCAGCAACAGGAGGGGTTGCACGGCATGCCAGCGGGACCACCCCTGCCGGAACAGGCGCCACCACAGCCAAGTCAGCGGCCCAGCGACCAGCAACACCCAGACGGAACGACGACCCTGCTTCACGTCGAACCCCAGGGCCAGCAACCAGGCACCGTACAGCAGGGCCAGAGCGACCAACAGCATGGTGCCGAGGAAGCGCACCCCAGGCGCGCCAGCGGCACCCGGCTGCAAGCGCCAGGTGACGGGAGCAAACAAGGGAGACAGCGCCATGGCAGTCTCGGACGGGCGCAGGCGCGCCCGCACCGGCATCAGGCGCGCTTGAAGACCAGCGAACCGTTGGTGCCGCCGAAGCCGAAGTTGTTCTTCAGCGCGGCATCAATCTTCATTTCACGCGCCACGTTGGCGCAGTAGTCCAGGTCGCACTCGGGATCCTGGTTGAAGATGTTCATCGTGGGCGGCGACACTTGGTTGTGGATCGCCAGCACGGTGAAGACCGATTCGATGCCACCCGCGCCACCCAGGAGGTGACCGGTCATGGACTTGGTCGAGTTGACCACCAGCTTCTTGGCATCGTCACCGAACGCGGCCTTGATGGCGTTGGTTTCGTTGACGTCACCCAGCGGCGTGGACGTGCCATGTGCGTTGAGATACTGCACCTGATCGGTGTTCAGACCCGCATTGCGCAGCGCGTTCAGCATGGAGCGGCGCGGGCCGTCCACGTCAGGAGCGGTCATGTGGTACGCGTCGCCGCTCATGCCGAAACCGGCCAGCTCGGCGTAAATCTTGGCCCCACGTGCCTTCGCGCTTTCGTACTCTTCGAGCACCATGACACCGGCGCCCTCGCCCAGCACAAAGCCGTCGCGGTCCTTGTCCCAGGGACGCGAAGCCGTCTTGGGATCGTCGTTGCGGGTAGACAAGGCACGGGCCGCGGCGAAGCCACCGACGCCCAGCGGCGACACGGTGGATTCGGCGCCACCGGCGACCATCACGTCCGCGTCGCCGCACTCGATCATGCGCGCGGCCAGGCCGATGGCGTGCAGACCCGTGGTGCAGGCCGTGACCACACCGATGTTGGGGCCCTTGAAACCGAACTGGATCGAGACATGACCCGAGATCATGTTGATGATCGAGGCAGGCACGAAGAAGGGAGAGATGCGACGCGGCCCGCGCTCCATGTAGTCCTTGTGCGTCTGCTCGATCATGGGCAGGCCGCCGATACCGGAGCCCACCATGACCCCGATGCGCTCTGCGACGTCAGGTGTCAGGGCCTCGCCCGTGGGCAGGCCCGCATCACGGACAGCCTGCATGGAGGCAGCCAGACCGTAATGGATGAAAGTGTCCATGTGGCGGGCTTCCTTACCGGGGATGTAGTCCTCGATGTTGAAGCCCTTGACCTCGCCTGCGAACTGGCAGGCTAACGCCGAGGCGTCGAACTTGGTGATGGTTTGAATGCCTGACTGGCCTGCAAGCAGGTTCGACCAGGAATCCTGAACGTTGTTGCCCACGGGGGTAACCAGGCCCAGGCCTGTGACGACGACGCGACGACGGGTCATGCTTGAGTAGGTAATAAAGGTTGGATTCGATGCGAACAAGGCCCCGAAGGGCCTTGGCATTGCTCAGAAGGCTTAGGCCTTGCTGTGAGCCTTGGCGTAGTCGATCGCCAGTTGGACGCTGGTGATCTTCTCAGCTTCCTCATCCGGGATCTCGATGCCGAACTCGTCTTCGAGGGCCATCACCTGTTCTTCGGTGTCCAGGGAATCAGCGCCCTGGTCGGCCACGAAAGCCTTCTCGGGGGTGACTTCCGACTCGGCCACACCGAGTTGTTCTGCAATGATTTTCTTGACGCGTGCTTCGATATCGCTCATGACTCCTCCAGGAGGTAGGTGCTAACAAACCAGGGATTTTACCGGCTCAACGTGTCGACACGTTGGCCGATGTGAAAAAGGAATTGAGATTCCCCAGAATCATCTCAAATTCAATTCATGAACATGCCGCCGTTGACGTGCATCTCCTGACCGGTCACATAACCGGCCTGGGGCGACGCCAGATAGGCCACGGCCTCGGCAATGTCTTCGGGCTGCCCCAAACGACCCAGCGGAATCTGGGTCTTGAGGGACGTGTGCTGCTCTTCCGACAGGGCCTTGGTCATGTCGGTGTCGATGAACCCGGGGGCCACGCAGTTGACGGTGATGTTGCGGCTGCCCAGCTCACGCGCCAGGGCGCGGGTCATGCCCGCCACGCCGGCCTTGGCCGCGGCATAGTTGGCCTGACCGGGGTTGCCACTGGCGCCCACCACCGAGGTGATGTTGACGATGCGGCCGTAGCGCTGCTTCATCATGGGGCGCATCACGGCACGGCTCATGCGGAACACCGCCTTGAGGTTGGTGTCGATGACGGCATCCCAGTCTTCGTCTTTCATGCGCATGGCCAGGGTGTCGCGGGTGATGCCCGCGTTGTTGACCAGGATGTGCAGGGCGCCATGCTCCTTGACGATGGCGTCCAGTGTGGCCTCGACGGCCGTCGCATCGGTGACATTCAGCACAACGCCTTTGGAGCCCTCATAGGCAGACAACCCCTCGGTGATGGCCTGGGCACCGCTTTCGGTGGTGGCCGTGCCGATGACTTTGACACCACGCTGGGCCAGAGCCACGGCGATGGCGCGGCCGATGCCGCGGCTGGCGCCCGTCACGAGGGCGATTTGTCCTTGGTAGTTGGTGCTCATGCCAGCAGACCCTTCGCTTCGGCCAGGGAGGCCGGATCAAAAATGGTGGTGGTGACCAGGTCACCGTCAATGCGCTTGACCATGCCAGCCAGCACCTTGCCCGGACCACACTCGATCACATGGGTCAGGCCACGGGCCTTGAGTGCCTGGATGGTTTCGACCCAGCGCACCGGACCGAAGGCCTGACGATACAGCGCATCGCGCAGCGCATCGGCATCCGACACCACGGCCACATCGATGTTGTTGACGACGCTGATGGCGGGCACGGCAAACGGGGTGGCGGCCAGCTTTTCCTTCAGGCGCTCGGCCGCGGGCTTCATCAGGCTCGAGTGGAACGGCGCCGACACCGGCAGCGACAGCGCGCGCTTGGCACCGGCGGCCTTCAACACTTCGCAGGCCTTCTCGACGGCGGCCTTGGTGCCCGCGATCACGGTCTGTTTGGGATCGTTGAAGTTGACGGCCTCGACCGGCTCGCCCACGGCGACTGCGGCTTCGGCACAGCCGGCCTTCACGGCCTCTGCGTCCAGGCCCAGGATGGCGGCCATGCCACCCACGCCGACAGGCACGGCCTCTTGCATGGCCTGCGCACGGAAGCGCACCAGTGGCAACGCATCCTTCAGTGTCAGGGCACCAGCGGCCACCAGGGCGCTGTACTCACCCAGGGAGTGGCCCGCCACCGCGGCCGGCACCAGGCCGGTCTCAGCTTGCCAGGCGCGCCAGCAGGCGACACCAGCGGTCAGCATGACCGGCTGGGTATTGGTGGTGAGGTCCAGGGTTTCCTTCGGGCCTTCGGCAATCAGTTTGCCGATGTCTTCGCCCAAGGCGTCAGACGCTTCAGCCAGGGTGTCACGCACGGCAGCGTGGCCTTCCCAGGCGTTAAGCATGCCCACAGCCTGGGAGCCCTGGCCGGGGAAAACGAATGCAAATGCGGTCATGTGTGCAAATATCCTTGTTTGGGATTCAACGGTAGCGGCACCCGCCGGTCAAGCCCGATGGTCAATAGTCCACCAGCACCGCGCCCCAGGTGAAGCCGCCCCCCACGCCTTCCAGCATGAGGGTCTGGCCGCGCTGGACCTGACCACTGCGCACCGCATGGTCAAGCGCCAGCGGGATGGAGGCCGCCGACGTGTTGCCGTGCTGGTCCACCGTCACCACCACCTTATCAGGAGAAAGTTTCAGCTTCTTGGCGGTGCCCTGCATGATGCGCAGGTTGGCCTGGTGCGGGATCAGCCAGTCGATGCACGAGGCATCGCGGCCGGCCTTGGCCAGCACCTCGTTGGCAGCCTTGTCGAGCACGCTCACCGCCAACTTGAACACAGCCTGGCCGTCCATCTTCAATGTGGGGTCGCCCAGGATGGAGCCACAGGCGATGGTGCCTGGCACGTTCAGGATGTGCGAGAACTGGCCGTCGGCATGCAAACACGTTGACACGATGCCCGGCTTGTCGGAGGCTTCCAGCACCACGGCACCCGCCCCGTCGCCAAACAGCACGCAGGTGGTGCGGTCCTTGAAATCGAGCAGGCGCGAGAACACCTCGGTGCCGATGACCAGCGCGCGACGTGCGGAGCCGCTGCGGATCAGCGAATCGGCCACCGTGAGGGCATAGATGAACCCGGAGCACACCGCCTGCACATCGAAGGCAGGGCAGCCCTGGATGCCCAGGTCACGCTGGATCAGGCAAGCCGTCGACGGGAAGACCATGTCCGGCGTCGAGGTGGCGCAAATGATCAGGTCGATGTCGGAGGCTTGCACGCCCGCTGCGTCAATAGCTTGACGCGCTGCTGCCAGGCCGAGATGACTGGACGAGACCGCCGGGTCGGCGAAGTGACGCGCCCGGATGCCGGTGCGCTCCACGATCCAGTCGTTCGAAGTTTCGATGCCGTCCTGCGCGAGGCGAGCCACCATGTCTTCATTGGTGACCCGGTTGGGGGGCAGGAAGCTGCCGGTGCCGGCAATGCGGGAGTAAGGTGCGCCCGCAGCTTGCGATGAGATGGTTTGTGTGTCCGTCTGTCTGAGTGACATTGGAAAAGGGATCAGGCCCCGCGCCCAGCACCTGCCCCATCACTCGGGGCAACCGCTGGTGGCAGGCTGTCGAGTGTGGCTGCAATCTGGTCGTGAACCCGCTCCAGCAGTCGATGACGGGCCGCATCATAAGCCCGATTTAACGCGACCTCAAAGGCCAGCTTGTCCGAAGATCCATGACTCTTGAACACCAGACCCCGCAAACCGAGCAGCGCGGCGCCACTGTAGCGACGGTGGTCGACACGCTTTTTGAAGCGATTTAGCACCGGCATCGCGATCAAAGCGATCACTTTAGAGCCCAATGTGCGCGTGAACTCCTGCTTGATGAAGGAGGCAAACATGCCCGCGAGACCCTCGGCGGTCTTCAAAGCGACGTTGCCCACAAAGCCGTCACAGACCACGATATCGGACGTGCCTTTGAAAATATCGTTGCCTTCGACGTTGCCGTGGAAGCGAATCAATCCCCGATCTGAGGCCTTGCGCAACAGTTCACCGGCTTCTTTGATGACCTCGCTGCCCTTGATCGCCTCTTCACCGATGTTCAGCAGGCCCACACTCGGACTCTCCTTGCCGTCCACGGCCGAGACCAGGGCGCTGCCCATCACGGCGAACTGCAGCAGGTGTTCGGCCGTGCAGTCGACATTGGCACCCAGATCAAGCACGGTGGTGAAGCCGTCGTTCTGGTTGGGCATGACGGTGGCGAGCGCGGGGCGGTCAATGCCCTCCACCGTTTTCAACACATAGCGCGCCACCGCCATCAAGGCACCGGTGTTGCCAGCAGAAACGCAGGCCTGCGCCGCAGCAGGCTGATCGGCCGAGGCCTTGACCTGGTTGATGGCCACGCGCATGGACGAGTCTTTCTTGCGACGCAGCGCCACCTCGACCGGATCGTCCATGGTGACCACTTCGGTGGCCGGCACGATGGTGGCGCGAGGCCAGTCTTTGGCCGGCGCCAACGCTTCAGGCAAGCCCACCAGCAACAACTCGGCCTCAGGATGCTTGTCCAGGAAGGCGCGGCAGGCAGGCAAGGTCACGGACGGACCGTGGTCACCGCCCATGCAGTCCACAGCAAGGCGAACATGAGACAGGGAGGAAGCGGATGCAGTCATGGGGAACGCGGACAAAAAGGGAGGCAGCAATAGAAAAAGGCTGGCAAGCCGATGATCGGTTTGTCCAGCCTTTTGCGGCTTGCGTCATGCCCGGACGTGCCGGGCAGACTGATCAGGCGTCAGCCTTGGTCTTCAGGACCTTGCGACCACGGTAGAAACCAGTGGCGCTGATGTGGTGACGCAGGTGGGTTTCACCGGTGGTGGCTTCAACGGCCGTGCCCGGGGTCACCAGTGCATTGTGCGAGCGGTGCATGCCACGCTTGGAGGGCGATTTCTTGTTTTGCTGAACGGCCATGATGGAACTCCGATAAACGGGCTTCAGGCAGCCCGTGGGTTGTCAGACCACACCGTCACCAGCTTCAAGAGGGTGAAAACCGCCTCTGGATACTGGCCGCCTTGCAGTCCGCAAGTGTTAAAAGAAAGTATTGATTTGATTCCGGCTATCCGGAAAGCTTGCAATTCTAGCACGAGACAGCTCGCGCAGACAAATTACTTGCCATCCTTTTTCAGGGCAGCCAGCACCGCAAAGGGATTCGGCCGCCCGGAAGCCGTGGTCACCGGGGCATCAGCTGCCTCTTCCACGGGGGCTGGCGGCGCACCGGGCACCGGGGTTTCGGCGTCATTGTGCATCAAGGTGCTCACGTCGGTGGGGCACACCTCGTGTCGCGGCACGATGGGCTGCGCCATGATGAGTTCGTCCTCCACCAATTCCAGCAGGTCGAACACACGAGACAGGGCCAGCACGTCCTCGTCGGACTCGGCATCGAGCGCGGCCGCCTCGGCCTCGTCTTTGGCAAAACGGATGCTGCGGCTGATGTGCACGGTTTCGGTGACAGGCTGCAGGCAGCGCTGGCATTCCCAGGCCAACTCGGCCTGCGCTTCCAGATCGAGCCACATCTGGGGCGGGCTCATGCGCTGGGGCACCAGGCGCCCTTGTACCGACCAGGTGACGTGCGGCAGGCTGGCCAGATCGAAGTCCGGGCACAGGCCCTCGGCCAGGCGCGGGAGTTCGGTCACGGGCAGATCGCCCGAGAGCGCCTCGCCCGACTCCAGGAAGGCTCCCATGTCCAGTTTGCGGGGAACAAAAGTACGTGCTTTCATGGCCGCCAGTGTAGAGGCTGCGAGGACAATGGCGGGATGCACAACGCGCCGTCCACCCCTTCACCCCACGCTGCCCCCCTTCTCTCACCCCGCCTGGTGTTGGGCTCGACCTCTCCGTATCGGCGCGAATTGCTGGTGCGCCTGGGTCTGCCTTTCGATGTGGCCTCGCCCGAGGTGGACGAGCGCCCGCTGCAGGACGAAGCGCCTTTGCAGACCGCGCTGCGACTGGCTACTTGGAAAGCCCGCGCGGTGGCGCAGCGCTGTGAGGACGATGCCGTGGTGATTGGCTCGGACCAGGTGGCAGACCTGAACGGTATGGTGCTGGGCAAGCCGGGCGACCATGCGCGGGCCAAGGCCCAGTTGCAGGCCATGCGCGGCCAGACGGTGCACTTTCACACGGCGGTGTGCGTGAAACGGGCGGCCACCGGGTTCGAGCAGACCCAGGTCAGCACGGTGTCGGTGCGCTTTCGTGCGCTCAGCGATGAGGCGATCGACACCTATTTGCGCCTGGAACAGCCCTACGATTGCGCGGGCAGCGCCAAGTGCGAGGGGTTGGGCATCGTCTTGCTGGAGCGCATCGACTCCGACGACCCGACCACCCTGGTGGGGCTGCCGCTGATTGTGACCACGGGCCTGTTGCAGGACGCCGGACTGGATGTGTTGGGCCAGTTAGGCCAAGCCGGCCTGCCGCCTCAGACCTGACGCACTGCCCTGACAGATATCTCTTCTTTTGTTGATTTGACGAACCCGCCGCCATGCCTGTGAACGACACGCCCGAAGCCCGCACCAAGGGACGCCTGCTGCTGATCCCCAACACCCTGGACCTGGGTTGCACCGGCGATGCCGAAGAGGGCTCGCTGCCCGACCTGCGCGAGGTGCTGCCGATGGGCGCCCTGCAGGCTGCAGCTGGCCTGCGTCACTGGGTGGCCGAGAACGCCAAGACCACCCGCGCCTTCTTGAAGCGGGTGGCCGAGGTAACACCGCTGGCAGCGCCGATTCAGGAGCAGGACATTCAGGTGCTGCCGCGCCCACCCAAGGGTGGGCAAAAGAAGCCGGGCTCGGGCAACGATCAGGCCATTCGCGCCCTGCTGGCGCCCGCCCTGGCGGGGCATGACGTGGGCCTGATGTCGGAGGCGGGCTTGCCCGCAGTGGCCGATCCGGGGTCGGCCCTGGTGTTGGCGGCGCACAAGGCGGGCATCGAGGTCGTGCCGTTTTCCGGCCCGAGCTCACTGGTGCTGGCCCTGGCCGCCAGCGGCCTGCATGGACAGAGCTTTGCATTTGTCGGCTACCTGCCGGTGGAGGCCAGCCAGCGGGTGCAGCGCATCCGTGATCTGGAGCAACTCTCGCGCAAGGCCCATCAGACCCAGCTGGTGATCGAGACACCCTACCGCAATGCGACCCTTTGGCAGGCCCTGGTGCAACACCTGCAGCTGGACACCTTGCTGAGCGTGAGCTGCGGCCTGACCCTGGCCGATGGCTGGAGCCGCACCGCCACGGTGGAGCAATGGCGTAAACACCCCCTGAATCTACCCGACAAGGTGCCTGCGGTGTTCAGCTGGCTGGCGTCATGAACGCGTCACACGTGGGCGGCCCGCGCACGATCGGCCCGTGAACGCGCAGGATTTGCGCTTCTTGCCACAATGATGGCCAGCATCATTTTTCTCACCGTTCTTTGACCCGTTTGACTGCCATGTCCTCCGCTTCCCCCCACCTGCCCGCACACCACCATGCCGAACCAGGCACCCTGGCACGGCGCCTCGGCCATCTGGGCCTGGTGCCCTTCGTCGCCGGCGCCTTGTTTGTCTGGCTGCTGGGCCCCCGCATGGACGACGAGCCCTTCTTTTTCGTGGTGCGCGGCCTGACGGCCTACGCCGCCCTGGTCGTCTCCTTCCTGGGCGGCCTGCACTGGGGGATGCTGATGTGGCAGTCAGGCTCGGCGGCCGACGAACCAGCCCTGCAACAGCGCGCACTGTGGGTGGGCATTGGCTATTCGCTGGCCGGCCTGATCGCTGTGCTGATGCCACCGCACGCCGGCCTGGCGCTGATCGGCTTCGTGCTGATCGCCTGTTATCTGATCGACCGCAAGCTCTACCCCGCCATGGGCACCGCTGGCTGGCTCACGATGCGCTTTCGCCTGACCTTGATCGCGAGCCTGTCGTGTTTCCTGGCGGCCGCCCAGATCTGAGCGATCTGCCCCCCTGCCACGCCTGACTCGACTTGACTCTGTTGCAGCCCTTCACCGCCCCCGCCCATGATTGACTACCGCATCGAAGTGGGCGACGCCCACACCCATCGTTTTCAGGTCACGATGCGCGTGTCGCGCCCGCAACCGGGTCAAACCTTGAGCCTGCCGGTGTGGATTCCGGGCAGCTACCTGGTGCGCGAGTTTGCGCGGCACCTGTCACCCATCACCGCCACGCAAGGCGGCAAGCCCGTGGCGGTGACGCCGCTGGACAAGTGCACCTGGCGCGTCGAGAACGAGGGCCGTGGTGCGCTGACGCTGCACTATGAGGTGTACGCCTTCGACACCTCGGTGCGAACAGCCTTTCTGGATGCCCGGCGCGGCTTTTTCAACGGCACCAGCGTGTTCCTCAAGGCCGAAGGGTTCGAGGACCAGCCACAGCGCGTGAAGATCACCGGCCTGCCCAAAGGCTGGCGTGTGGCGACCGCCCTGCCCGCCGTGAAGGTGAATGCCCTGGGCTGGGGCGAATATGAGGCGCCCGACTACGACGCACTGATCGACCACCCGGTGGAGTTGGGCACCTTCTGGCACGGCGAGTTCACGGTGCGTGGTGTGCGCCACGAGTTCGTGGTGGCCGGCGCGACCGACGACTTCGATGGCCGGCGCCTGCTGGACGACACCCGCCGCATCTGCGAGGCGCAGATCAGCTTCTGGCATGGGCGCCGCAAAGTGCCGTTTGACCACTATGTCTTCATGCTCAACGTGGTGGACGATGGCTACGGTGGGCTGGAGCACCGCCAGAGCACGGCACTGATCTGCGGGCGGCGCGACCTGCCCCGCACGGGCCGGCCGCTGAACAAGGACAGCTACACGACCTTGCTGGGGCTGATCAGCCACGAGTACTTCCACACCTGGAACGTGAAGCGGCTCAAGCCGGTCGAGTTTGCGCCCTATGACTACACCCAGGAGAACGTCACGCGCATGCTGTGGTTCTTCGAGGGCTTCACCTCGTATTACGACGACCAGTTCCTGCTGCGCACAGGCTTGATCGACGCCCCAACCTACCTGAAGCTGTTGAGCAAGACCGTCAACCAGGTGCTGTCCACCCCCGGGCGCCTGGCCTACAGCGTCGGGCAGGCCAGCTTTGACGCGTGGACACGCTACTACCGCCAGGACGAGAACACCGCCAACGCGACAGTGAGCTACTACACGAAGGGCTCGCTGGTGGCCCTGGCGCTGGACCTGACGCTGCGCCAACTGCCCGCCGCCACCGAAGACGGGCCCAGCCCGAGCCTGGATGGCGTGATGCTGCGCCTGTGGAAACTCGGGCGCGCGATCACCCAGGCGGATGTGGCCCAGGCCCTGGCCGACGAGGCGGGGCAGTTGCCGCCGGCAACGGTGTTCGCCGCACCGGCCGGCCTGGATGTGGCGGGGGCCTGGCGTGCCCTGCTGGACGCCTGGACCGAGGGCTGCGACGACCTGCCCTTGCCCGCTTTGCTGCGCACCCAGGGCGTGGACTGGCACACCCAGACAGGGAGCCTGCCTCAGCGCCTGGGTGCGCGCATTGGCGAGCGCAGCGGCGCACAACAGGTGCTTGCCGTGATGCATGGCAGCGTGGCCGAGCAGATGGGGCTGAGTGCCGGCGATGAGTTGCTGGCCCTGGGCGAGTGGCGCATCAAGCGTGCCGATGATCTGGCCCAGTGGCACGATGCCAGCCGCGCGCAACCGCTGCTGGTCAGCCGCGACCAGCGTGTGCTGACCCTGACCCTGCCGGTGCTGCCCACCACGGGCGGCGGCACCGTGGCCCTGACGGTGGCCAACACGCCGGCAGATACGCAGGCGCTCACGCGCCGCGCCGCCTGGTTGAAGGCCTGAATTCAGGCCTTCAGGGAGGCTTGAAACAGCTCAGCGGCCAGACTTGCCTGCCGCCCGTGCCAGGCGCTCTTCGATGGTGGCCAGTGGAGCCGCGGCAGCCAGACGGGTGCCGTCTTCAAAGAACATGGCGGGGGTGCCATTCACGCCCAGGCGCTGCGCCAATGCCAGGTTGCGTTGCAGCGGGGTGGCGCACTGACCAAACGCACGGGCCGGCGCCTTGTTCTCCAGCATCCAGTCCAGCCAGGCGCTCGTGCGGTCTTTCATGCACCAGATGTTCTCGGCCTTGGCGCGCGAGTCGGCACCCAGGATGGGGATCAGCAAGGTGTAGACGGTGATGTCCTTGACCTTCTGCAGTTCACGCTCCAGTTGTTTGCAGTAGCCGCAATTCGGGTCCGCGAAGACGACGAGGCGACGTTTGCCATTGCCGTTCTTCCACACGACCGCATCCTGGAAGGGGAAGTTGTTGAAGGTCACGCGGTTGATCTCTTCCAGGCGTTCGGCCGTGAGGTCGCGCTGGGTGCGGGTCTCCAGGATGTGGCCCTCGATGAGGTACTCGCCCGTGGCATCACTGTAGAACACCGTGTTGCCCACCTTCAGCTCGATCAGGCCGCTCATGGGTGTGCTGCGAGCCGACTCGATGGGGGGCAGCGAGGGCAGGCGTTGCGACAGCTTTTGCTGCAAGGCCTTGAGTTGCGCGGCCGGGACATCGCCAGCCTGAGCCTGGGCTGCACCCATGAGAGAGAAAGTCAGTGCAGCCAGTGTCAGGCCACGAATCACAGCATTCATCTTGTTCCTTTGTGAGAGATCGGAGCGGGTCGGCGGGCGCTCAGGCGTCCAGAGCACGGCCCACCAGCCAGTGTTTGACCGGGCCCAGGCGCTCAACCAGGGTCATGCCGGCGTTGCGCAGGTCCTTCAGGGGGGCGCGCTGGTCGGCAAAGAGGTGCAACAGGCCGTCAGTGAGGCCGGCCATGGCACGCGTGGGCGTTTCGCGGCGGCGCACATAGCGACGCAAGGTGCGCTCATCCCCCAGCGAACGCCAGGGCTCGCGGGCGCGGGCCTCGCGCAGGACGGTGACCAGCGTGTCCACATCGGCCAGGCCCAGGTTGAGGCCCTGCCCGGCCAAGGGGTGCACCTGATGGGCTGCGTCGCCCAGCAAGACCCAGCCCGGCCCCATCCAGCGATCAGCCTGCGCCAGTGCCAATGGCCAACCTGCCACCTCGGAGGCCACGCTCAGATGCCCGATTTGCTCTGCTGCTTCAGGAGCCGATTGCAGCACCGCGTCGTTGAGTTCCAACTCAAAATCGGCCGTGTTCAGAGACAGCAGGTGCTCGGCGCGCTCTTTCGGCACGGACCAGACCAGGCCATACGAGGCATCGGGGTCGGGCTGATTGAAAGGCAGCAGCGCGAGGATGTCGGGAGAGCGAAACCATTGACGGGCGACGCCGTTGTGGGGGCGCTCGGCCTTCAGGCGGGTGGCCACGCCCCAGTGCCCGTAGTCCCGGCGCGCGAACTCGACGCCCAGGTCGGCGCGGGTGCCCGAATGCTTGCCCTCGCAGATGGCCAGCAAGGCGGCCTTGACCGGCGCCTGCGCGCCTTGCAGCGGCGGCACGATCTCGACACGGGGCGCAAAGCGCAACGCCTCCCCCAGCAGACGCTCCAGGGCGGCCGCATCCACAATCCAGGCCAGCTCGGTCACCTGCTGCTGCCAGGCCGAGAAGGACAGCGCGCCGCCGCCATCCCCACAGATCTTCATCTCGAAAACGGGGGAGGAAAAAGCCTTGAGGGCGGGCCAGACACGCAGACGCTCCAGCAAGGTGATGGCGCGCGCGTTGAGGGCGTAGGTTCGCACATCGGCCTTTGCGGGGGAGGCGGCCTCGGGCGCGCGGGCCCAGGCCACACGCCAGCCCTCGGCGGACAAGGCCAGGGTCAGGCTCATGGCCACGGCGCCCGAACCACTCACACACACATCGAAACCGGTCGCACTCATGAGAACCATCCAGATTGAGGAGAAATACGGCGCCGCACGGGGCAGCGCCGTAAGCCCATTAATCTAAACTGAATTCGGCACGGGTGCACTTGAGGCAGCGCAGGACGCCAGGGGCCGCAGGTTAAAATGGCTGCTTCCCGATGCACTCCCCATCGGCAATGATCACCACCACGCTGATCCAGCGCGGGTCAGGTCAGCGCGTTCCGCCCCCGGGGCCCATGAATGCGCGGCGTCTGATTTCAAAGGAATTTCCATGAGTCTCAAGTGCGGCATCGTGGGCCTGCCCAACGTCGGCAAGTCCACCCTCTTCAATGCGTTGACCAAGGCCGGCATTGCCGCCGAGAATTATCCCTTTTGCACCATCGAGCCCAATGTGGGCGTGGTGGAAGTGCCCGATCCGCGTCTGGACAAGCTGGCCGAGATCGTCAAGCCTGAGCGCATCCTGCCGGCCATCGTCGAGTTTGTGGACATCGCCGGTCTGGTGGCGGGTGCCTCCAAGGGGGAAGGCCTGGGCAACCAGTTCCTCTCGCACATCCGCGAGACCGACGCCATCGTCAACGTGGTGCGCTGCTTTGAAGACGACAACGTGATCCACGTGGCCGGCAAGGTGGACCCGATCGCCGACATCGAGGTCATCCAGACCGAGCTGTGCCTGGCCGACCTGGGCACCGTGGAAAAGAGCCTGCATCGCTACAACAAGGCCGCCCGCTCGGGCAATGACAAGGAAGCGGCAGCCTTGGTGAAGGTGCTGGAGAAGTGCCAGGCCGCGCTGGACGAAGCCAAGCCGGTGCGTTCCATCGACTTCAGCAAGGAAGAGCTGGCCATCCTCAAGCCGCTGTGTCTGATCACGGCCAAGCCGGCCATGTTCGTGGGCAACGTCTCGGAGACCGGTTTCGAGAACAACCCACTGCTCGACCGTCTGCGTGAGTACGCGGCCGCGCAAAAGGGTGAAGTCGTGGCCATTTGCGCCAAGACCGAGGCCGAGCTGGCCGAAATGGACGACGAAGACCGCGCGATGTTCCTGGCTGAGATGGGCCAGGATGAACCGGGCCTGAACCGCCTGATCCGCGCCGCCTTCAAGCTGCTGGGCCTGCAGACCTACTTCACCGCAGGCGTCAAGGAAGTGCGCGCCTGGACCATCCACGTGGGCGACACGGCCCCTCAGGCCGCCGGCGTGATCCACACCGACTTCGAGAAGGGCTTCATCCGCGCCCAGACCATCGCGTTCGAGGACTTCATCCAGTTCAAGGGTGAAGCGGGCGCGAAGGATGCCGGCAAGATGCGCGCCGAAGGCAAGGAATACGTGGTCAAGGATGGCGACGTGTTGAACTTCTTGTTCAACGTCTGATGCCCACACAGGGCGGTGGCGCCACCGCCACCAGCCCACACCCGTCTGGCCGCCGTGGCCTGCGCGGTTCCTTTCCCCCAGCAGAGTCGTCAGCACGGTCTCATCAGAGCGGTCCCATTGATGCAGAAGCGTGAAAGCGGCTTTGCCGACTACCTGACGTTACTGGCGAGCTGGTTGCTGCTGCTGGGATTCCTGATCTCCTACTGGGTCCAGGCCCAGGCGACGGCACAGCAGCAAACCCGGCTCGCCGAAGATCTGGCCCGAAAGGGCATCGAACAAACGTCTCATGCCCTGGCCCTGCAGACGCAAACGCTGTTGCGCACACTGGACTATGTGTCGGTCCAGCTGATTGACCAGTGGCTGAGGGAAGGCGACCGTGGACTCAGGGCGGCCGCAAGCCGCTCGCGCAAGACCCTGCAAGACGGCGCCCTGCTCAACGTGGCCGTGACAGATGCCGATGGCCGCGTCATCTTCTCGGAGTTGGACAGCCCGCGCAGCACCTTGGGCTCCCCGGTGTCCTTCGCGGATCGCGAGCACTTTCAGGTTCACTTCAACAAGCCTCTCCACCCCGCACGGTTGTTCATCAGTGAGCCGACGTTGGGCCGCATCACCCAGAAATGGGCCATCCTCCTGACACGCCCCATTGACCATCAGGGGCAACGGGTGGGGGTGCTGTTGCTGTCAGTGTCAGCCAAGCATCTGTCACAAGCGCTGGAAAAGGTCTACAGCGATCCCGAGGATGCTGCGCTGATCGTTCGCAGCGATGGCAAGTACCTGGCTCGCTCACACGAGATCAACAAGGTACTGGGCACCGCAGTTCCCTCAGACCGGCCGTTCATCAGATACCCCGAGCAAGACCACGGTCTTTATCACGTCAAGGCCCCTTTCGATGGCGTGGAGCGCTACTACGCCTGGCATCGTCTGAGTGAATACCCCTTGATTGTGAGTGTGGGCATCAGCAGAGCCAAGGCCCTGGCCCCAGTCACACTGGCCCAGCAGGAGACCTTTCGCCGCAATGTCATCGGCAGCATCGTGGTGGTGGTGATGATGCTCTTCGTCAGCAGGCTGCGCCTGAAGGCGCGCAGGCAGGAGAGAGCCCTGCGCATTGCGCATGAGCGGCTGACTGTGACGCTGCATTCGGCACACGACGGCGTGTGGTCCTGGCAGGCCAACAACAAGCGCGTGGAATGGGACGAGGGCCTGCACAAGATGCTGGCGCTTCCAACGCACGCAGACCCACGAAACCCTCACGACTGGACCGATCTTGTTCACCCTCAGGACCTGCCAAAGTTGACACGCGAGTGGCTCGCCTACCTGCGCGAAGCCAATGACGGTGTCTTTGCCACCGAGATTCGCATGCAAACGGGGAATGGCTCGTCACTGTGGGTGTCGATGCGTGCACGCGTGGTCGAGCGCGACGTGACGGGGCGGCCACAACTGGTGGTGGGAACCTACACGGACATCAGCGACCGGATCCGCGCGGTGCAACTGCGCCATGTGCTGCTGGAACAAAGCTCGGCGGCCATCGTCATGGCCAATTGGCGACGCGAGATCATTTTTGCGAACGAACGGTTCATCGAGGTGTTCGGCCCCATCGCGCCAGGCGCGCCGAACAGCCTGCACAATTTCCATGTGGACGCCGCACATGCAGAACGGGTCATGGCGCAATACCAGGTGCTGCGCCAAGATGGCCGCTGTCGGTTCGAGTACCCACTGAAAGACCAGCATGGTCAGACGCGCTGGTTCAACATTCAGGGCGTGCTCAACGACTTCACCGATCCGGACGGCGATGTGGTTTGGACCTTGTTTGACATCACCGACCGGCATCTGGCCCACGAACAATTGATCGTAGAGCGCAAACGCCTGGACGTGCTGCTTGAGCGCTTCCCAGGAGGCGTGCTGATGGAAGACGCCTCGCATCGGGTGGTGCTGCTCAACCGCCTTGCGGTCGAATGGCTGGGGCTCAACGATCAAGATGGCAGCCTGATCGGCGTGACCCACGAGCAACTGTGCGAACACCTGGACCCGAGCTGCGCTGCCTGGCTGGACGATGCACACCCTCATGAGCGCCGTGAGAGCGGCACCACCCTGGAGGTGGAGAGGCCAGACGGTAGGGTGCTGGAGGTCAAGCGCATCGAGATCAATGAGAACGATGAACCCCTGGGCCGCGTCTGGTTGCTGCAAGACATCACAGCGCGCAAACACAAAGAACGCGACCTCACCGCACTGGCGGCCACCGACTCTCTGACAGGACTGCCCAACCGCCGCGCCTTCATGGCCGCCTTGGAACACGCCCTGGACGTGACCCACCACCCGACAGGCCCTACATGTGCCGTCTTGATACTGGACATCGACTTCTTCAAGCAGGTCAACGACAGCCATGGTCACCCCATTGGCGATGTGGTGCTGCAAGAAGTGGCAAACCGACTTCGCACCTGCTTGCGCCAGCGTGACACGGCCGGACGCCTGGGTGGCGAGGAGTTCGCTGTGGTGCTGGAAGCGATCTCACCCGACGACGCGATTCGCAAGGCCGATGGCATCCGAGAACGGATCGCGGCCGAGCCTTTTGCGACGGCGGCGGGCTTGCTTCACGTCACGATGAGCATCGGCATTGCATTCCCTGGCAGCGGACTGGGCGCAGCAGAGGTGCTGAGCAATGCGGACCAAGCCTTGTACCAGGCCAAGCAGGAAGGCCGCAACCGGGTGGTGGCTTGGCAGGCAGCCGGATGATCAGTGCACACACCTCACTGTGACTCATTAAACATGGACTCATCACGGTGGCGTGTCTATGATGGACGCAAGCGATCAAACTCGGTCGCCAGGTCAACAGGAGGCCGTGATGAGCAACCATCAGAATCCGCGCGACGCGCAGGAACCGCACACCGGCAAGGTGGCCAACGACACCAACAAGATGGGTGAGCAAGAGGCCACGCAGCTGAACCAGGGGCAGCGCACCCCTGACAGCCGCAGCGATCGGGAGTCCCATGTGGGGGGCAGCAACCAGTCACAAAGCAGACGCGGCACGAGGGGCGGCCCCAAACCCTGAGGCGGTCGCTGGGGGATACGCACACCGTTACACTACACAACGTCGCAACACGGCGGTTGCACGAGTGTGAGAGGTGCGTGTGCCTGCCCGGCCGATGACGCTTGCCTGGGCCTGAGGGTGCGTGCAGCCCGCTCCCTACCTCTTTGCCGCCGAGCATCCAGGAACCCATGCAAGAACCTGAGCCATCAGGCGCTGAAACTGCGCGTCTGGCCGCATTGAAAGCCACCGGGCTGCTCAACACGCAGCCCGAAGACAAGTTCGATCGCCTGACACGCCTGGCGAGGGAGATGTTCGGCGTCAAGGTGGCCTTGGTATCGGTGGTGGACGACCAGCGTCTGTGGCTGAAGTCTCGGCAAGGCGAGGTGGACATCAATGGCGCTGCGCGCGAGGTGTCTTTCACCGCTCACGCGATTGAGCAGGCGGACATCATGGAAGTGACGGATGCCCTGCAGGATCCCCGTTTTCAGCACAGCCCGCTGGTCACCGGTTTTCCGCACGTCCGCTACTACGCTGGTGCTCCCTTGACGGTGGGCGACGGCCTGCGGATTGGCGCGCTGTGCATCCTCGATGATCAGCCACGTCCACCGCTGACCCAGACCGAGCGCCAGTGCCTGCGGGACCTCGCAGACTGCGTGGAGCAGGCCATCGGGCATGTGGATCTGCATGAGCAAAGTCTGGCGCTGCAGTCGGCACAGCGCCTGGGTGAGGTCGTTGCACGCGCCCAGTTGAGCTTCATTCAGGAGCCGGATCGCAAGAAGGCCTTTGAGACGCTGCTCACAGACATCCTGTCGCTGACCCTGAGCGACTACGGCTTTGTGGGTGAGGTGCTGCACCAGCCGGATGGACAGCCCTATTTGAGGACCCACGCCATCACCAACATCGCGTGGGACGCTGCCTCGAAGGCGTTCTATGAGCAACACGCCCCCCATGGCATGGCCTTCACCAACCTGAACACGCTGTTCGGTGCCGCCTTGAGGACCGGCGAGGTGGTGATTGCCAACACGCCATCGGGGGACCCGCGCCGCGGCGGCTTGCCTTCGGGCCATCCACCGCTGAACGCGTTCCTGGGGGTGCCCATCTACCGTGGCGAGACCATGGTGGCCATGCTGGGCCTGGCCAATCGCCCTGGCGGGTACGACCCGGCCATGGTCGATTTCCTGCAACCCTTGCTGGTCACCATTGGCCAGCTCATCAGCGCCGCGCGGGTGCAGCAGGCGCATGAGCAAAGCCTGGTGGAGCTGGCCCGACTGTCGCGGGTGGCCAGCGACACGACCAATGGGGTGGTGATCACGGATCAGCAGGGTCGCATCGAGTGGATCAACGAGGGCTTCACCCGCCTGTCAGGCTATGAATTGGCAGAGCTGATGGGCCGCAGCCCCGGCGATCTGTTGCAGGGGGCGGAGACCGACCCGCAAACGATCGCCCTGATGCGCGCGGCCTTGCGCCGCGGCGAGGCCTTCACCGTGGACGTGGTGAACTATCACAAGAGCGGGCAGTCTTACTGGGTGCGCATCAACTGCAACCCGATGCGGGATGAGGCGGGCGTGCTGCAGGGCTTCATCGCCATCGAGTCGGACATCACCCGCGAGAAGAGCGACGCCGAGCGGATTCAGCGCCACAAGCAGCGCCTGTCGGCGGTGATCGACGGCGCGCGCATCGGCACCTGGGAATGGAATATCCAGACCGGTGAGGCGGTCTTCAATGAGCGCTGGGCCTCCATGCTGGGTTACACGCTCGACGAACTGCTGCCCCACAACGTCGATTGCTGGAAAAGCCTGATGTACCCGGACGATGTGGTGCAAGCCGAAGCCCTGTTGGCTCTGCATTTCTCGCGTCAACAAAGTGACTTCGAGATGCAATGCCGCATGCGGCATAAGGATGGCCACTGGGTGTGGGTGAACACCCGGGGTCGCGTCACAACCTGGACGCCCGAGGGCCTGCCGTGCCTGATGTTCGGCACGCACATCGACATCAGTGCGCAGCAGCAGGCAAGGATCTCGCTGCAGGAGCAGGCCGACTACACGCAGGCGGTGCTGGACAACATTGTCGATGGCCTGATCACCATTGATCAGCGCGGCCTGATCGCGTCGTTCAACCCGGCGGCCGAGCAGATTTTTGGCTACACCACCGCCGAAGTGGTCGGCCACAACGTCAAGATGCTCATGCCGTCGCCGCACCGCGAGGCGCACGACGGCTATTTGCGCGACTATGTCGACAACGGCCACTCGCGCGTCATCGGCATTGGCCGCGAGTTGCGTGGGCAGCACAAGAGCGGCAGACTCTTCCCGATCGAGCTGGCGGTATCGCAGATCACACGCGGCGGCGTGCCGATGTTCGTCGGCCTGGTGCGCGACATCACGCGCCGCAAGGCCGCCGAGCAGGAGATCGAGCGGCTGGCGTTCTACGATCCGCTGACCCAGCTGCCCAACCGTCGGCTGCTGATGGACCGTCTGCAGCACGCCATGAGCACCAGCAAACGCAATGGCCAGTACGGCGCCTTGCTGTTCATGGATCTGGACAATTTCAAGAACCTCAACGATACGGCCGGGCATGCTGTGGGCGACCAGCTCTTGCAGCAAGTGGCAGAGCGCCTGGTGAGCACCCTGCGTGAAGGCGACACGATTGCGCGCCTGGGGGGCGACGAGTTCGTGGTCATTCTGGAGGGCCTGCACGAGGACGCCGAACACGCGGCGACGCGGGCGGAAGCCGTGGTGGAGAAGATCCACCACGTGCTGTCGCAGCGCTACCGACTGGGCGACCGTTACTACCTGAACAGCCCGAGCATTGGGGTGACCTTGTTCATTAACCATGAACATAGCCTCGATGACTTGCTCAAGCAGGCCGACCTGGCGATGTACCAGGCCAAGAGCGCCGGGCGCAACACCTTCCGCTTCTTCGATCCGCAGATGCAGGCCAAACTGATGGCCCGCACGCAGATGGAGGCCGACCTGCGCACCGCCGTGAGCGAATCGCAGTTCCAGCTCTTTTACCAACCTCAGGTCGATCACCTGGGCCACACCGTCGGTGCCGAGGCCCTGATCCGTTGGCCACATCCGCAACGTGGCATGGTGCCGCCCAACCAGTTCATTCCCGTGGCCGAGGAGATGGGCTTGATCGTGCCCATCGGGCTGTGGGTGCTGGAGACCGCCTGCCAGGTGCTGCTGGGCTGGGCCCGCGCGCCAGAGACCGCAGAGCTCACGCTGGCCATCAACATCAGCGCACGGCAGTTCCGTCAGGCCGACTTTGTCGACCAGGTGAAAGGGGTGCTGGCACGCACCGGTGCACGCCCAGAGCGATTGAAGCTGGAGCTGACGGAAAGCATGTTGGTGTCCAACGTGTCAGACATCATCGCCAAGATGAGCGCGCTCAAGGACATCGGGGTGAGCTTCTCGCTCGATGACTTCGGGACTGGCTATTCGTCCCTGTCTTACCTGAAGCGTTTGCCGCTGGACCAGCTCAAGATCGACCAGAGCTTTGTGCGCGAGATTTGCAACAGCTCGAACGATGCGGCCATCGCCCGCACGATCGTGGCGCTGGGGCACAGCATGGGCATGGCCGTGATCGCCGAGGGCGTGGAGGACGAAGCGCAGCGCGCCAAGCTGGGCTCGATCGGTTGCCTGACCTACCAGGGCTACCTGTTTGGCCGCCCGGTGCCTTTGAGTGAGTGGTCCGCGCAACGCTGAGCCCCATCTGGCGGCCAGGGAGTCGGCGAGCGTGCGTTTTGCACTTGTCTTTCCGGATATCTGGCCGATACTCACAGAAGTAACAGTTTCAATGAGGGCGCCCCTGCCTGGCGCCGGTGAATCGACAGAGGACGACCATGGACACCCTGCAAGCTACCGCCCCCCAGACCCTGACGGGCGCATCCACGCAAGGTGGATCTCAGACTTCTTCTTTGGCTTTGCGCAACACGCCGTCGCGTCAGGTGCGCCATGCGCCTCCGGGTCGCGAGTACCTCACCTTCCGGCTGGGCAGCGAAGAGTACGGCATCGACATCCTGAAGGTGCAGGAAATCCGCTCGTATGAGCCACCCACCAAGATTGCCAATGCCCCGTCATACCTCAAGGGTGTGGTGAACCTGCGCGGCGTGATCGTGCCCATCGTGGACCTGCGCATCAAGTTCAACTGTCTGAACGCCCAGGGCGAGGCCGAGATCAACAGCTTCACCGTGGTGATCGTGCTGAACGTGCGCGGCCGCGTGGTAGGCGCCGTGGTGGACTCGGTGAGCGATGTGATGCAACTGAGCGAGCAGATGATCCAGCCCGCCCCCGAGATGAGCAATTCGATCGTGGACACGACCTACATCACCGGCATCGCCAATGTGAGCGACCGCCTGCTGATCCTGATGGACATCGAGTCGCTGATGGGCAGCGCCGAGATGGGCTTGATCAACAGCCTGAGCGAGGGCTGATCGCTCAGGTTTGGGACTGAAACATGAGCCGGCTGCGTGCCGGCTTTTTCATGTCCGGACGGCGCCGGACGGCAGGGTGGACCCAGGGAACATCATCCCTGCCCTGCCCCTTCGTTCATTCGGCTTGCCGCAGCGTGAGCGCTACGGGGCGCTGCACCACGCCACGCAGGCTCCACCAGCCCGCCAGCCAGGCCAGCAAGGCCCCGGAGACCGCCCCCAGCAGGGGCCACCACAGGGGTGCCTGCCAGGCGAAATCGAACACCTTGGCGGCCAGCACGGCCCCAATGGCCAGGGCGGCGGCGGCCGACAAGGCGCCGGCCAAGGCCCCCACGCCCAGCAGCTCGATGCGCTGCACGCGTGCCAGCAGGTCTTGGGTGGCCCCCAGGGAGCGCAGGATGGCCCACTCGCGGGCACGGCGCTCGCGCGAGGTCATCAGGCCGGCCATCAGCACGATCAGGCCGGCGACCAGGGTGAAGATGAACAGGAATTCGACCGCCGTGATGACCTGGGCCAGCACGCGCTGGATCTGATTGAGCGTGGCCGAGACGTCCACCACAGTGAGATTGGGGAAGCGCTGGATCAGGGTGCGGTCGAGCTGGGATTGCTCGGGCATGCGGAAGGCGGTGATGTAGGTGGAGGGCCAGTCGGGCATGGCCTGGGACGGCGCCATCACGAAGAAGTTGACGCGCATGGAGGCCCAGTCGACCTTGCGCAGGCTGGTGACGCGGCCTTCGTGCTGCACGCCGGCCATGTCGAAGCGCAGGCGGTCGCCCATCTTGAGACCCAGGGTCTCGGCCAGGCCGGCCTCGACACTGAAGGCATCGGGCTCTTCGGGCTGGTAGCGGCCCGCCACAACAGGGTTGTGCGCCGGGGGCTGGGCGGCATAGCTGAGGTTGAACTCGCGCTCGACGAGACGCTGGGCGCGCTCTTCCACGTAGTCTTGCGCACGCACGGGCTGGCCGTTGATGCTGAGCAGGCGCGCCCGCACCATGGGGTACCAGTCGTACTGACTGACGCCGGCTTGCTTGAGCGTGGACTGGAAGTCGTCGACCTGATCGGGCTGGATGTTGATGACGAAGCGGTTGGGGGAATCAGGCGGGGTGGCGGCGCGCCAGCTGGCCACCAGGTCGGTGCGGATGAGGATGAGCAGCATGAGTGCGAGCAGGCCCACACCCAGGGCGCAGACCTGGACGATGGTGTGCCCGGGCTGAGCCGTGAGCTGGCGGGTGGCCAGAGTGAGCCAGGGTGGCAGGCGGCCTGCGAAGGCGTGGGCCGCGCGGCGCAGTACCCACACGGCCAGCGCCGCGAAGACGGCAAACACCAGCATGGCCAGCACGAAGCCGCCCAGGGCGATGGCCCCGAGCTTGAGGTCTTGCGCCACCACCATCAGCAGGCCGAACAGGGCACCGATGCCGAGCACTGCCATGCCCAGGGAGAGCACCCGCACCTGCCCCAGGTCGCGCCGCAGCACGCGCAGGGGCGGCACCCGGGCCAGTTGCAGCACTGGCGGCAGGCCAAAGCCCAGGGTGAGCAGCACGCCGGTGCCCACGCCCAGCAAGACGGGTTGCCAGCCGGCGGCCGGCAAGCTCACGTTGACCAGATCGGACAGAATGTGGACGAAGACGTGGTGAAAGCCCCACCCCAGCAGCAAGCCCAGGGCGCTGGCCATCATCCCCACGAGCAGGAACTGCAAGGCATACGACCAGGCCATGGTCGTTTGCGACACGCCCAACACACGCATCAGAGCGCAGTCGTCCAGGCGGCGCTGGGCAAAGTCACGCGAGACGACGGCCACGGCCACGGCCGAGAGCAAGGCGGCCAGCAAGGCCACCAGGCGCAGGAACAAGGCGGCGCGGTCGAGCGTGGCGCGCATTTCGGGGCGTCCCTGCTCCAGGGTCTCGACGCGCACGCCGCGCAGCTTCTCGACGGCCGGCTCGCTGTCGCGCACGAAGCGCCTCAGGGCCGCTTGCGCCGCGTTGTCCCCGGGGACCGCCCCCTTGAGATTGGCGGGAGCACCCACGTCACCCCGGCGCGCGGGGCCGGCCACCAGCAAGCGGTAGGTGACGCGGCTGGCGGGCTGGATGAGTTCGGTGGCGGGCAAGTCCGACTCGCGGATCATCACGCGGGGCGAGAAGGAGCTGAAGCCCGATCCCCGGTCGGGCTCGTTGACGATGACGGCGCTGATGCGGAAGGACGCCTCGCCCAGCCAGATGGCATCGCCCATTTTCAGGTTCAGGGCGGGCAGCAAGCCGGGGTCCACCCAGACCTCACCCGGGCGCGGGCCGCCTGCGGGGGCGGGGCCGCGGGACTGGACCGTGCCGTTGGCATCCAGCTCACCCAGGGTCAACTGGCCGCGCAGGGGATAGCCTTCGCCGACGGCCTTGAGGCTGCCCAGGCGGGCCTCGCCGCCCAACTCGTCGGGGGCGCGGGCCATGCTGGGGAAGCTGGCCGTGCGTGCGGTGCGCAATTGCTCGGCCTGGGCTCGGCGTGCAAAGTCGTCGGGCAAGGGCTGGTCGCCCACCACCACCACGTCGCCGCCCTGCAACTGGGCCGCGTCGCGGCTGAGGCCACGCTCGATGCGGTCGGCAAAGAAGGCCACGGCGGTCAGGGCGGCCACAGCCAGGGTCACGGCCACGAGCAGAACGCGCATGCTGGTGGCGCGCAGGTCGCGACGGGTCTGGATCAGGGCCCATCGCCAGGCGGGAATGGTGTGCAAAAACGGATCAGCCATGTCGGTTTGTAGTCGGTCCCACGTGCAATTGAGCGATGATGTCAGCTTTAGCGGAAGTTTGCTCAAGCCATGCCCGTCGAGTACCTGCGGACCCTGACCGCGCCGGAACGCACCCGGCGTACCGATGTTCACCTGGGCCTGTTCCTGGCCTTCAATGCCGGCGCCATCAATGCGGGCGGCTTTCTGGCGGTGAGCCAGTACACCTCACACATGACGGGGCTGGTGTCCGAGATGGCCGACCACCTGGCGCTGGGCCAGATGGACCTGGTCAAGGGCGCGCTGATCTCGGTGCTGTCGTTTCTGGCGGGCGCGGCCACCTCGGCCATCATGATCAACTGGGCGCGTCGGCGCCGCTCGCGGCATGAGTTTTCCGCGCCGCTCTTGCTGGTGGCGATCCTGATGCTGGCCTTCGGGGTGCTGGGTGCCTACCACCGCGTGATTGGCTCGTCGCTGATCATGACCGTGGTGCTGCTGTGCTTCATCATGGGCTTGCAGAACGCGATGATCACCAAGGTGTCGAACTCGGTGATCCGCACCACGCACGTGACGGGCATGGTGACGGACATCGGGATCGAGTTGGGACGCCTGCTGTACTGGAACCGCACGCCCGACAGCCCGGAGCACCCAGCCGTGCGGGCGAACCTGCGGCGCCTGCGCCTGCACCTGAGCCTGGTGCTGATGTTCTTTCTGGGCGGCCTGCTGGGCGCGCTGGGGTTCAAGCACCTGGGCTACATCGCCACGGTGCCCCCTGCCCTGTTGTTGGCCGCGCTGTCGTCGCTGCAGTTCATTCCCGACCGCAATGCGGATGCGCGCCCGGGCAAGCGCGTGCCCGTGACGGTGGACGAGCAGGCCTGAGTCAGGTCAGATGCCAGCCTGACTCAAGGTGGCTGCCACGCAGGATCAGGCCTGAGCGCTGAAACGGGCGAAGGTCTGGTCGAGCTGGGCGATCCAGCCGGCCTTGACGGCATCGCTCACGAAGCTGGCTTCGAAGCTGTTGCGCGCCAGGGTGTAGGCGTCCTTGGCGTCCAGATCCAGGTCGGCGAAGGTGGCCAGGAAGTTCTGGTTCATGTAGCCGCCAAAATAAGCCGGGTCATCGGAGTTGATGGTGACCTTCAGGCCGTGCTGCAGCAGGGTCTTGAGGTTGTGCTCCTTCATGGTCTGGAACACGCACAGCTTGATGTTGGACAGCGGGCAGACGGTGAGCGCCGTGCCCTGGCGAGCCAAACGTTTGACCAACTCCGGGTCTTCGACGCAGCGCACGCCGTGGTCGATGCGCTCCACATGCAGCACATCGAGCGCGTTGATGATGTACTCGGGCGGGCCTTCTTCGCCGGCGTGGGCGACGAGGTGCAGGCCCAGTTCCTTGCAGCGTGCGAAGACGCGGGCGAACTTTTCAGGCGGGTGGCCACGCTCGCTGGAGTCCAGGCCCACGCCGATGAACAGGTGGCGATAGGGCAGCGACTGTTCCAGCGTCTCCAGTGCGGCTTCTTCGCTGAGGTGGCGCAGGAAGCACATGATCAGGGCCGAGCTGATGCCGAGCTCGGTGCGGGCGCGCTCACAGGCGCTGTGCAGGCCCTGGATCACCACCTCGAAGGGCACGCCCCGGTCGGTGTGGGTTTGGGGGTCGAAAAACAATTCACTGTGGACGACGTTGTCAGCCTTGGCCTTGAGGAAGTAGGCCCAGGCCATGTCGTGAAAGTCCTGCTCTTTGAGCAAGACCGAGGCGCCAGCGTAGTAGATGTCGAGGAAGCTTTGCAGGTCGGTGAAGGCGTAGGCTGCACGCAGGGCCTCGACACTGGGATAGTTCAGCGTGACGCCGTTGCGCTGCGCCAGGGCGAAGATCAGCTCAGGCTCCAGCGAGCCCTCGATGTGCATGTGCAACTCGGCCTTGGGCATGGCCTGCACCAAGGCGGGCAACTGATCCTGGGGAATGGTGAAGGCGGGCTGGCTCATGAGGGTAACGCGCTGTCGCGGCAAAAGAATCGTGAGAAAGGTCGAACGAGAACGGTCGACGGAAAAGACAACAGGCCGTCCACGCGGGACAGCCTGTTATAGCGTGAGATGCGACCGTGTTCAACACGGCCGCTGAGGACTCACTTGCTGGAGGGGACCGAGCCTTCCACGCCCTTGACGTAGAAGTTGATGCCGCCGAGGAACTTGTCGTCGGCCGTGGCGCCAGCGGCCAGCACTTCCTTGCCATCCGTGCCCACGATCGGGCCCTTCCAGATGGTGAAGCTGCCGTCCTTCAGGCCGGCCTTGATGGTCTCAACCTGGGTCTTGACCTCGGCGGGCACGACATCAGAAACGGACACCAGGTCGATGGCGCCTTCCTTCACACCCCACCACACACCACCGGTCGACCAGGTGCCCTCCAGGGCGTCCTTGGTGGCCTTGATGTAGTACGGACCCCAGTTGATGACGGCCGAGGCCAGGTGGGCCTTGGGACCGAAGTGGCTCATGTTCGAGTCCCAGCCGAAGGCGTACTTGCCGGCCTTCTCTGCCGTCTGCAGCACGGCGGCCGAGTCGGTGTTCTGGAACAGCACGTCGGCGCCCTGGTTGAGCAGGCTTTGCGCGCCTTCGGTCTCCTTGGGAGGATCGAACCAGGCGTTCACCCACACCACCTTGGTCTTGATCTTGGGATTGACGCTCTGTGCACCCAGGGTGAAGGAGTTGATGTTGCGGATCACCTCGGGGATGGGGATGGAGCCCACCACACCCAGGGTGTTGGTCTTGGTCATCGAACCGGCGATCACACCGGCCATGTAGGCGCCCTCGTAGGTGCGGGCGTCGTAGGTGCGCATGTTGGCGGCGGTCTTGTAGCCGGTGGCATGCTCAAACTTGACGTCAGGATGGTCGGCGGCCACCTTGAGCATGGGCTCCATGTAGCCGAAGGTGGTGCCGAACACCAGCTTGGCACCCTGACCCACCAGGTCACGGATCACGCGCTCGGCCTCGGGGCCCTCGGGCACCTTCTCGACGATGCTGGTCTTGACCTTGTCGCCGAATTCCTTTTCGACGGCCAGACGGCCTTCGTTGTGGGCGTAGGTCCAACCGGCATCGCCCACCGGGCCGACGTAGGCGAAGGCGATCTGCAGGGGCTCGGCCGCGCTGGCGGCAGGTGCCGCCTCGGACGTGGCCTGCGCCGTGGCTTCAGGCTCGGACTTGCTGCAACCGACCAGCGCGGCGGTGGCAGCCAGAGCGGCCCAGCCGCCCATCTTCAACAGAGAACGCTTGGACAAAGGTGTAGTCATCTCATCTCCAGGTGTGAAAGCGGGTCGGACAAAGACCCAGACCAATGACAAAGTTGTATACAGCAATGATCATGCCGGCCCATGATGCCAGCTGAATGGGCCATTTCAATGCCCCGGATGGAAGGGCTTGCCCAAAGAAGCCGGCATGTTCAGGCGGATCCAGGTCGGGTTGCGAGAGATCAGCACCAGCACCACGATGGTGGCGACATACGGCAGCATGGTCAGGAATTGGCTGGGAATCGCCACGCCCTGCCCCTGCATCTGGAACTGCAGCATGGTGACGCCGCCAAACAGGTAGGCACCCAGCAGCACGCGTCCCGGGCGCCAGGTGGCGAAGGTGGTCAGCGCCAGCGCGATCCAGCCCTTGCCGGCCACCATGCCCTCGACCCACATCGGCGTGTAAGACAAGGAAATGAAGGCACCGGCCAGGCCGCACAGCGCGCCGCCACCCATCACGGCCAGCAGGCGGATCGGACGCACCGCATAGCCCAGGGCATGCGCCGATTCGGGGGATTCGCCCACCGCACGCAGCACCAAGCCGGGGCGCGAGCGCATCAGGAACCAGGTCAGGCCCACGGCCAGCAGCACCGCGATGTAGACCAGCGGGTGGTGCTTGAAGAAGGCCGTGCCCACAAACGGCAGGTCAGACAGCCAGGGGATGTCGAAATGCGGGCGCTCGGGCAGGCGCTCTTGCGTGTAGCGGATGCCCACGAACGCGCTCAAACCCGATCCGAACAAACTGAGCGCCAACCCCGTGGCGTACTGGTTGGTGTTGAGCCAGATGACCAGCAGCCCGAACACGCCAGCCATGACGGCCCCGGCCAGGGCCCCGGCACCAAAGGCCAGCCAGTCGTTGCCGGTGGCCACGCCCGTGGCAAAACCAGCGATGGCTGCGACGAGCATCATGCCCTCCGCCCCCAGGTTGAGCACGCCAGCGCGCTCGTTGAGCAAGAGGCCCAGGGCGGCCAAGGCCACCACGGTGCCCGCGTTGAGGGTCGCGGCGATCAGCAGCGCCAGCGAATCGGCAGTGATGAAGGAGGTGACTTCGGTCATTTGGCGTTCGCCCAGCGCAGACGTTGGTGGATGAAGGTGTCACACGCCAGCAGCGTGAACAGCAACAGGCCCTGGAAGACACCGGTCATGGCCTTGGGCAGGCCCAGGCGCGACTGCGCCAGCTCACCGCCGATGAAGAACATGCTCATCAGGATGGCCGAGAAGACGATACCGACCGGGTGCAAGCGCCCGACGAAGGCGACGATGATGGCCGCGAAGCCGTAGCCCAGCGGCACATAGGGCGTGAGCTGGCCTTGCGGGCCCGCCACGTCCAGCGCCCCGGCCAGGCCGGCCATGCCGCCCGACAGCAGCAGCGCCGTCCACAGCGCCTTGCGCGACGAGAAGCCGGCGTAGCGCGCTGCCTGCGGCGCCAGGCCGCCCACCTGCAACTGGAAGCCCGCGTAGGTGCGGAACAGGAAGATGGCAAAGCCCGCCACCGCCACCAGAGCGAGGATGAGGCCGATGTTCATGCGCAGCCCGGTCATCAGCTTGGGCACGCGCGTGGCTTCCAGGAAGGTGATGGTTTGCGGGAAGTTGTAGCCCGCAGGATCCTTCCAGGGGCCGTAGACGAGGTAGCTCAGCAGCATCTCGGCCACGTAGACCAGCATCAAGCTGACGAGGATTTCGTTGGCGTGGAAGCGGTCACGCAAGCCAGCCACAATGCCGGCCCAGACCATGCCGCCCAGCATGCCGGCGGCCAATACGGCCACGACGATCCAACGTCCGGTGTCCGGCGTGGCCTGCATGGCGACGCCGCCGGCGAAGATGGCGCCCATGACGAACTGCCCTTCGGCCCCGATGTTCCACAGGTTGGCGCGGAAGCACGCGGCCAGCCCCAGCCCGATCAGGATCAGGGGGGTGGCTTTCAGGCTGAGCTCGGACAGGGCGTAGGGGCTCTTGAGCGGCTCGATGAAGAACATGCGCAGGCCCGCCACCGGGTCTTTGCCCAGGGCGACGAACAGGCCCACGCCGATCACGACGGTGATGAACAGCGCAATGAGGGGCGAGGCGAAGGTCAGCGCCTTCGAGGGGACGGGACGGGGCTCAAGCTTGAACATGGGCGCCCTCCTCGTTCACGGCGGCAGGCGCATCCCACAGGCCGCTCATCCAGGCACCGATCTGCTCGATGGTGGCCTCGGCCACGGGCAGACTGGGCGAGAGGCGACCTTGCGCCATCACCATCAGGCGGTCACTGACTTCAAACAATTCGTCCAACTCCTCGCTGACGACCAGCACGGCGCAGCCGGCATCGCGCAGCTTCAACAACTCGCCCCGAATCTGGGCAGCCGCGCCCACGTCCACGCCCCAGGTGGGCTGGGAGACCAGCAGCACCTTGGGCTCGGCCTCGATCTCGCGACCCATGATGAACTTTTGCAAGTTGCCCCCCGACAGGCTGCGCGCGGGCGCCTGCGGACCAGCAGCCTTGACCTTGAAGCGCTCGATCAGCTCGGAGGCCATGCCGACCACGCCGTTCATGCGGAGCCAGCCACCGGGGCCGATGGCATCGGTGCGGGTCAGCAAGGTGTTCTGGGCCAGCGACATGGTGGGCACGGCGCCGCGACCCAGGCGTTCTTCGGGCACGCTGTTGAGGCCCAAGTGGCGGCGGTGCCGTGGCGACATCCGGCTGATGTCCTTGCCAAACAGGAAGATGCTGCGTGGCTGCGCGCGCAGGTCTTCGCCGCTGAGCGCGGCCATCAGGGCCTGTTGCCCGTTGCCTGACACGCCGGCAATGCCCAGGATTTCGCCGGCACGCAGCTCGAAAGCCAGGTCTTTGAGGTCGACACCGAAGGGGTCGTTGCGCGGCACGTTGAGCTGGCGCACCGACAAGGCCACGTCGCCCAACACAGGCGCGGCACGGCGCAGTTCGGGCGGCTCGGCGCCGATCATCAGGCGCGAGAGGCTGGCGTTGCTTTCCTTGGTCGGGTCCACCTCACCGGTGACCTTGCCGCCGCGCATCACGGTGCAGTGGTGGCACAGGGCGCGGATCTCATCGAGCTTGTGGCTGATGTAGAGGATGGCACAGCCCTTTTCGGCCAGGTGGCGCAGGGTCACGAACAGGCGGGTGACGGCCTGGGGCGTGAGCACCGAGGTGGGCTCGTCCAGGATCAGCAACTCGGGGTTGGTCATCAGGGCGCGCACGATCTCGACGCGCTGGCGCTCGCCCACGCTGAGGTCGTGCACGGTGCGGGTGGGGTCGAT
The DNA here is from genome assembly GCF_034003525.1 of Aquabacterium sp. Taxonomy (GTDB): domain Bacteria; phylum Pseudomonadota; class Gammaproteobacteria; order Burkholderiales; family Burkholderiaceae_C; genus Aquabacterium. Next base: position 47,347 of record NZ_JAVEYN010000018.1, read on the forward strand.
GTCGAGGCCGTATTCGCCGGCCACCTCGCGGATGCGGGCGGTGACCTCGGCCAGGCTCATGGACTTGTCGAGGCCCAGCCAAACGTTTTCGGCCACGCTGAGGGTGTCGAACAGCGAGAAGTGCTGGAACACCATGCTGATGCCCAGGGCGCGCGCTTCCTGCGGTGACTTGATGTGCACCTCGCGGCCATTGAAAAGGATCTCGCCTTCGTCGGGCTTGACGGCGCCGAAGATGATCTTCATCAGCGTGGACTTGCCTGCGCCGTTTTCGCCGAGCACGGCGTGGATCTCGCCGGGTCGCACTTTCAGGCTCACCGCATCGTTGGCGCGCACGCCAGGGTACTGCTTGGTGATGCGCCTCAGTTCAAGACGGTAGCTCATGAGGGTGGTGGTCAGAAATGGGTCAAGCCAAAGAACAGGGGCGCTCGGTCAAAGCGGAGATTGGAACACCGTTTGACCCCGAATCAGGGTTTCCACGAGGTTGCGTTCGTCACCCAGGGTCATCCAGACGAAGGCGCGTTCGTGCAAGGATGCATGCGAGTCGCGTGCCAGGCGGTCACGGTGTTCGGCCACAGGGCCGTGGGCCCAGTCCCACACCGCCAGATCGGCCATGTGGCCGGGTTCGATCTGGCCGATTTCGTGAGAGAGGCCCAGGGCTTGCGCGGCCCCCAGGGTCGCGGCGTGCAGGGCTTTCCAAGCAGTCAGGCGGTTGCCCAGCATCGCCTGGATCTTGTAGGCGTCCTGCATGTTGCGCAGCATGGACAGGCTGGTGCCGCCGCCCACGTCGCTGGCCAAGCTCACGGCCACGCCTTCACGCTGCGCCTGGGCCCAGTCGAACAGGCCGCTGCCCAGGAACAGGTTGGACGAGGGACAGTGGGCAATCTGGGCGCCGCGTTCGCGCAGCACGGCGCGGTCGTTGGCGTCCAGCCAGATGCCGTGGGCCAGCACCGCACGCGGGCCGAGCAGGCCGTCGCGGTCGTACACATCCAGGTAGCTGCGCGCGTCGGGGAACAGTTCGGCCACCCAACGGATCTCGTCCTGGTTCTCGGCCACATGGGTCTGCATGTAGGTGCCGGGGTAGGTCTGGCACAGCAGGCCGGCCATGGCCAGTTGCGCGGGCGTGCTGGTGGGCGCAAAGCGCACGGTGACCGCAAAGGCCTGACGGCCCTGGTTGTGCCAGCGGTCAATCAGATCGATGCAGTCCCGCTCGGCCTGGACCACGTCGTCGCGCAGGCCGTCGGGGGCGTGGCGGTCCATCAGCACCTTGCCGGTGATGAGGCGCATGCCTTGTGCATGGGCGGCCTCGAACAGGGCCTGTGCACTGACTTTGTGCACGGTGGGGAACACGACGGCGCTGGTGGTGCCATGCGCCCACAGCGCCGACAAGAAACGCTGCGCCCCCTGCTGGGAGACTTCCGGGTCGGCGTAACGCTTCTCGGCCGGGAAGGTGTAGGTGTTGAGCCAGTCCAGCAAGGCCGTGCCAAAGCTGGCGATCACGTCCAGTTGCGGGCAGTGCACATGGGTGTCGATGAAGCCGGGCATCAACAGGCGGCCGCCATGGTCCTCCTGCGGCACGGACTGCCAGCCAGCGGGGACAGGCTGGTCGGCCGGCTGCACGGCGTGGATGTGGCCATCTTCGATCAGGACCAGGTGATCCGGGCGCCAGCGCACCCCGGTGGCCTCTTGGGGCAAGGCAAAGCCAGGGTCGGCGGTGAAGTCGAGCAGGTCCGCCCGCAGCACGCGCCGCAAGGCAGCGTCTGTCTGAGGGGCTTCGCTTGTCAGCGACACAGGATCAGGGGCATTCATACAAGACAAAGAACAGCGGACCGGTGAGCATCATGGATGGTAGAGCATGCACAAGCACTGATCGGGCCAACTTTGCCACCCTGGCGTCAATGCGTCGGCACGCCGCTTGCATTCCATCCTCGCCATAATGAGCTGTACAAAAGGAGACCTGTTGATGAGCGCCCCTGCCGAGCCCCGGCCCTCCCGCCCCATTCGCTTCGTTCACCGAGGCGAGGTGAAGGAGGTCAGCGGCGTGCCCGCCACCACCACGGTGTTGCAGTGGCTGCGTGAAGCGGCGCACTGCAGCGGCACCAAGGAAGGCTGTGCCGAAGGGGACTGTGGCGCCTGCACCGTGGTGCTGGGCGAGCGTGACCCTGCCAGCGGCGCCTGGCAACAGCGCACGGTGAATGCCTGCATCCAGTTCCTGCCCACGCTCGACGGACAGGCCTTGCTGACGGTGGAAGACCTGCAACCCCGCGCGGATGCACCGCTGCACCCATGTCAGAAAGCCCTGGTGGATTGCCACGGCTCGCAGTGCGGCTTTTGCACACCGGGTTTCGTGATGTCGCTGTGGAACCTGTACGAGCACCATGAGCAGGCGCCGCCACGTGCGGACCTGGCGGATGCGCTGGCGGGCAATCTGTGCCGCTGCACGGGCTACCGGCCGATTCTGGATGCGGGGAAACAAATGTTCGATGCGCCGCGCGTCGACTTCGACCCCTCGGCCTACCTGCAGGCCCTGAGCACCCTGGCCGATCAACCCGATCTGGTCTATGAAGGCCCGGACCCCGCTGCGCCCGACCAGACCACCCGTTTCTTTGCCCCCACCACGCTGACCGAGCTGGCCCGGCTGCGGGCGGCCCTGCCCCAGGCCCGCGTGCTGGCCGGCGGCACCGACGTGGCCTTGTGGGTGAACAAGCAGTTCAAGGCGCTGGGCGACATCCTGTATGTGGGCCGCGTGCGCGAACTGCAGCAGATCACCCCCTGGGGCGTCAACCCGGCTCAGCCTGAGGGGCTGGAGATCGGCGCAGGCGTGTCGCTGGAAGCAGCTTGGTCCACCTTGAGCCGCCATGTGCCCGCCTTGCGCGAGATCTGGCTGCGCTTTGCCTCGCCCCCCGTGCGCCATGCCGGCACGCTGGGCGGCAATGTGGCCAACGGCTCACCGATTGGCGATGGCGCTCCCATCTTGCTAGCCCTGGGCGCCTCGCTGGTGCTGCGCCAGGGCGAACAGACCCGCGAGCTGCCTTTGAGTGCGTTCTACCTGGGCTACATGGCCAACGCCTTGCAGCCAGGTGAATTTGTGCAGGCCCTGCGCGTGCCGCTACCCCAGGCCGCGCGGGGTGACGTGCTGCGGGCCTACAAGGTGTCCAAGCGGCGTGACAGCGACATCTCGGCGCTGTGCGCGGGGCTGATGATCCGCCTGGAGGATGGCCTCATTGCCGAGGCGCGACTGGGTTGGGGCGGCATGGCCGCGACGGCGCGTCGGGCGACGCTCACCGAAGCTGCACTCATTGGCCACCCGTGGAATGAAGCCACGCTGCAAGCCGCCCAGGCCGCTTTGGCGCAGGACTTCCAACCCCTGACCGACCTGCGCGCCACCCGCGACTACCGCCACTCCGTGGCCGCGAATTTGTTGAAGCGTTTCTGGATGGAGACCCGTCCGGATGCGCCCCTGCCATCGACCCAGACCCAGATCTGGCCGGCACCTGTGTGACAAGGAGGGCTTGTGATGACATCGAACTCTGTGAGCCCTGACCGGGTGGCGGGCCAGCCCCTGCCCCACGAATCGGCCCACCTGCATGTGGCCGGGCGCGCGCCCTACATTGACGACCTGCCCGAGCTGGCCGGCACGCTGCATGCGGCGCTCGGCCTGTCACCCGTGGCGCATGGCCGCCTGACCCACATCGACGTGGCCGGCCTGAAGGCCCTGCCCGGCGTGGTGGCCGTGCTGACCGCCGCCGACATCCCTGGCCTCAATGACTGCGGCGCCCTGGTCCACGATGACCCCATCCTGGCCAGCGGTGATGTGCGCTACCTGGGACAGCCCGTGCTGGTGGTGCTGTCGACCCAGCGCGAGCTGGCCCGCCGCGCCGCCGCACGCACGAAAGATTTTGTTCAGATCGAACCCCTGCCTGCCATCTTGACCCCGGAAGAGGCCCATGCGGCCGGCCAGTATGTGGTGCCACCCATGCGCCTGCGCCGTGGGGATGTGGACGCCGCGTTCGCGCAAGCGCCCGAGCGTCTGCAGGGCCGCTTCCACCTGGGCGGACAAGAGCACTTCTATCTGGAAGGTCAGATCGCCTACGCCATCCCGCGTGAAGACCGCGGCCTGCTGGTGCACAGCTCCACCCAGCATCCCAGCGAGATGCAGCACGCGATTGCGCACGCACTGAACCTGCACGCCCACCATGTGCAGGTGGAATCGCGCCGCATGGGCGGTGGCTTTGGCGGCAAGGAGTCGCAATCGGCCGTGTTCGCCTGTGTGGCCGCCCTGGCCGCGCACACGCTGCAACGCCCGGTGAAGCTGCGACCTGACCGCGACGATGACATCCTGATCACCGGGCGGCGCCACTGCTTCATCCACGACTTCGACGTGGCCCACGATGAGCACGGCCGCATCCTGGGCACCCGGATCGAGATGGTGTCGCGTGCGGGGTTTTCGGCCGACCTGTCGGCGCCGGTGATGACGCGCGCGCTGTGTCACTTCGACAATGCCTACTGGCTGCCGGCGGTGGACGCCCAGGGCTTTTGCGCGCGCACGAACACGCAAAGCAACACGGCGTTTCGGGGCTTTGGCGGCCCCCAAGGTGCGATGGCCATTGAGCTGATCATGGATTCGCTGGCCCGCAAGGTGGGGCGCGATCCGTTGGAGGTGCGCCTGGCCAATCTGTACGGCGTGGGTGAGCGCGACACCACACCCTATGGGCAAAAGGTGGTCGACAACGTGCTGCCCGTCCTGATCCGCGAGTTGGTGGCCAGCAGCGATTACCACGCCCGCCGCGAAGCCGTGGCCGCCTTCAATGCCAGCAGCCCCATCCTGAAAAAGGGCTTGGCCCTGACCCCGCTGAAGTTCGGCATCTCCTTCAATGTCGTGCACCTGAACCAAGCTGGCGCGCTGGTGCACGTGTACAACGACGGCAGCGTGCTGGTGAACCACGGCGGCACCGAGATGGGCCAGGGCCTCAACACCAAGGTGGCGCAGATGGTGGCGCACACCCTGGGCGTGAGCGCCCACCGCGTGCGCGTGACCGCCACCGACACCAGCAAGGTGGCCAACACCTCGGCCACGGCCGCTTCCACAGGCTCGGACCTGAACGGCAAGGCCGCCGCCAACGCAGCGCAGCAGATCGTGGAACGACTGGCCCAACGCACCGCCACCCGCCTGGGCGTGTCCGCCAGCGAAGTGCGTTTTGCGGATGATCAGGTGTGGGCCGGCGAGCAGGCCTTGAGCTTCGAAGACGTGGTCAACGACGCCTACCTGAACCGCATCCAGCTCTGGTCAGACGGGTTTTACGCCACCCCCGGCCTGAGCTGGGATCGCCAGACCATGCAGGGCCACCCTTTCTACTACTTCGCCTACGGCGCGGCCGTGAGCGAGGTGCTGCTGGACACGCTAACCGGCGAATCACGCGTGCTGCGCGCCGATGTGCTGCACGACGTGGGGCAGTCGATCAACCCGGCGCTGGACATCGGCCAGATCGAAGGCGCCTTCGTGCAGGGCATGGGCTGGCTCACCAGCGAGGAGCTGTGGTGGCACCCCGACACGGGCAAGCTGATGACGCACGCCCCGTCCACCTACAAGATCCCGACGGCCAATGACTGCCCGGTGGACTTCCGCGTGAAGCTCTTCCAGAACCGCAATGTGCAGGACACCATCTACCGCTCGAAGGCGGTCGGTGAGCCGCCGCTGCTGCTGCCGTTTTCGGTGTTCTTTGCGCTGCGCGATGCCATCTCCAGCGTGGGCGGGCACCGCATTGACCCGCCATTGCGCGCCCCGGCCACGCCCGAGGCCATTCTCGATGCCATCCAGGCGGTGCAACGCCAGGCGCAAGCGTTGGACCCGCTCAGCGCATGAGCTTCACCGCATCCAGCGCCCCCGACCGCCTGACGCCACGCAGCCTGCACGCCCGTGCCACGCGTTGGCTGCAAGACGGGCGCGCCGCCTGCATCGTCAGCGTGGACGACATCCGGGGCTCCACCCCGCGCGATCAGGACGCCCGCATGCTGGTGACGCCCGACGAAGTGCGGGGCACGGTCGGCGGGGGACATCTGGAATGGCGCGCCATCGACCTGGCGCGTCAGGCGCTGCGCGAGGGCCTGCCTGCGGAAAGCTGGACGCACACCTTCCCGCTGGGCCCCACCCTGGGCCAATGCTGCGGCGGGATCGTGACCCTGCGCTTTGAAGCGCTGAGCGACACCAGTCTGGCCGCCTGGCAGGTGCCACCGCCCCGCTTTCATGTCGAACTGCACGGCGCCGGCCATGTGGGCCAAGCCATCGTCAAGCTGCTCAGTGATCTGGACTGCAGCGTGCGCTGGATCGACGAACGTGCCGACGATCTGCCGCAATGGGATGCCCAAGCTGGGCTGCCGGCGCCCGAGCAGCTGGCTGCCCTGCCCGACCACATCCAGTGGCTGCCCACCGAGGCGGCCGAACGCGAGGTGCTTGACGCCCCCCCGAACGCCTGTCACCTGGTGCTGACGCATCGGCACGATCTGGACCTGAAGATCATCGATGCCGTGCTGCGTCGGGGCGATTTCCGCTTTGCGGGCCTGATCGGCTCACAGACCAAGCGGGCGCGTTTTCTGCACCGCCTGGCTGAGCAAGGCATCTCAGCCGCGACCCTGAATCGCCTGACCTGTCCCATCGGCCTGCCCGACATTCAGGGCAAAGAACCCGCCGTGATCGCCATCGCGATGGTCGCTCAGTTGCTGGCCGCACACGCCGCCTGACACACCCTGCCGCAACGCGGCGCAACACTGCTCAGGCTCAGGCGCCGATCTCGCCGTCGTTCTCCGCGTCGGCCAGATTGGTCTGGTTGCGGCCGCCGTGCTTGGCCCGGTACAGGGCCGCATCGGCACGGCTGATCAGCGTCTGCGCGTCATCGCCCAAGCGCGGTTGTGCCACCGCCACCCCCAGGCTCACGGTCACCACCTCGTGGGCACTGCCCAGGTGGGGAATGGCCAGCGCCTCGATGGCATGGCGCACACGCTCGGCCAGGTGCACGGCTCCGGCCCCGTCGTCTTCGGCCACCAAAATGACAAACTCCTCGCCGCCATAGCGCGCGGGTTGATCCCCGGCGCGACGGCACTGTTCGGTCAGCACCCGCGCGATGCTGCGCAGGCAGTCATCGCCCGCCAAGTGTCCGTAGCGGTCGTTGAACAACTTGAAGTGGTCCACGTCCAGCATGATCAGGGCCAGGGCCTGCCCCGAGCGCATCGCCCGCGCCCACTCCTGCGCCAGCATCTCGTCGAAACGGCGGCGATTGGCCACCCCGGTCAGGCCATCGGTGTGCGACAGCTTGGACAGCACCCGGTTGGCCTCCTCCAGCTCGGCCGTGCGCTCGGCCACCTGCCGGGTCAGCTCCTCGGTGTGGTCGCGGATCTGCCCCGCCATCTGCCCCAGGGCGTGCGACAGGGTCTGCACCTCGGCAATGGCGCTGCCGGTGTTGTGCGGGTTCGACCAGTCGCCCTGCCCCAGGCGTGCCGCCCACTGGCTCAGGTTCACCAAGGGGCGCGCCAGGCGTTCACTGAGCACCCAGGCGGCCAGCATGCCGCCCGCCATGAGCATCATGGCCACCAGCAGCACATTGCCCAGCACGCCCTCGCTGGGCGCCGCAAAGCGGCTCTGCGGCAGCACCACCCCCATGATCAGACTCGGTCCATCGGGCAACTGGTAGGTCCGCCAGTCAATCAGGTGGCGCTCGCCATCGAGCTCGCGGAAGGTGCGCCCTCGTGCCTGGCCCTGCTCGCGGATGGCACGGCCAGCCGCCTGGATCAAGGGGTGGTCGCTGGCCTGGGCCGCCACCCGCTCGACCCCGCGGTCGGTGAGCCGATACACCGGCTCATGGGTGGATGCGGCCAGCAGCTTGCCGTCGCTTTCCGCCAGAAACGCCACCCCACCCAAGTCCCGGGTGATGCCCGACAGCAAGACCTGCAACTGCGACAGGGCCACGTCAGCGGTCACCACGCCGATGAAGCGTTGCTGCGGGTCCAACAGCGGTGCGGACATGCCGATCCCCATGGCATCGTAGGCGCCCGCCTCGTCGTTGATGGCGTAGCGGTAGGCCGGGTACCAGCTCGGGCCCTGGGCCGCCACGGCCGCCTTGAACCAGGGCCGGGTGCGCGTGTCAAAGTGGAGATTGCCTCGCGACAGCACCTCGCCGCGACGGTGGGCATCGTCCACGCTGTAGATGTGGATCACCCGCTGCTGGTCGAGGCGCGCCTCCAGCAGTCGCAAGCCCTTGTCGCGGCCCACGGGCGGCCGACTGGCCGACAGATATTCTCCCTGCGCCGTCCCCACAGACAGGAAGGTCAGCAAGGGTTGCTGGCGGATCTGCAGCAGGAAGTTGCGGCTCACCGCCGTGGTGTCGCTCAGGTTCAAGGCGCCCGAGCGGAACTGCTCGGCGTTGAAGCTCAATACCCGGCTGGGCACCTCGAAAAACTGCACGACCTGGTCGTACACGCGGGCACCGACTTCACTGGCCAGATCCTCCTGGAAACGCTCGGCGGTGCTGACAGCGGTGCGGTAGGCAAACCAGCCCTGCACCACCACGGCGGGCAAGACCATGAACAACAGCGCGCCCACGATGGTGAACTGCATGCCCACGCTGCGCTGATCGCGCTGCGGTGTGGGGGTCGCCAACTCAGCCCGTGTGCGCAGCATGCGCCCCAGGTACACCGTGAGCCAGGCCAGGCACACCGACACCAGCACCCCGCCGATGCGCACCGACCACGCAGGCCAGGCCTGCGCCAGCACCTGAGGTTTGGGTCGCGCGGCAATCCGCCACTGGCCGTGCGACAGCGGCACCGACACGCTCAAGCTGTCGGGATGCAGCAGGCGGGCATCGCCCAGCACCATCTGCCCGCCTGTCGCCGCGCCGGCTTCGAACGCGATCGCATAATCGAACAACCCTTGCTCCGGGCCCAGCCCAGCCTCGGACAGCAGGCCATCCAGGTCCACCGCCACCGACACCAGGCCCAGCAAGGCGCCGGGCCGACCGCCCTCAGGAGCTGCAAACATCGGCACACGGCTGATCATGCCCAGCCGCTCACTTTGCACCAGGCGCACCGGCCCTGTGAGCACCCCCTGGCGGGCCTCGATGGCCAGCCGCACCCCGGCCATCTGAGCGGGTCGCAGGCGGTAATCAAGTCCGAGCACCGCCTGGTTGGCACGCGTGGGGTAGACATGGGCCACCACCGTGCCCCGGGAGACCGTCAGGTTGACAATGTGCGGATGCCGGGAGCGCGTCTCGGCGGCCAGCCGCTGCCATGCGGCCTCATGCAGAGGCGAATGGGTGACCACGCGGGCCGCGAGCTCCTTGCTCAACTGCAGCACGTCGGCCAGCGCCAGCGTCAAGCGCTGGCTGGCCGCTTCCAGCTGGGCGCTGCTTTGGCGCAGCAAAACCTGCTCGGCACGATGCTGACCGTACAGATCCACCCCCAGGGTGACCGCCAGCCCGAGCACGAAAACCAGCAGGGCTTGAACAACAGGATGGCGCGCCATGAGCAGGGGAAAGAGGGGCCCCGATCAGGGCAAGGTCATGCAGTTCACAGTGTAAGCAGGTTCGGCGCCCGCGCCTGTCATCTTTGTCACGGTCGCGCGCCTCACGACGTGAGGGCGAGCATGAGGGCGATATAGTCAGCGCCCCATGCCGCAGCTTCTCATCGTCACCGCCCTGTGGGCCTTCTCGTTCAGCCTGATCGGCCAATACCTGGCCGGCCAGGTCGACAGCGACTTTGCCGTGCTCGTGCGCGTCGGCATTGCCGCCCTGATCTTTGCCCCCTTCACGCTCTGGCGTGGCCTGCCGCGTGCGCTGCTGGGTGGCTTCTGGCTGGCCGGCGCGCTGCAGTTCGGCGTCACCTACCTGTGCCTGTACCGCAGCTTCGAGGTGCTGAGCGTGCCCGAAGTGCTGCTGTTCACGGTGCTCACCCCCATCTACGTCACCATGATCGACGATGCCCTGGCGCGTCGCTTCAACCTGTGGGCGCTCGTGGCGGCGGCGGTCGCCGTGGGTGGGGGGATCATCATCCGCTTCCAGCCTCTCACCGGCGACTACCTGTGGGGCTTTGTGCTGCTACAGATCGCCAACTTCACCTTTGCCGCCGGCCAGGTGCTGTGCCGTCACCTGCTGGCCCATTACCCCACGCCGCAGCCGCTCTACCGCTTCTTCGGCCACTTTTTCCTGGGCGCGCTGGTGCTGGCGGTGCCCGCCTGGCTGTGGTGGGGCGATGCCGGCAAACTGCCCCACACCCTGCTGCAATGGAGCGTGCTGGGCTGGATGGGGGTGTTCGCCACCGCCCTGGGCATGTACTGGTGGGTACTGGGCAGCACCCGGGTCGACGCCGGCACGCTGGCCATCATGAACGAGCTGCATGTGCCCGCGGGCCTGCTGGTCAACGTGCTCATCTGGAACCGCGAGGCCGACCTGCCCCGTCTGGTGGCCGGCGGCACCGTGATCCTGGCCTCGCTGTGGCTCAACCGCTGGGGCCAACGAACCCGCCTGTTGACCGCAGACCGGCCAGCCACCTGATGCCCATTTTTTGAGCAGACCAGGCCCACCCCCAGGGGCGAATCGATTCATACAAGTGTTTCGCACAAGGTTGTCCACAGCTTCCGGGGACAACTCGCCCCCGCCCATCACCGATGACTGGGCTGGGGTTTTCGGAAACCGGTATAAGCTCCACCGTTCTCCTGATTTTCCCTGATCCATGTACCACGCGTCCCTGGCGGTCATCGCCAACTCCGGCACCCTGACGGAGCGTCTGTCCGCCCTGCACACCCGCCTGCTGGAAACCGTCCCCATTGTGGACCGCATCGCCTGCGCGCTCTACGAGGCCAAGGACGATCAGCTCAAGACCTTCATCAACAGCACACGCACTGGCCAGGCCCTCGTAGGCTATGAGGCCTCGCTGTCCAACAGTCACGCCCTCAGCCAACTCGCCCAGAGTGGCGACTTCCGCGTGCTCGACGACATCGCCTCGGCCATCCAGGCCGACACGGCCCACAGCCAGTGGCTCAAGGCCCAGGGCTACCAATCGTCGTTCACCGTGCCGCTGTTCGACCATGGCAAGCTGCTCGGTTTTGTCTTCTTCGACTCGTGTCAGCGGGCGGCCTTCACCTCCGAAGTGCAGCGTGACCTGGTGCTCTACACCAGCCTGATCAGCATGATGATCGCCAGCGAGATGGCCACCATCCGTGCCGTGATCGAGTCGACCAAGCTGGCCCGGGAACTCACCGAGTTGCGTGACTTCGAAACCGGCGCCCACCTCGACCGCATGGCGCGTTACTCGCGCCTGATCGCACGCGCCATTGCACCCCAGCGTGGCCTCAACGACGAGTTCGTTGAGGGCGTGTACCTGTTTGCCCCGATGCACGACATCGGCAAGATCGGCATCCCTGACCGCATCCTGCTCAAGCCCGGCCGCCTCGACCCCGAAGAGCGCGCCATCATGGACACCCATGTGGCCAAGGGCGTCGAGATCATCGAACGCATCATCGGCAAGGAGGGTGACCGCCACTTTCCGGAAAGCGATCTGCTGCGCAACATCGTGCAGCATCACCACGAGATGCTCGACGGCTCAGGCTACCCGCAAGGGCTGCGGGGCGACGCCATCCCGGTGGAAGCCCGCATCGTGACCGTGGCGGACATCTTCGATGCGCTGACGGCGCTGCGCCCCTACAAAAAGGAATGGTCGCTGGACGAGGCCTTTGCCGAACTGCAGCATCTGGTCGAGCAAGGCAAACTGGATGCGGCGTGTGTGGATGCGCTGGTGACACAGCGGGACGCCGTGGCCGACATCCACACGCGCTACACCGACAAGCAACCCGACCACGCAAATCAGGGCTGATGCGCCCTCAGCGTCCCGCTGACCTGAACTGAACGGTCATCAAGCCAGTTTCAGGCAGACCACCCCGGCGACGATCAGACCCAGGCCCAGCCAGCGCAGCAGCAGGCTGGGATCGCCAAAGAAGAACACCCCCACCAGGAAGGTGCCGGCCGCGCCGATGCCGGTCCACACCGCATAGGCCGAGCCCATGGGGATGCCTTTGAGCGCCAGCCACAGAAACAGGCCGCTCAGGCCCATGCAGACCACGGCGATCAACAGTCCCCACAGCTTCATCGAGGGGGTGGAGGCCAGCTTCAGGCCCAGGGGCCAGCCGATCTCGAACAAACCGGCCACGACCAGGTACAACCAATGTGCGCTGCTGCTCATGTTCCAATCTTCACAACATTCTGGTACAAATACTGTTTCGCCGCTGCACAGGCCGCCTTCTCTCGCAGGTGAGGCGCTGGCCAGAGTGCTTTCCGGTGTTTGACGCCCGGCACTCTAGCACCTCGTGGCGCCGTGCCCCCCTTTGCCCGCTTCGACACCCGTCGGGGCGTTCCGGTCTTCTCCGCCTCCACACCGCCTCGCGACATGCCCCCCCTGAACGATTGGCAACCCGCACAGATTGGCCTGGCGATGGCTTTTCTCCAGGAGTTGGTGATCGCGCTGGGCTGGCTGACCACGGGCTGGTTGCTCAAAGACGTGCGCCGACCGGCCTGGCATTGGGCCGGCTTTTCCTTGCTCAGCGGCGGCTCCTTCCTGAACTTTGTCTTCAGCGCCCACGCCCAGCTGGAGCCGGTGCGCCTGCTGGGCAACACCTTGTTCATGGCTGCGCTGCTGCTGCAAGCACGTGGGTTGCTGCTGTTCACCCGCCAGCCCTTGCAAGACCGCCCGTCCATCGCGGCCATGTTGCTGCTGACGTCGGCGCTGTGGCTGTGGCCCAACCACGCCGATGCGCCCTGGCGAGTGGCCACCATCTCCACCTTGTCGTGCCTGTGCGGCCTGTGGATCACGCGGATCATCTTCCGATTCATGCGCCATGAGATCGCGCACAGCCGCTGGATGCTCATGTTCACCCTGCCCAGCCTGCTGGGAGCGGCGGTGCTGGGCCACCGCGCCATCATGGCCTTGCTCGAACCCGAGCGCCTGATCCAGGCCAGCATCGCCGGCACCTCGATCAGCCTGACCACGGCCATGCTGTGGGTGCTGCTGTCGCTGAGCCTGGAGCTGACGCTGTTCGGACTGGTCATCTTCAAGTTGGGTGGGCAGTTGCGCCGCGCCGCACGCCACGACCGCCTGACGGGCCTGCTCAACCGCCATGCCATGGACGATGTGCTGACCCAGGAGCGACAGCGGTCCCGACGCATGGGCACCCCGTTCTCGGCCCTGATGATCGACATCGACCATTTCAAGCAGGTCAACGACAAGCTGGGCCATGCCGCGGGTGACCACACCTTGCGCACAGTCGCCCAACACCTGCGCCAGCACCTGCGCGCCACCGATGTGGTGGCCCGCTGGGGCGGCGAGGAATTCCCGGTGCTGCTGCCCGCCACCCACCGCACCGAGGCCTGCCATCTGGCCGAAAAGTTGTGTGACGGTGTCCGCCACCTGCCCATTCCCTGGGGTGGCGAGGACCTGAACTGCACCGTCAGCATCGGCGTGGCGCAATGGCGCACCGCCGGCGACACCACAGATGCCCTGATCGCCCGAGCCGACCAGGCCCTGTACTGCGCCAAACACGGAGGGCGCAACCAGATGTGCGTCGAGCCCACCTTGGTGCAAACTGGTCACATCGCTGCTTAGCCGCTGCCCCGCGCAGCGCGCCCACCTGCCATGACCTCGGTGATCGACCTGCCCGCCCTGCCTGCCGCACAACTGCACCACACCTGCGACCCGCATCAGTTCGATTTCCAGACCACCGCCGAGCTGGAAGACCTGGGCGACCTCATCGGCCAGATGCGTGCCATGGAAGCGGTGCAGTTCGGCACCGGCATGCGCCACGAGGGCTACAACATCTATGTGCAAGGCCCCTCGGGCATGGGCAAGCGCAGCATGGTGCGCCAGTTGCTGGCCCGCAAAACGCCCACCGAGGCCGACCCACCGGAGTGGTGCTATCTGCACAACTTCAAGCAGCCCCACAAGCCCCAGGCCCTGAGCCTGCCACCCGGCCGGGGTGCCGACTTGCGCGACCAGATGGCCAAGCTGGTGGACTACCTGCGCAGCGCCATCCCGGGCCTGTTCGAGAGCGACGAGTACCGGGCCAAGGCCGAGGCCATCCAGCACGCCTTCAGCCAGCGTGAAGAAGCCGCACTCAAAGCCCTGGGCGACGAGGCCGAAAGCCAACAGATCTTCCTGCTGCGTACCCCGAGCGGCTTCACCTTCGTCCCCACCCGCGAGGGCGAGGTCGTGCCGCCCGACGAGTTCAACAAACTGCCCGACGATGAGAAGCAACGCATTGCCACCGCCATCAGCGGACTGCAGGACAAGCTCGGCAAGATCCTGGAGATGCTGCCGCGCTGGCGCAAGGAGCGCGCCGAACAGCTCAAGCAGCTCAACCAGGACAACACGCTGCTGACCGTCAAGCATGCCCTGGACGATGTCCGCACCCACTTCGCCGATGTGCCCGCCGTGCTGGCCTATCTGGACGCCGTGCAGCAGGACATGGTCGAGCATGTCGATGACTTCAAGAACCCCGACGAGACCACGCAGCTCGGCGGCGGGCTGGCCTTCGTCACGCACGAGAGCTTCCACCGTTACCAGGTGAACGTGCTGGTCACCCAGAAAGCGGGCGCGGGCGCTCCCGTGGTCACCGAAGACAACCCGACCTACGGCAACCTGATCGGCCGCATCGAGCACCTGCAACAGTTCGGTGCCCTGGTCACCGATTTCACGCTGATCCAGGCCGGTGCCCTGCACCGCGCCAACGGCGGCTACCTGCTGCTGGACGTGCGCAAGCTGCTGATGCAGCCCTTCGCCTGGGAAAGCCTCAAGCGCGCCATCCAGTCACGCGAGATCCGGCTGGAGTCGCTGGCGCAGATGTACAGCCTGGTGAGCACCGTCTCGCTGGAGCCCGAACCCATCCCGCTGCACGTCAAGGTCATCCTGTTTGGCGACCGGCTGTTTTACTACCTGCTGCAGGCGTACGACCCGGACTTTGGCGAGCTGTTCAAGGTGTCGGCCGATTTCGAAGACCGCATCGAGCGCAACCCCGATACGCACATGCTGTATGCGCGCATGGTGGCCACCCTCACCCGCAAGGACAAGCTGCTGCCCTTTGACCGCGGCGCCGTGGCCCGCGTGATTGACTTCAGCGCCCGCATGGTGGAGGACGCCCAGCGCCTGAGCACCCACATCCGCCGCGTGGCCGATCTGATGCGCGAGGCCGATTACTGGGCCCGCCAGTCAGGCCATGGCACGGTGGCCGCCGCCCATGTGCAGCAGGCCATGGACGCCCAGATCCGCCGCCACGATCGCGTGCGCTCGGAGCTGAACGAGGCCATCTTGCGCGGCATCATCCTCATCGACACGCAGGGGGCCGTGCAGGGGCAGGTCAACGGCCTGTCGGTGCTCGACCTGGGCGATGCCGCCTTTGGTCAGCCCAGCCGCATCACGGCCATCACGCGCCTGGGCGAAGGCGAGGTGCTCAACATCGAGCGCGAGGTCAAGCTCTCGGGCGCACTGCACTCCAAGGGCGTGCTGATCCTGTCATCCTTCCTGGGGGGGCGTTACGCCCGCAACCAGCCGCTGTCACTGTCGGCCAGCCTGGTGTTCGAGCAGTCCTATGGCCACATCGACGGCGACAGCGCCTCGCTGGCCGAGACCTGCGCCCTGCTGTCAGACCTGGCCCAGGCGCCGATCCGGCAATCGCTGGCGGTCACCGGCTCGATCAACCAGCTGGGGCAGGTGCAGGCGATTGGCGGCGTCAATGAAAAGATCGAAGGGTTTTTTGACATCTGCGCCGCGCGCGGCTTGACGGGCGAGCAAGGGGTGCTGATCCCGGCGTCCAATGTGCAGCATTTGATGCTGCGCCACGATGTGGTGGACGCCGTGGCCGCCGGGCGTTTCCACGTCTGGGCGGTGGAGAGCGTGGACCAGGCCATTGCCTTGCTGACCGGAATCCCGGCCGGTGAGCCGGACGCGCAAGGCGAGTACCCGGCGGACAGCCTCAACCAGCGGGTGATGGCGCGCCTCAAGGAGCTGACCGAGCTGTGGGAAGAGACAGAGGAAGCCGAGGACGGCGGGACGGGCGAGGGGCCGCATCACAAGGCCAAGGCCAAAGGCTCAGCCCATCACGAGGGCCGTGAAGGCCCCGAGGACGCAGGCCAGGCCTGACTTATCCCCGCATCCTGTGGACAACCTTGTTGGCAAGCTTGGGGTTTGAGGGTTCGCCCCAGGGAAGAAGCTTGGAATGCCTCAAAATAAGGCACGAGCGTGACAATCTACGCTTTTCGGACATCTGCGCGGCTGGGCCGAGTGTCACAGCCACGATACATGTGTGTAACATGCTGTCATCTCCTTTGGGAGATCCGGCTTTCCTCCCTGAGTCGGTGTGCAGTGTGATCTCAATCCCTGTACATTCGCCCGCTCGTCTCCAGATGGGCGGGCTTTTCTTTTTTGTTTTTGTGTGACACACCCGCAAGCCACCGTGCCTTCGAACCCTCCCGCGCCTCACGATGATCCCCCCAGCCCCTGCCAGAAGCAATGCAAGGTGCTTGAACTGCCACTGGATGGCTGTGATGTCCTCACCCGGCTGTGCGGCGGCTGCGGGCGCACGATCGACGACATCCGCGCCTGGAAAACCATGAGCCCGCAAGCCAAGCGGGTGTCGATTCAGGCGGCGGCAGCTCGCCGTCAATGGCTCAGCGTCACAGGGACGTGAACCAGCGCGCCAGCACGGCGCGCTCGGCGTCGGTGATCTGCGTGGCGTTGTTCAGCGGCATGGCTTTGAGCACCACCGCCTGTTGATACACGGCCTGCGCGTGCTGGGTCAGGGCCTCGGGACTGTCCAGGCGCACCCCCTTGCTGGCGAGTTGGGCGTTGTGACACATCAGGCACCGCTCCTGCACGACCATCTGCACCTGGGCCAGGCGCTGAGCGGGTGTCTCGGTCGGAACCGGTGACGTCGCTACTGATGAGGTCGCAGGCGACGGTGCCAGCCACACCGCCACGCCCAGCAAGATGCTCACGCTGGCAATCGCCCAGCCCCAGGGTGCACGCTGGCCGGCCATTTCCGTCTTGTGGCGTGCCACGAAAAACTGGCGGATCAGGGCCCCGGCCAGCATGATCAGCGCCAGCACCAGCCAGTTGTGGGCGTGGCTGTAGGCCCAGCCATAGTGATTGCTCAACATCGCAAACAGCACCGGCAGCGTGAAGTAGGTGTTGTGCACGCTGCGCTGCTTGCCGCGCTGGCCATGTACCGGGTCCACCGGCTGGCCCGCCTGCATGGCGGCCACCACCTTGCGCTGCCCCGGAATGATCCAGAAGAACACATTGGCGCTCATGGCCGTGGCCACCATGGCCCCCACCAGCAAGAAGGCGGCACGCCCGGCAAACAGCTGGCAAGCCAGCCAGCTGGCACCCACGATCACGACGGCAACCAAGGCGCCCAACAAGCGCTCACTGCCCGGGCGTCGGCCTACGGTGCGACAGAGCACGTCGTAGATCAGCCAGAAGCCCACCAGAAAGCCCACCGCCGTGTGCGCCGCCGCCACCGGCGACCAGTCAAAGCGGCTCTTGTCGATCAGGAAGGTGCCAGCGTTGAACAGGTACATCACCGTGAACAAGGCAAAGCCCGTGAGCCAGGTGGAGTAACTCTCCCAATAGAACCAGTGCAGGTGCTTGGGCAGCGCCTTCG
The DNA here is from genome assembly GCF_034003525.1 of Aquabacterium sp. GTDB lineage: Bacteria > Pseudomonadota > Gammaproteobacteria > Burkholderiales > Burkholderiaceae_C > Aquabacterium. Next base: position 65,033 of record NZ_JAVEYN010000018.1, read on the forward strand.
GGGCGCCCAGATACTTCTGCGGGTTGTAGAAACCGCCACCGTGCACGGCCCACAGCTCGCCACTCACGCCCTGCTCTTTCAGCTTGGGGTCGGTGGGCGGGGTCAGGTGGTTGTCCAGCCAGACAAAGTAGAACGAGGCACCGGCCCATGCGATCGCCACGATCACATGCGTCCAGCGCAGCAGCAGGTTGACCCAATCGAGGGCGTAGGTCAGCAAGGGACTGGCTTCGAGCATGTCGGTCTCTTTCAGCTGCCGCGGTAGGTGGAATAGGCCCAGGGGCTGACCAGCAAGGGCACGTGGTAGTGGGCTTGTGCATCAGCCAGACCAAACTCCAACGGTACCTGACTCAGGAAAGCCGGCGTGGGCAAGGCCACGCCCTTGGCACGGAAATAGCGTTCCACCTCGAACACCAGGCGGTACACGCCCGGACGCAAGTCCGCGCCGGCCAGCATGGGGCCGTCCACCCGGCCATCGGCATTGGTCACCACCTCGCGCAGCAAACGCCAGGTGGGGCTGCCTGTACCGCCTGAGGCGTCGTCGCGCACAAACAAGGCGATGGCCATGCCAGCGGCAGGCGCGCCGTGCACGGTGTCGAGCACATGGGTGGTCAGGCGTCCGCCGGAGGGCGTCGTGTGGGGGTCAGGCGTGGTGAGCAAGGTCATGATGGAGCAACGATGAGACCATGTGCAACAACGATGGCAAGTGAGAGGATGCCAAGTGCGGCATCGACATCTTGCACAGCATTTGCAAAACTGTATACACTTTAACCATGATGAGTGATGCACGCAAGCCACCTGATGCACCTGTCGTGCCAACACGCCGTGCGCCCAAGCAGCGCAAGGTCGATGTGGACGCCATCCCGACCGATGTGGTTGCGGACACGGCCGAGCCCCTGGACACCGACACCTCCAGCACCGAGCAGATCGTGCTGTCGGTGACGCGCGCCATCGTCGAGCACCGCTTGCAGCCCGGCACCAAGCTGGTCGAACAAAAACTGGGGGACCGCTTCGGGGTGTCGCGCACCATCGTGAGGCAGGCGCTGTACCGCCTGTCCGAGTTGAAGCTGGTCAAGCTCGAACCCGCGCGCGGGGCCTTCGTCGCCGCCCCCTCCATCCAGGAAGCGCGCGAGGTGTTCGCCGTGCGCCGCATGGTCGAGTCCCAGATGCTGCACGAACTGATCGCCCGCATCACCGACGCCGACCTGCGTGAACTGCACGCCCACATCCAGGCCGAGCGCGAGGCCGTGCAACGCATCGACGTGCCCACGCGCACCAAGCTGCTGTTCGACTTCCACGTCAAGCTCGCACACGTCCTGGGCAACCAGGTGCTGACCGACCTGATGCAGGAGTTGGTGTCGCGCTGCTCGCTGATCTCGCTGATGTACCAATCGGCCGACGATGCCGAAACCTCGAACGCCGAACACGTGGACATCCTCCAGGCCATCGAAGCCCGCGATGCCGACCGTGCCGTGCAGCTGCTGCACGAGCACCTGGCCACCGTGGAGCGCCAACTGACCGAGCACCCGCGCACAGCAGCCTCCCCCGTGCGGGCCAAACCCACACCGACCTGACGCCATGAACCCGGCCATGACCGACGCCCCCTACCCCCGCGACCTGATCGGCTACGGCCGCACGCCGCCCCACGCGCAGTGGCCGAACGGCGCCCGCATTGCCGTGCAGTTCGTGCTCAACTACGAAGAAGGCGGCGAGAACTCCGTGCTGCATGGCGACGCCGGCAGCGAACAGTTCCTCAGCGAAATGGCCAACCCACCCGCCTTCGCCGACCGGCACCTGAGCATGGAGTCGATTTACGAATACGGCTCGCGCGCGGGCGTTTGGCGCATCCTGCGCGAGTTTGAAAAGCGCGGCTGGCCGCTGACGGTGTTCGGCGTGAGCATGGCCCTGCAACGCCACCCTGAACTGACCCGCGCCTTCATCGAGCTGGGCCACGAAATCGCCTGCCATGGTTGGCGCTGGATCCATTACCAGCAGATCGACGAGGCCACCGAGCGCGAGCACATGCGCATCGGCATGCAGATCATTGAAGAGCTCACCGGCCAGCGCCCCCTGGGTTGGTACACCGGCCGCGACAGCCCCAACACGCGCCGTCTGGTGGCCGACGATGGCGGCTTCGTGTACGACAGCGACTACTACGGCGACGACCTGCCGTTCTGGACCACCGTGCAACGCACCGACGGCCAGACCGTGCCCCACCTCATCGTGCCCTACACGCTGGACGTCAACGACATGCGCTTTGCGCTGCCCCAAGGCTATGCCCAGGGCGAAGACTTCTTCACCTACCTGAAAGACACCTTCGACCTGCTCTATGCCGAAGGCGACCCCGAGGGTGACAACGCCCCCAAGATGATGAGCGTGGGCATGCACTGCCGCCTGCTCGGCCGCCCCGGGCGCTTCCGCGCCTTCCAACGCTTCCTGGACCACGTGGCCCGCCACGAACACGTCTGGGTGTGCCGCCGCATCGACATCGCCCGGCACTGGCAAGCCGTTCACCCCTACCAAGCCTGACACCCATGCTGGTCATCCCCAACCTCACGCTGGCCCAGCTCAACGCCGCCGACCAGCCCACCTTCACCGCCCTGCTGGACGGCATCTACGAGCATTCGCCCTGGATTGCCGAAGCCGCCTGGGCGCAGCGGCCCTTTCTGAGCCTGGCGCACCTGAAACACGCCCTGGCGCAGACCGTGCGCGAAGCCAGCATCGACCAACAGCTCGACCTGATCCGTGCCCACCCCGAGCTGGCCGGCAAAGCGGCGGTGGCGGGTCAGCTCACCGCCGAGTCCACCAACGAGCAAAGCCAGGCCGGCCTCACGCACTGCACCCCTGACGAATTCGCCCGCCTGCAGCAGCTCAACGCCGAGTACAACGCCCGGTTCGGCTGGCCCTTCATCCTGGCCGTGCGCGGCCCCCGTGGCACCGGCTTGAGCCGCACCCAGATCATCGCCACCTTCGCGCGCCGCCTGCAGGCCCAGCCCGATGCCGAGCGCGCCGAATGCCTGCGCCAGATCCACCGCATTGCCGAGATCCGTTTGAACGACAAGTTCGGCGTGCTGCCGGCCGAAGGCAACCAGATCCTGGACTGGGCCGACGCCCTGGCCGCGCACACCGAAGGCGAAGGCAGCAATGGCGCAGATGAGCGCCCACCCCTGACCCTCACCTACCTCACACCCGCCCACCAATCGGCCGCCACCCAACTGCAGATCTGGATGCGCGCCTGTGGCTTTGACGAGGTCAAGCTCGATGCGGTCGGCAATGTGGTGGGCGTGTATCACGGCAGCGAACCCACGGCCGCTCGGCTGCTCACGGGCTCACACTACGACACCGTGCGCAACGGTGGTCGCTACGACGGCCGCCTGGGCATCCTCGTGCCCATGATGTGCGTGCAAAGTCTGTCCCGCGCAGGCCGACGCCTGCGCTACGGCATCGAAGTGGTCGCCTTTGCCGAAGAGGAAGGCCAGCGCTTCCCTGCCACCTTCCTGGGCTCCAGTGCCCTGGTGGGCGACTTCCAGCCCGGCTGGCTGGATCTGGTCGATGCCAAGGGTGTCACCATCCGCCAGGCCATGAAAGACGCCGGACTGAGCGCCAAGATGGAAGACATTGCCGCGCTGAAACGTGACCCGACCCGCTATATGGGCTTCGTCGAGGTGCACATCGAGCAAGGCCCCGTGCTCAATGCACGCGACCTGCCGCTGGGCATCGTCACGGGCATCAACGGCAGCGCCCGCTTCAGCGGCGAGGTCACCGGCGTGGCCTGCCACGCTGGCACCACACCCATGGGCATGCGCCAGGACGCCGCCCTCGCCGTCGCCGAGATCGCGCTGTACACCGAACGTCGCGCCCTGCAGGACCAGGACTCGCCGCACGGCCCCTCCGTTGGCACCGTGGGGGTGATAGAGATACCGCAAGGCTCGGTCAATGTGGTCCCGGGACGCTGCCAGTTCACCCTCGACCTGCGCGCGCCCACCAACCGTCAGCGAGACGAGTTGGTGGAGGACGTGGATGCCTTTGTCTACACCGTCGCGCGCCGCCGCCGGGTGGAGATCGAGCTCATTCAGAACCTGCAGGCCTCGGCCGCCCCCTCGGACCCCGCATGGCGAGCCCGCTGGGAAGCCGCCGTGACCAGTCTCGGCCTGCCCGTGTTCCACCTGCCCAGCGGTGCCGGCCACGATGCCATGAAGCTGCACCAGGTGATGCCACAGGCCATGCTCTTTGTGCGTGGCGGCCATGACGGCATCAGCCACAACCCGCTGGAAGCCATCACCAACGACGACGCCCAACTCTGTGTGGACGCCTTCATGCACCTGCTCGACGCGATCTGACCATGGCCATGCAACCCGCCCCAGGCACCCTTGATGCCGCCTATGCCGCGCTCGACCAGTGGATCGACGCCCACTTCGACGAAGAGGTGCGCTTTCTGCAAACGCTGGTGCAGGTGCCCACCGACACACCGCCCGGCAACAACGCACCGCACGCCGAGCGCACCGCCGAGCTGCTGTCGGCGTTTGGCTGGCAAGCTGAGCGGCACGCCGTGCCCAGCGAACAGGTGCACGCCTACGGCCTGCAAAGCCTCACCAACCTGATCGTGCGACGGCGCCTGGGCGAAGGCGGGCGCACCGTGGCGCTGAACGCCCATGGCGATGTGGTCCCCCCCGGTGAAGGCTGGACTCACGCCCCCTATGGCGGCGAAGTGGTCGATGGCAAGCTCTATGGACGCGCGGCCGCCGTCAGCAAGAGCGACTTTGCCACCTACAGCTTTGCCCTGCGTGCGCTCGAAGCCCTGCAGCAAGGCCGCGATGCGCCCTCGTTGAAGGGCGCCGTCGAGCTGCACTTCACTTACGACGAAGAATTCGGCGGCGAGCTGGGCCCCGGCTGGCTGCTCAGCCAGGGCCTGACAAAGCCCGACCTGCTGATCGCGGCCGGCTTCAGCTACGAAGTGGTCACCGCCCACAACGGCTGCCTGCAGATGGAGGTCACCGTGCACGGCCAGATGGCACACGCCGCCATCCCGCACACCGGGGTCGATGCCCTGCAAGGCACTGTCGCCATCCTCAACGCGCTGTATGCCCAGAACACGCTCTACCAAGGCATCACCTCGCAGGTGCCCGGCATCACCCACCCCTACCTGAACGTGGGCCGCATCGAAGGCGGCACCAACACCAACGTCGTGCCTGGCAAGGTCGTCTTCAAGCTCGACCGCCGCATGATCCCGGAAGAGAACCCCACCGAGGTCGAAGCCGACATTCGCCGCGTCATCACCGAAGCCGCCGCCACGGTGCCTGGCATCCGCATCGACATCAAACGGCTGCTGCTGGCCCGCTCGCTGCAACCGCTGCCGGGCAACGCGCCGCTGGTGCAGGCCATCCAGCAGCATGGGGAAGCGGTGTTCGGTCAGCCCATCCCCACCTGCGGCACCCCGCTCTACACCGACGTGCGCCTGTACTGCGCCCAGGGCATCCCCGCCGTGATCTACGGCGCCGGCCCCCGCACCGTGTTCGAGTCCAACGCCAAACGGGCCGACGAACACCTGGTGCTCGATGACCTGCGCAAGGCCACCAAGGTGGTCGCGCGCACCCTGTTCGATCTGTTGCACTGACGGCGCCCTCCGCGTGAACCCCCGTTCCGGGCCCATCTCAGACCCGGACCATGTCGCTACACTGGGTGACATGCCTTTGCACACCCCCAGTCTGGCCGCCGCCGCTGCCCTGATCGCCCTGATCCTCGCCTTGAGCGTCGGACTGGCCAGTCTGCGTCCACGGCGCGACGCGCTGCCTGCTACCGGTCTGGGTCTGCTGGCCAGCGCACTGGCCTTTGCCTGCGCAGCCGGCATGGGTCTCACGCCTGACTGGCTGATCGACGTCGCCGCGCCCGTGGGTCAGGCGGTCGCCCTGTCTGCCTACACCTGGGCTTTGCTGCGTCTGCAGACGCGCGCCGCCCCCTGGCAGAACCTGGCTGTGATGCCCGCGCTGATGGGCGTGCTGATGGTGTTCCTGGCCGACCTGCCCACGGCGCGCGCCCTCTCCCACGACGCGGTGCTCATCGTGCAGTGCCTCGTGCTGCTGATCTGGAGCCAGCGCCTCGCCCCTGAGCACGGGCAGATGCACGGCCTCCTGATGCTGGGGGCCGGCCTGGGCTTGCTGATCAACGTCCTGCATGGCGGGTACGTTTTACTGGGCATCACGCCCACATCGGAGCCGCTCACACTCACCCGGGCGGAAGCCTGGCGCCTGGCCAGCGAGCTGATCCTGGCCTTTGTGCCCGCGTGCGCACTGTTGCTCATGTCGCGCGAAGACCGCGAGATCGCACTGCAGCGTCTGGCGCTGCGTGACCCCTTGACGGGCATTGCCAACCACCCGGCCATTGCGGAGCGCTGCATCTCGGAAGTGGAGCAAGCGCGCCGCTCCGGCTCCCCGCTGGGGGTCGTCCTCATCGAAATCGACCAGCTCGCCTCCCTGCGAGCCCGGCAAGGCCAAGCCATGGTGGACGAAGCGCTGCAGCACACCGCCGCCCACCTGGCCGAACGCATCCGTCGCTCCGACAGCGTCGGCCGTTATGGCCCGCACGCCTTCCTGCTGCTCCTGCCCAACACCCCCACGCCCGGTGCGCGACACGTGCTGCGTGCCCTGCGCGAATCCATGCTGGACGCCCCCGCCCAGGGCACCGGTGCCGATGTGCTGCCGCTGAGCATCAGCATGGGTCTGTGGTGCGGCGTGCCCAACCCACGCGATGACGCCGACGACCTGATCGCCCGCGCGCGCGCCGCCTTGCAGTCTGCGCAAGAAGCTGGCGCCAACCGCATGCGCGTGGCGGCCTGAACGACCCTCTGCTGTTCGGCCAGCTCCGGCGCCGTCACCCCACGGCCGCAGTACGGTGATCCAGGTCGCACGCCCCGCGCTCGTCCAGCGCCCGGCACAATGCTGCCCTGACCATGCCTTCCGCCATCCAACGCGGCACCCCGGCTTACCTGCGCGCCAACCTGGCGCTGTTCCTGGCCGGCTTTGCCACCTTCTCGCTGCTGTACTGCGTCCAGCCCCTGCTGCCCGCCTTCGCCAAGACCTTCCAGGTCAGCCCGGCCGAAAGCTCGCTGGCCATGTCCCTGTCCACCAGCCTGCTGGCCTTTGCGATCCTGGTTGCAGCCATCATCTCGTCCAGCGTCAAACGCCGGCTGCTGATGGGCACATCGATGGTGCTGGCCTCGGTGCTCAACATCGTCGCCGGCCTCGTGCCCGACTGGCACACCCTGCTGGCCTCACGCGCCCTGACCGGTCTGGTGCTGGGCGGTGTCCCTGCCGTGGCCATGGCCTACCTGGCCGAAGAAATCGACCACCGCGGCCTGGGCATGGCCATGGGCCTGTATGTGGCCGGCACAGGGGTCGGCGGGCTCTTTGGGCGGGTGGTCGCGGCCGGCCTCAGTGAGCACTTCGACTGGCACGCGGCCATGCTGGTGCTGGGCACCATCAACCTGCTCACTGCCGTGGGCTTCATCGCCCTGCTGCCCGCGTCACGTAACTTCACGCCGCGCCCGCCTCAAGGCCTGCGCCACCACCTCGGACTGTGGGGCGCCCACCTGCGCCAACCCGGCCTGCCCCGCTTGTTCCTCATGAGCTTCACGGTGATGGGCTGCTTCGTCACCATCTACAACTACGTGGGCTTCCACCTCATGGAGGCGCCCTATCTGCTCAGCCAGACGCAGATCGGCATCATCTTCATGGCCAACATCTTTGGCATCGTGTCCTCGTCGGTGGCCGGCGGCCTGGCCGACCGGCACGGACGCGCACCGGTGCTCATCGTCGGCATCGCCTGCATGCTGCTGGGCCTGGCCCTGACCTTGCACGCGCATCTGGCCGTGTTGCTGCTCGGGGTGGTGGCGCTCACTGCGGGCTTCTTCATTGCGCATGCCGTGGCCAGCGCCTGGGTCGGGCGCTTGGCCCAAGGCGCCAAGGGACACGCCTCCTCGCTGTACCTGCTCACCTACTACATCGGCTCCAGCACCATGGGCTCGGTCGGCGGCTGGTTCTGGGAATACGGCCACTGGCCTGGCGTGGCGGCCCTGGGCGGTGCGCTGATGCTGTTGGCGCTGGGCGTGGCCATCAGCCTGCGGCCCCTGGACAGCAAAGGCCCAGCCACCAGCGCGGCCCCCCGCACGCCCTGATAATCGCGCCCATGCCCGACACGCCCACCGAACCGATCGTCCACACCTCCTTCTACCAGTTCGCCGACCTGCCAGACCCCGATGCGGTGGTGGCCATCGTGCGCGAACTGGTCGAGCCCTTGACGGGCAGCGTGCTGGTCGCACGTGAGGGCATCAGCGGCGCCCTGGCCGCCTCGGCCGAGCGCATCGACGCTTTCGAGAAGGCCCTGCGCACCGACCCGCGTCTGGACAGCCATTTCCAGCACATCACCTTCAAACACAGCGCGTGCGACACCCCGCCCTTCTGGAAAGTGCGCGTTCACAAGAAGGACGAGATCGTGGCCCTCGGTGTGCCCGGCGTCACCGGCGTCGCCCCCAACCCCGACCGTAGCCGCCACCTCAGCCCTGAGGCCTGGCGCGAGCTGATGGCGCAGGACAACGTCGTCGTCATCGACAACCGCAACAGCTTCGAGTACCGCCTGGGCCGTTTCAAGAACGCGATCGACCCGCAGGTCGATAACTTCCGCGACTTCCCCAGCTATGTGCAGGCCCACGCCGAGCAGTGGAGGGCCGAAGGCAAGAAGGTCGCCATGTACTGCACGGGCGGCATCCGCTGCGAAAAAACCGGCATGTGGATGGCGAACCTGGGGCTGGACGTGTATCAGTTGGAAGGCGGCATCCTCAACTTCTTCCAGTCCCTGCCCGACGCCGACCGCGACTGGCAAGGCGAGTGCTTCGTGTTCGACAACCGCATCGCCATCGACACGAAACTGCAGGAAACGTCCACCACCGCCGACGAGGTCTACAACGACAGCCCGGACGAAGCTTGGCGACTGGAGCGGGCGCATCGGCTGGATTCGGTTAACCCAAAATCGGAAAGAAAGCCCTCATAACTTAGCAACCGATAATTGCAAGTGATTGATTTATTTATGTGTTAGCGCATAAAATCTTCTCTCAAATCATTTCAAAACTTGCACCATAGCTCCTGCCATGCGCCCCCCTCTGCAAGCGGCACGCGATCAACTGCTCAGCGTACTGGGCCGACACCCCGGTATCAGTGGGCCCGATTTGGCCGCGCAGCTGGGCGTGAGCGCGCCCACCCTGCATCGGATACTGCAGGCGCACCCCGGACACATCGTGAGTGCTGGCAAGGCCCGTCGCACCCGCTACGCCCTACGTCGCCCCCTGCGCGGCGACTTACACGACCTCCCGCTGTACGAGATCAACCACGCAGGCCGCATCGAGCAAATCGGCACCCTGGCCGCCCTGCACCCCCAAGGTAGCTGTCTTCACCTGAGCCTGCCCCCCCATCACCAGCCCTGGCCCCTACCTGACGAGTCCCGTGACGGCTGGTGGGACGGCCTACCCTATCCGCTCTACGACATGCGCCCGCAGGGCTACATGGGTCGCCAGTTCGCACGCACCGAGCACCGTCAACTGGGTGTGCCGTCGGCGCCCAACGAATGGAGTGACGACGACATCCTCCATGTGCTGCGCCAACGCGGCCACGACCTCAGCGGCAGCCTGATTCTGGGTGAGGCCGCCTGCGCACTGTGGCAACAGGCGCACCAAGACACGCCTGCCCCGCTAACCGAAGACGCCATCGCCACCTCCTATGCGCAACTGGCTGAAGACGCGCTCGCCAGCGGCGTAGCGGGCTCCAGTGCGGCGGGAGAGTTTCCGAAGTTCGCCGCACGCCGTGCCCTGTCAGGCAGCCTCACGCCCCATGTGCTGGTCAAGTTCTCGGGTGCCGACGCCTCGCCCGCTGTCACCCGCTGGTCCGATCTGCTCGTGTGTGAGCACCTCGCCCTCAACCACGCAGCCAAACTACCCGGCCTGCACAGCGCACGCAGCCGCATCGTGCAACACGCTGGCCGCACCTTCCTGGAGCTGGAACGCTTCGATCGCCACGGCGAATGGGGCCGCAGCCGTCTGAGTAGCCTCGAAAGCCTGCAAGGTGCCTTCCTGGGCGAGCGCAGCACCGAATGGCCCGTGCTCGCTGCTCGCCTCGTGGCGCTCAAACTCCTGTCCCCACAAGACGCCGAGCGCATCACCGTGTTGTGGTGGTTCGGCCGCCTGATCGGCAACACCGACATGCACCTGGGCAACCTCAGCTTCGTGCCGGGCCCCACTCTGCAACTGGCGCCCGCTTATGACATGCTGCCCATGATGTACGCCCCCCTGCCCGGTGGGGAAGTGCCCCCACGCGCCTTTCAGCCAGAATGGCCCCTGCCCCACCAGCGCCCCCTCTGGCAAAGCGCCTGCGTGGCCGCGCTGGCATTCTGGCGCACCGCCTCGGCCGACCCACGCATCAGCCCCCCATTCCGAGAACTGTGCGAAGCCAACGCGCGCACCCTTGAGCATGTCGCGCCCCAAGTCTGACTACACCCCGCCCACTCGAAGCGGCGTCAGCCCCAGCACCGTGGCGCTGCCCAGCGGCCCCTGGGCCACGGTGCTCGATTTCCTGAGCGAGCGCATCCCGGCCGTATCTCGCGCGGACTGGGCTGAGCGCATACGCCAGGGTGAGGTGCTCGACCTGCAAGGCCAGCCCGTCCCTCCAGACGCCCCTTACCGCCCGCAGACCAAGCTCTACTACTGGCGCGCCCTGCCCTTCGAGCACCCGGTGCCGTTCGACGAAACCGTGGTGTTTCAGGACGACTTCCTGGTCATCGCCGACAAGCCGCATTTCCTGCCCGTCACGCCCAAGGGCCGTTACCTGCAAGAGACGCTGCTGGTGCGCCTGAAACGCAAGCTGGGCATCGACACCCTGGTGCCCATGCACCGCATCGACCGCGAAACAGCCGGTCTGGTCGCTTTCACCATCCAGCCGCACACGCGCCACGCCTACCAGGCCCTGTTCCGCGACAAGGCCGTGCGCAAGACCTACGAGGCCATCGCCCCTTGGCGTGCCGACCTGAGCCTGCCCCTCGTTTACCGCAGCCGCCTGGCCGAAAGCGAGCGTTTCATGGCCATGCACGAGGTCGAAGGCGAGCCCAACGCCGAAACCGCCATCGAGCTGATCGACCGGCGCGGCCACTGGGGCCACTATCGCCTGCTACCCGTCACCGGCCAGAAACACCAGTTGCGCGCCCACCTCAACGCGCTCGGCATCCCCATCCTGCACGATCAGATCTACCCGGAGTTGCGCCCTGCCTTGCCGCCCGACATGGCGCCCGACTTCCGCCACCCGCTGCAACTGCTGGCGCGCACCCTGGCCTTCACCGATCCTGTCACGGGGCAAGAGCGCGTCTTTGAAAGCCCACGCCGCCTGAGCCTGGACATCATCGACACGCGGGTCGACTGACCTGCCCCCGACGCATACCCAGGCGCCCGCCCCGACCGGCGGCCACCGCCACATTGCCAGCAGGTGTATCCCTCGCCGACTTGAATGTCACACCGAATGAGCCTATGGTCTTCGCTCTTGACCCTGCCGAAGGAGGCTCAGATGAAACATCCCGAGATGTCCGCGCTGCTGCTGTCTGGTTTGCTCGCTTTGGGCGTGGCTGGTTGCTCCGTCACCCGCGAACAATCCACGGTTGGACAGTATGTTGACGATGCCACCGTGACCGCGCGGGTCAAAACCAAGTTTGCCGAAGACCCGACGGTCAGCGCCATGTCCATCGGCGTCGAAACCCTCAAAGGCGTGGTGCAGCTGTCCGGCTTTGCCAAGAGCGCCACCGAGAAAGACCGGGCCGAAGCGCTGGCGCGTCAGACCCCCGGCGCGGCCAGTGTGGTCAACGCCATCGTGGTGCGCCCCTGAGCTGCACCCCAGCCGTCAGAACACCCCCAGCGCCAGCCCCGCAGCCATCGCCTCACCCAGCGCCCGGCAGCGTTCCAGCTCCTCGGGCGCAATCTGCTTGGGCGCCAGAATGGCCTCCGGCGTCTGCGCATGCGTGCAGACGATCACCGGCTCGGCCACGGCCTTCAGCCGCCAGCCCGTAGCAATGCGCTCGATCTGGCGCGCCGCGTTGTGCCCGTCACTGCCGGCGCAGATCAGGCTGGCATACGCCCGGCCATTGACGCGGTCGAGCACTGGGTAGTAGCTACGGTCAAAAAAGTCTTTCAGCTGCCCACTGATGGCCGCCAGATTTTCCGGCGTCGCGAACACGAGGCCATCGGCCGCCAGCACGTCATCTGGCCCGGCCTGCGAGGCGTGCAGCATCCGCACCGCCACCTCGGCTTCTGCGGCCGCACCCGCACGCACCGCCTCGGCCATCTGGCGCGTGCCATCGGTCAGCGAGTGGTACACGATCAACAAAGTCTTCACGGACATGATGGGCAGAAGGGCTTGGCTGCGAGCAGGTTCACAGCATAGACTCAAAGGTTCAGATTCGCCATTTCGCCCCTCTCGCCTCAGTCTCATGCCCCTGTCCGATCACTACCAGCTCACTGGCTCCGGCTCCCCCATCGTCTTCGTGCACGGCTCCTACGCCACCACGTCCACCTGGAAGAAGATGATCGAGCAACTGTCTGCCCAGCACACCTGCATCGCCATCAAGCTGCCCGGACACTGCGGCACGCCCGATCCGCAAGACTTCGACGCGCCCACCATCGAGACCGAACTGAAGCTCATCGAAGACGTGGTGCGCTCGCTCACCGACGAGCCCATCCACCTCGTCGGCCATTCCTACGGCGGCGTGGTGGCCCTGTCCCAAGCCCTCAAAGGCTCGCTGCCGATTCGCGAACTGACCCTGTTCGAGCCCGTCGCCACCTGGGTGCTGGACACCATGGGCGACGCCGACATGCTGGCCCAGGTCGATGCGTTCTTGCAGCGCTACCGCCAGGACGCGGCCAACCAGGTGCCCTACGCCTGCGGGCAGGTCATCGACTTCTGGGGCGGTGGCAACGAGTTCGAAGCCCTGCCTGCCTTCGTCAAGGACATGATGGCGCCGCTCACCGCCAACAACCTGCGCCACTGGGACCTGTGCACCCAGATCCGCCACACGCGCGACGAACTGGCGCAACTCGAGATCCCCACCCGCATCGTCTGCGGCACACGCTCCAACGAAGTGGCCCACGCCATCGCCAACCACCTCGACAGCGAGCTGCCCATCAGCAGCCGCTACGACATCGAAGACGCCAGCCACGCCATGGTCAACAGCCATCCGGAAGACTGCCTCTTCATCCTGCAGGACCCGGTCGAGGTCTACTGAACTCAGCCGCGCTGCGCCATGGCTTCACCCATGCGGATCGCGCCAGCCGGCACCCACGCGGGGTTGAAGCGCAAATCGCCCTTGGGGAAGAGCATTACCACGGTCGAGCCCAGCAGGAAGCGGCCCATCTCCTCGCCCTTCTTCAGAACGATCTGCTGGTCGTCGTAGCGCCACTCGCGCACCTGCTTGCTGCGCGGCGGGTTCACCACGCCATGCCACACCGTGGCCATGCTGCCCACGATGGTCGCGCCCACCAGGGTCAGCACAAACGGCCCCTGCTTCGACTCGAACACGCACACCACGCGCTCGTTGCGCGCGAACAGGCCGGGCACGCCGCGGGCCGTCGCCGGGTTCACCGAGAACAGGTCACCCGGCACATAAATCATCCGCGTCAGGCGCCCATCGCAGGGCATGTGAATGCGGTGATAGTCCTTGGGGCTCAGGTACAGCGTCGCAAAGTGCCCGTCTTCAAAGCGCTGGGCCAGTTGCGCGTCGCCGCCCACCAGCGTGGTGGTCGAGTAATCGTGCCCCTTGGCCTGGAAGATCTGGTCACGGCGAATCGGCCCGAACTGGCTGATGGCCCCGTCCACCGGGCTGATCAGGTCGGCATCGGCCAAGGGCCGTGCGCCCGGCTTCAAAGGCCGTGAGAAGAACTCGTTGAACGTGGGATAGCTGGCGATGTCCGGGTTGGCCGCTTCGGCCATGTTCACGCCATAGCGGCCCACGAACCAACGGATGAAACGGGTGGTCAGCGCACCACCGCGCGCCGAAGCGCCCACACCCGCCAAAGCGGTCAAGGCCTGCTTGGGCAGCACGTACTGAGACAAGACAAAAAGACGATCCGACACGCAGCCACCCCGTTCAAACAACAAGGGACGCATTCTAGGCGGCCCACACCCCTCTCACGACGACAGCCCCGAGCCGATCACCCTGAAATGGACTGGCACGAATCTCGCAAACAGGACTGTATACAGTTTTGTCACTCGCTGGAGTCCGCCCCATGACCGTCTCGTCCCGCCCCCGTCGCACCCTGCTCGCCACCGTGGCCTCTGCGGCCGCACTCTGCTGGGGCATGAGCCTCCCCACCACGGTGCACGCGCAAACACCCATCAAATTCCAGCTCGACTGGCGCTTCGAAGGCCCCTCCGCCCTCTTCCTGCAGCCGGTGGCCAAGGGCTACTTCAAGCAAGCCGGCTTGGATGTGACCGTGGACGCCGGCAACGGCTCGGGCGGCACCGTCACCCGCGTCGCCTCGGGCTCGTACGACCTGGGCTTGGCCGACATCGCCGCACTGATGGAGTTTCACGCCAACAACCCCGATGCCCCCAACAAGCCCGTGGCCATCATGATGGTCTACAACAACACGCCGGCAGCCGTCTTCGCCCTGAAGAAGTCCGGCATCCAGACCCCGGCCGATCTGGCGGGCAAGAAGCTCGGCGCGCCCGTGTTCGATGCCGGTCGCAAAGCCTGGCCCATCTTCGCCAAGGCCAACAAGGTCAACGGCGCCACCTGGGTCAGCATGGACCCACCGCTGCGCGAAACCATGCTCGTGCGCGGTGACGTCGACGCCATCACCGGCTTCTCCTTCACCAGCCTGCTCAACCTCGAAGCGCGTGGCGCCAAGGCCGGCGATGTGGTCATGTTCCCCTACGCCCTGCACGGCGTGAAGCTGTACGGCAACGCCATCATCGCCTCGCCCAAGATCCTCAAAGAGAACCCCGCAGCCGTCAAAGCCTTCCTCCAGGCCTTCGCCAAGGGCACCAAGGAAGTCCTCGCCAACCCCGACGCAGCGATCGAGCACGTCAAGGCCCGCGACGGCATCATCAACGTCGAGCTGGAAAAACGCCGCCTGAAAATGGCCATCGACCAGGTCATCGCCAGCCCCGATGCGCGCGCCGAAGGCTTCGGTCAGGTCAAGCTGCCCCGTCTGGCCCTGATGGCCTCGCAGGTGGGCGACGCCTTCGCCACCAAGACCCGCGTCAACGCCGATGCCGTCTGGACCTCGGCCTACCTGCCCTCGGCCGCCAACCTCAACGTCCTGCCCCCAAAGAAGTAAACCTGCGCACGCTGTACCTGAGGAGGGGCCATGAGCGCCTTTGTTGATTTTCAGAATGTCTGGCTGGCCTACAACGATGAGTTGTGGGCGCAGGGACAGTTCGCCGTCGAAGACCTGAACCTGCAGATCGATGAGGGCGAGTTCGTGGCCATCGTTGGTCCCTCCGGGTGCGGCAAGTCCACCTTCATGAAGCTGACCACCGGCTTGAAGCAGCCCACCAAGGGGCACATCACGATCGGCGGGGAGCCCGTGACCGGTCCGCTCAAGATCACCGGCATGGCCTTCCAGGCCCCGTCGCTGCTGCCTTGGCGCACCACGCTCGACAACGTGCTGCTGCCGCTCGAGATCGTCGAACCCTACCGCTCCAGCTTCAAGTCCAAGCGCAAGGAATACGCTGCCAAGGCCCGTGCCTTGCTCGAAAGCGTGGGCCTGGGTGGCTACGAAGACAAGTTCCCCTGGCAACTTTCGGGCGGCATGCAGCAGCGCGCCAGCATCTGTCGCGCGCTCATCCACGAACCCAAGATGCTGCTGCTCGACGAGCCCTTCGGCGCGCTCGACGCCTTCACCCGCGAAGAGCTGTGGTGCGCGCTGCGCGACCTGCAGGCGGTGCAGAAGTTCAACGTCATCCTTGTCACCCACGACCTGCGCGAAGCCGTCTTCCTGGCCGACACGGTCTATGTGATGAGCAAAAGCCCGGGGCGCATCCTCGCCAAACGCGAGATCGAGCTGCCCCGCCCCCGCGATCTGGAGGTGACCTACACCCCCGAATTCACCGGCATCGTGCACGAGTTGCGCGCCCACATCGGCGCCATGCGCAAGCCCGCCACCATCCAGACGAGCACGGAGATCGCGCAATGAAACTCAGCACCAAACAACAAGCCCGCTGGGCCCCCTGGGTGCTGCTGCTGGGCGTACTCATCCTCTGGCAGGTGCTGTGCTCGGCCCTCAACGTGTCCGAGTTCATCTTCCCCAGCCCTGCCCGCATCGGATCCCAACTGGTCGAGTTCCACAGCGAAATCCTGCGCCACGCCTGGCGCACCCTGTGGGTGACACTCGCCGGCTTTGCCATCGCCATCGTGGTCGGCGTGCTGCTGGGCTTTCTCATCGGCAGCTCGCGCCTGGCCTATGCCGCCGTCTACCCGCTGATGACCGCCTTCAACGCCCTGCCCAAGGCGGCCTTCGTGCCCATCCTCGTGGTGTGGTTCGGCATTGGCCCGGGCCCGGCCATCCTCACCGCCTTCCTCATCAGCTTCTTTCCCATCATGGTCAACATCGCCACCGGCTTGGCCACGCTGGAGCCTGAGCTGGAAGACGTGCTGCGCGTGCTGGGCGCCAAACGCTGGGACGTGCTGATGAAGGTCGGGCTGCCGCGCTCCCTGCCCTACTTCTACGGCTCGCTCAAGGTGGCCATCACCCTGGCCTTCGTGGGCACCACGGTGTCGGAGATGACCGCCGCCAACGAAGGTATCGGCTACCTGCTCATCAGCGCCGGCTCGTCCATGCAAATGGGTCTGGCCTTCGCCGGACTGGTGGTCATCGGCGCCATGGCCATGATCATGTACGAGCTGTTCTCGCTGGTCGAGACCCGAACCACCGCCTGGGCCCACCGCGGCAGCCAGAACCACTGAGCAACACCCGTCAAGGTATCAAGACGTGAGCCAGGGCTCGCCAAACGCCTGATTCCGGCCTAACATGCATGCAGAGGCGCATAGCCGGTGCCTCTGCCCATCGGAGGCCCATGATGTTCAGGCTCATACGGTTTGTCCTGCTCACCTTGCTGGTCACGGCGGTGTTGATCGGCACTGTGCTGACCGGCTTCATGGTGTGGGCACCCGCGCCCACCACGCAAGCGATCATGGTCGCCCTGCGCACACAGGCCGGCCTGCACACCCGCTCACTGATCCTGCCCGATGGCACCCGCATGGCCTACCTGGATGGCGGCCAGGGCGAGCCCCTCGTGCTGCTGCATGGCATAGGCGGCAACAAGGACACCCTGCTGGCCGTGGCGCGCCACCTGACCAATCACCAGCGGATCATCATCCCCGATCTGATTGGCTTCGGAGACTCGTCCCGGCCCGAAGGCGTGTCCTACGGACCGCAGGCACAAGCCCGTCGGCTGCAGGCGTTCGTGCGGCAACTCGGCCTGGGGCCCATCCACCTCGGCGGCATCTCCATGGGCGGGCAGATCGCCCTGACCTACACCGCCCTGAACCACAGCCAGGTCCGCAGCCTCTGGCTCATCGACACTGCGGGCATCTGGTCCGCGCCGCCCAGCGAGGTCCAGCTGGCCATCCGCCGGGGCGAGCCCAATCCACTGCTGCTGCGCGACGAGCACGACTTTCCGCGCTTTCTCTCCGTCGTGATGGCGAAGCCCCCCCAACTGCCACCACCCATCGCACGCGTCTTCGCACGCCAGCGCCTGGCAGACCGTGAACGCGAGCAAGCCATCATGAACGAGATGGTCCGCGAGCCCACCGAAAAGCGCATCCGCGGCCTGACCACACCCACCCTCATCATGTGGGGCCAGCTCGACCGCGTCGTCAGCCCGGCCACCATCCCGGTCCTGCAGAAACTGCTGCCGCAAGCCAAGGTTGTGGTGTTCGACGACGTGGGGCACATGCCCGTGATGGAAGTGCCCGAGACCGCGGCCCAGGCCTATCTGGCCTTCCGACGAGGCCGATGAGGCCGTTGCGCCTGCATGGTATGGTCACTCTTCACACTGCCTTGAGTCCCGACCATGATGCGCCCGTTGACGCCCGAAGAAGCCCGAGTCCTTGCTGTGCTGGTAGAAAAGCAGCACACCGTCCCTGACAGCTACCCCCTGTCGCTCAACGCCCTCACCCTCGGCTGCAACCAGAAAACCGCGCGCGAGCCGGTCATGCAGTTGAGCGAAGCCGAGGTGCTCGATGCCGTCAACGGCCTGCGCGAACTCAGCCTCGTCAGCGAAGTCAGCGGCAGCCGCGTGGTGCGCTTCGACCACAACGCGGCGCGTGGCCTGGGCGTGCCCAGCCAAGCCGTCGCCTTGCTCACCCTCTTGATGCTACGCGGCCCGCAGACCGCCGCCGAGTTGCGCCTGCACACCGAGCGCCTGCACCGTTTCGCTGACACCTCGTCCGTCGAGGCCTTCCTCGAGGAACTGGCCGCCAAAGAGCCCCCACGCGTCGTGAAGCTGCCGCGCGCGCCAGGCGCCCGCGAATCCCGCAGGGCTCACCTGCTGTGCGGCGAGGTGGCCGACACCGGCCACAGTGGCGCCCGCTCCGACGATGCCACTGCTTCCGGCCCCGGCACGGCCGAGCTCCAGGCTGAACTCACCGCCCTGCGTGAGGAGCAAGCCCGCATGGCTGCCGAGATCGCCTCACTGCGTCACATCGTGACGCGCTTGGCCGGCGAACTGGGCGTGGACGCCAGCAGCCTCAAGGCCGACTGAAGCCCCAGCGGCGCTCACAGCGACAGCATCAACCCCACCGCCGCCAACACCGGGCTCAGCAGGTTCACCGCGACATTCAGTCCCATGGCCGGCTGCAGAGCAGGCAGGTCCTCGGCATGCGCCTGGGCACGCTGCCAGGCGCTCACCGCCAGGGGCAAGCCCAACACCGCCAAACCCGTGGCAGCGGGCCACCAACCCAGTGCCAGCCCCAGCAGCACCGCGCCAAACGCCAGCCCGTACTGCAGGCCCAGCACCGGCACACTGCCCGCACGGCCCAGCAACAAGGGCAAGGTGCGCCGGCCCACCGACCGATCCGCATCCACATCCGGAAACTGGTTGAGCAACAGCAGGTTGTTGGCCAAAAAGAAGGGCAAGGCCGACAAGGCCAGCCCTTGCCACGACATCGCCCCCGTCAACACCACCTCGGTGCCCAGCAACATCAAGGGCCCGAAACCCAAACCCGGCGCCATCAGACACAACCACGGGTGGCGCGTCAGCCAGGGCGTGTACGACACCACCACGGCCACACCCAGCAAGCCCAGCGGCGCCAGGTCCCACAGCAGCGCCGGCCGGCTCACCACAAAGTACAGCCCCGTCAACACGGTGAACAACAAGGCGCCCCAGCCCATCGCCAGGGCCACCGGTGCCAGCGCGGGGTTCGCAGGCAAGACCCCACTGCCGCCACTGAAGGCCGTGCGCTGCGTGCGCTGGTCCAGCCCACTGTGAAAGTCGTGGTGCTCATTGAGCGCATTCACCGCCACATGCGCGGCCAAGGCACCCAGCACGCACAACAGTGCATCCAGCGCGTTCAGGCTCAAGCCCTGCTGCGCCAACTGCCATGCACTCCACGCCACGCCCAAAGCCATGCAGGCCGGTGTCAGCAACAAAAACGGCACCCGTGCCGGCCCCCACCAGGGGTGGTGCTCACTCGCCATGGCTCAGTCCCCTCACACCTGCCACAGCTTCTTCCAACCTGCCAGACCCAGCTTGCGCAGCGTCGCCTTGTTGGTCTCGTAAATGTCCTCGGCCTCGGGGAAGGCCTCGATCGCCCGGTCCAGGCTCTCTTCGCGGATCAGGTGCAACGTCGGGTACGGCGCCCGGTTGCTGTAGTTCTCTATGTCATCGGCGTTCGCATCGGCAAACTGGTAATCCGGATGGAAGCTCGCCACCTGCAAAACGCCGTCCAGCTCCAGCTCTTCCACGGCTGCATCCACAACATCCAGGAAGTCATTGAAGTCCAGGAAATCCTGCAAGACACCCGGGTGCACCAGCAAGGTCGTGTCCA
>NZ_JAVEYN010000019.1:0-81654 GCF_034003525.1 Aquabacterium sp.
TACACGACGCTCTTCCGATCTCCATGGGGGTGACCGACAAGGAAACCAAGGAGGTGTCCTACAAAGAGGTCTCGATCGATCACGACACCTGCAACCGCGCCGACACCACCTACGAAGGCCTGGCCAAGCTGGCCCCGGTGCGTGGCCCCGACCAGTTCATCACGGCCGGCAACGCGTCACAGCTGTCGGACGGGGCTTCGGCCTGCGTGCTGATGGACAGCCAGGAAGCCGAACGCCTGGGCCTGCAACCCCTAGGTGCCTTCCGCGGTTTTGCCGTGGCCGGCTGCGAGCCCGATGAAATGGGCATTGGCCCCGTGTTCGCCGTGCCGAAGCTGCTGGCCCGTCATGGCCTGAAGGTCGAAGACATCGACCTGTGGGAAGTCAACGAAGCCTTCGCCTCGCAGTCCATCTACTGCCAGCAACAGCTCGGCATCCCCGAAGAGCGCCTCAACGTCAACGGTGGCGCCATCTCAATCGGCCACCCCTTCGGCATGAGCGGCGCCCGCATGGTCGGCCACGTGCTGCTGGAGGGCCGTCGCCGCAAGGCCCAGGACCCCAAGGTCAAGTGGGCCGTCGTGACCATGTGCATTGCCGGTGGCATGGGCGCCGCCGGTCTGTTCGAAATTTTCTAAAACGCCCCGAGGAGCACCAACATGGACCTGAATTTCACCCCTCAGGAAGAAGCCTTCCGCGCCGAGGTGCAACGCTTCCTGAACGACGACGTGCCCGCCCGCCTGAAGCAAAAGGGCGACGCCGGCAAGCGCTTCACCAAGGCTGACTTTGAAGAGTGGCACGCCCTGCTCAACAGCAAGGGCTGGCTGGCCTCGGGCTGGCCCGTGCAATACGGCGGCACCGGCTGGAACCCCGTGGAGAAGTTCATTTTCGACAACGAATGCGCGCTGGCCCACACGCCCCGCATCCAGCCCTTCGGCGTGGCCATGGTCGCCCCGGTCATCATCAAGTACGGCAGCGAAGAGCAAAAGCAGTACTGGCTGCCCCGCATCCTGAACGGTCAGGATTGGTGGTGCCAGGGCTACTCCGAGCCCGGCGCGGGCTCGGACCTGGCTTCGCTCAAGACCACCGCCGTGCGCGATGGCGACCACTACATCGTCAACGGTCAGAAGACCTGGACGACGCTGGGCCAGCACGCCAACATGATCTTCTGCCTGGTGCGCACCGACCGTGAAGCCAAGCCGCAGCAGGGCATCAGCTTCCTGCTGATCGACATGGCCACCCCCGGCATCGAGATCCGCCCGATCATCATGCTCGACGGCGAGCACGAGATCAACGAAGTCTTCTTCACCGATGTGAAGGTGCCCGTGGCCAATCTGGTCGGCACCGAGAACAAGGGCTGGGACTGCGCCAAGTACCTGCTGACCCACGAGCGCACCAACATCGCGGGTGTCGGTCACTCGGTGGCTGGCCTGGAGCGCCTCAAGGCCCTGGCCTCGCGTGTGCAGAAGAACGGCAAGCCCCTGGATCAGGACCCGCTGTTCGCCGCCCGCATCGCCAAGGTCGAGATCGACCTGGAAAACATGAAGACCACCAACCTGCGCGTGATCGCTGCCGTGGCCGGTGGCGGTGTGCCGGGTGCGGAAAGCTCGATGCTCAAGATCAAGGGCACCGAGATCCGTCAGGAAATCCTGTCGCTGACCCGTCGCGCCCTGGGCGCCTACGCCCTGCCGTACGTCAAGGAGGCGCTGGACGAGGACTACACCGGCGAGCCCATCGGCCCGCAGGAATCGGCCTTCGCGGCATCGCAATACTTCAACTACCGCAAGCTGTCGATCTACGGCGGCTCCAACGAAGTCCAGAAGAACATCATCTCCAAGATGATCCTGGGTCTGTAAGCATCGACTGGCGAGGAACACAACCATGAACTTCAACCAATCCGACGACCGTCGCATGCTGGCCGACTCGCTCGACCGCTACCTGGCCGAGCAGTACCCGATCGAAACCCGTCACGCCATCACCCAGTCCGCCACCGGCTACAGCGCCGAGCAGTGGGCGCAGTTCGCGGAACTCGGCGTGATCGGCGCCCTGTTCACCGAAGAGCAAGGCGGCTTCGGCGGCACCGGCTTTGACATCGCGACCGTGTTCGAATCCATCGGCAAGGGCCTGGCGGTCGAACCGCTGCTGGCCACCGCTGTGCTGGCCGGCTCGGCCCTGGCCCACGCTGGCAACGATGCCCAGAAGGCCCTGATCGAAGAGATCATCGCCGGCGGTCTGATCGCCACCCTGGCCTACGACGAAGCCGATGCGCACTACGCGGTGAACCGCGTCAGCACCCGTGCCACCCGTGACGGCGACCACTATGTGATCGACGGCGCCAAGGCGGTTGTGCCCTTCGCCGACCAGGCGCAGCAGATCATCGTCTCGGCCCGCACCAGCGGCAACGTGGACGACGAAGCCGGCATCTCGCTGTTCGTCGTGCCTGCCGGCACCGCCGGCCTGAGCGTGCGCGCCTACGGCAACGTGGACGGCACCCGCGCCGGTGAAGTCACCTTGAGCCAAGTGCGCGTGCCCACCTCCGCCCTGCTGGGCGCCGAAGGCCAAGGCCACGCCACGCTGGAATACGCCGTGGGCCGTGGCGTGCTGGCCCTGGCTGCCGAATCGCTGGGCGCGATGGAGGTGTGCAAGAAGGCCACCATCGAATACCTGCAGACCCGCAAGCAGTTCGGCAAGGCCATCGGCAGCTTCCAGGCCCTGCAGCACCGCATGGCCACCGTCCTGCTCGAAATCGAACAGGCCCGCTCGGCCGTGATCAACGCTGCTTCGGCCGTCGACGGCAACGACCGCATCGCCCGCGAGCGCGCCCTGTCGGCCGCCAAGTACACGGTGGGCAAGACCGGCACCCTGGTGGCCGAAGAGTCCATCCAGCTGCACGGTGGCATCGGGGTGACCTGGGAGCTGCCCATGCCGCACTACGCCAAGCGCCTGATCCTGATCGACCATGTGCTGGGGGACGAAGACCACCACCTGCAGCGCTTCATCGCGCTGGGCCAGCAGTAAGTTCGCCTGACACAGCATGTCCGATCGCCACCTTGCCCACTGGCCTGCCGAGGTGCCCCGGCACCTCGACGTGCCGGCCACGCACCTGTACGCCAACGTCGAGCGTGCTGCCGCGCAGTACCCCGACAAGCCGTACTTCATCTTCTACGACACGCCCCTGAGCTATGGGCAGTTCCACGTCGAGACCGAGCGGCTGGCCGGCTACCTGCAGCAAGTCTGTGGGGTGCGCAAGGGCGATCGCGTGCTGCTGTACATGCAGAACAGCCCGCAGTACGCGCTGGCGTACTACGCCATCCTGCGGGCCGACGCGGTGGTCGTGCCGGTCAACCCGATGAACCTGACGGACGAGCTCCGTCACTACGTCAGCGACGCCCAGGCCACGACCATCTTCGTGCCGCAGGACCTGTTCCACCACGTGCAGCCCCTGCTCAACGAGGGCACGCACGAGGCCCCCGACAGCGAAGGTCTGCGCCACGCCATCGTCGCCACTTACAGCGACTACCTGACCGAGCCGACCGACCTGCGCGTACCGCCCTTCGTGACGGAGTCGCGTCGCAACTTCAGTGATGCGGGTGCCGTGGCCTGGATGGACGCGCTGGCCGCCAACCTGTCGCCCGGCCCGATGACGGCCGGCCCCGACGACATGGCCGTGATGCCCTACACCTCGGGCACCACCGGCCACCCCAAGGGTTGCGTGCACACGCACCGCAGCGTGATGTACAACACCATCGCGCGCCATGTGTGGCTCAAGTCCACATCGGACACCGTGATGCTCGCGGTGCTGCCCTTCTTCCATGTGACGGGGATGCAGAACGCGCTCAACGGCGCGATCTACCTGGGCGCCACCGCCATCGTGATCCCACGCTGGGACCGTGACGTGGCGCTGCAGTGCATCGGCCGCTACAAGGTCACGGCCGCCCAGCTGATTTCGACCATGGTGGTGGACATGCTCTCCCACCCGAACCTCGATCAGTTCGACCTGTCCAGCCTCCACAGCGTGGGCGGTGGCGGCGCGGCCATGCCCGAAGCGATCGCACAAAAGCTCAAGAACCTGGTCGGGGCCGATTACATCGAGGGTTACGGCATGTCCGAGACCATGGCGGCCACCCACATCAACCCGACCCAGCGCCCGATGAAGCAGTGCCTGGGCATCCCCATTTTTGATGTGGATGCGCGCGTGGTGGACCCATCCACCTTTGCCGAACTGCCCGCGGGCGAGATCGGCGAGATCATCGTGCACGGCCCGCAGGTCATGCGCGAATACTGGCGCGCCCCTGACGCCAACCGCGACAGCTTTGTTGAGATCGACGGCAAGCGCTTCCTGCGCACGGGCGATCTGGCCTATGCCGACGAGCACGGCTACTTCTTCATGGTCGATCGCCTCAAGCGCATGATCAATGCCTCAGGCTTCAAGGTCTGGCCGGCCGAGGTCGAAGCCATGCTCTACCACCATCCGGCCATCCAGGAAGCCTGCGTGATCGCCGCGCAAGACCCGCGCCGCGGGGAAACCGTCAAGGCCGTCGTCGTGCTCAAGCCCGATCACGTCGGCACCGTCACCGAGCAAGAGATCGTCGAGTGGGCCCATGACCACATGGCCGCCTACAAGAGCCCCCGCATCGTCAGCATCGTCGACCACCTGCCCAAGTCCGCTTCAGGCAAGATCCAGTGGCGCGAACTGCAAGAGCGTGAGCTCAAACCTTCTGCGGCCGCACAGGCCTGATCCCTTCGAACCCCGCCACCACCCCAAGGACCCTTTCATGTCTTCACACGCCAAAGCCTCCTTCCAATGGGATGACCCTCTGCTGCTGGACCAGCAGCTGACCGAAGACGAACGCGCCGTGCGCGACGCGGCCCGCGCCTACTGCCAGGACAAGCTGGCCCCGCGCGTGCTGGAAGCCTTCCGCCATGAGAAGACCGACCCGTCCATCTTCCGCGAGATGGGCGAGCTGGGCCTGCTGGGCGTGACCATCCCCACCGAATACGGTGGCTCGGGCCTGAACTACGTGTCTTACGGCCTGGTGGCCCGTGAGGTCGAGCGCGTGGACTCGGGCTACCGCTCGATGATGAGCGTGCAGCACTCGCTGGTGATGGTGCCCATCAACGAATTCGGCACCGAAGCGACCAAGCGCAAGTACCTGCCCAAGCTGTGCACCGGCGAGTACATCGGCTGCTTCGGCCTGACCGAACCCAACCACGGCTCCGACCCTGGCAGCATGATCACCCGCGCCACCAAGGTGGAAGGCGGCTACAAGCTCAGCGGCTCGAAGATGTGGATCAGCAACTCGCCGATCGCCGACGTGTTCGTGGTCTGGGCGCAGTGCAATGAAAACGGCAAGGACGCCATCCGTGGCTTCGTGCTGGAGAAGGGCTGGAAGGGCCTGAGCGCCCCCGCCATCCACGGCAAGGTCGGCCTGCGCGCCTCCATCACCGGTGAAATCGTGATGGACGAGGTGTTCGTGCCCGAAGAAAACGCCTTCCCCGAAGTGCGGGGCCTCAAGGGCCCCTTCACCTGCCTGAACAGCGCCCGCTTCGGCATCTCCTGGGGCGCCCTGGGCGCCGCCGAAGACTGCTACAGCCGCGCCCGCCAGTACGTGATGGACCGCAAGCAGTTTGGCAAGCCTCTGGCCGCCAACCAGCTGATCCAGAAGAAGCTGGCCGACATGCTCACCGAGATCACGCTGGGCCTGCAAGGCAGCCTGGCCCTGGGGCGTCTGAAGGACGCTGGCAAGGCCCCGGTCGAAGTGACCTCGATCATGAAGCGCAACAACTGCGGCAAGGCCCTGGACATCGCCCGCATGGCGCGCGACATGATGGGTGGCAACGGCATCTCCGACGAGTTCGGCGTGGCCCGTCACCTGGTCAACCTCGAAGTGGTCAACACCTACGAAGGCACGCACGACATCCACGCCCTGATCCTGGGCCGTGCGATCACCGGCTCGGCCGCTTTCTGATCCTGACCTGAACCCCTCCCCACAGCCCCTTGCGAGGGGCTGTGTGCATTGGGTGGGTCAAATGCAGGTCATCGGTCAAAGTCTGCCCTTTGTCTGGGGATTTTTCACATACCGGAGGCCCTGGGAGACGGTCACAATGAGCGGTTGTTGTTTCGTCACGAGGCTGCTGCTGCGGCGGCCTGTGCCTCATGCCCGCTCACCCGACCTTGTCCGATCCGCACCCGCCCCTTGCCACGACCAAGCCCGACACCCTCTGGCGCACCGTGTTCGAGCAATCGCGGCTGGGCATCGTGCTGATCGACCCGGCGACCGACCGCATCCTCGACCTCAACCAGCGCTTCGCCGACCTGGCCGGGCGCCCGCGGGAGTCCCTGCGCGGGCAGGACTGGATGCACCTGACCCACCCGGAAGACCTCGCTCACGAGGTCGCGCACAAGACCCAGTTGCGCGAAGGCCGCCTCTCCTGCTTCCTGCGCGACAAGCGCTACGTCCACCCCGACGGCACCGTGCTGTGGGTGCACGTCAATGAAACCCGCGTGACCGTGGCCGAGGGTGAGCCGCCCTGCTTCCTGGCCATGGTGGAAGACATCACCGAACAGCGACAAACACGTCTGGACCTGCATACCGAGCGCGAAGCCTCCGTGCGCCGCAAACAGGATCGCGCCCTGCGCCAGACCCAGGACCTGCTCCACATGGCCGAGCAAGCCGCCGGTGCCGGCGCCTGGGACTGGGACCTGCACACCGACCAACTCAACTGGTCGCCCGCCATGTTCCGCCTGTTCGGGCTGGATCCGCAATGCGATCCGGCCAAGTTCGACACCTGGCGAACCCTGGTCCACCCAGACGATCTGAGCGCGGCCGAACTCGCCCTAGAAGAGTCCATCCGAGATCGCCGTCCGTTCGTCGCCTCTTACCGAATCGTGCAGGCTTCAGGCGAGGTCCGCTGGATCGACGCCTACGGACAAGTCAGCCATGACGCCAACGGGGTGCCCGTTCACTTCTCCGGCCTGTGCATCGACGCCACCTTGCGTCACCACACCGAGTCGCAGATCCGCCAGCTCAACGCCGAGCTGGAATCCAAGGTCGAGGCCCGCACCGCCGAACTGGCGCAGGCCAATGCGGCGCTGCACCGCCTGGCCCGCCACGATGTCCTCACCGGCCTGCCCAACCGCCTGGCGGCGAACGAACGCTTGCGCGAAGAATTGCTGCGCATGAAGCGCAGCAAGCTGCCCTACGCTGTGCTCATGATCGACGTCGACCACTTCAAGCGGGTCAACGACCAGCATGGCCATGCCGTGGGCGACCAGGTACTGCAGCGGGTGTCGCAATGCCTGCGCGGTCCCTTGCGGGAGAGCGACTTCGTCTCACGCTTTGGCGGCGAGGAGTTCCTCATCCTGCTGCCTCACACCGATGAAGCAGGCGCCTGTCTGGTCGCCGAGAAGCTGCGCCAGGCGGTCGAGAGCGCGCCCGATCCCACCGCCGGACTGGTCACCATCAGCGTGGGCCTGGCGATGGCCGCGCCCACACAGGACGACCAGGACGCCCCTGTCCAGATGGCCGACGCACGCCTGTACGCCGCCAAACAGGGTGGTCGCAACCGCGTGGTGCACCGCGTCCCGGCGCACGGGTAAGCCACGCAGGGCGCCTCAGTCCCTCCTGATCTGGCGCATCATGCCTTCTTGCATGACCGAGGCGACCAGGCGACCATCGCGCGAGTAGTAGCGACCCGAGCACAGCCCGCGTGCGCCGCCGGCACTCGGCGAGTCGATCACGTACAGCAGCCAGTCATCCAGGCGGAAATCACGGTGGAACCACATCGCGTGGTCCAAGCTGGCCAGACGGACATCCCCGCGCAGCAGGCTCAAGCCATGCGGCTCGGTGGCCGCCAGCAGCAGGCCGTGGTCGGACACATAGGACAGGATGGCGCGGTGCACCAGTGGATCGCCCGGTAAGCGTGCCTGCGAGCGCACCCACATGGCCGAGCCCCCCGTGCGGGGCTGCGGGTTCATCGGGTGCAGCGGCGAGACGCGGCGCAACTCCAGCCCACGCGGTCCCAGCAGCTTTTCGCGGTAGGGCATCGGCAACAGGTGGCGGATGGCATCACGCCCCACACTCTCGGGCACCAGGCCCTCGGGACCTGGGTGCGTCGGCATCGGCACCTGATGCTCAGGGCCCTCATCGGCCGTCTGGAACGAGGCCGTCAGCTCGAAGATGATCTTGTCGCTCTGGCGCGCCACCACGCTGCGCATGCTGAAGCTGCGGCCATCGCGCACGCGGTCCACCTCGTAGGTCACCGGCGCGTGTTCGCCGGGCAGCAGGAAGTAGGCGTGCAGCGAGTGCACCATGCGATCGGCGGGCACCGTCAGGCTGGCGGCCATCAAGGCCTGGCCCAGTGCCTGCCCCCCAAACAACGCGGGTGTGCCAATGTCGTCGCTCTGCGCCAGGAAATGGTCATTCCCTTGGGGCGCCAGACGCATCAGTTCCACCAAGCGGTCCACATCAGGGTGGTGAGGCAGCAAATCGCTCATGTCAACCTTCATACAACAACAGTTGTGCAAGGTCATGAGTATGTACCCAGGACGAATCTGCTGCAGCCCACCCGCCCGCTGCGCAGAACCCGGACGCCAGCCGCACAATGCAGGTTGTGCAAGCCTTCTACGCCGACCATTTCGTTCTGCCCCCGCCCGACGGGCACCGCTTCCCGATGCGGAAGTACGAGATGCTGCGCGAGCAGATCACGCAACACCTGCCCGAGGTCCAGCTGCAACAGGCCGAGCCGGTCGACGACGCTGCCCTGGCCCTGGTCCACGACCCCGACTACATCGACGCGGTGCGCGAGGGCACACTGAGCCCTGCCCAGCAACGCGAAATCGGCTTTCCCTGGAGCCCCGGCATGAACGAGCGCGCCCGCCGTTCGGTGGGCGCCACCGTGCAGGCCTGCCGCGTGGCGCTGTCGGGCGAAGGCGTGGCAGCCAATCTGGCCGGCGGCACCCACCACGCTTATGCCGACAAGGGCAGCGGCTTTTGCGTGTTCAACGATGCTGCGGTGGCCGCCCGCCTGATGCAGATCGAGCGCCTGCGCGCCGGCATCGATCCGCCCTCACAGCCCCTACAGGTGGCCATCATCGACCTGGACGTGCACCAGGGCAATGGCAGCGCCAAGATCTTCCAAGGCGACCCCAGCGTGTTCACGCTGTCGCTGCACGGTGCCAGGAACTTCCCCTTCCGCAAGGAGCCCAGCGCCTGCGACATCGACCTGCCCGATGGCTGCACCGACGATCCCTACCTGGCCGCTTTGGAGCAAGGCCTGGCCGAGGTCGAGCGCCGTTGTGAGCCCGGCCTGGTGATCTACCTGGCCGGCGCCGACCCGCACGAAGGTGACCGCCTGGGCCGCCTGTGCCTGAGCGATGCTGGCCTGGCCGCGCGGGACCGGCGCGTGTTCGACTGGGCCTGGCAACGCCATCTGCCTGTGGCCATGGCGATGGCCGGTGGCTATGGTCACGACATCCAGACCACAGTGCGGGTGCAGCTCCACACCTACCGCATCGCCCTGGCTGCGTGGACACGCTGGCAAGGCACCCACACCAGCCCAGTGTGACCGCTGTGAGGCGGTTCAGGTTAAGCTGTATGGCCTTCCCTGCAGTACCCGCCCATGCCACGCTGGACCTCGCCGCCGTCTCCCGCGCTCCGTGCCGTCATACCACGCTGGCTGCTGAATGCGGCCCTGTTCTGGCTGCTGTCCGGGTTGGGCTTCACTCTGGCCATTCATGGCCTGCTGTCGCTGCAGGCCGAGCGACAGGTGAACCTGTTGCGCACCCAGGATGCCACGGTCATCGAGGGCGCGAGCCGACTGCTGCAACACCACCTGCAAGGCATTCACACCGACCTGCGCATACTGACGCAAACGCCCATCATCCAACAGCTCGCCAAACACCCTCACGACCCCGCCCTGCGGGCCGAGGCGGGTCACTTCATGCGCACCGTGGTCGACGAAGCCCAAATCTACGACCAGCTGCGCTTCATCGACCAGCAGGGCATGGAGCAGGTCCGGGTAGACCTGCGCAACGTGGGCGCCGTACTCATACCGGCCCCCGAACTGCAAGACAAGAGCGGCCGCTACTTTTTCCAGGAGGCCATGCGCCTGCCTCCCGGTGGCATCTACCTCTCCCCCCTGGACCTGAACATCGAGCACGGGCAGATTGAGGTACCTCACAAACCCATGATCCGGCTGGCCACCCCGCTGTTCAACGCGACTGGGCAACGCCTGGGCATCGTCATCGTCAACGTGTATGGCGACTGGCTGATTCAGCAGTTCAGACAGCTCATGCCGCCGCATCGCGAGGCCGTCTGGCTCAACGCCCAGGGTGACTGGCTCACCGGCCCCGACCCGCAACGCGCCTGGGGCTTCATGTTCGGCCAGCCAGGCGACTTCGCCCAGACACAGCCCGAACTCTGGGCTCAGATGCGCAGCCACCCCCAGGGGCAACGCCTGCAGGCCGATGGCCTCTGGACCTACGCCACCTTGCGCCCCCTTCAGCTCCCTCCCCGCCGCAGGCTGCAAGCCACGACGAGCGCGCCCCCGGTCTCCACGCCCGACCGTGACTACGCCTGGATCCTGGCCAGCCGGATTGCACCGGACCATCTGCCATCGTCGCGCATCGCCGACAACCCACTGGCCACCGGCATTCACCGCGCGGGACTGGCCGTGCTGTTCGGCTTCAGCGTCCTCCTCGCAAGCGTGCTGGACAGCCGCAAACGCTTTCGGCAACAAGCCTCCGACCAGGCTGAGCGCCTGGGCAACATCACCGCGATGATGGCCGAAGGTCTGATGGTCATGGACACCCAGGGCAAGGTCACCTTCGTCAACCCAGAGGCCCAGCGCCTGCTGGGATGGTCGGCCGACGACCTGCTGGGCCAGGATGGGCACACGCGCTTTCACCATCATCACGCAGATGGTCACGAAGCCGCACACGATGCCTGCCCGATTCGGGCGGTCGCCACCACCCGCGCGGTCTACCGCAGCGAGAACGAGGTTTTCTTTCGCCGAGACGGGCAAGCCATCCCGGTGGGTGTCAGTGCCGCCCCCCTGCTGCGTGGCGACACCCTGGAGGGCACCGTGCTGGTGTTCAGCGACCTGAGCCGCGTGAAGGCCTACCAGGCCGAGATCCAGCAACTGGCCTTCCATGACGCCCTGACCGGCCTGCCCAACCGCCGACTGCTGAAAGAGCGCCTTACACAGGCCCTCGGCCTGGCCCAGCGCCACCAGCGCCAGCTCGCCTTGATGTACCTCGACCTGGACCATTTCAAGGCCATCAACGACACATTGGGTCACGACGGCGGCGACGACTTGCTGCAGGCCGTGGCCACCCGCCTGACCCAGAGCGTTCGCGCCACCGACACGGTCGCCCGCATGGGCGGGGACGAGTTCGTCGTGCTGCTGCCCGAGGTGGCCGACCGCGCCGCCGCCGCGCAGGTCGCCCAGCACATTCTGCACACGCTGAAGGCACCCATTCACGTCAAGGGTCAGCCGCTGCACGTGGGCGTCAGCATCGGCGTGGCGCTCTTTCCGGATGGCGCGCGCGACGCCAACGGCCTGCAACAAGCCGCCGACCAGGCCATGTACGCGGCCAAGCAAAATGGCCGCCATCGGTATCATGTTTTCACACCCGAGACCCAGCAGGCAAACCCCGAGCTCACACCCAACTGACGCGCCCCGGCGTCCGATAAACTGAGCTGTCCACCGGAGCGCAAAAGGGGGCAGTGTTGAAATCGGTCGATGGCCTGCAAAACGCCTTGCCCCCGGTGTGCCGCACCCTGCTCATTCCGCTGGTCGCCCGTGCGCGCGGCGGCGAATGCTTCCCTGCGCTGGCCTGTGACGATGCTGCGGCCGAGCAGCTCCTCGGCCAGCTCGATCTGAACCTGCAGCCCTACCTGCAAGACCGCGCCACGGTGCAGAACATCCTGTGGCGCACTCAGGTCATCCGACAGGCCGGCCAGGACTTCTTCCGCGAACACCCTGACAGCCTGGGCGTGAACCTGGGCTGCGGCCTGTCGCAACACTTCCAGTGGTTGGACCAGGGCCACAACCACTGGCTCGACACCGACCTGCCCGAGGTGATGGCCCTGCGCACCCGCTGCCTCGATGCAGGCGCGCCGCGCCAGCACCAGGCCGAGCTCGACCTGCGCACGCCCGGCTGGTGGCAGCGCCTGGGCCTGCCCAGCGGCCCTGCCCACAAGCCGGTGTTCGTGCTGTGCGAAGGCGTGCTGATGTACCTGAGCCCGGCCCAGGTCCAGGCCGTGCTGGCCGAGTTCGCCGAACAGGCCCCGCCCGGCTCGCAGATGGTGCTCGACACCATGTCCCAGGTCGGGCGCGGCATGGCCCGCCTCCACCCCACGGTCGGCCCCACTGGCGCACAGTTTTTGTGGTGCCCCGCCAGCAACGACGAGCTCACCCGCCCCCACCCCCGGCTGCGCCTGCACAGCCGGCGCAGCGTGGCCGAGTGCTATGGCTGGCTGGGCGCGGTCACCGAGGCCTGCTGGATGCCCTG
Source organism: Aquabacterium sp. (assembly GCF_034003525.1). Taxonomy (GTDB): domain Bacteria; phylum Pseudomonadota; class Gammaproteobacteria; order Burkholderiales; family Burkholderiaceae_C; genus Aquabacterium. The sequence continues at coordinate 12,512 of NZ_JAVEYN010000019.1, forward strand.
GACCGGCACGCCCCTGTACGCCATGGTCACGCTGTCGGTCTGACGCCCGTCACGCCCGGCGCCCCCACAAACCGCTAGACTGAGATCCATCCCGGTATCTGCTTGCGCGCGCCATCGTGACCGTCCCCTCCCCCTTGCCTGACACCGCCCGGTCGACGTCCACACGCGGGCCGCTGCGCGCCCTGCTGCCCCCCACCCTCATGGCCCTGGGTGTCTGGTGGGCCAGCCAGCACGGCTATCTCCTGGGGCACATGCTGGCCGAGCTGATCTCGGCCGTGGTCGCCTGGACCGCGCTGGCCGTGGCCACCACCTCGGTGCAGTTCACCCGCAACCACTTCGTGGTGTTCATCGCCGTGGGCATCGGCTGGTGTGCGGGGCTCGACCTGCTGCACACCCTGACCTTCAAGGGCATGAACCTGCTGCCGGTGGACAGCGCCAACCCACCCACCCAGTTCTGGGTCGCCGCACGCCTCCTGCAGGCGGCCACCTTGCTGCTCGCGCCCCTGATGCTGCGCCGCATGCTGCCCGTGCTCCCGCTGCACCTGGCGTTCGGCAGCTGGACGGTGCTGTGCGCGCTGCTGATTGCCTCGGGCCACTTTCCCACGGCCTACATCGACGGCCAGGGCCTGACGCCGTTCAAGATCTACGCCGAGTACCTCATCATCGCCCTGATGGGCGTGGCCGCGGCGCTGTTTTGGCGCCAACGGGCGCTGATGCCAGCGCACCTGCTGCACCGTCTGCTGGCCGCCGCCGTGGTCATGATGGCGGCCGAGTTCGCCTTCACGCGCTACGTCAGCGTGTACGCCAACGCCAACCTGGTGGGCCACCTGCTCAAGATCTACGCCTACTGGTTCGTGTACGACGCCCTGGTGCAGCACACCCTGCAGTCACCTTTTGACATGCTGGCCCGCACCGCCAGCCGCTACGACGCCGTCCCCGACCCGACCGTGATCGTGGCCAACGATGGCACCATCGTGCAGGCCAACCAGGCCACGGCGACGTGGTTGGGTCAGCCCACCGAGGCCCTGGTCGGTCAATCGGTCCACGCCCTGCTGCACGCGCCCCACGATGCCAGCGCGGCCTGCCCGGTCTGTCAGCGCATGCAACAGAGCCGCGACGGCTTCCTCATCACGCAGGAGCTCCCCGGGCAGCGCATCGTGGAATACCACGTGACCCCGCTGCAAGGCGACGGGCTGCACGCGGCCTGGGTCCAGGTGCTGCGGGACGTCACTGAGCGCGAGCGCCTGAGCCGCGAGCGCGAAAGCCTGGTGCATGACCTCAACGAGCGCGTCAAGGAGCTGCGCGGCCTGCACGGCGTGACCAACCTGCTCAAGGACACCCACCTCGACCTGCCCGACAAGCTGGCCAAACTGGTGGACCTGCTGCCCCCCTGCTTCGTGCTGCCTCATCAGGTCCGGGCCTGCATCGACAGCAGCTGGGGACATTTCGGCAGCACCCTGCCCAGCCCGCGGCCGCGTCGCCACCTGCAGGCAAGCATCGAGCGCAACGGGGTGCTGGTGGGACACCTGCACACCTGGTACCCCGACGAACTCGACGCCCCCCTGGCCTACTTCCTGCCCGAAGAGCGGGACCTCCTCGTCAGCGTGGCCGCCCAGCTCAACGAAACCCTGCAGCGCATGCAGGCTGCCGAACGCGTCCAGCGCCTGACCTCCCTGTACGAAATGCTCAGCGCCACCAACCGCGAGGTGACGCGGCGCCACACCCGCGAAGACATCCTGGCCGCCCTGCTCGGCGTCCTGCGCCGGCATGGCGCCTTCCCAGCGCTGTTCATGGCCCTGAACGACACCGCCGGGCCCACGCTCTACCTGCATCACGGCCTGGCACCCGAGCAGACCGAGACGCTCGGCGACCTGCTGCCCCAGGCGATGGGTCCCTTCTCGGCGGTGCAGTCCGATCTGCGCCAGCGTGCCGTCGTCACCCAGAGCGTCCCCCTGCCCGCCCCGCGCCCCGCGGGCGCTCTCCTGCCACCCTCGCCCACCGATGTCTGGCACCACAGCCTCATGAACCAGGGCCTGAGCCACCAGGCCTTCGTGGCCCTGCGCTGTGATGGTCTACTCGTGGGCTTTGTGGCCCTGTACGCACGCGGCCTGAGCGACTTCGATGCGGAACAAACCCGCCTGCTCGAAGACATCGCCAACGAAGTCCAGGCCACGCTGGAGCGCGCCGCCTCCCTGGCCCGCAGCGCCAGCGCCGAAGAGACCGCTGAGCAGATGGCGCGGCGCTTCGAGCAGGTGTTCCAGGCCACCCCGGTGCCGATGCAGCTGCACCGCCGATCGGACCTGAAGATCCTCGCGCTGAACGCCGCCCACCAGCGGTGGCTGGGCTACGCCTTGTCCGACATCCGCAACGAAGACCACTGGTTCGAGCTGGTGTTCCCCGACCCGGTGGAACGCAACCACCTGCAACGCCATTGGCATGACAACCTCGCGCGCTGCCAGGATGGCCAGGCCGGCACCTCCCCCGAGCTGACCCTGCACTGCAAGGACGGCAGCGTCCGGATCGCGCGCGGCACCTTTTCGCTGGCCGGCAACGACGTGATCGTGGCCTGGACCGACCTGACCGACATCCGCCGCAGCGAGCAGGCACTGCGCGACAGCGAACAGCGCTTCCGCAGCATGGTGGAGCAGACCATCAGCGGCATCTTCGTGCGCCGCCAGAGCCATTTCATCTACGTCAACCCACGGTTCGCCGAGATCCTGGGCTACCCCCCCGACGAACTCATCGGACAAGACACGCTGCGCTTCGTCGTGCTCGATGAGGGGGCGAACTCCGTGGCCCACCTGCGCGCGCGCCAGGCCCAGGTCGACGATGGCACCTTGCCCAACGACAGCACCAGCGTGCCGGTGCGTCGCAAGGACGGTCGCGTGATCGAACTGGGCCTGCACGCCAAGCGCATCATCTGGGACGACGGACTGCCGGCGACCATCGTGATGGCGCAGGACATCACCGACCGCAAGCAAGCCGATGACCAGATCGCCGGCTATGTGCAGCAGCTCGAAGCGGCCATGCAGGGCACGCTGCAGGCCGTCTCCAACATGGTCGAGATGCGCGACCCCTACACCGCCGGACACGAGCGCCATGTGGGGCTGATCGCCGCGGCCATCGCCCATGAATTGGGCTGGGACGAGGCCCGCTGCAAGGACCTGGAGCTGATCGGCCTGGTGCACGACATCGGCAAGATCGCCGTGCCCTCGGAGATCCTGACCAAGCCCACGCGCCTGACCCAGCTGGAAATGGAGCTGATGAAGGGCCACGCCCAGGCCGGCTACGAAATCCTCAAGGACGTGCCCTTCCGCACGCCGGTGGCCGAGATCATCCGCCAGCACCACGAGCGGCTCGATGGCAGCGGCTACCCGCGCGGCCTGCAAGGCGACGAGATCCTGCCCGAAGCGCGGGTGCTGGCCGTGGCCGACGTGCTGGAGTCCATGTCCTCACACCGGCCCTATCGCCCGGCCGTGGGCCTCGACGCGGCCCTGGCCGAGCTGGAGAGCCACCAGGGCCAGCTGTATGACCCCGAGGTGGTGGCTGCCGCCGTGCGCCTGATCCGCGAGCGCGGCTACCGCTTACCCCAGTGAGATCTGGTTGCGCCCGGCGTGCTTGGCGCTGTAGAGCGCCTGGTCGACGCGCTCGATGAGGCTGGCCAGGGTTTCGTGCGGGCGCAACTCGGCCACGCCCATGGACACCGTCACGCGACCGACCTCCGCGTGGTCGACCTCGGCCAGCCGCGCCCGCAGGCGCTCGGCCTGCAACTGGGCCGCCGCCGCCTCGCAATAGGGCAGCACCAGCAAGAACTCCTCGCCGCCCCAGCGCACCACGCTGTCGGTGGCGCGCACGCCCGCGCGCAGCACCGTGGCCACGCGCTGCAGGACCTGGTCGCCCACCGGGTGCCCCCAGGTGTCATTGATGCGCTTGAAGTGATCGATGTCGGTCAGGATCACGCAAAACCGCTTGTGGCCTTCGCGGGCGGACAGGAAGGCACGCTCCAGCGCCCACTCCCCCGCGCGGCGGTTGAGCAAATCGGTCAGCGCATCGCGCGTGGCCTGCTCCCGCAAGGTCTGCTCGGTGCGAGCGCGGGCGGTCTGGTCACGGATCAGGCTGACAAAGTGCGTGATCGTCCCGTCCGGGCCCCGGATCGGGGAGACGGTCTCCTCGCAGTGGATCAGATGGCCCTGCTTGTGCCGGTTGATGAACACCGCCCGGAAGGTCTGCCCGGACTGGATCGCCTGCCACAGCCGTGCGTAGAAGGCCTCCGTGTGCTCGCCCGACTTCAGAATGGTCGGGCTCTGTCCCAGGGCCTCGACCCGGCTGAAACCGGTGATCTGCTCGAAGCCCTGGTTGACGAATTCGATCTCGCCCTGGGCATTGGCAATCATCACGGCGTCCTGGGCCGCGTCCAGCGCCTTGGCCAGCAGTTCGCTGGTGGCCCACGCGCCCGTCACCGCGCTGATGTCCTGCTGCACCGAGACGTAATGGGTGACCACGCCCTGCTCGTCCTTGACGGGCGAGATGTTCCACTCCACGACGTAGGGGCTGCCATCCTTGCGGTAATTGACCGTGCTCCCCCGAAAGAAGCGCTGCGTCTGCAGGCACTCCCGCAGGGTCTGGATCACCTCGGGGCTGGTCAGAGGACCCTGCAGGATCCGGGGCGTCTGCCCGATCAGTTCGGCCTCGCTGTACCCCGTCATCTGACACAGGGCGGGGTTGGCGTAGACGATGCGCGGCCCCTGCGGCCCGGGCTGCGCATCGGTGATCATCACCGCGTTGAACGCCTGCTCCATGGCCATGCGCAGCAAACCTGCCGCCGGCCCTGTTGCCCCATCTTGAACACCCATCTGCCGCCTTGTCGTCATGGACCCCGCCCGCACTGCCTACGCCCCACGGCGCGCCTTGCCGGCAGCCGAAAGGAAGCAGTCTAGGGCATCCGCGCACCCGGAGAACACGGCACAAACCACAGCGCCCTTGATATCGCGCAAGTCCCTCGACGGGCAGCGGCTTACCGTGGCAACATCACGTTGTCCGATTTCGCGAAGGGCCCACCCGCGCGACGTCCCCTCCTGACAGGAGCCGCCTTTGCTGTCCGCCTACATCACCCACCCCGATTGCGCCCGTCACGAGATGGGCCCGCACCACCCGGAGTGCCCCGAGCGCCTGGGCGCGATCAACGACATGCTGCTGACCAAGGGCCTGCTCGACTACATGGCGCCTTACGACGCCGAACCGGCCACGGTGGACCAGCTGGAGCGTGCCCACACGGCCCTCTACGTGCAGGAGCTGTTCGCCGCCTCGCCCACCGAGGGCTACCACCACGTCGACCCCGACACCAGCATGAACCCCCACACGCTGCAGGCCGCCTTGCGCGCCGCCGGCGCCGTGGTGCAGGCCACCGACCTGGTGCTGGGCGGCAAGGCGCCCTCGGCGTTTTGCAATGTGCGCCCGCCCGGCCACCACGCCGAGCGCGCCTCGGCCCAGGGCTTTTGCTTTTTCAACAACGTGGCCGTGGGCGTGCGCCATGCCCTGGATGTGCACGGCCTGCAGCGCGTGGCCCTGATCGACTTTGACGTGCACCACGGCAACGGCAGCGAAGACATCCTGCGCGGCGACGAGCGCGTGCTGATGTGCTCCATCTACGAGCGCGGCCTGTTCCCCGACTCGGGCGAGGACCACAGCGGCCCCAATATGGTCAACGTGGGCCTGCCCGCCCGCGTGGGCAGCGACGCCTTCCGCGAAGCCGTGCTGACGCACTGGCTGCCCCGGCTGGACGCCTTCCAGCCCGAACTGATCTACATCTCCGCCGGCTTTGACGCCCACCGCGAAGACGACATGGGCAACCTGGCCCTGGTCGAAGCCGACTACGCCTGGGTGACCCAGCAGGTCATGCGCGTGGCCGATCGCCACTGCCGCGGCCGGGCCATCTCCTGTCTGGAAGGCGGCTACGCCCTCAGCGCCCTCGCCCGCAGCACCGCGGCCCACGTTCGCTCTCTCATCGGTGCCGACTGAACCCCATGGACCAGCATTTCCTCACCCCCCTGTTCGCCCCGACCTCGATCGCGATCTTCGCCGGCCCGGCCGACGACCCCGCGCAACTGACCGAGCAGGCCCGCCTGCTGCACCCCGCCTTGCGGGCGCAGCGCTTCACCGGCACCTACCGCTTCATCGACATCCGCGCCACCAGCGGCACCTTGGCCGACCTGGCCTCGGCCAAGTCCGACCTGGCCATCATCGCGCTGCCGTTTGAAGACATCGCCCCGGCCATCGAGCTGGCCAGCCGCATGGACTGCCACGCCGTAATGGTGCTGTCCTCGGGCATCACGGCCGAGCAGGCCGAGGGGCTGCACAAGGTGGCCCGTCAGGCCGACGTGCACCTGCTCGGCCCCAATGGCCTGGGCATCCAACGTCCGCCCTCGCAGCTCAACGCCAGCGTGGCGGGTCCGCTGGCGCGCAGCGGCAGCCTGGCCCTGGTGTCGCAATCGGGCTCGCTGACCTCGTCCATGCTCGACTGGGCGGCCAACAACGCCGTGGGCTTCTCGTCCGTGGTGTCCCTGGGCCCGCACTCGGCCCTCGACATCGCCGACGTGCTCGACTTCCTGGCATCCGATCGCCAGACGCACAGCATCATCATCTACATGGAGGGCATCACCAACGCCCGCCGCTTCATGAGCGCGCTGCGCTCGGCGGCCACCGCCAAGCCGGTGGTCATCCTCAAGGCCGGCCGCAAGCAGGCGGGCAACGAGGCCGCGCAGACGCACAGCAGCGCCATCGTCGGCAGCGACGATGTGTTCGATGCGGCCCTGCGCCGCGCCGGGGCCGTGCGCGTGCAGTCCTTTGTCGCGCTGTTCTCGGCCGCCAAATGCCTGGCCTCGCGCTACAAGCCGGTGGGCCGCCACCTGGCCATCATCACCAACGGCGGCGGCCCTGGCGTGCTCGCGGCCGACTGGGTCACCGAGATTGCGCTGGAACTGGGCCGCCTGGCCCCTGAGGCCGCCGCCGCCCTGTTGCCGCAGCTGCCGCCCGGCGCCTCGCTCACCGACCTGATCGACCTGTCGCAGAACGCCGGCCCCGAACACTACCGCGCCGCGCTGCAGGCTGCCGCGAAGGACCGCCAGATCGACGGCGTGCTGGTGATCTTCTCGCCCAAAACCGGCGTGGACGCCGCCGAGGTGGCCAAGGTGCTGGCCGAGGCCAACCGCACCATCGGCAAGCCGCTGCTGACGTGCTGGATGGGCGACGCCTCGGTGGGCGAAGGCCGCGCCGTGCTCAAGAGCGCCGCCATCCCGACCTTCCGCACGCCCGAAGCCGCCGTGGGCGCCTTTGGCAACATCGCCAACTTCGCGCAAAACCAGTTGCTGCTGCAACAGACCCCGCCACCGGCCTCCACCAGCGCCGAACCCGACATCGAAGGCGCCCGCCTCATCATCGAAAGCGTGCTGACCGAGCGGCGCAAGGTGCTCACCGAGATGGAATCGAAGACGCTGCTGGCGTCCTTCCACATCCCGGTCACCGAGACCATCCTGGCGCGCAGCGCGCCCGAGGCGATGATGATCGCGATGCAGCTGGGCTTCCCGGTGGCGCTCAAGATCGACTCGCCCGACATCACCCACAAGTCCGACGTGCAGGGCGTGGTGCTCAATGTGATGAACGGCACGCAGGCACGCGACACCTTCACCGACATGGTCGAGCGCGTGCGCAGGCTGCAGCCCAATGCGCGCATCAATGGCGTGACGGTGCAGAAGATGGCGCGCAACCGCCGCGGCCGCGAGGTGCACATCGGCGTGGTCACCGACGACCCGTTCGGCCCGGTGATCGTCTTCGGCGCCGGCGGCACCATGATCGAGCTGATCAACGACCGCGCCATGGAGCTGCCGCCGCTCAACCAGTTCCTGGCCCGCCACCTGATCAACCGCGCCCGTGTGGCCGAGACCCTGGGCGACTGGCGCGGCGCCAGTGCCGTGAACATGGAGGCGCTGGAGCAGATGCTGCTGCGCGTGTCCGAGATGGTGTGCGAGCTGCCGCAGCTGCGCCAGATGGACATCAACCCCATCATCATCGACGAGGATGGGGCGGTGGCCGTGGACGCGCGCATCGTCATCGACCATGCGCCGCAGAGCCTCTCGGGCCGGCCCAACAGCTACCAGCACCTGTCCATCCTGCCCTACCCGGCACGCTACGAACAGGTCTGGCCGCTGCGGGGCGGCGGTGAGTACACGATCCGCCCGATCCACCCCGACGACGCGCAGATGCTGCAGACCTTCGCCAAGGGCCTGTCGTCCGAGAGCCGCTACTTCCGCTTCGCCTCGGCGATGACGGAGCTGCCCGCCAACATGCTCTCGCGCTTCACGCTGATCGACTACGACCGCGAGATGGCCCTGGTGGCCGTGGTCAAGGAGCGCCACGCCGACGACGACGGCGAGATCACCGAGACCGAACGCGTGGTGGGGGTGTCGCGCTACATCACCAACCCGGACCAGTCGACCTGCGAGTTTTCGCTGGTGGTGGCCGACGACTTCGCCGGCAAGGGCCTGGGCTCGCGCCTGATGGAAAGCATCATGGACGTGGCGCGCGAAAAGGGCCTGAGCGAGATCATCGGCCTGGTGCTGGTCAACAACGGCAACATGCTCAAGTTGATGCGCAGCCTGGGCTTCACGGTCAAGCCCAATCCGGAGGACCCGGACTTCCGGCTGGTCACGCACAGCCTGTGAGGCATGACAAAGGGGGCCATCGGCCCCCTTCTGCTTTGTGTCAGTGCACGGTGACCGCGGCCCCTTGCGGATCAAAGTCCATCAGCACACTGGCGCCTTCCAGCACCTTCCACAGGTGGGCCGGCATCTGCAGGATGCGATCGGGGGTGCGGGCCTGGCGCACCCAGGCACCGATTTCGGTGTGCTGGTCTGCGGTGAGCAGGTTCAGCGCAAGCATCTCGTCGAGCAACAGCATGGCACCCTCCTTTCCGATGTGAGACCACTATCTCACAGCTGAGGGCGACATGGGGGCAAAACAAGAGGCGCCCCCGCCGAAGCGAGGGGCGGCGTGTGACCGATGCCACAGCGGCACCGGATCACGGGGCAGCGTGGCCTCAGTTCGGGCCGGCGGCGAACAGCGCGGCGGCGCGGGTCTTGATTTCCTGCAGCTCGTTGACGCTGACCGAGTACTGGCCGGTGGTCTTGTTCACGTCCACACGGAACTCGACTTCCTTGCCGCGGTTGCGCAGGATGCCGACGCTGAACTCGTAGTCCTCGCGCTCGCAGGGCAGGCCCTCGATGCCCACGTCGTAGTCTTCGTATTCCACGCGGGTGATGTCACCGCTGGCCATGTCCAGCAGGCCGGTCGCATTGACCTCGTCGTCTTCGCTGAACTCTTCGACGATGGTGATGGGCACTTTCAAGTCCACGGGGATACCTTTGGGGGAGAGAGAAATGAGGGGAAGGGGGCGGATTCTGGCACGGATCAAGCCGCGGGCGAAGCGGTCTCACCCGCCAGGCCCAGTCGCCACAGCGAGGTGACCTCGGCCGCACGGGCGGCGTGCAGCGGGTCGTCCGGGTCGGTGGCCTTGCCATGGCGCGGGCGGATGTCCAGGCGGCCCAGCACCTGCAGGCCGGCGGCCTCGATCCAGCCCAGCAGCTCGGCGCGGCTGCGCAGGCCCAGGTGCTCGGCCAGGTCGGACAGGATCAGCCAGCCCTCCCCGCCCGGGGCGAGGTGCGGCGCCAGCCCTTGCAGGAAACCGCGCAGCATCCGGCTGTCGGGGTCGTAGACAGCCTGCTCCACCGACGAATGCGGGCGGGCCGGCACCCAGGGCGGGTTGCACACCACCAGCGGCGCCTGGCCGTCCGGGAACAGATCGGTCTGCAGCAAGTCGACCTGGGGCAACACGCCCAGGCGCTCCAGGTTCTCGCGGGCGCAGGCCAGGGCGCGCGGGGCCAGATCGGTGGCGCGCACGCGGGCGATGCCGCGGCGGGCCAGCAGGGCCGCCAGCACGCCGGTGCCCGTGCCGATGTCCCAGGCTTCGCTTTGGGCTTGCAGCGCGGCCGGTAAAGGGGCTTGGGCCACCAGATCCAGGTACTCGCCCCGCAGCGGCGAAAACACACCGTAGTGCGGGTGGATGGGGGCCTGCAGCGCCGGGATAGCCACGCCCTTCTTGCGCCACTCGTGGGCACCGATCAGGCCTTGCAACTCGCGCAGCGACAGCACATAAGCCTCGTCGGCCGGGCCATAGGCCTCGGTGCAGGCGGCGACCACGTCGGGCGCCCGGCGCAGGGCGATGCGGTGACCGGCCTCGACCGGGATCAGCACCTGCCCCAGGATGCGTGCGCGCTCGGCCTGGCTTTTGCGGTGCAGGTGGAAGGCCTGCGCCGGATCCGGCGTGGCATGGGCGGCCGCGTGGGGCACGGCGCCTGAGGCCGGCTTCGCCGTGCCGCGCGACGCGGCGGGCGCACGGCCCCGCGTCTCGCGCCTGTCGAGCCGGCGCACCAGCGCCTGCAGCAGTTGTCGGGCATTGTGGAAGTCGCCCTGCCACAGCAGGGCCGTGCCCTCGCAGGCCAGGCGGTAGGCCCGGTCGGCGGGCATCTGGTCGTCGGCCACCACCACGCGACGCGGCGCGTTCACGCCCGATTCGCTGCGCCAGCGGGCGGTGTGGGTCAGGCCGCGCGCGTCGGTCCAGGTCAGGGTCGGGTGGTCGCTCATGAGGGGGCGATGGTAGCCCCTCCTCAGGCGGCGGTCACCACCACGTCGTGGTGCAGGCGCTCCACATCGGCCGGATCGCACAGGTTCGTGCCCGGCGACAGCAGCGCCGCGGCCCCGGCCGCCATCGCGTAGCGGAAGGCCTCGTCCAGGGCCTTGCCTTCGCTGAGCGCCCACACCAGGCCACCCACGAAGCTGTCGCCCGCGCCGATCGTGCTGGCCACGCTCACCTTCAGGCTCTGCGCCCGCCAGGCCTCGCCGGCCGTCACCAGCAAGGCGCCGTCCTCGCCCAGCGACAGGGCCACGATCTGCGCCTGCCCCTTCGCAATCAGCGCGCGGGCGGCATCGCGCCACGAGGCCTCGTCTGACAAGGGCTGTCCGGTCAGCTCACGCAGTTCGCGCAGGCTGGGTTTGACCAGGTAGACGCCGGCAGCCAGGGTTTCGGCCAGGGCGGCGCCGTTGGAGTCCAGCACCAACCAGCCCCCCACCGCGCGCACCCGCTGCGCCAGGCGGGCATAAAAATCGGCGGGTACACCCGGCGGCAAGCCGCCGCTGACCACCACATAGCGCGCCTGCGCCAGACCGGCCACCACGGCGTCCAGGCAGGCCGTCCACTCGGCCTCGGTCAGCGTGGGGCCGGGCAGCACAAAGCGGAAGTCCTGCCCGGAACGACGCTCGAACACCGAAAAGCTCTCGCGGGTGGCGCCCGCAATCGGCACCACCTGGGCCGGCACGCCCTCGGCATCCAGCAGGGCACTCAATTCGCGCCCCAGCGGGCCGCCGGCGGTATAGATCGCCGTCACGCGGCTCCCCAAACGGTGCAGCACACGCGCCACATTGATACCCCCACCCCCCGGATGGGTCTGGTGGGGACCGCAGCGCAGCTTGTGCACCGGCTCCACGCGGTCGATCGCCGTGGAGATGTCCAGGGCCGGGTTCATCGTGAGGGTGAGGATGTCGGACATGCGCGCAGGAATCGTCTTACAGGAGCCCCCATCCTAAGCCGCTTGGCGGCAAAAGTTCACGCCACGCTGTCCGAATGCACAAGATGGGTGCATGGCTGGCCCGTCTCTTGCGTGCACTTGTGGGCATGTCCGACACCAGAACATGGGCGCCGACCCATGAGAAAGAGCTGAGCATGAACCTGGACGACTACCTGCCCTACATGCGCGATGTGGTGCGCTGCGAAGCCTCGCTGCGCGAACTCAACCTGATGTGGCGCGTGATCGAAGCCATGGCCGAGATGAACTGCGGCGACGACGCCAGTGGCCTGCTGCCGATGATCGCCGCCACCCGCCAGGGCTTCGAGCGCCTGGAGCGCGACCTGGTCGACAGCCTGGTGCGTCAGCGCGTGGACAACGTCATGGCCGAGGTCGGCACCCAGGCGCGCGACGTCATCGACATCGTCGTGCGCAACCTCTACGAGCGCACCGCCGACGTCGGTTTCCTCGCCACCGACCGCGAGCTGTGCGAGTACGTCGCCGGCTTGCGCACTGACCGTGACAGCGCCGTCGAGCGCCTGCGCGCCTACCGCGACAAGTACACCGTCTACCAGGAGATCATCCTGCTGGACACCCAGGGCGCCGTGCTCGCCCACATCGACCCGCTCTCGCCCATCGAAGGCAGCCGCGACCCGCTGATCCCCGCCACACTGGCCAGCGAGACCCACGTCGAAACCTTCCGCGCCACCGACCTGCGTCCCGGCGCCGGCCCCGCCTTGGTCTATTCGCAACGCATGCTGCACCCGCAGACCCAGGAGATCGTCGGGGTGCTCTGCCTGGTCTTCGGCTTCGAAGACGAAATGCGCGGCATCTTCGAGGCGCGCCACCGCGACGACGCACGCTACAACATCCTGCTGCTCGACGGCGACAACCGCGTGCTGGCCAGTGCCGATGAGGCCTGGATCCCGCGCGGGGTGCGCGTACCCGTCAACCGCTCCGGCCAGCCCGAGTTGTGCATCCACGGTGGCCGCAAATACCTGACGCAGACCTACGCCACGCAAGGCTACCAAGGCTACCCCGGCCCCCCGGGCTGGCAAGGGCAGGTGATGGTGCCGCTGGACGTGGCCTTCACCCAGATCGGCGCCGGCATCCTCGAGAAGCTCGACGAATCCATCGCCGAAGGCCTGCTGTCGCACGCCGCCTCCTTCTGCCCGCCGCTCTACGAAATCATCCAGACGGCCGACACCGTGCGCCGCGTGGTCTGGAACGGCGAGGTGATGGCCGCCGGCGATCAGCGCGACCTGCGCCAGCTCAAATCGGTGCTGGCCCAGATCAGCGACAACGGCGCACGCAGCAACCAGCTGTTTTCGGGCGCCATCCGCGACCTGTACGACGCGGCCCTCGCCTCCAACCTGGAAGCGGCCGACTTCACCACCCGCCTGATGGTCGACCTGCTCGACCGCAACCTGTACGAGCGCGCCAATGACTGCCGCTGGTGGGCCATGACCCCCGAACTGCGTCGCACCTTGGCCCAAGCCCACCCGACGGCCGCCGACCTGCAGCAGCTCAACGCCATCCTGTCGCACATCAACGGCCTCTACACCGTCTACACCCAGCTGGTCGTTTACGACCGGCACGGCCGCATCGTGGCCTCCTCGCGCCCGAGCACGCCCGACGGCCACGCGGTCATCGGCACCCACATCGACGCCGCGGCCCTGGCCGCCACGCTGTCGCTGAGCCATGCCCAGCAATACCACGTCAGCGGCTTCGAGCCTTCACCGCTTTACCAGGGCCGGCGCACCTACACCTACCACGCCGCCATCCGCGATCTGGACGACCCCAGCCAGGTCGTCGGCGGCATCGGCATCGTGTTCGACTCGGCAGTCGAGTTGCACGCCATGCTCCGAGGCGGCCTGCCGCTCATGGCCAACGCCCAGGCGGTCTATGTGGACCGCAACGGCCTCGTGCTCTCCAGCACCCAGGACGAGGTCGCCACCGGCTCACGCTTTGCCCTGCCCGCCGAGTTCCACCAACTCGGCCGCGGCGAATCCCGCGCCCGCATCGTCGTGCGCGACGGCCAGTACGTCGTGATGGCCGCCTGCGTCTCCAGCGGCTACCGCGAATTCAAGGTCAGCGACGGCTACCAGGACGATGTGCTGGCCGTGTGCTACTGGCCGCTGGGCGAAGTGCGCTCGCTGCAGCGCGACCCGGCCCGCCGCCGCGAAGCCGCCCTGCTCGAGCGCAAGGTGCTGCCGCACTGCGAGCAGTTCGCCACCTTCTTCGTCGACGACAGCCTCTTCGCCCTGCCCGCCACCGCCGTGCTCGAAGCCCTGCCGGCCACCCAGCTCAAACGCGTCTCGGCCGACCCGACCCGGCACCGCGTCGGTCTGCTCGCCCGCCACCGCGACGGCCGCATCGTCAAGTACCTGTGGGTGTTCGACCTGTTCGGCCTGCTCGGCCTGCCCGAAAGCGACCAGCTCGGCAGCCAGGTCATCGTGTTCCAGCACCAGGGCGTCGAAGTGGGTCTGCTGGTGGGCGACCTGCACGCGGTCCCTGCTTTCGAGGCCCAGCAGATCTCCCAGGCCCCGGCCCTACCGGGCAGCGGCAGCCAGGTCATCAGCCACCTGATCCGCGCCAACCAGGGCAAGCTGCTGATCCAGTTGCTGGACCCCAACGCGCTGGCCGCCCGGTTGAAGCCCGAGGCCACGCTGGCCGTGCGCTGAGCCCTGCAGCGCCCTCGACGTCACACCGCGTCCCATCGCGGTGTGACGTCCCCTTACCAAGGGGTGGGCGGGGCCGGATGGCGGGGGCCTTCCCATCCGGCAAAATGGCAGGATGACCGAAGCGCCCCTTCCCGACGTGCTGCGCCCCGAGCGCGCCGGCGGCCCCCCTGCCGAGTCGCCCGACAGCCCCAGCTTCGAGAGCTACTTCCGCGACCCCGACTTTCCTCCCAGCCAGCCCCTGGCCTGGGCTCTGGGCCATCGCACCGAGCTGCTCGACGCCCTGCGCGGCCTCTTCCACGGCCCTGCCGCCATGGTCCAGCTGCGCCTGTGGTGCTTGCTGGAACTGTGCAGCCAGCCCCAGGCCCGCCTCTCGCGCGACGACATCCACCAGCTCTTCCACGCCGTCTGGCCCGACGCGCTGGAAACCGTCCTCAAGCGCCTGCGCGACCTGCACCTGCTGGCCTGGGACGCCACCACGCAGGACTACCAACTGCCGCCCCTGGCCCAGCAGGTCCAGGGCCTGCTCGCCCCGCTGACCACCCCGCCCGCGGTGGACGAGGACGACGAGATGGCCCCCTTGCTGGCCCAGGTCGCCGGCGCCCAGCAGCTCGGTCTGGTCAACGCCAACCAGCTGCGCCACCTGCACGCCTCGCTGGCGCGCCTGCACGACGAGTTCGCCGAAGCCATCGCCAGCGGCTCCGAAGCCCAGCTGCGCACCGCCCAGCCGCGCTTTGACCGCGCCTTGCAACTGGTCGACCGCGCCGGCCAGGCCCTCACCGCCCTGATCCGCGCCGACCACGAAGACCCGCGCCTGGAGCGCGAGGCCCGCGCCATCGGCCAGGAACAGGCCCGCCTGCTGTCCATGGCCAGCCAGTTCACCCGCGCGCTGCAACAGGCCGACCGCCAGCGTGTCACCCTCGGCTCCACCGGGCTGACCACCTCGGATGTGCGTGCCTGGCTGCGTGCCCACCCCGCGCTTTACGAGTTGATGGGCGAAGCCCTGTCCGTGCCCGTGCGCCCAGTCTTCACCAGCCAGCACGACCTCATCGACGTGGCCGAAGGCGAGTTCGAGCGCGACCGCCCCGACCCCGAACGCAGCGTGGGCCTGCCCCCACCTGCCGAGGCCGCCGCCGGCACGCTCGACACCCTGAGCCTGCCGCCCGAGCTCAACGGCCTCATCCACCTGCTCGGACGCTGGTCCGAACAGCTCAGCGAGCTGCCCCCGCAAACCGACCCCACCGACGAGGCCGCGCCCCCACCGGGCACCCGCCCGCTGCACGAAGCCATCCTGGGCGGCCGCTTTGCCCAGGCCGCCTACCGCCTGCAGTTGCTGCCCCTGCTCGGCGACGCCCAGGCCCAGACCCTCAAGGGCGCCACCGGCGACCTCGCCCGTGCCCCCTGGCAGTGGCAACTCAGCCCTCGCCACCTCCCGACCCACGACGAGGCCGTGGCCCTGATCAGCGAAGGTCTGATCAGCCCCCGCCCCGTTGACGACACCCCCACGCCCCCATGAGCTCACACCTGGACGACGCGGCCCTGCTGGCCGCCGAACTGCTGGCCCGCCGCTGGCTGCCCCGCCAGCACCCCAAGGTCAAGCGCGCCCTGATCGACGCCGACCTCTGGGCGGCCACCCAAGACCGCCTGGCCCAGGTTGGCCTGCGCCTGATCGACAACCTCTACGCCGACCACGTCAGCGTCGCCCTGCTGCGCCCCGCTGAAACCGCCGTCTTCGGCGAAGCCGGCCTCAACAGCCACAACAACATCGACCTGCCGCGCGATGCCGTCTCGCTGCTCGTCGTGCTGTGGTCGCTGATCGTGCTGCCCAAGCGCGAGCGCCAGGCCGCCCGCGCCGCCAACGCCCAGGGTGACGACCAGAACGACATGTTCGGCAAGGACCGCCCGCTGCCCACCGCCGCCAGCGTCAGCCCCCTGGTCTCCTACCGCGCCCTGCTCGCCGACTTCGGCGTGCAGCTCGGCAAAAAGACCCGCCTCGACGCCAACCTCAAGCGCCTGGAGAACCACGGTTTCATCGTCCGCAAGGGCGAAGACATCGCCGAAGGTCCCCTGCTCGACCTGCTGCTCGACTACGACGCGCTGGCCCAGCGCATCCTGCAAGGCGCCCTGGGCGATGTGCTGGCGCAAGCCAAACAGCTCGCCGGCAACCTGCCCCTGGCGCTGACCCAGCCGCCGCTGGAAGAGCTGCCCACCGACGACGAGTTGGCCGAAGATGCCGCCCTGCTGGCCGACGAGACCGGCAATGGCAACGAAGGCAACGAGCACCCCACAGCCCCAGCCGCCCCGCGCCCCGCCGCTGGCTCACCTTCTGTGCCCCTGACATCTGCCGCCCCCGACGAGGCCTGATCCGAATGTTTCACCTGCAAAGCCTCGAACTGCTGCACTGGGACTACTGCCAGCGCCTGACCCTGCCGCTCGACGGCAGCATCATCACCGTCGCCGGCCCCAACGGCTCGGGCAAGACCACCCTGCTCGACGCGATGCGCACCCTGCTCGGCCTCGACTGCTCGGGCGGCCGCAACTACAAGACATACGCCCGCCACGCCAACGCCGACAGCGCCTGGCTGCGCGCCACCGTCGACAACCGCCCGCGCAACCGCCAATCCTCCAACCGCCCCTTCGCCCGCTGCCTGCTCTACAGCGACGTCGTCACCCTCGTTTGCCGCATCGACCGCAACGGCGGCGACTGGACGCGCCGCTACCTGATGATCGAAGGCGACGTCAGCATCGAACAGCTCATCGAGCGTCAGGACAAGGACTGGCTGGGCATCGACAACTGGCGCAAGCGCCTCGAAGGCGCCGGCCTGTCACGCGCCATCGCCAAGGTCCTCGCGCTGGAACAAGGCCAGACCGACCGCCTCTGCGAATACAGCCCCAAAGAGCTGCTCAAGCTGGTCTTCGACGTCTTCGGCGACCAGGACGTGCTCGACCGCTACGACGAAGCGCGCAACCACCAGCGCCAACTCACGCAGGAAGTCGAAGCCGCCGAGCGCGAACTCTCGCACGGCAAGGCCCAGCGCGCCGAGCTCGAAATCCGCGTCAACTCCTACCGCCAGTACGAGCTCAAATGCCAGGAGCGCGAAACCCTCGCCACCGAGGTCGTGCCCGTGCTGAGCAACCACGAGACCCGCCGGGTGCTCGCCAACAAGCTGCGTGAACTGCACCGCCAGCGCCTGCAGTCCCAAGAGGATCGCCGCCAGCACGCGCAGGTCAAGGCCGAGCTGCTGCAACGCCTGCAGGACCAGACCGATGCCGCCGCCCGCGTCGAAGAGCTCGAAGCCCAGGTCCGCACCGCCCGCCGCCTGCAGGAAGAGGCCCGCGACGCCGAGCGCCCAGTCGAAGCCCTGGTCAAACGCGCCGACGAGCTGCAAGGCCTGGCCGTGGTCGAAGGCGACGCCGACAAGCTCACCACCCGCATCGCCGAACTGAGCGAGCACAAGCAAAAGCTCGCCACCCAGTGGCAACGCCTCAAGGACCAGCGTGACGACGCCCAGCGCGCCTACGACGCCCTCAAAGGCCAGCGCCAGGCCCCGCCGCCACCCGAAGTCGCCCGCTTCACGCGCACCCTCGCCGAGGCCGGCATCGCCCACCACCTCATCGCCGACATCATCGAGATCAGCGACGAGAAATGGCGCGCCGCCGCCGAAGGCGTGCTGCGCGGCAGCCGCTGGGTCGTGGTGCTGGCCAAGCCCAGCCAAGAAGCCCAGGCCATGGCCCTGGCCGAGAGAGAGCGCTTCCGCCACTACATCGTGGCCGACGCCGAAGACGCCCCCGCCCAGCCCGATCCCGACAGCCTGCTGGCCGTCCTGAAGTTCTCTGCGGCTGCACCGCGCTGGCTGCTGCGCCAGCTGGCCAACATCCGCCGCGTGGCCAGCACCGAAGCCGGCGTCAAGGTCGGCGGCGAATGGATCACCCCCGAGGCCTACCACCGCGACAACCGCGGCGGCCGCTCGGTCTGGGTCGACCCCGGCCAGCACCAGTTCGGCGCTGCCGCCATCGCCGGTCGCCGCCAGTCCATCGAAGCCCGCCTGGCACAGCTCGACGAAGAGATGACCCGCCTGGTGCGCGACCAGGCCTTCTTCGACCGCCAGCTGCAAGACGCCCGCCAGGCCGCCAAAGGCTTCACCGCCGCTGCCGAGCTGGCCGACCGCGCCGCCGAATTCCACGAAGCCCGCGAACAGCTGCCCACGCTCAAGCAGGCCCGTGTGCAAGCCGGTGAGCGTTGGCAGCAAGCCGAGGCCCTGCTCAAGCATGCCGTGGTGGCGCAGACCAACGCCCAGCACGCCTACAAGCAGGCGCAAGAGCGACTGGCTCACCTCGAGAGCCGCAGTGCCCAACACGACCGCGACTGGCAGATCCGCTTCGATGAGCTGATGGCCCAGGCCCTCATGTCGCGCGAGGTCAAGCTGCAACTGGCCCGCCGCTGGCGCGAGCCCGCCCGCATCACCGAGATGCAGGCCAAATACGGCAACGTCACCCAGGCCCGCCTGCGCGCCGACGCCGTCGACCGCGAGCTCAACGAAGGCCAGTGGGAGACCGACCCCACCGTGCTGGAGCAGCTCACGTTGATGAACGCCAACGTGCTGCGCCAGGAAGACGAGCTCAACCAGCGCAAGGCCAGCAACGCCGCCGCGGCCATCGCCGTCGACAATGCCCGCGCGCGCTACACCGACGTGCTCAAGGTCACGGTGCGCCGCTACCGCAAGAACATCATCGAACTTGGCCACCTCGCCGGCGTCGAGGTCAACGCCGAGCTGCCGCATCTGGACGGCGACGACATCGGCCTGCGCCAGGCCGAGCTCAAGGTGCACTTCAACTTCGACGGCAAGGGCAGCATCGGCCTCAACGACGGCGAAGCCTCGGGTGGCCAGCAGGTCATCAAGTCCCTCATCTTGCTCGTGGGCCTGATGAAGGACGACGAGAGCACGGGCGGCTTCGTCTTCATCGACGAACCCTTCGCCCACCTGGACGTGCGCAACATCCAGCTCGTTGGCCACTTCCTGCGCTCGACCCGTGCGCAGTACGTGCTCACCACGCCCATCACGCACAACGTCGAGGTGTTCGAGCCGGCCGACGTCACCCTCGTCACCGCCAAGAAGCCCAAGGGCGCCCGCTGGGCCCCGCCGATTGGTGTGCTGCAACGCCGCCCGCCGGCCGACGTGATCTGAGGTTCAGGGGCGCTCGCGCCCCGGCATCAGGCTCATCGCCCGCTCGGCCAGCGCCGTGATCGTCAAGCTCGGGTTCACGCCCAGGTTGGCCGGCACGGCCGAGCCATCCACGACATACAGCCCTGGATAGCCAAACACCTCATGGCGATGGTCGATCACGCCCCGCGCCGGGCTGTCGGCGACCACGGCGCCCCCCAGGATGTGCGCCGTCACCGCCTTGTTGCCGACGCTTTCCAGCAAGGGGCAGATCGCCTCTCCACCCGTGACCTGCGCCAGATGCTGCGCCGCCTTCAAGGCCTGCGGAATGAAAGCCAGGGAAGACGCCCCCGCCTCCCGCCGCGTTGTCAGGCGCGTGCGCCACGGCATCAAAGGGTGCCGCGTGCGCACCAGCGCCAGTTGCGTGTCCACGTTCTGCATCACCGTCAGCATCACGGCCCGCGCGGGCCAGTCGCGCGCCGCCCAGTTGCGCCAGACCCTGCCAGGCTGCCGCAGCATGGCCCCCAGCGTCTGCCAGCGCCGTGCGGCCGGGCTGGCCGCATCCACCAAGGGCCCACAGGTCCAGCGCATGTAGGCAAAGCTGGCCGGAAAGCGGTTCTGCGTGATGTGCGTGTGCGCATCCGGATAGAAGTGCGAGGTAATCGCCGCCCCATCGGCATTGGCCACCTGCCCCTCAGGCAAGAGTACCCCCACGATCGACTCGCTGTTGGTGCGCACCCGCTGTCCCAGCGCGGACGAGAGCTTCGGCAGAGACTTCGACACATCCCGGCAATGTGTCAGCAAGTCCACCGTCCCGACCACGCCCGCCGCGACGATCACCTTGCGGGCCACATAGGCCGGTCGAGCCGCCTTCTCGCGACCAACCCGCACCATCACCCGATAGCGTCCATCGGCCAGCGGCACGATGTCGGTCACCGTCGTTTCGGGCACGACGCGCGCGCCCTTCTTCTCCGCCAGATACAGGTAGTTCAGGTCCAGACTGTTCTTGCTGCCATGCTGACAGGCCGACAGGCACTCACCGCATTGGCGGCAACCACTCCGCGCCGGCCCCTCACCGCCAAAGAAAGGGTCCACGCCCTCGCCCTGCTGCCCAAAGTAAATCGCCTGCGACGCAATGCCGTCAAAGCTGGCGCCGGCGCCCATGGCCCGGGCAGTGTCAAGCAACCAGCGATCTTGCCGACCGCGCGCCGGATTCGCGGCCGCACCGAGCATCCGCTCCGCGCGCGCGTAATGCGGTGCCAACGCCGCCTGCCAGTCGGCCTCGGCCCGCGGCCAATCGGGGGAGGCAAACGTGGCCCCCCTCGGTCGCAACAGCACCCCGGCAAACACCTGACTGCCACCGCCCACCGCCACACCGCCCACGACCGCCACGTCCGGAAAAATCCACTGACGGAAGTAGCCCCGCAAGCCCAGTGCGGGCTCCCAGATCAGGCGACGCACACTGCGCCCACCCGCCTCAATGTCGGCGCGCCGCAGGCGCCGCCCCTGCTCCAACACCACCACCGAATGGCCCTTCTCGGCCATGCGCAAGGCACTCACGGCCCCGCCAAATCCGGAGCCAACCACCAGGCAGTCGACCTCCTGCATCTCAAGCACGCTCCATCGGCGTCAGCAAGAAGGGGAAATGCAGGCGCCGCAGCAACGGCAGCTCCAGGTGCATCATGCCCAGCCAGCCCCCGTCGCCCAAGGGGCGCAGCTCATCGACCGCCCAGCGCCAGGGCACGCCCGCCTCACGGGGGTACTGCAGGCGCACGACCACACGTCCGTCGATCGTTGACGGTGCCAGCAAGGACTGCATCGGCAGGGTCGCACGGGGCGCCCCCCCACGCCTGTCGCGCACCAGGTTCACCGCCTGCCCCTGCGCAAAACGCTTGCCGCACCAACCGGCCAGGGCCGTCAAGGCCAGCGACGGTCCGGCACTCCACCTCAGCCATGCCGGCCCGACGAACTCGGCGCCGAAGTCCAGTTTGCTCGGCACAGCCTTCGGCGAGGGCAAAGCCCCGAACACTGCCGCGTACCGCCACCACCCCAACCGGCGCACCTGCGCCGACGCGCTGCTCGCTGTCCCTGCTGCCATGCTGGCTCCCATCCCGATTCCTGCGTGAAACCAGCATAGGTGCGCGTGGGCCATTGGCCAAGGTCGCTTGCCCCGAATGGATAACCCTGGTCAGCCCCTTGCCGTGGCGCGCGTGCAGGGGAAGAACATGCCGCCGAGGCAGACTCGCGGCCCCCCGGGCCGAGGCCATGGAAGCCCAAGCGCAAAAAAGCCCGCAGGGGTGAACTGCGGGCTTCGGTACCAAGACAGGCGCAAGCGCCTGTCGGGCACGAGATCACTTCTTGCGCAGGCGGCGGATGGCAGCCAACTGAGCCACCAGTTCGGCCAGTTCGCTTTGCGCGCGGGCCAGGTCCAGTTCGCCCTTGGCGTTCTGTACGGCTTCCTCGGCCAAACGCTTGGCTTCGGTCGCCTTGGCTTCGTCCAGGTCGTGACCGCGGATGGCGGTATCGGCCAGCACGGTCACGCAGTGAGGCTGCACTTCCAGAATGCCGCCAGCCACGAAGACGAACTCTTCTTCGTTGTTGTCAGCGCGCTGGATGCGCACGGCGCCCGGCTTGATGCGGGTGATCAGCGGAGTGTGACGCGGCAGGATGCCAAGCTCACCCACCTCACCCGGCAGGGACACCAGCGTGGCTTCGCCCGAGAAGATCGACTCTTCGGCGGAGACCACATCAACGTGAATGGTGGACATATCGAGCTTTCAAAAGAGGTTCAACGATTTGCACCGTCTGGTGCAGCAGACATTCAACTGAATCAGACGGCACAAGAAGCAAGCGGTTGGTCCTGAATCAAGGCGCCGCGCACAGCCGTAGCCAGGCTACGGCGAGCACGGCAACGCCGAGTCAGGGCCAAACGCGCAGCTTATTGAATCGTCTTGGCCTTTTCGAAGGCTTCGTCGATCGTACCCACCATGTAGAAGGCCTGCTCGGGCAGTGCATCGCACTCGCCGTTGACGATCATCTTGAAGCCACGGATGGTTTCCTTCAGAGGCACATACTTGCCAGGTGCGCCGGTGAACACTTCGGCGACGTGGAAAGGCTGCGACAGGAAACGCTGGATCTTGCGAGCGCGGGCGACCAATTGCTTGTCTTCCGGAGCCAGTTCGTCCATGCCCAGAATGGCGATGATGTCGCGCAGTTCCTTGTAGCGCTGCAGCGTGTTTTGCACGGCGCGGGCCACTTGGTAGTGCTCTTCACCAACCACGTGCGGGTCCAGCTGACGCGAGGTCGAGTCCAGCGGGTCCACAGCGGGGTAGATACCCAGCGAAGCGATGTCACGCGACAGCACCACGGTGGAGTCCAAGTGGGCGAAGGTCGTGGCAGGCGACGGGTCGGTCAAGTCGTCCGCAGGGACGTACACGGCCTGGATCGAGGTGATAGAGCCGACCTTGGTCGAGGTGATGCGCTCTTGCAGACGGCCCATTTCTTCGGCCAGCGTCGGCTGATAGCCCACAGCCGAAGGCATACGACCCAGCAGAGCGGACACTTCGGTACCGGCCAGAGTGTAGCGGTAGATGTTGTCCACGAAGAACAGCACGTCCTTACCTTCGTCACGGAAGGCTTCGGCCATCGTCAGACCGGTCAGGGCCACGCGCAGACGGTTGCCCGGCGGCTCGTTCATCTGGCCGTAGACCATGGCGACCTTGGATTCAGACAGGTTGTCCTGCTTCACCACGCCAGCGTCAGACATTTCATGATAGAAGTCGTTGCCCTCACGGGTACGCTCACCCACACCAGCGAACACCGACAGACCGCCGTGGCCCTTCGCGATGTTGTTGATGAGTTCCATCATGTTCACGGTCTTGCCCACACCGGCGCCACCGAACAGACCCACCTTGCCGCCCTTGGCGAAAGGCGAGATCAGGTCGATCACCTTGATGCCGGTTTCCAGCAGCTCAGTCGAGGGCGACAGTTCGTCGTAAGCGGGAGCCTTGCGGTGGATCGGGGCGGTCAGAGCCTGGTCCACTGGACCACGTTCGTCGATGGGGTTGCCCAGCACGTCCATGATGCGGCCCAGGGTCGCCTGGCCCACGGGCACGGTGATCTGAGCATTGGTGTTGAACACCTGCATGCCGCGGCGCAGGCCGTCGGACGAACCCAGCGCGATGGTACGGACAATGCCGTCACCCAACTGCTGTTGCACTTCGAGGGTCAGCGCGGAGCCGTCCATCTTCAGGGCGTCGTACACCTTGGGCATCTGGTTACGCGGGAACTCCACGTCCACCACGGCGCCGATGCACTGAACGATCTTGCCCACTGTTTGCGTGTCAGCCATTTTTCGTTCCTTCAATCAATTCAAAATCTTCGGATCAGACCGCAGCCGCACCGGCGACGATCTCGGACAGCTCGGTCGTGATCGCTGCCTGGCGGGTCTTGTTGTAGACCAGCTTCAGTTCCTTGATCACATTGCCGGCGTTGTCGGTCGCGGCCTTCATGGCCACCATGCGAGCCGACTGCTCCGAAGCCATGTTCTCTGCCACAGCCTGGTAAACCAGCGCCTCAACGTAACGGGTCATCAGCTCGTCGATCACCAGCTTGGCGTCCGGCTCATAGATGTATTCCCATGAATGAGTCGTCTCGCCTGCGAACTCGTCAGCGGCCAGAGGCAGCAATTGCTGGACCTGCGGCTCCTGCTTCATCGTGTTGATGAAGCGGGTGTAGCACAGGTAGACAGCGCTGAGTTCACCAGCGGTGTAAGCGTCGAGCAGCACCTTGACCGGGCCAATCAGCTTTTCCAGATGCGGGGTGTCGCCCATGCCGACGACTTGCGCGACGACATTGGCACCGATGCGGTTGAAAAAGCCGGTGGCCTTGTTGCCGATGGCGACCACGTCGGCCTTGACGCCTTGACCGTCCAGCTCACGGAGCTGGTTGGTCACGGCACGCAGCACGTTCGTGTTCAGACCACCGCACAGACCCTTGTCCGTGCTCACCACGATGAAGCCCACCTTCTTGCCGTCCACAGAGGGCAGCATGAAGGGGTGGACGTACTCGGGGTTGGCCTTGGCCAAGTTCGCCGTGATGTTGCGCACCTTTTCAGCGTAGGGGCGAGCCGCAAGCATGCGATCTTGCGCCTTGCGCATCTTCGAAGCCGCGACCATTTCCATGGCCTTGGTAATCTTCTTGGTGTTCTCGACGCTCTTGATCTTGTTGCGAATTTCCTTGCCTACGGCCATGGTGCGCTCCTTTAGGCGAAGGTCTTCTTGAACGCGACGATGGCCGATTGCAGTTCGGCTTCAGCGTCCTTGTCCAGGGCCTTCTTCTCTTCGATCTTGGCCAGCAAAGCAGCGTGGCTGGTCTTGAGGAACTGGTGCAGACCAGCTTCAAAAGGCA
This sequence comes from Aquabacterium sp., assembly GCF_034003525.1. Taxonomy (GTDB): domain Bacteria; phylum Pseudomonadota; class Gammaproteobacteria; order Burkholderiales; family Burkholderiaceae_C; genus Aquabacterium. Next base: position 37,436 of record NZ_JAVEYN010000019.1, read on the forward strand.
GCACTTGCTTGACTTCGATGTCGTCCATGTAGCCCTTGTTGACGGCAAACAGCGTTGCGCCCATCAGGGAGATCGACAGAGGTTGGTACTGAGCCTGCTTCAGCAGCTCGGTCACACGGGCACCACGGTCCAGCTGCTTGCGAGTGGCAGCGTCCAGATCGGAAGCGAACTGCGCGAACGCAGCCAATTCACGGTACTGGGCCAGGTCGGTACGGATACCGCCGGACAGGCTCTTGATGACCTTGGTCTGAGCAGCACCACCGACGCGCGACACCGAGATACCGGCGTTGATGGCGGGGCGGATACCAGCGTTGAACAGGTTGGTTTCCAGGAAGATCTGACCGTCGGTGATCGAGATCACGTTGGTCGGAACGAAAGCGGACACGTCGCCGGCTTGCGTTTCAATGATGGGCAGGGCGGTCAGAGAACCGGTCTTGCCCTTCACTTCGCCGTTGGTGAACGCTTCGACGTAGTCGGCGCTCACGCGGGCGGCACGCTCCAGCAGGCGGCTGTGGAGATAGAACACGTCGCCAGGGAAAGCTTCGCGGCCGGGCGGACGACGCAGCAGCAGCGAGACTTGACGGTAGGCAACGGCTTGCTTGGACAGGTCGTCGTACACGATCAGGGCGTCTTGACCGCGGTCGCGGAAGTACTCGCCCATGGCGCAACCGGAGTAGGCCGACACGAACTGCATGGCAGCCGAGTCAGAGGCCGAAGCGGCGACGACGATGGTGTAGTCCATGGCGCCAGCTTGTTCCAGCGAGCGCACGACGTTCTTGATCGACGAAGCCTTCTGACCGATGGCGACGTAGATACAGGTGACGCCTTGGCCCTTCTGGTTGATGATCGCATCGATGGCGACAGCGGTCTTGCCAGTCTGGCGGTCACCAATGATCAGCTCGCGCTGACCACGGCCGACGGGCACCATCGAGTCGATGGACTTGATGCCGGTCTGCAGGGGTTGATCCACGGATTGACGTGCGATCACGCCCGGAGCGATCTTCTCGATGGGAGAAGTCAGCTTGGCGTTGATCGGGCCCTTGCCGTCGATGGGCTGACCCAGGGGGTTCACCACGCGACCGATCAGCTCGGGACCAACGGGCACTTCCAGGATGCGACCGGTCGTCTTGACGACGTCGCCTTCAGAGATGTGCTCGTAGGCACCCAGAATCACGGCGCCGACGGAGTCGCGCTCGAGGTTCAGGGCCAGGCCGTAGGTGGGGACGCCAGAAGCGTCCGCGGGGAACTCCAACATTTCGCCTTGCATCGCGTCGGACAGACCGTGGATGCGAACGATACCGTCGGTCACGGAGATGACGGTACCTTGGTTGCGAATGTCGGCAGCCGCGCCGAGACCCTCGATGCGGCTCTTGATCAGTTCGGAAATTTCTGCGGGATTCAGTTGCATTGCTTTGCTCCCAGGCTGGTCAAGGGCCGCGCGAAGGCGAACCGCGTTGACAACAACCGGTGGCGCAATACCACCGGTAGGGTTGAGCGACTATTCGGATGGAGGCCGGGCTCTGGTTCAGGCCAGAAGTGCCGACTTCATGCGTTCCAGGCGGGCCTTGACGGAGGTGTCGAGCACCTCGTCGCCGACCACCACGCGCACACCGCCGATGAGGTCGGCATCGACCTCCACAACGGCTTCCAGCTTGCGACCAAAGCGCTTTTCCAGCGGCCCCACGATCTCGGCCACTTGGGCGTCAGAAATCGGGAAGGCGCTGTAAACGCGGGCTTCGGCCACGCCCTGGCGGGCATGCACGAGCGTCTGGAACTGCTCGGCCATCAGCGGCAGAGCCGCCAGACGACCGTTGTCCAGAACGGTACGCAGGAAATTGGACACAGCCGGAGCCAAAGCCACCTTGGCGGCCTCGGTCAGCACGCCGAAGACTTGCTCCTGCGTGACGCGAGGGTTGTCGGCGAAGCTTTGCAGGGCGGCATCACCGGCGACTTGCGCCAGCGCGGCCACTTGCGTCACGACCGCAGATTGCTCTGCTTCCGGGACGGCCTTGAACAAGGCTTCGGCATAAGGACGGGCGATGGTGGCGAGCTCGGCCATGATCACAGCTCCGACTTCAGGCGGTTCAGCAGGTCGGCATGGACCTCGGCCGACACCTCGCGACGCAGAATCTGCTCGGCACCCTTGACGGCCAGACCGGCGACCTGCTCACGCAGGACTTCACGGGCTTGCACGGCCAGTTGATCGGCTTCTGCCTTGGCATCAGCAACGATCTTGGCACCTTCGTCGGCAGCACGCTTTTTGGCGTCGTCGACGATGGCGGCTGCACGCTTTTCAGCGTCAGCAATGCGTTGAGCGATCTCGTCGCGGGATTGGGAGAGCTGTTCCTGGACGCTTTTGTTAGCGTTCGCCAGTTCCAGCTTCGCCTTGTCGGCAGCAGCCAGACCGTCCGCGATCTTGGTTGCGCGCTCGTCGAGAGCCTTCGTGATCGGGGGCCACACGAACTTCATCGTGAACCACCAGAGGATCCCGAAGACCACGATCTGCGCGAACAGTGTTGCGTTCAGATTCACGGCTCGGACCTTTCTCGGTTAAATGGAATGTTCAGTCGAGAAGGGACCGATTACTTCAGGGCGGCGATGAAGGGGTTGGCGAATGCGAACAGCATGGCGATACCCACGCCGATCAGGAAGGCGGCGTCGATCAGACCGGCCAGCAGGAACATCTTGGTTTGCAGTTCGTTCATCAGTTCAGGCTGACGAGCGGTTGCTTCGAAATACTTGCCACCCATCAGGGCGATACCGATACAAGCACCGATGGCGCCCAGTGCGATGATCAGACCACAAGCGATAGCGACGTTAGCCAACACCAGTTCCATGATTGCTCCTAAAAGAAAGGTAAGTTAAGAAAGGAAAGGGAAAGGGAAAAGAAAAACTCGTTCAGGTCACACCGATTGAAATCAGTGACCTTGATGTGCCTGACCGATGTACACCAGGGTCAGCATCATGAAGATGAAGGCCTGGAGCGCGATGATCAGGATGTGGAAGATGGCCCAGGCAGAGCCTGCCAGCACGTGGAGGATCCACAAGCCAGCGCCACCCATGGTCAGGGCTGCGCCAACAGCGCCACCCAGCAAGGCGATCAGCATGAAGACCAATTCGCCAGCGTACATGTTGCCCCACAGTCGCATGCCATGAGAGATCGTCTTGGCACCGAACTCCACCAGGTTCAGGAAGAAGTTGGGCAGGGCCAGGGCGATCGTGCCGCCCACGCCATGTGCGTGGAAGGGAGCCGTGAACAGTTCCTTGACGAAGCCGCCCACGCCCTTGATCTTCATGTTGTAGTACAGACAGATCAGCAGGACCGAGATGGACATGCCCAGGGTGATGGACAGGTCGGCGGTGGGCACGACGCGCATGTAGGCGTGGTGCGGGTCGTGACCAGCGGCGGCGTAGACGCCTTCCCAGATGCGGGGCAGCAGGTCGACGGGCAGCAAGTCCATCGCGTTCATGAAGAAGATCCACACGAACACGGTCAGGGCGACGGGGGCGACAGCCTTGCGCGAGGTCGCGTTCGGGATGATGCTCTTGGCTTGCGTGTCGACCAGTTCGACCAGCAGCTCGACGGCAGCCTGGAAGCGGCCCGGCACGCCGGACGTGGCCTTGGCTGCAGCCTTCCACAACACGAACACACCCAGCAGACCGAGCACGATCGACCAGAACATCGAGTCGATGTTGATGTACGACCAGTCGACAATGGCCTGCTCGTCTGCGTAGTTCTGCAGATGGCGCAGGTGGTGCCCAATGTATTCCGGAGCGGTTGGCCCGTGGTGGGCCGCGTGTTCAGCCGTAGCGGCGACAGCGTCAGCAGACATCAGCAACTCTCGTCAAATCAAGATTTTTATTAGCGGCGCTGCCCGACGAGCAGTACCACCCCAACAACTTTCAAGACCAGCACCAGGGTCACCAGCAGCGCCACCCAGTTCAAGGGCTGCACCACCTGGGGCGCCAGCGCCAACAAGGCGCAGATCAAACCCAGCTTGAGCACCTCCCAGACCAGAAGGCGCCCGACCCCGCGTCCCGCATTGCGTCCAAACACCCCGCGCGCCATCAGCAAACCGGGCACCACGACCACGGCCGTCGCATACAGCGCAGACCAGAAGGCGGACACATCGCGCGACAGACCACCCCAGATGAGCGCGACCAACACCCCGAACAGCGCCTGCGCGGCCAGAACCTGCCACACAGACATCGAAGGGTGCCTGGCAAGAAGGGCTTGCGCCTCTTCCCGCGTCAGCGGCTCAACAGGTGGATCGGTGTCTTTGGACCAGTCGGACACATCGAAGTCGGTATCGTGAACCGATTCGCCGCCTCTTGGCTTGGAACGTTGAGGCGTGGACATGTCGCTTGCTCTTTGCTTGGGAGCGTTGGTTGACGGACGCTTTTGGCGCCGATCTGGCACAAACACACCGACCCTGATGTCGGCAAAACCTAAAGATTATACGCAGTAACCCGCACGGATCCAAGCGACCTCTCCGTTTTGAGGCCAGGCGCCCCGCGAATGCGGCGGTCCCGCCAGCCCCCCCCCATCCGAGGGAAGCCCTGGGGCAAGCCCGATGGGCGAGGCCGGGGCGCATCGTCATGCTCAAGCCATTCCTTGTCGACGGCCTCCCCGATGCCTTCGATCACAGCCCCCCTGGTGGAGCCACGACATGCCCGAAACAAGCCGCAAAGAACTCGTCAACACCTTCTACCGTCCGATACAGAACATCACGGTCACGCACATCAAGCAGATGTACGACCTGTACGCATCGTTCTACGAAAACACGGCGCTCGATGTGTTCATGCACGACCTGAGCCAGAAGTCGGGCGTCATCCTGGTGACGCGCAAGTCGGACGAGAAGGTTGTTGGTTTTTCGACACTCACCTGTTTCGACCTGCGGGTCGAGGGGCGGGCGGTCCGGGGCATCTTCAGTGGGGACACCATCATCGAGCCGGCGTACTGGGGCAACAACGCGCTGGCGACCACCTTCCATCGCCGCGTCTTGATCGAGCGCCTGAAAAAGCCGCTCACGCCCTTCTACTGGTTCCTGATCTCCAAGGGCTACAAGACCTATCTGCTGCTGACCAACAATTTCTACAACTACTACCCGAACGTGCGGGGCGGCGACGAGCGCTATCGCCGCGTCACCGAGGCGTATTGCGAGGCCTTGTTCCCGGACGCTTTCGACCGGCAGCGGATGGTGCTGGACTTCGGTCACGATTACGTGTGGCTGAAGGGCGATGTGGCCGAGATCACGCCGGAGTTGAAGGCGGCCAATCCGCACATTGCGTTTTTCGAGCAGGCCAACCCCGAGTGGCGACGTGGCACCGAGCTGCCTTGCGTGGGCTCCCTGGACTATGAAAGCCTGATGCGCTCTTGCGTGGACATGCCGCTGAAGTGGTTCCGCAAGCATGTGCTGCGCTCGCACCGGCCTTCTGGCCTGGATGTGGCGCCGACGTCGGCCCAGGCCACCCCCTGGCAGGACACGGACGTGATGCACGACGCCCTGGATCGCCAGCGAGCGTCCTGAGCATGGGGATCGGGACCACCCTCGGACATCAACTCCTGCGCCAACTCGTTGCGCCGGGTCGTCGGCGTTTCGAGCGCCATCTGCACGATCTGGAGGGCGTGCAGCGCGCCCGGTTGGCACGCTGGCTGGCCGCGGCGGCACGCTCGCCCGAAGGGCAACGGCGGGGCATCCGCGCCGACTGGTCCTGGGAGACGTTCGCGCGCGAGTTGCCGGTGAGCAACTATGCCGACCACGCCGCCGCGATCACGCGCCAGCGTGAGACGCAGCAGGCCCTGCTGATCGACTCGCCGGTGATGCGCTACCAGCCCACGAGCGGCTCGACGTCGGCGGTCAAGTGGGTGCCGTACACCAAGCTGTTCCTGGAAGAGCTCGACGAGGTCATCAGCGCGTGGGTGAGCGACCTGTATCGGCAGTTTCCACGGCAAGGCCGGGGCACGCACTACTGGTCGCTGTCGTGGGTGCCCACCGAGATGCGCGCCCAGACCCAGGGAGATCTGAACGACGACATGCAAATCCTGTCCTGGGGCAAGCGCCTGCTGGCCTACCTGACCCAGGCAGCGCCGCAGGAGATCGCGCTGGCCGAGACGTCCGAGGACTCACTGTTTGCCACGATCGCCTGGCTGGCTTCGGACGCCTCGCTGGGCTTCATCTCGGTGTGGAGCCCGACCTTCGGCCTGGGCTTGCTGGAGCAGATGTCGGCCTGGCGCGAAGAGTTGGCCACCGCCTTGTCGCGCGGCGACTGGGGCGCGCGCACGCCGCGCATGGCCGGCCTGCCCTGCCCGACGTCGGCGCGTGCCGGCGGCCTGCTCCAACGCTGGGACGGGCGGCTGGACCCCGCTTTCTTTCAGCAACTGTGGCCGAATCTGAGCGTGATCAGCGCCTGGGACACCGCGGCCGCGGCCCCGTGGGCGCGGCAGTTGCAAGCGCAATTGCCGCAGGCGGGCTTCCAGGGCAAGGGTCTGTGGGCCACCGAAGGGGTGGTGACCTTCCCTTTCCAGGGGCGCTACCCCTTGGCGTACCTGAGCCATGTCTACGAGTTCATCGACGCGCAGGATGGCCAGGTGTTGCCGCCGTGGGCGCTGCGCGAGGGTCAGGAGGTGATCCCGCTGCTGACCACCGGCAGCGGCCTGGCCCGTTATCAGATGAGCGACTTGTTGCGTGTGGAGGCTCCGCTGGGTCAGGTGCCCTGCTTCACCTTCCTGGGTCGCAACGATGGCGTCGACCTGGTGGGTGAGAAGACCAGTGCGACCACGGCGCAGGCCGTGATCGACGCGTTGAACCTGCAAGGCGCCCTGCCGGTGACCCTGCTGGCCCTGGACGAAGCACGTGGGCGCACACCCGGGTATGCCTTGCTGGTGGAGTGCCAGGCGGATGCCCCCCGCGGCGCCTTGCAGCGCGACCTGGCCGACCAGGTGGAAAAAGCGCTGCAAGCGCACTTCCACTACAAGCTGGCGCGCGACCTGGGCCAACTGCAACCGGCCGCCTGCGTGGCCTTGCCGCGCATGCGCGACTTGTATCTGGCGCAGTGCCGTGAGCGCGGGATGATCGAAGGCAACATCAAGATCGAACCGCTGCGGCACTGGTCGGGCGCTGCCCCTGCGGCCTTGCGCCAAGCCCTGGACATGGTCTGAACCTCTTCACAAGCCCTCCCTCATGAGCATCACCATCCGCCTTGGCAACCCGTCGGACAACCCGCGCATCCACGATCTGATCAGCAAGATCACGATGCCAGGGCCGGCCGAGCTGTGCTTTCAGCGCCAGCCCGACTTCTTTGTCGGCGCGAAGGTGATTGGCGACGAGCAGCTGCTCGCGGTGGCCGAGGACCCGGAACGGCCGGAGGTGCTGGCCGGCCTGACAATGATCTCGGGGCGCACGCTCTACATCAATGGGCAGCCCCGGCGCGTGTACTACTCGGGGGACACGCGGGTGGACCCGGCCTACCGGCGTCGCGGGATTGCAGGGCAGTTGTTCACCGAACAGAAGCGCCACCGCAGCACCGACGACCTGCTGCAGGGCGTGGTCATCAAGGGCAACACGGCACCGCTCGATGCCGCCGCGAACATGGCCGATGGCATCCTGTTTCAGTACTGGGTGACGCACACCATCGAGACCAGTTTCCTCTTCGTGCGCAAGCAGACCCCGCGCATCCCCGCTGGGGTGACGATCCGCGCGGCGACTGCGGCCGATGTGCCGCAGATGCAGGCGTTTCAGGACCGAGAGGCACCGCGGCGCCACGGCTATCCGGTCTACGATTTTCAAAAGCTGATGGCCGGTGACCCGTACTACGCCGGACTGCGCATCAGCGACTATGCGCTGGCCTGGCGCGGTGACACCCTGATCGGCATGCTGGCCGGCTGGGACCAGAAGGCCTACAAGCAGACGCGGGTGATGGGCTTCAAGCCGATGGTGCAGGCCCTGCGCCCGCTCTACAACCTGTATGTGGGGCTGGTAGGCGGCTTCAAGCTGCCGCCGGTGGGGGGCGCGTTGAACTACCTGACGCTGTACAACGTGCTGATCGCGGGCGATGACCCGGCCGTGTACCAGGCGCTGATCGACTGGATGATGGCGCACCAGGGGCAGCGCTATGACGCGCTGGCCACGGCCGTGGTGCATGGCGACCCGCTGGTGGAGGTGCCGCGCGGCTACAAGCGCCAGAAGTTGCTGTCAGAGAACTTCTGGATGAGCTACGGCGAGGACCCGCGCCCCGGCATGGATGGCCGGCCGCTGTACGCGGAGTTGGGGCGGCTGTAAGGACCCCGTTGCAGCGCCTCAAGGCTGCGCGGAGGCGCTCGCTGCGGACACCAGCCACGCCAAGGTCCGGTCGAAGCGCTGCAGGAACTCGCTCATCTCGGCATGGCTGGTTTCCGACAGCTGCCAGGCGGTGGGCACGAACAGGCGGCCGTTCATCTCGGTGAGCACGGGCAGTGGCGAGATGCTATTGACCACCCCGAAAAGCTGCGCGGCACGCAGGCGCGCACCGGGCTCGTTGACCGCGTTGGCATCGCCCAGGCTGGTGGCGTGGCAGCTGATGACCGGAAAGCGCTGTGCGCGCTTGAGTTGCACGCCAATGTGACCAATGAGGGTGCGCCCCAGCCAGGGCACCAACTCATCCCAGAGATAGGTCCAGCACATCTCACGGCGCTCGTAGCGCGCCTGGCCTTCACGGATGCTGGCGTCCACCGAGCGCAGGCGCTCGGGCCAGGGCTTGTGCGCGTCCTGCTCAATGACGAGGAACGCCCCCACATGGTTGCCCCACAGCGGGCCGTGCCCCGCCTCGGCCGGGTAGAAGCGCCGCAGGTTGACCGAGATGCGGATGACGGCGGCAGCCTGAGGGTCGTCGGGCGCCTGTTCGAGGAAGGTCTGTGCCAAGGCCGCGATCAGCAAGGTGTTGAGCGAGACGCCCGCCTGGCGCGCCACCGCACGCAGCTCGGCGGTGCCGGTGGAGGCCTCGTACAGACGCAAGCCGGTGGTGGAATAGTGCAGGCCCAGGCGTGTCGGCACCTGCTGGATGTGCAAGCTGGCGAGCCGGCGCGCTTCGGCCACCTTGTGCTGACGCGCCTTGCGCAACTGGCGCGGCCACTGCCACCAGCGCTGCGGCGCGATCGAACCGATCATGGCCGGCGCTTCCAGCGGCATGGGCTCCAGCGGCTGGCCATTGAGGCCGCGCAGGATCTGGCGCACGAGCTGCACCATGGTCATGCCATCGGCCAGGATGTGGGGCACGCCAAACAGCAGGGCCGGCCGCTGAGGATGGGGGGCGAAGCGCACACGCAGGCCCAGGCCGCGCTCCAGCGGCAGCACCTCGTTGATGAGTTGGCGCTGCCAGGCTTCGACCTGCGCCGGGTCGTCCAGGTCCACCTGGGTGTCGATGCGGAAGGCCCAGTCGAAGAGCTGATCGACGATGTCGTCGTCGGGCAGGATGCGCAGGTGGTAGCGGTGCCAGCCCGGCTCCAGCTTGGCGCGCAGCTTGGGATAGGCGGTGACCAGCTCGCGCATCACGCGGCGCACGGCGGCCACGTCCACGGGGCCATCGAGCCGGATCAGATAGGGCTGAACCATCGTGGCCGCCAGCCCTTCGATGGCGGCGTAGCCATGCTCAGTGCGGTTGAGGGGGACGATGTCACCAGTGAGAAATGCCATGCCCGCGATGCTGGCAGAGGCGGGCGGGCATCGGGCTCATGGCTTGTGCGGAGAGCCCCCCTGAATGAGCAGGGCACCCTGTCGGCCTCCGCGCGAACCACGCCCGGGACTCCCCCATGTGGGGACTGCCTACAATCCGGGGATGACTGCTGCCCACACCCCTGCGATTTCGCTCCCGCCCCTGGCCAACGACCGCTTCCTGCGGGCCTGCCTGCGACTGCCTACCGACTGCACGCCCGTGTGGCTGATGCGCCAGGCCGGCCGCTACCTGCCCGAGTACCGCGCCACGCGCGACCAGGCGGGCAGCTTCATGGGCCTGGCGACGAACCCGGAGCTGGCCTGCGAGGTGACGCTGCAACCGCTGCGCCGCTACGACCTTGACGCCGCCATCCTCTTCAGCGACATCCTGACCGTGCCCGATGCCATGGGCCTGGGCCTGAGCTTTGCCGCCGGAGAGGGCCCGAAGTTCGCCAAGGTCGTGCGTGACGAGGCCGCCGTGGCCGAACTGGCCGTGCCCGACATGGACAAGCTGCGCTATGTGTTCGACGCGGTGGGCACCATCCGCAAGGCCCTGGCCGATGAGAACGGCGTGGGCAAGGTGCCGCTGATCGGTTTCTCGGGCAGCCCCTGGACGCTGGCCTGCTACATGGTCGAGGGCGGCGGCTCGGACGACTACCGTGCCGTCAAGACGCTGATGTACCAGCGCCCCGACCTGATGCACCGCATCCTGGCCGTCAACGCCGATGCCGTGGCCCTGTACCTGAACACCCAGATCGAAGCGGGCGCGCAGGCCGCGATGATTTTTGATTCGTGGGGTGGCGTGCTGGCCGATGGTGCCTTCCAGGCATTCAGCCTGGCGTACACGAAGCGCGTGCTATCGCAGCTGAAGAAGGAACACAACGGCTACCGCATCCCGCACATCGTCTTCACCAAGGGCGGCGGCATCTGGCTGGACGAGATCGCCGACAGCGGCTGTGACGTGGTCGGCCTGGACTGGACGATGAACCTGGGCAAGGCCCGCGCACAGGTCGGCGACCGCGTGGCGCTGCAAGGCAACCTGGACCCGAACGTGCTGTTCGCCCAGCCCGAGCAGGTGCAGGCCGAGGTCATCAAGACGCTGGACAGCTTTGGCAAGCCTTCGGCGACGTCCGGCCACATCTTCAACCTGGGCCACGGCATCAGCCAGTTCACCCCGCCGGACAACGTCAAGGTGCTGGTGGACACGGTGCACGCGCACAGCCGCCAGCTGCGCGGTTGAGCGACCGGACCAACCTGCTGAGCTGACGCCCGACCCGCGTCAGGCCCTCAGGCCTTGTCGCGGCTGGCCATCAAGGCGGCGAGCAGGATCAAGGCCCCGCCGGCCAGCACGGTGGGACGCAGAACCTCACCGCCCAGCCACACGGCCGAGCCGGCCGCGAACATCACCTCGGTGAGCATGACCACCGACGTGATGTGCACGGGCAGGCGCGAGGCACCGTACTGCAGCGCCAGGTTGCCGACGAAGAACAGCGTTCCGAGGGCCAAGGCCGGCAGCAGCCAGATCACTTGCAAGGGAGGCCAGGGCGGGATCACGCCCTGTGAAGCCAGCACCGCCCCCAGCGCCGCCGGCAAGGTGATGCCGCCCAGGAACATCGCCAAGGCGCGTGCCGAGGGTGCTTGCGCAGCCTGACGCCGCAGCACGACATTGGTGATGGCAAAACCGACGCCCCCCAGCAGACCCAACCAGTCTGCGAGCCCATGGAAAGCGGGCCAGCCGCCCTCGGCCGGTCGCAGCACCAGCAAGGCCCCGCCCAGGGCCAAGCCCACGCGCACCAGCGCCATACGGGTGATGCGCTCACCCAGCAGCCACCAGGCCAGGCCCACGGCCCACAGCGGCATGAGGTAGAACAGCAGCACCACGCGCACCACTTCGCCGGTGCTCACGCCCCAGTTGAAAGCGGCATTGGTCGCGCCCGAGGCCAGCGCCAGCGCCCACAGGGCCGGCGTGCGGCGCACCGTGGCCCAGGCCTGCGGCCGCGACATGCCGATCAGCAGCCCGCCGAGCAGGAAAAACAACAGCGTCGCCCACAGGGGATGCAGCCCCTGGGCTTGCAGATGGCGCAAAGGCCACCACGACAGCCCCCACACGAAGGCATTGAACAACAGGGCCAGATACGGCATGCAGGCTCAGCGGCGCTCCACCACCATCGGGCTCAGTTGCAGGGCTTCGCGGGCCTGCGCCGCGGCCACGACCGCGTCCTGACGGGTGGCATACGGCCCCACCTTCAGCTTGTACAGCGAGGCCTCGTGGAACACCGCCAGCATGGGCAACAGGTCGGCCAGCTCGCTGGAAACACGCTGCTGCAAGCGATCCACCCCCTCGCGTTGGCGCATGGCAGCCAGCTGCACATAAAAGCCCCGCTGCGCCGGCGTGTGGGCACGTGAAGGCGGGGGCGAAGACGGCACCGACGCGGCACTCACCCGCTCGGACACGAGGGCCGCTGGCGCCGGCACCGCGGCGACCTCGGCTGTCGCGCTCCCTGCCGCAGCTTCGTCGGCCGACGAAGACTCGCTGCCCCACACGCCGCGGCGGATGTCATCGAAGGTCAGGCGCGTGACCTCGACCTGGGCATTGCCAGCCGAGGCCATGCCCAGCTTGACGGCCGCCGCATAGCTGAGGTCGATCACCCGCGACGCATGGAAGGGGCCGCGGTCGTTGATGCGCACGATGACGGACTTGCCGGTTTTCACATGGCGCACCCGCGCATAACTGGGGATAGGCAAGGTGCGGTGGGCGGCCGTCAGGCCATACATGCTGAACAGCTCGCCACTGGCGGTGCGGCGGCCATGGAATTTCGTGCCATACCAGGAGGCCACACCCTGCTCGCGCCACGGCACGTCTTCGGCGATCGGCTCGTACGACTGGCCCAGCACCGCGTAGGGCTTGTTCGGACCGCCCTTGCGGATCGGCTCGATGCGCGGCACCGGGTCGGGCAGCGAAGCCAGGTCGGCAGGCGCCTGGGCGGGCGCCCCGTCGCGCTGGCTGGGCGTGGCCGTGCGCGTCTCGGGGCCACTGGCGCACCCCGCCAGCAAGGCGGCCACGCACAGCGCGCCCCCCCAGGCCAGGATGTGAGTGCGGGAACGTTGCATGGTTCGCACGATAACCGATCTGGGCGTCACATGCCTCGACGGCCAGCGAGCGACCCAGCCTCAGGCGGCACAATGTTGCCGTCATCGATCTTTCGGGAAACCACGCCATGTCAGAGCCAACGGACCGCCTCGTCGACCACCCATTCGATCATCCTTTCGAGCGCGGCATGCGCAACCGCCGCGCCGCCCTGGGCGATGCCTGGGTGGACAAGTCCGTGGCCAAAGCCAATGCCTTCAACGCCGGCTTCCAGCACTTCATCACCGACTACGCCTGGCATGGCGTGTGGGGCCGCCCCGGTCTGGACTGGAAGACCCGCCGCGTGCTGGTCATGGCCGTGACCTGCGCCCTGGGCCGCTGGGACGAGTTCGAGATCCACATGCGCGGCTCACTCACCCCCGGCAACGCCCACACCCTGACCCCGGCCGAGGTGCGCGAAGCCCTGTTCCAGATCGCGATCTATGCCGGCGTGCCGGCGGCCAACACGGGCTTCTCGAAAGCATTGGGCATCATGCGCGAGCTGGGCATCGAGCCCCCGCCCCACCCGGCCGACCAGTCCTGGCACCCCGGTGTGGGCCGCTCGGTGTTCACGCGCAGCCGCCCGAAGTTGCACGCCACGGTGCGCGATGCCCGCAGCGACACGCCACGCCACACCGTGATCCTCAGCCATGCCCTCGGCCAGGACAGCGCCATGTGGGACCTGGTGGCCAACGAGCTGGCCGCCACCTGCCGCGTGATCTGCCCGGACACGCGCGGACACGGTCGCTCGGCCCTGCCCACGGGCGCCCTGAGCCTGGACGACCTGGCCGATGACGCCGCCCGCCTGATCGACGAGGTGGCCGGTGGCGAGCCGGTGATCTGGGTGGGCCTGTCGATGGGTGGCTTGATCGGCCAGGCCCTGGCGCTGCGCCACCCCGGCAAGCTCAAGGCCCTGGTGCTGGCCAACACCACCAGTGGTTACGACGCGGCCGGCCGCGCCGCCTTGCAGCAACGCATCCAGACCGTGGAACAAGAGGGACTGGAGGCCGTGGCCGAGGGCACGATGGCGCGCTTCTTCAGTGAAGCTTTCCGCGCCAGCCAGACCGCCGCCGTGCAGCGCCACCAGCGCCTGCTGCTGGCCACCGACCCCGAGGGCTACACCGCCTGCGCCGCGGCCTTGGGCGACGCCGACCTGAGCGCCCGCCTGGGCCAGATCCGCATCCCCACCCTGCTGCTGGCCGGCAGCGAGGACGCCAGCACCCCGCCGGCCGGCATGCAGGCCATGGCCGCGGCGATGCCCCATGCGGAATGTGTGACCCTGCCCGGTTGTGCCCACCTGAGCGCCGTGGAGCAACCCTGGGCCTTCACCGACCTGGTCCAGGCCTTCATCGACCAGCAGGGCTGAAGCCCAGGGTGGCGTGCTGCACGCACAAAAAAAACCCGCCGCGGCGGGTTTGTGTAGGTCAGCGCGATGACGCTGGGCGAGCGCCCCAGCCTCAGCCCGCGTGGCGGCGACGGGCGCACACCAGGCCGACCAGCCCCAGGCCCATCAGGGCGTAGGTGGCCGGCTCGGGCACCGCCGTGACCAGCGCCGGCGCGCTGCCGACAAAGTTCACCGCATTGCCCATGGAGGTCAAACCGTAGCTGCCCCCGACATTGCCCAGCGTGAGCAGGATGGGGGTCTGCGCGGCAATGCTGGCCAAGGCGCTGGCACTCAAACCGGCACCAGTCAGCGTCAAAACGGCAGTCTGCCCCTCGGCAAAGGCGTCTCCGCTGAAGTCCACGTTCCAGGTGTAGGCATAGCCCGCTTCCTTGATGAAGGGCGTGGCACGATAGCCCGCACCGTCCGCCAAGGCCGGGCCAGACAGACTGTTCAGCGTGCCTGAGGGGCCCTTGAGCCACAGCGCATCGACAAAATTGCCGGCGTTGGCCACGCTCTCAAACGAGTGGCTGTTCTGCTTCAGCGACAGTTGCACGCCATTGCCACCATCCAGGTCGCTGATGGTCAAGCGGGCCACGCTGAAGTTCAGCGTCTTGGTGTCGATGGGGTTGTCGGCCGTGGCGGTGTTGAAGAAAGTCTTGAAGTCGATGGTGTAACTGTCGGCCCAGGCCGATGACGACACCGAACCGAGCACAGCCAACGCGGCAGCCACCATGGTCTGTCGGCAAAGTTGGTTCATGTGCGCTCCTTCAAAAATATGCCGCATCACCAGAACAGCCGGTGACGCCAAGGGATCCCTACGTCAAGCGATGGTAAGCAAGCGCAACCGAGCTGTGTCACGGGTTCACCCTTGAAACCCTTGATCGGGGGGCGCCTACCTGCCGCCCAATGGAACATCCCGCGACAAACCCGACAGCGCGCCGTGCACTATCCTTGCACCCCTGCCCGCCCGTTCGACTGCCCCGCCCGCCCCGATGTCCTCCCCCGCCGATTCCGCCGCACCCACCATGAACCCGGCCCAGATGGCCGCCGTGCAGCACCTCGACAGCCCCTGTCTGGTGCTGGCGGGCGCCGGCTCGGGCAAGACGCGCGTGATCACGCACAAGATCGCGCGCCTGCTGCAACCGGGCCCGGGCGCCGACCTCAAGCCCGCCGAAATTGGTGCCATCACTTTCACCAACAAGGCCGCGGCGGAAATGCGCGAGCGGGTCAAGGGCCTGATCGGGCCGCGGGCGGCGGGCAAGCTGCTGGTGTGCACCTTCCACTCGCTGGGGGTCAAGCTGCTGCGCGAAGACGGGGAGGCCTTGGGCCTCAAGCCGGCGTTTTCGATCATGGACAGCGACGACGTGACCAGCATCCTGCGCGATGCCGGCGGCACCACCGACGCCAAGCTGGCGCGCAGCTGGCAGTGGACGATCAGCCTGTGGAAGAACATGGGCCTCAACAGCGCCCAGGCGCTGGCCCAGGCGCAAGACGATGACGAGCAGGTGGCCGCGCGGGTGATGAAGCTGTACGAAGAGCGCCTGCTGGCCTACCAGGCCGTGGACTTCGACGACCTGATCGGCCTGCCGATGAAGCTGCTGGCCGAACACGAACACGTGCGCGCCAAGTGGCAGCGCCAGCTGCGCCATGTGCTGATCGACGAATACCAGGACACCAACGCCACGCAGTACGAGCTGCTCAAGCTGCTGCTGGGGCCGGATGGCATCTTCACCGCCGTGGGCGACGACGACCAGTCCATCTACGGCTGGCGTGGCGCCACGCTGGACAACCTCAAGCGCCTGCCGCAGGACTACCCCAACCTCAAGGTCATCCCGCTGGAGCAGAACTACCGCTCCACCTCGGCCATCTTGCGCGCGGCCAACCACGTCATCGCCACCAACCCTAAGCTGTTCCAGAAGACGCTGTGGTCGGACCTGGGCGAGGGTGAGCCCGTCAAGCTGATGATGTGCGACAACGAGGAGCACGAGGCCGAGCGCGCTGTGGCGCACTTTCAGCTGCTGCGCAGCGGCCTGCTCGAGCGTCACCCGGGCGATCCGGGCAAGACGGACTGGTCGAACTTCGCCATCCTCTACCGTGCCAACCACCAGGCCCGCCCCTTCGAGCAGGCGCTGCGCAAGGCCAACATCCCCTACAAGGTGTCGGGCGGACAGAGCTTTTTCGACAAGGCCGAGATCAAGGACCTGTGCGCCTGGCTGCGCCTGCTGCTCAACAACGACGACGACCCGGCGTTTTTGCGCGCGGTGACCACCCCGAAGCGTGGCATCGGCCACCAGACCCTGGGCACCCTGGGCGAGTTTGCCGGCAAGTGGAAGGTCAGCCTGTTCGAGGCGCTGTTTTCCGACTCGCTGCACGCGGCGCTCAACAAGCGGGCGCTGGACGGCCTGCACGAGTTCGGGCGCTATGTGAACGACCTGGAGTACCGCGCCCGCCACGCCTACGGCAGCGAAGAGGCCAAGGCGCTGCTGCTGGAGTGGCTCAAGGACATCGGCTACGAGCAGCACCTCTACGACAACGAAGAAAACGAGAAGGTGGCCGCCGCGCGCTGGACCAATGTGCTCGACTTCATCGACTGGGTGGCCAAGCGCTGCGGTGGCCAGATCGAGAACGATGGCGGCATCTCGGTCGAGGCCGAAAAGAAGAGCGTGCTGGAGATTGCCCAGCTGATCTCGCTGATCACCAGCCTGGCCGAACGCAACGCCGAGCAGAACGTGGTGACGCTGTCGACGCTGCACGCCTCCAAGGGGCTGGAGTGGCCGCACGTGGTGCTGGCCGGGGTCAACGAAGGCTCCCTGCCCTTCTCGCGCGAGGAAGGCGACATCACGCCGCAGCAGGTGGAGGAAGAGCGCCGCCTGATGTACGTGGGCATCACCCGCGCGAGATTGACGCTGGGGGTGAGCGTGCTCAAGCGCCGCAAGAAAGGCCGCGAGTATGTGCAGGCCACGCCCAGCCGCTTCATTGCCGAGATGAAGCTGGACGAAGGCGGCGGACCGAAGGAAGACCCGCGCGAAAAACTCAAGCGCCTGCGCGAGGAGATGGCCGCCAAGGCCAAGGCTTCGCAGGCCGCAGCACGGGCCTTTGACAATCAGTGAGCACTCACTGACTTTTCATGGTCGTGGTGCACGTGGCAGCAAACGGACAAAAAAAACCCGAGATCGCAATCTCGGGTTCGGAATCCGTTTGAACGGTAAAGTGGAGAGACAAAAGAAACAAGCAGTGGTGTGAGCCTTCTCGTTTCGAAAAGTTCCACGCTGCTGCAACATATTGTATCTGGCGTGACATAGTCACGCAATAGCGTGTCAGAACGCAGCACGATCAAACCGGGCTGCATCGCAAAGGACGGATTTCAATGGAATGCACGATCAACTGGCAACCGGCCTCCGGCATGGCCTTCATGGCGGAAACCGGCAGCGGCCACATCATCAACATGGACGGCGCCCCGGAGGGCGGTGGCCGCAATCTGGCGCCGCGCCCGATGGAAACCGTGCTGGCTGGCACGGGCGGCTGCACGGCCTATGACGTGGTGCTGATCCTCAAGCGTGGCCGCCACGATGTGCGCGGCTGCCAGGTCAAGCTCACCGCCGAGCGCGCCGACACCGACCCCAAGGTCTTCACCAAGATCAACATGCACTTTGTGGTGACGGGCGTGAACCTGACAGAAACTGCCGTGGCCCGCGCCATCCAGATGTCGCACGAAAAGTACTGCTCGGCCTCGATCATGATCGGCAAGACCGCCGAGATCACGACCAGCTTCGAGATCGTCGCAGCCTGACCGGACCTGATCCGGCCCGAACGCCCTGCCCGCCTCAGATACGGTGCGACACCGTCGTCATGACCTTGGCGGCCAGGCGCATCAGGCCTTGAACCGGCTTGGGCAAGGGCACGCCGCCAGCGCGTTCGGCGGCATCCGCATGCTGCACCTCGTCATCGCGCATCTGCGCCACGATCGCACGGGAGGACTGGTCGCCCGCTGGCAGACGGTCCATGTGGCTGTTGAGGTGATGCTCCACCTGTCGCTCGGTTTCCACCACGAAACCCAGGCTGATCTTGTCGCCGGCCTTGGCGGCCAGCAGGCCGATGCCAAAGGCGCCGGCGTACCACAGGGGGTTGAGCAAGCTGGTGCGGCTGCCCAGCTGCTTCAGACGCTGCTCGGTCCAGGCCAGGTGGTCGGTTTCTTCGCGGGCGGCTTCATCGAACTGGGCTTTGAGCATCGGATCGTTGGTGCCCCAGGCCTGCGACGCGTAGAGCGCCTGCGCACAGACCTCGCCCACATGGTTCACGCGCATCAGGGCGGCCGACAGCCGCTTGTCTTCGGCGCTCAGCTCGCCATCGGGCTGCGCCGCCTGCGGACAGGGGCGCGCCGCCTGGTGCTCGGCGAACACCGTGCGCAAGGCCGTGTCGAAGGACATGATCAGGCGGTCCATCCCGTCGTGGCGGATGGGCGAAGCAGACGTGGGCGTGTTCATGGCGGTGAATGTTAACCCCGCTCGACCTGTGCCGGCTTGCGTTGCATCAGCGATGCCGCCACCCTGGCTCAACGCTGCATCAGGCCGCGGCTGCGCGAGATCGACAACAACAGGCCCAGCGCCAGCCCCAGCGTGACCATGGCCGTGCCGCCATAGCTGATGAAGGGCAAGGGCACACCCACCACCGGCAGGATGCCGCTGACCATGCCCAGGTTGACGAAGGCGTAGGTGAAGAAGCTCAGTGACAGGCTGCCGGCCAGCAGGCGCGAGAACAGCGTGGGCGCCTGCGAGGCGATGTAGAGCCCCCGGAAAATCAAGGCCAGGAAGCCCCCCATCAGCACCAAGGCACCAACCAGGCCATGTTCCTCGGCGTAACCAGCGAAAGCGAAGTCGGTGGTGCGCTCGGGGATGAACTCCAGGTGGGTCTGCGTGCCCTGCATGAAGCCCTTGCCGGTGATGCCGCCCGAGCCGATCGCGATCATGCCCTGGATGATGTGAAAGCCCTTGCCCAGCGGGTCGGCGGTCGGGTTCAGCAGGGTGCACACCCGCTGCTTCTGATAGCCGTGCAGCACCACCCAGTCGTGCTCGGGCTCGCACAGGGTGTCCTGGTAGCCCACGATGAGGCTGATGCCCACCACACCGGCGATCAGCACGGGCAGGATCAGGCGCCAGCTCAGGCCGGCAAAGAAGATGACGTACAAGCCACCGGACAGCACGAGCAGCGAGGTGCCCAGATCGGGCTGCTTGAGCACCAGGCCCACCGGCAGCATCAGCAAGGCGCCCGCGGCAGCATAGTCCAGCCCACGCAACTGCCCCTCGCGGCGCTGGAACCACCAGGCCAGCATCAAGGGCGTGGCGATCTTGAGCAGCTCAGACGGCTGGATGACGATGCCGATGTTGAGCCAGCGCGTGGCCCCTTTCTTGGTGATGCCGAACAGCGCGGTCGCCACCAGCAACACCACCCCCACGGTGTAGAGCGGCACGGCCAGGGCCATGAGCCGCTGCGGCGGCACCTGCGCCACCACGAACAGGATCATCGCGCCCAACAGCATGTTGCGCCCGTGCTCGATGAAACGGGTGCCGTGGTCAAAGCCCACCGAATACATGTTGACCAGCCCCAGCAGGCACATGAACACGATGATGCCCAAGAAGGGCAGGTCAAAGCCCTGGAAGATGGGGGCCAGGCGCTGCCACCACGACGGTTTGGCAAAGGCGACGTTCATGGTTGCTCCCGTGAAGCAGCGGGGGCCGCGGGCGCCGCGCTCGATGGCGCGGGGGCCGCGGGCCGTGGCGGCTCGGGTTGAGACGGCGCCGAAGGGGGCACCAGCGGCTGCGACGCGCGTCCTGGCTGCGACGAGGGCGCCACAGGGGCGATCGCCACCGCGGGAACCGCGTCCGCCGGCAGGGCCGCCTCCTCTTCGACGTCAAAGGCATTGCGACGCGGCGGCAGCGGCACTTCGGCAGCCGGACGGGACTGCCCGATCGGTGCGGCGGCCCGCCCCTGCTGCACTGCGAGGATGTCTTCCTCGCTCGGATAGATGCCCAGCAGCAGGTAGTCGAGCACACGGCGGGCGATGGGCGCCGCCGCAGCCGAGCCAAAGCCGGCGTTCTCCACGATGATGGCCAACGCCACGCGCGGGTTCTCCACGGGCGCGAAGGCCTCGTAAAGCGAATGGTCGCGGCGCGACTCTTCCACCCGCGAGGCCACGTACTTCTCGTTCTGGCGCAAGCCCACGGCCTGCGCCGTCCCGGTCTTGCCTCCGCTGGTGTAGCCCGCCCCCGCGAACACCCGGGTCGACGTGCCCTCCTGGGTCACCCCATACATGGCTTCACGGATCAGAGCCGTGTGCCCCGGCTGAAAGACCAGGGGGGACTGGGGCTCACGCTCAGGGACGCGGCGCTCGCGGGTCACGACGTTCTCGATCTGGCGCACCAGGCGCGGCTCGAAGCGCTGCCCGTCGCTCACCACGGTCGACAGGGCCGTGGCCACCTGCAGCATGGTGAAGGTGTTGTAGCCCTGACCAATGCCCAGGGAGATGGTCTCGCCGGCGTACCAGCGCTTTTGCTCAGGGCGGCGATAGGCCTTGCGCTTCCAGTCGGTCGAGGGCAGGATGCCCGTCACCTCACCACGCAGGTCGATGCCGGTGAGCCGACCAAAGCCCAACGCCGACATCTCCTGATGGATCAGGTCGACGCCCATCTCGTTGGCCAGCGAGTAGAAGTAGACGTTGCTGGACTCGACGATGGCGCGGCGCATGTTCATCGGCCCGCCCTTCTCGCCGGCCGGGCTGCGGAAGCGGTTGCCGCCGAACACGAACACGCCGTTGTCCATGATCACGGTGTTGGCCGCGCGCTTGCCGGTGTGCAGCGCCGCCAGCGCCATGAAGGGCTTGTACGTCGACCCCGGCGGGTAGGTGCCGCGCAGGGCCCGGTTCAGCAGCGGCTTGTCGGGCGACTCGTTGAGCGCCTTCCAGCTTTCGGTGTCGATGCCATCGACGAACAGATTGGGGTCAAAGGTCGGCTTGGACACAAAGGCCAGCACTTCCCCGTTGCGTGGGTCGATCGCCACCAGGGCGCCACGGCGACTGCCGAACAGGCGCTCGATCAGGCCCTGCAGCTTGATGTCGATGGCCAGGTGCACGGTGTTGCCCGGCGTGGCGGGGTGAGAGCGCAGCAGCCGCACGGCCCGGCCGCCGGCACTGGTCTCCACCTCTTCAAAGCCGGTGATGCCGTGCAGCTCACGCTCGTAGCTCTGCTCGATGCCCAGCTTGCCGATGCGCTCGGTGCCGCGGTAGTTGGCCTGCTCTTCATCGGGCCAGTCAAGCATGGCCTCGGCCTCGCGCTGGTTGATGCGGCCGATGTAGCCCAGCGCATGGCTGGCCAGCTCGCCATAGGGGTAGTGGCGAAACAGGCGGGCCTGGATGTCGACGCCGGGAAAGCGGAAGCGCTGGGCGGTGAAGCGCGCCACCTCCTCGTCGCTCAGGCGGGTGCGGATCGGGATGGACTCGAAGCGCTTGGACTCCTCGCGCAGGCGCTTGAAGCGGCGCCGGTCGCGCGGCTGGATCTCGACAATCTCGGCCAGGGCATCAATGGTCGCTTCGACGTCGTCGACCTGGGACGGGGTGATCTCGAGCGTGTAGGCCGAGTAGTTGTTGGCCAGCACCACGCCATTGCGGTCCACGATGAGACCGCGGTTGGGCACCACCGGCACCACGGCGATGCGGTTGTTCTCGGCACGACTGGCCAGGTCATCGTGGCGCTCGATCTGCAGCACCGTGAGGCGGTAGACCAGCAGGCCGAAGCAGCACAGCACGAAGGCCGCCGCCGCCCACAGACGGCCGCGAAACAGACTCAGCTCGGCATCGATGTTCTTGAGTTCGGTCATGCGCGCTCAGCTCGGGCCAGACCGGTCACAGCGGACGGTTCTTGTCACGGTCGGGCGCACGCCGTTGCGGCGCCAGCAGCGCGATGGACGCCAGCGGCCACAAGGCCGACTCCAGCACCGGCGCGATGAACAGCGTCCAGCCGGGGAAGGCCGCGCCCGCCATCAAGCGCACCAGCAGGGACACGGCGTGCGCGGCCGCAAACAGCGGCAGGATCTGCGCGGCCTGCGAAGGCACCGTGAACCACAGCAGACGGCGGTGCACCGTGATGGCAAAAAAGCTCAGCAGCGTGTAGGCCAGCGCGTGCTGACCCAGCAAGGCACCCTGGTGCACGTCCATGAACAGGCCGGACACGAAGGCCGCCCCCACGCCCACGCGCCGGGGCTGGTGCACGTTCCAGAACACCAGGACCACGGCCAGCAGGTCGGGCATGCCGGCCCAACGCCCCCAGGGCAGCAGATTGAGCAAGAAGGCCACCATCAAGGAGAACCAGATGAAGACCGGGTTGACCGGGAGCAGCAAGGTGCTGCCGCGGGGCATCATGGCTGACTCCTGGAAACGCTGACCGCCTCGGCGGCGGCATCGGCGGCCTGGGCCTCGGGGCGCGGCGGCAGGCTCGCCGACGTGGGCTGCAGCAGCAACACATGGCGGGAACTGTCGGGCTGGGCCAGCGGACTCAGGACGATGCGGGCAAAGGCCGAATCGGCCCGGCGGTCGACGCTCACCACCTTGGCCACCGGCACGCCGGCCGGGTAGATGCCATCGAGCCCGGAGGTCTGGAGCTCATCGCCGGCCTGCACATCGGCGTTGCCGGCCATGAAACGCAACTCCATGCCGGCGGTCTGGGGCAGGCCATAGGCCACGCCACGGTGCTGGGTGCGCACATTGACCACGGGCACGGCCGCGTCCTTGTCGGTGACCAGGGTCACCTCGGCGGTGACCGGATAGACCCGCGTGACCTGCCCCACCACCCCGCGCTCGTCGATCACCGGGGCGCCCAGGCTCACGCCGTGGCGGCTGCCCTGGTCGATCACGACCTTGCGGGTGTAGGGATCAGGCGCGTCGTAGAGCACCTCGGCGGCCAGGGTGCCCACCTCGATACGGGGGCGCAGCGCCAGCAGCTCGCGCAGGCGGCTGTTCTCACGCTCCAGTTGGACCATGCGGGTCACCCGTTCAGCCTGCGTGGCCAGTTGCTGCTGGGCGCGGGCCTGCAGCGCGCGCGCCTCTTCGACCCCGGCGACGTAATGCCCTGCCATCTCCCAGGCCCGCACCGGTGCCAACAACACGCTTTGCACCGGCTGCAGCAGCGTGGCGGCCGCGGCCCTCAGAGGCTGCGTCATCTTCCAGCGGGCATCCGCCACCATCAGCAAGATGGCCAGGGCCGAGAAAAACAGCAGACGTGTGAAGGCCGAAGGACCCTGCTTGAAAAAAGCAGGCGGGGTGCGATCCAGCGTGGCCAGCGGCATGAAAGCAAACGGACCCGCAGGTCCGTACAACAGGGTGAGGGGTTACTCGGAGGTGAAGATGCTGCCCAGGCGGTCCATGCGCTCGAGCGCCAGGCCGCAACCACGCACCACGCAGGTCAGCGGGTCTTCGGCCACGTGCACCGGCAGGCCGGTTTCCTCGGCCAGCAGGCGGTCGAGGTCACGCAGCAGCGCGCCGCCACCGGTCAGCATCATGCCGCGCTCGGCGATGTCGGCGCCCAGCTCGGGCGGGGTCTGCTCCAGCGCGTTCTTGACGGCCGAGACGATCTGGTTGAGCGGATCGGTCAGGGCTTCGAGGATCTCGTTGGACGAGATGGTGAAGCTGCGCGGCACGCCTTCGGACAGGTTGCGGCCCTTGACTTCCATCTCCTTGACTTCGGAGCCGGGGAAGGCGCTGCCAATGTGCTTCTTGATGGCTTCGGCGGTGGGCTCGCCAATCAGCATGCCGTAGTTGCGGCGGATGTAGCTGATGATGTGCTCGTCGAAACGGTCGCCGCCGACGCGCACGCTGCCCTTGTAGACCATGCCGCCCAGCGAAATGACGCCCACTTCGGTGGTGCCGCCGCCGATGTCGACGACCATGGAGCCCGACGCTTCGGAGACCGGCAGGCCGGCACCGATGGCCGCGGCCATGGGCTCTTCGATCAGGTAGACCTCGGAGGCGCCGGCGCCCAGCGCCGACTCACGGATGGCGCGACGCTCGACCTGGGTGGAGCCGCAGGGCACGCAGATGATGATGCGCGGGCTGGGCTTCAAGACCGAGCGCGGGTGCACCATCTTGATGAACTGCTTGAGCATCTGCTCGGTGACGGTGAAGTCGGCGATCACGCCGTCCTTCATCGGGCGGATGGCCTCGATGTTGCCGGGCACCTTGCCCAGCATGGCCTTGGCCTCGGCGCCGACGGCCTGGATGGTCTTCTTGCCGTTGGGGCCACCTTCGTGGCGGATCGAGACGACCGACGGCTCGTCCAGGACGATGCCCTTGTCACGCACGTAAATCAGCGTGTTGGCCGTGCCCAGGTCGATGGCCAGGTCGGTGGAAAAATACTTGCGAAACATACCGTACATGCGGTGAACTCCGATAGGGCCTCACGCATACAGCCCGACCCTCCTGCGGATGACTCACGCACGAGGCAGCTCGGACGGTTTGCGGTGGCCCGCTGATGGATGAGACGGGCAACCCGGTGGCGACCTGTGCAAGGTTCGCAACACACCCGATCACCTGTCCGAAAATCTGGCGAACATCCCGTCAAACCACCTTGACCAACCCTGGACAAATGTGGTTTGTGGATAACCTAAGATAATACTCCATGGCCTGCCCTTTCACGGGCAGTGCAACCGTCTGTTACCCCTGGAAAAACCATGGCCCTGACCTCTCAAGACGTCAGCCGCATTGCCCAACTCGCCCGCCTTGAACTGAGCGACGACGAACAGGCTGCGATGCTGACCCAGCTCAACGAGTTTTTCGACATCGTCGAGAAAATGCGTGCGGTCGACACCTCGGGCGTCGAGCCGCTGTACACCCCGCTGTCCGCGATCGAAGACGTGACCCTGCGCCTGCGCGCGGACGCCGTCACCGAACCCAACAACCGTGAGGCCAACATGGCCAACGCCCCCGCCCAGGATGGCGGCCTGTTCCTGGTGCCCAAGGTGATCGAATGAGTGCGCTGCATGATCTGACCCTGGCCCAGCAGAGCCAGGCCCTGGCCTCGGGCCAGACCACCTCCGTCGCACTGACGCAGCATGTGCTGGACCGCATCGCGACCCACACCACACTGGGCGCCTTCCTGCATGTCGACACCGAGGGGGCTTTGGCCGCCGCGGCGGCTGCGGACGCTCGCCGCGCCGCCGGCCAGCCCCTGGGCGCGCTCGATGGCGTGCCGATTGCCCACAAGGACATCTTCGTCACGCAAGGCCAGCCGACCACGGCCGCCTCGAAGATGCTGCGGGGCTACCAGAGCCCGTTTGACGCCACCGTGGTGGCCAAGCTGAAGGCCGCGGGCGTGGTCTCGGTGGGCAAGCT
This sequence comes from Aquabacterium sp., assembly GCF_034003525.1. Classification (GTDB taxonomy): domain Bacteria; phylum Pseudomonadota; class Gammaproteobacteria; order Burkholderiales; family Burkholderiaceae_C; genus Aquabacterium. The sequence continues at coordinate 63,010 of NZ_JAVEYN010000019.1, forward strand.
CAACTGCGACGAGTTCGCCATGGGTGGCGCCAACGAGAACTCCGCCTATGGCGTGGCCCGCAACCCCTGGGACACCAACCGCATTCCGGGCGGCTCGTCCGGCGCCTCGGCCGTGGCCGTGGCCGCCCGCCTGGTGGCCGCGACCACCGGCACCGACACCGGCGGCTCGATCCGTCAACCGGCGGCGCTCACCGGCATCACCGGCATCAAGCCGACCTATGGCCGCTGCTCGCGCTTCGGCATGATCGCGTTTGCCTCGTCGCTGGACCAGGCCGGCCCGATGGCCCGCACCGCCGAAGACTGCGCCCTGCTGCTGCAGACGATGAGCGGCTTTGACGAGCGCGATGCCACCAGCGCCCAGCAGCCCGTGCCCGACTTCGTGGCCGCGCTGACGACGCCGCGTGCCGGCGCCACCGCCGACAAGCCTTTGACCGGCTTGCGCGTGGGCGTCCCCAAGGAATTCTTTGGCGAAGGTGTCAGCGCCGACGTGCTGGCCGCCAACCGCGCCGCACTGGCGCAACTGGAAAGCCTGGGCGCCACGCTGGTGGACATCAGCCTGCCGCGCACCGAGCTGTCGATCCCGGTGTACTACATCATCGCGCCGGCCGAGGCCTCGTCCAACCTGAGCCGCTATGACGGCGTCAAGTTCGGCCATCGTGCGGCCAAGTACGGCGATCTGAACGACATGTACCGCAAAACGCGCGCCGAAGGCTTCGGCGCCGAGGTCAAGCGCCGCATCATGATCGGCACCTATGTGCTGTCGCACGGCTATTACGACGCCTACTACCTGCAGGCACAAAAGCTGCGCCGCATGATCGCCGACGACTTCCAGGCGGCTTTCCAGGCCTGCGACGTGATCGCCGGCCCGGTCTCGCCCACGGTGGCGCGCCCGATCGGCTCCTCGACCGACCCAGTGCAGGAGTACCTGGCCGACATCTTCACCCTGCCCGCCTCGCTGGCCGGCCTGCCGGGCATGAGCGTGCCCTGCGGCTTTGGTGAACACGGTCTGCCCGTGGGCCTGCAGCTGATCGGCAACTACTGGCAAGAGGCGCAGTTGCTGCACACGGCGCACGCCTTCCAGCAGGCCACCGACTGGCACCAGCGCGCCCCGGCGGCCCTGGCTTGATCCACCGAGACGAGACACACACCATGAGTTCCCCCCTGATCCGTGGCTACGAGGTCGTCATCGGCCTGGAAACCCACGTGCAACTGTCCACCGCGTCGAAGATCTTCTCGGGCGCGTCCACCCAGTTTGGCGCCGCGCCCAACACGCAATCGTGCCCGGTGGACCTGGCCCTGCCTGGGACCCTGCCGGTGATGAACGAAGGCGCCGTGGAGCGCGCCATCGAGTTCGGTCTGGCCGTGGGTGCCCACGTGGCCCCGCGCTCGATCTTCGCGCGCAAGAACTACTTCTACCCCGACCTGCCCAAGGGCTACCAGATCAGCCAGTACGAGATCCCCGTCGTGCAAGGCGGCTCGGTGAGCTTCTTCGTGGACGACCAGCCCTTCACGGTGCGCCTGGTGCGCGCCCACCTGGAAGAAGATGCCGGCAAGTCGCTGCACGACGATTTCAGCGGCTTCAACGGCGAAAAGTCGTCGGGCATCGACCTGAACCGCGCCGGCACCCCGCTGCTGGAGATCGTGACCGAGCCGGACATCCGCTCCAGCAAGGAAGCAGCCGAGTACGCGCGCGCGCTGCACACCCTGGTGGTGTGGCTGGGCATCTGCGACGGCAACATGCAGGAAGGCTCCTTCCGCTGCGACGTCAACGTCTCGGTGCGCAAGCCCGGCGCACCGCTGGGCACGCGCCGCGAGATCAAGAACCTCAACAGCTTCAAGCACATCGTGCAGGCGGCGGACTACGAGATCAACTGGCAGATCGACGAGCTGGAAGACGGCCGCGCCATCGAGCAGGCCACCATCTTGTTCAACCCGGACACGGGCGAGACACGGGCGATGCGCACCAAGGAAGACGCGCACGATTACCGCTACTTCCCGGACCCCGACCTGCCGCCGCTGGTGATCGCACCCGAGTGGATCGAGCGCGTGAAGGGCCGCATGCCCGAGCTGCCGCGCGTGATGGCGGAGCGCTTCGTGAGCGGCTACGGCCTGCCCGAGTACGACGCGACGATGATGACGCAGTCGAAGGCGTTTGCCGCTTTCTTCGAAACGGCCGCCCAGGCGTGCCAGCAACCCAAGCTGGTGTCGAACTGGCTGATGGGCGAGGTCTCACGCCGCCTGAACGCGGCCGAGCAAACCATCGAAGCCTCGCCGATCAGCGCCACGCTGCTGGCCGCGATGATCACGCGCATCGCCGACGGCACCATCTCGAACAGTGGCGCCCGTCAGGTGTTCGAGGCGCTGTGGAGCGGTGAAGGCGCTGGCGACGATCAGGTCCGCGTGGACGCCGTGATCGAGGCCAAGGGGCTCAAGCAGATGAGCGACACCGGCGAGCTGGAGAAGATCCTCGACGACATCCTGGCGGCCAACGCCAAGTCGGTCGAAGAGTTCCGCGCTGGCAAGGAGAAGGCCTTCAACGCCCTCGTCGGTCAGGCCATGAAGGCCACCAAGGGCAAGGCCAACCCGGCCGCCGTCAATGAGCTGCTGAAGAAGAAGCTGGCCGGCTGACGCCGTTCGGGGCGCTCGGGGCCACGGTCCCGGGTGCTGCGCCGGCCCACATCTTGCGCAGCCGCGACAGCTCGGCGTCGTACAGGCCGTTGAGGCGCACCATCTCGGCACGCTGCTGCTGGATGATGTCTTGCTGGGCCTGCTGCTGCGCGTCGTTGGCCTGGATCTGGCTGTGCAGCTTGCCCGGCAGGCGCTTGCCCTTGTAGAACTCGGTTTCGGCATCGAGCGGCTGCCGCTCGGCGCGCAGCTCCTGCAGGCGTTTGTCAGACAGGGCGATGCCCTTGTGCAAGTCGTCCATCACCGCCTGGCGCGCCTTGTTGTGCGCGGCCTCGTCCGGGTAGCGCATCAAGAGGTTGCGGTCGCGGCGGATCGCATCCTTTTGCGCGGCCTCGGCCAGCGCCTTCTCACGCTTGCGCGCTTCGGCCGCAGCGCGCTCTTCGGCGCTCATGCGCGGCGGAATCACGCTGCGCAAGGAGCCATCGCGGTTGAGCACGCGCTGTTCGCGGTCCAGGCACTCGGAGATCAGGCGATCGGAGGTCAGCCGCTTGCCAGTGCCGTCGGTGCAGGTATAGATGGCCCCGGTGCGCGATGCCGTCTGGGCGTGCGCACCGCCGATGCCGCCGGCCCACACCACCAACCCGGCCAGCGCCAGCATCGACCCGATGATCGAACGGCGTGGGGAACAGGTGGCAATCGAGGGGCACTTCAGCATGGGCAACTCCGGCAATGGCGGCGACACGGCACCACCTTCTCCATCATAGAACGTGTCAAACGCCGTACCGTTGACGGTAGGCGAGCACCGCAGGGTGAAACGCCGTCAGGGCCGGATCGGACTGGGTTTCGAGGTAGCGCAGCAGGTCGCCCAGGGTGGCGATGGCCACGACCGGCAGGCCGTAATGCTGCTCGACCTGCTGGACGGCGCTCTCGGCCGCATCCTGGCCGTTCGCGGTGGCCTTTTCCTGGCGGTCGAGCGCGATGGTGACGCCACAGGGGGTGGCACCGGCCGCCTTGATCAGTTCGATGGACTCGCGCACCGAGGTGCCCGCCGAGATGACGTCGTCGATGATGAGCACGCGGCCCTGTACGGGCGCCCCCACCAGGGTGCCGCCTTCGCCGTGGTCCTTGGCTTCCTTGCGGTTGTAGGCGAAGGGCTTGTTGTGGCCCAGGCGGGCCAGCTCGATCGACACGGCAGCAGCCAGCGTGATGCCTTTGTAGGCCGGGCCGAACAGCATGTCGAACTGCAAACCGGACTCGATCAGGCGACGTGCATAGAATTCAGCCAGGCGGCCCAGTTTGGCGCCGTCGTCGAACAAGCCGGCATTGAAGAAATAGGGCGACAGGCGCCCGGCCTTGGTCTTGAACTCTCCAAACCGCAGCACCTGGGATTGCACCGCAAAGGCCACGAAGTCCTGAGCGAGTGTGTCGTTGGCAGGGGTGTTGCTCATGATGAATGGTGTCTCGTGTTTCGTCTGGTCTCTCTCAACCTCAACGGCGTCCGCTCGGCGGCAACCAAAGGGCTGGTGCCCTGGGCTGAAAGTGTTTCAGCCGATTGTATGGGTGTGCAGGAACTGAAGGTGCATGTCGACGACATGCCGGCACCGCTGAAGGCCTTTGCCGGTATGAATGGACATTTTCATCACGCGCAGAAGAAGGGCTATTCCGGAGTCGGGATGTACACCAAGCATGAGCCCTCGGATGTGATCATTGGCCTGGGTGAGGCCGACCCGAGTGGTGAGTTCGACCCCGAGGGCCGCTATGTGGAGCTGCGCTTTGACAAGCCGGGGCGCAAGCTGTCGCTGATCAGCTGCTACTTCCCCAGTGGTTCCAGCAGCGACGAGCGCCAGCAGGCCAAGTTCCGCTTCCTCGACATGATCGAGCCGCACCTGGCGCGCCTGAGCGAGGATCGCGAATTCATCCTGATCGGTGATGTGAACATCGCGCACCAGGAAGCCGACCTGAAGAACTGGAAGGGCAACCTGAAAAACAGCGGCTTCCTGCCCGAGGAGCGCGCCTGGATGACGAAGCTGCTGGACCCGACCGGCCGCACGCGACTGGTGGACGTGTACCGGCACCTGCACCCTGACACCACCGATGCGTGCTACACATGGTGGAGCAACCGCGGCCAGGCGCGTGCGAAGAACGTGGGTTGGCGCATTGACTAGTCAATTGCTCAAAAAACCTACAAAATGGCGTGATGGAAAACGCCACCAACGCAGCAGTCAAGGTCTACTCGTATCGCCGATTTTCATCCGGTCGACAGGCTTCTGGGCATAGTCTCCAACGACAGACCGAATCGGCGCGCCGATGGTGCCTGGAGAAGGGGTACGAACTCGACGAGAGTTTGGCTCTCGCTGACCTCGGAGTGTCAGCATACTCCGGCGATAACGCCTCACGGGGAGCGCTCGCGGGCTTCTTGAGAGCGGCAGAAACCGGACGCATCCCGACAGGTTCGATCCTACTTGTCGAAAGCCTCGACCGCCTGAGTCGTGCGGCCATCCCGGAGGCCGTTGGTCTGCTGACAGCCATCGTTCGTGCCGGTGTTCGCGTGATCTCGCTTATCGACGGTCACGAATGGAACGAAAAGACAATCGAGGATTCGACGTCGTTCCTGCTCTCGGTGCTGCTGTTCTCGAGAGCGCACGAGGAAAGCTCGACTAAGGCCCGCAGAGTAAGCGAGCAATTTCAAAAGAAGCGCACCTCAGGCATGGCCGTTGTGTCCTCCGGTCATGGCCCAGGTTGGGCATCGCCCAAAGCCGACCGATCAGGCTGGGAGCTCGACACGTCAAAGGCGGAGGTCGTCGTCCGTGTTTTCGAGCATGCTGCGGCTGGGCAAGGTGGCATCTCTATCGCGCGCACAGCAAACCAAGAGGGCTGGCCCCTACCGTGGCGAGTCCGAAAAAACACAGCGAGCCGGTGGGAGCATACGGGCGTAAGTCGCCTTCTCCGCGACCGTCGCACTTTGGGCGAGTGGCAACCCAAGCGAATGGTTGCTGGGCAGTTGACCAACGACGGTGACCCGGTCACCGACTACTTCCCACGAGTCATTTCAGATGAACTGTGGTTTCGCGTCCAAGCAGCATTGGGCGTCCGAACTGGCCCACTGCGCACCCACGGGGTACGGTCGGATGTCTTCTCTGGATTGTTTTTCTGCGAGTGCGGAGAGCGAATGGATCGAAAGGCCCCCGCAGGACGAGGCTACCCTCGCTACTACTGCCTTGGTCGCAAGAATGGCGCTTCGAAATGTCCCGGCGTATCCGAGGCTGTGCTGCTTGGACCGGTTCTCTCAATGATCGCTCAACACAACCAGTCTACCTTCAACCCTGATAAGTCGATCGAACTGGCACGCGAAGAGTTGGCTGCAAATGAAGCCAGACTTGCCGATATCGAGGTTAGGGCGACCCGACTTCTCGACGCCATGGAGGAGACTGGGCACAGTCCGTTACTTTTAGGACGGCTCAAGGCACTTGAAAAGGAGCGGTCTGACACCGAATCCGCAATTGCTCGGATCAGGGGACCCCTGGAGGCTGCCCCACTGCTGGGCGCAGAGTTCGGTAAAGAACTTGCCAAGGCGGCGGCGACAGTCGTCGCAGACAAGACCAACGTCAAGGGGAGACACAAGTTGGCCCAAGCCTTACACCAGGTAGTATCCCGCATTATTTGGCATGGCAAGTTCTTCATGGTTCAAATGCGCAACGGAGATAGCTACGGGGTCAACCCTGGGCCGCTCTGGCTCGAGAGAGCGAAGAACAGCAATGCTGGAAAGGCTCGAAACCCTGTTTGATGACCGCCTAGGCGGCCCCCGCGAGCGGCGATGCATTCATTACGTCGCCTACAGTGTGTGCCACCACTCCAGTATGTGAAGCGATGATCCATACCTGACCGAAGAGGGCATTTCATTTCCAGGGCGGGCGCTACTGAGGATGCAACGGCCTCGCGTACTACTCAATGCCGCAGCGTCTCGTGCGGAATCCGTTTCCGCCGAGTCAGGTCAGCGTGGTCCGCGACTGCTTGATGCTCATTCGTGTGATTACACAAAAATGAGGACTAGAGCAGCAAACGCTGCAGGACTACCACTCCTGGTAAGCACGTGTCAGGCTAGCTGCAGCCATTAAGCCGTTGCTCAACGAGTGACAGTTTCTACCCAAAGCAAACACTGATTTGTTGAGGTCAGTGCATCAAGGGGCACCTCAACTCACCTGATAGGCGTCACTTTGGTTCGTCTGGCGCATTTACGTTAGTGGCCTTTTGGCTTTGAGCTTGGAAAAGGGCATACATCTTCGCAATTCTGAAGATATGCATCGTGGCGGCGAGTACTGAAGTTATAGCGTAAAGAAACAAGCCATATCCAAAAGCGCCACCCACTCCATTAAGAAAAGGCAGCCAACTACGAATCGAGTCCAACAGGGGTGTGTAAAACCACCAAGACTTCGCTACGATAGCGACAATCAATGCCAGTGCTTGGATCAGGATGAAGTGAACAAATGTTGAGCACAGTGCAACATAAGCATTGACACTACTGTGCTCATCGTCCTCAGCCAGTAGGGCTCTAAATTTTTCGTCCCCAAAGCCAATAAAAATGGCAAATCCGCCTAGCGTAAAACCCAAAAGGTTGGGTAGTACGCTGATGGACTGCTCCCACCATTGAGTGCACTCGAGACCATCGCACCCCCAACCGGTCCATGCTCTTGGCGTGAGCGCCAAGAGCAAGACAGCAAAGTGCAGATAGGGGGAGCACAGCAAGGCGGACAGACCTCCATAGGTGGTCCAGTACGCCTTGAAAATGCTTGCAACACCTTTGTACTGTGTGAACATTTAGCGTGTGCGTCCCTTGACCGGTGAGCTGATGCGATTCAAAACATTCCAGATGGACTCAATGCTCTCATTCAGAAGACTCGTGTATTTGGCCGGCTTGTTTTTTGTTGATTCTGCAGCAGGCAAACCTGCCGCATCGTAGCCGTACGATTCGACGTGCCCATTGTGAGCTGCCACCTCCGCTTCAGCCTTCAATTGTTCGTCGGGCTCAATGCCATCAGGATCAGTAGAGGTCATTACCTCATTGATTCTATTGATTCGCTGCCTTTCCATGCGCTCCATAATGCGAGTCTCTATCTCACCTGCATCATCAATGTTGGGTCGCTTGAACTCGAAGATAATTCTAGTGATTCGATGGATATTGAGCACCTCCTCTACTGCCGCCCTATCTGGGGTGACAGTAACTTCAACGGGCGGCAGGCCTTTCCGCAAGGAGACTTCGTCGAAAATTTTCTGCAGAAAGCTTTCGGAGACACTTGGACCTAGGCTTGATTTTCGATCCTTGCTGACGTACCAAAATCGGTGCTCTTTAGGTCTAAATACAAATGGGAAGCGTTCGAGATTTGGTTGGAGGTTTTCTGGTAGAACAATTTTCTCAGTATCGAGTTCGTCAGCAGGTTTCCCGGTCTGCGTATTGAACCAAGGGGTGTCTGGGTCAATATGGGTGAAGCGATAGATCTCCCCGTGCAGTTCATTGCTGTCCAACGCGTTCTTCACGTTATATAGGGATCCGAGTAGGTAGCCATCGGCCTTTCCTCGCGTAACGATGCGCCGAAGGTGAAATGCGTCCTGAAACAGCGTCACATATCCCTTGGGACTATGCGGCGCATGCATGGCGATGTTGATCTGTCGTATCTCAATTCTTCGACCAATTTCCACTTGGCGACCCTCTCTTAGTTAGATTCTGTATTATTTTTACACCTTACGCGGCCATGTCTGGTTTCGCGTCCGTGCATCGCGTGCCAAATATATAAATGTATATTATCAACGACCTCCAAACTTGAGCTGCACCCCGCAAAAATTGACTTACCCCTCGATCAAGGACAACTTGCCTTAGATTAACTTACCCCCTTACCCCAATGGCTACACTCTTTTTATCTTCGACCTCCATCTTTCCGTGTTTGATCAAAATCATGTCATAAACGATGTCTTTCAATGATTTTATAAAATTATTTCTTTCCATATTCGGGTCGCGCCCCTCAAGCAGTTGGAGTGCAGCACCAAAATTCTCGACATCATGCCCCAAAGATGCTGTCGCCGTCCCCAATGGATCAATATAAACAGGTGAATCCAGCAACTTGCCATTGACTCTAAAGGTCAAGCGCGCCAACTTATCGGGGTGCGTATTTCGTATTTTAGCTAAAACACCCCCTCTTCCCGATTTTGACTTTAATGACATGTACAAAACCTCCACGCCATCATACTTCTTCAATATCTCATCCGCGTGCTCTTCTTGAGGCCATACTCTAACCACCTCTGGATCGGTTGCAAAATATATTCTATATTGATTAACGTGGGCGATTAAGTTTTCTCTAGCAGCAGCCTCACTTGAACCCGAAATGCTTGAATACTTTTTAAAGCTGCAATCGCCAAATAACGCTGGAGCCCGACTAATGTATTCGTACACTAGGCCGACCTTTCCAGGCTTAAGTACATCAACATGTACATCCACATAGCCCCTATTCGCCAAGAATTCCTTTTTCCTCGCCCTGGCTTCACTTTCTGTATCAAACGCTTCAAGCTTTAGCGAGAACTTGGGGCATGTTCTTGGTGAATCTAGTGGAGGCCGATGCACGCCGACAAAGAGATAACCCTCCGCTTTGGCGCAATGGATTGATGCGATTAAAATCCAAAAAAACCTCAGTACAGTGAACCTGACCAATCCATCAAGATGAAAATATCGTCGCATCACTTTTCCTCTCAGTGCAATCATGGTTCTGTCCGTCGGCAGCCTGTTTGCCTTTCAAGGCAATAGTAGAACTTCCGATCTCTTACGTCGACACCCGCACTCCGATCCATGCTATTTGAATTATTGGTCGCGGCAAATCCACACCCCCAAACAAGGTGAGTGGTGGATGGAAGTCGACGGGGTGCCGGGCATCCTCCGCTCATACTGGAAACCATTTTCTCTGGGGTTTCCCACTGGGTGAGTGTGCCGGGCCCTCCTTTTATATTCGTGTCAACCGGTGAGTCGCACTCGAAGTGACCAGAATGATTGGGGCGAGTGCAAACCATGATCGCCTCGACTGTTCGCAACATAGCGCTCTCCCGTTGAGATGCCGATGATTTGATGCTGTTCATCGGCTTCATAGATGCCGAAGACTCTGGTGCCTGTATCCGCCCATCAGATTGAAGTTCGCGGTCTGGTCTCATCTCACTCTGCCGCATTCTCGAGTTGCCAATAATCGATTCAAAGTTACTTTCGGGATGAGACTCGACAGTCGGTTTGGCTCGCGAATGTTTGGCGGTCTCACGCATTCGGTCTTGCAACTGCGCGACAAAACGGGCTTGTGATGCTTCACGTGCGCGACTGGCCAGTAGATCGCGCTGGAGTGACTCCATGAACGACATAGGTGCCGGCATTGGCACAACATCCGGTCCGCGGTCTACACGTCCGTTTTCGTCCAATTTAGGCATTTGACTATCGGTTTGACGTGTAATGCGTTCACGCTCGGCTTCCACTTCCAGTATCTTTTGCTGGCGAGCCCGTTCTAACCTTGCTTGGTAATCTGCAAACAGACGTTCCGCAGCGTCCGCCGATGCGGGACGGTAGCGCGGATCGATGTCGAGCATCATGCAGCAGGGGTCTTTCATGGTGGCGAAATTAGAGAACTGAGCATGCCGATATTCGAAATCGCGCACCAACACTGGGTCGAAGGTCAGAAACACTTGCTCTTTGTCCATGTAGTCGCCGTTGTGCCGCTTGAGTTGATCTACCCGTTTGTGCACCTTCCCATACTCGTCCACAAGAGCCAGGACAACTTGGTCAAAATTGCCATTGACCAACGCGCCAGTCAGTGCAAGCACCTTCCATGTATACCGCCCGCAGCTTTCCGCATTGCACCAACCCAGGCGAACCTGCAGCTCTTTGGCAGGCTTTAACCACTGTAGGTCGATCATCCGGACTTCACGATCACCACTGAGGGTCCAGTAACGGGATCGATCTGCTGCCTCTCCAAGTGGGCCCCAGATTTCTAAGCTCGCGACGTCAGGCTTCAGAGGATTCTTGCCGGAAGAAAAGAGACGACTATACAGAGCGCGGCCCTTCGCTGCGGCATCACCCAAAACGGATGACAGAGGCAGCGATGCAATGATTGGGGAGCCATCTTGTCCAACCAGCACCAGGGTCAACTCCGCCCCCGAGGCCATCTCCTTAAATTCCGATTCTGATAATCGAAACTCCACCGTCGTACTGCGGCCTGACAAATCGATAGAGGTAAAAATTAGCTCTGAAGGAGGGATGCTCCGAACGCTGCGACCATCTATCTTCAGTTCAAATCGGTCTGTAAGTTGTTTTTGAAATCCTTGGATCTGAACGTGCCTCGCTAATGCCTTAGTAGTCATTTGCAGCGTAGCGAAGAAGTCGGTTGTTGCCCATATAGTCACCCTGGCTGAATCAGTGTCACTGTCAGCCCGCGTCACGCAGCGTATTGCAGGACGGCCGCCGTAGCCGGCGTCAGAGCAGCTTGGTGCACTCCAATTCAACTTTGATGCATATCTTCTTCTTGAAGGAGGATTGGATGGAGAGGGGCTTCCATTGGATAAATTTCCAGCCGCCTCAACGCCAGATTTCTGAATCTTCTCAGGTGCAATTGGCTTCTTCACCGAAACCGAGCCATCACGGCCTTCGACTCCATTCGGCTCATTAATTATTATTGCTCGCGAATCTTTCGTCGCCTCTCTCACCATCATGAGTGTTTTGACAGTATTTAATAAGCCAGCATCGCTCACCTCTTTGTATTCATATAAAGAATTCAGCCCGCGGTTGAGCGTGAATGTGTTGCCAGAAGGATCGTACTTCCATGTTTCACTGCCGGACCACCAACTTTTGTAGCTTGTTTTAATTGATCCGTCGGCTTGAACTTTGCCAATTTTCTCAGTTTCGTTAGATTTTGAAATGAATTCAATTCTCTTATTATCTTGGTTGTAGCGCACCGTCCATACGGTCAGGCATTCTGGTTTGTCACACCAAGCGAAAGCAATTCTCATTTCCGAATTCGGCTTAACCCACTGAAAGTCCAAAGCGTAGTGATCTTTCGTAAAGGCGGCCCTATGCAGCCATGATTTGCCAGCAAGATGCATGAAATCGCCCCAACGCTCCCTCATTTGCTGAGGGTTGGTAGAGGCCGAAAGGCCCGGCTGATATACATCCCCAACATCATGTGACACCGATGAAGTCGATGCCGCATTGGCGAAGCATGAAAACAGGGCAAAAGGAATTGCAGTCGATAAAAAAAACAGGATTTGCATAGTATATTCTCACTGAAGCCAAATGATTTAAATTGATGCTTCATTAATACCCAGTTCGGCGGACTTGATCGGCCTCCAATTATAGCAATGCCCTCATTCACACTTAAATAAAGCCGCTGGGCACATCATTGACTGATGCTTTGGCCGCATGAATAATTTAGACGGGAGTTGTTCACGCGAGTCTTGAGAGATCTTTTGTATCATTCCTTCTAAGCAATTCATGTTCCCTCTCAAGGCGCTATTGGAAATCCTGTCAGATCAAAGGCTTACGTGAAACTCTACGAGATCGCGCCTTAAGTTGTGTAAGATATTTCGACGCACCCCACTCTGCGAGTCACGTAAAGGCGCGAGTTCAGCCATCTGCTGCAACTTTGCTAGCCAGATCTGTGCCCGGCGTTTCGGAGAGCGTTTCACTGTCTGTGAGAAAGGTTTGGATAGGGATAATCCTGTGCAAGAGGCGCCTGATGCTCCACGACTGGCACCCACCGGCGCCCGTATAAGCATTCGAGGAAATGAGATGTCCGATGCAGAATGAATTCTTTGAAGCGACTTCAGTATGTCGCGAGCCGCAGTGCTTTAGGAAGGAGGTTCCAAATGTCATTGCTAGATGGGGCTCCAGGCATTCACAAGATGCGTGTAATATCTTATGCGAATAAGATTTGTCATACGGTCGCCCCATGTTTGGCAATCAGTCAATACTGAAGGGCCCCGGGTTTTACGGTGGCCTGTTGAGCTTGGTGTCTTCTCCCGGGCGGGCTGTATTGCATCGGTGATCGGCAGTGCAAGGGCGGCAGCGCTAATTGGGTAAGGGGATGAGAGGTTGGCGGCTCAGCGCTTAGAGCCTCTCCCCGCAAGGTCTACGGAAGATGAACTTCGTCAGCTGACCTTAATCTTGAAGTCAGCTCACATTTAACTGGCCCAACGACTGTTCGTTGTCTTTCAACTGTCATTTGGAACTTTGGAACGAGCGACCGCAGCCGCTGAGAAGCCGCAAGCCGGATTGGCGGCATTAGGCTGATTGCAGTCGGTCAGGTGTATCAACCCGTGTATAGCCGCCACGGAGACCTTCGATTCGGGATCCTGAGTCGCGACCGACCGCCGCACTTTTAGCAGCGGCCATTCAGCAAGGGTGCGTTGCACGCCACGCCTTTGCGCAGCATACCCATTTTCGGCTCATCGGCTATGACTTGACTCCTGGTTACGTTTGGAGCAAAGCTCCTCCAACTTGCCGAATAAGATCATTTTGTCGGAATCGTTCTTGAGTGCGTTGGCAACCGCCAAGGCGCTGGTCACGCACTTTGATCGCGCCTCCAGCATCACAGCCTCTGTTAGATTCTGAGAGGCTAAACCGGTGGAAAAAACCTTGCCAACCAGAACAGACCCGTTCGCGCTGGCTCCAGATTGATTACCCAAAGACGTGGCAGACGATCCATTTGAATCAAATCGACCATATACAGAAAGCGCATCACGCTTCTTTGTGTTAATCAGATTCGCTGCCTGAGCTGCAGCTGCAAAACGCTCGTCGGCAAGGCTCTTGGCTAAGTCAATTTTTTGCTGCGCTGCATCAAGGGCGTTCATGTGGCTGCTCATATCTGCCTCTATGCTGGCAATCAGAGAGTCCAACTTGAGCAACCCGGCATCGAAATCAATGCTCCCGTCTGTTATTGAAAACTGCGGGAGATCGGCACCTATACTCTTGGCGCGTTTGTTTAATGAATCGACAATGGCATTGCTACTCGTCTCTGCCGGCGCGCTCGCAGAAGCGGCAGCCAGCCCCTCCGAAACAATTCCTTGCGCTTCAGTTACGGCAATGCGAAATGATTTGAATTGATTGAGTTTTGCAATAGCTTGGTCCTGCTGCCCCTTGATTCTATTATATTGAGTTTGCGCCTCGTTGAGGTTTTTCCATGCATCCAGATAGGCCACGATTTTACCTTTGTTGGCATCCGTCCCGGCCCGCGAGAACCGGTCTGAATCCTCTGCACCGTATTCTGCATAGATCGCTTGAATTGTCACCGTGGCCTCATCTGTACGTTTCCCTATAGGGTCAAGTGCTTTAGATACGGCAATTGGCACATATGCTGAATCGACCGATTTGACACCGATGTTGATTGACGCCCCGGGACTCTCGCTACCATTCGCGGAGACATCCAGGCCGACAATGAGTTTCGACGAGTACACCAGAGGTGCTTGCTGCAGCGGCGCACAAGCTACGCACAAAATAGCGCCTGAAATCGCTGACCATCGCATCCATTGCTTCATTGAGCTCCTCCAATAAGAACCGTGCAATGCGAATCTCGAAAGGAATCGAGGCCCCCTAGTGATCTCAAAGCCAAATCGATCTGAGCCACATTGTTTGCAAACATTACCACTCGGCATCCAGAAGTGTCAGGGGCGATGAAGACCAACTCGTTAAGGTATCCTAGCGTTGTTGAATTTTGACCAAATGTAAACCCGAGCCCCTTTGTTAAGGTAAGAGCACCTCCCGGGAGGGGGGAGACATTGAGAGACAATAAACCCGGATAAATTTTTTCTGTGACTGATGCGTTATAGATCTTCACAGTAGTGCAGCCACCCATTAAAAAAATGAGCTGCACCAATAGAAAGCGTGATTTCGCGCTCAAGCGAACCCCTGTCAATTGTGAGATTCAGTGCTTGGCGCGCTTACGTTGGCATAGTCCATCCTCGGAAGGCTATTCCCACAGTCATTTTGGATTACGCGCATTTCCCGAAAATGAATTGAGGTCAATTTATATGCAGTGTTGATGCCCTGCGAAATAGCAGAACAATTTCAAGCCGCCGACTTATGGCTCCAATGCTACTGCAAACCACTCACCGATGAGATTTGGCGAGCGAACATCGCACGGATAAAACCATTTGCCAACACAGTTATTAGAGCCTGCGGCGAGCGATGCCAAGACCAACGAATGCAAGTCCTACGAGTGCAAGGATCGACGGTTCAGAAATTTCCCCCTGCGGGTCGTCAAGGGCAATCACGTTGCTCACTGCACCATTGGTGGCAGTCATGGTCAAACGCCACGCACCAAAGGATGGAACTGACCCCCAATTCACGTGATCTAAATTATAGAAAGGTGTATCCGCCTGATAGCCTTGCAATGCAGAGGATGCATCATGGATTAGTTGCCCAAGTGTAACCACATAGGTGCCGGAGTTGGCAAATATATAGTAAAAGGCCGCGTCATGCGACGTCATTGAGCCATCACCGAAAGTGTCCATTGAATCATCAACATTCATCAACGCCACGCCACCTGAAAAGAGCAACATTTGATTATCAAAGCGTGTGATATACCCATCGCCATTGAGGTCGGCCTTGTCAGTCAGCTCGGGCGAACCTGACCAGTCTGGCTCAAACACCAAGGAATCAAAAAAAACAGTAGTACCAGCGGTAACATCAAACTTGATTCGAGATATCTTTACGTCGTCGACCAGAGAGTCACCGTCACCGTCGATTTGATAAACCCTGCCATTCAGCACAATTGCGTTTGCAGTGGTCATGGCCAGAAGGCAAGTGAGGATAAGAATAATGCGCGTCAACATGGCAGTCCGTGGTTGGTGGCGTTCATAGTGCGTTAGCACAGTTCATGCCAGGGGTGTTATCCCTTTAAGTTCAATGACTTGCACATCAACGCTCTGTTTGTTGTAAATAAATTCGACAGTAGGAAGTCGGGGATTAGCCCTTTCCCTAAGGGAGGCTGACATAGATCGTTTGATCGCTTGCTCGTTAACTGCCTGATTGCCTAAGTCCACATTGAGTGCGGTCTCCTCTCGGTGCCCTAGGCGGTCGCTAATGACCGCAGGCCCTTTTACCCAGACCTGCACTTGACGGCCGTTTCGGCGTGTCAATGGCTGTTTAGGTGTTTTCAGCATGCGTCCTGCAGCATAGGACGAAGGGCCGAGAACGCTTCCAAGCGAGCACTCGGCCTGACGCAGACAATGCCCGGAACGGGTGGAAACTGCCTCTCAAGCCCTCACTGTCGGCACGTCGCTCCACTGCGTCGTGTAGCTGGGTGTTCTTCGGACCTGTCGCATGCCCCATGTGTCGACGCCTTGGCTCAGACCTGAGCTACCCAGCAACACCGTTCGTTTGCCAAACCGGTCGTTGACCCGATCCATGGCATGCATCAACTTGGAGCGGTCTCGCTGTTCGGTCGTCTGCTCGCCCGAATCCAACTCTCCTTGCACGAAGGTGCCCGGCACGAGGTCCAGCAGCATCACGCCGGCCTTGGCCAGCTGGAATCCGGGCGCATAGATGCTCCGCAGCCCCTTCGCCGCTGCGTTGGCCAACTCAGTGGTGTCGGCGCTGGGCCGCACCAATGGCACGACCACGCTCTTGGAGAACCGTGGCCCATCCCTGAACGGTGAAGTCCTTGCAAACACCAGCACCTGCCCTGCCAGGTGGCGTTGCTTGCGCAGCTTCTCGGCTGCCCGTGACGTGAACTCACTGATTGCCTCCCGCAACTCGTTCAGCCCTGTGACGGGCTGGCCAAAGCTGCGGGTACAGGCGATCTGCTTCTTGGGTGCGGGCATGTCCGCAAACTCAATGCAGGCCTCGCCCTTGAGCTCGCGCCATGTGCGCTCCAGCACCACGCCCCAGGTGCCCCGCACCACCGAGCAGGGAATGTCAACGAAGTCCTGTACGGACTTCACCCCACGCTCCTTGAGTTGGGCGCTGATCTGGCGGCCGATGCCCCACACCTCGCCAACGTCGGTGGAAGTCATGACCTCCCGCAGTTGATCTGCTCCGAGTCGGGACAGGTCGCACACTGTGGCGAGTTCATCCGGGTAGGTGCCCGGCATGCGCTCGACTGTCTTGGCGATGTGGTTGGCCAGCTTTGCCAATGTCTTGGTCTGGGCGATCCCGATGCCGCAGGGGATGCCGATCCACTGGTTGATGCGGGCGCGAATCTTCCAGGCTCGCTCGACCAGCTCACCCCGCACGCCATGCAATCCGATGAAGCTCTCGTCAATGCTGTAGATCTCCTGGGTTGGGCCAAGCCCCGCCGCCAGGCTCATCATCCGGTCGCTCATGTCGCCGTAGAGCGTGAAGTTGGCCGACAAGGCGACCAGCCCGGCCTGTTCCTCCAGTTGGCGGATCTTGAACCAGGGCTCGCCCATCTTGATGCCGAGGGCCTTGGCCTCGTTGGAGCGCGCGATGGCGCACCCGTCGTTGTTCGACAGCACGACCACCGGCCTGTCATTCAGGCTGGGCCGAAACACTCGTTCGCAACTCACATAGAAGTTGTTGCCGTCCACCAGCGCATACATGGCGCACCTCCTCAGGTGGGGAAGCGCTTGATGCTGGCAGTGACAACGCCCCACACCTCCAGCGTCTGGCCATCCTTGGGCGTGATGTCCGGGTAGGTGGCGTTGGCCGCCTTCAGCTTCACGTGCCCGGCGCGTTGGTACAGGTACTTGACGGTGAACTCGCCGTCCACCACGGCCACGACCACCTGACCGTGACGAGGCTTGAGCGCCTTGTTAACCACCAGCATGTCGCCATCGAAGATGCCTGCCTCGCGCATGGATTCGCCGCTGACACGCAGCAAGAAGGTCGCCTGGGGGTGGGTGACCAGTTCTTGCGTCAGGTCGATGCGTTTGACGGCAAAGTCCTCAGCCGGCGACGGAAAGCCCGCACACACCTTGTCGCCCGCCAAGGGCAGCGTCAGTCCAGAGTCTGCAAGCGGAACGGGTTGGCTGAAATCACGAAGACTGTACATACATACAGTATAAGGTGACCTACCATTTTGTCTATGTGCGCCCACTACGAAGCCGTGTACAAACCCGAACGTCTGAAGCAGGCGTTCCAGGTGTCGATGCCCGAGGGCGCGAAGGCAGATGTCTGGCCGGGCTACACGGGGCTGTTCATCCGGCACCCGAAAGATGCCATGCAAGAGGAAGGTGTAGCGCCGTGGCGTGAGGCGATGGTCGGCTCGTTCGGCTTGATTCCGCACTGGTCCAAAGACACCACGATTGCCAAGCGCACCTACAACGCACGCAGTGAGACGGTGGCGACCAAGCCCAGCTACCGTGATGCTTGGCGCTTGGGGCGGCGCTGCATCATTCCGGCAGAGGCTTTCTACGAGCCTGACTGGCGGTCAGGACATGCGGTACCCACACGGATCTCTCGAAGTGACGGTCAGCCCATGGGGATCGCCGGCATCTGGACAGGTTGGCGTGCACCTGATGGCACGATCATCCGCAGCATGAGCATGTTGACGGTCAATGCTGACGACCATCCGCTGATGCGCAACTTTCACCGACCGGAGGATGAGAAGCGGATGGTGGTGATCTTGGATGAGGCGGAGTACGACGCCTGGCTCGACGAGCGAAATGGTGAGCCACATGAACTGCTGAGGCAGATCGACCCCGCCAAATTGGCAGCTTCGTTTTGATATGCCGTCGGCCACGAGCAGCCGACGGCCCATCCACGGTGATGGGCAGGTACAGGCTGATCTGAGACATTCGCATGCGCTGCCCGAGCGCCGGCGATCGCGAACAGCGGACATTGGGGGCTGGGGGCTGGTGGCGCCCATCGTCTCCTTTTGCCTTTATCGGACGTTGGTCGGGATTCGATACAGGCCCGGTCATGGCCGATAGTGACAGTGTCGGCCCGTGCAGGACAGCAGCCGTTCCGCGTGGCTGGGCAGCACGAGGGCGTCTTGACCTAGAGCAAGCGCCTTTGTTGCCGGGAGGCGCATCTTGGTCGGCCGTCAA
>NZ_JAVEYN010000020.1:0-69829 GCF_034003525.1 Aquabacterium sp.
CCATGCGCAGGCTTATCAGGCCATCCCAGACTTCGCCTTCGGCGGTGACCGCCTCCACGCCCAGGCACAGGGGCAGCACCTTGAGGGCCAGCATGCCGGTGCCTTGGGGCAGGGGCGCGAGCCACAGCTCCCACGCCACCCCCAGCGCGATGAGGCTCACCAGCGCGGTCACACACAGCAGGCGCAGGCGTTCGATCGTCGCTTGGCGCTCCGGTGGGTGGTGGGCGATGAAGGTGTCCGGGTCGGGGGTCTCGTTGTCGGCAGAAGGGGGCAGGGAAGAGGTGTTCATGGGTGAAAAATCAGGCGCGCACGGCGGGAGGAGCCCAGCTGGTGGGCGCATGGCTGGCATCATAGCCAGATGACGTCACATTCGACTTTCTGGGGGCGTATCCGTCAGCGCTGGATGCTGCTGGTCTCGACCCTGCAGCAGTGGCCCTGGCGCCAGACCTACGACACCTTGCGCCAACGCTTTCGCGAAGACCGGCTGGGCTTGACGGCGGGCAGCCTGACCTTCACGACCACCATCGCGGTCGTGCCCTTGTTCACCGTGATGTTGGCCCTGTTCAGCGCGTTTCCCATGTTCTCGCGCTTTCGCAAGGTGCTGGAGCAGCAGGTCATCCAGGGCCTGGTGCCCGATGCGATCGCCAAGCAGGTTTTGCTGTCGCTCACCAAATTTGCCGGCAAGGCGAGTCAGCTGGGCGGCCTGGGCATGGTGGCGCTGGGCATCACGGCCATGGCACTGATGCTCACGATCGACCACACGCTCAATGGCATCTGGCGGGTGCGCCGGGCGCGCCCGATCACCCAGCGGGTGCTGGTGTACTGGGCGGCGCTGACACTGGGGCCCTTGCTGGTGGGGGCGAGCCTGTGGATGACCTCGTATGTGCTCTCGGCTTCACGGGGCCTGGTGGACGAGTTGCCGGGTGGCGTGGGGCTGCTGCTCAGCCTGATCGTGTTCGCCTTGCAGACGGCGGGCTTTGCCGCGCTGTACCGCTATGTGCCCAACACCTTCGTGCGCTGGGACCACGCCTGGGGTGGGGCGGTGTTCACCTCGGTGGGGCTGGAGCTGGCGCAAAAGGGGCTGGCCCTGTACCTGTCCAAGGTGCCGGTCTACGCGACCATCTTTGGCGCGTTCGCCGCGGTGCCGATCCTGCTGGTGTGGATTTATCTGAGCTGGGTCATCTTGCTGATGGGGGCGGTGGTGGTGGCGTACACGCCCAGCCTGCTGTCGCAGGTCAAGCGCTGGCCCGATGCGCCGGGGCACCGCTTTGCCTTGACGCTGGCCATTTTGAAGGCCTTGTGGGCGGTGCAGCACACGCCAGAGCGGGGCCTGAGCAACGAGGCGCTCGCGCGGGAGTTGCGCACCGACCCGTTGCAGATCGAGCCCTTGCTGGAGACCCTGCAGGCCTTGGACTGGGTGGGGCTGTTGAACGAAGAAGGCGACGATCACGGCGGGCGCTTCGTGTTGCTGTGCGACCCGGATCGGACGCAGGCGGGGCCGGTGCTCGATGGCCTGCTGCTGCGCCGCGACGGGGTGACCGCACCTTTCTGGGAGGCGGCCCGCCTGGACACGCTGACCCTGGCACAGGTGCTGGACTGAGGGCCGGTCGGTGAACTGGTCGACATCAGGGTCTGCCCGCTGTTCAGATGCGTCGCGGTCTGTCGCAATGGGGGCGTGTCATGTGTGACATCCGGCACGAACGCTTGATGTGCAAAGGGCGCGGGGCTATATTGAGCGCCTTGCCGACCGCTTTTGAATCGGGAATGAGGAGAAACATCCATGAAAGTCAGTGACATCCTGCGCGTCAAGGGCAGCACGCTGTTCACCGTACAGCCTGAGCAACCCTTGGCCGAGGCGGCCGCATCCATGGCCGATCACGACATTGGTTCGCTGGTGGTGATGGACCACGGCGATCTGGTGGGCATGTTGACCTTCCGTGAGGTGATCAAGGCCACCGTGCGCAACAGCGGCGTGTTCGGTAGCCTGACGGTGCGCACCGTCATGGATGACCACCCCCTGACCTGCACCCCCGAGACCGAGCTGGACGAGGTGCGCCGCATGATGCTGAGCCGCCATGCACGCTACATGCCGGTGATGACCAACCGCACCCTGATGGGCGTGATCTCGTTTTATGACGTGGCCAAGGCCGTGGTTGACGGGCAGGACTTCGAGAACCGCATGCTCAAGGCCTACATCCGCGACTGGCCGGTGAACGAAGAGGAAACCGGCAAGGAACGCCAGGCACTGCTGTGAGCCCGGCCGCCTGCTGATGCGCAAACGCCCGGTTGAGCCGGGCGTTTTGCTGTGTGGGCTGCGGGGGAGGGCCTTGATGGGGGACAATAAGCGCTTCCCTTTGCACTTCTGGTTGGCGCTCTATGGCAGGCAGCACCCTCGGTCTTTTGTTCACGGTCACGAATTTCGGCGAATCGCACGGCCCGGCGATCGGCTGCGTCATCGACGGCTGCCCTCCGGGCATGGCCTTGTCCGAAGCCGACATCCAGCCTGATCTGGACCGTCGCCGCCCTGGCACCTCGCGCCATGTGACCCAGCGCAACGAGCCCGATGCCGTCGAGATCCTGAGCGGCATCTACGAAGGCAAGACCACGGGTGCCCCGATCGCCCTGCTGATCCGCAACACCGACCAGCGCAGCAAGGACTACGGCAACATCCTGCAGACCTTCCGCCCCGGTCACGCTGACTACACCTATTGGCACAAGTACGGCATCCGCGATCCGCGTGGCGGTGGCCGTTCGTCGGCCCGTCTGACGGCGCCGATGGTGGCGGCTGGCGCGGTGGCCAAGAAGTGGTTGCGCGAACAGTTCGGTACCGAGATCCGGGCGTGCATGACCCAACTGGGCGAGCACCCGATTGCGTTTGAGGGTTGGGAGCATGTGCCCAACAACCCCTTCTTCGCCCCCAATGTGAGCCAGATCGAGGCGCTGGAAGCCTATATGGACGAGCTGCGCAAGGCGGGCGACTCGTGCGGTGCCAAGCTGATCGTCGAGGCCAGCGGCGTGCCGGTGGGCCTGGGCGAGCCGCTGTTTGACAAGCTGGACGCCGACATCGCCCACGCGATGATGGGCATCAATGCGGTCAAGGGCGTGGAGATTGGCGCGGGCTTTGAGAGCGTGAGCCAGCGCGGCACGGTGCATGGCGACGAGTTGCACCCCGATGGCTTTGCCAGCAACCACGCCGGCGGTGTGCTGGGTGGCATCTCGACGGGCCAGGACCTGCGTGTGGCCATTGCCATCAAGCCCACCAGCTCAATCCGCACGCCGCGTCAGTCGATTGACCTGAACGGCCAGCCGGCCACCGTGGAGACCTTCGGTCGCCATGACCCGTGCGTGGGCATCCGTGCCACGCCGATTGCCGAGGCCATGCTGGCCCTGGTGCTGATCGATCATGCGCTGCGTCACCGTGCTCAGTGCGGCGATGTGAAGGTGGACACGCCCCGCATCCCGGCGCAGCGCTGACACACACGGCGCTCACTCCATGAAAAAAGGGACCCTCGGGTCCCTTTTTGCTGCCTGGCGTTGGGCCGGTGTGGGCCGTGCCAGGGGCAGGGGATCAGGCGGTTTGCAGTTCGCTGGCCGCTTCCGGGCGTTCGATCAGCTCGATCTTGTAGCCGTCCGGGTCGGTGATGAAGGCGATGACGGTGGTGCCGCCCTTGATGGGGCCGGCTTCGCGGCTGATGCTGCCGCCCAGGGTGGCGGTCTTGGCGCGCACGGCGTCACAGACGGCGGCGGCGTTGTCGACGCCCAGCGCGATGTGGCCGTAGGCGGTACCCAGCTCGTATTTGTCGACGCCGTAGTTGTAGGTCAGCTCGATCTCGGCGTGCTCGGGGTTGCGACCGTAGCCGAGGAAAGCGAGGGTGTACTGCTGCTCGGGCCGGTCGGTGGTGCGCAGCAGCGTCATGCCCAGGGCTTGCGTGTAGAAGTCGATGGAGCGCTGCAGGTTGCCGACGCGCAGCATGGTGTGCAAGAGACGCATGGTGAGGGGTGCTTCAATGCCAAAACCATGAGTCTGCCAGGGTTGGGCCGCAGGTGTCGACCCTGGGCCATCAACCCTGTTCTGGTGCGGCTTACTTGAACTGCGGCAGCAGCACGCTGTCGATCAGCCAGACGGTGCCGTTGCTCGTCTTCACGCCCTTGCAGGCAGCCGTGGCTTGGTTCACCGAAGCGCCGTCGGCGTCGTAGCCCACGTAAAGGGTCTGACCTTGCAAGGTTTTCACCTGCGTGGGGATCAGGTTGCGACGCGGGTCGGCGGTGCTGGCGCTCACGTGGTAGGTGAGCACGGCGCTCAGCAGGTTGACGTCGCTGCCAATCACGTTCAGCAAGGGGGCAGGCACCTTGGCGAAGGCGGCGTTGGTGGGGGCGAACACTGTCAGGTGGCCCTTGGCGGACAGGGGGCCGACGAGGTCAGCCGCCTGAACCAGGCTCACCAGGGTGCTCAGCTCGGGCGTGGCCACGGCGGCGTCGACGATGGTGCCGGGGAACTGGGTGAGCTGGGTGCTGCGGCACTTGAGGTAGCTGGACAGCGAGATATCCGCGGCATGGGCGGCGGGGGCGGCCAACATGCCGGCAGTCACGGCGAGACCAGCGATGGTGGCTTTGAAGGGGGATGCGACTTGACGGGTGAAGTGTGTCATCTCTTGCCTGCTTGGGTTGGGTTATCAAACCAAACGGTATCGTTTGGAACCAATCAGTCGTAAATTGAACTGATTGGTAATATTCTGCTTAAAAATGCCGCAGGCGCAAGGCGTCACATCGCCCGGTGGGGCGATGTTCACCTAAGTAGGGGGATCAGGGGCGAACCAGCTCGACCGGTACCCAGCCGCGCACGCTGTTGATCAGCGCGAAGCTGGTGGCGCGCGGCAGCTCATCCAGGTGGATGCGGGCTTCGTGGAGTTGTCCGGCGTCCAGCAGGCTCTGGCGCATCACGCCCGGCAGCAGGCCCGCCGAAAGCGGGGGCGTCAGCCAACGACCGTCGAGCTCAACGGCCACGTTACCGATGGTGAACTCGGTGAGCTCACCGGCCGCGTTGTAGAGCAAGGTGTCGAAACAGCCCGAAGGGGGCGGGAAGGCCGCGTAGGCCGTGCGCCGGGTGGTCTTGTGCCGGATGAAAGCATCGGCCGGGGGCATGGGTTGCGTGGCCAGGGCCACCCGGGCGGGGGCCGGCGTGTCGGGCAGGGGGGCGGCCTCGGCGGTGATGCGCAGGCGCTCGTCCATCAGCAGGCGCACCTTGTAGAGGCCCACGGGGTGAGCCTGAGCGAGGGCATACAAGGTGTCGCTCATACGCTGAGCCAGTTCAGGGAGCTGCGCTTCGCTGGCGAAGTGAAACGCCAAGGCAGCCTGTTGCAGGCGGGCCAGGTGCGCCGGCACCCGGGCCAGCTGGCCGTCGGCCAGGCGCAGCGATTCGAGCAGCTGGAACGGCGCATCGGCGCGGTGCAGGAAGGCCTGCTTGGCACGCCATTCTTGCGCTTCGCCGGGGCCGGTCGCGTCGAGTGTGATGCCGCTGCCGATGCCGCAGTGCGCGCGCCAGGGCGCGGGCGGCGGCAGAGTGTCAACCGTGACGGTGCGGATGGGGACGTTGAACGTGACCCGCCCGCCCGGGGCCATGAGGCCGACCGCGCCGCAGTACACGCCGCGCGCGCTGCGCTCCAGCCGCGCGATGTGATGCATGGCCTGGCGCTTGGGGGCGCCGGTGACGGAGCCACAGGGGAAGAGGGCGGCGAACACCTCGCTCAGACGCACACCGGCGCGGCTGCGGGCGGTGACGGTGGACGTCATCTGCCAGACCGTGGGCAGGGCGTGCAGCTCGAACAGATCGGGCACGCGCAC
This sequence comes from Aquabacterium sp., assembly GCF_034003525.1. Lineage (GTDB taxonomy): Bacteria > Pseudomonadota > Gammaproteobacteria > Burkholderiales > Burkholderiaceae_C > Aquabacterium. Next base: position 5,842 of record NZ_JAVEYN010000020.1, read on the forward strand.
GCTGCCCACCTCGGCCACGCGCGACAGGTCGTTGCGCAGCAGGTCGACGATCATCAGGTTCTCGGCCCGCTCCTTGGCGCTACTGCGCAGGTGCTCGGCGGCGGCGGCATCGCCGTCGGCATCCAGTCCGCGCGGGGCGGTGCCCTTCATGGGGCGGGTGGTGAGGCGCTGGCCGTCCCAGTCGAAAAACAGCTCGGGCGAGACGCTGAGCACCGCGCCGGGTACGCGGCAGGCGGCCCGCGCATCGAGCATCACGGCGTAGCTCTGCGGCTGGCTCCGGCGCAGGGCCATGAACCAGGGCCACAGGGCGGCAGGTTCGCCCTGGAAAGGGCTGTGCAGCTGGCCGGTGAGGTTGACCTGGTAGACCTCGCCGGCCTGGATCAGGGAGCGGATCTGCTCGACCTTCTGTTCGATGGCGGGCTGATCCAGGTCGGCCTGCCAGGGGCCGGCTTGCCAGGGTGAGGCGGGACTGTCTGCGTCTGCAGCGCTTACCGGCTGACCATCCCAGGCTTGCGCTTGGTCGAACACGGCCCAGACGGCGTAGGGCTGACCGGGTGGCAGGGCTTTGACGGGCAGATGGGGGTTCAGGCCGGGGGCGGCTTCGTATGCCACCCAGCCCAAGCACCACTGGCCGGCTTGTGCCAGCGCGTGGGCGGCGTCCAGCAGGCCGGCGACCTGGCTGGGGTCGTGGGCCACCAGCCAGCGGCTGGGGCGCTCGAAACGCCAGCGTTGGCGCGGACCCTGAGGGGCCTCGGGGTGAGGAGGAAAGTCGACCAGCGCGGTCGGCAGGGCCGGGTCCTGGTCAAGCACGACGCGAGGTCACGACGTTGAGCCACAGCACCACGGTGGCCACGGCAAACAAGGCCAGCGCCCAGAACTCGAAGGGCACACCGAGCACGCTGACGGCGGCATCGGAGCAGTTGGCGCGCACCTCGAACCATTCAGGCCAGCGGGTGTCCAGTCCGAAGTAGCTGTTCACGCGGTCGGCAAAGGTGAGGGCGCAGGAGTCGGTCTTGGCCGCGACAAAGTGCTGCCACAAGGCCGCTGCGATGCCGCCCAAGGCCAGCGGCAGGCTCAGGGCCGAGAGCACCCGTCGCCCGAGGCTGCCAGGCAAGGCTGCGCCGACCAGGGCCAACACGCTCAAGGCGATGAACAGGATGCGCTGCAGGATGCACCAGGGGCAGGGCTGCATGTCGAAGCGGTGCTGTGCCAGCAACGCCAGGCCCACCGAGCCGGCGCACAGCAGGCCCAGCACCAGCAGCATCAGGCGGGGACTCAGGGCGCGCATCGGGTCAGGCCACTTCGGCGATCAGCTCGATCTCGACGCAGGCACCCAGCGGGATCTGGGCCACGCCAAAGGCGCTGCGGGCATGCACGCCCTTTTCACCGAAGACTTCGCCGAGCAGTTCGGAGCAGCCGTTGGTGACGAGGTGGTGTTCGGTGAACTCCGGGGTGCTGTTGACCAGGCTCATGACCTTCACGATGCGCACGACCTTGTCCAGGCCACCAGCGGCCACGGCCAGGGTGCCCATCAGGTCGATGGCCACGGCGCGCGCGGCCTGTTTGCCCTCGTCGGTCGTCATGTTCTGGCCGAGCTTGCCCACCCAGACCTGGCCGTCCTTCTTGGCGATGTGCCCGGACAGGAAGATCTGGTTGCCGGTTCGCACGAAAGGCACATAGGCAGCGGCCGGAACGGCCACAGGCGGCAAGGTGATGCCAAGGGTTTGCAGGCGTTGTTCGATGGACATGGCTGTGTCAGAAAGGCGGAAGGACAATAAGTTCAGATCCTACACCGATGACATCTACTGATACGCGCACACGGAAAACACTGACGATCGCACGCCGCCTCTGGCTGCCCCCTCTGGTGATCGGCCTGGCGGCTGTGGCCATGGGCGCAGGCGCGGCCTGGACCATGAAGCGAGTGGACGCGGAGTCGGCTCAGGCCTTGCGCGATCAGCAAGCCAAGCTGGGCGACGCCTACACCTGGTCGGGCTTGACCGAGGCCAATGCGGCGCGGGTGGTGGCGGTCCTGCAGTCCGCGGATCCGACGCTGGATGCGCGGCTCAAGCCCGATGTCGACGCGACCTCGGCGCGCATCTCGACCTTGCAAAAAGGGCTGGAGGCCAGTTCGGCGTTGCCCGAGGAGAAGGCCTTGCTTGAAGCCGTGGGGGGCAAGCGCAAGGTCTACATCGACCTGCGCAACCAGGCGCGCGACCTGAAGAAGGTCGGCCAGGAAGAGGCTGCCTTGGAGGCGCTGAAGACCCAGGTCCTGCCCGCGGTGGCGGCCTATCTGCAGGCCCAGCGTGATTACGTCGAGTTTCAGGCTGCTCGCTCCGAAACCTTGCACAGCGACGCGCAGGCTGTGGCCATGAACGTGCTGTGGTGGGTGGTGGCCGGCATGGTGGGCATTGCGGTGCTGCTGGTGCTGACCACGCGCCAGTTGGCCGGCGCGCTGCTGGGCCCCCTGCAGTTGCTGGGCAAGGCCACCGATCAGGTGGGGGCGGGCGATCTGACCGCGCACATCGAGGTGCGTCGGCGCGATGAAATCGGGGAGATGGCCCATTCGCTGCAGCGCATGCGCGACTCCTTGCGCGACATCGTGGCGCGGGTGCGTCATTCGGCTGACAGCATCGCCACGGCCTCGGCCGAGATTGCCACGGGCAACGGCGACCTGTCGCGGCGGACCGAGCAGCAGGCGGCCGCGCTGGAGGAGACCGCCGCGTCCATGCAGGAGATGACCGACGGCGTGCAGCAAAGCGCCAGCCATGCGCAGCAGGCGGCCCAACTGGCGGGACAGGCGGCTCAGGTCGCCAACCAGGGCGGCGAAGTGGTGGGCAGGGTGGTGCACACCATGGACGAGATCTCGCACAGCAGCCGCAAGATTTCCGACATCATCGGGGTGATGGACGGCATTGCCTTCCAGACCAACATCCTGGCGCTCAATGCCGCCGTGGAAGCCGCGCGGGCCGGAGAGCAAGGCCGTGGCTTTGCGGTGGTGGCCGGCGAGGTGCGCAACCTGGCGCAGCGCAGCGCCAATTCCGCGCGCGAGATCAAGAGCCTGATCGCCGACTCGGTGGACAAGGTGGAGCTCGGCAGCCGGCTGGTGAACGAGGCGGGCGAGACCATGGCCGAGATCGTGCGGCAGGTGAACCACGTCACCCAACTGATCTCCGAGATCCACGCGTCGGCCCAGGAGCAGACCAGTGGCATCGCCCAGGTGAACCTGGCCGTGAACGCGCTGGACCAGGGCACGCAGCAGAACGCCGCGCTGGTCGAGCAAAGTGCCGCCGCGGCCGAAAGCCTGCGCAATCAGGCGGCCGAGCTGATGCAGATGGTCTCGGTCTTCAACGTGGGGCAGGTGCGTTGAGCCTGACGGCCATCGCTGTCCATCGCCCGGGAGGGTGACCCCTTCAGGGTGAGCGCCAGCCGCTTGCGGGTGTCGAGAATGGACCCGGGCGGGCCATGGGGGTGTCTGCCATTGCGGAGGACACCATCGTGGGAGAGGCAGGCGCAGTGCGTGACGCTGTGCGTCGCGCGCCGACGGGCATGGCCTTGTGGCTGGCGCTGCCTCTGAGCTGGCTGCTGGGTGTAGCCGCTCAGTTGAGCGAGCCAGTGCTGCGTGCGCCGCCCGTATACCAAGGCAGCCTGTCGATCGCGCTGGGCTTGTGTGGCGCGCTCCTGCTGTGGCAGCGCCTGCGTGGCGCGCCGGCCTGGCGGCGTTGGTTGTGGTGTCCGGTGGTGGTGCTGCTGGCCTGGGGCAGCACAGGCTGGCGGGCGCAAGAGCGTGCCACCCAGGTCTGGCCTGCCGGTTGGGATGAGGTGCTGGTGCGCGTGCGGGTGGTGGGCTTGCCGCAAGCCCTGTCGGGCGGTGCCTGGCGCTTTGATGCCCAGTTGCTGCAAGCGCCCACCCCGCCTGCGGGCACACGCTTGCCTGAACGTATTCGCTTGTACGCCGACCCGCAGGCTGGCATGGCCACCGTGGCCGCGGGGCAGGTGTGGGCGGTGAGCGTAGGCCTGCATGAGCCCGATGGCCTGTCCAACCCGGGCGGCTTTGACGCCACGCGGGGCGTGTTCGAGCAGGGCATCCGGGCCAGCGGCAGCGTGCGCCATCGGCTGAGCCCGCCCGTGAAAGTGAGCGAGCCGCATTGGTGGGAGCCGGGAGGCATCGACCGCTTTCGGCAAGCGGTGCGTGAAGCGATCCAGCAGCGGGTGGGCGAGGGGCGGGCCGCAGGGGTGTTGGTGGGCTTGTCCGTGGGCGATCAGTCGGCCATTGACCGCGCGGACTGGGACATTTTTCGGCGCACGGGAGTGGCTCATGCGGTGAGCATCAGCGGCACGCACATCGCGATGATGGGCTGGCTGGTGGCGTTTGCCGTGCGTCGCACCTGGCCCCGCTGGCAAGGTGGGGTGCACGCCTTGCCAGCCCCCACCGCCGCGCGGGTGTTGGCGGTGGCCGTGTCGGCCCTGTATGCCTTGGTAGCCGGCTGGGGTGTGCCGGCGCAGCGCACCGTGCTGATGATGGCGGTGATGGCCGTGCTGCATGGGGGCGGGCGCCGCTGGCCCTGGCCCCTGATATGGGTCAGCGCCGCGGCCTGCATCACGGTGTTCGACCCTTGGGCGCTGTGGCAGCCGGGTTTCTGGTTGTCCTTTGTGGCGGTGGCCATCCTGATGTCGTCGGGGCGCGAGGAAGGTGGGGTGCCCACGTCGGAGACGCCCACCTGGCGAGCCCGGGGCCAGGAGGCCGCGCGCGAGATGATGCGAACCCAGTGGCGGGTGACCCTGGCCCTGGCACCGCTGGCGCTGGTGTGCTTTCAGGAAGTGTCGCTGGTCGGGATGCTGGCCAATCTGGTGGCCATCCCGGTGTTCACGTTGGGCATCACGCCATTGGCCTTGCTGGGCGTGCTGTGTGCGCCGCTGTGGGATGTGGGCGCGGCCCTGGTGCAGCTCACCTCGGCCGTGCTGGCGCACATGGCCGCCTGGCCTTGGGCGGTGTGGCAGGAGCCGGCCTTGCCGGGGTGGGCGCAGGCGGTGGCGGTGGGGGCCGGCTGGCTCTGGGTGCAGCCGGTGCCTTGGCGATGGCGGTTGTTGGTGCTGCCTTGCCTCTTGCTTGTGGGCTGCCTGCCTCAGGGCTGGCAGATCGTGCCACCCCCGCCCACCGGTCAGTTCTCGGTGATGGCGGTGGACATCGGGCAGGGCACGGCGGTGCTGTTGCGCACGGCGCGGCACAGCCTGCTGTTTGACACTGGGGCGCGACTGCCCTCAGGGGTGGACATGGGCGAGCGCGTGCTGGTGCCCTTGCTGCGCACCCTGGGCGTGCGCGAGCTGGACGCCCTCATGATCAGCCACGAAGACGGCGACCATGTGGGTGGCGCGCTCTCGGTGCTGGCCGCGCTGCCGGTGCATGCCCTGCACAGCACACTCGACGACGCACACGAGGTGCGCCAGTGGCAGCGTCCGCGTCGGCGTGGCCCCGTGCCGCACACGCCTTGTGTGGCCGGGCAACACTGGCTGTGGGACGGCGTGCGCTTCGAGGTGCTGCACCCCACGGTGGCCGATGTCGAGCGGCGTGATCGGCTGGCGCCCAATGCCCTGTCCTGTGTGCTGCGGGTCTCCACGACGATGGGCGCGTCGCGCAGCGTGCTGCTCACGGGCGACATCGAGGCCGAGCAGGAGCGCGCCTTGCTCATGCGGTGGCCCCAGCGCGGTCCGGGCGGTGATGCGTCGTCCGCGGCGGCGACCTCCTTGCGCAGCACGGTGCTGATCGCACCCCACCACGGCAGCAAAACCTCGTCCACCTCGGCTTTTCTGGAAGCAGTTCAGCCGGAGCAGACCATCGTGCAGGCCGGGCGTCGCAATCGTTACGGCCATCCGGCGCCCACCGTGCTGGCCCGCTATCAGGGCCTGAGCTTGCCGGTCATCGCTTCGCCCGCCTGCGGGGCCTGGCTATGGCACAGCGATGAGCGACCGAACCCTGCAGCACAGGCCCAGCCGTCTGCATCGGCGCCGCCGAGCCGGGTGCTGGGGCAGTGCTGGCGCGGCCTGTCGCCTCGCTACTGGGATCTGAGTGAGCCGCCGGCCTTGACCGCAGGGCCGTGAGGTCACTCAGTCTTCCTGGAAATGGGTGGCCAGGACCTTGTCGATGCGCTTACCATCCATGTCGACCACCTCGAAGCGCCAGCCGTCCCACTCGACCGTGTCGGTGGTTTGCGGCAGGCGACCCAGCAACAGCATCACCATGCCGGCCAGGGTGTTGTAGCGACCGCGGTCCTCATCGGGCAGGGTCTTGATCTCCAGCCGGTCCTTGAGTTCGGGGATGGGGATCAGCCCGTCAACCAGCCAGCTGCCATCTTCACGTTGAATGGCCCAGGCGTCGTCGGCCTCGGTGGGGGTGAACTCCCCGGTGATGGCCTCCAGCACGTCGCGCAGGGTGATCACGCCTTGCACTTCACCGTACTCATCGACCACGAAGACCATCTGCGTGTCGGAGCCGCGGAAGTGCTCCAGCAACTCCATGCCCGAGAGGGTTTCCGGCACGAACACCGCGGGCAGCAGGCCCTCGGCCAGGCTGTTGGCCTGATGCTGGGTAAGCTGGTGCAGCAACTGCTGCGCGGTGGTCACGCCCACCACGTCATCGAGCCCGCCGCGGCAGACCGGGTAACGCGAATAGCCATGCTCGGCGATGATGGCCAGGTTGTCGGCCAGGGGCAGCTCGATGTCCAGCCAGGCGATGTCGCTGCGCGGGATCATCATGGAGCCGATGTGGCGTTCGTCCAGGCGGAACACGTTGCGCACCATCTGGTGCTCGTGCGCCTCGATCACGCCTGCATCCAGGCCCTCTTCCAACTGGGCGGCGATTTCTTCTTCGGTCACGCTCCGGTTGCCGGTGTCACGCACGCCCAGCAGGCGCAGCATGCCCTCGGTGGTGGCGGCCAGCAGCTTCACGAAGGGCAGGGCCAGGCGTGACAGCCACAGCATGGGTTTGGCCACCAGGCGCGCCACGGGCTCGGGGTACATCTGGCCCACGCGCTTGGGCACCAACTCGCCAAAGATGATCGAGATGAAGGTGATGATCACCACAACCAGACCAGTGGCCGTGATGCTGGCCGCGCCTTCGGTGATGGGCATCCAGGTGAGCAGCCACTCGGCCAGCGGGGGCGAGAAGGCGGCTTCACCGACGATCCCGTTGAGCACGCCGATGGACGTGATGCCTATCTGGACGGTGGAGAGGAACTGTGTGGGGTTGTCGTGCAGGCTCATGGCGGCGACCGCACCGGCATCACCGGTTTCGGCCATCACCTGCAATCTGGCTTTGCGGCTGGCCGCCAGGGCCATTTCAGACATGGCGAAAATGCCATTGAGCAGAACCAGAAAGATCAGTAGCGCTAAGTCCATAAAGGGCGCCGACAGCGTCGGGCCGGTCGTTTCGATGGCGCAAGCGTAGCAGAATCACGCCATGATCTATTTGATGGGTGACCTGCAGGGCTGCTGCCAACCGCTGGAGCGCATGCTGCAAACGATTGATTTTTCGCCTTCGCGCGACCACTTGTATGTGCTGGGCGATCTGGTGAACCGGGGGCCCGACTCTCTGGGGGTGCTGCGGCGCCTGCGCGGCCTGGACAACGCGGCGACCTGCTTGCTGGGCAACCACGACTTGCACTTGCTGGCGGTGGCGCATGGGGTGCGCAAGCCCCATCGCAGCGACACGCTGGAGCCGATTCTGAACACGCCTGACCGAGACGAGTGGCTGGGCTGGCTGCGTCAGCAACGCCTGGCGGTGCATGAGCAGGGCTGGTTGATGGTGCACGCGGGCGTGGTGCCGCAGTGGGACGCGGCCCAGACCGTGGCGCTGGCCGGCGAGGTGGAGACCTTGCTGCGCAGCCCGGAGGTGGGCGAGTTTCTGACCCTGATGTACGGCAATGAGCCGGCGCGTTGGGATGACAGCCTGCAAGGGGTGGACCGCTGGCGTTGCGTGGTCAACAGCCTGACGCGCCTGCGTTTTTGCGCGGCCGACGGCACCATGGAGTTCGCTACGAAGGAGGGGGCCGATGGCGCCCCCGAGGGCTACATGCCCTGGTTCGACGTGCCCGGGCGGCGCACCCAAGGCACGCCGGTGGCGTTTGGCCACTGGTCCACGCTGGGGCTGATCAACCGCGACGACCTGCTGGCGCTGGACACGGGCTGCCTCTGGGGCGGGCATCTGACGGCGGTGCGTGTCGATGGCGCCACGCGCGAGGTGATTCAGATCCCCTGTCCGCAGGCGCAGAAGCCGGGCAAGGCCTGATCCACCACTACAATGCGAAGCCATGGGTGTGTGGCCGAGCGGTTTAAGGCACCGGTCTTGAAAACCGGCGAGGGTTTGTAGCCCTCCGTGAGTTCGAATCTCACCGCACCCGCCAAAAACAAAAAGCGAGTCCTGAGTGACTCGCTTTTTTGTTGCCTGAATCGCCTTCAGGGCGGCAGAGCCTGGGTTGGATTACTTGCCCGAGCCTTTGGGGCGACCGGCCTTCAGCGGCGTCAGCTTTTCCAGTGCAGCTTGCAGCTTGGCGTCGCTCAGGCCTACCAGTGCCTGCAGGCCGGCGCGCAGCAGCTCGCTTTTCTTGGTGGGGCGCTTGAAGACCAGGGCACGCTCCTTGAGGTACTGGATCAGGTCCCAATCTTCACGCGGCATGGTGAAGCTGTCACGGATCAGCTTGGCTTTGACTTTCTCGGCTTTTGGGGCGAGCTTGGTCAGCGTGGGGGCCGAAGCCTTTGGTGCGGCGGGCTTGACCTTTGGCGCGGCCGCTGGCTTCACCTTGGGCGTGACTTTGGCTGTGGTCACGCTGCGCATGGGCTTGGCCTTGGTGGCTGCAGGCTTGGCCGCGACCTGGGGCTTGGCCTCAGGCTTCACCACGGACTTGGCGGCCGGTTTGGGGCTCGTAGCAGCGCTGCTGGGGATCGGCTGTGTCGTGGCCCGCTTGGCCGAGGCGGCCTTCTTGCTCGGGGTCTTGCGTGTCACGGGCTTGGCTGCGGGAGGTGCAGCAGGCTTGGCCTTGGGCGCGGTGGCCGCGGCTTCAACGGGGCTGGTCACCACCGGTGCCGGGGGGGAGGTGCTCGCGGCGGTGTCGGCAGTGCGTGTGCTGGGCGTGCTGATGGTTTCGGCCGCGTCGGGCTTCTGTGGGTCGATCAAGGCGTACTCCTGAATGGTGTAAATCATTTATATGATATATCTGATTTACTGGGGAATGCGGTGCGTCACATCCCTGTCATCTCTCTGGTGATAAAACGTCCGAAAACACCAAGGGGATTGCGATGCTGTCAGGATCAAAACACTGGATGACCCTGCACACATGGCTGCAGGTCACGCTCATGGCGGCGGCAGGTTCGTGCAAGCCTGTGGGGGTGGCGAACGTGGTGTCGCACGCCGTGCCGGCGCAGCAGCTGGGCGCCTTCACGACGTCGTGGATTTCTCATGTCGATTGGCCGCCGTCGGTGGCACCAAGCGCTCCGTTCAGACAGGGCTGAGGCCGGGTGGCTCACAGTCCTTCGTCGTTGTCGTCGCTGCCGTCAAAGTCTTCCAGGGAATAGCCTTGTTCCGCCAGGGAGGCGACCAGCAGAGCCAGGGCCTTGCGTTCCAGCTCGATGCTGGGGTGGTGCCCGACGGGGTTCAGTCCGATGGCCTCGCGCAGCAGCAAGGCGGCATTTCCGATTTGTCGGATCTCGAGCGGGATCATGGCGGCAACCTCGTTCCACGTTGTCTGGGAGAGCAGCCTTTGATTTTAGAGGGCAGGCTCTGTCCGTTTGATGACGTGGTGCGAGGTGCCGGGGCGTCGACAAGCGCCTGTGGGGCAGACAGGCTGTCACACGGGCAGGATCACTTTGTCGATCTCGTGGAGCACGCCATTGCTCGCGAGCACGTCGGTGTCGACGATGTTTGCCGTGCGATTGAGCGCATCGATGATCTGCAGGCTGCTATTGATTTTGAAGGTGGCACCCGTCAGCGCTGTGGAGATCGGGCCACTGTCTGGGTTGGCTCCGATCAGGGCCACAACGTCCGCTGCCAAGACGCGCTGGATCAATACGTGGTACTTGAGGACATCGGTCAGTAGCGTCTTGTTGGCAAACAAGGCTTCTTTGGTTGTATTCAGTTCCACCAAAGCTGCTGCGAAAGCCGCATTGTTGGGTGCAAATATCGTGAACGGACCGGTACTTTGCAAGAGGCTGACCAATCCAGCTGTCTGGATGGCTTCCAGAAGGATGCTGAAGTTCGGGTCGAATGCCAGCGCGACCGGAATGGTGTTGGGGGGGAGAATCACCTTGTCCACGCCGTGGATCACACCATTGCTGGCATACAGATTGGTGACCTTGATGCTCGACGTACGTCCGCGCCCGTCGGTGATGACAGGGCCGCCCGCGGTATTGTCGATTCTCAAGGTGCTCCCTTGGACGGTCTCAGTGTTTGTCCCGAACGGGATATCGGCAGCGGGCACGCGGGCCGCCAGAACGTGGTAGGTCAGCACCGCAGTCAGCAAGGGCTTATTGGCAAACAGGGCATCTTTGGTGGTCCCCAGCTCACCCAGCAGGTTGACAAAAGCCGTGTTGGTCGGCGCAAACACCGTGAACGGCCCACGGCCCTTGAGCGTGTCTACCAGGCCGGCGGCCTGCACCGCCTCCACCAACAGGCTGTACTCCGGAGAGTCGCTCAGCACGTCAACGATGTCATTGTCGTCTCCTCCGCCGCAGGCCGACAGCGACAAGGCGACCCCGCTGGCGAGGCTCAGTTTCAGGAATTGACGTTTGCTCAGGGTGTTCATGATGGCTCCGATGGGTTGAGGGTGGCGTGGTGAAACGTTCGCGCTGAAATACCAAACGGTACAAATAAATACTAAACAGTTCACAAAACAAACCAGGTGGTTGTCCACATGATTCGTGTGGTCTTGTTGGCGATTTCAGGGGGGAAGTGACGCTGAGGGCCCCCTGAGTGGGGGTGTTGGCGGCACACTGGGGGCTGATCTGGCTTGGGGCGCTGTGCCGCCCTTGCAACCAACATGGCATGTGAATTACTGACGGTGGGGCAGATGGCACAGGCCGACGCCCTCACCATCGAGGCGGGCACCCCCGGTTTCACCCTGATGCAGGCCGCAGGCTACGCGGTGGCGCAGGCCATCGTGCAGCGCTGGTCGCCGCGCGCGACGGTCTTGCTTTGTGGCCCTGGCAACAACGGCGGAGACGGTCTGGTGGCCGCTGCGGAGTTGCTGCGACAGGGTTGGCCGGTGCGGGTGGCGATGCTGGCCGAGCCCGAGCGGTTGACCGGTGATGCAAGCCTGGCCTGGGCGTACTGGCAAGCACGGTGTGCCGCGTGCGCGCCGCGCGAAGTCCTGAGCGCCCCGCTGAACGAGGCCAGCCTGGATGCTCAGGGCCTGGTGGTCGATGCCCTGTTTGGGGCGGGACTGACGCGGCCCCTGGAAGGCATGGCGGCGAAGGTGCTGGCCAAGGCGCAGTGCAAGGGCCTGCCCATCGTGGCGGTGGACGTGCCCAGTGGCGTCTGGGGCGACAGCGGCGTGTCAGCCGGTGCGGTGCACTGCGATCTCACGGTCACGTTCTTCCGGTTCAAGCCGGCGCACCTGTTGATGCCGGGCCGGCAGTTGTGCGGCGAACGTGTGCTGGCCGACATCGGGGTGCCAGACTCCGTGCTGCCGCGCCTGCAAGTGCGTGCCTGGCAGAACGCGCCCACACTGTGGCAGACCGTCTACCCCCGAGCCGACATGGCTGGCCACAAGTACCACCGAGGGCATGCGCTGGTGTGGGGCGGCCCGCTCATGACGGGAGCCCCTCGCCTGGCGGCCCGTGCGGCGGCCCGGGTGGGGGCGGGTCTGACCACGGTGTGTGTGCCACAGGCAGCCTGGCCGGTCTATGCGGCCAGCCTCACCAGCATCATGGTGCATCCGCTGGTGGGTGAGGGGCTGAACCAGTGGCAGGGTGGCCTGCAGACCTTGCTCGACGACGAGCGCCTGAGCGCCGTGCTGATCGGCCCTGGTGCCCTGGGTGGTACGCACCCGGGTGGCCTCAAGGGCCTGGTGTTGACCGTGTTGGCCAGCGGCCGCCCGGTGGTGCTCGATGCGGATGCCCTGTCGGTGTTCCAGGATGACCCGAGCTTGCTGTTTGCGGCCATTGCCGGACACGGTCGCCCGGTGGTGATCACCCCGCACGATGGCGAGTTTGCCCGGATCTTTTCGCCGTCCACCCTGGCCGGCTGCGAGGGCAAGCTGGCCAGGGCCCGCAAGGCCGCGCAGCTGAGCGGGGCCATCGTCTTGCTCAAGGGGCCGGACACGGTGGTGGCCGCCCCCGATGGCCGTGCGGTCATCAATGCCTCTGCGCCGCCCACCCTGGCCACGGCGGGCTCGGGTGATGTGCTGGCTGGCTTGATCTTGGGTTTGCTGGCCCAGGGGATGCCCGCGTGGCAGGCCACGTGCGCGGCGGTGTGGCTGCATGGCGAGGCGGCGCAGGCGTTTGGCCCGGGCCTGGTGGCCGACGACCTGCCCGAAAAGGTGCCCGCAGCCTTGCGCCGGCTGGCAGCGCAGGCCCCAGACTGATCAGGCCGTGCAGGTGCGGTTCTTGCCCGTGCGTTTGGCTTCGTAGAGGGCCACGTCCGCACGGTCAAGGGCCGCTTCGATGGCCTCGCCCGCGCGGTAGGTGGTGACCCCGGCAGAGAAGGTGATGAACACCTTGCGTTCGTCGTGGGTGAAGAACTCGGCGCTGAGGTTGCGCTGCAGGCGGGTGAGCACCTGCTGGGCCTCTTCCAGTGGCGTGTCGGGCAGCATGACGACGAACTCCTCGCCGCCATAACGCGCCACCACGTCGACCGGGCGAAGGGATTCACTGACGCGCCGAGCGAGGAACTTGAGGGCCTCGTCGCCGGTCTGGTGGCCGAGTTGGTCGTTGAGCTTCTTGAAGTTGTCGACGTCCAGCAGGCCCACGGCCAGGGGCGTGCCCTGGCGTTCGACGCGGGCTTGCTCGGCCTCGAAGGCGCGCATCATGCCGCGGCGGTTGGCAATCTGGGTGAGCGGGTCGGTGGACACCTCTTCGGACAGCTTGCGGATCTCGTCTTCCAGCTCGCGCACCCGGTCGGTGAGCTCGGTGGCCCGGGCGTGTTCGTTTTGCAGGCGGGTTTGCGTCTGGGCGACGACGGATTGGACCTCGCGGCTTTCTTCCACCATTTCACGGACGATGCCGGCCAGGCTCTGCAGCGAGTCGGCGGTGCCGATGGTTTCGGCGTAGACGCCCAGCTTGTCCTGGAAGCGGTCGGTGGTGCTGCCCAGCAGTGCGATCTGCTGCAGCATCTGGTGGATCAGGTCCTTGAGCGCCTGGCGGGCGGCCTCACGCTCGCGCTTGAGTTCCAGCTGGCGGTTGCGGGTGTCGCTGAGCAACTGCTGCATGTGGCGCACGCCACGGCTGTGCAAGCCCTCGTCCAGTTGGTGGCGCATGGCCTGGCACTGGCCTTGCACCCAGCTGTCGTCTTCGGACAGGTCGACCAGGCTGTCGGTCAGCGAGTGGCACAGCTCGGTCAACTGGGCGACCAGATGGTGACGGTGTTCGATGACCCGCTGGGCCTGTTCGCAAGCCTGGGTGAGCTGCTTTTGAACGGTGGCGGGCTCGTCCGTACCGGGCTCGCGACTGTGTGCCAGGGCTGTTCGCAAGACGTTGGCCGCTTCACTGGACTGGGCCTGGTCCTGGGGCAAGGCCACCAGCACGGTTTGCTCCAACTGGGTCAGCGCGTGCTGGGCCAGGGTGGGCCAGGCTGCCAAGGTGCTGGCGCTGTCCGGGGCGGAGGTGGGGGACGCGGGTGTTGCGGTGCTCTCGGGCGCACTGGGGCTGGCTGCAGCGGTGGTGTCGGCTGGGGTGGTGCTCCCATCGTCTTCCAGCAGCGTGCTGTCCAGCGTGTCGCTGTCCCAGCTACGCACCAACTGGTCGAGGCGCTGGTGCAGGCGCGTGGCCGAGCTGCGGCTGCCGTCCAGGACGCGTTGCAGGCTCTCCTTCTTGCGCGCCGCCGTCCACTGCCGACCGCCGCGTTCGGCGCCGCGCACGATGCGGCCGATCAGCTCGGCCCAGCGTGTGCCGTCGTCCGACGAGGGGGGCAGGCCATCAAGCGGTGCGGGTTGGGTGATGCCACCAAACCCCGTGTCGTCGCCCGACTCGAGGGCGTAGGCCTTGCGGTAGTTCTCAGGGGTGGGTTCTTGACGATTCTGGGCCAGGCGAACGAGGGCCGCCTTGGCGATCTGGGCGGGCGTGAGGCCGGAGGGAGTGGACATGGTTCAGCCGTGGGTGCTGAGAGGGAACAGGGGAAGGGCGGACGACTCGCCTACGCGCGGCAGGGTGTCGGCGTTGAGCACGTCGCTCAGCCAGGTGGCGATCTGCGCTGCGGGCATCGGGCGGGCAAACAGGAAGCCCTGGCTGATGTGGCAGCCCAGGCTGTAGAGCACCTCCATTTGCTCGGTGGTTTCCACGCCTTCGGCGATCACGCGCAGGCCCAGCGCGCGGGCCAGCGCGATGATGGCTGAGACGATGGCCGAGCTTTGTGGTGTCTCCCCGAGGTCGCGCACGAAGGAGCGGTCGATCTTGAGCTCGCTGATGGGCAGGCTGGTCAGGTAGGCCAGCGACGAGTAGCCGGTGCCGAAGTCGTCGATGGAAATCTCGACGCCGATCTGGTTGAGGCGGTTGAGCGAGGGCACCACGCCCTGCAGGTCCTTCATCAGGCCGGTTTCGGTGATTTCCAGCTCCAGGGCGCGCGGCGAGATGGCCTCGCGACACAGGATCTGCTCGATCCGCTCGACCAGGTCTTCCTGCTCGAACAGGCGGCTGGGCAGGTTGACGGCAATCGACGCGTCGAAGCCGAACTGGATCTGCCATTGCTTGGCCTGACGTGCCGCCTCGGTGATGGCCCACAGGCTCATCTCGTTGATCAGACCGGTGGCCTCGGCCAGGGGGATGAACTCTGCGGGCGAGACGAGCTGGTCGCCCCGCTGCCAGCGCATCAAGGCCTCCACGCCCACCATGCGATGGGTGCGCACGTCGACCTTGGGCTGGTAGTACAGCACCAGCTCCTGGCGCTCGATGGCCTTGTGCAGCGCCGTGTCCAGGTCCAGGCGCACACGCCCCTTGCTGGCCAGGTGCCGGTCGTACAGCTGCACCATGTTGCGGCCCTGGCTCTTGGCCAGGTCCATGGCCACATCGGCGTGGCGCAGCAGATCGGCGGCATTGACGCCGTGAGAGGGGTACACCGCCACCCCGATGCTGGCCGTTACGAAGCATTCCTGGCCGCCAATGGTCAGTGGGGCGCGCAGCGCATCGAGGATGCGCTGGGCGGTGGCCAGGGCCTCTTCCGGCTGGGTGACTTCGGGCAGCAGCACGACGAACTCATCGGCGCCCAGGCGGCCGACGGCCTCCAGGTTGCGGTGCGAGCGCGTCGATTGCAGGTCGAGGTGGCCTTCGAGCATCTCGTCGAAATGCCGCACGCAGTTGCGCAGGCGGTGCGACACCTCGATCAGCAGCTCGTCGCCGGCGTGGTGGCCCAGGTTTTCGTTGATGATCTTGAAGCGATCCAGGCCCACCTGCAGCAGGGCCACACCGTGGTGCAGACGCCGGGCGTGCTCGATGGCGCGCTCGCTGCGCTGGAACAGCTGGCGGCGGTTGGGCAGGCCGGTGAGGGTGTCGAAGTTGGCCAGATGCTTGATCTGGTCTTCGGCCAGGCGGCGGTCGGTCACATCCTGCACGATGCCCGTGTAGCCGATCAGGCTGGCCTGTTCGTTGAATTCGGGCTCGGCTTCGAGGTGAACGATGCGCTGACGCCCGTCGTTCAGGTTGATCTTGACGTCCTGGCAGAGCACGGTGCCGTGGCGCCAGACTTCGTGCAGCAGATACTGGAAGCTCAGGCGCTCGTCGGCGGGCATCATGCGCAGCACCTGGCGCAGGCCCACTTGGTCATTGGGGCCCAGGCCGAACACGCGCAGCCCCTCGATCGACAGGCCCAGGTGACCCGAGCCCTTGCGCCAGTCAAAACTGCCCATGCGGGCGAGATCCTGGGCGCGCGCCAGCTTGGCCTTGCTGCGCTCCAGTTCGATGCGGGTGCGGGCCGAGCGCAGCAGGTAGCGCAGCCGGCCAGCCAGCAGGCTCCACTGGGTGCTCTTGACGAAAAAGTCGGTGGCGCCGGCCTCGTAGGCGCGGGTGATGGAGGCATCGTCGTCCAGGCCGGTGAGCATCAGGACGGGGATCGATTCATGACCGGGGATGTTGCGCAGCTCCTGACAGGTGGCAAAGCCGTCCAGGCCCGGCATGACCGCGTCGAGCACCACCACGTCGGGCAACCAGTCGGCCAGCAGGCGCAGGGCCCGCTCACCCGAGGTGGTTTCGGTGACGGCAAAGCCGCGCTCGCGCAAGGCGATGGAGGTCAAGAGCAGCGTGACCTCGTCGTCATCGACCAGCAAGACCTTGGGTTGCGCCTGGTCTTCGTCTTCGGTCATCGGGTTGCCCCGTGTCATGTCTGTGTCTCCAGCACGTGCTGCAACCCTGCCTGGACGCGTTCGGCTTCGAGGGGAATGTCTCGGATGCGTGAGCTCAAGTCTTCTCCTGTCTGACGCCGGATGATGCTCTCGAGATCGGCACACATTTGTGACAGCTTGAGCGCCCCAATGCTGGCCGACGATGATTTGAGTGTATGCGCCACATGGGCCACTGTGGCGAGATCGTGTTGCTGTCCTGCCTCGCTCAATTGTGGCAGCAAGCGCGAAAGGGAGGTCTCGAAAGCGCGTGCGACCCGCTCGAGCAGGTGGTTCTCGCCCTTGGGGTCGAGCTCGCGCAGGCGACGCAGGGCGTCGGGGTCGAGCAGGTGTGCCGCGTTGGACGAGGCCTCCACGGGCATCGGTGCAGGCTGAGGGGGCGCGGCGCGCGCGACTGAATGCGCATCGACCGCCTGGGTCTCGGCCTCGGCTTGGGTGGTGTGCACTTGCAGCATCTGCTGCAGCTGCCCCTGACGGAAGGGTTTGGAGAGGTAGTCGTCAAAGCCCAGGTCGAGGAAGCGCTGCTCATCGCCTTCGAGGGCATTGGCGGTGACGGCGATCACCGGGGTCTCGGGCGGAGTCAGGAAGGTGAAGCGCTTGCCGCTGCCTTTGCGGAACCAGGTGAGGGCCTCGATGCCGTCCATGCCGGGCATCTGAATGTCCATCAGGATCAGGTCATAGCACTGTTCGCCCAGGCGGCGAAGCCCCTCCAGAGCCGAGCTGGCCACGCGCACCTCGCAACCCAGGCGGCGCAGCATCTGGCCGCAGACCTCTTGGTTGACAGGGTTGTCCTCGATCACCAGCACACGCTGGTGGCGTCCGGTCTGGGCCTGCGCCTCGGGGCCGCCCCATTGCGCCGACAGGTTCTGCAGGGTCTGGCGCAGTTCGGCCTTGCGCAGCGGCTTGCGCAGCACGCTGTCGAAGCCGGCTTCCTGGGCGCGCCGCACCTCGTCGGCCGAGGACAGCGAAGACAGCAGCACCAGCTTGAGCTGCGGGTAGCGGCGGCTGCGGCGCAGGATCTCGACCATGCTTAGGCCATCGAGCTCGGGCATGTGCATGTCGATCAGCGCGAGGTCGATGTCCAGATCTGCCTGCGACTCGGTGAGCAGCAGGTCGAGCGCCTGGCGGCCGCTGTGTGCGAGGGTGACCTTCATGCCCCAGGCGCTCAGCATGTTCTCCAGCACCGTGCGGTTGGTCTCGTTGTCGTCCACCACCAGGACCTTGTAGGCGGGCAGGCTCGGCTCGTTGGCCAGATCGTGGGCCATCTGGGTGTCACTGATGCCCAGGGGAAGCTCGAAGCTGAACTCCGAGCCGACGCCCGGGGTGCTGACGACCCGCAGCTCGCCGCCCATGAGTTCGACCAGCTGTTTGCTGATGGGCAGACCCAGGCCGGTGCCACCGTAGCGCCGCGTCATGCCACCCTGGGCCTGGACAAAGGCCTGGAAGATGCGGGGCAGGTCTTCGGGTGTGATGCCGATGCCGGTGTCGCGCACTCGGAAGGCGAGGGTGACGGTGGCGGGTGTCTGAGCGCCGGGCTCGGGCGGGCTGTCGGGGCTGGCGCGTCGGATGTCGATCACGACCTCGCCGTGTTCTGTGAACTTGATGGCGTTGGCCACCAGGTTGGTGAGGATCTGGCGCAGGCGCAGCGGATCGCCGTGCACCACGGTGGGCAGGCCGGGCTCTTCGCGGAAGCTCAGCTCCAGGCCGCGTTCGTGGGCGCGCGGTGCCAGCAGCTCCAGCGTGTCCTCGACCAGGGTGCGCAGCACGAAGTCGCCCTGGCTCAGCTCCACATGGCCGGCGTCGATCTTGGCGAAGTCCAGGATGTCGTTGACGATTTCCAGCAGGCTTTCCCCGGAGCGGTACACGGCCTGGCCAAAGCGGCGCTGTTTGTCGTTGAGCTCGGTGCCGAGCAGCAACTCGGTCATGCCCAGGATGCCGTTCATGGGCGTGCGGATCTCGTGGCTCATGTTGGCCATGAATTCGCTCTTGGCCCGGCTGGCGGTCTCGGCCTGGTCGCGGGCGCGTTGCAGGTCCAGCGCCTGCTGGCGCTCATCGGTCACGTCAGACAGCAGGCCGTAGATGCGCGACTCGCCGCTGAGCAGGCGCCGTGACCGGCTCTTGTGGCGCACCCAGCGGATGCCGCGCCCGGGGATGTCCAGCCGCAACAAGGTGTCGGTCGGCTCGGCGCGCCGCTCCTGCTCTTCCTGGCGGGCCAGGGTGCTGCGGTCATCGGGAACGACGAGGGTGCGCAGCCGCTCGGAGAGGTCGCTCGCCTCGGTGGGCGAGAGTCCGAGCAGCGTACCCGTCTGGGGGCTGAGGTAGAGGCACTGAGACCGCGCCCCGTCGGTGGCATACACCCCGTCGTCCATCGATTCGACGAGTTCGCGGAAGCGGCGCTCCGACTCTTCGAGGTCGGACAGGGCACGCTGGGCCACGGTGATGTCGCGCACCAGGGAGATGAGCAGCCGAGGACGGCCATCGGCATGTCGCAAGGCAAAGTGGCGGGCATTGATGACGCGTGTGCGGGGGCCATCCTGCCAGCTGAAGTCGTGCTCCACGGGTTGGCCGGAGGCGGTGGCCGCTCTCATGTGAGCCTGCACCCGCTGCAGCACCTCCTGGCCCATCGCATCCTGGATGGAGCGGCCCACCACCTTGTCGCGCAGCAGGTTGAACTCGACCTCGGCGTGGCGGTTGATGGTCACGATCTGGCCGTTGGTCGGGTCGACCACAAACAGGCTCACGGGCAGGTTGGCCAGCAAGGCCTCCTGAAAGGCCCGCTCCTGCTCGGCCTGCAGATCTTGTGCCCTGCGGCAGGTGATGTCGGTGAACAGGCAGACGTGTTGATGGACGAGGCCGTCGTCATTGAGCACCTCCAGGGCATCGATCTCGCCCCAGTACGCAGCGTCGGTGCCGTGACGCACGGCTTCGTAAGCCAGGCGAAAGGGCGTGCCGTCCTGCAGGTGCTGACGCAGTTGCGGCAGGCTTTCGCTGTCCAGTACATCGGGGGCCAGCAAGTCCGGCAGGGATTGGCCAAGCACCTCGTCCTGGCGCCTGCCGATCAGGGCCAGCCACGCCGGATTGACCCATTCGATGACCCCCTGGCGGTCGATGACCACCACACCGCTGTTGATGCGCGAGGCGACCAGGCTGAGGCGGCTCATCTGCTGGCGGATCTGCGCCAGTTGAGCCTGGGTTCGCGTCAGCTCCTGGTCGCTCGCGCGCAGTCGCCGGCGCAGCAGCAGGGCGCCTGGCACGGTCAGCGCAAGAAGGATCAGGATCCAGACAAAGGGCATCACATGTGGATTGTTGAGGCGAGATCAGGGAGCGATGACGAACGTGGTCAGATAAATGTAGCGGCATTGTGAATTTGTACGCCAGAGGCAAAACCCCGCTGCGGACGGTCCGTACAATCGGTCACATGAGCATTGCTGGTAATCCCTCTGACCCGGTTCCGACTCGGTCCGTCTGGCCCGCTGACTGGCAGGAGCCTGCTGCGTTGGGGCTTGAAGAGCAGGCGGCGTTGCATCACGCCATGTCCCATGACCTGCGCGCACCGCTGCGGGTGGTCGAGGGCTTCACACGCATCCTCAAAGAAGACTATGGCCCGCAGCTGGATGCGCAGGCCAACCAGCATCTCGACCGCGTGCTGTCCGCCGCCGAGCGCATGGACGCGATGCTCAATGCTCTGCTGGCCCAGGCACAACTGGCGAGTGAGCCCTTGCAGCGGCAGGCCGTGGATGTGAGCGCGCTGGCCCGTGAGGTGGGGCGCGAGCAGTTGGGCGTGCTCAACGGGGCGGCCCGTGCCGAACTGGTCGTGGCCGACGGCCTGGTGGCCCAGGCCGATCCGACCTTGCTGCGCCGCGTGCTGGAGAACCTGATTGGCAATGCGCTCAAGTACAGCGACAAGGTGGACTGCCCGCTGGTGAGCGTGGGCGCCATCCCGGAGACTGACCCCGAGGTGTACTTCGTGCGCGACAACGGGGTGGGCTTTGACATGGTGCATGCGGACAAGCTCTTTGGCATGTTCCAGCGCCTGCACAGCGCCCGCGACTTTCCGGGCAATGGGGTGGGCCTGGCCGCAGCGCAGGGCATCGTCCGCCGTCATGGTGGCCGCATCTGGGCCGAATCGGCGGTGGGGCAGGGCGCCTGCTTCTACTTCACGCTCGACGCCTCACGCCACCATCAGCGCCGCACCGAGCGCTGACGGCTGCACGCCACCGTCTCAGCGTCAGCCCTGGGTCTGCACGCTCACCACGGGCATCTTGCTGCTGTAGTCCTTGGGCAGCTTCGACAGGCCCGCAGCCAGTTTGCGCGCCATGTCCTTGTACAGGCCCGCGACCTTGCTGTCGGGCTCGGCCACCAGCGTGGGCTGGCCACTGTCGGCCTGCAGGCGGATCTTCAAATCCAACGGCATGGAGCCCAGCAGGGGCACATGGAACTCTTCGGCCATGCGCACGCCGCCGTCCTGGCCGAAGATGTGCTCTTCATGGCCGCAGTTCGGGCAGCAGAACACGGCCATGTTCTCGACCACGCCCAGCACCGGCACCGACACCTTCTCGAACATCTGCAGGCCCTTGCGGGCGTCCAGCAGGGCGATGTCTTGCGGGGTGGTGACGATGACGGCCGCGGTCAGCGGGGCGCGCTGGCTGATGCTCAGGTGGATGTCGCCGGTGCCCGGCGGCATGTCGACCACGAGGTAGTCCAGCGGTTGCCCGGGCTCGCCCCAGTTGGTCAGGCGCAGCAACTGGTCAAAGGCCTGGCTGGCCATCGGGCCGCGCCAGATCGTGGCTGCCTGGTTTTCCACCAGCAGGCCCATCGACATCATCTGCAGGCCGTGGTTGACCGGCGGCGTGATGGTCTTGCCATCGGGGCTGGGCGGTTTGCCCTGGATGCCCAGCATCAGGGGCTGGCTGGGGCCGTAGATGTCGGCGTCGAGCATGCCCACGCGGGCGCCTTCGGCCGCCAGGGCCAGTGCCAGGTTGACGGCCGTGGTGCTCTTGCCCACACCACCCTTGCCCGAGGCCACGGCGATCACGTTCTTGACGCCGGGCAGCAGGGCCTGGCCGCGCGAGGCCGCGTGCGTGAGGATCTGGGTGGACCAGGCCACGTCTACGCTGGTGATGCCGTCCACCTTCTTGAGTGCGGCTTCGACCAGGGCGGTGTAGGCGGGCCACTGCGAACGGGCCGGGTAACCCAGCGCGATCTCGACGCGGGCCTGGCTGCCCTGCACCGTGAGGGACTTGAGGTGGCGGGTGCTCACCCAGTCCTGGCCGGTCAAGGGGTCGATGACGGTGCGCAGAGCGTCGAGGGCGGCGGCTTCAAGAGGCGTGGGGGTGCTCATTCCAAGGGGCATGTCATTCTTTTGAGACGGGCAGTCTAGCGCGCCCTAAAATTACCGGTTACCCCCGACTGCCAACAGGGACTTCGGTCTTGCCTTGACCGGGCCCCTCGTTCACCTGATTCCCACCATGCCACGCCAGCTCTTCGTCACCACCGCGCTGCCCTATGCCAACGGCCATTTCCACATCGGCCACATCATGGAGTACATCCAGGCCGACATCTGGGTGCGCTTCCAGCGCATGCAGGGCCACCAGGTGCACTTCGTGGGCGCCGACGATGCGCACGGCGCGCCCATCATGATCGCCGCCCAGAAGGTCGGCAAGACGCCGCAGCAGTTCGTGGCCGACATCGCCGCAGGCCGCAAGCCCTATCTGGACGGCTTTCACATCAGCTTCGACCACTGGTCGAGCACCGACAGCCCCGAGAACCACGAGCTGGCGCAGAGCATCTACCTGGCTTTGAAGGAGCAAGGCCTGATCGACGTGCGCCCGATCGAGCAGATGTTCGACCCGGAAAAGGGCATGTTCCTGGCCGACCGCTTCATCAAGGGCGAGTGCCCCAAGTGCGGTGCCAAGGACCAGTACGGCGACTCGTGCGAGGTGTGTGGCGCCGTGTACGCGCCTACCGAGTTGAAGAACCCCTATTCGGCCTTGTCCGGCGCCACCCCGGTGCTCAAGACCTCGGACCACTACTTCTTCAAGCTGTCCGACCCGCGCTGCCTGAACTTCCTGCAGGAATGGACACAAGACGGCAAGCTGCAGCCCGGCGTGGCCAAGAAGATCAAGGAGTGGTTCACCAAGGACGAGAACGGTGAAGGTGGCCTGGGTGACTGGGACATCAGTCGCGATGCGCCTTACTTCGGCATCGAGATCCCTGGCGCGCCGGGCAAGTACTTCTATGTGTGGCTGGACGCGCCCATTGGCTACCTGGCTTCGCTCAAGAGCTATTTCTCGGCGGGCGGCCCGTTGGCCAAGTATGGCGAAACCCGTTCGTTCGACGAGTTCATGGCCGACCCGGCCGTGGAGCAGGTGCACTTCATCGGCAAGGACATCACCTACTTCCACACCCTGTTCTGGCCCGCGATGTTGCAGTTCAGCGGCCGCAAGCTGCCCAACCAGGTGAACGTGCACGGCTTCATGACCGTGAACAACGGCGAGAAGATGTCCAAGAGCCGTGGCACCGGCCTGGACCCGCTCAAGTACCTGAGCCTGGGCATGAACCCCGAATGGCTGCGCTACTACATCGCGGCCAAGCTCAACGCCAATGTGGAAGACGTGGACTTCAACCGCGACGACTTCACCGCGCGCGTCAACAGCGATCTGGTGGGCAAGTTCATCAACATCGCCAGCCGCGCCGCCGGCTTCCTGAGCAAGCGCTTTGGTGGCCAGTTGACCGCCGCCTTGGGCGCCGATGGTCAGACCTTGCTGAGCACCCTGCAGGCCCAACGTGGCGCCATCGCCGATCACTACGAGCAGCGCGAGCTGGGCAAGGTGCTGCGCGAGATCATGTTGCTGGCCGACCGTGTCAACGAGTACGTCGACGCCAACAAGCCCTGGGAGCTGGCCAAGCAAGAGGGGCAGGACGCCCGCCTGCAAGAAGTCTGCACCGTCTGCATCGAGGCCTTCCGCCTGTTGAGCATCTACCTCAAGCCGGTGCTGCCGGCCTTGGTGGCCAATGTGGAAGCCTTCCTGCAGGTGCAACCGCTGGTGATGGCCGATGCCGAACGCCTGCTGGGCGCGCACACCATTGGCGCCTACCAGCACCTGATGCAGCGTGTGGACCCGAAGATGCTCGATGCGCTGTTCGAGCCCAAGCCCGAAGAGGCGCCGGTGGTCGAGGCCGTGCAGCCAGGCGGTGAGGACATCGCGCCCACCATCACCATCGACGACTTCGTCAAGGTGGACCTGCGCATTGCCAAGATCGTCAACGCCGAGCACGTGGAGGGCAGCACCAAACTGCTGCGCTTGACGCTGGACGCGGGCGAAGGCCGCACGCGCAACGTGTTCAGCGGCATCAAGGAGGCCTATCAGCCCGAGCAGCTGATCGGCAAGCTCACCGTGCTGGTGGCCAACCTGGCCCCGCGCAAGATGAAGTTTGGCGTCAGCGAAGGCATGGTGCTGGCCGCGTCGCACGCCGACGAGAAGGCCAACCCGGGCGTGTACGTGCTCGAACCCTTCCCCGGTGCCGAGCCGGGCATGCGCATCCGCTGAGGTCTTGGCGACCTCGGCTGCCTCAGCGTGTCACCCATCACGGGTGGCACCTGAGCGTGGTCATCGGGAACAAGCGCCGCCCGGTGTCTCGGCGGTCGGTGTGCCGGTCACCAAGGGGCTTTGACGTCTCGCCAAGCCAGCAACGCGCGGTTGGCCTGTCTGCGCAGCTTGCGACGTCGGCCGTGCAGCCAGTCCTGCGCCCAGCGCGCGCGGGCATCGTCTTTCGCTGCCTGGGCGTACCAGCTTTCGGCCACGGCCTCGTCCTGCAGGCGGCCCATGGCATCGAGCGCGGCCTTCAGGGCCTGGCCATGTGCCTGCTGTCGCTTGGGCTTCCATGCCGGTGCAAACAAGTCAGCCATCAGCCGCAGACGCTTCGCGCGCTTGCGCAGTGTGTGCAGCTCGATGTCTGACAGCTTGCCAGCGTGTCGCGCAGCCTGACGGCAGCGTGTCCGCCAGGCACTCAGCCGTTTCACCAACCAGGGTCGATACGGCTGTTGGGCCTCGGCGTTGTCGCCCGGCGGGTGCAGCAGGGCTGCCAGCAGGTCCAGGCACAGCATCGTGGCGGGGGCCGAGCGCGCCAGGGCAATCACGGCCTCATCATGGGTGGCGGCCATGTCCGGGTAGGGCAAGGGCAGATCCGGCCCACCCTTGCGCACGATCTTGGCGGGCAAGCCAGCCAGCGCCTGCGCATCGCGCCACAGGCCCAACTGGGCATACAGCTTGTCGGCTTGCGCCAGCGCCGCATGCGGGAAAGGCAAGCGGGTGGGTTTCAGCAGCCGACCCAGAGCCCGCAGGCGGCGCAAGCCCAGCCGCCACTGGTAGCCGGTTTGCTGGATCTGGGTGGGCGCGGTGCCCAGCTCGCTCATGTTGCCGCTGATCTGCTCCAGGCAGCTCTCCAGCGCCGCGCGCCAGGCGTCGTCCAGGCTGCTGTCGGGCTGGAGCCGGGCAGGGCGGGCCAGCACAGCGTGCTCGCTGCTCGCCTCGCTGGCGTCGGTGATGGGCTGGGAGGCGAGGGCGGCCAGGCGCGCCAGACGGTCGCCGCGGTGTGCCTTGGTCTGGGTGTCCAGCCACACGCCGTGGCGCTTCACCCAGTCACGGCTGGCTTCGATCACGGCCATCGGGTGACCGGAAATGGATTCGATCTCCAGTTCGCGCACCGGCACATCCAGGTCACCTGCGTGGATGTGACCCAGGTCGAGCGCCAACTCCACCACGCCCTCATGGGGTGTGCCCACGCCCACGGTCACCCGGGCGCGATGGCGGGTGATGTCGGTGCGGTACAACTCGATCAGGCCCGAGGCTGCGCCGCTGGGGTCTTGCACCGGGTCCCAGGCCAACACGGCGCGCAAGGCGGCCTCGGCGGGCGTCCCCAGGTGACGGGACAGGTCGGCCACCACCGGCTGTTTGGCCTTGGGCGCCTTGGCGGGCTGGTTGTCTTCCAGCCGCATCATCGTGTTGCTGCCGCCCGCTTTGAGCGTCTGCACCCACTGGCGGCCTTCCTGGCGCACCCGCAGGGCCATGCGGGCGTGGGCGAGGGCGCGGTCGGGCGTGTCGAAGTAAGCCGCACGCAAGCGCAAGGGCTGGTGCTGGCCGCCATCGAGGGCGGTGAGCTCGGCCTGCACGGCGCCCAGCGCCTGGGCCGGGATCTGGAATTTCAGTTCGATTTCCTGCATGGTGGGCATTGTCCTGCGCTTCGCCAGCCCGGCGGGTGTCCGGTTGGCAGAGATTCTTGAGGGATGTCCCGCAAGACCGATAAAATGGCGGGCTTGATACCTTTTGCAGGACCACACCATGCCTCTTTTCTGGAAGCCCTACAAGTCCGACGCGACCCAGTTCATCGACAGCCTCAAGCAGCGTGACCCGCAGCTCGAGGAGCGTCAGCGTCAGGGCCGCTTCCTGCTGTGGGACCGTCCCCCGGTGGACCTGGACACCCAGAAGGCGCAGCGCGAAGCCCGCGTGGCCCAGAAGCCCTACGTCTACCAGACCAAGGGCTGAGCGCCCTGACGGCAGGCTGACCCCAGGCTGAGCGGTGACGCACGAAGCCCTGACCGCCCCGGAGGGCGGGATCTCGGCGCCGGGCCTGGATGACCAGGGCCTGCCCCTGGTGGTGGATCAGGTCGCCTTGGCGCGGCTGTACGGCGAACCCCTGTTCGCCATGCCGTCCGACCTGTACATCCCACCCGATGCCCTCGAAGTCTTTCTCGAGACCTTCGAAGGCCCGCTGGATCTGCTGCTCTACCTGATCCGCAAGCAGAACTTCAACATCCTCGACATCCCGCTGGCCGACGTCACGCGTCAGTACCTGGCCTACGTCGATCAGATCCGCAAGCGCAACCTCGAGCTCGCCTCCGAGTACCTCTTGATGGCGGCGATGCTCATCGAGATCAAGTCGCGCATGCTGCTGCCGCCCAAGAAAGTGGAGGGCGCAGACGAGGCCGAAGACCCACGCGCCGAGCTGGTGCGCCGCCTCATCGAATACGAACGCATGAAGCTGGCCGCCGCCGGCCTGGACCAGTTGCCCGTGCTGGGCCGCGATTTCATGCGGGTCGAGGTGCACAGTGACCCGTCGCTGAACGTGCGTCACCCTGATGTCAGCGTGGACGATTTGCGCGAGGCCTGGCTCGACATCCTCCAGCGTGCCAAGCTGCACACGCACCACACCATCTCGCGCGAAGAGCTCTCGGTGCGCGAGCACATGAGCATCGTCTTACGCACGCTGCAAGGCAAGCGCTTTGTCGAGTTCGAGCACCTGTTTGACGTGAGCCGCGGCGCCCCGGTCATGGTGGTCACCTTCATCGCCATGCTGGAACTGGGCAAGGAGCGCCTCATCGAGATCACGCAGGCCGAAGCCTTTGCGCCCATCTACGTGCGGCTGGCTTACGAGCCGGCCTAGAATCCCCTCACCCTTTTGCATGGGGCCTGTTCCCCAGGTCCCCTTTCAAGATGACCGCTGTCGCTCCCGTTGCCCGCAAGCCCATGAACCTGCATCGCCTGCGTGAGATGCATGCCCAGGGTGAGAAGATCACCATGCTCACAGCCTACGACGCGACCTTCGCACGCCTGGTCGATGACGCCGGTGTGGACTGCATCCTGGTGGGCGACTCGCTGGGCATGATCGTGCAGGGGCACACCAGCACCGTGCCCGTCACGCTTGACGAGATGGTCTATCACACGCGCTGTGTGGCCCGTGGCAACCAGACCGCCTGGATCGTCAGCGATCTGCCCTTTGGCAGCTACCAGGAAAGCCGTGAACAGGCGCTGCGTTCGTGCGTGGCCCTGATGCAGGCCGGCGCCCACATGATCAAGCTCGAAGGCGGTGGCTGGACCACCGAGGTGGTGCACTTCCTGACCGAGCGCGGCATTCCCGTGTGCGGCCACCTGGGCCTGACGCCGCAGAGCGTGCATGCACTGGGCGGCTATCGCATTCAGGGCCGTGACGAAGCGGGCGCCACCACCTTGCGCAAGCACGCGGCCGAACTGGCCCAGGCCGGTGCCGCCATGACGGTGCTGGAGCTGATGCCCTCGGCCGTGGCACGTCAGGTGCAGGACGAGAATCCCGGCATGATGGTCATTGGCATTGGTGCCGGCTCGGGCACCGCCGGCCAGGTGCTGGTGCTGCATGACATGCTCAGCATCACGCGCGGCAAGCTGCCGCGTTTCGTGCGCAACTTCACCGCCGAGGGCGGCTCGGCCGAAGACGCCGTGCGCCGCTATGTGGCCGCCGTCAAGGACGGCAGCTTCCCCGACGAAACCTTGCACGCTTACTGAGTTCACTGAGCTGACCGAGACAGGCGATTCCCATGAAGACGATCCACACCCTGGCCGAGTTGCGTGCCGAACTGGCCCAGGCGCCCGCTGCCCCCGCTTTCGTGCCCACCATGGGCAATCTGCATGACGGCCACCTGGCCTTGATCCGCCAGGCCCGCGAGCTGGTGGGCGACTCGGGCAGCCCGGTGGTCGCCAGCATCTTCGTCAACCGCCTGCAGTTCGGCCCCAACGAAGACTTCGACACTTACCCGCGCACGCTCGAGCGCGATGCGCAGCTGTTGGCCGAGGCCGGTTGCGACATCCTGTTCGCCCCGTCCGAGGCCGAGCTCTACCCGCAGCCGCAAGGCTACAAGGTGGTGCCGCCCACCGAGCTGTCCGACATCCTCGAAGGCGCTTTCCGCCCCGGCTTCTTCACCGGCGTCTGCACGGTGGTGCACAAGCTCTTCAACATCGTGCAGCCCCGCATCGCGGTGTTCGGCAAGAAGGACTACCAGCAGCTCATGGTCTTGCGCAACATGGTGGCGCAGATGGCCCTGCCGATTGCCATTCACGGTGGCGAAACCCTGCGTGCGCCCGATGGCCTGGCCCTGTCTTCGCGCAATGGCTACCTGAGCGAAGCCGAGCGCGCCGAGGCGGTGCAGCTGATCAACACGCTGCGCACCGTCAAGGCGCAAGTGGGAGCAGCCCGTTCCGGACAGCAGCTGGACCAGGCGACCATTGCCCGGATCGAAACCAAGGCCGCAGCGGCCCTGAACGAACGTGGCTGGCAGACCGACTACGTCATGGTGCGCCGTCAGCGCGACCTGATGCTGCCCACCGACGCCGAACTGGCCCAGGGCGAGCCCCTGGTGTGCTTGGTGGCCTCTCGCCTGGGCAAGACGCGTCTGATCGACAACCTGGAGCTTTGAGCCAGCGCGCATCGGGATGATGCGCAAAGCGGGTCTGGTTCTTGCTGAGGTTCAGGGTGTTCCCTAACCTTGGTAGTACCCGATGACTCGTCTTCTTCAACGATGTGGCGCGACTGGCATGGTGGGCGCCGCCATGCTGTCGGCGCATGGATGGGCTCTGGCCGAAGCTGTGACGCCCACGGGCCCTGGCCCCTTTGTCGTCCCGATGGCCCAGCTCGACGCGGGCAACACCGCCTGGCTGATGACCTCGGCCGTGCTGGTGCTGCTGATGAGCATTCCGGGGCTGGCGCTGTTTTACGCGGGCATGGTCCGCAAGAAGAACATCCTGGCGACGATGGCGCAGACCCTGGCCGTGTGCGCCTTGGTCAGCGTGCTGTGGTGGACGGTGGGCTACAGCCTGGCCTTCATGCCGGGCAACGAGTTCATCGGCAGCCTCAAGGGGGCCTTCCTCGATCACCTGATGATGGACATCCGCACCGGCGAGGTCTCGGTGCACTCGCTGGTGCCCACGGTGCCCGAAGCGGTGTTCGTGATGTTCCAGATGACCTTTGCGATCATCACACCGGCCCTGATCACCGGCGCTTTTGCCGAGCGCATGAAGTTCTCGGCCCTGCTGTGGTTCATGGCCCTGTGGTCGGTGCTGGTGTACGCGCCGGTGGCTCATTGGGTGTGGGAGCCGGGCGGCTGGCTGGCGCAGATGGGCGCGCTGGACTTTGCAGGCGGCACCGTGGTGCACATCAACGCTGGCATCGCCGGGCTGGTATGCGCATGGATGCTGGGGCGGCGCGTCGGTTTTGGTCAGACTGCGCTGATGCCGGCCAATCTGGGCTACACCATGATCGGCGCCTGCCTGCTGTGGGTGGGCTGGATGGGCTTCAATGGCGGCTCGGCCGGTGCGGCCGATGGGCGTGCGGGCATGGCCATTCTGGTCACCCAGATGGCCGCGGCAGCGGCCGCCTTGAGCTGGATGCTGGCCGAGTGGCTGGTGCGGGGCACGCCCACCTTGCTGGGCCTGTGCAGCGGGGCCGTGGCCGGTCTGGTGGCCATCACGCCGGCTTCCGGCTTCGTCGGCCCGCAATCGGCGGTGGTCATGGGCGTGCTTGCGGGCGTGGGCTGCTACTGGGGGGCCACGGGCCTCAAGCGCTGGCTGGGGGCCGATGACTCGCTCGACGTGTTCGGCGTGCACGGCGTGGGCGGCATCATCGGTGCTGTCCTGACCGGGGTGCTGGCAGCACCGGCCATCGGCGGCGTGAGCGGCTCGGTGGCGGTCCAACTGGCGGGGGTTGCCGGCACGCTGGTCTACAGCGGCCTGGTGACGGCGGCCATCCTGTGGGTGGTGGACCGCGTGGTCGGTTTGCGTGTCTCTGCCCAGGCCGAGCGCGATGGACTGGATCTCAGCCAGCATGGTGAGCGGGTTGAGTGATCGCGCGGGCCCTGCGGAGGGTCCGCCCCCTGGTTGTCTCAGGAGGACAAGATGCTGGACAGTGAAAAGTTTGCCATCGCCGCGCACCTGCATGTGGTGCTGCGACGGGTCAACGGCCGCGTGACGGATGTGGAATGGATGATCCGCAGCCCGGAGTACGCCCACGAGGTCATCCGGGTGGCCCGCACCGAAGACCATCCGGAGTTGCTCAGGCTGGCCGACAAGCTGGAGTCGGCGCTGCTGCCGCCTGCGCCGGTGGCCAAGCCCGAGCGGCGGGCTCCGCACCCTGCGGCCACACCCAGAGAGGAGAGTGACTTCAGTGCCTCCCGCTTTGCCTCATCGGACCTTGAGCCGGCGGTGCCGCGCCAGCGCTACGTGGGCACCTTGCGCTGAGCGCTCGGAAGGGCTTGACGTCTGTCCAGGGGCTAGGCTCACAAAGTGAGCAGGAAGTCCACGACGTCCTGCTCGACGCGTGAACGCCGCATCGGCGGCAGGCTTTGCCAGATGCGGCGGCCGTAAGGCTTGTCGATCAGGCGGGTGTCGCAGATCATCAGCACGCCGCGGTCGGTCTCGCTGCGGATCAGGCGGCCCGCACCCTGCTTGAGCGCGATGATGGCCTGCGGCACCTGATGGCTCATGAACGGATTGCCGCCTGCCTTGGCGAGCAACTCCAGGCGCTTGGCCAGCACCGGGTCGTCGGGCGGGGCAAAGGGCAGCTTGTCGATCACCACCAGCGTGAGGGCATCGCCCTTCACGTCGATGCCTTCCCAGAAGCTGTGGCTGCCGACCAGCACGGCGTTGCCGGCGCGGCGGAAGTCTTCCAGCAGGGTGGGGCGGGGCGCATCGCCTTGCTGCAGCACGGGGAAGGGGTCACCGGATTCCCCAAAGATCTTCTTCAGGCGTTCGGCCGCCTTGGCCACCGCACGCAAGCTGGTGCACAGCACAAAGGCCCGCCCCCGGTTGGCGCGGATCAGCGGCAGGGCCGCATCCACCACCGCATCGGTGTGGCCAGGGTCGGAGGGCTGAGGAACGTTGTGGGGCACGTACAGCATGGCCTGCGACGGGTAGTCGTAGGGGCTGGACCAGGACTGGCACGCCGCGTCTTCCAGGCCGAGCGCGTGGGTGAAGTGGCTGAAATCGTTTTTCACCGCCAGTGTGGCCGAGGTGAAGATCCAGGCCTTGCGAGGTGGCGGGGCGATGCTGTTCGTCTCGGTGGACGTTCTGGCTGCTGTGGCACGGTCACGCCCACCGGGCGCCTCCACGTCGTCAGCACCCGCCAGCAGCGCCTGCAGGTCGTCAACCTCATCGTCATGCGCGTCTTCGCCGCCGATGCCCGCACCTTTGTCGCTGGGGCGGGTCGGGCGCAGCGGGGCCGCCGGGTCGACGTCACCGAAGGCATCCATCATGGCCGCTTCGTCGTCGTCCAGCGCATGGCGCACGATCTCGTCGTCCTCGTCCACCTCTTCGTCGGGGGCGATCTCGGCCTCACCCAAGCCCAGGCGCTGACGGCGGAACACCTCGGCCACCGAAATCGGGGTGCGGTGCAGCTGCACGCCGTGTGAGCCGACGTCGATCCAGCACAGTTCGGGCTCGCCGGCGCGCTCCGGGGCGCCCCAGGCCATCAGGCGCTGCATCAGTTCATGAGCCCGGCGGTGCAACTGTGCCAGGTCGGGCGAGCGATCGGCCTGGCTGTCGAGCACATCGCGCACGTGGGCCAGGGCATCCTTGAGTTTGTCCAAGGCAGCCCACAAAGGGTGATCCAAGCCGAGCTGGGCCTGCGACAGGCGCTGCAACTGCGGGCCAAAGCACAGGCGCAGATCGCGGGCGGCGCGGTCCAGCGGGGCGAGCACGTCGTTCCAGTTGGCGCCGTCGCGCGCTTGCGCCTGGCCGGTGGCCAGGGTGTCGCGCAGCAGGTCGAGGAACTGCAGGGTCGAGACCGAGTCACCGAAGAACAGCGTGGCCGTGTCGGGCAGCTGGTGCGCCTCGTCGAAGATGATGGTTTGCGCGTTGGGTAGCAGCTCGGGCACCCCTTCTTCGCGCAGCATCAGGTCGGCAAAGAAGAGGTGGTGGTTGACCACGACCACATCGGCGTCCTGCGCCTCTCGGCGGGCCTTGACGACGAAGCATTCGCTGTAGCGCGGACAGTCGCTGCCCAGACAGTTCTCGCGGGTGGAGGTGACGCGCGCCCAGATGGTGGCGTGCTCGGGCACCGTGGGGCACTCGGCCTTGTCGCCCGTGGGGCTGCGGTGGATGAAGCTGTTGATGAAGCCCAGGTCGCGCACCTCCTGGCGGCTGCCCAGCAGCGTGGCGTCCTGGTTGGTGCGGTCGAGGTGGTGCCAGCACAGGTAGTTGCTGCGGCCCTTGAGCAGCGCGACCTTGATGGGCACACCCAGCGCATCGCGCACAGCCGGCAGGTCGCGGTGAAAGAGCTGGTCTTGCAGGGCCTTGGTGCCGGTGGAGACGATGACCTTGCCGCCCTCCAGCAAGGAAGGCACCAGGTAGGCGGCGGTCTTGCCCACGCCGGTGCCGGCCTCCAGCACCACGGTGCTGGCTTCGCGGATGGCGGTCTGGATGGCCTGGGCCATCTCGATCTGCTCGGTCCGCACGCAATAGCCGTCGAAGGCTCGGGCAAGCGGGCCGGATTCAGAGAAGAGGGTGGGCAGGTCCATGAGGGAGCATTCAGCACGGTGAGCCGCTATTGTCCCTCTGGATGGCCCAGCTTGCCTCACCCGCTGGGGTGGCCCGCCTTTCCCCTCAAGGGCTGGTGCGCATCACACGGGCCTGCAGGGCCCCTTGCAGGATCTCGATGCAGGCCCGTCGGTGCGCCTGTTCGGTGCGGTCGGCGCTGGCGCTGGCCTGCAGCTGGCGCAGCAGCGTTTCGGCTTCCAGGCGCACGATGGCGCGGGCATCGGCACGCCCGCCGCTGCTGCGCAGCACGCTGGCCGCCAGACGGCTGACATGCTCGCGCTGCAGGTTGCGCTGCCACGAAGCGGCAGCTACCTGGGCTTTGTGGTGCGGGGGAGACCACACGGCCTGACGCAGCCCCTGGTGCAGCTCGGCCACGGTCAAAGGCCGTGATTCGCGGTCGCGCACCTTGTCGGCGTTGTCCAGCAGGCGCTCGGCCAGCGAGTCGGCCATCAAGTGGTTGAGAACGGCCCGCTGCAGGCTCAGCAGTTGCTCGGCCACCGAGAAATCGGTCCCGCTACTGGCCTCGCGGTCGAGGTAGTCAGGGGCCAGGCGGCGCAGCAAGGCCGGGGGCAGGGCCACGGCCCGGTCCGACAGGAAGTCCTGGAGCAGCAGTTGCAGGGCCTCCCGTTGCGCGGCGGCGGGCAGTGGCTCCAGCAGGTCACGGCCACTGCCGGGGGCATCGCGGCGGGTGATCACACCGCCCACCTGTCGCATCAGCGTCTGGCTGGTGCGCGCCAGATCGCGCAGACCGTAGCTGACACTGCGCCGCAGCAAGGTGGCGTCATCTTGCGGGGTCAACACCCGCGTGGCCTGGCGGGCCAGCAGGTCGCGCACGATGGCGACGCGGGTGCGGGCGAAGGCCACCGGGTCGCGCCCCAGGTCGAAGGTCAAGGCCTGCGGGTCCAGTCCGCCACTGTTGTCCTCATCGGTGCCATAGGCCAGTGCGTCGGCCATGGCCGGCTCGGCGCTGCGCTGGGCCAGGGCCTTCAAGGCCGCCTTGGCCTGAACGGGGTCCTCGGGCAGGTCGCCGTATCCGTAGGCAATGGCCCAGAAGTCATAAGGCCCCAAGGTGGTTTGAAACGGGGCGCCCGCAGACTGCCCGGGCGCAGGCAGGTTGATGGGTGAATACTCCATCACCGAAGCGCTGATGCCTTGCGTGGCCGTCAGTTGCGGGTGCGTCAACTCCTGAGCGGTGCGCCAGCGTGAGGCGCGGAAGTTGTGGCGCAGGCCCAGCGTGTGCCCCACTTCGTGCATGGTGGTGTCCTTCAGGTAGGCGAGCACGAAGTCGCGCACCTGCGGGCTGTCCGGGTCGATCACGCCTCGCGCTTCGAGCACATCCAGACCCAGGGCCAGTTGTTCTGCGGCCAGGGCGCCATGCTCGCAGTGCGCGTCATGGGCGTCGTGCTGATGGTCGGCATGTGGGGCGGTGGATGTCAGGATCTGGCTGCGCACGGTGCGGATGCTGCGCGACGACAGGCTCTCGAGCGCGATGTCGGCACCCAGGATCTCGCCGGTGCGCGGGTCCACGTGCGAGGGGCCGATGGCGCCAAAGCGAGGCTGGGCATTGGTCATCCAGCGGATGGAGGCCTGGCCCGTGGCCAGGGTGTCCAGGGCCTGTCCGGGTGCCGGCGTGCGCACCTCGATGGCGTTGCGGTAGCCAATGGCTTCGAAGGCCCGGTTCCAGGCCAGCACCCCTTCGGTGACGGTGGCACGGTAGGCCTGGGGGATGCTCGGGTCGAGCCAGAACACGATGGGCTGCACCGGTTCCGACAAGGGAGCGTTCGGGTCCTTCTTGCTCAGACGCCAGCGGTTGATGAAGTGCTGGCGCGGCGTGCGGGCCAGATCGTCGGTGAAATCGGTGACCGTGGTGGTGAAGTAGCCCACCCGTGCATCGGCGGGGCGCGCTCGCATGGGCTGCTCGGGCAGCGCCGACAGCGTGTAGTGCACGGTCAGGAACAGGCTGCGCGGGTCCGGCACCGCCTGGGGCGTGCTGGGGCTGGGCGCCCCCGCGGCGCCGGCGGCACCAGGTGTGGGCACCGCCAGATTGCTGGTGGCGAAGTGCTGGGTCACCTCGAAGACCGCCTGGCTGGCGGTCGTGCGCGCCTGGCGCACCGTCGAATTGCGCGCATCCAGGCTGTAGCCCTGCCGGTAGGTGCGCTGCAACTGCATGCCCAGCCCCAGCATGTCGCTGAGCAACATCGGCGTCAGGTCGATCAGCACCGCACCGGTCTTCGGGTGAGGGGCACTGGCCAGGGGCGCACTGCCCAGCAAACTGGGCGAGAACGCCGCCTCGACGGCACGCGCCTGGGGTGTGCCGGCCTCAGCGGTGTAGGCCGCGTTCACCGCCAGCAACTGCACCTGCTTGTGCACCTGGCGGAAGGTGACCCACTGCGGGCGGCCCACCTGGGCCCAGCGGCTTTGCATCAGGCCGCCAAACAAACCAGCCTCGCCAATGCCCGACGCCAACTTGGGCGAGAAGAACAGCGGCTTGCCCAGCGTCTGCGGGCTCAACTCCAGCCAGACCTTGTCATCCTTTCGCCACAGTGGCAGCAGGCCATCGTGCCGCTGCGCGCCCTGCACGACGGACAAGAACGGAGCACTTCCGGGGGGGGGCGCAGGCGACGTGGCACTGGGGGCGGGGGCTGTCGATGCTGACGCGGATGCCGGCGCTGACGTCAACGGCGCGCCAGCGGGGCCGGACGGCCTGGGCGCAGGTGCCTTGCCTGCGTCCGATGCCGCGACTAGGTCGGCCTGGGGTGGGCTGACGCAGGCACTCAGCAGCACCAGCGTGCTCAGCAAAACAGGGGCGAAAAAAGGGCGGCAAGTCATGGCGTGACCATAACATTGCCGCCCGATCAGCCAGAGCGCGAGACCTCACTCGGTGGGGTACGAAACGATGTCCTTCAGGAAGGCAAAGGCGTCCACATGCTGCGCCAGCAGCGGGCCGAAGGCCACGATCAACAGGCCCATCATCATGACCACCACCGGCAGGATCCAGCGCTCATAGCGACCGTAGAAGCCCAGATGGCGGACATCGGCGTCGGCCTGGTTCACCTCTTCTTCGCCCACCACCTGACGGGTCAGCAGCTGGTTGAGGGCCACGGGTGGCGACAGATAGCCCAGCTCGAACGACACCAGCACCACCATCCAGAAGTGCAGCGGGTCGATGTGGTTGGCGTAGGCGATGGGGGCCAGCGTGCCCGACACCAGGATGATGGCGCCCAGAGGGTCCATCACCATGCCCAGGAACACCATCACCAGGACCAGCACCCCCATGGCATGCCAGGGCGACTCGAACACCTGCGGGAAATAGTGGACGATCTCGGAGCGCTCGATGATGCCGCCAATGGCCAGCGACAGGGTCATCAGGCTCATCAGGGCACCCACGTGGCCGATGGCTTCGGTGGTGGCGAAGCGCACGGAACGCTCCACGCCTTCCTGGCGATGGCTGGCGTAGTCGGGCGTGAGCTCGGCCTTGCCCTTGTTCGTCAGCTTGTCGTAGATGAGCACCAGCAGCAGGATGATCGGCATGATCGTCGGTGCCGTGATCTCATTGAGCGGGGTCTCCAGACCATAGTCGTACACCATCACGATGACCACCGTGAGCAGGGCGTAAGGCAGCACCGGGATGATCTTGCGCAGCATCGCGGGAATGGCGACGACCGGCGACTCGATGGAAGCGCGTTGCTTGCGCAGCAGTTGCGACACCAGGAAGAACAGGGTGGACGTCAGCACGAACACATAGACGCCCCAGTGGTACAGGCCATTGGTGGTCACTTCCTTGTTCAGGGCTGCGATCATCACGATCAGCAGGCAGGGGCGCAGCACCACACCCAGCGAGCCGGACATGGCCGTGGCTGCCAGGGCGAAGTGGCGGGTGCCGCCTGCGGCACGCACCTCGTGGTAGATCACACCGCCAGCGGCGATCACGAAGATGCCCGAGGCACCGGTGTAGGCCGTGGCCACCGAGGCACCCAGCAGGATCAGGTAGGTCAGCAGCTGCGGCGACAGGCTCCAGGGGCGGATGACGTCCAGCAGCAGGTCCACGATGCGGCTCTGCTTGAGCAGCATGCCGGCCCAGATGAACAGCGCCAGGTTCATGAAGATGCTGGGCAGTGCCATCAACTGATTGATGTAGATGGCCAGGCCGGCATCATGACCGGTCAGCAGGAAGTAGATGCCCGCGATGATGCCCATGTTGGCGTACAGCGGCACGGCCAGCATCGCGGCCCCCCAGGTCCCTTGACCTTCTGTCGACTTGAGCGGGCGCACGATGCGGGCCACGTTGATCAGCAGCATGATCGAGAACAGGGCCATCCAGATCCAGTGCAGCACGACCTCCTCTTGGGGGACGCCGCCCGTGCCTTGCAGGATCTGGTAATAGCGCACACAGGAGAACAGCAGGAAGCCGTTGGCGAACACCTGGGACCAGCTCTGGGCCTGGTGGTCACGCGTGTAAATGGCCGGGCGGATGCCGATGTGGTGGCGACCCAGTGTGGTGGTGACCGCGGCGATGGCCACCATCAGCAACAGGATCAGAGGGCGGTTCTCGGTGCCGATCTGAAAGAGCCCGAAGAAGCTCGTCTCGATCGTGCGGTACATGTGCAACTGCGGCGTCTGCAGGGCCAGCGCGCGCTCGTACATCGAGTGCTTGGCCTGGCAGATGGCCTGGGCCTGCTCGATCGATTTGCGCAGCACCGCCGGGTCGTTGGGCGTGGCCGTGTCACCAAACAGATCGTCGATGTCATCGCCCCCGCCTTGTGTGGCCGCGGCCGACTGGCGTTGCACCTCGGCGTCGATGTCAACCGCGGGATTGCACGCCGGCTTGACCGGGTCGGCCCGCAGCATGAAGTACTGAACCTGCGTCTTCGGGTCGCCGAACATCGATTCGCCGAACTTGAGCAATTGGCCGTGGACCATCTCGCCGGTGCCGATGATCAGCGTCAGCATCAGCATGATGAAAACGGGCAGGCTGGAGAGCCACTCCAGGGTGGTTCTGCCCATCAGGGTGCGTGAGGAGGGTGTGTGCATGGTGGACTCGGTCGACAGGTGTGTCGGGGGAAACTTCAAAGAGCGGATGCAGGGGAGAGCGGCGCGCCGGAGTTACTTCCAGTCTTCTTCAGACTTGGTCGTGCACTCTGGGTCGGCCGAGTTCACGTTGCAGCGGATCTTCTTGATCACTTTCAGGCCGCGCTTGTCGTACAGGCCCTTCTGGGCGATGTCGATGCGGGACTCACGCAGCATCAGCGTGTACTTGTAGGCGTTCTCGGCGCTCAGATCCATCCAGGTGGCCGGAGGGATGCCGGCATCGGCCTGCCTGATCAACTGCATGGCCCGATCGAACTGGCTGCTCCAGTACTCACGCGACTTCAGACCGAATCCGTCCGGAAAGCGGGTCTTGTTGATCACCATCTGGTAGGTGAGGATCATGATCGGAAAGCGCGTGATCGCGCCGTTCTTGCCAATGCCCTTGGCCAGCTCCAGCGGCTTGTAGGCCAGGCTCGGTGCCGCGATCATGTCGAGGGCGCCGTTGTTGAACTTGGTCGAGAAGTTGGTGATGTCGGCCGACACCGGTTGCGCGCCGATGCGCTGGATCATCACGGCCTGCGCCTTGTCGTGGTCGAACGCTGCGATGCGCTTGCCGGCCAGCGCCTCGATCGTGTTGATCTTGCGGTCGCTGACGATGGGGTAGGCGGCGCCCAGAGGAATGATGCCGCCGACCTCGATGTTGCCGTCGGTCATCAGCTTGGTGGCAGCCGGCGAGGCATAGGTCTGGATCAGCTTGCGCACCACCTCGTAACTGGCGGGAATGTCGATCTTGCCGTTGCGCACGATGGTGGTGGCGCCCAGCGTGTCGATGGAGCCCGACACGGCGTTGAACTGGCGGATGCGGAAGGCCGTCGCGATCACGGCATCGCACTGGCCGGTGCGGAAATCTTCGGTGGCCACGCGCTCGTCGGTGTAGCCCTTGAGTTCGATGGTGACGCCGTTGCGCTGCATGGCGACGGCGTAGTCCTTGGTCATGTTGAAGAGGTCGCCGGTGGCACCCAACATGTCATACACACAGAACTTTTGACTGGCTTGCGCACTGCCCATCGCGCTCAGCAGCACCCCAATGGCCACACCGTACTTGCCCAACTTCATGCTGTCTCCTCGGTACCCCAAAAGACAAGGGCCTCGACTGCGGGCCCTTGCTTGAACCGGCTGCGCCGGTCAGATCTGATCACTGTTGTGATCTAAAACAGTCGTTTACAACTATAGCCATATGGGCCTGAGATGGGGTCATTTTGCGGCCCGCACCCAGGGGAAGGGAATTCCCTGTGGGTGAGGCCGGATGCGCGGCATCAATTCAGGAAACTGCCAGCGTCAATATCAGCGCCAGCCTTGTCGTCCCAGAACTTGCCCAGCGAGCCCACCGGCGTGCGGGTGCCGGCGTTCTGGGTCCACATGCGGTCGGAGATGTTCGTGATCTGCGACTGGGCAATGGCGTCCAGCAGGCGGTACTCGGTGCTGGGCTTGAAGTTCTCGGCCGTGCTGAAACGCTGGATGACGCTGCGCAGACGTGGCTTGTTGTCGGTGGACTGCGCGGCGATGGCGGCCATCACGTGGGCCAGGCGCACGCCTTTGTGCTCGCCAATGCCCATGGCGGTGTCGAAGGTGCCTTGCACGTCCTTGCCGGCATCGGCGCCGGGGATGATGCTCCACACCACCGCACGGGCAGCCTGGGGCACGCCCCACCACTTGACGTTGTCCAGGCAGTTCATGGCGCGTTCGACCTGAGGCGCGATGTCCGTGGGTACGCCCACGGCCTGTTGCGAGGCGATGTCGTTCTGCATGGCCTGCAGGCCGCCGACCGAGCCCAGCAGGTACACCATCTCGTCGAAGTCACGCTTGAAGCGTGGGCACTCTTCGCCGTACTTGAAGTAGTACTTCTGCTGCAGCTTGAGCTTCATGCGCAGGAAGGCGGTGTACTGGCGTTCGGCTGCGGTGGCCAGGAGGCGCTTCTGGGTGATGCGGGCGTCCAGGGCTTCGTCGGCGCGCTTGTCACGCGAGGCGCGCAGGTAGCGCATCTCCTCGGTGATGGCCTGGTTCTCGGAGCACACGCCCGCGGAGCTCAGCATCACGGTTTCCATCAGGGACGGGTCGCCGTAGAAATTGCGGGCGGCGCCGACCAGTGGCGTGTTGATCATGGAGAAGCCGCAGCCCATTTCAACGTCGCTGAGGGTCAGCACGGGCGGGGTGAAGCCGTCTTCCAGGATGCTCAGCGTGGTGCCGGCGACGTTGGACTGGATCAGGGCGCAGCCACTCAGGGTGAGGGCCGAAACAGCCGCAGCGGCGGAGGCAAGCAGGCGTGTAAACCGAAAGGTCATCAGAAGGTCTCCAAGTGGCGCCGTGCGCCATAAAAGTCCCTCTGATTCTAGGAAGCGGCTTGGACGGGCCCCTCCGGCTCACACTAGGGATAGCCCCCGCAGCCCCTCACTTCGGGGAATGAAAAAGGCCCGTCTGGGACGGGCCTTGCTGTGGGTAAATCCGGGGGTCAGCGGATGGGCTTGAAACGCACGCGCTTCGGACGCGCGCCTTCTTCACCCAGGCGCTTCTTCTTGTCGGCTTCATATTCTTGATAGTTGCCATCGAAGAAGAACCACTGCGAATCACCTTCGCAGGCCAGGATGTGCGTACAGATGCGGTCGAGGAACCAGCGATCGTGGGAGATGATCATGGCCGAGCCAGCGAACTCCAGCAGTGCATCTTCCAGGGCGCGGAGGGTTTCGACGTCCAGGTCGTTGGAGGGTTCGTCGAGCATCAGCACGTTGCCGCCCTGGGCCAGGGTCTTGGCCAGGTGCAAGCGCCCGCGCTCACCGCCCGACAGGTTGCCCACGAGCTTTTGCTGGTCGTTGCCCTTGAAGTTGAAGCGGCCGATGTAGGCGCGCGAGGGCATCACGAACTTGCCGACGACGATGTTGTCGAGACCGCCCGAGACGTCTTCCCACACGGTCTTGTCGGCAGCCAGGCCTTCACGGCTCTGGTCGACGAAGGCCAGTTGCGCGGTCTTGCCGATGACGACTTCGCCGCTGTCCGGCTGTTCGACGCCCTGGATCATGCGGAACAAGGT
Organism: Aquabacterium sp.; assembly: GCF_034003525.1. Classification (GTDB taxonomy): domain Bacteria; phylum Pseudomonadota; class Gammaproteobacteria; order Burkholderiales; family Burkholderiaceae_C; genus Aquabacterium. The sequence continues at coordinate 46,821 of NZ_JAVEYN010000020.1, forward strand.
CGACTTACCAGCGCCGTTGGGGCCGATGATGCCGACGATGGCGCCTGCGGGCACCTTGAAAGACAGGTTGTCGATCAGGCAGCGGTCGCCGAAGGACTTGGTGACGTTCTTGAACTCGATGACTTCATTGCCCAGGCGCTCGGCCACGGGAATGAAGATTTCGTTCGTTTCGTTGCGCTTCTGGTATTCGACGTCGCTCAGCTCTTCGAAGCGGGCCAGACGGGCCTTGCTCTTGGCCTGGCGACCCTTGGTGTTCTTGCGCACCCATTCCAGTTCCTGCTTCAGGGCCTTGGCGCGGGCGTCTTCGGTCTTCTGTTCCTGCTCCAGGCGCTTTTCCTTGGCTTCCAGCCAGTCGGAATAGTTGCCCTTGTAGGGGTGGCCGGCGCCACGGTCGAGTTCCAGAATCCACTCGGCGGCGTTGTCCAGGAAGTAGCGATCGTGGGTGATGGCCACCACTGTGCCGCTGTAGCGTTGCAGGAACTGCTCCAGCCAGTCCACGGACTCGGCGTCCAAGTGGTTGGTGGGTTCGTCGAGCAGCAGCATGTCGGGCTTGGACAGCAGCAGGCGGCACAGGGCCACACGGCGCTTTTCACCACCGGACAGGTTGCCAATGATGGCGTCCCAGGGCGGCAGGCGCAGCGCGTCAGCGGCCAGTTCAAGTTGCAGGTCGGTGTTCTCGGAGCCACCGGCAGCGATGATGGCTTCCAGCTCACCTTGTTCGGCGGCCAGGGCATCAAAGTCTGCGTCGGGCTCGGCATACAGCGCATAGACCTCGTCCAGGCGCTTCTTGGCAGCCAGCACGCCGCCGATGCCTTCTTCCACGGCCTCACGGACGGTCTGCTCGGGGTTCATGACCGGTTCCTGGGGCAGGTAGCCGATCTTGATGCCCGGCATCGGGACGGCTTCGCCCTCGATGTCCTTGTCCACGCCCGCCATGATTTTCAGGAAGGTGGACTTGCCGGAGCCGTTCACGCCCAGCACGCCAATCTTGGCGCCTGGGAAAAAGCTCAGGGTGATGTCTTTGAGGATCTGACGCTTCGGGGGAACGATCTTCCCGACGCGGTTCATGGTGAAAACGTACTGGGCCATGTAGGTATGTGCTTGCGCGCACGACAAGGTGCGCGACGTGGAGACGCCAAACCCTATAGCTTAAGGCAAGCGCGCCCTTTGCGCACAGATCGCGGCGCAAGAATGACCGTTTCACTCAGATCACGCCTGTTTCAGGTGCGGATCGGGTGAGAGGGCGGGTCGGCTCAGATTTGCAGCACGCTCTGGCGGGCCAGCCAGGCGCTCACATCGGCCTCGGGGGCGTCGATGGCCCATTGCTTGCGCCGACCGCTGGCGCCGCGCAGCAGCGTGACACGCGCCTGAGGCACGCCCAGCTCGCTCGCGAGCCATTTGCGCAGGGCCTCGTTGGCTGCGCCATCGACCGGTGGAGCCGACAGACGCACGCGCAGGGCACCGTCATGCCAGCCCACCAGTTCGGTGCGCTTGGCATTGGGTGAGACGCTCAGGTCGAGGATGATCTTGGGCTGCGGGCCTTTGCCTTCCAGGCGCAGGCAGGGCCAGGGTGGGTAGGGAGGATTCATGCCGTGCAGAAATGAACAACCCGGCCAAGGCCGGGTTGGGGCACCCCTGTGAGCAAGGGCGTCAGTGGGGCGAACCCGTCGGCAATCAGGGCTTGTTGCCGGTCGGGAACGGCCACGCGGCTTGCGGGCTCAGCGTGGTCTTGGCAGCCGGGGCGGCAGGCTTCTTGGCAGGAGCCGGCTTGGCGGCGGCCTTCTTCGCAGCCGGTTTGGCGGCCGGCTTGGCTGCGGGTTTGGCCGCAGGCTTGGCGGCCACGGTCTTGACAGCGGCCTTCTTGGCCGGAGCTGCCTTCTTCACGGCCACAGCCTTCTTGGCGGGTGCGGCTGCCTTCTTCACGGCGACCTTCTTGGCCGGCGCGGCGGCCTTCTTCACCGCTGCTGCCTTTTTGGCGGGCGCGGCGGCCTTCTTCACGGCAACCTTCTTGGCAGGTGCTGCGGCTTTCTTCACAGCGACCTTCTTGACGGCGACCTTCTTGGCCGGTGCGGCTGCCTTCTTGGCAGGTGCGGCCTTCTTCACAGCCACAGCCTTTTTAGCGGGTGCAGCTTTCTTTACAGCGACCTTCTTGGCCGGAGCGGCTTTCTTTGCTGCCACTTTTTTTGCAGTTGCCATACGTATCTCCTTGATCAAGTTGCAAAGAGCACTGCACTGCCATGCGCAGCACAGGGATTCATCACCCGTCGCCCCCTAGGATCTGGGCGCGGTGTGGTGAATGGGGTGGGCCGGGGGCTCATGTCGGGGCTGGTCCAGTGCTCTGTGCGTGGCTTGGATCAATCCCAGGACAGGGCGCCGCCCGACTGGTATTCGATGACACGGGTTTCGAAGAAGTTGCGTTCCTTCTTCAGGTCGATCATTTCGCTCATCCAGGGGAAGGGGTTCTCTTCATTCGGGAAGAGTTCTTCCAGGCCGATCTGCGTGGCGCGACGGTTGGCGATGTAGCGCAGATAGCCCTTGAACATGGAGGCGTTGAGGCCCAGCACGCCACGTGGCATGGTGTCCTCGGCATAGGCGTATTCGAGCTCGACGGCCTGGAGAAACAGGGCCTTGATCTCGGCCTTGAACTCGGGGGTCCACAAATGCGGGTTCTCGAGCTTGAGCTGGTTGATCAGGTCGATGCCGAAGTTGCAGTGCATCGACTCGTCGCGCAAGATGTACTGGTACTGCTCGGCCGCGCCGGTCATCTTGTTCTGGCGACCCAGCGCGAGGATCTGCGTGAAGCCGACGTAGAAGAACAGGCCTTCCATCAGGCAGGCAAACACGATCAGCGACTTCAGCAGGGTCTGGTCGTTCTCGGGGGTGCCGGTCTTGAAGTTCGGGTCCATGATCGCCTCGATGAAGGGGATCAGGAACTCGTCCTTGTTGCGGATGGAGGAGACCTCGTGGTACGCGTTGAAGATCTCGGACTCGTCCAGGCCCAGGCTTTCAACGATGTATTGATAAGCGTGGGTGTGGATGGCTTCTTCAAACGCCTGACGCAACAGGAACTGGCGGCACTCAGGTGCCGTGATGTGGCGGTAGGTGCCCAGCGTGATGTTGTTGGCGGCCAGCGAGTCGGCGGTCACGAAGAAGCCGAGGTTGCGCTTGATGATGCGGCGCTCGTCTTCGGACAGACCATTGGGGTCCTTCCACAAGGCGATGTCGCGCGACATGTTCACCTCTTGCGGCATCCAGTGGTTGGCGCAGGTGGCGAGGTACTTTTCCCAGGCCCACTTGTACTTGAAGGGCACCAACTGGTTAACGTCGGTCTGGCCATTGATGATGCGCTTGTCGGCCGCATTGACGCGACGGGTCGAGGCGCTGGCGGCCAACTGTGCTGTCGGTGCAGCGCCCTGAGATGCCGATGGCATCGGGGTTGCAGCGCTGATCGACGGTGACGCCATCGTGTTCCGTGCGACGCCTGATGAGGGGGGCACAGAACCAACAGGTGTTGAAGAGGCGTTGGAGGAATCTTCTTCCCAGACCAGCATGGTAAATATCCTATGGCATCAGATTATGGAAGGGTGTTGTGATAAACACCAAGCACTTCTTGACAAATGCGGGCAGCAGTTGTTGCTGCCGTGCATCGAAACACGTCAGAAGGTGCATGAATACGGGGATTCAGGGCGACAGGCTTGGCAGCGTGTCGCCCTTCGTCTTCATTGGCAGGCTTCGCAGTCGGGGTTGTCGATGGAGCAGAACTTCACATCGGTGGCAGGCTCAGCGGCTGCGGCGGTGGCCACCGGGGCGGCATTGGAGACCGCGTTGAGTTGGCCCCGCGAGACCGTCGACTTCTCGGCGTGCGTGGCGCTCATGGTGCGCAGGTAGTAGGTGGTCTTGAGGCCACGCACCCACGCCAGTTTGTAGGTTTCATCGAGCTTCTTGCCCGATGCGCCGGCCATGTAGATGTTGAGCGACTGGGCCTGGTCGATCCACTTCTGGCGACGCGAAGCGGCTTCCACCAACCAGATGGGCTCGACTTCAAAGGCCGTGGCGTACAAGGCCTTGATGTCCTCGGGCACGCGGTCGATGCGGCGCAGCGAACCGTCGAAGTGCTTGAGGTCCATCACCATCACGTCGTCCCAAAGGCCGAGCTTCTTGAGGTCGCGCACCAGGTACTCGTTGACGATGGTGAATTCGCCCGACAGGTTGGACTTGACCGAGAGGTTGCCGAAGCAGGGCTCGATCGAGGCATCGACGCCGACGATGTTGGAGATGGTGGCCGTGGGCGCAATGGCCACGCAGTTGGAGTTGCGCATGCCGTGCTGGGCGATGCGGGCGCGCAGCGCGTCCCAGTCCATCGTCACCGAGGTGTCGACTTCAACATAGCCACCGCGTTGTTCTGCCAGCAGCTTGAGCGAGTCGATGGGCAAGATGCCGCGATCCCACAGCGAGCCACGGTAGCTGCTGTAGCGGCCGCGCTCTTCGGCCAGCTCGGTCGAGGCGAGGTAGGCGTAGTAGCAGACGGCTTCCATCGAGCGGTCGGCGAATTCGACCGCAGCTTCACTGGCGTACGGGGTACGCAGTTGGTACAGCGCGTCCTGGAAGGCCATGATGCCCAGGCCCACCGGGCGGTGGCGCAGGTTGGAGTCACGCGCCTTCTTGACGGCGTAGTAGTTGATGTCGATGACGTTGTCGAGCATGCGCATGGCGGTGCGCACGGTCTTTTGCAGCTTGGCGTGGTCGATGCCACCGTCCTTGATGTGCTGAGACAGGTTGACCGAGCCCAGGTTGCACACGGCGATCTCGCTGTCATTGGTGTTGAGCGTGATCTCGGTGCACAGGTTGGACGAGTGCACCACACCGACGTGCTGCTGCGGCGAGCGCACGTTGCAGGCGTCCTTGAAGGTGATCCAGGGATGGCCGGTTTCGAACAGCATGGACAGCATCTTGCGCCACAGGTCCACGGCCTTGATGCGCTTGAAGGGCTTGATCTCGCCGCGGTCGGCCTTGGCCTCGTAGGCGGTGTAGGCCTCTTCAAAGGCGATGCCGAACTTGTCGTGCAGGTCGATGCAGGTGGAGGGCGAGAACAGCGTCCAGTCGCCACCTTCCATCACGCGACGCATGAACAGGTCCGGGATCCAGTTGGCCGTGTTCATGTCGTGGGTGCGACGGCGGTCGTCGCCGGTGTTCTTGCGCAGCTCCAGGAATTCTTCGATGTCCAGGTGCCACGATTCCAGGTAGGCGCAGACGGCGCCCTTGCGCTTGCCACCCTGGTTCACGGCCACGGCGGTGTCGTTGACCACCTTCAGGAAGGGAACCACGCCTTGCGACTTGCCGTTGGTGCCCTTGATGTGCGAGCCCAGGGCGCGCACCGGGGTCCAGTCGTTGCCCAGGCCGCCGGCGAACTTGCTCAGCAGGGCGTTTTCCTTGATGGCTTCGTAGATCCCGTCGAGGTCATCGGGGACGGTGGTCAGGTAGCACGAGGACAGCTGCGAGCGGCGGGTGCCAGAGTTGAACAGCGTCGGGGTGGACGACATGAAGTCGAAGGACGACAGCAGCTCGTAGAACTCGATGGCGCGGGCTTCGCGGTCGATCTCATTGAGGGCCAGGCCCATGGCAACACGCATGAAGAAGGCCTGCGGCATCTCGATGCGTTGGCCGTCGTGGTGCAGGAAGTAGCGGTCGTACAGGGTCTGCAGGCCGAGGTAGTCGAAGTTCAGATCGCGCTCGTACTTCAGCGCAGCGCCCAGGCGGGCCAGGTCGAACTGGGCCAGCTTCTCGTCGAGCAGTTCGGCTTCGATGCCCTTCTTGATGAACTTGGGGAAGTACTCGGCGTAGCGCGTGGCCATGTCGGCGTGCGTCACTTCTTCGCCCAAAATTTCGCGGCGGATGGTGTGCTGCAGCAGGCGGGCGGTGGCGCGGGTGTAGCCGGGGTCGTGCTCGATGCGGGTGCGCGAGGCCAGGATGGCGGCCTTGTAGACCTCGTCGATCGAGACGCCGTCGTACAGGTTGCGCTGGGTTTCGGCCAGGATGGGCGCGGCCTTGACGTCGTCGCCCAGGCCTTCGCAGGCGGACTCGATCAGGGCTTGCAGCGCGGGCAGGTCGAGCGGGACGCGCTGGCCGCGGTCGATCACGGTGAGGGTGGGCAGGGCGGCGGCTTGCTGTTCGGCCGCCTGCTTGGCGCGCTCCTGGGTGCGGCGTTCACGGTAGAGCACGTAGGCGCGGGCGACCTCGTGGTGGCCGCCGCGCATCAGGCCCAGTTCGACCTGGTCTTGCACGTCTTCGATGTGGAAGGTGCCACCGCTCGGACGTGAGCGCAGCAGGCCACGCACCACGGCTTCGGTCAGGTTGTCGACGTCTTCACGCACGCTGGCCGAGGCAGCTCCTTGCGTGCCATGCACGGCCAGGAAGGCCTTCATCAGGGCGACAGCGATCTTGCTGGGCTCGAAGGCCACGACCGCACCATTGCGACGGATGATCTGGTAGCCGGCGTATGCCGATTGGCGCGGCTCGGTGGCCACGGCGGATGCGCCTGTGAAAGCAGAAGACGAGGGCGGCAAGGTGCTGGACGTGGACGTTTGCATGGAGTTCCCTTGGGGTTCGTCGGGCCGCACGACCAAGCGTGGCGGGCCCCAGATTCAGGCTTCCGAGCCCGACAAGGGTTCGTGGAGGCCACTGCGTTCGAGCACTATATCTGGTGTTTGGCGACATCGCAAGCACTACAGGTAGTGTTTGCGTGACCCCCTGGGGGCGGGGGAAGTCCCCAGGGGTGCCCACGGAAAAACGGACTTTCCCTTGCAGAAAGACGCATCAGGTCTGGGTCTGGCCCCAAGGAAAAACCTGATCCGGCCAGCTTGTGAGCATTTGTAACTGGCGCCAGTCGAAGGCGCATCCGGGATCTCGTTTGCGACCCGGCGCGACGTGCTCGTGCCCGGCCACCTGCGTGATCGGGTAGTGCTGTGCGAGGGTGCGCAGCAACTCGCTGAGGCGGGCGTACTGGACGGGCTCGAAGGGATGGTCTTCCAGCCCTTCCAGCTCGATACCCACCGAGTAGTCGTTGCAGTTGTCGCGTCCTTGCCAGCTGGAGCGCCCGGCGTGCCAGGCCCGGTCGTCGACAGAAACGAACTGCAGCAACTCGCCATCACGGCGGATGACGAAGTGCGATGAGACTTCCATGCCGCGGATCAGGTCGAAGTAGGGGTGGGCGTCCCAGTCCAGCTGGTTGGTGAACAGCTGCTCGATCTCGGGGCCACCGTACTCGCCGGGAGGCAGGCTGATGGAGTGGATCACGGCCAAGGTCACTGCCGTGTCGGAGGGGCGGGGTCCGTGGTTGGGGGACGGTACCGCGCGCGCGTCGCGCAGCCAGCCGCCCGACCACCGGGACTGAGGGTCACTCTGCATCGGGGTCGAAGCGTTCGCCCAGCACCACACCGTGATCGGTGATCTGCACGCCAAGGCGGGCCATCCGGTAGCGCATCTGGCGCAGCGACAGCCCCAGGCTGGCGCCCGCAGCCGTGCGGTTGTAGCGGTGCTTCTCCAGTGCCCGCACCAGGATGTCCCGCTCGATGTGGTCGAGGTGGGTGGCCAGATCGGATGGCAAGGGCTCAGGCTCGGCTGTGGGGGCAGCAGGCGCGGCCAGCTCGGTCAGCGGTGCGGGTTGGGTGGGCTCAAATGCAGAGTCTGGCGCGAATGTCGCGTCCTGCGCGGTCTCTGTGGCGCACGCGATGCCCAGGTCTTCGGCTTCGAGAATGGCGTGGTTGCTCAAGGCCACGGCACGCTGCAGCAGGTTCTCCAGCTCACGCACATTGCCCGGGAAGGGGTGCTGCATCAGGGCCTGCATGGCCCTGGGGCTGAGGGTGGCGGGGGCGTGCATGCCGGTCTCGTGGGCGATGCGCTCCAGGATGCGGGCACTCAGCTCGGGCAGGTCTTCCAGGCGCTCGCGCAGGGCCGGCAAGGTGATCTGGATGACATTGAGGCGGTAGTACAAGTCCTGGCGGAAGCGTCCCGCTTTCACCTCGGCCTGCAGGTCCTTGTGGGTGGCGCTGAGCAGGCGCACGTCCACGGCGATTTCCTGGGTGGCACCGACAGGGCGGACGGCGCGCTCCTGGATGGCGCGCAGCAGTTTGGACTGCATGGCCAGCGGAAGGTCGCCGATTTCATCAAGGAAGAGCGTGCCACCGTGTGCGGCCTGGAAGAAGCCCTCGCGGTCTTCCTGGGCGCCAGTGAAGGCCCCTTTGCGGTAGCCAAAGAACTCGGCTTCCAGCAACTGCTCGGGGATGGCGCCGCAGTTGACGGGGATGAAGGGGCGCTCGGCGCGCACGCTGACATCGTGGATGGCCCGCGCCACCAGCTCCTTGCCAGTGCCCGACTCACCCCACAACATGACCGGGGCCATGCTGCGTGCCACCTTCTCGATCAGGTCGCGCACCTGCTGGATGGGCGCGCTGCCGCCGGCCAGGCGGGACAGGGCCCGCGAGGGCGGAGGTGCACAGCGCGCGGGCGTGGCCGGGGACGAGGACGCAGAAGCCGCCGAGGCCAGTGCGCCCGGCACCGGTTGGGCCAGGCTGTCCGAAGCGATGGCCGCGGCCACCACCGAGCGGAACTGTTTGAGGTCCACCGGCTTGGTCAGGTAATCGTAGGCCCCGCTCTTGAGGGCGCTCACGGCATTCTCGGCCGACCCGTAGGCCGTGATCACAATGGACTTTTCGTGGCGCCCGGCTGCCTCCAGGCGCCGCAGCAAGTCCAGGCCCGTGCCGTCGGGCAGGCGCATGTCGGTGATCACCGCGCTGAAGGTCTGCTCCTGCAGGTGTTGCCAGGCGTCACCCACGGTGCCGGCAGTCTCGACGTCATAGCCCTCGCGCAGCAAGGTCAACTCGTAGAGGGTGCGCAGGTCGGGTTCGTCGTCAACAACCAGCAGGCGATGAAGGGCAGGGGAGCTCATGCGATGTGGAGGGGGGATCCCTGGGGTTCGATCGGCATCGTGACGAAAAACTCGTTGCGGTGGCGCACGGCAGGGGGGTGTTGCCGGTAGTCGATGGCTGCGCCATGGCGCTCGCACAACTCCTTGCAAATATACAGGCCCAGGCCCGTGCCCCGGCTGCGGGTGGAGAAGAAGGGCTCGAACAAGGAGCGCTCGGTCTCGGCCGTCAGGGGCTCGCCGTCACTGGCCACCGACAGGACCAGCATGGCGCCGTTTTGGCGGGCAGGTCGCCACGTCAACGTGACCTCGATGGCCCCGGGTTGACCGCTGCCGTGGCGCAAGGCGTTGTCGAGCAGGTTCACCAGCACGCGCTGCAGGTGCTCGGGCTCGAAACGCACGCGCAGCGGCGCTGGAGCCTGGTCCAGCTGCTGGGTGCGAAGCTGCAACAGCGACTCCGGGCCGTCTCCCAGACCGTGGGTGAGGCGCCATTCGTTGCAGATGGCCTGGACGGTTTCCAGCGGGTCGATCGCCGGGGCCGGGGGACGTGCGCCGGGCGCCACGGCCAGGATGTCGTCGACGATGTGCTGAAGCCGGACGACGTTCTCCGCAATCATCCGTGTCAGCCGATGTTGGGTCGGTGTCGTGGCGTCTTCTCCCAGCAGCGCATTGGCCTGCGAAATGGCGGCCAGCGGGTTGCGGATTTCGTGCGCGATCCCGGCCGACATGCGGCCCATGGCCGCCAGCTTGTCCTGCCGTTGGCGGGCCCGCACGATGCGCAGGTCTTCCAGCCACAGCATGCACATGTCTTCGGCCTGGATGGCCTTGTGCCCCCGTGTGAAGCGCACCCGCACACGCAGGTCGCGGCGGCTGCCATCGTCAAAACGCAGCAGCACTTCCTGGCCCGTCTCCGCATGCAGCGGTGCGTTCACGGCGTTCTCGACCGCCATGACCAGCCCGACCCAGGCGGGGACGCCGCGCAGCTGAAATGGGGCGGAGGGCGTGAGGCCTTGCGCGCTCAACAGGCGGCGCGCGGCCGGGTTGGCGGTGCGCACCCGGCCTTGACGGTCCACCACCAGCACACCCTCGCTCATTTCTTCCATCACCAGGCGGTTCAGCTGGGCCTGCTGGCGGGCCAGCTCCAGGCTGCCGCGCGCGCTGCGCTCTTCACGCGCCACACGAGCGGCCAACTCACTGGCCAGCGCGGCAATGGCGAACAGGCCAAACCCGGTCAGCCCGGCCTCGGTCAACTGCGCACTCAGGTTCGAGGTGAGGGTGCCCTGGACCCAGGCCGCGGCCAGCAGGTTGATCGACGCCACGGCCGCCACGGCCAAGGCGACCAGCCTGGGCATCAGCACGCCGGCCATCAACACAGGCAGGGCCAGCAGGGCCTGCGTATTGAGCGCGGTGTTCATCAGGTGCTGAAGCAGCGAGAAGAACACCAGATCCAGGCCAATGCTCAGCACCGCCTGACGCGGGCTGAGCGTCGTGGGCGCGAGTGGGTGGGTTGTCCGCTGGCTTGCCCGCGTGGAGGGCCATGCCCACAGCAACAGGGCCAGGCTGGCGTAGCCCACGGCCGTGACGATCCAGAGCGGTGAGCGATTGCCCATCAGCCAGTTGCCGGCGAGCAAGGCGAGCAGCACCACGGCGAGCAGGGCGCGGGCGCTCAGGAAGGTGCGGTAGGTGCGCAGAAACGAGAGGCTGTCTTGCGGATTGGGGGCCCCGTCGGTGACATCGGCCTGGGTCGTCGGCCAGGGCGCGTCACCTGGGCCGGAACCGTCAGCGGCCGTGCTGGGTTCGAAGCGTCCGAACCATGGGGCGGCCGGATCCCGGGGATGGGGGGGCATGTCGGATGGCGCTTCAGTGTGAGGAGGGGCCAGCGTCGCGGTGGGCGGCGCTGCAATAGGCCCGTCCGGCGGTGTCCCGGCACGCCTCGCTGGCGGGCAGGTGGACGCCGCAGTGGGCGCAGGCGACCATGTCTTCGACCTGGGGCGGCTGCGCTGGTCCGGTCGTCGCGGTGGTGGCTGCCGGACGCTGCTTGCGCTTGAGCTGGCGGGCCTTCCGCAGGAACGGCGAGTACAGCAGCCACACGACGACCACGGCAATGAGCAGGTACTTCAACATGGGTGCCTCAGACGGGGCTGCCGCGGTGGAGGATCACCTCCAGCACGAAGCGTGATCCGACATAGGCCAGCAAGAGCAGCGCTGAGCCGGCGACCAGCCAGCGGATGGCCAGACGCCCTCGCCAGCCAAAGCGCTCGCGCCCCACCAGCAAGATGGCGAACACCACCCACGACAGCACGGAGAACACGCTTTTGTGGTCCCAGCGCCAGGGCGTGGTGAACCACAGGCCCAGCAGCAAGGTGAGCGAGAGCATGACGAAGCCGGCCCACACGAACTGCAGCGTCAGCGCTTCCAGGCGCAGCAGTGGCATCCCCAGCGCCTGCCCGCCATGGCGGGCGCGCAGCGGCAAGGTGCCCGAGGCGCTGGGCGGGGCGCGCAACTGCCGCTCGGCGTGGCGCCACAGCGCGGCGTGCAGCAAGGCGGCGCCAAACAGGCCATAGGAAGCAAAGCCCAGCAGCCAGTGCAAGGGCGCCCAGGTGGCGCCATGTGCCGGTTGCACCTGCCCGGGAAACAGCCAGCCCAGGGCCACGGTGAGGGCTGCCAGTACGGCCAGCACCCGGCGCACACCAGGCAGGCCCAGGCGGCGGCTCTCGAAGGCGTACACGGCCACGACCAGCCAGCTGGTGATGGACAAGGCCGTGCCGAAGCCGAAGCGCGCGCCCATCGAGTTTCCCTGGATGACCACCGTGTCGAGCACGATGGCCACCGCCTGTGCCAGCCACCCCACCCACAGCGCCGCCCAGATCGGGCGTTCGTGGCGCACCAGGCCCCCTTGCGGGCGTCCCGGCCAGGCTGCGGCAAAGAAATAAGCCAGTATGGCCAGCAGGCTGGGCCAGAGAGCGGGTTGCGAAGGCAAGGCGGGCGATAAAATCATGGATCAAGTTTACGAGCACAAGCAGCGATTTCATGGCATCCAACCTCACAGAACGACTCAGTCGCCTGGTCAAGACCATGCGCGGCCAGTCCCGCATCACCGAAACCAACGTGCAGGACATGTTGCGTGAGGTGCGCATGGCGCTGCTGGAGGCCGACGTGGCGCTTCCCGTGGTGCGCGACTTCATTGCGCGCGTCAAAGACAAGGCGCTGGGCCAGGAGGTCGTCGCGTCGCTGACGCCGGGCCAGGTCCTGGTCAGCATCGTGCAAAAGGAGCTCTCGGCCACCATGGGCGAGGGCGTGGCCGACATCAACCTGGCCGCTCAGCCCCCGGCGGTCATCCTGATGGCCGGTCTGCAAGGTGCCGGTAAAACCACCACCACGGCCAAGCTGGCCAAGCACCTGATCGAAAAGCGCAAGAAGAAGGTGCTCACCGTCTCAGCTGACGTGTACCGCCCCGCCGCCATCGAGCAGCTCAAGACTGTGACCGCGCAGGCCGGGGCCGAGTGGTTCCCCTCGACGCCGGACCAAAAGCCCGCCGACATCGCGGCCGCGGCCATCGATCACGCGCGCCGCCACTACTTTGACGTGCTGCTGGTCGACACCGCCGGCCGTCTGGCCATTGACGAAGCCTTGATGGCGGAAATCAAGACCCTGCACGCCCAGCTCAACCCGGTCGAAACCCTGTTCGTGGTCGATGCCATGCAGGGTCAGGATGCCATCAACACGGCCAAGGCCTTCAAGGAGGCGCTGCCCCTGACCGGTGTGGTGCTCACCAAGCTCGACGGTGACTCGCGCGGCGGTGCGGCCCTGTCGGTGCGCCAGATCACGGGCGTGCCCATCAAGTTTGCCGGCGTCTCGGAGAAGATCGACGGCCTGGAGGTGTTCGACGCCGAGCGCCATGCCGGCCGCGTGCTGGGCATGGGCGACATCGTGGCCCTGGTCGAAGAGGTGCAAAAGGGCGTCGACATCGCCGCTGCCCAGAAGCTGGCCGACAAGGTCAAGTCTGGTGCCGATTTCGACCTCGAAGACTTTCTGGCCCAGATCAGCCAGATGAAGAACATGGGCGGCCTGTCGGGCCTGATCGACAAGCTGCCCACCGAGATCGCCTCCAAAGCCGGCCAGGCCGACATGGACAAGGCCGAGCGCGACGTGCGTCGCATGGAAGGCATGATCCGCGCCATGACGCCCCTGGAGCGTCAGAAGCCCGAGCTCATCAAGGCCAGCCGCAAGCGCCGCATCGCCATGGGCGCGGGGGTGCAGGTGCAGGACGTCAACCGCATGCTCAACCAGTTCGAGCAGATGCGCACCATGATGAAGAAGATGAAGGGCGGCGGCCTGTTCAAGATGATGAAGCGCATGGGCGGCATGAAGGGCCTGCCTGGCATGGGCGGCATGGGCCGCTGAGCCCCCTTGACACGGCTTGTCACGCCTTGCGCGCAAGTTTCGATTGATTCTGCTGCGAGCCGCTGTTAGCGTGTCTACTTGATCACTGCGTGCGCGTACAGAACATGATGGATTGGCTGTCGTTGTGGCCGGTTTTGCTGGTCGGGAGTGTCGGTGCCGTGGGCGTGGCTGCCGCATGGCGTTTTGGCCGTGCCCGTTTGGCTGCCAACCAGGTTACCCGGCCTGCCTCTCCCCAGGGTGGCGATCACCGCTCGCGCAAACCGGGGCGACCGGCCGCCTACGACAGCCTCGACACCGTGATGGACTGGGAGCCCGGCTCCACCCGTCTGCTCACCCACGCCGAGCGCGAGGCCTATCACCTGTTGCGCAAGGCCTTGCCCGATCACATGATCCTGGCCCAGGTGCCCGTGGCCCGTTTCATCAAGGTGCCCACGCGCAACTCCTACGCCGAGTGGTTGCGCCGTGTCGGTTCGCTGTGTGTGGACCTGGTGGTCTGCGACCTCGCCTCCCACGTGCTGGCCGTGGTGGAGATTCGCCAGCCCGCTGCGCAGGAAACCGACCGCACCCGCCGCCGCCACACACGCATGGACAAGGTGCTGCGCGCCGCGCACATCCCCGTTCACGTCTGGCTCGAAGAATCCCTGCCCGACCCGCTGCACGTGCGTGAAGCGATCCTGGGGGCCGATGCCGCCAGTGTCGACACATCGTCCCGGGAGTTTTCGATGTCCTCCGCCGAGAGCAGCCGTGCCCGGCGCGACGCCGAGGCGGCGGCGGTGGTGGCCTCCATGCGCACCGGCGGCCTCATGCAGGGCATGTCCGTCAAGGAGAATGGCGTGGACTTCAACCTTGACGATCTGGATGAGTCCGAGTCGGCGGGGGAGGGGCGCCATGCCGCCACCCACCGCGATCCGCCGCCATCGACGTGGTTCGACGACCTCGAGCCCACCATGCCCGCCCCGCTGGACGAGATCCCCCCGTCACAACGCTCGCGCTGAGCGCTGGCCGGCTGGGGCGATTCAGCTCCGCTCTGATCAGCTCAGCAAGGCCTGTGCAAACTCGCGGGCCTTGAAGGTCTGCAAGTCTTCCAGCTTTTCGCCCACCCCGATGAAATACACGGGCACGTGCTTGTGACGCTCGCGCGACCACAAGGCGATGGCGGCCAGCACGCCACCCTTGGCCGTGCCGTCCAGCTTGGTGACGACCAGGCCCGTCAAACCCAGGGCCTCGTCAAAGGCCTTGACCTGCGAGAGCGCGTTCTGGCCCGTGTTGCCATCGACCACCAGCAGCACCTCGTGCGGGGCGCTGTCCATGGCCTTGCCAATCACGCGCTTGATCTTGCGCAGCTCTTCCATCAGGTGCAACTGCGTGGCCAGGCGGCCGGCCGTGTCGGCGATCACCACGTCGCAGCTGCGCGCATGCCCGGCCTTGACTGCATCGAAGGTCACCGCCGCCGGATCGCCGCCTTCCTGGCTGACGATCTCGACGCGGTTGCGATCGGCCCACACCATCAACTGCTCACGGGCCGCCGCGCGGAACGTGTCGGCCGCGGCCAGCAGCACGCGTTGCCCGGAATCGGCCAGGTGGCGGGTGAGCTTGCCGATGGTCGTGGTCTTGCCCGCGCCGTTGACGCCAGCCACCATGATCACCGTGGGCGTGTGGTGCCCCACCTCCAGCGCTTGTTCCAGCGGTTGCAGCAAGTCGGTGATGGCATCGATCAGCAGCGCCTTGACCTGAGACGGTTCGGTGGCCTTGGCCTCCTTGACGCGGCGCTTGAGGTCTTGCAGCAGAAACTCGGTGGCCGACACGCCTGCATCGGCCATCAGCAGGGCCGATTCCAGCTCCTCGTACAGCGCGTCGTCGATTTGCGTGCCCGTGAACACCTGGGCAATGCTCGAGCCCGTCTTGCGCAGGCCGTTGCGCAGCTTGTCCATCCACGAGCGGCGCTCGGGGGGCGGGGCGCTGGCGGGGGGCTCCGCGGCGGCCGGGGAGGCGGGCACAGGTGCAGCCTCCGGGGTAACCGGTGCGACCGGCGTGACCGGTGCGGGTGCCTCCACCAGGGGAGAGGCGGGCGTGTCAGCCTGAGGCGCCTCGGGCGAGGTGTCCTGGGGCAACGGCTCGGCTGGCGTGGCGCCCCACCCCAGCTTTTTCTTGATGAAACTGAACATGCGCCGATTGTAGGGGCGCAGGCTTTTTACAATGCCGTCTTTGATGCCCCACACCATGACAAACCGACCTTCCTCCCGCTCCCGTCGCCCGGAACGCTCCGGCACGGCTACCGACCCGACGGCAGCCGCCCGAAAAGTGGCGCGCACGGCGGCACAAGAGGTGCGGATCCTGGGCGGGCAATGGAAGCGCACCCCCTTGCCGGTGCCCGTGTCGGCCGGCTTGCGCCCCACCCCCTCGCGCGTGCGCGAAACCCTCTTCAACTGGCTGGGCCAGGACCTCTCAGGCTGGCGCGTGCTCGATGCCTTTGCCGGCAGCGGGGCGCTGGGCCTGGAGGCAGCGTCGCGCGGGGCAGATGAGGTCTGCCTGCTCGAACGCGACCCGGCTCTGGTGCGCGCGTTGCAGGCCACCCAGGTGCGCCTCAAGGCCACCCAGGTGCTGGTGCTGCAGGCCGATGCGCTCAGCTGGATGGCCCAGCCGCAGCGTGCCGGACGCTTCGACCTTGTCTTCCTCGACCCGCCGTTTGACGCCGACTGCTTTGCGCCGGCCCTGGCTGCGGCGGCACGCTGTGTGCCGGTCGGCGGCTGGCTGTACCTCGAAGCCGACCGGCTGTTTGGGGACGAGGACGCTGCCGTGCGTGCCGCCGGCTTGCGCCTCCATCGCCACGGACAGGCGGGTGCCGTGCACTTTCACCTTTTCCAGCGCATGGCTGATGCCGCACCGGCAGACGGGTCGGCGGGCTGAGATTTACACTGCGGGTCAACCCGAGGGTTGATGCCCGCGCAGGAGCTCTGATTGATGTCGTCCCCTTTGTTGACTGCGGTGTACCCCGGCACCTTCGATCCCATGACCCTGGGCCATGCGGACCTGATGCGCCGGGCCAGTCGCCTCTTTGGTCACCTGGTGCTCGCCGTGGCGGCCGGGCACCACAAGAAAACGCTGTTTTCTCTGGAAGAGCGTCTGGACATGGCCCGCGAAGTGGCCAGCGAGTATCCCAACGTCGAGGTGGTCGCGTTTTCGGGGCTGCTGAGCGAGTTCGTCCGGTCGCAAGGCGGCCAGGTCGTGGTGCGCGGCCTGCGCGCGGTCAGCGACTTTGATTACGAGTTCCAGATGGCGGGCATGAACCGTCACCTCATGCCGGAGGTCGAAACCGTGTTTCTGACCCCCTCTGACCAGTACCAGTTTGTCTCGGGCACCTTCGTGCGCGAGATTGCCATGCTGGGCGGCGACGTTGCCAAGTTCGTTGCGCCGACGGTGCTGGAGCGCCTGAAGGCGCGTGTGGCCCGGCCGTCGGCCTGACCGGCACGTGCCGTTTCATTCACCCCGCGAAGCAAGCAGGTCAACACCGTGGCACTGACAATCACCGAAGAATGCATCAACTGTGATGTGTGCGAGCCCGAGTGCCCCAATCAGGCCATCTCGATGGGCGAGACCATCTACGTCATCGACCCCAACAAGTGCACCGAATGTGTGGGGCACTTCGACGAGCCCCAGTGCGTGCAGGTGTGCCCGGTCGAGTGCATCCCTGTCCACCCCGATCATGTGGAAACGCGCGAGCAGCTGATGGCCAGGTACCAGCGCTTGCAGACGCAGGCCCTGGCGCAGCCGACCTGATTCAGCCAGCTGATCAGAGCTTGGCGCGCTCTTGCGTGGGCTCGGCCGTGAGCGGCGTCAGCGAGCGGTAGCGCGGCCAGGCGGGCTCGCGTTTGACGCTGCGTGTGCGGTCCGATCGGTTTTCATCGGCCGCGTTCTTTTCTTTGGCTTTTTGACGAGGCCTTGGCGCGCGCTCGGTCGGTGCGGGCGTGCGCGCCTGCACATCGAGGCGCTCCTGTCGCTGGCGATCCCGCGTCATCGTGTTGAGCAGCTTCTTGTCACGCTGCGCCATGGTGGCGCTGTGGCGCACCTGACTGGCCACGCGCGCGTCATCGTGCCCGATCAGGGCCCGCCCGCCGTCGGGGCAGGGGTGTTGGCGGTATTCGGTGCGGCCCTGCGCGTTCTGGCAAACATGCAGGGGCGTCGCGCGTGCCGGCGCAGGTGAGGGTCGTACGTCCGTGCTGACGGCGGTGCGCGCTGCGGTGCGTTTGCGGGCCTTGCGCTCAGCTTGGGCCTCAGAGGCCGACCAACTGGCCGTGCAAAGGCTCAAACTGAGCACCGCGACGGCCCAGGCCAGAGCGCGGTGGGGGTTTGAAACAGATCGAAGTTGCGGGGCCATGTGTCCTCCCTGTGCAATGGCCGGCCCCGAACACCGCTCGCCTCATGAGGTGGGCTTGTCGTCATTCGGGGCAGTGGTCGTGAGCGCGGTGCCGCTCTCGGGCTTGGCTTCGGCCGGGGGCAGCACCTTGCGCGGGGGCTTGGGCCGTTGCGGCTGGGCGTGAATCAACGCAGTGGCCTTGGCGGTGTCGCCAGCGAGCAGCAATTCGGTGGCGTCGAGCGCCTGAGCGATGCACTTGAAAACGGCTTCGCGTTCGGCCTGAGGGGGCTTGCGCAGCACATAGGCGGCCACCTCGTGCTTCACGCCGGGATGGCCGATGCCCAGGCGCAGGCGCCAGTAGTCGGGCGAGCCCAGTTGACCGTGGATGTCCTTGAGGCCGTTGTGCCCACCGTGGCCACCGCCTTTTTTCAGTTTGACCTGGCCTGGGAGCAGATCGAGCTCATCGTGGGCCACCAGCACTTCGTCGGGGGCAATCTTGAAGAAGCGCGCCAGGGCCGCCACCGACTTGCCGGACAGGTTCATGTAGGTTTGCGGCTGCAACAGCCAGACAGGTCCCTGCGGCGTGTTCGCGCGCGCCACCAGACCGTGATAAGCGCGGTCGGGCTGCAGCGTCACCTTCAGGCGACGCGCCAGATCGTCGATGTACCAGAAGCCGGCGTTGTGGCGGGTGTCTTCGTATTCCGGTCCGGGGTTGCCCAGGCCGACAAACAGTCGAATCATGATGGTCGCGGATTATGGAGAGGGGCCTACAAATGGAAAAGCCCCGCCAAAGCGGGGCTTGACTCAAAGCCCGAAGGCTTTGTCGGCAGAGCCGAACAAGAATTACTTCTTGCCCTTCTTGCCCTTGGCGGGTTCGGCAGCAGCCACGGGAGCGGCGATGACTTCCTCGACCGGCTCGACCACGGTGGCGATCAGCGGGTTCTTGTGGCCGTGGGTACGGACCTTGATGTGCTTGTCCAGAACCAGGTCGTTGACGTGGATGGTTTGACCCTTCACGACGTTGGCCAGGTCCACGGTCAGGAACTCGGGCAGCTGCTCAGCCAGGCACTCGATTTCCAGTTCGGTCACGGCATGGTTGATGATGCACTTGTCGACCTTGACGGCTTGCGACTGCTCTTCGTTGATGAAGTGCAGGGGAACCTTCTTGTGGATCTTGGTGGTGGCGTCGATGCGTTGGAAGTCGACGTGCAGAACCAGTTGCTTGAACGGGTGCTTCTGGTAGTCGCGCAGCAGGACCTTTTCAACCTTGCCATTCAGTTCCATCTCGAGGATGGACGAGTGGAAGGCTTCCTTGCGCATGGCGTGGTACAGCGCGTTGTGGTCCAGCTCGATGTTCTTGGGCTCTTGGCCAGCACCGTAAACGATGCCAGGCGTCTTGCCGTTGTTGCGCAGGCGGCGGCTCGCTCCGGTCCCCTGCAGATTGCGCTCAAAAGCGGTGAATTTCATGGAATGCTCCAAGTGGGTATAGCGCCCGCGACCAGGCGCTGTGAAAAGACCGAGCCTGTGACGGTCCGGTCAGAGAAAGCGGATCAGAAGTTGGCGTTCTGTTCCGCGAAGAGGGAGGTGACCGAGTCGCCGTCGGTGATGCGGCGGATGGTCTCGGCGAACAGGAAGGCCGTCGAGAGCTGGCGGATCTTGGCCGTGCTCTTGGCGGCGTCGTTCAGCGGAATGGTGTTGGTGATCACGACTTCGTCGAGGGCCGAAGCCTTGATGCGTTCGATGGCCGGGCCCGAGAACACGGCGTGTGTGCAATAGGCGTACACGCTCTTGGCGCCACGATCCTTCAGCACTTCCGCGGCCTTCACCAGGGTGCCGGCGGTGTCGATCATGTCGTCCATGATCACGCAGTTGCGGCCATCGATTTCACCGATGATGTTCATCACCTCGGACACGTTGGCCTTGGGGCGACGCTTGTCGATGATGGCCAGATCGCAACCTAGTTGCTTGGCCAGGGCACGGGCGCGCACCACGCCACCGACGTCGGGCGACACGACCACGAGGTCGTCGTACTTCTTGGCTTGCAGGTCGGACAGCAGCACCGGGGACGCATAGATGTTGTCGACCGGGATATCAAAGAAGCCCTGGATCTGGTCGGCGTGCAGGTCCATGGTCAGGACGCGGTTGACGCCGACGGCTTCGAGCATGTTGGCCACGACGCGCGCCGAGATGGGCACGCGGGTGGAGCGCGGACGGCGATCCTGGCGGGCGTAACCGAAGTAGGGGATGACGGCCGTGATGCGCTGGGCGGAAGCACGCTTGAGCGCGTCGACCATCACCAGCAGTTCCATCAGGTTGTCGTTGGTGGGGGCGCAGGTGGACTGCAGCACGAAGACTTCGCGGCCACGCACGTTCTGCTGGATCTCGACGGTGGTCTCGCCATCGGAGAAACGTCCGACCGAAGCCTTGCCCAAGGTGATGCCGAGGTTGGTGGCGATTTCCTGAGCGAGCGCCGGGTTGGCGTTGCCGGTGAACAGAACGGTATCGGAGATCATGATGGGCCGACCTTGGGGTCTTGTGCTGATAACAAAAAAGCACTTGCCCAGCACCTTGCCCTCAGGAGATCCTGATGCGTTGATCAGGACAGACAGCCTTCGCGGAAGGTGTAGGGCAGGTGTGTGATTCGGTGATGGTGCCGAATTTTAGAAAATTTGGCAGGGGAGGAAGGACTCGAACCCTCGCATGTCGGAATCAAAATCCGATGCCTTAACCAACTTGGCGACTCCCCTACACAGGTCTCAAAACTGCGCTGACTTGCGTCTTTGCTGCCTTGCTACCTAGTAGTCTGTACTCTTGTTCAGAGCCTTCTATTCTAGATCAGCTTTTGCATGTTTTGCAAGTCTGTTGCTCATTTGCATCATGCTTTCGATGTCATCAATCAGCGACCTGATCGAGCATCTTGAGCAGTGGGTGCTGAGGCAGACCGCGACATACGCGACCGATCCACAATGCGTCATTCAGGCCCAGATCGCTTGGCTGGAGAGAGGTCAGGTGGTTGGCTTGTTCGGGAGGGATCCACGAAAAAACCGTGCTGCCTGAACCTGTCATCCGGCTGTTGCCGAACTGGTTCTGCATGACTTCAAGTGCCAGGCCAATGTCGTTACCGGATTCGCTGCTGGCTTGGTAAGCCACCGCGGCATCCTGCAAGTCGTTTTGACCGAAGCGCTTGGGCGCTGCAAGAAAGTCTGCAACTATAGCAGGCTTTGTGTCGCGTTTCAACGCATCGCTGCCAAAAATCGCGGCGGTGGGCACGGCGATGGCGGGTTTGAGCAACATCAAGGGCGTTTGCAGCAGCTCGTCGGGCAGGGCCAACGGTGTGATCTGCTCGCCAATGCCTTCGACCCAGGCGTTGTGACCGCGCACGAAGAACGGCACGTCGGCGCCCAGGCGCACGGCCAAGGCCAGCAGGCGGCTGCGCGTCCAGTGCAGGCCCCACAGCTGGTTGAGCGCCAGCAGCACCGTGGCGGCGTCGGAGCTGCCGCCTCCCAGGCCGGCGCCCCAGGGCACGTGTTTTTCGATGCGGATGTCGCAGCCTTGCGAGGTGTGGCTTTCGGCTTGCAGCAGGCGCGCGGCCTTCAGGCACAGGTCGTCGTCGGGCAGGGCCACGGTCAGGTCGTGGCGGCGGATCTGGCCGTCAGGGCGGGTTTCGATGTGCAGGGTGTCCTGCCAGTCGATGAGCATGAACACCGACTGCAGCAGGTGGTAGCCATCCGGGCGTCGCCCGGTGATGTGCAGGAAGAGGTTGATCTTGGCCGGGGCGGGCAGGTGGTGCAGGCTGGGCATGGCAAAAGACGGTGCCGTGAGTGGGGGCCGGAGAACCGGCGCCGGGGGTCAGCGGTCGAGGTAGACCTTGATGTGGATGGCGCGCTGTTGCTCGCTCGCGCTGCGCGTGGCCTGGATGCGTTGCTCGCCGAGTTCGCGGGTGTCGATGCGCCAGCCAGCCTGCTCGAACACACCGGGTTGATCGTCGGGCGTGCTGGGCTGTGTGGGGTCGGGCTGACCTTGCATCCAATGCACCAGGCTGCGCAGAGGCAGGGCCTCACCCAGGGTCTGGCGGCTGAGCTCATCGAGGTCGGCGTAGGTTTGGCGCCCCTCCTGGCTCACGACCCAGGCCTCATCCGCGTGCCAGCCCACTTGGGCCATCAGGGTGCCCAGGGGGGTCATGAGGTCGAGCAGGCCCTGGTCGGTGTGGCCGCTGAAGAAAAAGCCCAGGCTCAGGCCTTTGGCGGGCAGGTCTTGCCAGGCCTGCAGCTTGATGCTGAGTTGGCCTTGCAGGGCCAGACGAGGGGAGCCCTCGTTGGTGCTGGAAGCCGTGGTGCCAGGGGCGTCGGCGGGCGGGTGCGGCACCGCAGCGAGGTGGCCGCACCCGCTCAGGGCGCAAGCCAGCCCCAGCAGGCCCAGACGGCTTGGCCAGGCCGCAAGGAGAGGGAGGGCACGCATGGGGGTCAGGGCTTCACGTTGAAGCGTTTCAGCACTTCAAGCAGGGTTTCGTTGTCGCGGTCGAGTTGCAGGCCCTGGCGCCAGATGTCGCGGGCGCGCTCGGTCTGTCCTTGTGTCCACAGGACTTCGCCAAGGTGGGCGGCGATCTCGGCGTCGGGGCGGGTCGTCCAGGCCTGGTTGAGCAGGCGCAGGGCTTCGTCGATGCGGCCGAGGCGGAATTCGAGCCAGCCCAGGCTGTCGGTGATGAAGGGGTCGCCCGGGCGCAGGGTCAAGGCGCGCTCGATCAGCGGGCGCGCTTCATCGAGACGGATGCCGCGATCGGCCAAGGTGTAACCCAGGGCGTTGTAAGCGTTGGGACTGTCGGGAGCGAGGTTGATGACGGTCTTGAGCAGTCGCTCCATCTCATCGTAGTGGCGCAGGCGTTCAGCCATCATCGCGCGGTCGTACAGCAGATCGGACTCTTCCGGGAATCGCTGAGTGGCTTCGCGCAGGACCTCATAGGCCTCCTGCCATTGGCGCGCGTCGCGCAGGATCTGCGCTTCGGCCTGGAATTTCAGGATGGCATCGCGGGGCTCGGCTTCGGGGATGGCGCGGATGATGGCGCGCGCTTCCGGAATCCGCCCTTGCCGGATGAGCAGGCGGGCGCGTTGGCTCTGGGTCAGCAGCTTTTCGTGACGGGGGTCGGCCCGCTCCATCCAGTCCAGGGCCTCTTGGGTCTTGCCGCGCAGGTCGGCTGCCTGGGCCATCAGCAGGTAAGCCTGTTCGAGGTCGGGGCTCAGGGCGGCGGCCTTGTTGCCGTCGGTCGCGGGGGCGTCCGGCGCGCGTCCTTGAGTGGACTGTGCGCGGGCGAGCACGGGCTGCAAGGCGGCTTCG
>NZ_JAVEYN010000021.1:0-68550 GCF_034003525.1 Aquabacterium sp.
CCCTCTTACGTCGCAAACTGGGGCGTGGAGTCAGGGAGTTGCGGCGGGGGGCATGAACACGTGTCTTTGGTGCTATTAGCAGCCCGATGCCGCCGGAAAACGGTCGGTTGCAGCGGCTCCAGGCTGGTTGCCGTCACTCGAACGCGGCGGTTGAGCGTCGGCGTTTGTCGGCGGATTCAACGGGTCGGTGCTCCCGATGACCGCTGCGAACTCTGGACCGGTTGCTCGTCCGTTGCGGCAGGCTCTGCAACTGTCGAACGACCGCTGCTACGCTGAGCAGAGAGCAGATCTCGACCCATTGCAGCCCTTCGCCAAGCTTGTACCCGGTCACCGCAAGTCCCACCGGACGGCATCTACCTGTTCGACGACATGCTGGTCATCGGTGCGCACTACCGCACTACGTTGCGGCGGCGTACAAGATGACAGCGTCTTTTCAGATTTGCCCATCGTCGGCACCTTCATCGCGCGCCCGCCTGCGAGTACCAAGCCCGTCTGCAGCCTTCGACGGCGGGCAGCCCTCAGTAACCTGCCTGTTTTAACGAGATGGCTTTGAAGAAGCTACATGTGCTTCCGACATCTCACGTCGCGCCAGCGCCTCGCGCATCAGTTCAACTTGAATCAGAGCGGCGACCTCCGAGTCCCTGGCCTCCCCTGAGAGCATCTGGGTGATTGACCTGTATGGGAGGAACTTTTCGGCGAAGGTGCTAACGACCCGTCCGTCGACAACGTCCTCCTCCACCGCTGCTCCGAGCCACTCGTCTGGCAGCGGATTTACGGCGTTCGGATTGCGGATGAGCACCGTGCCTTGCCGCCAACTCTCCAGGGCGAATTTGAGGTCGCCCACTTCGTAGGCAAAAGGAAGTGGCCACGCAGCATTCGGGTCGTGTCGGTAGCAAACGCCTGAGCGAACCATACGTACCGCAGCGCTGCGATACTTGCCCTGATGTCCGATACGGCCAAACTTGGGGACCGTACCTGTGTTGCAGAAGAGTACTGCCGAGATATTTTGTGCATCTGGTTGGTGGAAGAAGCCGGAGGGAATCCGCTTCGCCCCTGCTACGTGGCTTTTCACGCCCTCCTCGGTGATGATTAATTTACCTTCGTCGTCGTGATACCAACGTTGCTCAAAGCCATTTAGGTAACGGCTCAGCGGAGCCGATGAGTGAAGGAGTGAACCTGGCGCGGAGAAATCCTGAATGGCCAAGACAAATGGCCGACCTTGAACGTGAGGCTCAAGCCAGTACTGCTGCCTCAGCTTGCTGAAGAGAGGACTGCCAAGGCGGATTGGCAAGCTGTCACGGATGTATGCGAGCAGTTCCTCCGTGGTCTGGGCCTTTGGCAATGAGAAGTAGGGTTGTATGCCGCCGACCGCCGGCACACTCGCCGTCACTGCTTCGACGGCGACAGTTTGCCCATGCTTGCCAAGCAAGAAGTCCGGTCTTGCATGGCTGCGGTCTATCGTGTGCCCCTGCTCCTTGAACATGGCGAAGAGGAACAGCTCAAAGGTTCTTGAATCGAAGCCGGTCGTCTGGAACTGTTCAACGAAGTTGCCGTCTGGGTCATCGAATGCTTCTTGCAGCTCTCGAAGAACCCCACGGGCTGGCTCGTACCGCTCCAGGTCTCGAAGGTGGACGAACTGAGGGTGTAGTTGGGAAGCGGGCTTCCCCGTCTCAGCGAACAAGTCCAGTGCCATGCCACATCCTCACTCTAGTCCGAGACAGCTGCAGAAGGGGTTCGGCCATCAAGGGTGAAAGACGAAGGGAAAGAAGGGCTGCCGGTGTGCGACCCACAGGGCTCCAGTCGGTCTACACGGCAGGCCACACCAGGTTGGAGCGCGGCCTTTGTAGAATCGCTCCAAACGCCAGGACTGAGCGGCAGTCGTTGCGCAGCTACCATCCAGCTTTGTGGATCTGCATTCATCCGATTGTGCGCGCCATCCCTGGCAGCAATGCCGGGATTGCAGATCCGAACTCGGAATGGGAGCAATGAGAAGTGGGAATAATAAGACGATTGGTGCTTAAGAACTTCAAGCGCTTCAAGACCCTGGAGCTGGAGTTCGACCCTGAGCTGAACATCCTGGTGGGCGGCAACGAGGCTGGCAAGAGTTCGGTGCTGCAGGCGATGGACATCGTGCTCAGCGCCAGTCGCAGCAAGGTCGAGAGCATCGGGATCGAGGCCCTATTCAACGCCGACTGCATTGCGGAGTTTCTGGCCGGCGGCCGCAAGGTAGCAGACCTGCCCGAGCTATTGATTGAAGTCTATTTCGATGACTTGCCGAGGCGCCATGACTTGGACGGCCGTAACAACAGCAAAGGCGTCGACCACCTGGGCATCAAAATGGTGTGCCGGCCGGCCGACGAATACACGCGCGAGATCCAGGCGATCCTGGCCGAGAAGCACGACAACTTCCCGTTCGAGTATTACGGCATTCACTTCCAGACGTTTACCGACGAGGCGGTCTTTCCCCACAAGAAGCCGCTGCGGCACCTGCTGATCGACAGCTCGCAGATCAACAATGAGTACGCCACGCGCGAGTACACGCGCGCGATGTACGCCGCGCATGCGACCGTCGCGCAGCGTAACCAGCACGGCTTTGAGTACCGCAAGGCCAAGGCGAAATTTAGGGATGAAGCCTTCAAGGCGATGAACGACGCGCTGAAGGACTACAAGTTTGATGTCCGTACGAGCCCCAAGGCCAGTGTAGAGACTGACATCATCCTTACCGAGGACGACATCCCGGTCGACAGCAAAGGCAAGGGCCGCCAGTGCTTCATCAAGACCGAGTTCGCGTTGCGCAATCAGGAGTATGCGCTGGACGTTCTGCTGCTGGAGGAACCAGAGAACCACCTCAGCCACGTCCACATGCGCAAGCTGATCGAGCGCATCCGGGCCTCGGTGAAAAAGCAGCTCTTCGTCGCTACCCACAGCAGCTTCATCGCCACGCGCCTGAACCTAAAGAAGGTGCTGATCCTGAGCGAGGAGAACCCGTCGCTGCCGGCGAGCCTCAACAATCTAAGCCAAGGCACGGCAGAGTTCTTCATGAAGGCGCCGGACAACAACGTACTGGAACTGGCACTGTGCAAGAAGGCGATCCTGGTGGAAGGCGATGCCGAATTCATCCTGATGGAGGCGCTCTACAAGCTCAGTGCGCCGGGACACAACCACGACGCTGATGGCGTCCATGTGATCTCGGTCGACGGCACCAGCTTCAAGCGCTACCTGGAGCTGGCGAAGCTGCTGGGTATCAAGGTGGCGGCCATCCGTGACAACGACGGCGACTACGCCGCCAACTGCGTGGCGAACTACGCCGACCATATCTCCGCTTCCATCCAGGTCTTCGCCGACGCGGACAGCGCCCGGCACACCTTCGAGGTCTGCATGTACCGTGACAACCAGGCGGTGTGCGACGAGCTGTTCGCGCCGGGGCGCAAGAAGTTGAGCGTCGAGGACTACATGCTAAAGAACAAAACCGATGCCGCATTCCAGCTGCTGGAGAAGAAGGGGGCTCTGCTAGCTGTTCCGGGCTACATCCGGCAGGCGGTGGCATGGATAAGCGCGTAGTTTTCGCGGTCGCCGGCTCGGGTAAGACCACCAGCCTGATCGCCTCGCTGGACGAGGCGCGGCGCTTCCTGCTGGTCACCTACACCGATGCCAATTACGACAACCTGCGGGCCAAGGTCATCGAGCGCTTCGGCTACATGCCGCCCAACATCGCGATCTACACCTACTTCAGCTTCCTGCATAGCTTTTGCTACCGGCCGTTCCTGCGATCCAGGAAGGACACGCGGGGCATCACGTTCAGCGCGCCCGAGCGGTTTCCGAACTACCCCCTGACCGATGACCGGCGCTACATGACGGCTGGCCGCTGGCTGCATGCCAACCGGCTCGCCAAGTTCATCGAGCAGTGCGGCCTGCACGGCGCCGTGGTGGCGCGGATAGAGAAGTACTTCGATGTGTTCCTCGTGGACGAAGTCCAGGATTTCGGAGGGCACGACTTCAACTTCCTGATGGCCATCAGCGAGGCGCGCTTGGACATGACCTTTGTCGGCGACTTCCACCAGCACACGTTCGACACGAGTCGAGACGGCAACGTCAACGCAAGCCTTCACGCCGACTACGGCGCCTACAAGAAGAAGTTCGAGCGGGCTCGGCTGACAGTCGACACCGATAGCCTCAAGCGGAGCCGCCGTTGCAGCAAAAGCGTCTGTGACTTCATCACGCAGATGATCGGCGTCGAGATCGAGTCGTATGGCGAGCGGGCCAGCGAGGTGCGGTTCGAGGACGATCCAGCCACAGTGGCTGCCCTCTTCGAAGATCCGGCGACGGTCAAGCTGTTCTACAAGGAACACTATAAGTACGGTTGCTTCTCGCAGAACTGGGGCGCATCGAAGGGCATGGACAGCTACGGCGATGTGTGCGTGGTCCTGAATTCCGGGAACGTGAAGGCGTTGCAAGCCGGCAGCTTCCGCACAATCAACCCAGAGACACGCAACAAGCTGTACGTTGCCTGTTCCCGGGCGAGAGGCAAGCTCACCCTCGTCCCCGAGTCATTGCTGAAGGTCTACAGGCGCTCGTGAGGCCACTACCGTCGGCTACGTGCCGTGAGCGCAAGTTCACATACCCAGACAGCAGACGTCCAGACCGGCCTCGGGTCATACCCAGCCTCGACGCCATACACTCGCGTCGGTCAGCTCGCGCCAGTGCAGCAGATACACCTGCTTGGAATGCACGGCCTCCAGTTCGATCTGTTCGACACGCATCGAAGGTGGCTCGGGCTCGATGACCCTCGTGACAACGAAGTGTTTCTCGCGATTGCGCGGCTTCACCGCCGTCCACTTGGTCAGCAAAAGCTTCTTCGGGCTCAGCGGGTTCTTTCGCGCGTGGGGGCCGGGCGAGGTCGTTACACCCTCGGGTTCAGGATTTGCATTCATAGGTAGTGATGATGCGGCACGCGTCAAACCATCGGCGGCTGCTCGCCAGAAAGCCGACTTTCACTCATTGCATCTTTGCTTGGGCCAATGACCGCTCAATGCCTGTCACCGGAAATGTCGCAGCCGAACGTGGAGGGCAGCAATCGCTGCGAAACAGTCCTTGGCGACGAAGATCTTGGTCAGCCAATTGGGAATTCTGGTGCGTTAAGACTTTGGCCAGAGCGTCTTTCGGCGGGTTGTTTTTTGCCGTCTACAGTTTTTATTTTTCCAGGCAAGCGCCATGCGTCCAGCTGATCGGTCTGCCTTGCAGACGGCCTTCTCCGCAAGCTTATGAATGTTGCGTTGCGCTTTACACCTCGCGATTGGAGTGACATCGCGAGTGGCAAAGCATGAAGCTCTCGGATTGAGTAAACGGCTTGCCCGCTATGGCCGCTTTCGAGAGGGGGCGGAGTCGGATCGTGTTCCCTTGCGGAGACGGAGGCGTCGATCTGCTGTGGGGACTGTGATGCTGCCGTGCAGCATCGTTTGCCGGACGGTCTCATGACTGACACCCAGTTCTGCAGCAACTGATCTCAGGCTCCTTCCTGCAGCTATGAGCTTGCCGATCTTGGTCACGCTCAGGTAGTCCTCAGTGTCAACGCGCCAACTTGCTCGCCACCATGCGCGTTGTCGAAGTAGATCCATCACGAGTTCGCTGGGTGGAACGGGGAAGCCTTGTGCGCATGGATGATCCGTATCGAAGGCACGGCCAGTCAGCACGAACGGCTCCGGTCCTGGGCCTTGGTAGCCCTCAGCCCACCATGCTCGAAAGAATGTGCTCCAGTTCAGCCAGCGGAGAGCTTGCTCTTGCCGAACGCGCATGACCACGTAGTCATCCCTGCTGCACGACCCCAAAGAGAGATATGGCTCCGAAGCGATTCGGACCAGTTGACGCCAAGTGTCTTCGATATGGTCTTTGAGTTCGGGGTCTGTTGCGGGAGCCGCGCTGCGCAATGCGCTAAACAACAAAGCTGCAGGCCGCACCAACGCCTCAGGGATGAAAAGGTCTTGAGGCAGTTGAGACTGCTCGTCAGCAGTGATTGAGCTCAGTACGCGCGCGCTCACTTGGGCAAGAGCTGCTTTTAAGTCCTGCCCCTGCTTTGACAGAGACTCAAGCTCCTCAGGGTACCGCCTCGCTATATGGAACTCTCGCGCTGGCTGCCTCTTGCCGCCTTGCCTCTGGTGCTGGCTGCAAAAGTTCTTTCCACGGTAACCAATGTGCCGGTAGCAGAGCATGCATCGACGTGAGCTGCCGTCGTTGGCCAGTACACGTAGCCAAACGGCCAAGACGTGAAGCGTGTTGCCGAGGTTGCTCAATCTGGCCCAAGCTGCAGTGGCCTTCCTGCGCTGGTACTTGGGCGTGTCTTTATCAATAGGCAGTACTTGCGCCAGACTGTCTCCAGCACGATCCATGGCTGATGCGGCAGAAAGTAGCTCTGCGGCCGGCTGTGTCGCGGTCGTTTCAATGATCGCAGGACACCGCTGGATCTCAGCTGCTGACATTGAGCTCTGAATCTCGTCCTTCGCCCTCAGCGCGTCAGGTGAGAGAAGCGACCGCAGCTTGGTGACCGGAAGGGTGAGAGCGGCGACCTCGGCATTCAGAGCTTCCTGCTCCTTTGTGTCGCCCTCTTCCTGCGCGAATTGCATATGCACGCCCACGTTGCTTAGGTCGATCTCAGCATCAAGCACCTGAAAGACTAACGCTTGCTGTCTCTGAGGTAGTTGCCGGACGTGCCCCGTCCAGCGAAAGCTCTCCCAAGCTGCGCTAATGAAGGGCAATTGGTCAAAGTCGTATATCTCGTGGATCGTCTCCTCACGAGTCTCAAACTCCATCACATATCGCACTGAGGCACGCTGTAAGACAGCGATTGTCAGTGGGACAGCCTGAACGACCTCCGCAGACGCAGCATTGATGGCCTTGAAGATAGCCTCCCTCAGCGCCCGCGCAGGAGTGCGGCGCCGGATCCCGGCTCGTACAAGTTCTACGAGCCGGCCTTGAACAGCAACTGCACTGCTCTCAGGCATTGATGCAGCCATGTCTGATGCGTTTGTACCTCTTTCAGAAGCAGGCTTTAGCCACCCAACGCATTCAAGCGTGGTCGTCGCAATCAGGCTCGCATGGTCCAAAGCTGGTCTCCTAGGGGTGTCAATTTAATGTCACTTAAGTTGCTGCACAGTACACTAGGCTAAGTGACGATTGCCACATGATCACCGCATCTTGTAAGACATCGCTCCTCCATAAAGCCGCGGGTACCTCGCCCCGTAGTGACTCGCGCGCCAAAGCACCTGATATTGGCCGGGGAGCGTCAACTTGAGCGGGCCGCGCGTGAATCCGAGGTCCAACCTGCAGCGGCAGATTCGTGCAGTCCGCGACGGACGCGGCCAAGGCCGGGGGACCGAATACACGGCGTTCATTCAGATCCGTCGCAATGACTTCGCGTCGCAGGGCCGATCTCACTACTGGCCATCATTGATCATGGAACGAAACCATGACCTCCTGAGCGACCTGGAGCGGGCGGCTTTGCTGCGGGTTCAGCTGCTGTCGCCGCTAGACGTCCGTGAGCAGTACCCGCTCCGTTTAGAAGGCGTCGAGGAGGAGTTCGAAAGCGAACACCCGGATGCGCGAGGCACCATGGAAATCGCTGAAGCGCTCGGGATCAGGCACCCCAGGGTGTCGGCCTCGGACGCACTCATCATGACCACTGACCTATTGGTTGACGCCTCAGCCGAGAAACGCTTTGCCGTATACGTGAAATACACCAAAGACCTCGTCAACTCCAGAAAGAAGGAACTTCGTGCGATTGAAGCTGCCTATTGGTACGACCGCGGTACACGCATGGGAGTTTTCACAGAGCGTGATGCGAACAAAGTAGAAATCGGCAACCTTCTCATGTTCGCCTCAACCAATTTGGTTGGGCAGGATCTGGTGCCTAGCGCTTTCCTTCACCGAGTCGTTGCCAAGGCTAACCATCGGCCCATGAAGGAAGCGCTGAGCGAGATTGCTGCCGAGGACGGTCTTGCTTACGGAACAGTCGTCGACAAAGTCAAGTGGGCCTGTGGAACGGGGAACCTCTGCATGGATCTGACACGCAAGCGCTTGTTATGGGGCGACGTGTGGCCGACGCTACATGTTACAGGGGCAGGCCTCGCAGTCGATGCCGACCACACCGAAACGGAAATCGATCTCGAAGTGTATGGGTGAACATCGTTTTCAAGCCGGCGACTTCATTTCGCTGAGGACTGCAGGACTCTCAGGGTTCTTTCGCATCGTACAGACCGATAGGGTCTTGGCACTTGCATACCTCTTTCCCATCGACTTCACGCACAACGTAAAACCCGAGGATGGAACTGCAAAGAAGCGACTCTCTCTTTCAGCCAAATCGCCACGTCAGTGCGATCTCGATTGGCTGTTGGGTCTGTCCGAACAAGAGTGCTGCAAGACTCAGCTGACCTTGCCATCCTGGGTAGATCGCCCTCTAGAGTCTCTTGCTGCCACAGCGAACAAGACTTATCAGGAAATCAAAAACCGCACAGAGCAACTGGCAGATCCAGAGAACCTGAGGAGACTCTTAGCTGCCCGATCGTACAGCTCTGAACTCGCAAAGCTCGGGCAGCAGTTCAGCGTACACCGGACAACCATTGCGCGAGATCTCGCTCGCTACTTCATTTGTGACTGTGACGTTCACAAGGCCAGCATGTTCGCTGCCTTGGCTCTCCGACCGTCAAACCCACTAGGCCGCAAGGTCGGTCGGAAGCTTGGACGCAAGAATAAATTGTTGACCACCGGACACCTGCCTAGCGCGGAAGGTGTCAACGTCAACGAAGAAGTGAAGTTGCGCGTAGAGGTCTACCTGACGAGCCTAAGCGAGCGCGCGAAGCTCACGAAGGCTGCGATGTACAGAGGCTGGAAAGACAATTTTGCCTCTGTACCGGCAGGCTCACTTGCAGACGGGACAATTGTTTGGAAGACGGCCCCCGAGTTGAACATTACGAACGGGCAGTTCAACTACTGGTTGAACAAGTTAGAGACGGTTCGAGCTCAAACCGAAGCAAAGGTGGGCAGAAAGAGCTTCACCAAGGACCTGCGCGTACTCATTGGAACAGCGCGTGACCAGATTGAGTATCCAGGTCAGTGCTACGTAATCGACTCAACTGTCGCTGACGTATACCTCGTATGCGTCGTGGACCGACGCCTACTGATTGGCAGGCCCACGATTTACGTTGTGATCGACGCGTTCTCCTCCCTTATCGTGGCCATTCAAATTGGCCTTGAGAACCCCTGCCTGGATCAGGCACAAAAAGCGCTCTATCGAGCCATCTCAGCCAAGGACGTGCTCTTTGAGCGCTTAGGGTTGAGCAAGGAACTGCTGTCTGCACTTCCTCAGGGATGCAAACCCACAACTATCTTTGCGGACCGTGGCGAACTCTTGAGCGATGGATCTCGCAAGATGAGCGCTCGAGCACGCATCGCTTTATCACTGGCAGCACCCTATCGCGCTGATTGGAAGAGCTTGGTCGAGCGCTACTTTGGCATCCAAAATGAGCAAGTCTTGCACTGGATCCCTGGCGGGGTGCGCGAGCGCATGCGCGAGCGTGGCAATCGCGATGTTCGCCTGGACGCGACTCTGACCATCAATGGACTGTACAGACTCCTCTTCGCTTTGGCGGCCGAGTGGAATCTGACCAAAGACATGTCGAAGCATGTTTCGACCGCCATGCTTCGCAAGGAGGTTCCAGCGAACCCGCTTGGCTTCTGGCGATATGGCCTGGATGAATTGCATGCGTCACCAAGGTATCCGACTCGAGAAGAGGCGATGCGATGGATGCTGAGCCCAGTCCAAGCCAAGGTTGGCCGGACCGGGATCGAAGTGCTGGAGGGACTCCGTTTCACTGCCCCCTGGATGTCCGAAGACGATGCGTACTTCGATCAAATCCAGGACGGAAAGGGATTGCTATACCTGGATCCAGATCAGCCACTGGAGGCGCTATTCCACTTGAAAGCATCCGATGAATTGCGCCCGGTCCAACTTGTGGACACCAGGCATTACTCGGAGTCTGACATCTCACTCGAGGACATTCGCATGACCGAGGACTACATCCATCTCTGTCAAGACGAGGCCAAGCTTGCTCAAGATCCGACGGTTGCGACGCTGCGCAGAATGCGCTCAGAGGAAGTGGGCAAAGAGTCCAAGCTTACGGCAGATGCCAAGAAGCTTGATTCTCGTCCGAAGTCTGAACGCGTTTCCAACATCAAGCAGAACCGCCGTGACGCAATTGCACGCGGAGACCAGAACGAACCCGCCCAAGCCGAGATCCCAGCCACGCAAGGAAGGACGCCCACTGAAGCAGCCACAAGGGCAGCACGGGAGCCGATCGAGGACGACGCCTGGACTCGCGCCATGAATTTGGCCCTTGGCCCAGAAAAGCAATAGCACTGAAGTGAGTTGGAAATGAAGACAGTTGCAGAGTACAAGGTCGATGGAGTGCCCGAGAGATTTCGAGGTAATCCACTGATTGAGGCGCTTCCGGCCCTTGTGAGCAATGAGAATCGAATCCAATCGATGATTCGCCCTCCGCGAATTGATCTCGCACGGTCACGTCAGCAGCCCGCCTACATGAGAGTTCACGATGTCGATGTCCTCGATGAGCTCTTCCTCCCGCCGCCGGCCTTGCTGTCGTTCGCCAGCGCCGTTGATCGATTAGTGAGGCAGAGCTATGCGAGGCGCAATCCATTCACACGGGATGACGCAGAGCGATTGCACAACGTCGAAGGAGCCTTTCTGAAGACCAGCTCAAACAGCACCGCCATGGACGGCATGCTGTTTCTGAGCGGCCTAAGCGGAATGGGCAAGAGTCGCTTGTGTCGGGCGGTCCTTCAATCAATTCCACAGGCTATCCAGCACAGGGAGTATCAGGGGCGCGCGTTCAACTGCACTCAGGTCTCGTGGATCAGCGTTGACGCGCCAATCGGCGAATCCGTGAAAGGACTGCTGCTGAGAATGCTGGAAGAGATGGACAAAGCTACTGGTATGGTTGGAACGCCGAGCGCACTCACGCCGCAACATCTGAAGTCTTCGGTGGATAAGCTGATCTTTGCATTCGGCCAGGCGGCTCTGACACACCGGCTAGGACTTCTACACATCGACGACTTGCAGCGCGTTGCAGAGTCGTCCAAGGGGAAGCAGCTTGCGCTACAACTGATCATTCAGTTGGCCAATGTGGTGCGTTGCCCTGTCATTTTTAGCGGTACGCCGCGCGCCATCGCGATGCTTGAAGAGAGCTTCGAGGCGGCCCGTCGGGTCTGCAGCGGCGGGGCGTTCTTGCTTGATCTCCCGAAGTCAGCTGACGATAGGTTTTTCGTTCGGCTTACACAGACCGTGCTCAAGTACCAGTGGCTGGACGTACCCCTCGTCGTGGACGATAAGACGCTGAAGAAGCTCTTTGACCTGAGCTGCGGAATCACATCGGTTCTCCTCTTCTTGTGCAAGCAAGCGCAGATTCAAGCCTTGGATCGCGGGAGTGCCGCACTCGAAATTAGCGATATCGTGGATGCCTACGATTTATGCCTACGCCCTCTTCACAAGGCTTTGAGGGGACTTCGTCGTTCCAAGTCCAGGGCTGCGATCGACGAATATGAGGAGGCCGTCAAGAAGTGGAATGACGGGCATCAGGGCGAAACGAGCGACTAGTTTACCTAGCGCGGCTGCCAGGCGACCTCTGACGCGCCTAGCTTGAACCTCGTCGAAATTGGTCGTGCTGGCTGAGCGTGCTTCGCATGCTTAGTCGGATGCGCCAAAGTCCAAGCGAAGTTGCGGATCAAACATCCCGACAGTAGGCGGCAACACCTTGTTGACCTGCTCTGGGGCGTTTGCCTCCAGCCATCTCACGGCCCACAGACACCTGGAGATGATCTCCGATCGCTTGGCTGTGGGGGTCGCGGCTATAGCTCCCTCGATAGTCAATATCGCCGCCCTGAGCTTCACCGAAGCGCCAGATTCACGACGATGTCTTGCCAACTCCGGGTCACGGCGCATCCATGCCTCAATGTGGCGAAGTGGCATCCGTGCTCGAATCGATGCCGCCGAAAGACTAATAGGATCTGAGAGTGCGTCGTAGAGAAATGACGGCGCGCGAGCAAGCCTCGGCGCAAAGCGCGAATCAAAAAAGTCAAGCTCCGGGAGCCTGCGAATTGCCTGCTCATAATGAAGGTTCAATTCATCTTCGTGCGTTCCACCGACGATGGCTAGAAGCAGGGCCCACCGAACGGGATGTGCGTATCTCTGATCTCGTAGTGTCTGCATGAGCCAAGAAGGTGACGCCAGGAAATCAAGGTGTTTGACTCCTGCATCGCCATATCTGCTGCGTAGTCTCGCGACTAGCGATTCTTGATCTACGACGCTCAGTTTCACCTCGCTGCTTGCCGCGCCGCAAGAGTAAAGTCGCGACCTCACCATCGCGCCGAGCGCGTCGATGTCGACGACTGTTCGGCTTGTGAGCCATGCCAGACAGTCGGCCAAGCGATCGAATTGTTCCAAGTTCCTTCTTAGCATCAGGTTTGGATTTGGGCGTAGGTCAGCTGAGCGAACATCGAGCCAACGGACGTTGCGAACTCCCCGTCGCTGCTGTGCCCAAAGTGGCTGCTTGTGCTGAGTGCAAACCCAAACACCAGGGCCTTGGTGTGAGGATCGCCAGAATGCAAAGCCGTACTGATCGTTCTGTTCTTCGATGCACTTAGGGCAGGCTCGAAGCTCGTGTTCAACGGTGACTGCGTTCCAAGTCAGCCCGAGTTTTGCCCTGATGGATTGCTCCCCCTGCTTGCTGAGCAATCGATACAGCACTGAATGGCGCTGTGTTGATAGCATGAAGGGAAGATAAGAACCCAAGATAGTTCTCGTTCGAAGAGTTGATTCGTTTGCCGGAACACTCCCACCTGTAGCCTCTGACAAGTGCCCGAGGGCCAAACTGCTCTCCTGACGGGCGCCTCCAATTCGGTGTCCCAGCAGCAGCATGGAGGTAACCTCAGAAGATCGATGACCCGACATTCGGTGGAATCGAGCGCACACGCTGTACAAGGTCTCGTCGTCCTTCAAATCGGGAAAGAAGGGGAGCCTCTGCACAGCGCTATCGTTCATTGATCGCCTCTCACAACTATGCTTTCCTTCTGTCCTGAACCTATCGAAGACGAGCTTCTTTACGGACTCGTGGGCCGCTGGTTCATCCAAAGCGGCTTCAAGTCATGGCGCAAGTTCCTCATTGCCGCATTCGGAACTCGACCAACCTTGTCCTCAAGAGAGGTGATCGTCAGTCTTGCACTTCGCTCGGCTCATGCTGAAGTCGCATCGACTTCTTTGGCTGCTGAACAGCTGACCGTTCTTCCTTTTCACCGGCCACTGATGAAGCGGTCGACTTACGCTACGTTCCGCACAGCAGCGAGCCTAAAAAGCCTGGCATCTGTTCGTGTTTCGCCGATCACATCAGGAGCAACAGCCGCGAAGGATGCTTACATCCAGTTCTGTCCCTTCTGCGCCAGCGAACAGCGAGAGAAGCTTGGCTTCGCAACTTGGCTCCGCTCCCACAACATTCCCGGCGTAGACATGTGCCTGACTCACCGGTCTCGGTTGCACAACCGCACGATTCCCGTTCAGTGCGCATCGTTCTTCCCAGTTCCGACCACTGGTCCTAAACGCTACGAGTACGAGTTTCCGGATGACGACCTCCTGTACTCACGTCGTGCATTTCAGGTTTGCACGAGCAATCATGAGCCGATCCCGATCGGAGTCAGGCACCGGGTCTGGAGGTGCGCAATTCAGGCCAAGTACGGGCAGCGCAGGCTCGACAAGCGTCATAGCCAGTTGCTTGAAGAAGACTTGATGAAGCATCCGAAACTCCTGCAACGAATCTGGCGATGCACGTCTGACCCCTCGCCGATTCATCGGCTCGTGGAAGCATTCACTAAAGGGCTCGACAGAACGGAGAGCATGAGAGAGGCTATCGTCTTGGCTGAGGTCCTGTTCGAAGATGGGGTCAATGGCTTCTTGCGCGATGCGGTGATGTCGATCGGTCTCAACGAAACCGAGGATGAAGACAGTCTGTTTCCTGCCATGTCCTCGGATTTTTCTTGCCAAGTTAAGCGCCAGCGGCCACGCTTGATCCAGCAAGATACGATCAGCGGTCATTTACGGTTCCAAGAATCCCTTGACGAGTTCACATGACTGCAGAGTAGATCGTCGGCGCCCCCGGCGCAACAGTCACGATTCGGGGCTTTAGCACTTGGTTTGGCGCTGCTGGAATGCCACGTAGCACTTGCACTATCAGCCCCTTTGATCTTTCTTGATGCGACAAGCACTTAGTGCGAGATGGGTGCATTTCACGCACTGAGGCATGTAGTAGTTCGAAGCTGTTGTGCATAGCCTACATAAGCAACACTGACTGAGTGTGCGCCGAAAGTCGATGTTTTCGGGCTGAAGGTAATACGCTGCGCTGGTGCCCTTGATCATTGACCGAGACAGCCGCGACAAAGGGAGTCTTGTTCTCAGTGCCGCAACCGACCTTCCCACCTGTGCGCTCGCCACCGAGGTAGGCGTCATCGAGTTACGCAGTGCCGCTGAGATGATGGGTGGCGTCTTGCTTGGCCATGGCGCGGTTGATCTTTTGATGCAGCTGCCAGGCAGTGGAATAGCTCACGCCAAGCTGGCGCTTGAGCGCCAGCGCCGACAGGCCGGTCTTGGCCAGAATGATGAGGTAGATGGCCAGGAACTAGGTCGTCAGGGGCTGCTTGGTGTGCGCCATGAGAGGAGGCAGCCACGCTTAGCATCGTCCTCATGTCCGTCATTCTCTAGGTTGACGGACCTCGCTTCCATTCAAGTGGTACGGCTATGAGGGGGCACGTCAGCAGTACCCACACAGCGGTCGGACTTTGTGCATCCTCGACTCCTTGAACACCACACATGATGTGTCCACAGAATCGGGTCGACTCCAGCGCCAACCCCAGACTGCACACGCGAAAGCGGATCCATCGGAGCTGGCCAGCTACCCAATGCAAGCGTTTGGGACCGCCGCAGACAACCTTGGTAGCAAGCATTGGCTCACAGACCAAACGAGTTCACCAAGTAGGTATCGGTGGGAAGGCGGCGCTGACAGTTAATCGTTCTTGACGTTCTTGGCATCAGCTATAGCCTGGGCGCGTGCAATGACCTCTGCGCGCGCCTCATCAAAGGTCAAGGTGCCTGCCTCACATCGGGACAGCAACTCACGAGCCCTGTCGCTGACTTTTATGCCATCGACAGCCAAGATTCCCACCGCACGCTCCACAAGAGAGCGTCTGACAGGAGCAGGCGGCAGCTGATGCTGTTTCGTTCTACGCGATGTCATGTCTTGCCCCATTGGAAAAGACGTCCGGCGCCTGAGTTTCAAACCACCCCACCAAAACGCAGGCTGATGAGGATGTCGCGCACTTGCTCAGCACCGCGTTGGGACCGTGCGGTTGCTGCTGGAGATCGACCGTTGAGCATAGGGTGCGGCGCACGCCACCATTTCTCCGCCTCCTTCGGCGATTCGAAGACGTCGCGCATTAACGCCATGAGTGCGGTGCGAGTGACCATTCCTCGAGGGTAGCACGGGAGTATTTACCCAGGAAAGCGTCTCCAACGCCTGCACGTTATGCGCAGATCGGCGCTCTACCGATTGCTGGCAGGCAAGCCCAAAAGTTCGTCCGACTGCTCCACGCGGGATCACGCCATGAGCCTGTAGGCAGGTAAAACCGGTGCGCAACCTGGTTTTATGGACTTTTATGGAAAATTATTTCCAAGCGCGACAGGCACTTAGGTGATGAGCCGTCTTCGTGCCGGGGCCCCATTCGTTCCCGACTCCACGATCCCGTGACTTTGGTGATCGACTTCGATACTTCCTGAGCAACATTCAAATGAACGGGCTGCAAGGAGCGAATTTCGCAACACAGTTCATATAAGTCTTGCGATACTGTCTCCATGTCAATCGAACACACCTCCGCCCCCGCGCCACTGCCTGCACTGCTGCAGGAGGCGCCGCTGCGCGCTCTTGTGGCGGCTGGCGTGGCCAAAACGATCACGGCGGTTGGTCACAAGGGGCACTTCATCGTCGAGATCAGCTTGGGTGATGGTCAGGCTGTTCTGGCTAACGCGCGTGACCAGGTCCGTGTCTTCGCTGCGCTTTCGACGGTCGCGTCCTTTCTCTCGCGAATAGGGTGCCACCGCTTTGCGGTGGACACCACCGGCTTTGAGCCAGGTCTCGTCAGGGCCCCACAGCCTGAACGGTCCGCGGCAATGAAGGCTGGACAGCTACCCAAGGCTTCGCGCAAGGCCGCGAAGTCTGCGAACTGAACAAGGTATTGAACTCAATGGCACGAAAACTCACGGGACAAGACGCGTTCGACGAGGTGATTGAACTCGTTGGTGTGCTCACACAGCCCTCGACTGACGAACAAGAGGCGGAGGCCATCAAGCGGCTGGAGTTGCTCGCGCAGGAGGTCGCCGAAATGGGCGCACCCGCGCGTGCACAACAGCTCATCGCTGAGATTGCCGCCTTCCGAGGGCTGCAGTCTTCGTGGAAGACAAATGGGAAGCAGAACTTTGCTGTGTACGCCAAAGCGCTGTTGCCGCAACTCGGCGAAGCACTGGCCCTGGCGAAGACAAACACGGCCGACGTCATCTGGCGCACTGCCGAAATCCTGCGCGGCGCCTTCCGCGAGCCCGAATACCGCACCGTCATCCTGCCTTTCACGGTGCTGCGTCGCCTGGACTGCCTCCTTCGGCCCACGAAGGCCGCTGTCGTTGCCAAGCACAAGGAGATCTCGGCGAAGGGCTACGACCTGCGCATGTTCCTGGCGCCGATCACCGGCTTCCCCTTCTGGAACCATTCGAACTTCACGATCAAGGGGCTGCTGGAAGCCCCGGACGATCTGCGTGACAACCTTGAAGACATGGTGAACGGCTTCTCGCCGAACGTGCGCCGCATCTTCGAGAAATTCGGCTTCATGGCCACGGTCGACAAGTTGCGCGACAAGGGGCGACTCTTCCACGTTGTCCAGGCTTTCAGCCGTGTGCCGATGGACCTGTACTCCGTGTCCAGCCACGACATGGGCAAGTCCTTCGAGGAGCTGCTGCGGCGCTTCAATGACACAAGCCCTGCGGGTGAGCAGTACACCCCGCGTGACGCCATTCACCTGATGGTTGACATCCTGTTCGACGGTGACGACGAGATGCTGTCCGTGCCTGGTGCGATCCGCACCATGTATGACCAGACGGCTGGCACCGGTGGCATGCTGTCCGAGGCCGAAGAGAAGGTGAAGACGCTGAACCCGAACGCCAAGCTGAGGTTGTTCGGTCAGGAGCTCGAAGACGAGACCTACGCCATCTGCATGGCCGACATGCTGATCCGCGGTCAGGATCCGGCAGACATCGCAAATGGTGACACGCTCGCTGACGATCAGCACCCCGACCAGCGCTTTGACTATCAACTGTCGAACCCACCCTACGGGGTCGAATGGAAGCCGGCCGAGGAGGCTGTGAAGAGGGAACATGCCAAGGGCGCTGCGGGTCGCTTCGGCGCGGGCCTGCCGCGCATCTCCGACGGGCAGATGCTCTTCATGCTCAATGCCGTGTCCAAAATGCGCCCGTTCATCAACGGTGAAGGCGGCGGTCGCGTGGGCCTGGTGCACAACGGCTCGCCACTGTTCACGGGTGACGCTGGCAGCGGTGAGTCGGAAATCCGGCGCTTTCTGCTGGCGCACGACTACGTCGAGGCGATTGTGGCGCTGCCCACGGACATGTTCTACAACACGAACATCGCCACGTACCTGTGGTTCCTTTCGAACCGTAAGTCGAAGGATCGCCAAGACAAGATCATGCTCATCGATGCGTCCGCCATGGGCGTGTTGATGAAGAAGAACCTGGGCAAGAAGCGCTTCGAGCTGAGCGAGGACTGTCAGCGACGCATCGTCGAGGCTTTCCACGCCTTCAAGGACCTCGAGTGGAAGGATGATGTGCCGATTGGTGGTCGCACCCGGGCGCTGAAGGCCAAGGCTCTTGCGACCTCGCACTTTTTCTACCGCAAGGTCACCATCGAGCGGCCGCTGCGCTTGCGGTACGAGTTGACCGAAGAGCGCAAGAACGCTTGGATCACCAGCCTCACCGGCAAAAAGGCATCCACCCCGGTAGATGTCGAGCACCTGATTTGCCTGACTGGTTGGTTGATCGAGCGCCTTGGCGAGAAGACCTACATGAGCACCGAGGCCGTCCTGACGGACTTGAAGGCCATTGATGCAACTTTCGTCGCTGAGGAAAAGGCCGCCGGCCGACCAATCAAGCCGACAGCTTTCAAAGGCAAAATCCTCGACGCACTGCGCAAGGGATTTGGCGTGCGCGACAAGAAGGCCGAGTTCGTCAACGACGACAAGGGCAATCCAATGTCCGACTCCGACCTGCGAGACGCCGAATACATCCCGTTCTCGTTCATTGCCAAACACGGCAACGACGTGACCGCTGGCGTGCAGGCTTACTTCGACGCCGAGGTGAAACCACATTGGCCCGATGCCTGGGTCAACACCAGCGTCGTCGACGAGTCCGATGGGCAGATCGGCGTCGTGGGCTGCGAGATCAACTTCAACCGTGAGTTCTACGTCTACGAGGCACCTCGTAGCCGTGAGGCCATCAAGCACGACATCGAGGCCATGGAGAAGAAGTTCATGGAGATGCTGAAGGGGGTGGCGGCGTGAGCGAAATCAATCTCTTTCGGATTCAGTCTGGCAAGGCGACCGAGTTGCCTGGCAAAGCGTCAGATCTCGAAAAACCTTTGCAGATCCTGATCGAGAACAACCTGGAAACATTGCTTGGTGTTCGCTTTCTGGCTTCGGAGCATTCCACGGGCAAGACGCACGGCGGACGTATTGATACGCTTGGCATTGACGAAGACAATTGCCCTGTGATCCTCGAATACAAGCGATCCAAGGGTGAGAACGTCATCAACCAGGGCCTGTTCTATCTGGACTGGCTAATGGATCACAAGGCAGAGTTCGAACTGCTTGTCCTGAAGCGCTATGGTTCAAAAGTGGCGGACGCGATTGACTGGGCTGGTCCTCGGCTGATCTGTATCGCGTCTGACTTCACCAAGTACGACGGTCACGCCGTGCAGCAGATGAATCACAGCATCGAGCTGATTCGCTACAAGCAGTTTGGGACCGAGCTTTTGCTTCTTGAGCAGGTGAACACGGTTGTATCCCAGGCGTTGAGTTCCAAGTCTTCAGGGGCATCGAAAGCTGCGTCAGGGGTAAAGCAGGCTTTCACTGTGCCAGCGTCGACGGCTGCTACCAAGCAATCGTCTGGTGACAAGACCGTGGCGCAGTGGTTCACCACGATGTCGCCAGAGTTGCTCGCGCTGTTCGAGTCCTTGGATGGCTACGTCTCATCGCTCGGCGACGATGTCAGTCGCAAAGACCTGAAGCTGTACGTTGCGTTCAAGCGCTTGCGCAACTTTGCTTGCGTCGGATTCAAGAAGGATGCCATGTTCTTGTGGCTCAAGCTCAATCCCGAGACTGTGGCGCTGGAGCAAGGCTTCTCTCGAGACGTCCGTCAGATCGGGCACTGGGGCACTGGCGACGTTGAGGTGCTGATCAAAAGCCATGCAGATCTGGACAAGGCCAAAGGCTTGATTCAGAAAGCGTACGAAGGATGAACATGCGAACTAGCGATGCTCGGGATCGACTCCAGACAGGGATTCCTTGGCAGGAAAGCATTCCAGCGCACTGGAAGCCAATGCGCCTCAAGGACGCTGTAGAGGGATGCAGCAACGGCATCTGGGGCGATGAGCCGAAAGGCGACGCGAACGACACACCGGTCATCCGTGTCGCGGACTTTGACAGGCTGAAGCGGAAAACCCTGCCCCACCAAACGGTCAGATCAGTTCCATTCGATCAGCGTTCGCCGAGGGAGTTGCACCCCGGCGACTTGCTCATCGAAAAGTCTGGCGGCGGCGAACTTCAGCCGGTCGGCATGGTCGTAGAGTTCGAAGGTGAAACCGGATCGGTTTGCTCCAACTTCGTTGCACGAATGAGGCCCCGCGAATTCGCGCACGGGCGATTCCTGACGTTTCTGCATGCCCATCTCTACGATCGATCCCTGACAAAACTCAGCATCAAGCAGTCGACCGGCATCCAGAACCTCGACAGCGGTGCTTACCTCGCGGAGCGATGCTTTCTTCCACCAACTGTCGAGCAAATCGCCATCGCCTCCTACCTCGACGCCGAAACGGTGCGGATTGATGGGTTGATCGAAGCGAAGAGGAAGCTGCTCGACTCGTTGGTCGAGCTGAAGTCCGCGCGCATCACCGAGATTCTGACCGGTGCAGCCGACAACCTCGTTCCTACTGGCGATGTCTGGATCCCTCGAATCCCGAGAGACTGGACATTGAAGCGCTTGAAGCACCTCGGCCAGGTGCGATCGGGCCTTGCCAAAGGCAAGAAGCACGACGCCAGTACAGAGACCCTGGAGCTGCCCTACATGCGGGTTGCCAACGTTCAGGATGGGCACATCGACCT
Organism: Aquabacterium sp.; assembly: GCF_034003525.1. Classification (GTDB taxonomy): domain Bacteria; phylum Pseudomonadota; class Gammaproteobacteria; order Burkholderiales; family Burkholderiaceae_C; genus Aquabacterium. The sequence goes on from NZ_JAVEYN010000021.1 coordinate 20,539, forward strand.
ATCAAATGTGGCGACTTTGGAAGTGGCTGCTGATGACGTTGAGCGGTACAGCTTGGCTGTGGGCGATGTGCTGATGAACGAGGGCGGCGACTATGACAAGCTGGGTCGAGGTGCCGTGTGGGAGGGAAAGATTTCCCCATGCCTGCATCAGAACCATGTCTTCGCTGTTCGCCTTGACGATGTGACCTGGGCGCCTTGGATCTCGGCGCTGACGCGCACCGCCTACGCCAAGTTCTACTTCATGAACAACTCTAAGCAGAGCACCAACCTTGCGTCGATCAGCCAGACCAATGTGAAGGAGTGGCCCGTTGTCCTGCCGCCAGAAGATGTCCGTGATCAACTGCTTGAGCAACTGACTGCCGAGCTGAAGCGAGCAGACGATCTCATCGTTCACGTTGAATTGGAACTTGAAGCACTTGCCGAACTCCGCGCCGCCACCATCACCGATGCCGTTCTCGGCCGCATCGATGTCCGCGATTACATGAAGAAATGACCAGGGCCAGGGAGGCTCAACGCATGACTACTGCGATTCACCAGGAAGTCGTCTTCGAAGACGAGATCTGCAAGCACCTGTCCACCCACGGCTGGACCTTTGATGGGCCTCTGCCGTACAAGAAGGGCCACGCCTATGACGCCTGCTACGACCGTCGGCTGGCCCTTGTCCCTGAAGACGCGATCGCCTGGGTGAAGAAGACCCAGCCCGAGGCCTGGGCTAAGTTCACCGCCCACCACAGCAACGAGGCCGACGCGCAGAAGGAATTCGCTCGCCTGCTGTCTGCGGAACTGAACCGCGAGCACAAGCAGATCAAGAAGGACGACCCGCAGCTGTGGGGCAGCCTGCGTCTTCTGCGCCGTGGCTTCAAGCACATCAACGCCTCGTTCAAGATGGCGCAGTTCGCGCCGGCAAACAGCCTGAACCCCAAGTTGTGGGATGACTTCAACGCGAACATCCTGCGCGTGGTTCGCCAGGTGCATTACTCGATGCACAACGAAAAGTGCATCGACCTGGTGTTGTTCATCAACGGCATTCCGGTGGCTACGGTCGAGATCAAAACCGAGACCACCCAGTCGATTGAAGAGGCGGTCAAGCAGTACCGACATGACCGCTTGCCTCGCGACGAAGCGAGCAACACAGACGAGCCTTTGCTGACCTTTGGCCGCCGTGCGCTGGTGCACCTTGCGCTGTCCAGCGACGAGGTGCGGATGACCACCAAGCTGGACGGTGCGAAGACGCGCTTCTTGCCGTTCAACCGCGGCATCCCCGATGGTCATGGTGGTGCCAGTGCCGGCAACCCGGCCGACGTGGTCCGCGGCCACGCCACGGCCTACTTCTGGCACGAGGTGCTGTCGCGCGAGACCTTCTTGGACATCGTTGGTAAGTTCATTTCGGTCGAGCTCAAGGAGTCGGTCAACCTCAAGACCGGCAAGAAGACGCTCACGCCGACATTGCTGTTCCCGCGCTACCACCAGCTCGATGCCGTGGAAACGCTGCTGGACGCCACGCTAAAAGAAGGTGTTGGCAAGGCCTACCTGGTGCAGCACTCGGCTGGCTCGGGCAAATCTAACACGATTGGCTGGTCCGCGCACCGGCTGTCCACGCTCTTCGACACCAAGAACCAGAAGGTGTTCTCCAGCGTCATCGTGATCACCGACCGGCGCGTGCTGGACCAGCAGCTGCAAGACACCATCAAGCAGTTCGAGAGCACGCCTGGCGTCGTGATGAAGATCGACGAGGACTCAGCTCAGCTGGCCAAAGCGTTGGACGGCGAAGCCAAGATCATCGTGACCACCCTGCAGAAGTTCCCCTTCGTGCTAGGCAAGATGGGCTCGATGAAGGATCGCACCTTCGCCATCATCATCGACGAGGCCCACTCATCTCAATCTGGCAAGAGCGCCATCAAGCTGCGTGAAGCCCTGAGCTCCGAAGGCCTGAAGAAGGAGGCAGCAGAGATTCCGAAGGACGATGGCGAAGAAGGCGACGGCGAGGTCAGCAGCGAGGAGTTGATCGCCAAGGTGATCTCGGCGCGCAAGCGGCCGCCCAATATCTCGTACTACGCCTTCACCGCCACGCCCAAGGCCAAGACACTGGAGCTTTTCGGGCGAAAGGCCAAGGATGGCCTGCCTAAGCCTTTCCACGTCTACTCAATGCGCCAGGCGATCGAGGAAGGGTTCATTCTCGACGTTCTCAAGGGCTATGTGACCTACGACATGGCATTCAAGCTGGAGCAGGCCGGCGAAGACATCGAGGTCAAGTCCGGCAAGGCGCGCACGAAGATTTTCAAGTACGTGTCGATCCATCCCACGGCGATTGGACAGAAGATCGCCATCATCGTGGAGCACTACCGCAAGCATGTCATGCACTTGCTCAACGGCCAGGCCAAGGCCATGGTCGTTACCGACAGCCGCAAGGCGGCGGTGCGGTACAAGAAGGAGTTCGACAAGTACATGACCACCATGGGTTACCACGACTTCAAAGCGCTGGTGGCCTATTCCGGAAAGATCACGGACCAGGAATACGGAATCGAGGATGCGGACGAGGGCGATGTCAACGGCGGCACACCCAAGATCAAGGATGACCTGATCAAGGAGGCCTTCCGCACCGAGGAGTACCGGGTTTTGCTTGTGGCCAACAAGTTCCAGGTGGGATTCGACGAGCCGCTGCTGTGCGCCATGTACGTGGACAAGCGCCTGGACGACGTGATGGCTGTGCAAACGCTTTCGCGCCTGAACCGAATCTTGTCTGGCAAGACCAAGACGTTTGTTCTGGACTTCCGCAACAAGGCAGAAGACATCCTTGCGGCCTTTGAGCCGTACTACCGCACGGCCGCTTTGTCAGCGACCACTGACCCGAACCTGCCACACCAGCTGCGTGAGAAGCTGGACAACGCCAGCGTCTATCTGTGGTCAGAGGTGGAAGCCTTCGCCAAGCTGTACTTCAGCGCACGCAATGACCAAGCGTTCCAGGCACACCTGAAGCAGGCCTTTGATCGCTACCAGGAGCTGGGTCGCGAGGAGCAGGAGTTGTTCCGAAGGGATGCGGCGACCTACGTCACCAGCTACGACTTCCTCTCTCAGCTGATTGACTATGGCGACCAGGAGCTCGAGAAGCTGCATGCCTTCTTGCAGATGCTGCTGCCTCGCCTGCGTGGTCAGGATGCCGACCCGGCGCTCATTGACGGTTCGGTGCGCTTGGCGGGCTACAAGCTGGTCAACAAGCGTGAGCACGGCCTCGACCTTGAGAAGGGTGAGGTCAAAGCAATTGATCCTCTCTCCGCTGGTGGCGGACAGGCATGGGATGATCCCAACGAGAAACTCTCTGAGATCATCAAGAAGATACATTGCCTTTTCACCGGCAAATACAGTGATGCCGAGGTCGCCGGCTGGTTTACCGCTGTGGCGGGCAACGTCGCCGCAGATGAACGCATCCAGATGCAGGCCAAGGCAAACCCGACGGCTGGGCAGTTCGCCAACGGCGACTACAAGCTGGTGCTGGGCGAGGCCATCGCCAAGGCCCTGGCCAGCCACCACGCCATGTCGGAGCAGACGCTGCAGAACCCGAAGGTGTTCGAGGATGTGGCGGAGGCGTTGCTGGCTGAGGTGTATGAGAAAGCACGCAGTGCACCAGCACTGAGTTTTTGAGCGACTCAACTGGTTATGCGCAAGCGGCAGAAAACGAACCGTGGATAAAGGGAGAGCAACATGTTCGGAAGCATCGACAAGAGCAAAGGGCTGCTCTTCTGCACTCACGATCTGAGTCAGATTCTTCGTAACACAGTAGCAGCGCTGCGCAATGAGCTGGAGAGCCTGGACGGCAACCGTTTTCTGAACACCGCACCCAGTGACTTGCGGGACTATTTATCGGCGAAATATCGGGTAGAGCCGCTACGTCTGATCCGCGAGGATTGGTATGCCGATTTGCACGAGACGCAGGTCGATGTACGCCACGACTCGAACCGCTGGATCCGGGACAAGAGCCGCCCGGTGATGGTGCCAGGTGAGCGCGTCGAAGTGCGTGTTCCGTTTGAAGGCGAGGCAGAGCTCTTCTATGCGAAAGCTGACCAATTCACCCTGAGCCCGCCTCGTGCGGTTATCGAGAAGAACGAGCTCGTCCTACATTACGAATCCCCCGCTGATGCGCCACGCGACATACGACCTCTGGTTGACCATACGTTAAATGAGATTGAAGAGCACATCGGCTGGCAAGCCGTAATGCTCTCGGCACACAACAACAGTTTGCAGGGCGTCGCCGAGGAGGCAATCGAACAGCGTCGCGCCCGGCTGCTGGCGCAATCAACACGCGCTGCCGCGCTTGGTATTCCGATCAAGCGTCGCAATGATGCGCCGCAGACTTACGCGGTTCCGACCATACGCAAGAAGGCAGCACCCAAGCTGCCACCGGCGAGTGCTGCAGCATACACGCCTGAACCTACATGGGCGCTGGAGCAGTACGAACAAGCCCTCAAGATCATGCAGGACATGACTTTGGTCATGGAGCGCAGCCCAGATGCCTTTAAGACGATGGACGAGGAGTCGCTGCGGCAGCACTTTCTGGTGCAACTCAACGGCCAGTTCGAGGGCAGGGCAACGGGTGAGACTTTCAATATGTCGGGCAAGACCGACATACTCTTGCGGGAGGGTGATCGCAATGTCTTCATCACCGAGTGCAAGTTCTGGAAGGGCCCCAAGGCGTTCGGGGAAGCAATCGACCAGCTTCTGGGGTACTCAACTTGGCGAGACAGTAAGACAGCAATTCTGGTCTTTAACCGAGGCACTGAAACCTCGACAGTCCTATCGGGCGTAGATGCAACGGTCAAGGCGCACGCAAACTTCAAGCGAGCAGACGGCTGGCCGCATGAAAGCGGGTTTCGGTACGTGTTCCACGCTAACGGTGACACGAACCGAGAGCTAGTCCTGACCGTCCTGGTCTTCCACATTCCTAAGTGAGATTTGCCAAAACTTGAGCATGCGATCTCGCTTGCGTTTAGACGCCCTGAATCGGCCACGACCAAGGTCGGATGCCCGTACGATGGCGTCATCACTTTCGATGACGTTGCAAAACCTGCAAATCCAGTATGCCTCTCTCCTGCAAATCCGGCGAGGAGCTCATCTGCTCCATCGAGTATGACGCGTCTCAGTGGGACGAACTGCGTACCCTGAACGCAGCTGAGGACCGTCTCAGGCTCGACTGCTGCGGTAGCCGCGTCACGCTGAAGACCTCGAAGTTGGGCACGCGGTTCTTCGCGCACAAGCAGCGAGGGGAATGCACCTCTGCCGCCGAGACGGCCGAACACCTCTTCGTGAAGGCTTGCATTGCCCAGGCTATCGCCGGCTCAGGGTGGGAGGTGGCCACCGAGGTGCGTGGCACGGCACCGGACGGAAGCCAGTGGATTGCTGACGTCATGGCGGTGCGCGGAAAGCACCGCATTGCTTTCGAGGTGCAGTGGTCGCCACAGACCCGCGAAGAGACTACTCGGCGCCAGGCGCAATTCGCCGCGAGTGGTGTTCGCGGTTTGTGGTTTTTCAGTCGACCCAGCGGCATCCAGATCTCGAAGGGGGTCCCGTCGCTGCTCATGGAGGTCGACCTTGAAGCGCCGGCAGCCTGGGTTCGGGTTCCAGCCGAGGATCCTGGCGGTATGTCCGATAGCAGCGCGCGCAAGTCTGATGAACTGTGGTCTCAGCGAATCGAACTTGGACGCTTTGTCCGAGGATGCCTGGCCAAACAGTTTGTCTGGGCGCCAGGCCTCGACCAGAGCGTGCCGCTGGAGCTGTGGACAGCCGAACAGGACTGCTGGAAATGCCACAAGCCCACTTCGATCATCACACGGCTCGATTTCCGCGTTGATCAACTGCTGCCGGGGGCAAATCGTGTCTCGATGGACATCGAGGACTTCGACTCGCCAGTTGGCCAGGCCATTCTGGCCAAGGCAATGAGCTCCGTGAATCTTCGTTCGCACGGAATCGGTGTCGTGCGCAGCCGCTTCTCGCGAACCCGTGGGAGCGCCTACCTCTCAAACGGCTGCGTTCATTGCGACGCGCTGCAGGGCGCCTTCTACGAGCACGAGGTCTGGTACGACGCCGAACCCACGCTGACCCTCGAGTGCAGGATGCCAGCTGACTTGTTCACAGACGACGTCCACGAGACGCCCTTGTGCTGGGCATTCGATGAACGGTTTGAGCATGTCTCCACAGAGCCAGACGCGCCGGCCTGATCGAGCCACTGGCGACCGCAGGCGTCTTGATGCCAAATCACAGCGCCGCGGCCCGCACCCGGCCATGGAGCAGTTCCTCTCATAGTCAGAGGCTCAGCTCGACCGCGGTTGAGGCCGCCAGGCGGAAGCAAGCAGAAGGACGCAAGTAGACTTGACACCGCTTACGCACTGGCTCACCCCATGAGCCACTAGCCTGTCATGCTGTCGATTACGAAAGGCATATCGCCTCCGTATCAAACCGATACGACAACTCTCGGCTTATCTACCATCAGGGGACTACTATGGATGAGGATCAAGACATCGATAACGTCGGTCAAGAACGCTCCAAAGGTCAAATCTACCTTGACGACGCTCCTGCAACGCGTGCCGCCCTGGAGGCGCACCCGACAATGTGGCCGCGGATTTTCAGCGACGTGCCTAAGGGCTGGGATGCCGAGGTCGCCCAGGCTCTGACCGAACTTGCGCGGCTGTCGGCAGAGACCGGCGTCGAGATCGCCGTGGTTCAGATCAAGTCCAAACTCGCCGAGCTTCGCATTTACCTCGATGTCGCAGAAGACTCAGTTGGGCCACTCGAAGAGGCGGGGTCAACGCCGTTGAGCACTCACTTTAGGTCGTCGGCCCAGCCTGGCAGCGTGCGCGAGCGCGCTCATGCCATCGCTGATGCAGCAGCAGCTCGTTGTGCCACGCGGTGCGAGCGATGTGGGGCCGATGCAGTGAGGGTCAACAAGGGAGGCTGGCTGGTGATTGCCTGTCCAACCCATGCACGTTCTTGACGCTGACGATAGTCGGCAGGACTGAACGGCATGCTGTCGCGATTCACAGCGATGCTGCAAATCGCCGCTACTTGCCCGACAGGAAACTCCAAATTGCCTTTGCTAAGCCCGGTTCGCTTGTCGCGTGGGCAGTCTTTGTCGAGGAGGGACCAATCGCTGACACTCCAGAAGCTAGAGGAGTCTGCTTCGGCTCTGACACTTGTTCATTCCGCCTGACAACACGAACTGATTTTGCGAAGGACGGTAACGCAGGAAGCGCGCTCAACTGCATCTCCTTCGAAGGTGCAGGTTCAGACACCATCACAGAGGTGTCACCGGCCGTGTCTTTCTGGCCCCATTTTTCTGCCAGCTTGGGAGGAACCACTAATAACTTTTTGGCCCTCGTGACAGCCACATAAAGTAGCCTCGCCTCTTCTTGGTTGATGACGGTCTTGCCGGGCTCCTTCTTGCTGACTCTCGGCTCAAAATCCGTGTTTAGCTTGACAGTGTCCCATTCACGTCCCTTGGCCTTGTGGCCAGTTGACACGATCAGATCTGCACTGGCTTCATCTCTTGCAACAGACATTAGCTTCTTGATCAGGTCGCCCTCTCCGTACTTCTGGACGATAGACACAAAAGTACGTAGGGATTCGCCCTCTTCACTTTGTGAGAAATCGACGACCTCATCCCAGTTTTCGAAACCGAAGAAGTCCGGGCACTCCGCAGGGAGGGAAGCTTTCAGGCGTCCCACGTCCTCCAACATGCGAACCAGTTCAGCTACACCGCCCACCACATGTGGCATGCGCCTGTCTGACAGCGCCTGGATAACAACACCAACCACGCCAGAATTTGTGCGACAAAGAATGGTCTCTGTACGTCCGTCTGACGAAATGCGGGTGTTCTTGGTTGGGTCCCCGATCAAACGGTTGGGCTCGTTTAAAAGCTTCAAGATTGAGGACGCGGCATGAGCCAAGTCATTGCCAAAGCGAAAAGACCTTGTCAGCAGCGCCTCAGCTTCTGTCTCGACGCTGGCCATCGCGTTAATCGCCCCGCGCCACTCGTAGATTTGTTGGTGGCGGTCGCCGACAAGGGTTAGTTGTGCATCTTGCCCCCTCAAGACGCTAAGCACTGCTTCGTTCGTATCTTGGGCCTCATCCAGAAGCAAGAAGTCATAGTTAAGCTTCGGCCTGGAGAGTGACCACATCTTCAGGTAGCCGTCATGCCCCAAGGGAACTTCGCTCTTTGGATCCAGCATGCGGGACCACATGTGATGCGCTAGTTCGCTAACGTAGCGCCGAAATTCTTCGCGATATGGCTCGTCAAGCTCTTGGAGCTTGCCCGTGATGGGGACATGCTTTACCAATACGTCATCGTCTCCACTTTGGCAAAAGCGCTGAATAGTCTTAGCTGTCAAAAAACCGAGTGCGCGTGCTCTTAGGTGAACATTGCCAACGACAAGATCATCAAGGTTGAGGATTTGCGACACCCGGTTCCCTGGCAGAGCCTGCGTCAGCTTGGCGGTGTTGCCTCGATAAGCACTTGGCACAGATCGGTAGGCAATCGAGTGAGTGGTGCGACAGTCAACTGTCCGTGGAAACTTTTCGGCTGCTTCGGCTGCAATGCTTTTGTTGAAGGCCAGGTAGAGTCCATGGGCTGAGGTTGACTTCGCCACTGCCGTCAGCGTGGACGTCTTTCCTGTACCTGCAAACGCGCTGATTTTCAGCGAGCGCGCACTCTTGAAAAGATCGACGGCGTTTGCCTGCTCGTCGGTGAGAACCACTTACAACTCCCCTTTTTTGATAGTCGCCTTTGCCCGGCTACCGACATGATCTGCCAATAACGCGACAGAGTTTTCACGCAAGGTTACATGATGCCGAGAACTATCCCCAAGAGAATGCCCTATGGGCTGCTGCCAGTTTGAATAACACCTTGTTAAGGTGTGTGCGCTCGCCAGTCGTAGTCAGTCGTGTAGGGTACTGCGGCAGGTCTTTGATGCAACTACGCCAGCGACTCCGCGAGATCCTCAAGACACCCGCTGGTGACTTAGCATCCATTCAGCTAGTCCGGCCACGAAGGTGCAGGCATGCACCAGCACGGGACACGTCAATCAGCGCAAAGAAGTACTAGGTGGGACTTGTTGAAAATTTGTGGAAGCAGATGACTGTTTGATGCTCGGCGACTTGTTCGGCTAATTCCAGGCAGTAGCGTTTCGCTGAACCTAGCTTCAGGAACATGCCATTTTTCAAATCCGCCCTAAAAATTGGGCTTGCACAAGGTTGTGCGACCCAAAGTGGATGCATCAGTCTCCAAAATGCACCGGTAAGTCGTTGATTTCATTGAGCGCGTTGTGCGCAATCAATTTTTGAAAACACCGAGCGCGATGGGCAGGTCGAAGCGTCCGGACTCCTTGGGCAGGTCGGCGGGCGCGAGATTGACAGTGATGCGCTTGTTGCAAGGAAAGTCGAGCCCGCTGTTGCTCAGCGCGGCGCGCACCCGCTCGCGGGCTTCCTTGACTTCGGTGTCGGCCAGCCCCACCAGGGTGAACGACGGCAGCCCATTGGCCAGGTGAACCTCGACCGTGACTTCCGGGGCCTTGAGCCCATCGAGGGCGCGACTGTGAACGATGGCAAGCGACATGGGGAAGCGACGCGGCCTGGGGCCAGGGCAAAGGGGCGATTGTGGCGACGGCCGGCTGACGTGGCACTCCCTCTGAGGAGCGAGCGACCACCATCCGGAAACGGCACCGTTTTGGTGGATGGACAGGCAGCAGTGACCGCGCGCATCCTGTCACGCACCACTTCAGGGCAAGCGCAGCGCCCCCTCGGGAAACCCCGCGCCGCCCAGCCCTGCGTCAAGGCACAGGTCGCTTCAGCCCCTGGTTGGCACGGTTCATGCAGAAGGTGGATGTCAACAAACTTTTACCAACCTCACCGGAGTACCAACATGAAAATGGTGACCGCCATCGTCAAGCCCTTCAAGCTTGACGAAGTCCGTGAGGCCCTGTCCGCCATCGGCGTTCAGGGCATCACGGTGACCGAAGTCAAGGGCTTTGGCCGTCAGAAAGGCCACACCGAGCTGTACCGTGGCGCGGAGTATGTGGTCGATTTTCTGCCCAAGGTGAAGATCGAAGCGGCCGTGGATGACGCCATCCTCGACCGCGTGATCGAAGCCATCGAAACATCGGCCCGCACCGGCAAGATCGGCGACGGCAAGATTTTCGTCACACCGCTGGAGCAGGTGATCCGCATCCGCACCGGCGAGGTGGACAAGGACGCCCTGTGATCGGGCCGCACGCCTGATCCCACTTTCGCATTTGTGGCCGACATGCCCTGCGGGGATTCGAGCCGTCACACCATTCGTTTTATCAAGAGGCATTTCATGAGAAAGCTCATTGCGTCATTCGCGCTGGGTCTCGCAGCCTTCGGTTTGCTGGGCACATCCCATGCACAAGAAGAATCTGCATCGGCGCCTGCAGCGGCTGCTGTGGTTGAAGCCGTTCCGGCTCCGGCTGTCGAAGCCCCCCCGGCAGCGCCCGAAGCTGCGCCCCCCGCCGCAGAAGAAGCCGCACCAGCCAAGCTGGACAGCGGTGACACCGCCTGGATGATGACCTCCACCCTGCTGGTCATCTTGATGATCATCCCCGGTCTGGCTTTGTTCTACGGCGGCCTCGCCCGCTCCAAAAACATGCTGTCGGTGCTGATGCAGGTCTTCGTGATCTTCTCGCTGATCAGCGTGCTGTGGGCGGTCTATGGCTTCAGCTTGGCCTTCGGCGGTGCAGGCAAGTTCATCGGCACTCTGGACCTGGCCTTCCTGCGCGGCATCACAGCGGACACCCTTTCCGCCACGCTGCCCACCATCCCTGAGTACGTGTTCGTGTCCTTCCAAGGCACGTTCGCAGCCATCACCGTGGCGCTGATCGTCGGCTCGTTCGCCGAACGCATCAAGTTCTCGGCGGTGCTGCTGTTCTCGGTGCTGTGGTTCACCTTCAGCTACCTGCCCATGGCGCACATGGTCTGGGGTGGTGGCATCCTGGCTGCAGACGGCGCACTGGACTTCGCCGGTGGTACCGTGGTGCACATCAACGCCGCTGTCGCTGGCTTGGTCGGTGCGTACATGGTCGGCAAGCGTCTGGGCTACGGCAAGGAAGCCTTCACCCCTCACTCTCTGACGCTGACCATGGTGGGCGCTTCGCTGCTGTGGGTGGGTTGGTTCGGTTTCAACGCCGGCTCCGCAGGTGCGGCCAACGGTGTTGCAGGCCTGGCCTTCATCAACACCGTGCTGGCCACGGGTGCTGCCACCCTGGGTTGGTTGCTGGGTGAAGCCCTGTTCAAGGGCAAGGCTTCGATGCTGGGTGCCGCTTCCGGTGCGGTGGCGGGTCTGGTCGCTGTGACCCCCGCTGCGGGCTTCGTCGGTCCCATGGGTTCGATCGTGATCGGTTTCATCGCTGGCATGCTGTGCCTGTGGGGCGTGAGCGGTCTGAAGCGCCTGCTGGGTGCCGACGACTCCTTTGACGTCTTCGGCGTCCACGGTGTCGGCGGTATCGTCGGAGCGATCCTGACCGGTGTCTTCGCTGCAGCCTCCCTGGGCGGCGTGAAAGGTGACGACTTCGCGATCGGCGCACAAGTGTGGATCCAGACCAAGAGCGTGCTGCTGACCATCGTCTGGTCGGGTGTGGTCTCTGTGGTGGCCTACAAGATCGTTGACCTGGTCGTCGGTCTGCGTGTCTCGGAAGAAGCCGAGCGCGAAGGTCTGGACATCACTTCGCACGGCGAGACCGCGTATCACAAGTGATGCGTTGATCTCAGGAACGGAGGCCGCATCGCCATGCGGCCTCCACCATGAAAAGAGGGCTTCCTGCGGGAGGCCCTCTTTGTTTTTTTGCATCACTGCATTACAAGGGACTGAATGCCAAGCGGCCCCGATCTTCCTAAAATAAGACTTCACATTCTGACCTCACAAGGCGCTTCTCCCCATGGTTCCTCACCTGATCACCGCGCTGACCGGCCCCATCAACGAACTGGAGCAACGGATGCTGGAATCCGTGCCCGCCATCGAGCGCTGGTTTCGCCTGGAGTGGATGGAGCACACGCCGCCCTTCTACACCTCGGTGGACCTGCGCAATGCGGGTTTCAAGCTGGCCCCGGTGGACACCAACCTGTTTCCGGGCGGCTTCAACAACCTGACGCCCGAGATGCTGCCCCTGGCCGTGCAGGCGGCGATGGCCGCGATCGAGAAGATCTGCCCCGAGGCCAAGAACCTGCTGCTGATCCCGGAAAAGCACACGCGCAACACCTTCTACCTGTCGAACGTGGCGCGTCTGGTGCAGATCTTCACGCTGGCCGGTCTGAACGTGCGTCTGGGTTCGCTGGATGAAAGCATCACCGAGCCCACCGACATCGCCTTGCCCGATGGCAGCCACCTGACGCTGGAGCCGCTGGTGCGCACCCGGCACCGCCTGGGCCTCAAGCACTTCGACCCCTGCACCATCTTGCTCAACAACGACCTGTCGGCCGGCATCCCCGACATCCTGCAAGGTCTGCACGAGCAGTATCTGCTGCCGCCGCTGCACGCGGGCTGGGCGGTGCGCCGCAAGAGCCAACACTTCGCGGCCTACGAAGAGGTGGCCAAGAAGTTTTCCAAGCTGCTGGGAATGGACCCCTGGCTGATCAACCCGATGTACTCGGTGTGCGACGAGGTGAACTTCCAAGAAGGCACAGGCCTGGAATGCCTGGAGACGCAGGTGGACGCCATGCTGAGCAAGGTGCGTCGCAAGTACAAGGAATACGGCATCAACGAGAAGCCCTTCGTGGTGGTCAAGCCCGACAACGGCACCTACGGCATGGGCATCATGACGGTGCGCGATGCCAAGGAGGTCGTTGACCTCAACCGCCGCACGCGCAACAAGATGTCGGTGGTCAAGGACGGCCAGGCCGTCAACCGCGTGCTGATTCAGGAAGGCGTGGCCACCTACGAGCAAATCAACGAGGCGGTCGCCGAGCCCGTGGTCTACATGATCGACCGCTATGTGGTGGGTGGGTTCTACCGGGTGCATGCCGAGCGCGGCGTGGACGAGAACCTGAACGCCCCAGGCTCGCATTTTGTGCCCCTGGGCTTCCCGGAACCGACGCAACTGCCCCGCCCCGGCGTCAAGCCCGGGGCCAGTGCGCCGAACCGCTTCTACATGTACGGCGTGGTGGCGCGGCTGGCCATGCTGGCGGCCAGTTACGAATTGGAAGCGAACGACCCAAATGCCGAGGTGTACACCTGAGGGCCATGCACTGTTGCGGTGCAACAAAATGTCCGTGAACCCAGGCAGAATGGCAACTTCGCTCTTCTGTGAAACGCCCTCATCGTGCAGCACGCTCCTCACGCCCAGCCCAACGCCAAAGACCTGGCCGCCCTGACCCTGGGGGCGATTGGCATCGTCTATGGCGACATCGGCACCAGCCCGCTGTATGCGCTCAAGGAGGTGTTCAACCACGGACATCTGCCCCTGACGCCGGAGAACATCTACGGCATCTTGTCGATGATGTTCTGGACCCTGACCGTGATCGTGTCGCTGAAGTACGTGACACTGATCCTGCGGGCCGACAACAACGGCGAGGGCGGCCTGGTGGCGATGCTGACGCTGGCGTCCACGGCCGTGAAAGACCGCCCGGGCCTGCGCGGCAAGCTGCTGGCCCTGGGGATTTTCGGCACAGCCATTTTCTTTGGCGACGGGGTGATCACCCCGGCCATTTCGGTGCTCTCGGCCGTGGAGGGGATGGAAGTGGCCGCGCCGCAGCTCGAGCGCTATGTGGTGCCCATCACCCTGGTGGTGCTGACCCTGCTGTTCATGGTGCAAAAGCATGGCACCAGCGGCATCGGCAAGTTCTTTGGCCCCATCACAGCGCTGTGGTTCGTCGTGGTGGCCGTGCTGGGCCTGTACCACGTGCTGCAGAACCCGGCGGTGCTGGTGGCAATGAGCCCGCATTACGCGCTGAACTTCATCGTCGACCACCCGATGCTGGCCTTCATCGCCCTGGGCGCCGTCATCCTGTGCGCCACCGGGGCCGAGGCGCTCTACGCCGACATGGGCCACTTCGGCAAGCTGCCCATTCGCCTGGCCTGGTTCAGCCTGGTCATGCCGTCCCTGGTGCTGAACTACTTCGGCCAGGGCGCGATGCTGCTGGCCCACCCCGAAAACGTCGCCAACCCCTTCTTTGAGATGGCGCCGCACTGGGCGCTCTACCCCTTGGTGGGCCTGGCCACCTGCGCCACGGTGATCGCTTCGCAGGCCCTGATCACGGCCGCCTTCTCGGTGACCAAGCAGGTGATCCAGCTGGGCTACCTGCCCCGTCTGCGCATCCTGCACACGTCTGAGAAGGAAACCGGGCAGATCTACATCCCCTTCGTGAACTGGACGCTGTACGGCTGCATCGTGCTGGCCGTGATCTTCTTCGGCTCCAGCGGCAAGCTGGCGGCGGCCTACGGCATCACCGTCACCATCGACATGATGATCACCACGGTGATGACCTTCTTCGTCATCCGCTTTGCCTGGAAGATGACCTGGCTGGTGTGCGTGCTGGCCACCGCCTTCTTCTTTGCAATCGACCTGATGTTCTTCAGCGCCAACGTCATCAAGGTGATCGACGGGGGCTGGTTCCCACTGCTGATCGGCATCGTGATGTTCAGCCTGATGATCACCTGGAAGGATGGGCGCGAGTTGCTGAGCGCCCGCTTGCGCTCGGATGCCATCGACCTTCGCCCCTTCCTGGAAGCGGTGTTCTGCAGCCCGCCGCTGCGTGTGGACGGCACCGCGGTGTTCCTCAATGCCGATGCCGGCACGACGCCCAATGCGCTGCTGCACAACCTCAAGCACAACAAGGTGCTGCACAAGCAGAACCTGTTCGTGACGGTACGCTCGCATGAAGTGCCCTGGATCCCGCTGAAGAACCGCATCGAGGTGGAATCGCTGGGCAATGGCTGCTGGCAGGTCATCCTTCACTACGGTTTCAAGAATGAGCCCGATGTGCCGCGCGCGCTCAAGTTGCTCAAGGAGCATGGGGTGTTCATCGAGGACATGGAGACCAGCTATTTCCTCTCGCGCGACATCGTGATCCCGACCATGGGCGGCGAGATGGCGCCCTGGCGTGAAAAGCTGTTTGCCGGCATGCACCGCAATGCCTCGGGCGCAGCGGCTTTCCTGAAGTTGCCCACCAACCGCGTGGTGGAACTGGGCTCCAAGGTGGAGATCTGAGCACGCAGCGCCTTTCCCTGCGCCAGATCGCCCGGGACACCTCCCTGACGGCGATCTCGTCCGGCTTTGTCGCCACGCTGGTGGGCTTCACCAGCACCATTGCCCTGATATTTCACGCCGCGCAGTCGCTCGGCGCCACGCCCGCCCAGGTGACGTCCTGGGTGTGGGCGCTGGGCATGGGCATGGGTCTGGCCACGCTCGGCCTGTCACTGTGGGCGCGCGCCCCCATCCTCATCACCTGGTCCACGCCGGGCGCCGCCGTGATCGCCAGCGCCGCGGCGGGCGTGAGCCTGCCCGAGGCCACCGGGGCCTTTGTGCTGTGCGGGGTGCTGATGTGGCTCAGCGGCGTGACAGGCTGGTTCGAGCGGATGATGAACCGCATCCCGGTGGCGCTGGCCTCCGCGCTGCTGGCGGGCATCCTGGCCAAGTTTGCCTTGATGGCGTTTGCCGCGGCCACGCCGCAGCCGGTACTGGTGATCGGCATGTTGCTCAGCTACTTGCTGGGCAAACGGCTGTGGCCGCGCTATGCCATCCCCGGCGTCCTGTTGGCCGGTGTGCTGATCGCGGCCATGCAGGGGCAGTTGCACACCGCAGCCTTGAGCTGGGAGCCGGCACTGCCGGTGTGGGTGACGCCGCAGTGGTCTTGGCAGGCCATGCTGGGCCTGGGACTGCCGCTGTTCATCGTCACCATGGCCTCGCAGGCGGTACCGGGGGTGTCGGCCATCCGCGTGTTCGGCTACCGCACGCCCATCTCGCCCTTGATGAGCTGGTCGGGCGTGACCACGGTGCTGCTGGCGCCTTTTGGCGGCTACGCCTTCAATCTGGCGGCCATCACCGCCACCATCGTGCTGCAGCCGCATGCCCACCCCGACCCGCACAAGCGCTACACCGCAGCCCTGGTGGCCGGGCTGTTCTATTTGGTGATGGCGCTGCTGGGTGGGGCGGTGGCCGGCGTCTTGACCGCCTTTCCCACCGCGCTCATCATGGGCGTGGCCGGTCTGGCCCTGCTGGGCACGATCGCCAACGGCTTGGCGGCCTCGCTGCAGGAGGCTCGCTACCGGGAAGCGGCCGTTATCACGTTTCTGGTCACGCTGTCGGGCGTGACGCTGATGGGCGTGAGCTCGGCCTTCTGGGGCCTGGTGGCCGGCACGCTGACGCTGTTCGTGGAACACTTCAGGGCTCGCCCTTCGATGACCGATCGCACCCCATCATGAAACTTCTGTTTGTTGCCGACCCGCTGGACACCTTCAAGACCTACAAGGACAGCACCTTCGCGATGATGCGCGAGGCCACCTCACGAGGGCATGAGCTGTGGGCGTGCGAGCCCCAGCAGCTGGTGTGGCAACGCGGCAGCCTGGTGCAGGCCCAGGCCCGCCGCATCACCCTGACGGGCGACGCCCACGACTGGTTTGACGAGCAGGAACAGGCCCTGGTGGCGCTGAGCAGCATGGACGCGGTGCTGATGCGCAAGGATCCGCCGTTTGACGCCGAGTACCTGTACGCGACCCACCTGCTGACCCAGGCCGAGCGCGAGGGCGCACGCGTCTTCAACAAGCCCCAGGCCTTGCGCGAACACCCCGAGAAGCTGGCCATCCTCGAATTCCCGCTGCACATCGCGCCCACCCTGGTCACCCGCAGCATCGAAGCCGTGCGCGCCTTCCACGCCGAGCACCGTGACATCATCCTCAAGCCCCTGGACGGCATGGGCGGCATGGGCATCTTCCGCGTGAAGGACGATGGCCTGAACCTGGGCAGCATCGCCGAAACCCTGACCAAGGACGGCACGCAGACCATCATGGTGCAGGCCTTCCTGCCGGCCATCAGCGAAGGTGACAAGCGCGTGCTGGTGATCGACGGCGAGCCGGTACCCTACGCGCTGGCCCGCATCCCGCAAGGCGGCGAGGTGCGCGGCAATCTCGCGGCCGGTGGCAAGGGCGTGGCCCAGCCTCTGAGCGAGTCCGACTGGGCGATTGCCCGCGAACTGGGGCCCATCCTGGCCGCACGCGGCCTGCTTCTGGTGGGCCTGGACATCATCGGTGACCGCCTCACCGAGATCAACGTGACCAGCCCGACCTGCTTCCAGGAGATCACCGACCAGACCGGCTGGAACGTGGCCCAACGCTTCATCGACACGCTCGAAAGTGCCGTGCAGCGCCAGCAGCGACAATGACCCCCTGCGCCGGGCATGCCGGCGCCTTCTCTTTTTTCGGATCTTCTCTCCCATGGCTGTTTTGACCCTGAGCAACGCCTGCCTGGCCTTTGGCCACGTCGCCCTGCTCGACCACACCGCGTTTTCACTGGAAACCGGCGAGCGCGTCGGCTTGATCGGCCGCAATGGCACCGGCAAGTCCTCGCTGCTCAAGATCATGGCGGGGCTGGAGAAGCCCGATGACGGGCAGTTGCAGATCCAGAGCGGCGTCGAGGTGGCCTATGTGCCCCAGGAGCCCACGTTCAGCACCGACGCCACCGTGTTCAGCACGGTCAGCGAAGGCCTGGCCGACGTCAAGGCGGCGCGCGAACGCTTTGAAGCCCATGAAGACGGTGCCGATCTGGATGCCTTGATGACCTTCATCGAAGCGCGCAATGGCTGGAACTGGGAGCAGCGCGTCGACGAGACGCTGCAACGTCTGCACCTGGACCCGGACCTGTCGATCGCAGGCCTCTCGGGCGGCACCAAGAAGCGCGTGGCGCTGGCCCGTGCGCTGGTGGCCAGCCCGGACGTGCTCTTTCTGGACGAGCCGACCAACCACCTGGACTTGGACGCCATCACCTGGCTGGAAGAGCTGCTGGTGGCCTTCAAGGGCGCCATCGTGCTGATCTCCCACGACCGGGCCTTCCTGGACAATGTCTGCACCCGCATCGTTGAGCTCGACCGCGGTCAGCTGCGCACCTATCCGGGCAACTTCACGGCCTACGAAGGGCTCAAGGCCCAGCAGTTGGCCGACGAAGCCGTCACCAACGCCAAGTTCGACAAGCTGCTGGCCCAGGAAGAGGTCTGGATCCGCAAGGGCGTGGAAGCGCGTCGCACCCGCTCGGTGGCCCGCATCAAGCGCCTGGAAGACCTGCGCAGTGCCCGCGCCTCGCGCCGGGACGTGGTCGGTCGCGTCAAGCTGGATGTGTCGCAGGGTGACCGCAGCGGCAAGATCGTGGCGGAGCTGGAAGGCGTCTCCAAGGCCTTTGGTGGCCGCACCGTGGTGCGCGATTTCAGCGGCACCATCTTGCGCGGCGACAAGGTAGGTCTGGTGGGCCCCAATGGCGCGGGCAAGACCACGCTGCTGAAGATGATCCTGGGCGAACTGGCCCCGGACAGCGGCACCGTCAAGCAAGGCGCCAACCTGCTGGTGGCCTACTTCGACCAGATGCGTGACCACCTCAACCTGGATGCCACCCTGGCCGACTTCATCAGCCCGGGCAGCGAGTGGATCGAGATCAACGGTTCGCGCAAGCACGTGATGGGCTATCTGCAGGACTTCCTGTTCTCGCCGGCACGGGCCAACTCGCCGGTGCGCACGCTCAGCGGCGGTGAGCGCAACCGCCTGCTGCTGGCGCGCCTGTTTGCCAAGCCCTCCAATGTGCTGGTGCTCGACGAGCCGACCAACGACCTGGACATCGACACGCTCGACCTGCTGGAAGACCTGCTGGCCGACTACCCCGGCACCGTGTTCCTGGTCAGCCACGACCGGCGCTTCCTGGACAACGTGGTCACCAGCACCCTGGTGGCCGAAGGCGAAGGGCGCTGGCGCGAATACGAAGGCGGCTTCGAGGACTGGCTGATCCAGTCGCGCCGCGCCAAGGCGCTGGCAGCCGGCAAGCCCGGTGCGGCGGCCATTGCCTCGGCCACCAAGCAAGGCTCGGCCGCCGACAGCCGCACGCCCGTGACGGTGGCGCCCGACACGGCCCCAGCGGCACCCGCCGCCGCGCCCGTGGTGGCGCAACCCAAGCGCAAGCTCAGCTACAAGGAGCAGCGCGAGCTCGACGAACTGCCCGCCCGCATCGAGGCGCTGGAGACCGAGCAGGCCGAGCTGAACCGGCAACTGGCCGACCCGGACATTTACCGCAAGGAAGGCGCCAATGTGGCGGCCATGCACGCCCGCATCGAAGAGATCGACGAGGAGCTGATGGGCTTGCTCGAGCGCTGGGAAACGCTGGGCGGGCGCTGACGCTCAGGCGCTCTGCAGGGTGGCCGGCGGGGCCATCCACAGCCCGCTTGCGGCACCACTGCCGTGTACGCTGGCGAACAGCTCGGCACAGGCCGCTTCGGGGTCGTCGCTGGCGAGCACCTCGGGCACCAGTGGCGCCAGGCGGCGGGTGTCCACACGCAACACGCGCTGCTTGATCGCGGCGATCTGGGTGGGGTGCATCGAGAAGGTGCGCAACCCCATGGCCAGCAGCAACTCGGTGAAGGCCGGATCGCCGGCCATTTCGCCGCACACGCTCACGCCGCGCCCTGCGGCGCGCGCCTGCGCGATCGAGGTCTGGATCAGACTGAGCACGGCCGGATTCCACGGGTCGTAGAGGTGGGACACCTCTTCGTCGGTCCGATCGATGGCCAGCGTGTACTGAATCAGGTCGTTCGTGCCGATCGAGATGAAGTCGAAGTGGCGCAGGAAGACCGGCAGCGTCAAGGCGGCCGCCGGGACTTCGATCATGGCGCCCAGTTCCACCTCGCCAAACGGTTTGCCCGACTCGACCAGTTGCCGGCGCGCGTGATCCACGTGCTCCAGCGTCTGGCGGATTTCGCGCAGATTGCTCAGCATCGGGATCATGATCTTGACCGGCCCATGGGCAGCCGCGCGCAACAAGGCCCGCAGCTGCCGGCGGAACATGCTGGGCTCGGACAGACTCCAGCGGATGGCGCGCAGGCCCAAGGCCGGATTGAGCACCGACTCCTGGCGCAGCTCGGACGGGGTCATGCCCTCCAGCGGCTTGTCGGCGCCGATGTCGATCGTGCGGATCGTGACGGGTAGGCCTTTCATGGCCTCGACGGCACGTCGGTACGCGTCGTACTGCTCTTCCTCGTCGGGCAGGTGGTCGCCGCGGTTCATGAACAGGAACTCGCTGCGGAACAGGCCAACGCCCACCGCACCCGCCTCCAGAGCCACTGGGGCGTCTTCGGGCATCTCGATGTTGGCGACCAGCTCGACCCGCTCGCCGTCGAGCGTAACGGCCGGCGTGTGGCGCAGGCGGGCCAGACGGCTGCGCTCCAGCTCACTTTGGCGCTGACGGAAGCGGTACTCCTCCAGCACGATGGGCGAGGGATCGACGATCACCAGGCCGGCGTCGCCGTCGATGATGATGCAGTCGTCCTGACGGATCAGGTTGCTGGCCTGGCGCGCCCCCACCACGGCGGGGATGTCCATGCTTCGCGCGACGATGGCCGTGTGCGAGGTCTTGCCGCCCACATCGGTGACAAAGCCCTTGAACACGCTGCGCTTGAAGCTGAGCATGTCGGCCGGGGCGATGTCGCTGGCCACCAGCACCAGGGGCTCATCGCCGCCGAAATCGTGCACGCCGGCACCGGGCGCCGGCACCGCCGAGGGCACGCCGCGGCTGAGGCTGCGCAGCAGGCGCTCGACCACCTGCTCCAGGTCGGCCTTGCGCTCGCGCAGGTAAGCGTCTTCCATCTCGTCAAATTGCCGCGCCAGCACTTCGAGCTGGGCCGACAGTGCCCACTCGGCGTTGTAGTGACGTTGGCGAATCCAGTCGGCCGAGGCGCCCATCAGCGCCTCGTCCTGCAGCAGCATGTGGTGCACGTCGAGCAGGGCGGCCAACTCGGCCGGGGCATCGGCGGGCAGGTCCCGTTTGAGCGCGTCGAACTCGGCGGCCACCACATCGCGTGCGGCAAAGAGGCGCGCCACTTCGCCATCGATCAAGGTGGGATCGATGAAGACGTGGGGCACGTCGATGCGGCTGGAGGCCACCAGCACCGCGCGGCCAATGGCCACACCCCGCGATACCGGCAAGCCAAAGATCTGGATGCTCATACCAACCATCGTATCAGCCGTCATCACGTCTGGTGGTCAGGATTTCTCATAGGACAGAGGCCGCCAGGCCGATGACAAGGCGTCACGGGCCTGTCATCCAACGTTCACCGCGCCGTCATCGGACGGGGCAAGACTGTCCCCTCATGTCCACACCGACCTGAGATTGGAGAGACGATGCGTGACCTCCCCTTGCCGACCCTGCCCATGGCAGACCTGTCCTCCCACCTGTCGGCCGAATCCCGTGCCGCGCGGAGGTCACTTCACCCGGCGTCGGCGCCCGAGGCCAGCGCGCGGCCAGGCATTGAAGTCATTTGGGCTCGCACTGCGGAAGATGTTCTCGCAGCGCAGCGTCTGAGGTATGAGGTGTTCGCCCTGGAGATGGGCGCGCGCCTGAGCGTGCCGGTAGGCAGCCCCGCCGGCCATGACATCGACCTGTTCGACCCCTATTGCGAGCACCTGCTGGTGCGCTTGGACACAGGCACCGGCGAGCCCGGCCCCGTGATCGGCACCTACCGCGTGCTAACGCCCGAGTCGGCCAAGCGCATCGGCGGCCTGTACAGCGAGACCGAGTTCGACCTGACCCGCCTGCGCCCGCTGCGCGGCAAGATGGTGGAGCTGGGGCGCTCGTGCGTGCACCCCGATCACCGCCACGGTGGCGCCATCATGGCGCTGTGGGGCGCGCTGGCCGAGTTCATGGTGCGCAACAACCTGGACACCATGATCGGCTGCGCCAGCATCAGCATGCGCGACGGTGGCCACGTGGCCGCCAGCCTGTGGGAACAGCTGCGCCAGACGCATCTGGCCCCCATCGACCTGCAGGTGCGCCCGCGTCTGCCGCTGCCGGTGGACGAGCTGGACCGCCACCTGAAGGTGGAGGCGCCTGCGCTGATCAAGGGCTACCTGCGCGTGGGCGCCAAGGTGCTGGGCGCCCCGGCCTGGGACCCGGATTTCAACACCGCCGACCTGCCGATGCTGATGCGCATTGCCGACCTGCCTGCGCGGTATCGCAAGCACTTCCTGGGGGTCTGAGCCAGGCAGCGCATAGACTGCGCGGCATGAGCAAAACGGCTGCCCCTTCTTTTTCTGCTTCGTCCCCCCTGTCCCTGCCGCTGTGGCAACTGCTGAGCGGCTGCGCCGATGCGGTGGCTGCCGTGCGCCAAGGCCAGTCCCTGACCGACGCCCTCGCCGCGCGCAAGCCGGCCGAGCGCCCGGGTGTGCAGGCCCTGTCCTTCGCGGTGATGCGCCGCCTGGGCACCGCCCAGGCCCTGCGCACCCGCCTGGTACCCAAAGCGCCCCAAGCGTGGGTCGATGCCCTGCTGTTGTCGGCCTTGGCCCTGGCCTGCGGCAGCGAGTACAACGCCCACACGCTGGTCGACCAGGCCGTGGAAGCGGCCAAGCGGCGCGCCAAACCTGCCAGCGGCCTGGTCAATGCCGTGCTGCGCCGCTTCCTGCGTGAACAGGCCGACTTGCTGGCCGAGCTCGACGACGATCCAGTCGCCCACTTCAATCACCCCGCATGGTGGATCAAGCGTCTGCAAAAGGATTGGCCCGAGCACTGGCAGGCCATCCTGATGGACAACCAGGAGCAGCCGCCCATGACGCTGCGCGCCAACCTGCGCCACGGCAGCACGGCCGCTTACCGCGCCCGCCTGATCGAGGCCGGTTTGCTGCCCGAGGACAGCCCAGTGCAGGCCGACGCACCCGATCAGCCCCAGCCCATCGTGCTGCCTCACGGCGTGCCGGTACAGCGCCTGCCCGGCTTCGACCAGGGTGACGTGTCGGTTCAGGATGCCGCCGCGCAGATCGCCTCCCCGCTGCTCGTGTACGCCGGCGGTCGCCAGTTGCCGGCGGGTGCACGCGTGCTCGACGCCTGCGCCGCCCCCGGTGGCAAAACCGCCCACCTGCTGGAGCTGGCCGACCTGGACGTCACAGCAATGGATGCCGACCCCGAGCGCCTGGCCCGCGTCAACGAGACCTTGCAGCGCCTGGGACTGCAGGCCCGCACGGTGGCGGCCGACGCCAGCCAGCCCGCGCGCTGGTGGGACGGCCAAGCCTTTGACGCGATCTTGCTGGACGCGCCCTGCAGCGCCTCGGGCATCGTGCGACGCCACCCGGATGTGCGCTGGCTGCGCCGCGACACCGACATCGCCGCCCTCGCCCGCACCCAGGACGCCATCCTCCGGGCCCTGTGGCCCTTGCTCAAACCGGGCGGCCACCTGCTGTACTGCACCTGCTCGGTCTTCAAGATGGAGGGTCAGGACCGCATCGACGCATTTTTGCAACGCACCCCGGACGCCCAGTCGTGCCCGGCGCCCGGTCACCTGCTGCCTGTGGTCGAATACCTGGACCCCACTGGCCAAGACCGGGGGGATGGCTTCTTCTACGCTCTCCTGACCAAGACCCCGCAGGGTTCCTGATGCCTCTGATGCGCCGCCGAGACCTGCTGCTTCGCAGCACCTCTGCCCTGTGGACTGCCGCCCTGGCAACCACGGGAAGCGCAGCATGGGCGGCCTGGGCCAACAACGGTGCCGAACTGGCCCGCCTGCTGGCCCAGTACGGCGACGAGGGCCTGACCCTGAGCTACGAGGTGCGCTTTGACCTGCACCGCGACGTGGAGCAGATGCTCTCCAAGGGCATCGCCGTGGTGTTCGTGGCCCGCGCCGAAGTGTACGAAAAGCGCTGGTACTGGACCGACCGGCGCATCGCCTCGGCCACCCGCCGCTGGCGCCTGGCCTACCAGCCGCTGACCCGCCAGTGGCGCCTGAACTTCGATGGTTTCAGCCGCCCCTACAGCCGCCTGAGCGAAGCCCTGGAGGTGCTGCGCCAAGGCAGCCAGTGGCTGATCGCCGAGAAACTGGGCGATGCCGACCCGGCCGACTGCTATGTGGACTTCAGCTTCCAGCTCGACGCCAGCGAGTTGCCCCGGCCTCTGCAGATCGGGCTGGGTGGCCAGGCCGACTGGGCCTTGCAGATCGAGCGGCGGGTGGGCGTGTCTGCCGCACGCTGAGCCCCGCCCGCCATGGCCACCCTCAAACTGAACCGACGCTGGACCTGGATCATCGCCAGCGTGGCCATGCTGGGCGGCGGCCTGGTGCTGACCTTTTTGCTGGTGCTGGCCACGCAAAACAGCGAACAGCTGGAGCCCTATTTCAACTGGCTGCTGTGGGGCAACATGGCCACGGCCGCGCTGCTGGGGCTGGTCATCCTCATCGCCCTGGGCCGACTGGCCCTGCGCCTGCGCCAACGCCGTTTTGGCAGCCGGCTGCTGCTCAAGCTGGCCGGCATCTTCGGGCTGGTGGGCCTGCTGCCCGGCGTGCTGATTTACACCGTGTCCTACCAGTTCGTCTCGCGCAGCATCGAAACCTGGTTCGACGTGCGGGTGGAAGGTGCACTCGAAGCCGGCCTCAACCTGGGGCGCAACACCCTCGACAGCCTCACCCAAGATCTGGCCAGGAAGACCCAGGTGGCCGCCGACCGACTGGGCAGCAGCCCCGACGCCCTGCCCGGCCTGCTGGAGCTCGAGCGCCTGCGCGAACAGTTGGGCGCTCACACCGTCAGCCTGGTCAACGAAGCCGGCCAGATCGAGTGGAGCGCGGGCGGATCGGGCGACCTGCCCTTGATGACCGATCGCGTGGCCACCACGTGGCGACAGGACGCCCGCCAGAAAGGGGTCATGGCCCAGGTGGAAGACCTCGATGACGAGGCAGCCCCGTCCTCGGCACGCATCGTCGCGATGGCCTGGATGCCCGACCGCAGCTTTCGCCTGCAGGCCCGCGGCCACTACCTGATGGTCACGCAGCAACTGGCGCCCGAGATCGCACGCAATGCGCTCAACGTGCAAGCGGCCTACAGCGAATACCAGCAACGCGCCCTGGGCCGCGAAGGGCTGCGGCGCATGTACATCGGCACGCTGACACTGGCCCTGATCCTGGCGGTGTTCGGCGCCTTCCTGCTGGCCGCCACGCTGGGGCAGCAACTGGCCCACCCGCTGCTGCTGCTGGCTGAAGGCGTGGGGGAAGTCGCCCGGGGTGACCTGCGCCCCAAGGCCATCTTTGCCTCAAAAGACGAGCTCGGCGGCCTGACCCGCGCCTTTGCCGAAATGACCCAGCAGCTGGCCGACGCGCGCGCCCTGGTCGACCGCAGCGTGCATGACCTCGACAGCGCCCGCGCCCACCTCCAGGCCATCATGGACAACCTGACGCCGGGCGTGATCGTGTTCGACGCCCAGGGCCACATCGACACCGTCAACCCCGGCGCCACCCGCATCCTGCGTCTGCCCTTGTCGGCCTACCGGGGCCGACCGCTGTCGGATGTGCCCGAATTGCAGGGTTTCGCGGCCACCCTGGCGCAACGCTTCGAGCTCTACGCCCACGACCCCACACCGGGCGAGCGCCAGCAATGGCAAGAGTCGTACGAGCTGCAATTGCCCGGCAACCCCGCCCCCCTGACCCTGCTGGTGCGCGGCGCCGACCTGCCACCCGACGAGCGCCTCATCGTGTTCGACGACCTCACCGAGGTGGTGTCGGCCCAGCGTGCAGAGGCCTGGAGCGAAGTGGCCCGCCGCGTGGCGCACGAGATCAAGAACCCGCTCACGCCCATTCAGCTGTCGGCCGAGCGCCTGCAGATGAAGCTGCACGACAAGCTCGACGAACCAGGCCAGAACCTGCTCAAACGCTCGACCGACACCATCGTCACCCAGGTGCAGGCACTCAAGACCCTGATCAACGAGTTCCGCGACTACGCCCGCCTTCCCTCGGCCAAGCTGGTCTCGCTCGACCTCAATGCCCTGGTCAACGACGTGATGGCCCTGTACGGCCAGGCGGTGGAGCAAGGCACGGTTCAGCTGAACCTGCAGCCCGATCTGCCCCGCATCATGGGCGACCCGGCCCTGCTGCGCCAAGTGGTGCACAACCTCGTGCAAAACGCGCTGGATGCGGTGGACGAGCACCCACCTACGGACGAGGCCCCGCGTGTCCTGCTGCGCACCGATGTGTCACTGACCGAGAGCGGCGAGGTGCGCGCCGTCCGCCTGGCCGTGCGCGACAACGGGCCGGGCTTTCCCGAGCCGGTCATCAAGCGCGCCTTCGAGCCCTACATCACCACCAAGGCCAAAGGCACTGGCCTGGGCCTGGCCGTGGTCAAGAAGATTGCCGACGAGCACGGGGCGCTGGTGCGCATCCGCAATCTGGGATCTGCAGGGGTCACACCCTCAGGCACAGGGGCTGTTGCAAGCACTTCTGGGCCGAGCGGGGCGCAAGTTTCGCTATCATTTTCCAAGTTTTCATCAGAAACACCACAAGCTGGGCCACACTACGCATAGTTCCCACTTGAGGGATCCCTCATATTCATGGCTACCATTCTTGTTGTTGACGACGAACTGGGCATCCGCGCCCTGCTGTCAGAAATCCTGAGCGACGAAGGACACACCGTTGAAGTCGCTGAAAACGCCGCCAAGGCGCGCCAGTTGCGCGATCAGTGCCAGCCCGATTTGGTCTTGCTGGACATCTGGATGCCCGACGTCGACGGCATCACCTTGCTCAAGGAATGGGGGGCCAACGGTCAGTTGACCATGCCGGTCATCATGATGTCGGGCCACGGCACCATCGACACCGCGGTCGAAGCCACCAAGTTCGGCGCCCAGGCCTTCCTGGAAAAACCCATCACGATGCAAAAGCTGCTGCGCACCGTGGAGCAGGGTCTGGTCAAGCCTCCCGCCGCCCCGCGCGCCGCCGCCCCGGCCCAGCCCGTGCACACGGCCACCGTCACGCCCATCACGGCCGCAGCTTCGTATGCCGTGCCCTTGAGCAGCACGCCCCTGCCGCTGCGTAGCGAGCTGGCTGGGGGTGAGGCCGCCCACGCGCCGCAACAGCCCATCGCTTATGGCGCACCCGTCCACAACGGCGCCATCAGCCCAACCGCACACAACGGCCTGTCGCACGAACAAAGCTTCGAGCTCGACCGCCCGCTGCGTGAAGCCCGTGACGACTTCGAGCGCGCCTACTTCGAGTTCCACCTGGCCCGCGAAGGCGGCAGCATGACCCGCGTGGCCGAGAAGACCGGCCTGGAGCGCACCCACCTTTATCGCAAGCTGAAACAACTTGGTGTCGATTTGGGTCGCTCGAAGAAAACGGCCGCAAATTGATGCTATAGTTCAGGTCTTCGCTGATCACTGCAACGCAGCAATCAACGAAGAAATGGCCTGGTAGCTCAGTTGGTAGAGCAGCGGATTGAAAATCCGCGTGTCGGTGGTTCGATTCCGCCCCAGGCCACCAAAATTCTCAAAAAGCCCATCCTTCGTGATGGGCTTTTTTGTTTCCTAGCGTCTGTAGGGGGCGCCGCGTAGGCGCAGGCCAGATGCCAACCCGCTGCGCTTGTTGCAATTTCACAACTCACTGTACTCATCCACGGCCATGCCATGAAGTCTTCGATTCACCTCGTCGACGTCGACCGCCCGGACACCTGGTCGCGCTATCGCAACGGGCTGTGCGACAACTGCGTGGCCAACTGCTGCACGATGCCAGTGGAAGTGAAGTTGCCCGATCTGGTCCGCCTGGGCCTGGTCGACCCGTTTGAAGCCGAACACGAAGAGCCCAAGCAGATTGCCAAGCGTTTGAGCAAAGCGGGCATGATCGAGCACTTCAACTTCAAGCACAGCATCTACACGCTGTCGCGCCGGGCCAGTGGCGATTGCCAGTACCTGGACGCGGTCACGCGGCGCTGCACGGTGTACGAGAACCGACCCAATACCTGCCGCAAGCACCCTCAGGTTGGACCGCGACCTGGCTACTGTCCTTACGGTGCACGCACGACACGACGCTGAGGTAGCGCCTCGCTTTAGCCCGCTCGCCCCAGGCTGAAACGATCGTCAGGGCTTTTCGTTCAGGTACTGCTGCAGCAGGCTGAAGAACCCGTCATAAAAAGACTCTTCCGAGATCGTCTCGACCCCGACCTTGACCATGGAGTCGCTGCTCGACATCAAGGGGATGGAGAGCGAACCGATGGCGCTCAGGCCCAGGCTGGCCGAGGTGTTGGCCTTCTTGAGGCTGTAGCTCTCCTGTACGCCGGTGACAAAGGCGAGGCTGACCTGCCCCTGGGCGTCCTCCGGCACACAGACCACGCGGATCAGCATCTTCAGGTGCGACTCCGCATCAGGCTGGAAGTGCTTGGTGCCTTCCACCAGCTCGGGGCTGCTGCTGTTGACGATGTAGCCCTGGCTGAGCAGCGCACGACGGCCTGCCTCGCAGGTCTGGGCCGGGGTGGCATCGATCAGGCGGGAGTAGGTTTCGGCGGCGCCGAACGCCTCGTGACGCGCGGACGCTGCCTTGGGCGCGCTGCCACAACCGGTGAGCCACAGCGCGCACACCACGGCCCCCCACCCCGCACGCGCACGCATCACACGCCAGGTCTGAGGGAAAAGAGAAAAGCGGGTCATGGGCATGATTGTCAGGGCTACGGCACTTCTGAGCACCACCAGGGGCATGGCTGTGTGTCTGGCACGCGCTCAGCGTGTCGGGTCGGTGCGCAAGGCGCGCCAGCCCAGTCCCAGCAGCGTCACACTGCAGAACGCGGCACCGGCCAAAAAGGTGGACGCCGCGCCCCACTGGTCCCACAACCAGCCCGCCAGCACGCTGGCCACCAGCATGGCCAGACCGCTCACCAGGTTAAAGAAGCCGTAGGCAGTGCCGCGCAGGTCTGCGGGTGCGGTGTCGGCCACCATGGTGGCGAGCAGGCCCTGCGTCATCCCCATGTGGACGCCCCACAGCGCCACCCCCAGCAGCACGGCCACCCAGTGGTCGTCGCAGGCCAGAACCAGGTCGGCCACCAACAGCACCACCAGTCCGCCGGCCAGCAGCGTGGTGTGACTCACGCGGTCGGACAGGCGGCCGAAGGGGTAGGCGCTGAGGGCATAAACCACGTTCATGGCCACCATGACCAGGGGCACCCAGGCGATCGGGATGCCGCCTTGCTGCGCGCGCAGCACCAGAAAGGCCTCGCTGAAACGGGCCAGGGTGAACACGGCGCCGGTGGCGACCACCCACCAGTAGGCAGGGCTCAGGCGCCGCAGGTTGTCGCGCCGGATCGGATTGACGTTGCGAGCCCCTTCGTGGCGCGCCGGCTCACGTACGCCCACGCACAAGAGCAACACGGACAGGGCACCCGGGATGACAGCGACCCAGAACACCGCCCGGAAGTCATTGGCCCACCACAGCATCAGCCCCACAGCCAGCAAAGGCCCGACAAACGCACCGACGGTGTCGAGCGATTGGCGCAGGCCGAACGCCGCGCCACGCACTTCGGGTGGGGCGATGTCGGCCACCAGCGCATCGCGCGGGGCGCCCCGCACGCCTTTGCCCACACGATCGAGCAGACGCGCCGTGAGCACGATGCCCGCGGTAGGGGCAATGGCAAAGAGGGGCTTGGTCAGCGCGCCCAAGGCGTAGCCGACCACAGCTAGGGCTTTGCGCCGCCCCAGATAGTCGCTGAG
Source organism: Aquabacterium sp. (assembly GCF_034003525.1). GTDB lineage: Bacteria > Pseudomonadota > Gammaproteobacteria > Burkholderiales > Burkholderiaceae_C > Aquabacterium. The sequence goes on from NZ_JAVEYN010000021.1 coordinate 50,208, forward strand.
CGCGCCGGAGAAGACCTTGACGATCAGGGCAGTGGCCTCGGCCAGCCCTTCGATGAGGCCCACCGTCAAGGCACTGGCGCCCAGCACCCCAACCATGAACAAGGGCAGCAAGCTGTGGATCATCTCTGACGAGATGTCCATCAAAAGACTGACAAAACCGAGCATCCAGATGCCGGCCGGGATCTGGCACAAGAGAGACGGTGCAGAGGCCATGCAAACGCCCCGAAGACGATGTCCAGAGATGGTAGCCCTGCTGGATGACAGGGCGCCATCTTTGTCTGGCATCAGGGAGGATCCTTCGTGGAGAGGCGGGCTTAGGTAACATGTCGCCTCCGCGCCACCCGCGCTCGACGCACAGGCTCCCTTGCGCCGTCGGCCACTGCGCCCCAGACACCTGTTCCACATCCCATCATGAGCTCCACCCCACCTTCCCTGTCGCGCCGCATTTCACTGGCGTTTGGCAGCTTCTTCGGCATCCTCTCGCGCCCGGACTTTGCGGCCAACGTGGAACGTTTGCGCTCGGGCGATGTGTCAGAGGCGTATGCAGCCCTGCCGCCGTCATCGGCCACCACGACCACCCCGATGGCCGAACCCGCTGCCGTGACACCGGCGCCCCTGGCGGCCTCCCCGGTTGCCGCGCCCACGGCCCCGGTGGTCCCTGCCACACCTAAAGCCGCCGACACCACCGCGGCCCTGCAACTGCTGTCGCTGCTGCAGCGGGAGGCCCGCCTCGTCGACTTCGTGCAGGAAGACATCGCCGCCTACAGCGATGCCGAGATTGGTGCCGCCGCCCGCGTGGTGCACGAGGGCTGCCGCAAGGTGCTGCGCGAGCATGTCAGCCTGGCGCCCGTGCGCGCTGAAAACGAAGGCAGCCGCCTCACCCTGCCAGCCGGCTTTGATGCCAGCGCCGTGCGCCTGACCGGCAACGTCGTGGGCCAGGCCCCGTTCACCGGCACGCTCACGCACCGGGGCTGGCGCGCCACCGAGGTCCGCCTGCCGCAACTGACCGAAGGGCACGACGCCCAGATCGTGGCGCAGGCCGAGGTGGAACTGTGAGCACATCGTCGCGCTACACGATCGGCATCGACCTGGGCACCACGCACTCCGCTCTGTCTTGGGTGGACACGCAGGCCAGCGATGGCGAAAAGGTGGTGCAAGGCGTCTTGCCCATCCCGCAGTTGACCGCGCCCGGTGCGGTGGAAGGGCGCGAGCTGCTGCCCTCCTTCCTGTACCTGCCGCACGCCAGCGAATTCGCTCCCGGCGATCTGAACCTGCCCTGGTCTACGACCGAGTCGGTGGCCGTCGGCGAGATGGCCCGCTCGCGGGGTGCCGCCACGCCGATCCGGTTGGTGTCCAGCGCCAAGAGCTGGCTGTGCCACCCCGGTGTGGATCGCCGCGCGCCCATCCTGCCGGCGGACGCCCCGGCCGAGGTCGAGCGCGTGTCGCCGCTGGCCGCCTCGGTGCGCTACCTAACGCATCTGCGCGATGCCTGGAACCAGGCCCACCCGGAGGCACCGTTCCAGGACCAAGACATCACCGTCACCATCCCGGCCTCGTTCGACCCAGGTGCGCGCGAACTCACCGCCGAGGCCGCACAGCAAGCGGGCTACGCGAACCTGACGCTGTTGGAAGAGCCGCAGGCCGCGCTCTACAGCTGGATTCAGCGCAGCCAGGGCCAGTGGCGCAAGGAGGTGCAGCGCGGCGACCTGATCCTGGTGATCGACGTGGGCGGCGGTACGACCGACCTCTCGCTGATGGCCGTGCTGGAGCGCGATGGCAACCTGGAGCTGCAACGTGTGGCCGTGGGCGACCACATCCTGCTGGGTGGCGACAACATGGACCTGGCGCTGGCCTATGGCGTGGCGCGCAAGCTGGCCGGCCAAGGCACGCAGCTGGACGCGTGGCAAACGCGCGCGCTCTCGCATGCGTGCCGCCAAGCCAAAGAGACGCTGCTGAACGACGCCAGCGTGGCGGCTGTGCCCGTGGTCGTTCCCAGCCGAGGCTCCAAGCTCATCGGTGGCGCCATTCGCACCGAAGTCACGCGCGATGAACTGAACGAGATCCTGTTGGAAGGCTTCTTCCCGCAGGTGGCGGTGTCGGATGCGCCACTGAGCCGCGCGCGTGCGGGTCTGACGCAACTGGGCCTGCCCTATGCGCAGGATGCGGCCATCACTCGCCACCTGGGCGCGTTCCTGAGCCGCCAGCGCGATGCCCTGGCTGAGTTGAATGGCTTTGAAGGCAACTTGCCCACCAGCGCCAGCTTCCTGCACCCCACGGCCGTGTTGTTCAACGGCGGTGTGCTCAAGTCCAACCTGCTGGCCGAACGGGTGCTGACCATCCTCAACGGCTGGTTGGCGGCCGAAGGGGCTCCTGCCGCCCGCCTGCTGGGCGGGGCCGATCTGGACCTGGCCGTGGCGCGTGGCGCGGCCTATTACGGCTATGTGCGTCGCGGGCGCGGCGTGCGCATCCGCGGCGGCACGGCACAGGCCTACTACGTCGCGGTCGAGTCGAACATGCCTGCCATCCCAGGCATGGAGCCGCCCATCCAGGCGCTGTGCCTGGCCCCCTTCGGCATGGAAGAAGGCAGCGAAGCCGGTGTGGCCGCTGCCGAGTTCGGCCTGATCGTGGGCGAGCCGGTGCGCTTCCGTTTCTTTGGCTCGTCGGTACGGCGCCAGGACAGCGTCGGCACCCTGCTCGACTTCTGGGGGCCCGATGAGCTGCAGGAGCTGGCCGAGATCGAAGCCAACCTGCCCGCGCAGGGCCGCACCGCCGGCGAGATCGTGCGCGTGCAACTGCACGCCCGCGTGACCGAAACCGGCGTGCTGGAACTCGAAGCCTTGCCCGTGGGCAGCCCCGAGCGCTGGAAGGTCAGCTTCGACGCCCGCGCCGACAGACTGTGAGCTCACGCTACACCGTCGGGATCGACCTCGGCACCAGCCACACGGTGGTCGCGTATGCCGACCACGCGGCGCTGGCCTCGGCCGGTGACGAGGCGATCCGGCTGTTTGCGATCCCCCAGGCCGTGGGGCCTGGTGAGATCGCGGCCCGCGAGCTGCTGCCCTCGGTGCGCTACCACCCCGCGCCTGGTGAGTTGGGTTCGGGTGAGCTGAGTGCTGCCCTCCCAGCGTCGGCCAGCGAGGTGCCGGCGGTGTTGGGCGAGTACGCGCGCGCCTTGGGCGCCCAGGTGCCCGGACGTCTGGTGAGCAGCGCCAAAAGCTGGCTGTCGCACCCTGGCGTGGACCGCACCGCGGCCATCCTGCCCTGGGGCGCCCCGGACGATGTGCCCAAAGTCTCGCCCGTGGCGGCCAGCGCCAGCTACCTGGCCCATGTACGCGACACCTGGGACGCGGCGTTCCCCGATGCCCCCCTGGCCGAGCAAGACCTCGTGCTGACCGTGCCCGCCTCGTTCGACGAAGGCGCACGCAGCCTGACCCTGGCCGCGGCCGAACAGGCCAGCCTGGGCCGCCTGCGCCTGCTGGAAGAACCTCAAGCCGCCTTCCACGACTGGCTGTTCCGGCACCGCGCCGATCTGAACCAGGCCCTCGGCACCGCCCGCCTGGTGCTGGTGTGCGACGTGGGCGGCGGCACGACCGACTTGACGCTGATCCAAGTCGCCCGCGACGCGCAAGGCCAGCCCCAACTCACCCGCATCGGCGTGGGCGACCACCTCATGCTGGGTGGCGACAACATGGACCTGGCGCTGGCGCATCGGGTCGAACGCCAGATGGCCCAGCGGACGCCCCTGTCGGCCGCGCGCCTGGCGCAACTGGTGCAACGCTGCCGCATCGCCAAAGAGCAACTGCTGTCCGACTCTGCTCCCGAGGACGTCACGGTCACCTTACTGGGCGGTGGCGCGCAACTGATCGGTGGCGCGCAGTCGGTCAAGTTGAAGCGCGACGAGGTCTTGCCCCTGCTCGTGGACGGCTTCCTGCCGCGCTGCAGCCTTGACGACCGTCCCCGCCAGCGTCGTGCCGGCATCGTCGAGTTCGGCCTGCCCTACCCGGCCGATGCCGCCATCACGCGCCACCTGGCCGCGTTCTTGCGCCAACATGCCCAGGCGTCGCAGCAAGCCTTGGGCGATCCTGAGCATGACAACTCGGCCAGCGGCGCGTCCACGCCCTTGGCTGTGCCCGACACCCTGCTGCTCAACGGCGGCGTGTTCCGCGCCCCGGCGCTGGCCCAACGCCTGGCCGACACCGTGGGCGACTGGGCAGGCCACCCCGTGCACGTAATGCACAACGATGCCCCCGATGTGGCCGTAGCCCGCGGCGCGGTGGCCTACGCCCTGGTGCGCTCCGCGCGTGTCCCCGAACTGGGCCGCGGCATCGGCGGTGGCTCGGCCCGCAGCTACATGCTTGTGCTTGACGACACTCCTGGCCAGCGCCAAGGCATTTGCGTGCTCCCGCGCGGCACGCCCGAAGACAGCGAAGTGATCCTGCCCGACCGCACCTTTGCCCTGCGCCTCGGTCAAGCGGTGCGCTTTCACCTCGTCTCGTCTGTGGCCGACCTCCCCTGGCAAGCCGGTGAGCTGGTCACGCTGAACGACGAGCGCTTCGTGCGCCTGCCCGCCATCACCACCGTGCTGCCCTTGCCTGCCGGGCAGCGTGCCCTCGACGTGCAGGTGCAACTGAGCGCCACCATGACCGAAGTGGGCACGCTGGAGGTGCACTGCACCCGCATCGATGACCCCAGCCAGCGCTGGCGTCTCGCGTTCGAGTTGCGCGGCCAGGCGTCGACTGCATCCAGTGAAGCGGCCAATACGGACGCCCCGGCGCACCCACGTCTGCCCGAAGCCGTGCAGCTGATCGATCAGGTGTTTGGCACGCAGGCCCAAGCCGTCGATGCCAAGACCGTGCGCCAGTTGCGCCCCCGGCTGGAGCGTTTGCTCGGCGCCCGCGACGGCTGGGACCTGCCCCTGCTGCGCGCCCTGTTCGACGCCCTGTGGGCCCGCATGCGCCGCCGCCGTCGCAGCGCCGAGCACGAGCGCGTGTGGCTCAACCTGACCGGCTACTGCCTACGACCCGGCCTGGGCGCCCCGCTCGACACCTGGCGCATCGAACAGATCTGGCCGCTGTTCACCCAGGGCATTCAGTACACCCAAGACAGCAACAACTGGTCCGAATGGTGGACGCTGTGGCGCCGTGCGGCGGGTGGGCTCGACGCGGCGCAGCAGTTGCAGTTGCTGGAAGTGGTGGGCGAACACCTGATGTCCATCCAGCACGCCCGGCGCGACAAAGACCCCTTGCAGAGCAGCTACGACGACATGGTGCGCCTGATCGCCTCGCTGGAACGCGTACCTGCCGCCTTCCGCGTCGAGGTCGGCAACTGGCTGGTGCAGCGCCTGCAAAAGAGCGGCGACAAGCCTCACACCTGGTGGGCCGTGGGCCGACTGGGCGCGCGGGTGTCGCTCTACGGCAATGCGGAAAACGTCGTCCCGCCCGACACCGCCTGTGTCTGGCTGCAAGCGCTGCTGGACCTGGACTGGCGCACCGTGGACCACGCCGCCTTTGCCGCCACCACCCTGGCCCGCATGAGTGGCGACCGGGCACGTGACGTGCCTGCCGAGTGGCGCGACACCGTGATCCAGCGACTGGACGCCATGCGAGCCCCCGCCAGCTGGAGCGCGATGGTGCGCGAGACGGTAGAACTGGACGACGCCGACCAGAAACGGAGTTTCGGGGAAGCGTTGCCGGTGGGGCTGAGGTTGATTGCAGCGTAAGCCTGCGCCCACGGACGCGGCGGAGGATAATTGCGGTTCACGCCTGAACCCCCATCTGCGACATGCCCCCTCAGCCGCCCATCTCGATCCTGATGTACCACCAGATCGGCCCGTATCCGCGCCCAGAGGCGCATCGCGCCCTGTTCTGCCACATCGATCGTTTCCGTGCGCAGCTGAAATATTTGAAATGGGCGGGCTTTGACGTCATCAACCTGACCGAAGCACGGCAGCGCCTGTTCGAAGGCAAGCCCTACCAGCGCAAGTCCGTGGTCATCACCGTCGACGATGGCTACGACGACTTCCGCGAGCACGCCTGGCCTGTGCTGCAAAAAGAAGGACTGCCAGCCACGGTGTACCTTGTGAGCTCACTCTTGGGCAAAGACACCGCCTGGTTGTCCGACTGGCCCGTCAAGCCCAAGCTGATGGATGCAGCAGCGGTGAAGCAACTGCGCCGTGAAGGCTGCGATTTCGGTTCGCACGCGGCCACACACCCTCGCTTGTCGCACCTGGACGCGGCGCGCCAACGTGCCGAAATCTTTGACTCCAAGAAGGCCTTAGAAGACCTGTTGGGCGAAGAAGTACCTGACTTCTGCTACCCCTACGGCGACTACTCCCTGCGCGCCCGTGATCTGGTGCAGGAAGCCGGTTATCGCACGGCCACCACCTGCATCCGCGGTGCTGGCAACCTCTCTGACAACCCCTTTGAGCTGACCCGCAAGGCCATCTCCTACGGTGACAACCTGGTCGGATTTGCGTGGAAGCTGCACATGAAGCACGAACGCAAAGGGCAAGGCCCCCAACCCGACAAGGCCTGACCGTCATGCGCATCATCCACGTCTTGCACAGCCATGGTTACGGTGGCGCAGAAAACCACGCCCTCATGCTGATGCGGGGCCAGCGTGCCGCCGGCCATGACGTGATGTTCGCCGGCCCCCAGGACTCCTGGCTGGGACAAGCCTGCGCTGCCGAGAACATCCCAGCCTGCCACATCGGCATGCACGGTCTGTTCGATCTCGTGTCCCACTGGAAGCTGAGGCGCCTGGCGCGACGGTGGCAGGCGGACATCGTTCATGGCCATCTCATCCGAGGCGCCATGTACGCAGGCCACGCTGGCCATCGTCAGCACCGCCCCCTCGCCGTCTGTACGGCCCATGCCACCACGGCGAAGACCCACATGCACAGATGTGCCCACATCATTGCCGTCTCGGATGCCGTGCGCCAGAATCTGGCGCACGCGGGGTATGACATTGCGCGCATGACGGTGGTGCACAACGGCGTCCCGGATGTTCATCCCCAGGCGCCAACCTCGACACGCCAAGCCCTGCGGGAAGAGCTGGGCATCCCCGACCACGTCGTTGCTGTGGTGAACGCGGGCCGGTTCATTCACGACAAAGGGCAGGACTTGCTGCTCGACGCCCTGGCACACACGCCCGAAAATGTTCATCTGTATCTGATCGGCGCACCCGACACCCCCTACGGTGAGCAAGTGCTGAAACGTTCGTTCGATCGCTCTCGCGTGCATTTCCTCGGCTACCGCAAGGATGTGCAGCGCATCCTGCCTGCCTTCGACATCTACGCCTTGTCCTCTCGGCGTGAAGCGCTCCCGCTTTCACTGGTCGAAGCGATGGCGGCCAGATTGCCGGTGGTGGCCACCACCGTGGGCGGCATCCCAGAGATCGTGGAACATGAAAGGACTGGCCTGCTGGTGCCCCCGGACCATCCGACCGCGCTCGCTGCTGCCGTGACCCGATTTCACGACGATCCGGACATGGCTCATCGACTTGCGCTCGCCGGACGTGATCACTACGAGCGCTTCCTGACTGACGCCCGCATGGTCGAACAGACCCTGGCGGTCTACCAGCGCTGCCTGGCAGCCACACACCCATGAGCGCCCCACGCCCCGCATCGCCTGCCCCCCGCCGCATCCTGATCGTGCGCCTGTCGGCCCTGGGTGACATCGTCATGGCCTCAGGCCTGATCCCTGCGCTCAAAACCCTCTACCCGCAGGCAGAACTGTCCTGGGTCTGCGAGGCAGGCTGCGTCCCGCTGTTGCGCCACAACCCGCAACTCCAGCAGGTCATCGTCTGGCCTCGCAGCGAATGGGAAGCCCTGCTCAAAGCCAAACGCTACATGGCGCTGTGGCGCGCCATCCGCGCCTTCCGGGCACGCCTGCGCGCCGAACAGTTCGATCTGGTGCTCGACTGCCAAGGCCTGCTCAAGAGCGGCCTCATCGCCTGGCTGACCGGCGCCCCGCGCCGCGTCAGCATCATCGCCCGCGAAGGCAGCCACCGTCTGGTTCACGAGGTCGTCACGCCACCGCCCGGCGTCGATCCGGTCATGGGCTCGGAATACCGCTTCCTGGCGCACTACCTCGGCGCACCACAGGGCTCGTTCGTGCACGATCTGGCCGTAGGTACCGAGCCTCGCCAACGTGCGCGTGAGACACTGCAACAGGCCCTGCAATCGGCCTGGGGCGATGCCGCAGCGGCGCGCCCCGTCGTTGTGCTGGCCCCCTTCACCACCCGGCCCCAAAAGCACTGGGTGGAATCCAACTGGTCAGACCTGGCGCAAGCCCTGCTGACACGAGGGCTGCAGCCGGTTGTGCTGGGTGGCCCCGCAGACCAGGAAGCGGCCGCCCGCATCTGCGCCGGTCAACCTCAGTGTCTGAACCTCGCCGGCAAGCTGAAGCTGGACGAAAGCGTGGCCTTGATCGCCGACGCCCAACTGCTGGTCGGCGTGGACACCGGTCTGACCCACATGGGCTCGGCCCTGCGCATCCCCACCGTGGCGCTGTTCGGCTCGACCCGTCCCTATCTCGAAGGCCCCACCCCGCTCACCCGCATCCTCTACGACGCCCTGCCTTGCTCGCCTTGCCGCCGTCGCCCGACCTGCAATGGTGCCTTCACCTGCATGAAGCAACTCACCACCGAACGGGTACTCCACGCCGCGCTCGGTCAACTGGAGCCGACACGATGAAGGTCCTGCACGTCGAAGCCGGCATGCACCTCTATGGAGGTGCGCTCCAGGTCGTGTTCCTGCTGCGCGGGCTGAAGGAGCGCGGCGTGGACTGCGTCCTCGCCTGCCCGGATGGCAGCGCCATTGCTCGGGAAGCCGCGCCACACGCCCAGGTCGTCACATTGCCCATGAAGGGTGACCTCGACGTCGGCCTGCTCGGCCGACTGCGCCGACTGATCCGAGACGTGCGCCCAGACGTCGTTCACCTGCACAGCCGTCGTGGCAGTGACATCTGGGGCGCGCTGGCTGGCCGCCTAGAAGGCGTGCCCGTGGTGCTGAGCCGCCGCGTCGACAACCCCGAAGCGCGCTGGGTCGTGAACCTGAAGTACCGCCTTTACGACGAGGTGATCACCATCTCGGATGGCATCCGTCAGGTCCTGCTGTCTGAAGGTGTACCCGCTCACAAGCTGCATTGCGTGCTCAGTGCGGTCGACACTCAGCAGTACCAGCCCAATCGCCAGCACCTCGACTGGTTCCGCGACGCCTTCCAAGTCGCGCCTGACGAGTTGGTCATCGGCATGGTGGCCCAGTTCATCCAACGCAAAGGGCATCAGACCCTGCTGGACGCGCTGCCTGCCGTGTTCGCACAGCATCCGCGCACCAAGGTCATCCTGTTTGGCCAAGGCCCCATCCGGGACGCGATTCAGGCTCGCGTGCAGGCTTCGCCCGAGCTGGCCGCACGGGTGCAGCTGCCGGGCTTCCGCCGCGACCTCGAGCAGATCCTGCCCTGCCTGGACATCCTCGCCCACCCGGCCTTCATGGAGGGGCTGGGGGTCTCGCTGCTGCAAGCGGCGGCCTGCGGTGTGCCACTGGTTGGCGGTCGTGCCGGCGGCATCCCCGAAATCATCCAACCCGGCCTGAACGGCGAACTGATCGAGCCCGGCGATGTCGCGGCGCTGTCCAGCGCCTTGAACACCTTGCTCGCCTCGGAGGATCTGCGTCAACGCTATGGCGAGTCTGGCCGAAAATGGGTGGAAAAATTTTTCTCAATTGCGGCTATGGTCGAAGGCAACTGGCTTGTTTATAAACGAACACTAAATATTTACTAGAACGCCCATAATGCGCAAACTGGAATAATGCAAACCCATATCTAGCTCTTTCAGCGCCCTCAAAAATAGAGCTCCAAGTGCAACCCCGAAAAACGAAGGGGATTTGACACACAATACAAGCACAACCGCCCCACCGACACGTTATTCAACACACAAGCACGCAAATCCAAAAAACATCAGACCGATTCAGCGATAACAGACCGATATATTGCCACAGTCTTTTGAATCATGATTGGTATTGAATATTCAATTTCAAACCGATGCTGTGCAACGCGCCCGAAGAAATTAGCCTCATCAGCATCCCGCGCCATTTTCTTAATAGCCTCCGCCAAGGAAAATGAGCTCTCCGGGGGGACCAGTAGCCCATTGACTTGATCATCAATAATTTCCGGTATACCTCCCACGCTTGTGGCGATAATCGGCTTTGAGGCTGAAGCTGCTTCCATGATCGCTATACCAAGACCCTCGCTTCGAGATGGTTGAATGAAAATATCGGCAGCAGCCAAGAGTTCGGCAACATCATCCCGGCGGCCCAACCACGTCGCATACTGCCCAGCATCGCTTGCATGAAGTGCACGTCCCCATTCAGTTTCTTGACCAGCGCAAAACAGACGCACACGCCCTCCATCTGAATTACTGAGAAGACGCATAGCATCAAGGGCGATATCATGCCCCTTGACTTCCGCCACACGCCCGATCATGAATACAGCGATATCAAGATCGGTTAGCCCAAGATCTTTGCGCACCTTTTGACGTGTCTGCTCCGCCACTTCGCCCAAGTCGCAGTTTTTAGCCCCCGGGAACACCACAAAAATTTTATCAGCCTCAAATCCACGACTGATCAAATGCTTCTTTACAGCCATGGAAACGGCGATCGTTGAATGCTTTCGAGAATATCGCTTCCACGTCGTCATGTCATGCACACTACTAAGCATTGGTGTTCCAGAAAGCGCCGCGGCAATTCGCCCATACCACGCCGCACGCACCAAATGGGCGTGCACAATGTCGAACTTTTTCTGACGCAACAACAGGAAGAGCCGAGCCATTGCCAAGACGTCATAGTGCCCACGAAAATCAAAGTCATGAACAACAAAACCAGCCTCGATTAATCGCTGCCCTATCCAAGAATTTAGGGGCGCGGCCACTTCAACAACATGCCCAGCATCTCGCAACCCTTCGCACAAATCCCTTAAATGCTGCTCAGCACCCCCGAATTTGTGATTATGAATGATTTGCAATATCATCATATTATGACCAATAATATACAACGATTGGCGAGACTCACTTGCTACCACAATTAAATTCGCCACCGCAGACCAAAGCCCCCGCCCAACGTAACCCAATCTCTCGCTGACAGTAACAACGCAAACGCGTCAGACAGTTTTCTTGCGCGGAGCCTAGTGTCAGATTCTCTCGTTTTGCATCGAATTGCAGCAGCCCAACATCGAGCACTGCCTTCGGCGATTGTAGAATGCAATAAAGCCCATTGTCGACAACCTGACTTACAATCTATTGTTTGGCGAACATGCGTCAGCCCTTCATAGCACTTTAGACGCCATGTCTGCAATGGCTGACGCCATTTAGCCGCGGAGCGTCAGCAACTCTGGTGATTGCGAACGACTCCATGCCATCATTGCCACGGCATGGCGCACACGTGCTTGTCAACACCATCCTCGCCTCTGGTCGACATCTTCAAACGTCGCGAGGATCTTGGCCGCCCAAAGGCAATCTCACCAGCCAACCAAGACAGCTGCTCTCAGGTCACCTCATCCGTTTGGTTGACGTTGGACTTGAAAAGCCTTCGTGTTGAAGTAGGCCTTTTCTAGACGCGTTCCTTAAGTCCCAGTGGGTACAATCATCATGCCGCAGCAAGCTCGACTCAGAAGATTAAGCGTTGGCCAAAGTGGCGAGAACGCCGACCCGCGTGGCGGAGTCCTCTATTTCAGCCTTTGCACACAGCGCGCCACATGACCCAACGCACACACCGCGAGCTTTACCTCAGACTGCTCGGATGCTTGCGCCCCCACTGGCACATCTTCGCTCTGGGCGTGGTCGCCATGGTGTTGTATGCCGCCACGGAAACCGCCATTCCTTTACTGCTCAAAGAGCTTCTGGATGGCAGCTTTGCCAAGAACAACGAGCGCGCGCTGCACACCACACCCTTGTTACTGGTGGGCCTGTTCATTGCCCGAGGCTTCACTGACTACCTCCACACCACAGCCCTGAACATCGTGGCCAATAACGTGGTGCTGGACATGCGTACGCAGATGTTTGACAAGTTGCTTCGTCTGCCCACAAGCTACTTTGATGGCACCACCAACGCTGCCCTCATCTCGCGTCTGACATACAACACCCTGCAAATCAGCCCGATCATCACGGTTTCCCTCATCATCATCGTCAAAGACAGTCTCACGGTTGCAGGCCTGCTGGGCTATATGCTTTGGATGAACTGGCAACTGTCTCTGGCCTTCTTCACCGTGCTGCCCCTGATCGGCTGGACCATTCGCTCCGTCAGCCGCCGCTTGCGCTCACTAAGCAAATCGCAGCAATCCACCATGGGCACGCTGTCGCATGTGCTGGACGAGGTGATCGGCGGACACCGTGAGATCCGCATCTTCGGTAGCGAGCGATACGAAGCACAACGCTTCTTCACCACTGCCAACGCCATCCGCCGCTACAGCATGAAAGTGGTGACCACGGCCGCCGCCAATGGCCCGGTCGTCCAGACCATTGCCGTCATCGCGCTCGCGGCCATCATTTACTACGCCTCGCTGCAGTCGAGCATGAACCAGTTGACCGTGGGTGGCTTCGTCTCCTTTTTCGGTGCGATGGCACTGCTGCTCTCGCCGTTGAAGCGGCTCTCCAACGTCAACGAGCAACTGCAGAGAGGAATGGCCGCCGCACAGTCCGTGTTCGAGTTCGTCGACGCACCGGAAGAAGTAGATGCAGGCACTCAGACCATCGGGCGATCGCAAGGACATCTGCGTTTCGAGCAAGTTTCTTTCAGTTACCCTGGCACCGATCGCACGGCCCTCACCGACATCGCGCTAGACATCCAGCCCGGAGAAACCGTCGCACTCGTCGGCTCATCGGGCAGCGGCAAGTCGACGCTGATGTCCCTGATTCCGCGCTTTTACGAGCCCACACAAGGGCGCATCCTGCTGGACGGCGTCGACATCCACCAATTAAAGCTGAGCGATCTGCGCGCAAACATCGGCCTGGTCACCCAGAACGTGGTGCTCTTCAATGACACCATTGCAGCCAACATCGCCTATGGTCGCCCAGATGTGAGCGAGGACGACATCCGGCGTGCGGCGCAAGCAGCCAACGCGCTGGACTTCATCGAGGCCCTGCCGCAAGGCTTCCAGACCGAGATTGGCGAAAACGGTGCCCGACTGTCGGGTGGCCAACGCCAGCGCATCTCCATTGCGCGCGCTTTGCTCAAGGATGCCCCCATCTTGCTGCTAGACGAAGCCACCTCCGCACTAGACACCGAGTCCGAACGGGCCGTACAGGTGGCCCTCGACAACGCGCGACATGGCCGAACCACCCTGGTGATCGCACACCGACTCTCCACCATCGTCAACGCAGATCGCATTGTGGTGATGAGCGAGGGGCGCATCGCCGAAATCGGCACTCACCAGGAATTGCTGACCCTGGGTGGCATCTACAGCAACCTGCATCGCATGCAGTTTTCCAACGATCACGCCGCGCCATGACCATGACGGTTGCCCTGTACTTCGTCGCGTCGCCACTGCAGTACCTGGCAGCACGGCAAATTGCGCGGCATCACGAAGGTGGCGCCAAGCAGGTGCTAATCTGGTATCAGCCGGGCATCACCTCACTGATCCAGGCCCATGAATGGGACGCCAGTGCGTACATGCCCTGGCCCCGCTGGAACCCCCTCCCCGGTTGGTTTGGGCGCCACCGACGCCTGCGCGCCAACATCCGCATGGTCGCCGACGTGGTCGGCCCTTGTGACGAGGTGCACATCCACAGCGCCGTTTTCGACACCGAGGCCATCAACTATTTCTTGCGCGCCTTGCCCCCCGCCGTCGACGCGCGCACGATGAAAGCGCGCATCTTGCCTGATGGGCTCATCAGCATCCGTCGTTACCCCCTGCGCCCCATCAAGCGCCTGCTCCAATACCTTCGCAAACTGCGTCGACTGGCCGCCCCCGAACTGGATTACTGGTGCTTTGCGGGCGACCGCATTGGCTCAGACGCCCCCTTCTGTGATCGCATCTACGTGTTGCCCGGCCTGCCGCACGTCTACCCAGCCGAGAAAGTGGTGACGTTGCCCCCACTGATCGAGCCTACTGCCCCGACGTCGGACGCCGCCTCAGGCAAGCGCGCCCTGGTCATTGGTCAACCCATGGTAGGGGCCGGCCTGATGACCGCCGAGCACCGCGACCAGGTCACCCACGAGATCCAGCACTGGTTGCAGACCCAGGGCTATGAGGTCGTGCACTACAAAGGTCATCCTAAGGACCCCCACAACGAACTGGGCAGTCCCGCGTACGAAGTGCTGAACCTGAAAGAGCCCATCGAGCTCTGGATGAGCCGCCATCGCTACGATGCAGTCATCGGCACCCGGTCCACCGCCTTGCTGTTTGCCGCCCAACTCTACGGAGCAGGCACACAGGTGCTGGCGTTCGGCTGGGACCGCACGCGTTTCAAGTCAGACACCGAGAAGCGCGACATGGTGCGTGCCTTTGAACAAAGCGGTGTCAAGCTGATGGGTCTGACAGCAGGTGCGCCACGCAGTCAGCCAAGTCCTTGAACGCGGCATCGGCCTGCACATGCTCACCTGACGACTCGGCGTTGTCGGACTGCACGATGTAAGCCCGGCCAACCCCGGCGGCGCGCGCTGCTTCGATGTCCGAAGGCTTGTCACCGACCAGAAATGAATCGGCGAGCGACACACCCAGCTCCTTCGCAGCCCGCAGGATCATGCCCGGTGCGGGTTTGCGGCAATCGCAATCCACCGTCAACTCAACCACCTGTCCTTTGGGGTGATGTGGGCAGTGGTAGACCGCCGCGACATCGGCACCGGCCTGCGCCAAGGCCGCGCACATGGCATCGGTCAAGACCTGATACTCAGCCTCCGAATACATGCCGCGCGCCAGACCTGACTGGTTGGTCACCACCACCAGGTCGTACCCGGCCTCACGCAATCGGCGCATGGCCTCCACGGCGCCTGGCACAAACTCGAACTCTTCCCACTTGTGCACATAGGCACGGTCAAGGTTGATCACCCCATCCCGGTCCAGAAACGCCACCTTGCGACCCGTGCCGGCGCGGATACGCTTGACCAGAGATGTCGTGGAATAGCCGTCCACAAAGGGAATGACCACGGCATCGCCGCCCCAGCTGCGCACCACACGGGTCTCTTCCAGCGTCTCCATATCGTAGTCGCCGCCCTTGACATACAGGTCCGGGCGCACCGCCTCGATCAACGCCACCGGAGTACGTTCGTCGAAGAAGGTCACCAACGACACCGACGCCAACCCCGCCAACACGGCCGCGCGGTCTTCGGCCTTGTTCAACGGGCGATCCGGCCCCTTGCCCAACATCCGTGCCGAGGCATCCGAGTTGACCGCCACAACCAGTGAGCCCCCCAGCTTGCGGGCCTCGTGCAGGTAGTTCACATGCCCGCGATGCAGCACATCGAACACCCCATTGGTGAACACCACCGGACGCTTCAAGGCTGCCACACGTTCCGCGGCCTGCTCGCGTGAGCACACCTTGTCTTGCAACTCGCTCACGCGCACAACTCCTCATGGCTCACGTGGGCGGTGCCAAACTTGCCCACGACGATGCCACCAGCACGGTTGGCCAAGGTCATGGCATCTCGCATCGACAAGCCGGCCGCCAGCATCGCCGCGACCGTCGCGATCACGGTGTCGCCTGCGCCCGTCACGTCGTACACCTCACGCGCTTGCGCAGGCTCGTGCCAATGACCGGCCGCATCGAACAGCGTCATGCCTTCTTCCGAGCGCGTCAGCAGCACAGCCTGCAGACCCAATGTGGTACGCAAAGACTCGGCACGCTCGACCAAGGTGGCCTCATCAGGCCATGCGCCCACCACCTGCATCAACTCGGCACGGTTTGGGGTGATCAGTGTGGCCCCGGCATACCGCGCATAGTCACTGCCCTTCGGATCCACCAACACGGGTTTGCCCGCCTGGCGGGC
This sequence comes from Aquabacterium sp., assembly GCF_034003525.1. Classification (GTDB taxonomy): domain Bacteria; phylum Pseudomonadota; class Gammaproteobacteria; order Burkholderiales; family Burkholderiaceae_C; genus Aquabacterium. Next base: position 66,187 of record NZ_JAVEYN010000021.1, read on the forward strand.
CAGTTCGATCATGCGCGGAATGTGCGCCAAACCGCCCTTGCCATAGTCAGAGAACAGCACCACATCGTGATGCGGCAAGGCCTGCTCGAAATCGCCGAGCATCTGAGCCAAAACCTCGTGCGAGGGCTCGCGCTCGAAATCCACACGTAACAACTGCTGCGACCTGCCAATCACCCGCAATTTCACAATGGTCTGAAGCTGAGGGTCCTCGCCCAATACCGTGTCCACCCCTTTTTCGGCAAGCAGACCGCGCAAACTGCGCGCGGCGTCGTCACAGCCCACCATGCTCAACAAGGTGGCTCGGGCGCCCAGCGTGGTCACGTTCAAGGCCACGTTGGCTGCGCCGCCCAAACGGTCTTGCTCGCTGGTCACACGCACCACGGGCACAGGCGCCTCAGGCGAAATACGATCGACCGCTCCAAACCAGTAGCGGTCCAGCATCACATCGCCCACCACCAGCACGCGGCAGCGCGACAGCGTTTCTTTACTCGGAATCAAACCTGATCCTTCATTCTTTGCCATTGGGGGCACCTCACGCCAAACCCAGCGTCTCTTCGATCAGGCCACACAAAGTGTGGCCAATCAAGATGTGCGCCTCCTGAATGCGCGCGGTCACCGTGCTCGGCACCACCACAGGCACATCGCACAGCGGCGCCATAGCTCCGCCGTCACGACCTAGCAAACCAATCACAGGCATGCTCAGCGCACGCGCCTCTTCCACTGCACGCAGCACATTGCGAGAATTGCCTGAGGTTGAAATCGCCACCAGCACATCACCCGGGCGCCCCAACGCCACCAATTGACGAGCAAACACCTCGTCGAAGGCATAGTCGTTGCCGATACAGGTCAACGCCGAACTGTCGGTGGACAGGGCCACGGCGGCCAGCGGCCGGCGGTCCTTGATGAAGCGGCCGGTCAGTTCGGAGGCTAGGTGCTGGCTGTCCGCGGCCGAACCACCATTGCCGCAAAGCAGCAACTTGTGCCCCCCCCGCAAGGCCACCGACATAAGCTGCCCAGCCTCCCGTACTACACCATCCAATGCCTCCAGCGCCCGAAACAGCGACATATGTTCGGTAAGGTTGCGGATAAACAGATCACTCATGGTGGTGTCTCGGGCGGTGGCGCGTTGCAAACCGTTCATTGTCGCTGATTGAGCCCGACCATAACCGCCTATGCAAGCCATGGCAACACAGTCGGGCGACCAATCTCGAGATCTGCGACTTCACCCGGCCGCCGATGAACCGACGTGGTTTGGTTTTGCGAGATCGAATCACGCTTGTACTGCTTCGCATGGCCGTAGCGGCCCACCTGTGTGGCCAGACCGGGCGCCGCGCGGTTGTAATTCTGGCGAAGGCTCTGGCTATGGTCCTGCGCGAACTGCACCATGTGCTGGGGGCCCCGCTCAAGCAAGCGACTGTCAGTGGGGGGGCGCAATCACTTTGGGCATCATCGTGGTGTCGACGATAAGTTTGTCCAGGCTACTGCGCTTGATCAGCCCCACGGCTCTGGCCGCTTCAATGGTCACGGCCAGGAGCAACTCCACGGCTTCTTCCCCAATCCGCTGTCGCCAGCGGGTCAAGCTCGACGGGTCAATCGGCAGCTCTGTCTGCAGATAAATCTCACCGAGGAAGAACTGACAGTACGAAATCTCACGCCAGGTGTTGACCACCATCTCGTCGAAGGCGTCGTTGGCGTGCTGCGGATACAGCAAGCCAGCCACCAACCGGGGCGGCAAAGCGGCACGACCGCGGCCAGAAGTGAAGTGGCCAGCGCATGGGCTCATCCTGACGCAAAAGACCAAAGACAAGAACAAGCTGTACGCATTGCATGCGCCAGAAGTCAGGTAAAGCACCCTGGGTTTCGCGGAGGCCAGTTGGTTTAAGTCAGGCGGTAACTGCCTGACCAGCGCGTTGTTGTTGATAGCTTGCCTCAGACTTGGCTGGCGGGACCTTGCCGAGTGACCCATCCATCGATGGTGAATCAACCAAGAGACCCATTCCAGAGTTGCCAACTCGAGGGCCTGCTTAGTCTTCCATGGGCCCCGACGGTGGATCACCTCGGCTTTGTATAGGCCGTTAATGATCTCGGCCAGCGCGTGTCACCCAGTGAGCCCACAGGCGGCTCGATACCGGCCTCGGCCAGCCGCTCGCTGTAGCGAATGGAGAGGTATTGACTGCCCCTGCCGGGATGATGGGTCAAGCAATCTTCCTCAGATGGCTTGCGGTCGTATAGGAGCTGTGACCTGCCCCCTCCAGCCATACCAGTCAGTTGGAGAGAGGTCCAAGGGTTTGCAGGTTAACTGATCTTGCTTCGTTTTTTGATGGGGTTGGGTTGCGATGCTTGGCGGCGAACTCAGCTGGAGGT
>NZ_JAVEYN010000022.1:0-66285 GCF_034003525.1 Aquabacterium sp.
TGCCCCTGCCGGGGGTGCTGGTGCAGGCCATGACCATGCCCCTCAAGAGCGCGGTGTCGGTGGTGGCTGAGCAGTTGATGTACTGGGCGGGTTACCCCATTGCACGCACTGGCGTGACCCTGACTGTGGGCCAATACCAGTTGTTGGTGGCCGATGCCTGCTCAGGCTTGAACTCACTGTTCACCCTTGAGGCATTGGGTTTTTTGTACATGCGTGTGATGAACTACACCTCCAAGGCTCGTAACGTGATCCTTGGGTTGGCGATCATTCCGATTTCGTTCATTTCGAATGTCACTCGCGTCATCATCTTGATCATGGTGACCTATCACCTGGGTGACGAGGCAGGGCAGGGGTTCATGCACGGCTTTGCTGGCATGGTGTTGTTTGCCGTCGCCTTGGTGCTGACTTACGGTGTAGACCGCTTGCTGGCCGCACGTTTTGATGATCAAGGGGGTGGTCGTGGCAACCGTTGATAGCTTGGGTCGCGGCGCATCGCGCGTGAAGTTGTTGCCAGTCCTTCTGGCCGTCATCCTGATGGTGATGGGGTTCGGTGCGGCAGAGTTGCTGACACCCAGGCGCGTGATGGCTGACGAGTGGCCTGCGATGAACCTTGAGCGTTCTGTGCCCGAGTCCTTTGGTGCTTGGAGAGTAGATCCGTCGGTGGTGCCCGTTCTGCCTGACCCGACGGTAACCGAGAAGCTGGACGCTTTGTACTCGCAGACCTTGAATCGAACTTATGTCCGTCAAGACGGTGCGCGGGTGATGCTCTCCATCGCTTATGGGAAGAATCAGAACTCGGCGTCGACCGCAGCGCACCGACCTGAATTCTGCTACTCAGCACAGGGATTCGTTGTGAAGGGCGCTTCCGTTGGGCAGCTCAGGGTGCAGGACCATGATTTGCAAGTGGTGCGTCTGTTGGCGACAGCAGGGCAGAGGCGTGAGCCCATCACATATTGGGTGACACTGGGGCACAGCGCGAGCATTCCCGGCTTGTCTCGTAAGCTTGCGCAGTTGAAGTACGGTCTGCAGGGTTGGATCATGGATGGGATGCTGATGCGCATTTCCAGTTTGACGCCTTCAACAGACGAGGCTGAATTGAGTGCAGCCAAGGTTCTGCAAGAGCAGTTCGTCAATGATCTGGCTGTTGCCATGCCTGCGTCAGACCGGGCTCGTTTTTTCGGTTCCCTCAAAGAAGATTGACATGTCCAAAAAAGTTGCACTGATCACCGGCGTTACGGGGCAGGATGGTTCCTACTTGGCCGAGTTCTTGTTGAAGAAGGGATATGAAGTACACGGCATCAAACGTCGTTCCTCGCTCTTCAACACAGATCGCATTGATCATTTGTATCAAGATCCACACGTTGATAACCGCAACTTCATCCTGCACTATGGCGATCTCACGGACTCGACCAGTTTGGTCCGCATCGTCCAGAAGGTGCAGCCTGATGAGATCTACAACCTCGCCGCTCAGTCACATGTTGGCGTGAGCTTTGAGGAGCCTGAGTACACGGCCAACGCTGATGGTCTGGGGGCGTTGCGCTTGCTTGAGGCCATTCGTATCCTCGGACTAGAGAAGAAGACAAAGTTCTACCAAGCATCGACTTCGGAGTTGTACGGGTTGGTGCAGGAGATCCCGCAAAAGGAAACCACACCCTTTTATCCGCGCAGCCCCTATGCGGTGGCCAAGATGTACGCCTACTGGATCACGGTCAACTACCGTGAGGCTTACGGCATGTACGCTTGTAACGGCGTGCTGTTCAACCACGAGAGCCCGGTGCGTGGTGAAACGTTCGTGACGCGCAAGATCACGCGTGCGATCAGTCGCATTGCCTTGGGTTTGCAGGATTGCTTGTATCTGGGCAACATGAGTGCACTGCGTGACTGGGGACACGCCAAGGATTACGTGGAGATGCAGTGGTTGATGCTGCAGCAGGATGTGGCCGATGACTTTGTGATCGCCACGGGCGTGCAGTACAGCGTGCGTCAGTTTGTGGAGTTCGCTGCGCGGGAGTTGGGCATCACTTTGGCTTTTGAGGGAGAGGGCGAAGACGAGGTAGGTAAGGTCGTCGCAGTCACCCACGTCAACGGTCAGGTGCTCTCAAAGTGCAAGGCAGGTGATGTGATTGTGAGGGTGGACCCGCGCTACTACCGTCCTACCGAAGTCGAGACGCTGCTGGGCGATCCCACCAAGGCACGCGAGAAGCTTGGTTGGACCCCCAAGATCAGCTTGGCGGAGTTGGTCGCCGAGATGGTGACAAGTGACTACGCTTCTGCCAAGCGTGACAGTCTTGTGAAGCTCGCTGGTTTCCAAGCCTACGACTATCACGAGTGAATGACGGCGTGAGTGATCGTGATGCTGGGGCGTCCGCCCGCCTGCGCGTATTGATAGCCCACAACGCGTATCAATTGCGGGGGGGGGAGGACAGTGTGGTCGAGGCCGAGACGGCCTTGCTGCGTCAGCAGGGGCATGAGGTTGACCTCTGGATTCGTCACAACGATGACGTCCAGGGCATGTCGCGTTTGTCTTTGGCGCGGCAGACCTTGTGGTCGTCTGACTCCGTGCGTTTGCTGCGCGCTCACATTGCATGCTTTCAGCCAGATGTGATTCATGTCCACAACACCTTGCCGTTGATCTCACCTTCCGTGTTTTGGGCGGCAGCGAGCGAGGGTGTCCCGGTGGTTCAGACGCTGCACAATTTCCGTCTGTTATGCCCGCAGGCGACGTTTCTCCGCGAAGGCAAGGTCTGCGAGGACTGCCTGGGGCGACGTGTGCCGTGGCCTGCAGTGCAACACCGTTGCTATCGGGACTCGGCATTGCAGACTGGGGCCGTCGCAGCGATGGTGATGCTGCATGAGGGCTTGGGGACGTGGCAGCGCAAAGTGACGCGCTACATCGCACTCAATGAGTTCTGTCGTCAGAAGTTCATTGAGGGGGGGCTGCCGGCTGAGCGGATTGATGTCAAACCCAATTTCGTGGATCAGTTGCGGCTCCCCAGTTGGTCCGATCGCTGCGGTGGAGTCTACGTGGGGCGCCTGTCCGTTGAGAAGGGCGTGACGACTTTGATCGAGGCCATGCGCTCCCTCCCTGCTCGCAGTGTCGAGGTGATTGGCAGCGGGCCATTGGAGGCTGAGGTCAAGTCGACGGCCGGCGAGGCTTGGTTGGGCGCGAAGCCCCTCGACGAGGTCTTGGCGCGGCTATCTCGCGCGGCTTTCCTGGTGTTGCCCAGCGCTTGCTACGAGGGCTTTCCACGCACACTCGTGGAAGCCTATGCCTGTGGCGTGCCGGTGATTGCAAGTCGTCACGGCTCACTGAAAGAATTGGTGAAGGAGGGGCGTACCGGGTTGCTGTTCGAGCCTGGCAACGCGGCCGCTTTGGTAGAGTGCATCCGCTGGGCTCAGTTGAACCCTCAGGCGATGCTGGAGATGGGTAAAGCTGCCCGAGCCGAGTACGAGGCGCTTTACACGCCAGAGCGCAATGCGATGCAGTTGGAGGGGGTCTATCGCAGAGCCATGGCCGACTTGCAAGGTGCACTGCTGCAAGGGGGCGTTCATGCCCGGTGAGGTCAAGCCTCCTGCAGGCCAAGAGTCGGTCTTTAAAGGTGTCCACTATTCATTGCTCGACCAAGCGCTGCTGAGTGTCTCCAACTTTTTGATCGGATTGGTGTTCATCAAATATGCCTCCAAAACCGATTACTACGCCTACAGCCAACTGGTGGGCTACATCGCGCTCACGTTGGCAATCCAGGCGGCATTGATCAACACGACGGCGCTGACGCTGCTGCCGCAGCGTGTCGGGCAGGCCAGGCGTGATATGGCCGATGCATATTTCGGTTTGCAGGTTGCGCTCAGTGTTGTGATGGCCATGGTGGGGGGGGCGGTGATCTGGTGGGTGCCGGCCTCCATCGCGATGGACGCGGTTACTTGGCCGTTGGCCGGGGCCATGAGTTGCATGGTGGTTGGCGTCTGGCTACGAGAGTTCTTGCGCAATGTTCAGTTCATCCGACTGAGGCCTGACCTGTGCCTCTGGCAGGATGTGATGTACGTGCTGGCGCTTACGGTTGGCGTGGGTGTGCTGATGCGATCGAGCGAGATCTCAGCGGCGGGCGTGTTGTACGTGATGGCGCTGGCAGGCTTATTGAGTGCGCTGCCTTGGTTGCGATCAGCCGAGTTGTCCCTGTCGGCTCGATGGCAGGCGTGGTCGACCCTGCTGCGGGACATTTGGCCCTATGCGAAGTGGTCGCTGCCAGCAGGCTTGGTGGCGTGGGCTTTTGGGAATGGGTATTTGCTCATCGGCGCCCGCGTCGTGGGGCCTGAGACCACGGCCGAGGTGGTGGCTGCAAAGCTGTTCGCGGCGCCGCTGGGAATGGTGTTCGTTTCATGGGCCAACATCTTCCGTCCCCGCGTCAGTCGCAATTTGTCCGATGGTGACGTGCGTGGTGTGCGTCGACTGACCTGGGTGTCCATGGCTGGGGTGCTTGCGATCGTGCTTTCTTACACCCTGGTGCTGGCGCTTGCATACCCGACGCTAGAGACTCATGTTCTGGGGCAGAAGTACCGTGGATTGTCCAGTGACATTGCCTGGTGGGCGTTGTTCTTCTTCGCCAGTGGTTTATCTGGCATATGCAACGGCGTTCTCTTGGCAGGAGGTCGCTTTCGCCAGTCTTTCTATGCGGCGGCCATCAGTTCGGCCATCAGCATTCCAGTCATGTGTGTCTTGGGAGTTTTCTACGCCAAGAACGGTCTGATGCTGGGCTTGGTGCTGGGTGAGATGACGTACGCCTTGGTGCTCTTCTTGGGTATGCGCCGCCTGCTTATGCAAGTGCGCCACGCCGGCGTGAACCAGTCGGGAGGCATCCTGTCATGAAAAAAATCGAGTTTCCCACGTTTTACGCAGCCCCCATTTTTTTGGCGGTGGCACTGAAATCCGGCGTTGATGCCTTCTTCGAGGTCAATGTCGTCAAGTACCTGTATTTCTTCTTGTTGATTTTTGGTGTCTTCTTCATGCGCACTGGGCGCGCATTTGATCGTCAGCTGCAGGGGCGAGGGGTGAACAACTTGCAGTCGGTTCTGTGGGTTTACGTGATGCTGTATTTCACGTTTCTGGTGGTGCTGATGATGTGGCAAAACGGGTCGCCACAGATGATTTTCAAGATTGTCAGTCCATTTGTCTTCTTTGGCTTGCTGGTTGCTGCACGAGATAAAAGCCTTCCTTTTGCCTTGGCCGTCGGTGCTGCTTTGAACATTCTGGCGAATGCGGCCCTCATCCCGTTCGATTTCGGTTGGACATATTGGGGCGGCGTCCGTACGTTCAAAGGGTTTTACATGTTCAAGACGGACTTGTCCTACAGCATGGCTACCTCGGTGTTGATTTACGCCGCTTGGAACCGCTACAAGCCCACGCCCACTTTCTTGATCCTGACGTTGCTGTCCGTGGGCATGGTGGTGTTGGCCAACTCTCGTGCCAATTACCTGACCATGTTGATTGTTTTGGCCTTCATCGCCTACAAAAACGGTGCGCGGCCTGCAGTGTTGGCAGGCTATGCGGCCTTCCTGGGGGTGGTCGTAGCGCTGGTGATGTTTCTTTACGACCCGAGCAAGTATCTTGGGTTTGACACGTCCAACATGGGCTCTTTTACTCAGGGACGAGACCGCATTTTGGAGGTGCTAATTCGCTACGGGCTCGCCACTTATGGTCCGCTGGAGTTGCTTTTTGGCCGAGGCTTGTATGCCGACTTGCTCATCTACATGGAGAACGTTTCGGATGGCGTGCCACATGGTGCCCACAACGATGTCATGTATCAACTGACCACTCAAGGCATCTTTGGTCTTGCGATGAACTTCTGTGGATGGTATTTGGTTTGGCGTATTGCGAACAGTGACGGACGACGTCGATGGGCAAGTGGGTTGGCCTTTGTGGCGTTCCTGATGTATCTGGTGCAAGGAATGACCATGACGGTCTCACTGTTCGCCTTAAAGACTTGGCCGCTCGCGAGCGTGTTCTTGCTGATCTTGGCTTCTCCTGACGAGGTCGATGGAACAGTGGCCGATGCTTCGTCGAAGGCACAAACCAAGGCTTTTTCTCTATGGGGGCGCTGATGCAGGCAGCAAAGCGCCCCATTCGATGCGCCGTGATTACGAACGTGCCTGCGCCTTACCGATTGCCGTGTTGGGACCTCTTGGCTGCTTCGGGGCAGGTTGAGTTGCACATGGTGTACTGCGCGGGGGCTCACATTGATCCGGCTCAGGACGGGCGATCCAGCCGATACCAGGTGCACTTTCTGAAAGGGCGCTATGACATTCACGACACACGTTTCTCGCACGCTGATCCGGGTGTGTGGCGCCTGTTGAATTCGATCCAGCCCGATGTCATCGTGACCTCCGGCTTCATTCCCACTTTCCTGTTTGCTTTCGCTTGGGCAGTGATGCATCGTGTACCCCATGTGACCATGACCGACGGCACGCTTGAATCAGAGCGCAGCTTAAGCTGGAAGCATCGGCTTGTGCGACGCTTTGTATTCAGCCGAAGTCGATCTTTTGTGGGGGCGTGTCAGGGGTCGACCGACCTTTACCTGAGCTACGGTCTGCCTCGTGAACGTATCCATGTGGCCGCGCTGTGTACCGACAACGCCAGGTTTGCATCAGTGCAAATTCCTCGCAACCACGACTTGCTGTTCAGCGGTCGATTCGTGGCTCATAAGAACCCGCTGTTCGCCATTGCTGTGGCGTATCAGGCAGCACGCCGACTGGGTCGTCGCCTGAGCCTGCGTTTCGTCGGCAGGGGAGACATGGAGGCGGACATGCGTCAGTTGGCACATGAAGTGTCTGAATGGGTAGATGTTTCCTTTGCAGGCTACCTGTCTCAGGCCGAGTTGCCGTTGGAATATGCAGCTTCTCGCGTGTTTCTCTTTCCCACATCGTTCGACTGCTGGGGTGTCGTTGCAAACGAAGCCTGTGCGGCCGGTGTGCCCTGTGTGGTCTCCCCGCACACTGGGGTGGTCGATGAGCTGATACAAGATGGGGTGACGGGCTTCGTCTGCCCCCTGGATGAGGCTCTGTGGGTTGATCGTGTGGTGAAGCTCTTGTCGGATGACGCATTGTGGCAATCGATGTCACACGCCGCACGGCACGAGGTCGAACGGTTCACGTTTGCTCATGCCGCCCAGGGATTGCTCACGGCGCTGCAGCAAGCTGTTGATCAGGAGGTTGCATGACCCAGCCCATGATCATCGTAGCGTCGCTGATGCGACTGGAGGGCACGACCGGTGTGCAGGCGCACATGCGCGAGTTTGTTGGCTATCTAGCTGCCCGCAGTCTGCCCCACGATATTGCGACGCCTTTTCATTGGCCGACCAGTCCATTCTTGGCGCTGTTCATTGCCCTGCGTCGAGTGCTGGAGCGGTTGCATAAACCTGCCGCTGTGGCCTTGTACCGGCGTGGTCATGCCGCTTTGCTGGGGGTGCGTTTGCGCACACTCATGCGCCGTCATCCGAATTGCGTCGTGTATGCCCAGTGCCCCTTGTCGGCCGATGTGGCTTTGCGCGCGCGTCGGCATCCTGGGCAGCGCGTGGCCCTGGTTGTGCACTTCAATGTGTCTCAATCTGAGGAGTGGATTGGTAAGGGGATGATCACTCGCGATGGCCCAATCGATCGAGGCATCCGCGCCCTCGAGTCATCGGTCGTGCGTCGTGTACACGGCTTGATTTTCGTGTCGGCTTTCATGCTGCGTGAGTTGGGTAAGGTGTGGCCAGGGTTGGATCAGTCCAATGCGGCCATCATTCCCAACTTCGTCAAGCCGCTGTCAGGTGGCTCTCCGTTGCGGAGCATGGTTGGAAGAGACCTCATCTGCATTGGCACGCTAGAGCCGCGTAAGAACCAGGGCTTCTTGCTGGAAGTGTTGGCTGAAGCACGGCGGCGTGGTCGCATTCTGAGCCTTACGCTCGTGGGTGACGGGCCAGATCGCGGCCCCCTGACCAAGCGGGCGAATGAGCTGGGCCTAGCTGATCAGGTCTTTTTTGAAGGTTTCTCGTCACAGGGGCGAACCTACATTCCAGGGCATCGGTTGTACGTGCATGCTGCGGTGATGGAGAACCTGCCGGTGGTGCTGCTGGAGGCGTTGTCGGTCGGAGTGCCGGTGATGGCCGGCCCGGTTGGCGGGATTCCCGAGATTTTTGATAACGACGTGCAGGGCTGCTTCTGGCCGCTAGACGACCCTGGCCGGGCTTGTGATGTTTTGTTGTCCGTGGTGGACGATGAGCACCGGTTGCAGTCGATGCGTGAAGCCGCGTTACGCCGATTTGTCGAACGGTTCGAGGTCGATGCCGTGGCGGCGAGGTTACATGCCTATTTGAGCAGACTGCCGTCGACGCCAATCTGATGATCTTGGAGTGTGGGATGGAGTGTCGCAAGCGGACGGGGTTTTCATTGCAGGTCCTGACTTTTGGGCTTGTCCTGATTTTGAGCCTGATGTGCGAATCGGCGCGGGCTCAGATAGTGTCCGGGGGGCTCAAGGACGGTGGTTTCGAGGGGGGCAGCCGTCAGCTCGGTGATTGTTCCCGGGTGCAAGGAAGCTTGCCGATCAACTGGTCGGACAACTCTTGCTGGCAGCCGCAAAGCCGCATTGAGTACGAAACGACAATTGCGCCAGCCCGTTCGGGGCGCGCATTAAAGGTGCGTTTGGCGCAGGGCGTGTTCCAATTGGTTCAGCCTCAGACCTTGGTGCCTGATGCTCAGTATCGGGTTGGGGTCTGGTTGCGCGCGCAATCTCCCATGGTGGTCAAGTTGTCCTTGCGCCAGAGCGGTCCACCCTATTTGGAGTATGGCGCACGCACGGTTCGCGTCATCGATGAGTGGGTCCGGGTGGAGGTCGCCGCGTTCTCCCATGGCCTCTGGGAGTCCGGCAGCCGCCAAGCCGTGTTCATGGTCTCTAGCGCTACGCCAGGCACCCTATGGGTGGATGAGGCCAGTCTGCAGGTTAAAGCGATGTCCCTACCTTTGCCTGCCGTCGATGTGCCGGCTGAGTTTTTCGGCACCCACATCCTGCACACGCGTAACGTCCGATCCGGCATCGCCGACTCCGAGGCTGGATCTGTCCGGATCTGGGATAGCAGTCAGTCACAGTGGCACCAAGTGCAAAAGACCCGGCCTCGCGGCTCCCGCAGCATCTATCGCTGGGATGCTCTGGACGAACGGGCAGCGCTCGCAGATCAGCACAATGTGGATATGTTGATGGTGCTGGGAGGCTATGCACCTGCTTGGGCCTCGATGGCTGAGGATGCCGACGATGCCAATTTGCCTGACTGTTATCGCTGCGATGAAACTCCTCGCCGCATGGCCGATTGGCAAAACTGGGTCACTGACGTCGTGGGGCGCTATAAGGGGCGATCCATCCGTAGTTGGGAAATCTGGAATGAACCCAATTTCCCTCCTTCGCACCCTTGGTGCCCCGACCCACAATCCTGCCGTAGCGGATTGGGATCAGGCTACCGTGGCACGCCCGAGCAGTTGCTGGAGTTGCAGAACGAAGCGTTTCGCATCATTCGTCGAGTGGACCCCAAAGCCGCCGTGGTGACTTCTGGCATCAGCTACCACCACCGCAACTACCTGGATTACTTCCTGCGCATTGGTGGGGGTAAGCAAGCGGATGCCATCGGTTATCACATCTACCTGGAGGGGGCGCCGGAGATGCTGATGCCGCAGGTGCTTGCGCTGCGCGGCATGTTGCAAGACCATGGTTTGGCCGACAAGCCGCTGTGGAGCACAGAGAGCGCCATCGAAGCCATTCACTTCGATACCGAGCCGGCAACGTTGCAGGCGCGACGCCAAGGCCTCCCGCCGCCGACCCGCGATGAGCTGGGGCCGGCATATCTCGCTCGTTTTTTTGTGATCGCTTGGGGGGCGGGTCTGGGGCGGGTCTACCACTATGCCTGGGATGATCAGCACGGATGGCCAAGTTCACCAACGTCATTCAATCGAAACAACAACGCGACCACAGGGGTTAATGCATCTGGGGAGGCTTGGCGTCAGGTACGCCGCTGGATGGTGGGCAAACGTCTGGTTCGAATGGATACAGGGCAGCAGGACGGAGTGTGGCGCGCGGTGCTGCGCGACGTCAAAGGTCGGGAGGCTCAGGTGATCTGGCACCCGGCGCGGGTTCCTCAGGCTCCTCATGCTGTGGCCTTGCCCGCTGGTGCAACGAAGGTGTGCGACCTGTCGGGGCGCTGTAGAGCAGTCGCATCAGGCACGAGCGTGCCGGTGGATTTCCGTCCGGTGCTGATCTCCCCTTGAGTCGATCAACCGCCGTACTCGTTGACGATGGCCCCCACAACCTTGGCCGAGCTCATGCCAACAGTCTTGAGCAGTTCGTTGAGTGCCGGCATGCGGCTCTTGTTCTGGCTGGAAAGCAACAGCACCGCGCCACAGCGAGCTGCGATGACCGCACCGTCGGTACCTTGCGAGGTGGCAGGGGTGTCGACAATGATGCGGTCGAATTTGGTTTTGAGCTCGCGCATGAGCAGGTCGAAGGCAGGCCTCTCCAGCAGTTCCAGCGGATTAGGCGGCGTAGGGCCTGCGGGCAGGACGAACAGGTTGGGCAACTCTTTGACGGCCTGGATGACCTTCGAGGCCGTGCGGCCAGACAAAATTGACGAAAGGCCGCCACTGCGGTTTTGCAGTGTGAACAGCTCGTGCATGCGCGGGTTGCGCAGGTTTGCGTCGATCAGCAGTGTTCGACCCGGCAGCTGGGAGAAGGCCACTGCCAAGTTGGCCGAGAAATAGGTCTTGCCGTCACCGGAGTCAGGGCTGAGCACGGCAATGGCCGGGCGTGGCCCTTCCGAGCTGTATACCCTCATGATCAGGTGGCTTCGGATTGTGCGAAACGCCTCGGCTTGGTCGGTGAAGGGGGCGGCACCAACGACGAGCTCTGGGTTGAGAGCGTTCTTACCTTCGCTCGCGTAGGGGTAGTGGAACTGCTGAGCCAAGGCCCAGAGAACGTCGTCAGTTTTGGCCAAACCCAAGGCCACGGCGGCTTCACCAAAGCGAACGCCGTTGTCCTTCTGGTAGGACAGGATCTGTTCGATCTGATCAGTCGACAGGTTGTTGGCTTCACTGATCAACTGTCCGATGGACTTTTCCATCGGAGCCGCTTGTGTGTCTGGAAAGTCGTCGGACTCGTCGATGGGGCCCAGGCGGGATTGGCTGAAAAGGGGCTTCATGAATGCCTTTGGATGGGTGCGTTCAGTCAACAACAGAGATCACGAGGCAGATTTACTGCCAAAGGCGAGGCGCAGGCGAGCCGTTGTGAGTCGTCGGTGTGATTTCGGCGCGGGCAGGACGCCGATGACGGGGATATCCAGGGCCTGAGTGATATCAATGGGACTGCGTACTCGGCGGTCAAAGAGCTCGACGGTCATCGCCACCATGAGGGCGAGCAGTGTTCCCAGCACGAGCGACACTGCCGTGTTGAGAAAGACGCGCGGGGAGGTCGGCGAAGTGGGTTCTGTGGCACTGCTGAGCAAGTAGATGCCGGACTGGCTGGTCTGGCTTTCGAGGTTGGTCTGGCTCAGGCGTTCCTGGATGGAGTCGTAAATGCGTTGAGCGGTCTCAACCTCGCGCTCCATGACCTGCAAGTCTGTGCGGCTCTCCTTGAGCTTGAGCAAGCGCTCACGTTGTGCCTCGAAGGCCGCGATAGCCTCCGCTTCGCGCTGTGCTGCCATGGAGGCACCACCACGCACGCTGCCGGTCACGCGGCTGGTTTCGTTGCGAATCTGGGCACGCAGGCTGTCAATCGTGGCGCGGGACTCGATGACTTGAGGGTGGGCATCACCGAGGCGTTCACTCAGCTCGCGCAGGCGACCTTCTTGGCGGGCCAGATCAGTCTTGAGGTTGGCGACCACCGGGTTGTTCAGCACATCGTTGAGTTGTTCTGGATTGGCTGAGGCCTGGGCGCGGCGGCTGGTGGTCTCTGAGCGCATGGCGCGCAAAGCGTTGACTTGGCTTGAAAGTTCGGCAAGTCGTGCAGTTTCGACGTCCAGACGCTCATCGGTTAGCACGATGCCCTTCTCGCGTTGGGCTTCTGCGAGCTTTTCACGGGCGCGCTCCAGCTTTTCACGGGCGGCACGCGCGCGCTCTTCGAAAAACTCGGCGTACTGGCGGGCCGGACCGACCTTGATCTGAACTGTGGAATCGATGTAGGCGCGAGCGTAGGCGTTGGCGAGTGTGGAGGCAAACCCGGGCGAGTTGCCCTCGTACTGGATTTCAATGACGTTCGACTCCCGTGATGGCTTGACAGTCAGGCCTTTGTCAATGAGGTCGGCTGCCCAGGCAGTAACGTCACCTTGACCCTTGGTTTGCTTCATCCAGAGCTCGCGCATTTGCGGGTTCTCGGTGAGTCTCAGCGTGCGGACGACACGCTGCGCTACGTTGGCGCTCTTGATGATGTCGACCTGGGTGGCCAGGTAGGTGTTGGCCATGGCACCGGCCATGGCGTAAGGCGAGACGGGGTCGGGCCGCACGTCGGCCATGACGGTGGCCGACGCCGTGTACTGCTTGGTCAGCATCAGGCTGACACCCAGCGTGCTGAGCACGACGACCGTGACGATCGATAAGACCAGCACCCAGCGGGAACGGATGATTCGCAGGAATTGGTTGAACGTCATGGTCGTCTTGGTGGGGCAGCGAACTTCGGAGTTGCAAAAATTGCGGAGCGGGGCCAAGCCCCGCCCGAGGCATCATTTCAGACCGGTCAGGCCCTTGCTGAGCGCGTCGGCGTCAACGCTCGGCTCCGATGCAACGCTAGCTGGTGAGGCAACTGCTGCGGGTGCCGAGGCCGAGGGCTTTCCTGCGGCCACACCCGATGCAGGCTTGTTCACAAACTTGCCCAGATACTCAATCTTGGCCGCCTCACGCAAGCCCTTCATCTCCTTGAGCGCAAACTCACGACGACGCTCGGCCGTCAGGTACTGCTCAATGGCGGGCTTGGCCTGCTCGAACGACACCGGCTGGCTGCGGGACGCGACCACCAACACGGCCTTGAAGCCATCGTTGCCGGTGATGTAGAGGGCCTCACCATCGCTGACCTTGCTCAGTGGGTCGATGATGCCGAGTGGCAGGCCTTCAGCAGCCTGTGTGATCTGGTTGGCATTGAACTTGAGGCCGCTGGCCTTGAGTACGTCGACGAACTGAGCCGGGCCGCGAGTGGCTTTCAGTTGCTCCATCAGGGCTTGGCTTTGTTCCTTGGCGGCAGGAACCGTGAATTCCTGCAGTGCATACACCTTGCGCTGAGAGAACAGGGCTGGCTTCTCGTCGTAGTACTTGCGAATCTCTTCTGTCGTGGGGGTGCCGGCACCAGACGCCGCAGCCTTTTCCAAGTAGGTGCGCGCCAGAATGCTGCGACGGGTGGCTTCGAGCATCTGCACCACCTGCGGGTCGCGGTCGAGCTTTTGCTCTTCGGCCTTGGCGACCGCCAGTTGCTGGTCGATCAGGCTTTCGAGCACCTGGTGGCTGGCCGCCTCGGCCTGTTCCGGCTTGAGGCCTTGTTGGCGCTCCAGCACTTGGTTGATCTGGTGCACCGTGATTTCACTGCCATCGACACGCGCGGCGGCCTGGGTGGCCTTGCCTTCGCCCGAGGCGGACTTGTCACCGCAACCGGCCACCAGGGCGGCAGCAACGACGATGGGCAGCAGCGCCATCGAGCGGATGGTGCGTTGACGGGCAATGGCTTGCAGGCGATGGGTCATGGTGTGGCAGGGGTTGATCAAATCAAGGTGGAGACCAGAACGGTTGTGCGCGTTCTTTTGCGTCACCGGTGAATGATCACGCAGGGAAGGGGTGAGTTCCCTGGGGTTTTCTCCTGCCGCTCACATGGGGGGCTGGGCCTGTTGTGTCGTCGTGACAGTGTTAACCCGTCCTGCCCCACCAAGTCAATGCCCTGGGAAAACGGCCTGCCACAGTGCCTGCACGGCCTCGCGGTGCGATGCGGCCGCCGCCAGGGCCTCGTCTTTCAGCTTGGTGCTGGCATCGTCCAGTCGGGCACGGTGCTGGATGCGACGCAGTTCGCGGTAGGCTTGTCCGGCAGCATGACCAACACCCGGCGGCAGCAAGTCGGCGTCTTCAGCGCGTTGCAGCAAGGCGATGTTGCCGACGTTGTCCAGCAAGGCGGGGTGAGCGTGGCTGTGGGTCAGCACCAGGTACTGCACGGCAAACTCCACGTCGATCATGCCGCCACGGCTGTGCTTGATGTCGAACTGGTCGGTTGGGCAGGGGTGGGCCTCGCGCAGGCGTTCGCGCATCGCGATGACCTCGTCGCGCAGGGCCACGGGGTCGCGCTGGGCGGACAGCACGCTGCGGCGCGTGGTCTCGAAGCGATCGGCCAGAGCCACTTCGCCGGCGCACCAGCGCGCGCGGCTCAGGGCCTGGTGCTCCCAGGTCCAGGCGGTGTTGCTGCCGCGCTGGCGCTGGTAGTCGTCGAAGGCGTGGAAGCTGGTGACCAGCAGGCCCGAATTGCCGTTGGGGCGCAAGGCGGTGTCGATGTCGAACAGTTCGCCGGCCGAGGTGCGCAGGGTCAGCCAGGTGACCAGTTTGCGGGCGAACAGCAGGTAGGCATCGATGGCGCTCGGGGTGTCGGGGCCGGCTTGCGGGTCGGGGGCATCCTGGGTTTCGTCGAAGAGGAAGACGACGTCCAGGTCGCTGCCATAACCGAGTTCCTTGCCGCCCAGCTTGCCGTAAGCGATGACGGCGAAGTGGGGCTGGCGGCCCACGGCGTAGCGGCCTTGCTTGCCGGGGCGCTGCTGGAGGTAGCTCCAGGCCCACTTGATGGTGACGGACAGGGTGGCGTCGGCCAGGGCCGAGAGGTCATCGGCGACCTGCTCGACGGTGAGCGTGCCCTCGACGTCGCGCACCAGGGTGCGGAACACCTCCGCGTGGTGGGCGCGGCGCAAAGTGTCGAGCACCGCTTCTTCGTCGGCCTGGCCGGCGCGAACCCAGGCGGTGTGACGATCTTCGAGGTCGCGCTGGTAGGCGACGGCGTCAAAGCGACCTTCGAGCAGGCGAGGGTCGGCCAGTTCGTCGATGACGCCGGGGTGGCGCAGCAGGTACTGCATGGGCCATTTGGCCAGGCCCAGCAGGCGCAGCAGGCGGTTGAGCACCTCGGGGCGCTCGTCGAGCAGGGCCAGATAGCTGTCGCGGCGCAGCAAGGGCGTGAGCCAGTCGACAAAGTGGCGCACGGTGTCGGTGTTCATGCACGGCGCGCCGTCCGGGCCTTCGCGCGCGTCCAGGGCGGCCTTGGTGGCGCGGCCGATGAGCTTGGCCAGGCGCAGCTTGGCTGCATCCGACAGTACGGCCACCTTGCCTTGCTGAGCGAACTGGCGCACGTGCGGGGCGAGATCCTCTGGCAGCTTGGCGAGGAACTCCTCGCTGTCCACGGGCAGAGGCGGGCCGCCGCAGCCTTTGCAGCCGTTGGCTTTGGGGTCGCGGCCGTCATGGAGCAGGGCGTCAAACTCGGTGGCCACGAACTCGCGCACATTGCACAGCGCTTCGAGCAGCTGGCAGGTGCTGGAGCGGCATTCGGGGCGGTCGGCGCTGCCTTGCTCACGGGCATGGATGCCCAGGCTGTCGGCGATCCAGGCCAGGTCGGCGTCCTCGGTGGGTAGCATGTGGGTCTGCTGGTCGTCGAGGAACTGGATGCGGTGCTCGATGCGGCGCAAGAAGGTGTAGGCCTCGGCCAGCTTCTCGGCCTTGTCGGCGGGGATCAGGCCGCGTGCGGCCAGTCGGGGCAGGGCCTTGAGCGTGGAGCGGGTGCGGATTTCCGGGAACTGGCCGCCGCGCACCACCTGCAGCAATTGCACGGTGAACTCGATTTCGCGGATGCCGCCGCGGGCCAGCTTGACGTCGTTGGCGCGCTCGGGGCGGCCAGCGGCGCGGCGAGTGGCTTCGTCGCGGATCTTGCGGTGAAGCTGGCGCAGGCCTTCGAAGACGCCGTAGTCGAGGTAGCGGCGGAACACGAAGGGCATGACCAGGTCGCGCAAGGCCAGGGCGCGCTGGTGGTGTTCGCCACCGGGCATGGCGCGACGCGGCGCGATGATGCGACTCTTGAGCCAGGCAAAGCGCTCCCACTCACGTCCCTGAACGAGGAAGTACTCCTCCAGCATTCCCATGCTGACCACGGAAGGGCCAGAGTTGCCGTTGGGGCGCAGGGCGAGGTCGACGCGGAAGACGAAGCCGTCTTCGGTGGTGTCGCCGATCAGGGTGGACAGGCGGCGGGCCACCTGGCTGAAGTATTCGTGGGCGGTGACGCGGCCGCGCACCATGCCGCCGTCTTCGATGCCGGTGGTGTGTCCCTCGTCTTCGTAGACGTAGATGAGGTCGATGTCGGACGAGACGTTGAGCTCTCGCCCGCCGAGCTTGCCCATGCCGATGACCCACAGGTCGATGCGCTGGCCTTGGGCGTCGAGTGGGGCGCCGTGCTTGAGGTCGAGCTCGGCTTCGGCGGCAGCCAGGGCGTGGTCGAGCGTGACCTCGGCCAGTTCGGTCACCGAGGCGGTGATCTCCAGCATGGGGGCGCCGCCTTCCACGTCCAGGCAGGCCAGGCGTTCCATGACGAGGTGGCGGGCCACGCGCAGGGCCGAGCCCAACTCGCGCCCTTGCTCACGCAGGTGGGCGATCAGGGTCGTGATCTCGGCGGTGCGGGGCGTGCCGGGGGCCGTCTGGGCGAACCGGGCGATCTCGTCAGCGTAGCGGCGGCGGACACGTTGGACGTAGCGGGAGTGGGCCGCAGGGGTGGTGGTGGGCACCGCGTCGAAGGGGAAATCAATCATGGACCGTGTCGCCGGCGAAGAGGTCTGTGCTAGTGTGATCGGTTGTCGATCCCTGGGGCTGTGCTGGCAATGGTAGAGCAGCAGTCAGGCCACGTTGTGGGCGGTTCGACGGGTGAACTGTCTGATCCATGTCTGAGATTCCTGCTGCTTCCTCTGAGCTTTCCACGCAAACCGCCACCGGGCGCCGCCACAGGCTGTGGTCGTCGGCCCGGTTCATGGGGCGGGCGACCCGACGTCTGGTTCGCATCACCTTGAGCCTCTTGGGGGCGGGGGTGTTGCTGGCCACGGTGGCCTGGGCGGTGTTGCTGTTTCAGATTCTGCCCCGTATTGGCGATTGGCGGCAGGACTTGGCTGAACAAGCCACGCGGGCATTGGGGGTGACGGTGCGCATTGGTGCGCTGCAGGGGCACACTGATGGCATGTGGCCGGTGCTGAGCCTGCACCGGGTGGAACTGCTGGACGAGCAGGGCCGGGTGGCCTTGGCGTTGCCGGAGGTGTCGGCGCGGGTGTCGCTGGCCACGCTGTCGCCCCAGGCCCTGTGGGCGGGCGAGGTGCGCTTGGGCCGCCTGGAACTGGTTCGCCCTGAGCTGGAGGTGCGGCGAGACGTCAGCGGGCAAGTCCATGTGGCGGGTTTGCGCCTGGCGCCGCAGGGGGCGAGCGGCCAGGGCACGTCTGCGGGGGCCGACTGGGTGTTGTCGCAGTCGCTGATCCAGATTCGCGAAGGGCGTCTGCGCTGGACCGATGAGATGCGGGGACGTCCCACCTTGAGTCTGCAGCAGGTGGACTTGGCGCTGCGTCACCGACTGGGACTGGGGCGTCGTCACCATGAGCTGGCGCTGGCCGCCACGCCGCCGCGCGAGTTCGGCCAGCGGGTGCGCCTGGAGATGGACATGGCCCAGCCCTTGTGGGCCTTGGATGAGCAGGCGGCCTGGTGGCAACGCTGGTGGCCGTCCTTGACCCGGCCCAGCCAGTGGCAGCGCTGGACCGGCTCGGTGGTGCTGGACCTGCCGCATGTGGATGTGCAGACGCTGCAGCGTCATGTGAGCCTGCCGGTCGAGGTGCGGGGCGGGCGGGGCGCGGTGCGTGCCACTGTGCGCTTGCGAGACGGCCGTTTGGCGGGGGGGGGCTTGCAGCTTGCGGTGCAGGGCGTGGATGTGCGTCTGGACCCGGTGCTGGCGCCGCTGAGCTTCAGGCGTCTGGATGGCCGCCTGAGCCTGGACCACCGCTCCGAGCAGACCGCACTGGCATTCGAGCAACTGGCCTTCGAGTTGAACGACGGCCTCTCGTGGCCCCTCAGCCAGGGGCGCCTGGTGTGGCGCCATGCGGCCGACCCGCTGGTGGATGTGGCGAAAGCCTGGCGTCAGACGTTGGGCGGGCAGGCTCAGGCCGAGCATCTGGACCTGGCCTTGCTGGCCCGGGTGGCCGATCGCTTGCCGCTGCCCACCGCCCACCGCCAGGCTCTGCAGGAGCTGGCCCCCCAGGGCATCGTGTCCGGGCTGGACCTGAGCTGGGAAGGGGCGGCGACGGCGCCCACGCGTTACCGGGTCAAGGCGCGCGTCCAGGGCCTGGGTCTGGCGGAGTCCCCGGACGGGATGAGACCGGGCTTGGCGCAGGCCGATGTCACGGTGACGGCCACAGAGACGAGCGGGCGGGCCGATCTCGCCATGCAGCAAGGCTGGCTGGCGTTCCCGGGCGTGTTCGAAGCGCCCCGCATCCCTCTGGATCGGCTCCAGGCCCGCGTGGACTGGACGCGGCGCGTGGCGGTGGGCGCTGCACCGGATTGGTCGGTGAAGGTCAGTCAGGCCAGTTTTGCCAATGCCGACGCCGCAGGCACGCTGGACGCCACCTGGCGCACAGCCGCCGCCGGAGAGCGCAATGCCCAGGGGCAGCCGCTGTCGCGTCTGCCGGGGGTGCTGCAGCTGGACGGCCGGCTGGCACGCGGTGAGGCCACCCGCGTGTGGCGCTACCTGCCCCTGAGCATCCCGCCCGACACGCGTGACTATGTGCGCCAGGCCTTCCGCAGCGGCCACGCCGAAGGGGTGACGTTTGAGGTTAAGGGCGAACTGGACGCATTCCCGTTCAAGGACGATGTGGGTGGGCGCTTCCGCGTGCGGGTGCCCGTGCGTCAGGTGGTCATGGACTATGTGCCCCCGACGCTGCTGGGCCTGACGCCCGACGCGACAAAGGGCATCTGGCCGGCGTTCACGTCGCTGGAAGGGCTGCTGCGCTTCGAGGGCCAGCGCATGCTCATCGAGGACGCCCGTGCCCTGTTGGGTACCATGGGCGCGGGGCGCTTTGTGCTGAGCGAGGTGTCAGGCCGGATCGAGGACATGGGGGCGGATGACCCGCACCTGACCATCCAGGGCCGTGGCGCAGGGCCGATGGACGATCTGCTGCGCTTCCTGGCGACCTCGCCAGTGGGCGAGTGGACGGGCGGTGCGCTCAGCGAGGCCCGAGGCGGTGGGCGGGGCGCCTTGCAGCTGTCGCTGGACATCCCGCTGAACCGCGGCGAAGACACCCGGGTCAAGGGCCTGGTGACCCTGTCGGACAAGGACCAGGCCAGTGTGCGTCTGAGTCCGTCGATCCCGGCCTTTGCGGCCTTGCGCGGCACCATTGCCCTCACCGAGACGCAGCTGGATGTGCAGGCACGCACCCGCGTCTGGGGGCAGGAGATGACCGTACAGGGCAAGCGCGGACCAGATGGCATGGTGCGCTTCAGCGCGCGCGGCAGCATGTCGGCCGAGGGCCTCAAGCAGGCGCAGGAGTACCCGGCCCTGGCGCGATTGGCGCCGCACCTCGCGGGGGAGACACCGGTGGCTGTGACGGTGGCCGCCGGGGCACGCACCGAGGTGCAGGTGAGTTCGACCTTGCAGGGCATCGGCGCGGCCTTGCCCGCACCCCTGACCAAGCCGGCTGCCGCAGTGTGGCCGCTGACCGTCACCTACCGCACCGACAGCGAGCAAGGTGAACGTGACCTCATCCAGGTGGACGTGGGCAATCCGCAGACCTTGGCCATGACGCCGGCGGCCTTGCCGCGCGTGCGTGTGGACCTGCGCCGTGATGTGAGCGGCGCTCACGCCCGGGTCACGCAGGGGCTGATCAGCGTGGTGCAGGCTGGGCCGGGGCAGAGCGCGGCCTTGCCACTTTTGCCAGCGCGCGGGGTGGCCGCGCAGTGGTCGAGCCCCACGCTGGATCTGGATGCGTGGATGAAGGTCGCCGACACCTTCCGTGGCCCGGCCGGGGGCGCCAGCCAGTCAGACTTCGGGGATGGCCTGCCAGAAACGGTGAGCATCCAGACGGGCGCGCTGACCTTCCGCCAGCGCACGCTCAAGGACGTGTCGGCCACGCTGGCCCATCCGGCCCCGGAGGTGTGGCGTCTGCAACTCCACGCGGACCAGGTGGCCGGTCAGATCGAATGGGCGCCTGAGAAGGCGCCGCTGGCCGCCGGACCGTCTTCCAGCAGGGTGACGGCGCGTCTGTCCCGCCTGTCCATCCCCAATGCCGAGGCACAGGCTCTGCAGAGCCAGGCGACCGCGCAGATGCTCGCTGGCGAGGGCGCCAGGCAGTTGCCCGCGCTCGACATCCAGATCGATCAGTTCGAGTGGCGCGGCCTGGCCTTGGGCCGTGTGGAGGTCGAGGCCCTCAACCGCCTCGTGCCCATGGCGGGCGGCGCAGCCTTGCCCGAATGGCGCCTCAATCGCCTGCGCGTGAGCACCCCGGAGGCCCAGCTCGATGCCTCGGGCAACTGGGCAGCCCTGGGCACGCTCGGCCGCCCGCGCTCGGCCTTTGGCTTCACCCTGGACCTGCGCGACAGCGGTGCCCTGCTGACCCGCCTGGGCCTGCCGCAGACGCTGCGCGGCGGCAAAGGCCAGCTCACCGGGCAGGTCAACTGGCTGGGCTCGCCGCTGGAGCCCGATCCGCTGACGATGTCCGGTGACATCAAGGTCCAGATCAACGCCGGGCAGTTCCTCAAAGCCGACCCGGGCATGGCCAAACTGCTGGGGGTGCTCAGCCTGCAGTCCCTGCCGCGCCGGCTGACGCTGGATTTCCGTGACCTGTTCCAGCAGGGGTTTGCGTTTGACGCCATCGACGGCGACGTCAAGGTCACGCAGGGCGTGGCCGCCACCCGCAACCTGCGCATGCGTGGTGTGCAGGCCATCGTGCTGATGGAAGGGCAGGCCGACCTGGCCAAGGAGACGCAGAACCTGCACGTCTTCGTGGTGCCGCAGATCAACGCCGAGGCGGCCTCACTGGCCTACGCTGCCATCAACCCGGTCATTGGCATCGGCACCTTCATTGCACAGTACCTGTTGCGCAAACAGGTGGCCGACGCCGGCACCCAGGAATTCATGGTCACCGGTCCCTGGGCCGACCCCCATGTGGAAAAGCTCGAGCGTGGCCCCAAGCCGGCCGAGGTCACAGTGCCCCGAACACCTTCTTGAGCAAGGCGCTGCCCGTGCCCACCGGATCCTGGCGGATCTTGCGTTCTTCTTCGCCGATCACCATGAACAGGGCGTCCAGCGCCTTGTTCGTGACGTGATCCTGCAGCGTCCCGCCCTGGCCCTTGAGCAGGCCGAACTGCTGGGCCTTGCCCGCTAGATCGTTGTAGCGCTGGGTCACCGACAGCTTTTCCAGCGAGCGGTTGACCACCGGCTGAAACTGCGCTGTCAGCGGCTCACGCGTCTTGCGGGCGAAGTACTCGGTCACCGCGTTGTCGCCGCCTTGCAAGATGCCGGCAGCGTCCTGCACGCTCATGTCCTTGATCGCCTTGCTCAGCAGGGGCCGTGCGAGGGACACCGCCTGCTCGGCCGCGTGGTTCATGGCTTCGGTCAACTGCTGCAATTGCTGGCCGCGCCCCATGGCCTGCAGCACGGGTGCCGCCTTGTCCAACGGTGAGGGCAATCCGATGCGCACCTTCTCGTTGTTCAGAAAGCCATTGTTGGCACCCAGTTGGGACACCGCCACCTCGGCCCCCTTGTCGAGCGCAGCACGCAGGGCGGCGGTGGCGTCCTTGCTGCTGAACGCGGCAGCCCACCCTGTTGCCGGCAGGGTGACCCAGCCCAGGCCGAACACCCCCAGGGATGACAATACACTGCGACGTTTCATGTTGTTTCCTTTCTAGTTTGCTGTGGTGACACCCATGCCGATGAGTCGACGTTTGATGATCCTGGGCCTGCCCGTGCTCCTGAGCGCCTGCCTGTCGGGGGGCAACTCGGATCTGCCGGACCTGCCTTTCACCCAGCTGGATGGCAGCCAGCATCGTACAAGCGTGTTCAAAGGCAAAGTGACCGTGCTCAACTTCTGGGCCACCAGCTGCACCACCTGCGTCAAGGAGATGCCTCAGATCGTCGCCACCCACCAGCGTTTCCAGGCGCAAGGGCTGGAAACCTTGGCTGTGGCCATGTCTTACGACCCACCGGCCTACGTCATGCAGTTTGCGCAGACCCGCCAGCTGCCGTTCCGCGTGGCCATCGACCACGACGGCAGCCTGGCCAAGGCCTTTGGCGACGTGCAACTCACGCCCACCACCCTGGTGATCAATCGCGAGGGCAAAGTCGTCAAACGCTATGTGGGCGAACCTGACTTCGATGCCCTGCACAAGCTGTTGGGGCAGTTGTTGGCCCAGCCGTCCGCTTGAGGTCGCGCCCGATGCCGTTCGTGAGCCTGCCGCGGCGTTGCGCGCGCCTGGGTTTGATGCTGACCCTGGTTGCCCTGAGCGCCTGCTCGCCCGCACTGGATTGGCGCGAGGTGCGCCCGTCCGAGGCGCCGGGTCTGCGCTCCCTGTTTCCCTGCAAGCCAGATCACGTGACGCGCACCGTGACTCTGCCCAGCGCGCCCCAGCCCCTGGTCATGCACATGTGGTCCTGTCAGACCGGTGAGGTGACCTGGGCGCTCAGCCAGGTGCAGGTGCAGGACGTGACGCAGGTCGGGCCCACCTTGGCGGCCTTGCCCCGCGTCATGCAGGACAACCTGCAGGCCGCCAGCCAGATGGCAGGCAGTCAGGCTCCGGTCGGGGTGGTGCCATTGGGGCCGGTACAGGTTCGTGGCATGACGCCACAAGCCCAAGCGCAGGGTTGGCGTTTCCAGGCACGGCGGGTCGATGGCTGGGGGCGGCCGCTGGAGATGGGCGTCACAGCGTGGCATTTTGCCCACGGCCTGCAGATTTTTCAGGCCTCGGTGTCCCGTCCCATCGGATCAAAGGGGACAGAACCCACTGCGGCAGCGCAAGATGCGGAGTTGTCCTTCCGGGACGGATTCCAGTTCCCTGTCTGACCCCTTCACACCCACCCCATGCCCGGCCTGTTCATCATCGCGCACGCTCCCTTGGCTTCAGCCTTGAAGCTGGCCGCCGGCCATTGTTTCCCCGAGTTGGCGCAGCACCTGCAGGCGCTCGACGTGCCGCCCAACCTGCCTTGTGACGAGCTCGAAGCGCAGGCGCGTGTGATGTTGAGCCTGGCGCAGGACGCCGACCCGCGCGGCGAGGTCCTGATCCTCACCGACGTGTTCGGTGCCACGCCCTGCAACACCGTCCAGCGCCTGGCCGACGGTCTGCGCGTGAAGGTGATCACCGGGGTGAATGTGCCGATGCTGTGGCGCGCCCTGAACTACGCCAGCGAACCCCTGGACACCTTGGTGACCCGCGCGCTGGCCGGGGGCACCCAGGGCGTCATGCAGATCGCGGCCAGCAGGCCGCAAAACCAGGCCAGCCAAGCTAGCAGTCATGATCAAGACCACCGCCAACATCAGCAATAAACTGGGCCTGCACGCCCGTGCCTCCGCCAAACTCACCAAACTGGCCAGCAGCTTTCCCTGCGAAGTGTTCATGAGCCGCAACGACCGCCGCGTCAATGCCAAGAGCATCATGGGCGTGATGATGCTGGCCGCCGGCCTGGGCAGCACTGTGGAGATCGAGTGCGAAGGCCCGAAGGAAGAAGAGGCCATGAAGGCCTTGCTGGCGCTGATCAACGACAAGTTTGGCGAAGGTGAATAACCCGACGAGGGTTTACCCTTCATCTGCCGCGAAATTGTCACAAGCTCCTGCAAAACCGTGATTTTTTGTTGCGCCGAGACAGCAGAGATTGTGCCCAGACGTAAGTTCTCGAGGCAAAGTTGGCTCATCCCGCAAAGGGGGGTGATCAGGCATCTGTCCCCTGCTGTGGATCACAGACTGTCCCCGCGTACCAAGGAGTCACAATGCCCCGTTTTACTTCCGTCCCGTCGTCGATTTACCGCGCCCCTCTGAAGGCGTCTGCTCTGGTGCTGGCCCTGGCAGCAGCCACCAGCGCCATGGCTGCCGAGAACGGCAACCAGCGTTACTCCGCCGGCATTGGTGGCAGCGACATGACCACCCCGGTCGTGCCTGGTCTGTACTTCCAGGCCCCGATGGTGGCGTACCACGCCAGCAAGATCAAAGGGAACGACGGCAAGCAGCTGACGAATTATGTCAACCCCTCGTACCGTGCCAAGGTGTCCATTGACACCGACACCTACGCGATCCTCCCTCGCTTGACCTACATCAGCAGCCATCGCCTGCTGGGTGCCCATGTGGGTGTGACGGCCATGTTGCCGGTTGTCAAACGTAAGGCTGATTTCGGTCTGACGACCGGTAGCGCTGTTGTGGATGGGTTCGCAGGTTTGTCTGGCATTGCTGCAGGCATGAGTGGGTCCGAGACCGGCATCGCTGATCTGGAAGTCTCTCCCGTCATGCACTGGGAAATTGGCGATCACCAGTCGGTGACGTTTGCCCCGACGATCGTCATGCCGCTGGGTGACTTCAAGGCGAATCAGCGTGTCAACACCGGTTTCGGCGATTACTACACCTTCCGTCCGTCCGTGCAGTACGCCTTCATTGGTGACGGCTGGGACATCGGTGGCCGTGCCGTGATGTCCTTCAACACCCGTAACAAGGACACCGACTACTACAGCGGCAAGATCTTCAACTTTGACTGGCAGGCCATGGCCTTCGTGTCGGAAGACATCCGCGTCGGTGTGCAAGGCTACTTTGTTCGCCAGTTGCAAGCGGATACGGTCACCCCGAATGCGTCGAACGCGATGACGCAGAAAATGCTGCTAGACCAAAATGGCAACAAAGCCAGCGTCAACGCCATCGGCCCCGCCGTCGCCTGGCTGATGAACGGTGGCGAAATGCTGATCGAAGGCAAGTTCATCAAGGAATTCGGTGCCAAGAACCGCACCGAAGGTCAGGCTTTCTGGCTGACCATCTCCAAGCCTCTGTGATCCTGCCGCCTTTCTGTCTGGAGGTATGACCATGCATGACGAACGTCAAAAGCCTGAAGCCATCAACACCCTGCGTCGCCAGTTGACGCTGGGCGCGGCGGCTTCGACGCTCCTGCCCTGGGCTGCACCCGCGATGGCACAACAGGTCTCACTGGAAGGGGTCGATCTGGCCCCCACGGTGACGGCCTATGGCCAAAAGCTCGTGCTCAATGGTGCGGGCGTGCGCAAGCGCGGCTACTTCAAGGCCGACGTCACGGCCTTGTACCTGCCAGAGAAGACCACCTCGGCCGAAGCGATCTTCAAGCTGGACGGCGTGCGCCGCATCCAGCTCAACATCCTGCGCCGTTTCACCTCGTCCACCATCACACGCATCTTCCTGGCTGACTTCAAGGATCACGCCACCGAGGACGAGTTCAAGCGCCTGATCGGCCCCATCGGCATGATTGGCGCTGCATACTCGAACGTGAAGGAAGTGGTCAAGGGCGATGTGGTCAATCTGGACTGGGTGCCCGGTCGTGGTTGGCTGGCCACCCACAACGGACGCTCGCTCAATGAGGCCGATGGCAAGCCACTCGTGATCAGCGACAAGCTGGCCTATCAGATCTACATGCGCATGTACATCGGCGAGGGTGCGCCTCCCGATCTGCGCAACGGTCTGTTGGGCCTCACCAAGGGCTGATCGGCTGACCGGTTCTGGCTACCGCGCTGCTCAGCGAGTGGCGCGGTAGTGTGCCTCCAGCATCGGAGGCAAGGGCGTGTCGAGCAGGCACGCACACATGCGCAGGGCATCGGCGGTCTCGTCGCTGAGCAGGCCCTGGGGGCTGTGGTTGAACGCTTCTTCCACCCAGGACTTCACCAAGATGGCGCGCAACACCCAACCCAATTCCTGAACCGCCGACAAGGCATGCACCAGGCCATCCGCATCCGGGGGCTGAGGCATCACCGTGTCCGCCATGTCTTCTCCGCAGCGTTGCATGACCTGGTCGTACCAGACTTGCGAAGCAGGGTGAACCCCGTCAGCCCGCTCCGGCATCGGGATGAAGCGGGCCAGATAAGCGCTCAGCGCGGCCACGTACGCACGCTCCGCCTCCGGCAGGTCGGAGATGTCCTCGTGGTGATGCGTGAGGGGCAGGATCAGGGGCGCGCCGCCTGGCTGTGCGTTGAGCCGATGGCGCAGGGTCAACCACCACAGGCGATCACGCGGGCTGATGCGACCGTCGGCGCGCAGCAACTCGCGCGCGTCATGTACCACCTGACGCCGCTGCGCGATCGGGGCGCCCGCCAGTTGCGCGGTGAGGCGCTCGAACTCCGGCATGCGGTGCTGGGGGAGCAGGGCCTGCACGTCGTCCAGGATGCGGGCGCCATGGGTCAGTTCCTGGCTGCGCACGTCCCACCAGCGACGCTCGGCCCCATTGGCCGGGTCCATCATGAGGGCCAGCAGCAGCAAGCGCTGCTCGGTCGGGCCTTGCAGGCGTTGCAGGCGCGCCAGTGCCTCGCGGTCGGCGTGCAGGCGAGCGCTCCATCCCTCACTGTGCGCCTGGATCAGGTCGTGCTGGACGCTGGCTGGGGTCGCGCTTGTTGTGGCGCCCGCGCTCACCCAAGTCAGGCCTCCGTCGTTCACGGCGGCCAGCGCCCCTTCCGGCGCGGTGGTGGCACGCGGCCGACGCGGCTCGGAGACCGGTTCACGCAGGAGTCGCGCGGGCAGGGGCGGCAGCACGGTGCCGCACACGCGCCGAATGCGCTCACTCAAGCGCGGATGGCAGGCGAGCAGGTGGGTCTGTCCGGGTTCGTGCAAGAGCATGGCGGCCACCATTTCGGCGGCGGGGTGCTGCATGCGGCCGGCCAGCAGCTTCTGGTCGTGCCAGATCTTGCGCAGCACATTGCCCAGGCCGTCGCTTGTGCGGGTGAACTGGATCGCGCTGGCATCGGCCAGAAACTCGCGCTGGCGCGAAATGGCAGCTTGCAGGATGCGACCGGCCAACCAGCCCAGCCAGCCCGCGGCCGTCAGCACCAGCCCCACCAGCCAGGCCAGCGGGTTGACCTGACCGTCCTGGTTGGGTCGCATCAGGGTCTGGCCATATCCGTGGATGAGCGACAGGCCCCACACCAGGGCCAGCATGCGCATGCTCAAGGGCAGGTCGTCTTCCTTGATGTGACCAAACTCGTGCGCCACCAAGCCCTGCAGCTCGGCGCGGTTGAGGCGTTCCAGGGCGCCGCGGGTCACGGTCAAGGCGAGGTCGTCGGCACTCCAGCCTGCCACGAAGCCATTGATGGCGTCTTCGCGACGCATCACGAACACGCGGGGAACGGGCTGCGCGCTGGCAATGGCCATCTCGTCGACCACGTTGAGCAGGCGGCGCTCCAGCGCGTCATCCGGGTCGGTGACCTCGACACCACCCAGCCAGTGCGCCACCCGCGCGCCCCCGCCTGCCCGCAGGCGCTGGGTCTCGACGATGGCGCCGCCCACCACGAACAACAGCACCACGGCGGTGTTGGTTTCGAAAAACAGGTTGGGAAAGCCGAAGCCTGTCGGCACCACCAGCTTGTAGACCAGGGCCAGCAAGAGGTTGATGGCCAGGGTGAGCGCCACCACCAGCACGCCAAACCACAGCATCAGCTGGATGGTGCGTGTCTGGGCGGCCCCTTGGTGCTGACGAAAACGCATGAGTCCCAGGGATCAGAAGCTGACCTTGACCGGGGCGCGCTCGGCCTCGGACGAGGTCGATTGCAGCATCTCGGCCGTCTGGAAGCTGAACAGGCCAGCGAGCAGATTGGTCGGGAACTGGTGGATGGCGTTGTTGTAGTCCAGCGTGACGTCGTTGAACAGCTGGCGCGAGAAGGCCACTTTGTTTTCGGTGTGGGTCAGCTCTTCACGCAGGTCGGTCATCTGCTGATCGGCCTTGAGCTCAGGGTAGGACTCGACCACGGCCTGAAAGCGGCCCATGGCGCTGCCCAGCACGCCTTCGGCCAGGCCCAGGCTCTTGATCGGGCCGCTCTGGTTGGGGTGGGACTTGACCATGTCGGTGGCGGCCATCACCTGCGCGCGCGCAGCGGTCACGCGCTCGAGCGTTTCGCGCTCGTGCTCCAGGTACTTGCGGGCGACCTCGACCAGGTTAGGGATCAGGTCATGCCGGCGCTTGAGCTGCACATCAATTTGCGCAAAGGCGTTACCGATCTCGTTGCGCATCCGGACCATGCGGTTGTAGGCCCCGACGACCCAGAACAACAAAACCGCGCCCAAGGCCAGCAGGATGATCTGTGTGGTGCTCATGCATTCCCTTTGTCACGTTGGTATTGTGCGTAGCCCTCACGCCGCAGTTCACAGGCCGGGCAGTGCCCACAGCCATATCCCCAGGCGTGCCGCTGGCTGCGGTCGCCGAGGTAGCAGGTGTGGGTGTGTTCGATGATCAGGTCGTTGAGGGCCGGACCTCCCAGTGTCTCACTGAGTGCCCAGGTTTGCGCCTTGGTCAACCACATCAGGGGGGTTTCGATCGTCATGGGGCTGTCCAGTCCCAGGCTGATCGCCACTTGCAAGGCCTTGAGTGTGTTGTCGCGGCAGTCCGGGTAGCCGGAGTAGTCGGTTTCGCACATGCCGCCCACCAGCACCGAGGCGCCACGGCGGTAGGCCAGTGCGGCCGCAAAGTTCAGGAACAGCAGGTTGCGCCCGGGCACGAAGGTGTTGGGCAAACCGTTGGCCTGCATCTCGATGGCGCGCGATTCGGTCAGCGCCGTGTCGGAGATCTGGCCCAGCAGGCCCAAATCGAGCAGGTGATCTTCGCCCAGGCGCGGCGCCCAGTCGGGGAAGGCGCGCGCCAGCTCGGTGCGGATGCGGCCGCGGCAGTCGAGCTCGACCTTGTGTCGCTGACCGTAGTCAAAGCCGATGGTTTCGACGTGGCTGTAGCGTGCCAAAGCCCAGGCCAGGCAGGCGGTGGAGTCCTGGCCTCCCGAGAAAACGACCAGTGCGGTGCGGGGATCCTGTGACATGACGGTGCAAGGCGATGTTTTTTATGACTTTTTGAGCATAGCTTATGCCAGGTCAAAGGCCCCAAAAGCACGGGGTCAGATGACGTTCGCGTGACGATCTGAGGGACAATTCAGGGTTTTCGTCAGGATCAACCAACATGGCCGCGTTCAATCAAGAGACCGTCACCTACGTTCACCACTGGAACGACACGCTGTTCAGCTTCAAGACCACCCGCGACCCGGCGCTGCGTTTTGCCAGTGGCCACTTCGTGATGATCGGCCTGGAAGTGGACGGCAAGCCCCTGATGCGTGCCTACTCGATCGCCAGCGCCAACTACGAAGAGCATCTGGAGTTCCTGTCGATCAAGGTGCAGGATGGCCCCTTGACCTCGCGCCTGCAACACCTGAAGGTGGGCGACAAGCTGCTGGTGAGCCGCAAGGCCGTGGGCACCTTGGTTGTGGACGACCTCAAGCCCGCCATGAACCTGTACCTGTTCGGTACCGGTACCGGCCTGGCCCCGTTCATGAGCATCATCCAGGACCCCTACACCTACGAGAAGTTCGAGAAGGTGATCCTGGTGCACGGCGTGCGCACGGTGTCCGAGCTGGCGTACCACGACTACATCACCCACGATTTGCCCGACCACGAACTGCTGGGCGAGCTGATTCGCGACAAGCTGATCTACTACCCGCTGGTCACGCGTGAGCCCTTCCGCAACCAGGGCCGCCTGACCGACCTGATCGAGAACGGCAAGATGGCCGCCGACCTGGGCCTGCAGCCGCTGAACCCGGCCACCGACCGCGCCATGATGTGCGGCAGCCCCTCGATGCTGGCCGACCTGTGCAAGATCCTGGACGCACGTGGCTTCCAGATCTCGCCGTCGCAAGGCGTGGCGGGCGACTATGTGATCGAACGCGCGTTCGTGGAAAAGTAAATCTCACGCATCAGACATCGCCCAGGCATGTGGCCCGGGCGTGTCTGCCGTCTGGTGGGCGTGAACCCGCCGCCTCAGGCCCCGACTGCGCGCCCCGCTTCGGGGCCTTCTTGTTGGCGCGTTCGGTGTGGGGTGATCTGCTGCACCACGCGGGCGATGGCCTGGCGAGCGGCCTGGGCACGCGGGTGATCCCAGTACTTGTCGAAGAAGTAGTGCATCACCGTGTTCACCACAGGCTCGACGAAGGTGACGACGCCGGCGATGGTGATGCTGCCCGTCATGGCGTAGGTCACGCTGAAGGCGGTGATCACGTGCATCACGCCGAAGGTTGCGGTTTTGGCCATGGTGGACTCCTTTGGCAGACGGTTTCTTGTTTGAGAATGGTTCTCATTATTCCGGCTGAGGCACCATTGGTCCAGTCGACTGATTCGATTGATTTGATAGCTTTTGTCAAATGATGGCCACTTGGCTGCGGATCAGTTGAAAGGGCACTGTGGTGATGTCTGGCCTCATGCCGTGTCACCGCAGGCGTCACAGCAACTGCCATGCATCCATCCCCGTCTTCAGGATGAGGGCACCGACCACGAAGAGGAATGCCGCGCGCACAAAGCCGGCGCCGTGCTTGAGCGCCAGGTGGGTGCCCACGGCGCTGCCGGCCACATTGGCCACGGCCATCGGCAGGGCCAGCGCCCACACCACGTGCCCGTGCGGGATGAACCAGGTCAGGGCTGCCACATTGGTGGCGAAGTTCAGGCGCTTGGCGGCGGCGCTGGCATGCAGGAAGTCCCAGCCCAGCAGGCGCACCAGCGCGAACACGAAGAAGCTGCCGGTGCCGGGGCCGAACACGCCATCGCAAAAGCCGATGAGTCCCCCGATGCTTGTGGCAACCAGTGCTTCGGTGCGGGCTGACCAGTGCGGCGCATGGTGGTGCCCGAGGTCCTTGCGCCACAGGGTGTAGACCCACACGGCGGCCAGCACAAACGGCAGCGCCACCCGAAAGCGCGTGGCCGGGATCAAGGTGGCCAGCCAGGCGCCGAGCAAGCCACCCAACATGGCGGCCACGATGGCGCCCATCAGGCGGGCCGAGGGCAGTTTCACGCGCCGTGCGTACTGCAGTGCCGCCCAGCCCGTGCCCCAGATGGACGCGGCCTTGTTGGTGCCCAGCAGCGTGGCTGGCACAGCCTGCGGGAACAGGCCAAACAGCGAGGGCACGATGATGAGCCCGCCGCCGCCCACGATGGCGTCCACCAGCCCGGCGCCGGCCGAGGCCAGCAGCATCAGGCTCACGTTGGTGAGGGTGAGGTCCAGCATCACAAGGGGGCTTCAAAGCAAAGAGCCCGGCAGGTCGCCGGGCTCGTGTCAGGGCAGAGAAGGGCGAGCCGCTCAGCTGCGCACTTCGCCCTGGCCCAGCACCACGTACTTCAGCGAGGTCAGGCCTTCCAGGCCGACCGGGCCCCGTGCGTGGAACTTGTCGGTGCTGATGCCGATTTCGGCGCCCAGGCCGTACTCGAAGCCATCGGCAAAGCGGGTCGAGGCGTTGATCATCACGCTCGACGAGTCCACCTCGCGCAGGAAGCGCATGGCGTTCGGGTGGTTGGTCGTCAGGATGGCGTCGGTGTGGTGCGAGCCGTACTGGTTGATGTGGGCGATGGCCTCGTCCAGCGAGTCGACCACCTTCACGGCGATGACCGGGGCGAGGTATTCCTCGTACCAGTCCTGCTCGGTGGCATCCACCACCGTGGCACCGTCCACCTTGCCCAGCACGGACTTGGCCCGCAGGTCGCAGCGCATCTCCACGCCCTTGGCGGCGAACACGGCGCCAATCTTGGGGAGGAAGGATTCGGCCTGCTTCACGTGCACCAGCAGCGACTCGGTGGCGTTGCAGGGGCTGTACTTCTGGGTCTTGGCGTTGTCGGTCACCTTGACTGCCAGGTCCAGGTCCACCTCGCTGTCCACATAGGTGTGGCAGTTGCCGTCCAGGTGCTTGATGACCGGCACGCGGGCCTCGGCACTGATGCGCTCGATCAGGCCCTTGCCGCCGCGCGGGATGATGACGTCCACGTACTGCGGCATCGTGATGAGCTGGCCCACGGCGGCGCGGTCGGTGGTCTGCACCAGCTGCACGGCGTTGGCGGGCAGACCGGCCTGGGTGAGGGCGGCTTGCACCAGCTTCCACAGCGCCAGGTTGGAATGGATGGCCTCAGACCCACCACGCAGCACGCAGGCGTTGCCGCTCTTGATGGCCAGCGAGGCCGCCTCGATGGTGACGTTGGGGCGGCTCTCGTAGATCATGCCGAACACGCCGATGGGCACGCGCATCTGGCCCACGCTGATGCCGGTGGGGCGACGGCGCACATTGGTGATCTCCCCGGTGGGGTCGGGCAGGGCGGCGACCTGTTCGCAGCTCTCGGCCATGGTCTCGATGACCTTGTCGGTCAGGCGCAGGCGATCGACCATGGGAGCAGCCAGGCCGTGGCGCTCGGCGGCCATCACATCGGCCTCGTTGCGCGCCTTCAGCTCGCCCGCATGGGCGCGAATCTGCGCAGCCAGGGCCAGCAAGGCGTTGTTCTTGGCGGCGGTGCTGGCGGCGGCCATCGTGGTGGCCGCGACGCGGGCGGCTTGACCCACGGCGGTCATGTACTGGTCAACCGGCAGGTCGGCGGAAGGGGTGATCGCGGTGTTCATAAGGCAAGATTGTCGCAAACTCTGCTCGCCATGCACCAGGTCATCCACATTCACCCTGACGCTCCGGTCAAACCGCCGGAGGGCGCGCCGTGCAATGGCTGCGGCGTGTGCTGTCTGGCCGAGCCTTGTCCCGTGGGGATGCTGGTGAGTCGCAAGCGCCACGGTGCCTGCGCGGTGCTGGTGTGGTCCGAGGCTGCAGGGCGCTATCACTGCGGGCTGATGCTGGCCGCAGGGAGCGAGACGGTGGAGGCGGGGCCGGTGGCTGCGCGGGTGTTGCTGCGCTGGCCCAGGCCGGTGCGTGCCTTGGCGCTGCGTTGGGTGCGTCGCCTGATTTCAGCAGGCAGCGGTTGTGATGCCAGCCTGGAGGTGGGCGCTGATCCGTCGGCAGGCGATGGCTTCGGTGAGCGAGCGCCGGCCCGGTTGCCCGACGCGCCGCGCGAAGACCAGGGTTGAGGCTTCAGCGCACGCCGAACATCATCGTGCGCGCCAGCAGGCGCTTGACCGGGCCCAGGGTCTGCACCGCCCCCAGGCCCAGGCCGCGCAGGGTGGCCAGGATCGGGGCGGGCCAGGTAAAGCTGCGCGCAAGGAAGTCGGTGGAGGCCACCAGTGCCAGGCGGTCGGGCTGGCGGCGGCGCTCAAAACGGCGCAACGCGCGTTGCACCTTCATCTGGCGCGCGGCATCGTCGTCCACCGTGGTCCAGGTCTGGTCCTTGAGTGCAGCCAGCAGTTCGTGCACATCGCGCATGCCCAGGTTGAAGCCCTGGCCGGCCACCGGGTGCAAGGTTTGCGCGGCATTGCCGATGCGCACCACCTGCCCGTCGGAGACGAGGTGACGGTGCGCATTGAGGCCCAGAGGGAAGGCCTTGAGCGATGACATCTGACGGATCGCGCCCACCTCTTCGTGGAAGATGGTGTTGAGCAGGGTGAGGCGCTGGGTGTCGTTCAGGTCGCGCACGGGGTCGTCGGCTTGCTGCACGCACCACACCAGCGCGGCGCGGCGGCCGATGGGGCCGCCCACTTGGACCTGCCCGGGCGGCAGGGGTAACAAGGCGGCGGGGCCGGAGGGGGTGAAGCGCTCGTAGGCTACGCCGGGCGCGCTGCTGTCGTCCAGCAGCACCTGTCCCACCCAGGCGGTTTGTTCGTAGTCGCGGCTCACGCCTTCGGGCCATTGCAGCTTGGGCTGGTCCGCAAAAACGCCACCTTCGGCCACCACGGCCAGGTCAAAGGTCTCGGCGATGTCGGCGTCGATCTCCACGCCTTGCGGCAGCGACTTGAACCCGCGCACCGGGGTGCCAAAGCGCATGGCCAAGCGATGTTCGTCGGTGCCGATGGCCTTCAACCAGGCTTCTTGCAAAGGAGCGACCAGGGTGCCGTAACTCACCACCGCGCCCAACTGCGGCACGCCTTGCTCTTGCGCACTGATGCGCACGGCGGGCTGTTGCGATCCGGGCCACAGCACCGTGGGCTGCTGCTGTGACACGTGCACGGCTTTGATTGACGCGCTGTGGCCACTGGCTTCGATGGCTTCCCAGATGCCCATGCGGTGCAACTCCTGCACGGTGCCTTGGGACAGGGCCAGGGTGCGGGCATCGGCACGCACGTCCTTGTCGGCCGGGCGGGCGTCGAACACGGTGATGCGGGCCGCGGGCAGGGCGCGTGCGGCTTGCAGCGCCAGGCTCAGACCCGCCGGGCCGGCCCCGATGATGGCCAGGCGCAGCTCGACCGAGGACAGAGGCGCGGAGGTGTCGGAAGCGTGGGGAGCAGACATGGGCAGACCTGAGTAGAAAAAGCCGGATGCCCTTGTATTGTCCTGTGGAAAAACGGTGCAGGGAAACCCGCGGCCTTCCCTTCCTATAATCTCAGGTCTGCCCGTGACCGGGCGTTTCGTCTGCAACTCCGCGTGAGCACCTCCACCTCCCCCGCCAGCTACCGTACCCTCGCCGCGCCCGACATGGCCGAGGTCGATCAGGTCATCCACCGTCGCTTGTCTTCGCAAGTGGCGCTGGTCAACCAGATCTCGCACTACATCGTCAACGCGGGCGGCAAGCGGGTGCGCCCGATGGTGTTGCTGCTGGTGGCGCGCGCCCTGGGATGCAACAGCTCGCAGATGCACGAGTTGGCGGCGGTGGTGGAGTTCATCCACACCTCGACCCTGCTGCACGACGATGTGGTGGACGAGTCTGACCTGCGCCGCGGCCGCCAGACGGCCAATGCGATGTTCGGCAACGCCGCCAGCGTGCTGGTGGGCGACTTTCTGTACTCGCGCTCGTTCCAGATGATGGTTTCGACCGGCCGCATGCGCGTGATGGAAGTGCTGGCCGAAGCCACCAACGTGATCGCCGAAGGCGAGGTGCTGCAGCTGGTCAATATGCACGACCCCGACATCTCGGTGGACGACTACCTGCGCGTGATCGAATACAAGACGGCCAAGCTGTTCGAGGCCAGTACCCGCCTGGGCGCCCTGATCAGCGACGCTTCTCCCGAGGTCGAAGAGGCCTGCGCCGCCTACGGCCGCGCCCTGGGCACCGCCTTCCAATTGATCGACGACCTGCTGGACTACGAAGGCACCACCGCCGAGCTGGGCAAGAACATCGGCGACGACCTGCGCGAAGGCAAGCCGACCTTGCCGCTGCTGGCGGCGATGCAGCGCGGCACGCCCGAGCAGCGCGAGATGATCCGCAACGCCATTTTGAACGGCGAGGTCGAGCGCATGCCCGAGATCGTGGCCGTGGTGAAGGCCACTGGCGCGCTGGATGTCACGCGAGAGGCCGCGCAAGCCCAGGCCGAAGTGGCGAAAAAGTGCCTGGAGGCCTTGCCGGCTTCGGAGTGGCGCGAAGCTCTGCTACAATTATCGTTTGATTCGATTCACCGCTCTTCTTGAGCGGTTCGCAGTCGAAATCAATGACATCGGGGTGTAGCTTAGCCTGGTAGAGCGCTACGTTCGGGACGTAGAGGCCGGAAGTTCGAATCTTCTCACCCCGACCAAATTTCCCTTGTAAATCAAGGAGTTGAAACAGCCGCAGCAATGTGGCTGTTTTGCTTTCAAGGGTTCTGTGCCAAATCTGTGCCAAACGGCGCAGCGTGACTGCACGGAAAGTCGGTCCGGATATAAACACGCTGACTACAGAAGTCTCCTCGTTCACAGGAGTCTGTCTCATGGCGCACATCGCCAAGCGCAGCTGCTCCCGTGTGACCGTCAAGAACAAGCCGGAACTCGCTAGACGCTGTGTCTTCAACAGGGTGCCCGAGGTCGAGGCCTGCATGACAGAGTTGCGTACTCAGCGATTCACGCCAAGAGTTGTGCAGTTGGATGAAAGCTGATTTGTGCGCATCCGTGACAAGGGGCACAAGCCCCTTGAGGCCGCATATGACTCTGAAGGGTACCTATCAGAGATGGAACCGAGTTTGCACGTTCCACACCATTTGCGCTGAACTGTCGCTTCAGTGGGATGGCTCATTGATTGACGAATCGATAGCCCACACCGACCTCAGTCAACAGGTGTTTTGGCATGGACGGGTTGGCTTCGACCTTCTTGCGCAGGTTGGCCATGTGCACGCGCACGTAGTGGGTGTCTTCACCATGTCCAGGGCCCCAGACGGCCTTGAGCAAATGGCTATGCGTGATGACGCGATCTGGCTGACCGGCCAGGTAAGTGAGCAGCTTGTACTCGATGGGGGTGAGGTGGACGAGTGTTCCTTGTTTGCTCAATTGGCGCTTGACGAGGTCCAGCTCCAGTTCGCCAAAGCGAATGGTGCTGTCGCCACTGGGCGTCTGATGCAGGTGTCTGCGTAGTTGAGCGCGTACCCTGGCCATGAGTTCGCCGGAGCCAAAGGGTTTGACCAGATAGTCGTCGGCGCCTGCATCCAGTGCATTGATCTTGTCGGCCTCGGCGCTGCGAGCGGATAAGACGATCACAGGTGTTGTCGACCAGGTTCGGAACTCGCGGATGAAGTTAACCCCATCTCCGTCAGGTAGGCCCAGATCGAGCACCACGAGATCAGGCCGACGGGTACCCGCTGAGATCAGGCCTCGTCGCAACGTGTCGGCCTCGTGTGATTCGTGTCCCTCGGATTCGAGCGTGAGTCGAACAAAGTGCCGGATCGTCGGATCATCTTCGATGACGAGAATGTGTGCATGCAGTTCGCTCATGTGAGGTCATTCGCTACAAAGGTTGAGTCGCCGATGGTGACGCTACCGTCATCGCTGGGGGGGGTTCCAGTCGGTAGCGCCACGATGAAGCGGGCCCCCCCGCCATCGCGTTGTTCCGCGTGAATCTGCCCGCCGTGTGCCTGAACAATGGCGCGGCAAATCGCCAGCCCCAAACCCACGCCGGGCAGTGCACTTTCACGGGAGCCTCGCTCGAATTTCTGGAACAGAGCTTCTTCTCGACCAGGGGGCAATCCTGGTCCTCGGTCATCGATGCAGATGGTGACTGTGCCACTGGCGCAGTCTGCATGCAGCTCAATGGGGGAGCCTGCGGGGGTGTACTTGGCGGCGTTCTCCAAGAGGTTGACGAGCACACGCTCAATCAGTACGGCGTCCAGGTGAAGCAAAGGCAGGTTCTCGGCAAGATCGACGGTGATCGGACGATCTTTCAGTGTGGGCTGGCTTGCTGCAAGCGCGCTGCCCACCACTTCCTCCAATGGTTGCCACTGGCGATTGAGTTGCACCGCACCGGCTTCCAGCCGGGCCATGTCAAGCAGATTGTTGACGAGGACCCCCATGCGAATCGCGGACTGGCGCATGGCCCCTGCGATCTCGCGCTGTGGGGGGGGCAGTGTGGGCCTGGATGTTTCGAGGGCATCGGCCATGCCCACCAAGCCTGAAAGAGGCGTACGCAAATCGTGTGAAATGGCTGACAGCAGCGAGTTGCGCAGTCGCTCGGACTCGATCTGAATGGTGCTGGCCTGAGCCACCTCAATGTAATGGATGCGTTCGAGCGAGATCGCCAACAGTGAGGCGCAGGTTTCCAGCAGTCGATGCTGCGCCGAATCGAGGTTGGTGTGTTCCGGAGGCATGATGACAAGGGCCCCGCGGGTTCGCATGGGTGCGTTCAGGGGGAGTACCAGCGTGCGACTGGCAGGCAGGGTGTCGGTGCCAGATCCCGCTGCACGACCTTTGCCGAAGGCCCATTGGGCCACGGCCATGTCAACTTCGCACCGGCCTCCATTCACAGGCTTCAGTTGATCTGCATCGTCGGCGACCAGCAAGGTACCTTGGGCCTGAAACTCGGCAGCAAGAAAACGCTGTGCGATGTCGGAGACCTGTTCAACCATCAGGGCGGATGACAAGTCACGGGCCATTTCGTACAGGCTGCGCACCCGTTGCTCACGGCGTATGGCTGATTCCGCCTGAACTTTGAGCACAGCGGTGAGTTGTCCGATGGTCAGGGCAACGGCGAGCATGACCATGAACGTCACCAGGTACTGGACGTCGCTGACAGCGAACGAAAAGCGAGGGGTGACAAAGAAGAAATCGAACAAGCCCACGCCCAGGAAGGCAGCAGTCAAGGCCGGACCGCGGCCGAAGCGCAGTCCGACGCCCACCACGGTCAACAGGAAGAGCATGACGATGTTGGACAACTCCAGGATCTGCTGCAAAGGTGTGGCGAGCAAGGCCGTGAGCACGCATGCCGCCACGGCCGCGCCATGTCCTTGCCACACCATGGCTGGCTTGTCTGAGGGCGCTGAGGGAGATGCGGGCGCATTGTTCGTGTTGCCGAGACTGCCGGCTGGGGTGGACACCTGCAGGACATCAATCTCAGAGGCCATCTCTGCGATGCGATCTGACAGCACGACGTCCCAAGGCCAGCGTCGACCGTGTCGCCCCATCACCAGTCTGACCAAGTTCTGCTCACGAGCGTAGCGGACCAACGCCTGAGCGACGTCAGCGCCGGGGCGAACCGCCGTGGTCGCGCCCAACTGGGCAGCGAGCTTCAAGGTGCGATCCACTTCTGGAGAAACAGCACCGTCCTGGCCCGACGTGGCAAGCGGCTCGATGTGCACCGCATGCCAGTTCACATCCAGTTGTGCAGCCAAGCGCGCGCAGCTTCGTACCACCTTGTCAGCCTGCCCGTCGGCGCCTACGCAAGCCAGCAGGGCCTCACGGTTTGGCCAGACGCTTTCAACCGATGCCTGTCGACGGTAGGCCAGCACCTGCCCGTCAACCCGATCAGCCGTGCGACGCAGAGCCAACTCGCGCAAGGCCAGCAGATTGCCCTTGCGAAAGAAGCTGCCGGCAGCGCGCTCTGCCTGGTCTGGCAGGTAGACCTTGCCCGCTTTGAGTCGCGCCAGCAGCTCATCGGGGGGGAGGTCCACCACGACCACCTCGTCGGCCTCGTCGAACAGGCGATCAGGGACCGTCTCCCACACCCGTATGCCGGTGATGCCGCTGACCACATCGTTGAGGCTTTCGAGGTGCTGGACATTCATGGTCGTCCAGACGTCGATGCCGGCCTGCAACAACTCTTCGATGTCCTGCCAACGCTTGGGATGGCGTGAGCCGGGTACGTTGCTGTGAGCCAATTCGTCCACTAACACCAAGGCATCGTTGTGTTCTTGACCGAAGGCCAGTGCGGCGTCCAGATCGAACTCTTTGAGCGCTCGCTCACGGTGCTGCACCTGACGCAGGGGCAACCGTGGCAGACCTTCGGCCATGCGCTCAGTGTCATGGCGGCCATGGGTTTCCAGCAGACCGATGATCAGCGAGCGACCCTGCGCCTGACTGGCGCGAGCAGCCGCCAGCATCGCCCAGGTTTTGCCGACCCCCGCAGAGGCGCCGATGAAGATCTTCAAACGTCCCCGATGCGCGCGGATGTCGTCCTGCTTCACCTGTTGCAGCAGTTCATCGGGGTTGGGGCGTTCTCGACCAGGGTACATGGCGGGTTCTTTCTTGTTCTCCGAAGTGTGCGCCTGATCGCATCAAGACGGTGTCAAGACGGTGGGGCATGTGGTGCCTTGAAGCCATAGGGCTTTCAGGCAGATGTGCGGTCCAGTTGCCGTACACGCGACGGGCCAACCCGTGCAGCGCAGGCAGCCAGACAGGGGCGTCCGAGAGAATCTGACTGGCAGGCTGAACGCTGGGAGAGTGATGACACGCCAGCTCTGGCGCACCATGTTGGCACCAGGCTGTCAGGATGTCGGGGGTGATCTCCAAGTGGCATTGCAAGGCCAGATGTGGACCGAGGCGGAAGCCCTTGTTCTGGCAATGCTGTCCGATGAGGATGCGCTCAGCACCGGCTGGCATGTCGAAGGTTTCATGGTGCCAGTTGAACGACGGCACCGCCTGACAGGTGCCCCAAAGGCCGTGAGCGTACGGGGTGGGCGTCAACATGCGCCACCCGATGTCAGGTCGCGGCAAGCGTCGGACCGAAGCGCCAGCGACGCAGGCGAGCATCTGGGCGCCAAAGCAATGCCCGAGGACAGGTACGTCTTGCGAAAGTGCATCTTGAACCAAACGTCGCTCTTCGTAGATCCAACGAATCGGATCGTGGATGCTGTGATCGCTACCCAGTAGGGCGATGCCGCTGAAGCGGCTGGCTGACCGAGGGAGCGGGTCGCCCTGACTGGGTTGGATGTGGACCATGGGGATGCCCCACTGGGTCAGCAGCGCTTTCAGCATGCCAGGGCCTTGCACGGCGTCGTGCTGAATCACGGCAACGGGTCTCATCTTGGTGAGCGCCACAACAGGGTGGCGCGTTGGTTTGGACACTGCCCAATCTAGGTATCGCGGCGGCAAGACGATGTAGAGAAGGCGGGTTTGAGTGTCAAGAATTGGTGAAGCTCGTGCATGAGCGAGTGGCTCAGGTCGGTCTTGATGCGTTCTTGATGCGGGCATGCGAAAGCTTGGTCCCGTCTTGACGGCTGCCTTCCTACGATCGATGGCATCGGATATGAACAGGAGAACCCGATGGACATCGTGTTTGTCGCGCTGGGCGCGACGTTCTGGCTGCTCATCGTCGGCATGGCGATGGGGTGTGATCGTTTGAAGCGGAGTGCGTCATGAGTGGCGAGTTGCTGCTGTGTGGAGGCCTGGCCGTGGGGTTGCTGGCTTACTTGATCGCGGTTTTGCTCAACCCGGAGGACTTTTCATGAACACCCAAGCTTTGGCTCTCATAGGCCTGTTCTGCGTGGTGCTGCTGGCCGCGGCATGGCCCTTGGGGCGGTACATCCATGCAGTGATGGAGGGGCGTGTGACCTGGATGCGCCGGGTTGAAACGCCGATCCTGCGTGTCTGCGGCGCGCAGCCTGAAGTTGACATGGGCTGGAAGCGTTACGCCCTGTCGCTGATCTTGTTCAACTTGTTGGGCGTCATCGCGGTCTATGCCTTGCAGCGCCTGCAGCATGTCCTGCCTCTCAATCCGCAAGGAATGGGTGCTGTGACACCGGACTCTGCTTTCAACACAGCCGTGAGTTTCGTGACCAACACGAACTGGCAGGGATACGGTGGTGAGTCGACGATGGGTTACCTCACACAGATGCTCGGTCTGGCGGTGCAGAACTTCCTGTCGGCGGCAACTGGGATCGTGGTGGTGGTGGCCTTGATCCGCGGCTTTGTGCGTCACAGTGCGCAGGGGCTGGGGAATGTCTGGACCGATTTGATGAGGGCCACCTTGTGGGTGCTGCTGCCCCTTGCCTTCGTGTCCGCGGTGGCCTTGGTTCACCAAGGCGTGATTCAGAACTTCCTGCCTTACGTTGAGCTCCAGACCCTGACCGGTCAGAAGCAGACAGTGGCGATGGGGCCAGTGGCCTCTCAGGAAGCCATCAAGATGTTGGGCACCAACGGTGGAGGCTTCTTCAACGCCAACTCGGCACACCCGTTCGAGAATCCGACCGCTCTGAGCAACTTCATTCAGATGCTCTTGATCTTCCTGATTCCGGCGGCGCTGTGCTTCACCTTTGGTCGCATGGTGGGTGATGCGCGCCAGGGCTGGAGCGTGATCACGGTGATGTTCGTGTTGTTCATCGCGGGGGCATGGTCGGCCACGTACTTCGAACAACAAGGCAACCCGATGTGGCGTGAGCTTGGCGTGAACCAGGCTCAGACGATGGATCAGGCCGGCGGCAACATGGAGGGCAAAGAGGTGCGGTTTGGCATCGTCGCGTCCGCTCTTTTCGCCACGGTCACGACCGATGCCTCATGTGGCGCCGTCAACGCCATGCACGACTCCTTCACCCCATTGGGCGGCATGGTGCCGCTGGTCAACATGCAACTGGGTGAGGTGGTGTTCGGTGGTGTGGGGACGGGCCTTTACGGCATGCTGATCTTTGCGGTGATGGCGGTGTTCCTGGCTGGACTCATGATCGGCCGCACGCCGGAATATTTGGGCAAGAAGATCGAGGCCTTCGATATGAAGATGGTATCGATGGTCATTCTGATCACGCCAATTCTGGTGCTGGCAGGGACGGCTCTTGCCACGTCGGTGGAAGCTGGGCGTGTGGGGGTGGCCAATCCGGGGCCGCATGGCTTCTCCGAAATCCTGTACGCGCTCACTTCTGCCGCGAACAACAACGGCAGTGCGTTCGGCGGTTTGTCGGCCAACACGCCCTTTTACAACGTGCTGCTGGCCGTAGCGATGTGGTTCGGTCGTTTGGGTGTGATTGTGCCTGTGCTGGCCCTGGCGGGCTCTCTGGCAGGCAAGAAGCGCCTGGCGGCTCACCAAGGGACCATGCCGACACATGGCCCGTTGTTCGTGGCCCTGCTGA
Source organism: Aquabacterium sp. (assembly GCF_034003525.1). GTDB lineage: Bacteria > Pseudomonadota > Gammaproteobacteria > Burkholderiales > Burkholderiaceae_C > Aquabacterium. The sequence goes on from NZ_JAVEYN010000022.1 coordinate 42,335, forward strand.
TGGGGACGGTACTCCTGATCGGTTTACTGAACTACGTTCCGGCGCTGGCCTTGGGGCCGGTGGTGGAGCAACTGATGCTGTGGCGTTGAAGGAACCAACATGACACGTTCTGTTTTCAAGTTGTTTGACCCCGTGTTGCTGCAGCCTGCTGTGCTGGATGCATTTCGCAAGCTTGATCCGCGCATGCAATGGCGCAACCCGGTGATGTTTGTGGTCTACGTGGGCAGTTGGCTGACCACCGGGTTGGCGATCCATGCCTTGTCCGGTGGTGGCAGCGGCGGCGAGTCGTCGGGCTTCGTTGTTGCCGTTGCCTTATGGCTGTGGTTCACGGTGCTGTTCGCGAATTTTGCCGAGGCGCTGGCAGAGGGGCGCAGCAAGGCCCAAGCCGCTTCCTTGCGCAGCCTCAAAAAGCAGACCTGGGCCAAGAAGCTTGAGTCGGCTGATGTCGGGGCGAAGTGGCATCCCATCGAATCGTCGGAGCTGCGCAAGGGTGACCATGTGATGGTGCAGGCTAGCGACGTGATTCCGGCGGATGGCGAGGTGATCGACGGTGTGGCCTCTGTGGACGAGAGTGCCATCACCGGTGAATCGGCACCGGTGATTCGTGAGTCGGGGGGGGACTTTTCGGCTGTCACAGGCGGCACGCGAGTGCTGTCGGACTGGATCATGGTGCGGGTGTCGGTGAACCCGGGGGAAACCTTTGTCGATCGCATGATCGCGATGGTCGAAGGCGCCAAACGCCAGAAAACCCCGAACGAGATTGCCTTGACCATCCTCCTGGTGGCCCTGACCATCGTCTTTTTGGTGGTCACTTGCAGCCTGTGGCCGTTTTCAGCGTTTGGCGTGATGGCCTCTGGGGCGGGGGAGCCGGTGTCTGTCACGGTACTCGTGGCCTTGTTGGTGTGCTTGATCCCGACAACCATCGCCGGGCTGCTGTCGGCCATCGGTGTGGCGGGTATGAGCCGCATGATGCAGGCCAACGTGATTGCCACATCGGGTCGGGCGGTCGAGGCTGCCGGGGACGTGGATGTGCTGCTGATGGACAAGACGGGCACCATCACGCTGGGCAACCGTCAGGCCAGCGAGTTCCTCCCGGCACCAGGTGTGAACAAGGCCATGCTGGCCGATGTGGCTCAGTTGGCATCACTGGCCGACGAAACGCCTGAAGGTCGCAGCATCGTGGTGCTGGCCAAACAACAGTTTGACCTGCGTGGCCGTGACCTGCAGGCCCTGAACGCCAATTTTGTGCACTTCTCGGCCCAGACGCGCATGAGTGGCGTCGACCTGGGCGAGCGCCAGATTCGCAAGGGGGCGGCCGAGGCCATTCGCAAGCACGTGATCGCCTTGGGCGGGCATTTCCCGAGCGCCGTTGATGCCGAGGTGGAGCGTGTGGCTCATCAAGGCAGCACCCCGCTGGTCGTGAGCGATGGCGCACAGGTGTTGGGTGTGGTCGAGCTCAAAGACATCGTCAAGGGGGGCATCAAGGAGCGCTTTGCCGAGCTGCGTCGCATGGGCATCCAGACCGTGATGATCACTGGCGACAACCGTCTGACGGCCGCGGCCATTGCTGCCGAAGCCGGGGTCGATGACTTTCTGGCTGAGGCCACCCCTGAGATGAAGCTGGCGCTCATCCGTCAGCACCAGGCTGAGGGCCGACTGGTGGCGATGACGGGTGACGGCACCAACGATGCGCCCGCTTTGGCGCAGGCCGACGTCGCCGTGGCAATGAACTCGGGCACACAAGCCGCCAAGGAGGCCAGCAACATGGTGGACCTCGACAGCAATCCGACCAAGCTCATTGAGGTGGTCGAGACCGGCAAGCAGATGCTGATGACACGCGGCTCGTTGACCACTTTCAGTGTGGCCAACGACATCGCGAAGTACTTTGCCATTGTTCCAGCGGCCTTCGTGTCGACCTATCCGCAACTGGCGGCGCTGAACGTCATGCACTTGACCAGCCCGACCTCGGCGGTGCTGTCTGCCGTCATCTTCAACGCGCTGATCATCATGCTCTTGATTCCGCTTGCGATCAAGGGCGTGCCTTATCGCGCGCTGGGCGCTGCCACGCTTTTGCGCCGCAACCTGCTGATCTATGGCCTGGGCGGGGTGCTGGTGCCCTTCATCGGCATCAAGCTGATCGATCTGGGCTTGAGCTTCATGGGCCTCGTCTGAGGTCACGACTAGGAGATTCACATGCAGTCGCAATCACCATCTCATTCGTACGTTCGTCCTGCTGTCAGCCTCTTCGTGATGCTGTCAGTGGTGACTGGTGTGGCCTATCCACTCGCGGTCACAGGCGTGGGGCAGGGGCTGTTCCCGGCGCAGGCGAACGGTAGTCTGGTTTCGCACGATGGCGGACAGGTTGTCGGGTCTCGCCTGATTGGCCAGGCCTTCACCGATCCTGGGCATTTTTGGTCGCGCCCATCGGCGACGGCACCGACGCCTTACAACGCGGCTAACTCGGCTGGCTCCAACCTCGGGCCGCTGAACCCTGCCTTGCAAGATGCGGTCAAGGCACGTGTCGAGGCTTTGCGCGCCATTGATCCAGGGAACACCCGTCCCGTTCCGGTGGATCTGGTGACCGCGTCCGGCAGTGGGCTGGACCCGCACATCAGCGTGGCCGCGGCGCAGTTTCAGGCCGCTCGCGTGGCCAGGGTACGTGACCTGCCTCATTTGGTGGTTCAGGACTTGATCGACCGCCACACCGAGCAACCGTGGCTGGGCTTCTTTGGGGAGCCACGTGTTCACGTTCTGGCGCTCAACATCGATGTGGATGCGGTGGCCCGGGCACGAACTTCCAGTGGACAGAACTGACCTTCGTCAAAACGATGAACAACATGAACAAACTCACTTCTTTGTACCGGTTTGCTGGCCGGGTAAGTGCTTGCCTTGCTTTGTCTTCTCTGTCCATGGTGAGCCGTGCGGAGCCTGACCCAATTGATGCCAAGGCCCTCACCATTGCGAGCAACATCAGCGTGGTGAACCACTATCGCTTTCGAGGCATTGATCAGACTTGGGGGCACCCCGCATTGCAGGGCGGCGTCGATGCCAATTGGTCGAATGGCTGGTACGCCGGCCTGTGGGCTTCCAATGTGTCGGGTAACACTTACCCAGGCGGGTCGCTGGAGCTGGACTACTATGGAGGCTTCAGTGGGCGTTTCGGGGATGACTGGAGCTTCTCTGTGGGAGGGTATGGCTATGCTTACCCCGGCGCCAACCTTGCCCATTCGGCTTGTCCGTCCGCAGCGATGGCTGCGCCATGTTCACAAGTCTCTCAACGCTTTGACACCTTCGAGGTTAATGCAGGGGTGAGCTGGAAGTGGGTGAGCTACAAGTTGTCGATTTCGGCGACCGATTATTTTGGCGCCAATGTTCGCACGGGCTACAGCGCGGGTAGCCGGGGTACGCGATATCACGACCTGTCGGTTAACTGGCCGCTGAGCGACCGAGTCAGCCTCGTTGGGCATTGGGGGAGAACGGAGTTGCGCGCTCGCTACGGTGGCATGAACCCCTCGTACAACGACCTGAAGCTGGGGGTCAACGCGACGTGGGGCGACGGTTGGAATGGTGGGCTGGCGTGGGTCAGAGCGGGGAATGACCGCTTCTATCGACCTCCTACGGGTGGGTTGTCGTATGCCAGTCAAGAGACAAAAGACCTCAATCGCAGTGGGCTGGTCCTGCAGTTCGGGCGAACCTTTTGATCGATAGCGCGAGTTGAAACACACTGACCACAGTCGAACTCGCGACGTGGCGCCAACACGCAGCCCCCTGTGGGTGGCGTAATGGGCTCAAAGTCGCCGCGTCATCTGCGCCACATGATCTCGTACCAAGGAAACTGCCCAATCTGGATCTGGGCGTTGGTGTTGGCAAAGCCCTCGGGACGGTGGTGAGGACGGGCGGAATCGGGGTGTGTTGTGGGGGGGCAGGTCGTCAGGCTCACCAGCCCAACCAGCGCAAGACGGTGAAAGACTCTCGTGCCATAAGGGGGGCACCGTTTGACCCAGCCCGCTGGTATGGGTGGATTCCGGCCGTATGCTCACGATCTTGGCGGGCGCAGTGCCTGGGCGGTTGCAGCAAGTGGACGAGAACTGGAAAGACGGATGGCGTACCCTCCTTCAGCATGAAGGGGCCATGAATGGCGTGCGCGCCTTGCTCGCCCTGGCCTGCGTGCTGGCGGTGGGCTGGTGGGCAGGGCGACAAGACGAGTTGATGCCCGTGCTGCTGGGCGTGATCGCCAGTGCCCTGACCGAGACCGACGACAACTGGCGTGGCCGCCTGCGGGCGCAGTTGATGGCGTTGGGGGCGTTTGTGGTGATGGCCTGGGCGGTGTGGTTCACGCTGCCTTGGCCGGTGTTGCTGATGGTGGTGCTGGCGCTGTCGGCCTTTGGGTTGACGATGCTGGGCGCGCTCAGTGAACGCTATCGGGCGATCGCGTTCGGCTCGCTCATCTTGTTCATCTATGTGGCCATGTCGGCGCGGACCAGTCGCCTGCATGCGCTGGATGTGACGCCTTTGATGCTGGCCGGGGCCGCCTGGTATGGCTTGGTGTCGGTGCTCTGGGCGGCGCTGCTGCCGCAGCCTCCAGTGCGTCACCGCCTGTCGCAGTTGTACGCCTTGTTGGGCGAGTACCTGCACCTGAAGGCGCAGTTGCTGGAGCCGGTGCGCGATGCCGACCGGGCGCAGCGTCGCATGGCGCTGGCGCTGCACAACGGCCGGGTGGTGGAAAGCCTGGGGGGCACGAAGGAGGCGATTTTCAGCCGTCTGGGCAAGCGGCGTCCACCGCCCTGGTTGCAGACGGCGATGCGACAGTACCTGGCCGCGCAAGACATCCACGAGCGTGCCAGTTCGTCGCACGAGCATTACGAGTTGCTGGCCGATGCGTTCTTTCACAGTGATGCGCTGTACCGCTGTCAGCGGGTGCTGGCGTTGACGGGGGACCAGGCCTTGAAGCTGTCCGTGGCCATGGCCCAGCGCCGCAGCCCCGAGCACCACGGCGCCACCGCACGGGCGATCGAAGACATGCAGGCGGCGATTGCGCACCTGTCACATGGGCAGGCAGCCAGTCGCTCCTTGCGGGCTTTGCAAGCCCTGGGTGACAACCTCACGGCTTTGGCACAGGTGTTCCGCACGGTGCTGGAGCCGGGGCAGGGCGAGGTGGATCAGAGCCTGCTGGACACCCACCCGCGCACGCTGGGGGAGGCCTGGCGGCGTTTGCGTGCGCAGCTGAGCCTGCGCTCGGTGTTGTGTCGCCATGCGCTGCGGCTCAGCGTGTCCCTGATGGTGGGGTGCGGGGTGATGTGGCTCACGGACGACCCGCACGGTTTCTGGATCTTGCTGACCATCGTGTTCGTGAGCCAACCGCAGTACGCGGCCACCCTGACCAAGTTGACCCAGCGGGTGATGGGCACGGTGATCGGGTTGGCGCTGGCCTGGGCCTTGATCCGTCTGTTCCCAGGGGCGGTGATGCAATCGGCCTTGCTGGTGGTGGCGGGCGCGGTGTTTCTGGGCTCGCGGCGCACCAACTATGTGGTGTCTACCAGCGCGGTCACCACGCTTTTGTTGTTGAGCTTTCACCAGATGGGCATGGCGCAGGGTGTGATCCCGGCGCGTTTGCTCGATACCGTGTTGGGCGGGGCGATTGCAGCCGTGGCCGCCTGGCGGGTGTGGCCGAACTGGCAGGCGCGCCAGTGGCCTCATCTGGCGGCGCAGGCCTTGCGCACCCAGGCGCGATACCTGCATGACATCCTGCTGCAGTATCAGACGGGCAAGCAAGACCATCTGGCCTATCGCCTGGCGCGGCGCAATGCCCACAAGGCCGATGCGGCGCTGTCCAACGCCTTGTCGGCCATGCTCAAGGAGCCGGTGCGGGTGCGCCTGGACACGGCGGTGTGTGGGCGCTTCCTGACCTTGTCGCACACTGTCCTCAATTACCTCTCGGCACTGGGGGCGCATCGCAGTGAAGTGTCGTTGCAGGCCTGCAGCGAGCCGGTGCTGGCGCAGGCCGATCGCCTGCAGGCGGCTTTGGGCATCCTGGCCGATGCGCTGGAGGCGCGCGAGGCCAGCCCGCCAGCGGTGGCGTCGGCGCTGCTGCACAACGATCTGAGTGACGCCGACAGCGAGGCCGGGCTGGCAGCCATGTCGCGCACCGAACGCCTGCTGCACACGCAACTCACACTGGCGTTGCGTCTGGTGCCGCCCTTGCAGGCCGAGGTCTGGCGCTTGAAAGGCTGGGCGCCTGCGCTCAACGCGTCTGCGCCGTCCGTCGCTGCCAACCCAGCCAGATGAGGGCCAGGCCCGTCAGGCCGACGGGCAGCAGCGAGCCCAGGTTCAGCCAGGTCCAGCCTTGGGTGGTGATCAGGGCCCCGGAGGCAAACGAGGTGATGGCCATCACGCCAAACACGCAGAAGTTGATGGCCGCTTGTGCCTTGTCTTTTTCCTCCGGCCGGTAAGCTTGCATGGCCAGGGTGGTGCTGCCGGTGAACAGGAAGTTCCAGCCGACGCCCAGTAGGAAGAGCGCCACCGCGAACTGGTGCAGGTCTTGCCCTGACAGTGCGATGCCAATGCAGGTCAGGTTCAACACCACACCCGCGCCCATGATGGTCAGCACGCCGTGGCGTTTGATGAGGTGGCCGGTGACAAAGCCCGGTGCGAACATGCCGATGACGTGCCATTCCAGCACGAAGGCCGCGTCGTCAAAGGGCATGCCGCACACCTGCATGGCCAAGGGCGTGGCGGCCATCAGCAGGTTCATCACCCCATAGCCCAGGGCGGCCCCCAAGGTCGAGACGATGAACACCGGTTGGAGCATGATGTCGCGCAGCGGGCGGCCGGTGTCGGCGCCTTTGGCCTGCCGCACGGCGGGCGGGAACTGGATGCCCATCATCACCGCCATCGACAACAAGGCCACCACCGCCAGGGCCAGGTAGGCGCCCAAGAAGGGCGTGCCCAGGCCATCGCGGGTGTACTTGGCGAGGTTGGGGCCGATGACCGCGCCCAGCAGACCGCCGGCCAGCACCAGGGAGACGGCTTTCTCGCGGAAGGCCGGGGTGGCCAGTTCGCCGGCAGCGAAGCGATACAACTGGCCGTTGGCGCTGTAGTAGCCAGCCACCACGGTGGCTGTGACCAGCAACCAGAAGCTGTGCAGCCACAGCGCCAGGGCGCACAGCAGCGCCGAGCCCAGCGCCACCGCCAGCCCCAACTGGAACGATACCTGCCGGCCCCAGCGTTGCTGGCTGCGCGCGACCAGCCCGGTGGACAGGGCGCCACCGACCACATAGCCCATCACGGGCAGGGTGGCCATCCAGCCCGCGGGGGCCAGGCTGAAGCCCACCAGGCCGTTGATGGCGATGAAGACGACGTTGTTGGTCAGGAAGAGCCCCTGGGCCGCAGCCAGAAGCCAGAGGTTCTTGTTCATGGATACCGCCGATGGAAGGAAGAGGGCTGACGCATGTTACCGGTTGGGGTATGGTGTGCGTGCCAGGTGGGAGATGGGCCGACTGGGCTCAGGGGGATGTCAAGGCCGCTTCGAGCATGTCGATGAACACGCGGGTCTTGGCCGGCATCAGCTTGCGTCCCGGGAACACTGCCCACGCGGTGTGTGAGGGCAGGCACCAATCGGGCAGCACCCGGCGTAGTTCGCCCCGCTGCAGCCAAGGCTGGGCGAACAGGTCGGGCACCGCGGTGATGCCGGCCCCGGAGCGCGCCAGAATCAACAGCAACTCCGGCTGGTTGGCCATGACACGGCTGGGTGGTGAGCCTTCCCAGCGCTCCTCGCCGCGCGTCAGCACCCAGTGACCGGGCTCGGTGCTGTCGCTGGCTCGGCCCGGCAGGCGAACCGTGTCGTGCTGCAACAGGCTTTCCGGGCACGTCGGCTCCCCATGTTCGGCCAGATAGCTCGGCGAGGCGTACAGCCCGTTGGTGAACACGGTCAGGCGGCGCGCGGCCAGCAGGGCGTCGTCGGGCAGGGCGCCCATGCGCACGGCCACGTCAAAGCCCTCGCCCAGCAGGTCCACCCGCCGGGGCGACAGGTCCAACTCCAGGGTGATGCGCGGGTGCAGGGCCACGAAGGCGGCCAGCATGTCGGCCAGCAACAGGGTGGCGAAGTCGCTGGGCATGGACACGCGCAAGCGGCCGCTGGGGGCTGCCTGCCGGTGCTCGCGCAGGGCGGTGACGGCTTCCACCTCGGCGACCACCTGGCGGGCGTGCTCCAGCAGCAAGTGGCCGAACTCCGTGAGGGTCTGGCGCCGGGTGGTGCGAAGCAACAGGCGCTCGCCCAGGTGAGATTCGAGCCAGGCGATGCGGCGCGACACCGTGGATTTGGGCAGGCCCAGGCGCTCCGCGGCACGGCTGAAGCTGCCCAGGTCGGCCACGCGGGCAAAGATCAGCAGGTCGTTGGCTTCGATGCCTGCGGTGGACTCGGTATATTGTTCCATTGGCGGGTCAATGTTACCCATTTGAGGCGCTTATCAAGAGGATTGTTGAGGAATAAAGTTCATTCATCGACTCACCCACTTGGAGCCCTCTCATGAAGATCCTGCAAATCAATTCCAGCGCCCGCGTTGAAGGTGCCAACTCCACCCGCCTGGCCAACACCGTCACGGCCCGCCTGCTGGCCAAGCACCCCGGTGCCAGCGTCACCGTGCGCGATCTGGCCGTCACCCCGCACCCGGTGCTGGACGCCGCCGCCCTGGGCGCTCTGTTCACCCCCGCCGACCAGCGTACCCCCGAGCAAGCCGCTCGCGTGGCTCTGGACGACGCGCTGATCGCCGAGGTGCAAGCCCATGACGTGATCGTGCTGGGCGTGCCGATGTACAACTTCGGCGTGCCCGTGCAACTGAAGACCTGGCTGGACGCCATCGCCCGTGCCGGCGTGACCTTCCGCTACACCGCCAACGGTCCGGAAGGCCTCATCCAGGGCAAGAAGGTGTACGTGGCCTTCGCCCGCGGTGGCATCTACCGTGGCACCCCGGCCGATTCGCAAACCCCGTACATCCAGACCATCCTGGGTTTCCTGGGCATGACCGATGTGAAGTTCATCCACGCCGAAGGCTTGGCCATGGGTCCCGAGGCGGTGGACAAGGGCTTCACGCAGGCCGAGGACGATCTGCTGGCGGCTCTGGGCTGAGCCTTCGGGCTTCGGCCGCTGTCATTCGCACCCATTCGCTTCCGTTCGATCAAGGAGACCCCTCATGAGCAGTTCAGACACCTCGGCGACCATCCAGCGGTCGCGCACCGTCGAGCAGTTGATCGTGGGCCACCCCACCTCGGACGGGGCGGGCGTCAAACTCACTCGCGTGCTGACCCAGCAACTGCAGCGCCGGCTGGATCCGTATCTGATGCTCGATGCCTTTGGCAGCGACAACCCCGATGACTACATCGCCGGCTTTCCGGACCATCCGCACCGCGGCTTCGAGACCATCACCTACATGATCGCCGGCCGCATGTTGCACCGTGACAGCGCGGGCCACGAAGGCCTGCTCGAAAACGGTGGTGTGCAGTGGATGACGGCAGGTCGAGGCGTGATCCACTCCGAGATCCCGCAGCAGGAAGACGGGGTGATGGAAGGTTTTCAGCTGTGGCTGAACCTGCCGGGCAAGGACAAGATGTCGGCACCCTGGTACCGTGATTTTGCGGCGGCGGATCTGCCCCGGTTCAAAACGGCTCAAGGGGTGGACGTGACCGTGATCGCCGGCGAAAGCCATGGTGTGACCGGGGCGGTGACCCGTGAGGCGAGTGCGCCGACCTATCTCGACGTGCACCTGCCTGCGGGCAGCCGATTCGCGCAGACCTTGGTGCCGGGGCACAACGCCTTCGTGTACGTCTACCGGGGGGAGGCCCGCGTCGGTGACACCGCGGTGCCTGTGCAACGCATGGCCATCTTGCGTAACGAGGCTGAGGCCGATGGTGTGGTGATCGAGGCATCGACCGAGACACGTTTGCTGCTGATCGCCGGCCAACCGCTGAACGAGCCGATTGCGCAGTACGGGCCGTTCGTGATGAACACGCAGCAGGAGATCTACCAGGCAGTCAACGACTTCCGTGCAGGACGTCTGGCTTGATCACCACCGAATGCGTCAGGTATCTCTGACGTATTGCGGTTGCGGCTACAGAAAAAACAAAGGGCCCGTGCGTGAGCAACGGGCCCTTCTCACTTCTTAGTTCTTACGTCAACGACGCGTCATCAGAAGCTGTGACGGATGCCGGTGGCGAAGCCGATCTGGTTGCCGCCTGCGGCAGTCACGCCACCTGCGGCGGCATTGCTCACCGACAGGTTCTGGGTGCCGCTGTTGTCGATGCTGCCGGCGGTGGCGTACACGGCGGTGCGCTTGGACAAGGCGTAGGTGCCGCGCAGAGCGAACATCAGCGACTTGTTGGCGCTGTCCTTGTACTTCAGGTGGAAGACCTGACCGTCGACCGTGACCTTCGGCGTGACCGGGTAGGAAGCGCCTACGTACCACATGTCGCTGCGCTTGGCGGCGGCGATGCCGTCGTGCTTCTTCGCGCTGCTGCCGTCGTTGTCACGGCTCAGCAGGCCGGCGCCCAGTTTCACGCCCGCGACTTTGGCATACGCGCCCAACGAGATACGGCGGTCGATCGAGTCGGAGCTGGTCAGGCCGGCGGGTGCCCAGGAGCCTGCGCCGCCACGGATCTCGTCCACGGCCAGGGCTGCGCCCCAGGAGGGCGAGTCATACTTCAGCAGAGCCGACCATTCACGGCAGGCCGTCTTGTCGGCGGCATTTTCGCCACCGCAGTTCGTGCCACCGGGGTTGCCAGCCGTCGATGCGTCACGGCCTGTGCTGAACGTGCCGCCGACGGTCACGCCCGAGAAGGTGCCCAGGTAGCCGATGGCGTTGTCGGCGCGTGCATTGGGGATGTAGACGTCGAGCGAACCCGAGCCAAATGCGTTGGGCCCCAGGATGTCCGAGCCCAGCAGGCCGTGGAACAGCATCGTGTACTGACGCCCCAGCATCACCGAACCCCAGTTGCCGCTCAGGTTCACGAAGGCCTGACGGCCGAACAGGCGGTTGCCCTGGTTGAACGAGCCCGTGTCGGCGCCAAAGCCCGATTCCAGTGTGAAGCCAGCGCGCAGGCCGCCCCCCAGGTCTTCGCTGCCGCGCAGGCCGAAACGCGAGGGCACCGAGCCCGTGAAGCCCGGCATGCGGGTCAGGCTGCGGGGCGTGGGGTCGGTCGTGGTAACGGTATTGGTCAGGTGCTCAACGGCCACATCAACCACGCCATACAGCGTGAGGCTGCTCTGAGCGCTGGCCACGGTGCCCAGCAGGGCCAAGCCAGTGCCAAGAATGTACTTTTGCATGAGAATCTCCTCAGAAAACGGTGTTCGGTAAATGCTTTGCATGCTCATTGATGAGCCAGCTGATGATTAGTGTACAGACCATGTGTCAGATCAAGAAACCGGGGCTAACCCCTTGTGGTGTTTTGATCTGGCTCAAGGGAAACTACTAGGGGATAATACGGACAGTCGTATCTACACTGACGGTTCGAGCGCTGATGATCAGCGTACTTCTGTACTACTGAGGAGCTTCTCATGCACGCCACCCCCTCCCTGCGCACCGTGATCAGCGGTGTGGTCCTGTCGACCTTGGCCGTTGGTGCCCAGGCGCAGTCCCTCAAGCTGGGGCACATCGTTCCGCCGACCCATGTGTGGCACAAAGTGGCCCTGCAGATCTCGGCCGACCTGGAAAAAGCCTCGGGCGGCAAGATGAAGATCGCTGTCAGCCCCCTGCAAAAGCTCGGCAACGAAGGCCAGATGATCAACCTGATGCAGGCCGGTGCCCAGCAGTTCGGCATCTTCACCGTGGGCTTCATGTCCAACCGTGAAGAGTCCTTCCAGGCCTGGTCGCTGCCCTACGTCTTCAAGGACGTGGCCCACGCTTCGCGCGCCGCCAGCACCCCGGCAGCCAAGGAAATGCTCAAGCGTCTGGACCAGCACGGTCTGGTCGGCATGGGCTACGCCTTCGCCGGTCAGCGCCATGTGCTGTCGGTGCAGCCTGTGGTGTCGGCCAAGGACCTGGCCAACAAGAAGGTGCGCTCCTTCCCCAGCCCCATCTACAACGACTGGTGGACGGCCAACGGTGCAGCCCCCACGGCCATGCCCCTGTCTGAAGTGGCCCCGTCGCTCACCACCAAGCTGCTCGACGCTGTGGACGTGGACCTCGACGCCCTGGTCGGCCTCAAGTTCCACCAGCAGGCGCCCAACCTGACCCTGACCAACCACATGGCCTTCCCCTCGGTCATCGTGGTGTCCAAGAAGTGGTGGAACACCCGCACCCCGGCCGAACGTGACATGATCACCAAGGTCATCGCCAATGCCGAGAAGGCTGGCTACCAACTGGCTGTCAAGGCCGAAGCCGACAACCTGGCCATCGCCAAGGCCGACGGCGCCAAGGTCGTGAACGCCGACATCAAGTCCTTCCAGGCCGTGGGTGCCAAGGTGCGTGACAAGTACACCGCCAAGAACCCGCTGATCAAGGCCTTCTACGACCAAGCCAAGGGTCTGTGAGAGAGAGGGGCGCCATGTTCCAACTGATTCAAAAACTCGACCGTGGCGTCGCCTCCGCGGAACGCGTGCTGGTGGTGGCGCTGACAGCGGCCATCACCGTCATCATGATGGCGCAGGTCATCTTGCGCTATTTCTTCAGTTCGCCCATCTTCTGGGCGGAAGAGATCTCGGTGCAGCTGCTGGTGTTCGTCACCCTGTTCGGCCTGTCGCTGCTGGTGCACCAGAACCAGCTGGTCACGATCGACTTCCTGCCGCGCGCCTTGCCGCTGCGGGCTCGCCATGCCCTGATGGCCTTGCTGGGCGTCATCACCATGGTGCTGTTCGCCTACATCGGCTGGCTGAGCTGGGAGTGGGTGCAGCGCGATGACGTGCGCATCGAGCTGAGCGCCACCACGCAGTTGCCGCGTTGGTACAACTATTCGGCCGTGCCTGTGGCGCTGGCCCTGCTCGTCTGGCACCAGTTCGTTGCCATCCTGCGCGACCTGCATGTGGTCGCGAAGGGAGCCACTCAATGACCGCTTTGATCATCTTCTTCGGCCTGCTGTTTGCCGGCCTGCCCATCGTCGCTACCATCCTGGCCGGCGCCGTGGTCTTCATGGCCACCAACGACCTGTCGGTGCTGTTCGACTCCATTCCCATTCAGCTCTACGGTGCGCTGGAGATCAACAGCCTGCTGGCGATCCCGCTGTTCCTGCTGGTCGGCGAGATCATGAACAAGGGTGGCCTGACCCAGCGCCTCATCGCCGTCACAGAAGTGCTGGTGGGGGGGCTGCGTGGCGGTCTGGCTTACGCCAACTTGTTCACCAACGCCATGGCTGCGTCCATCCTCGGCTCGGCCGTGGCGCAGATCGGCGTCATGAGCAAGGTCATGATCCCGGCCATGGAAAAGGCGGGCTACACCCGTGCGTTCTCCGGCGCGGTCACGGTGTCGTCTGGTCTGCTGGGCCCCATCATCCCGCCGTCCATGCTGATGATCATCTACGGTGTGGTGGCCGTGCAGCCCATCGCCCCGTTGTTCATCGCCGGCATCGTGCCCGGCATCCTGATTGTCGTCGCGCTGGCGCTGGTCATCTTCCTCTATGGCGTGTTCGGCCCTGGTCTGCCCAAGGGCGAGCGCGGTCACCGCTCCGAGGCGTTCAAGATCGTGCTGGCCGGCCTGGTGCCGGGTCTGATCCCGGTGGTGGTGATTGCCGGCATCATGCTGGGCATCATGACGCCGACCGAATCGGGCGCCGTGGCCTCCATCATCGCCTTGGTGCTGGGCTTCGCCTACCGCGAGATCAAGGTGCGTGACCTGGGCAAGATCTTCCTGGATGTGGCCACCAACACCGCCACCATCACGGGCCTGATCGCTGCCGCCTCGGTGATGAGCTGGGCGCTGGCCTTCCAAGGCGTGCCTGACCTGGTGGTGGAGTGGATGAAGAACCTCACCGATTCGCCCTTCGTTTTCCTGCTGCTGGTCATCGTCATGATGCTGATCCTGGGCATGTTCCTGGAAAGCATCAGTGTGCTGATCGTGGTCGTGCCGCTGCTCATGCCGGTGGTCACCAGCCTGGGCATCGATCCGATCCACTTCGGCGTCATCTGCACCGTGGCCACCGTCATCGGCCTGGTCACCCCGCCGGTCGGCCCAGGGCTGTACATCGCGATGGTGCAGGCGGACATCCGCATGGGCGCGCTGTTCAAGGCCACCATCCCCTTCCTGATCGCCGTCATGGCCGTGCTGATCCTGATTGCCGCGGTCCCGCAGCTGTCGACCTGGCTGCCCGCACTGATGACCGCGAACTGAGCGCCTGCTGACACCTGAGTCGGCATCCCCCAACGCGCCCCGCCGCAGATTGTTGCGCCGGGGCGCGTTGTCTTTTTGGGCGCGGATGTCATACCAAGGACGTGTGCCATTTGCTGCACCGCATCAAGATGTTGATAATGCCCGCTACCCCCATGAACAGGTAGTTGTATGGCGTTGACAAAGTCTTTCCGTTCGCTCTCGGTGGCGCTGCTCGCCTCCACCCTGTCGGCTTCCGCGCTGGCGGCCGAAGCCCTCAAGATCGGCATGGTGCTGCCCTTGAGCGGCCCCTATGCGTCATATGGCCAGCAGATCGAGCGCGGTGCGCGCGTGTACCTGAAGCAGCACGGCGGCCAGATCGCCGGTCGCCAGGTCGAACTGATCCTCAAGGACGACACCGGCGTGGCCCCCGAGGCGAGCAAGCGTGCCGCGCAGGAGTTGCTGAGCACCCACAAGGTCGACATCCTCGCCGGCTTTGGCCTGACCCCCAGCGCGCTGGCTGTCGCGCCCCTGGCCACTGCGGCCCGCAAGCCCATGATCGTGATGAACGCGGCCGCCTCCAAGATCACGACGCAGTCCAACTACATCGTGCGCGTGTCGCAAACGCTGCCCCAGGTTACGGCGCCCCTCGCCACCTGGAGTGCCATGAACCGGGTGCGCAAGGTCTTCACCCTGGTGAGCGACTACGGCCCGGGCCATGACGCCGAAACCGAGTTCAAGCGCACCTTCAAATCGCTGGGTGGCGAGATCGTGGGTGATGTCCGCATCCCGGTCGGCCAGCTCGACTTCGCCAAAGTGCTGCCCCGCATCCAGGCCAGCCAGGCCGACGCCGTTTTCCTCTTCGTGCCGCCGGGCGAGCAGACCGTGGCCTTCACCAAGGCCTTTGCCCAGGCTGGGCTCGACAAGGCCGGCGTGCGCATCATCGCCACCGGTGACCTGACCGAAGAAGGCTCACTCAATGCCATGGGCGACAGCGCCCTCGGCCTGATCACGGCCCACCACTACGCGGAGAGCCACAAGTCGGCCGAGAACAAGGCCTATGTGCAGGCCTACACCCAGGCCTATCCGACCAGCCGCCCCAACTACATGTCGGTGGCTGGCTACGATGGCCTGCAGCTCATCGCCAAGGTGCTCGCCAAAACCGGCGGCGATGCCAGCGGGGATCGTTTTGTGGCCACTGCCAAGGGCCTGAGCTGGACCAGCCCCCGCGGCACCCTGACCATTGACGCCCTCACGCGCGACGTGGTGCAAACGGTCTACATCCGCAAGGTGCAGCGCGTGAACGGCAAGTTGCAGAACGTGGAATTCGACAAGATTGCCAACGTCAAGGACCCGGGCAAGGAGTGATCGGCCGGTCCCCTTCGACGGGGTGGATCCGCACGGGCCGTGTTGCGACTGGGCGCCACGTATGATGTGGCATGGTCCTCAGTCCGCAACACCCACCATGACCCGCTCGTTCCCCACGCCCGAGCACCCCGGCAGCGGGGCGGTTGCCATGCAGGTGCGCGCCGACCGGTTGCAACTCCTGTTCCGCCAGTCTTTCCTGGCCACATTTGGCAGTGTGGGGGGGGCACTGGCGCTGTCTTGGTTGCAGCACGACCTGGGCAACCAACGCGTCATCGCGCCGTGGCTCATCACGCTGTGCCTGGCCGGCATGGTTCGCCTGGGCCTGTTCTGGGCTTACCACCGCAGCACTCCTCTGCACCGCACCCCTGCTCGCTGGGAGGGCGTGTATTGGGCCACCCTGGTGTTCACGGCGGGAGCCTGGGGCATCGGTGCTTTTTTGCTCATGTCTCGCGACAACCTGCTGTCGCAGGTCATCACCCTCTTTTTTGCGATCGGCATGGCCGGCAGTGCGATCTCGGCCTACTCGGCTTACCGCTCCATGACGTTGGCCGCTGTGGGTCTGGTGCTGCTGCCCACAACGCTGTGGCTGCTCACCGAACCTGGTGGCGAACAGCGGTTGCTGGCCTTCACCACCCTGGCGTTTTCCATCTTCGTCGTGCGCGCCACCCGCGAGTTGTCGGAAGCGCTGCAGTCGCTCCTGAGGCTGCGCCGTGAACTGGAGATCGAGCACCGCATCGCCAGCAACGCTGCCCGCACTGACGAGTTGACCGGGCTGAACAACCTCCGCGCCTTCAAGGAACAGGCCGACACAGTGTTTGCCTACACCCGGCGCTACGGCTTGCCCCTGTGTGCACTGCTGGTGGACATCGACCACTTCAAACAGATCAACGATACCCACGGCCACGCAGCGGGCGATCGGGTGCTGCAAGCCGTGGCGCAACGACTCAAGACGGCGTTGCGCGAAGCCGACCTGTGCGGTCGACTGGGCGGCGAGGAGTTCGGGGTGCTGCTTGCCGGCACGGACCTGCACGAGGCCCAGCAGATCGCGGAAAAGCTGCGCCTGGCCATACAAGCCATCGTGGTGCCCATGAACGACACCACGCTGCATGTCACCATCAGCGTCGGGGTGGCCGAAGCGGGTTTGGCCTGCCCCGACACCACCACCCTGCTGGCCCAGGCCGATGCGGCCATGTACCAGGCCAAATCCAATGGCCGCAACCGGGTGCACCGCGGCCACGCCTGACCCCTGCTGGGGGAGCGACCAAAAAAAATCCCAACCGCTGAGGGTTGGGATTTTCAGGTATTGGTGGAGCCGGGGGGAATTGAACCCCCGTCCGTAAGCCATCATCGAGCAGATCTACATGTTTAGCTGTCTGATTTGAGTCTCGCCAGCCTGATCGCGCAGCAGCACGCTACCAAGCCAGCCAGTCACTTGATCTCGACCTCAACTGAGTGACCCAGCTGAAGCCCAGCCTATGTGAATGACCTCACAGTCCTTGTCTTACGACTCAGACCCAGCCCATAGGCCAACTGTTGTGAGGCTCACCGGTATTAAGCGGCGAGTGCGAACTTTTGATCGTTTGCAGTTAGTTTTTTTCCAGTGGATTTACGAGCTGACTGGTGCTCGACATGCCCTGTCCCGAATCCGCACCCACGTCGAAACCAGGTCGGCCCCAGGAAAAGTTGAGTCATTGTAGGCTTGATCGCTCTCGCCGTGTTGACCTTGTACTGTGATATCGGACCGTTCGCAGGGATTTCAAGGCCCACGACGAAAAAGATGTCGGGTGTCAGCGCGCCTGAGCACGGCGCAGAGGGCGCTGTGCGTTCGAGAGCTGCGGCGCCGGGTCGAGCAGGCGGTCGCCCTCACGGTCCTGGATGCGCGACACGATGCCCATGGTGTTCATGAGGGCAATGAAGGGCTGGGGATCCAGTTCTTCCACGTTCACCATCTGGCCCACGTCCCAGGTGCCATTTGCAATCAACAGGGCCGCGGCCACCGCCGGCACCCCGGCCGTGTAGGAAATCGCCTGGCTGCCCACCTCCTGGTAGCACGCTTCGTGGTCGCACACGTTGTAGATCAAGACCTCCTCGGGCTGGCCGTTCTTCACACCCTTGACCAGGTCGCCAATGCAGGTCTTGCCCGTGTAGTCAGGCGCCAGAGAGGCCGGATCGGGCAGCACGGCCTTGACCACCTCCAGCGGCACCACCTCCAGCCCCCGGGCGGTGCGCACCGGCCGCTCGGACAGCAGGCCCAGGTTCTTGAGCACCGTGAACACATTGATGTAATGCTCGCCAAAGCCCATCCAGAAGCGGATGTTGGGTACGCCCAGGTTCTGCGACAGCGAATGCAGCTCATCGTGCCCGGTCAGGTAGGTCGTGCTCACGCCGGTGACGGGCATGTCCCAGTCCTTGCGGTGCTCGAACATCGCATTGGCCTTCCAGGCACCGTTCTCCCACGACCACACCGTCGAGGTGAACTCGCGGAAGTTGATCTCCGGGTCGAAATTGGTCGCGAAGTAGCGCCCATGCTGGCCCGCGTTGATGTCGATGATGTCGATCGAGTCCACGCGATCGAAGCAGTGGTCGAGCGCATAGCGGGCATAGGCATTGACCACGCCGGGGTCGAACCCCACGCCGAGCACCGCGGTCACGCCCGCATCCTTACAGGCCTGGCGCCGCTTCCACTCATGGTTGGCGTACCACGGCGGCGTCTCGCACACCTTGTCCGGGTCCTCGTGGATGGCGGTGTCCAGGTAGGCGGCGCCCGTTTCCAGGCAGGCCGTCAGCACCGACATGTTCAAAAAGGGCGATCCCACGTTGATCACGATCTGGCTGTGCGTGGCTCGGATCAGGAACTTGGTGGCCTCGATGTCCATCGCGTCGAGCGCGTGGGCCGTGAGCTGGCCGGCTTGCTGCAGGCGGCCCTTTTCATGGATCGAGTCGATGATGGCCTGGCACTTGCTGAGAGTGCGCGAGGCAATGTGGATGTGGCCCAGCGCGGCGTTGTGCTGCGCACATTTGTGTGCCACCACATGGGCCACACCTCCGGCCCCAATGATCAAGACATTGCGCTTCATGGATGACCTCCGTCTGTCATGGGTGAAAGCCCGTCGTTACGACAGGCTGCTGACGTAGTCGTCAAACGAGAACTCGCGCGCCACGCGCACGCGGCCGTCCAGCTCCTTGATGGCGATGGCTGGCATGTGAACCCCGTTGAACCAGTTCTTCTTGACCATCGTGTAACCGCCGGCATCGCCAATCGAAATGCGGTCGCCCACCTGCAGCGGCTGGGCAAAGCGCGCTTCGCCGAAAATGTCGCCGGCCAGGCAGGTCTTGCCACAGATCTGGTACACGTGTTCTCCCTGCTGATCAGGGAAAGTGGCCGTCTCCCGGTAAATCAGCAGGTCGAGCATGTGTGCCTCGGTCGAGCTGTCCACCACGGCCAGGTGCTTGCCATTGAAGCCGATGTCCAGCACGCTGACTTCGAGCGTGGTGGTGTGGCGCACGGTGGCTTCGCCAGGCTCCAGGTACACCTGCACGTCGTGCGTCTGCGCAAAGCGGCGCAGGCGTTCGCAAAACGCGTCCACCGGGTAGTCGGGCGAGGTGAAGCTGATGCCCCCACCCAGACTCACCCACTTCAGACGGCGCAGCACCTCGCCATAGCGCTGCTCGACCTGGGTGAGCAGGGCGTCGAAGCGCGCAAAGTCCTTGTTCTCGCAGTTGTTGTGGATCATCACGCCGTCGAGGCGGTCGATGATGCCCAGGATGCGTTCAGGGTCCGACTCACCCAACCGGCTGAAGGCGCGCGCCGGGTCGGCCAGGTCGAAGCTGGAGTGGCTGATGCCCGGGTTCAGGCGCAGGCCCTTGGGTTTGCCGCCCGCGGTGGCCTCAAAGCGCAGGAACTGGCTGATCGAGTTGAAGATGACCTTGTCGCTGTGGGCCACGACCTCTGCGATCTCGTGGTCGGCGAAGGCCACGCTGTAGGCGTGCGTCTCGCCCCCGAACTTGTCATGGCCCAGCTTGACCTCGTACAGCGACGACGAGGTGGTGCCGTCCATGTAGGGCCGCATGAAGTCGAAAACCGACCAGGTGGCAAAGCACTTGAGCGCCAGCAAGACCTTGGCGCCCGACTGTTGGCGAACCTGGTCAATGATCTGCAGGTTGCGCAGCAGCGCCGACTGGTCGATCAGGTAGAAAGGTGTCTGGATCATCCCGATGGTCTGGGGGCACCCGCGGGCGTCTGCCGCAGTCCTCCCAGATCAAGTCCAAACGATCCATTATGTATTTGGGCGAATGTATAGTCAAGGTTGGGGGCTGGGCTCCTCCACCAGGCCCTGGCACAGCGCATTCAGGCGATCCTCGTCCTCGTCCGACAGGTTGGGGCCGGCCGTCAGGCGGGCCACGCGCTCGATCAGGCGCAGGCGGGCACGCAGGGCGTCTTGCACCGCCTCGGCTTCGGCGGCCACCTCGTCGCCAATGGCGCCCGGGCTCCACAGGCCACTCTCGTTCCAGCCCGCGCGCAGCTTGTGCAGCAGGTACAGCGTCAGGTCGGCGGCGCGCTGCAGCCCCGGGCTGGGCTCGGCAGGCAGCACGCCGTCCACGTGGATCATGGTTTCCTGCAGCGTCACGTTCAGGCGGTCGAGCTCGGACAGCAAGGCGGGCAGGGCGCGACGCGGCTTCATCGGAGGTGCATGGCGGGCCGCAGACGACAGCGGGCCGGCCAGCAACTCGTCAAACTCGCCAGGCACCACGCGCAGGGCCACGCTGGCGTGGTGCAGGGTGGCGCCCGGCAGGCGCAGCGCCGCCAGGGCTTCTTCGGTGGCTGAAAGCAGCTTGCCCAGGGTGGACATCTTGTCGCCGGTGAGGCGGTGCGGGTAGCCCGAGCCATCCAGACGCTCATGGTGCTCGCCCACCGCGCGGGCGATGTCCTTGGGGTAGTCGGTCAGCTGCGTCAGCAGCAATTGGCCAATGTGCGGGTGCACCACCAGCTGGCGGTAGCTGTCCACGTCCAGCGTGCTCAGCGCATCGGCCTCGCCATAGGCGGGCGAGATGTACATCTCCCCCACATCATGCAGCAGGCCGGCGGTCATCGCCAGCGTCACCAAGCGGTCGTCGGTGTTGCGCGCCCGAATCAAGGCGCCGGCCACCGCCATGGCCTCGATGGCATGCTGGAAGGCAGCCGGGCGAGCGGTCTCCACCGCACTCAGCAGCAATTGCACCACCGAATGCAGGCGCACCGTGCCCGCACAGCGCACCAGCGCCTCGGCATGGGGTTGCAGCAGCGGGGTCAGCGGGCCCTGCCCATGGATCAGCTGTTGCAGGGCCGCCTGCAAGGTGGCGTTGCTTACACCGTCCTCGGCCATCAGGCAGGTTTCCAGCGGCTGCTTGAGCGCGCGGTCCATCAGCTTGCGCTGCAGGTCGCGTGACACCGGCTGGTCGCGGGCCCACAGCTTCATCCCGTTGATGTCGAAAATGTCGTTCGACGCGATGATGGTGCGGGTTTCGCTGGCTTCCAGGATGGTGGCCAGGGCGTGGGGATTGGCGACCTTGAAGTCGGCGTCCGAGGTGACTGGGCTCATGTCTGACTCCTCATGGGCATGCCCGGCTGTGCCGCGCGGGTGACGCCCAAACCTTAGCACGCCCGCACCCAAAAAAAACACCAGACCGTTGCGGGTCTGGTGTCGGGCAGCGATGGCCAGTGAGGCCGGTCAGGGGCGGGTCAGCTGCGGTAGTCGGCGTTGATCGTCACGTAGTCGTGCGACAGGTCGCAGGTCCACACCGTGGCGGTGGCGTTGCCACGGGCCAGGCCCACACGGATGGTGATCTCGGCCTGCTTCATCACGCGCTGGCCGTCGGCCTCCTGGTACTCGGGGCGGCGGCCACCCTTGGCGACCACGTGCACGTCGTCCAGGTGCAATTCGATCAGGCTCTGGTCCAGATCGTCGATGCCAGCGTAGCCCACCGCGGCCAGGATGCGGCCCAGGTTGGGGTCGGAGGCGAAGAACGCGGTCTTGACCAGCGGCGAGTGGGCGATGGCGTAGGCCGCCTTCTGGCACTCGGCTTCGTCGCGGCCACCTTCCACCGTAATGGTGATGAACTTGGTGGCGCCTTCGCCGTCGCGCACGATGGCCTGGGCCAGCTTTTGGGACACCTCGATCAAGGCAGCGCGCAGGGCTTGGCCGTCGGCGCTGTTCAGGTCGGTGATCTCGGCGTGGGCGGCCTTGCGCGAGGCCATCAGCACGAACGAGTCGTTGGTGGACGTGTCACCGTCGATGGTGATGCGGTTGAACGAGGCGTTCGCGGCCTCGGTCACCAGCGCCTTCAGCAGGCCGGGGGCCACGTTGGCATCGGTGGCCAGGTAGCCCAGCATGGTCGCCATGTTCGGCTTGATCATGCCGGCGCCCTTGCTGATGCCGGTGATGGTCACGGTCTGGCCGCCCAGGGTGATTTGCTTGGAGTAGCCCTTGGGGAGGGTGTCCGTGGTCATGATGCCTTCGGCGGCCACGGCCCAGTTGTCTTCCTTCAGGTCGGCGATGGCACCTGGCAGACCGGCTTCGATCCGCTCCACCGGCAGGCTCTCCATGATCACGCCGGTTGAGAAAGGCAGGATCTGTTCAGGCGACAGGTGCAGCAGGCGTGCCAGGGCGATGGTGGTGGCGCGGGCGCGCACCAGGCCGTCTTCGCCGGTGCCGGCGTTGGCGTTGCCGGTGTTGATCAGCAGCGCGCGGATTTCGTTGCCGGCGGCCAGGCGCTCCTGGCACAGCTGCACGGGCGCGGCGCAAAAGCGGTTTTTGGTGAACACGCCGGCCACGGCCGCGCCTTCGTCCAGGGTGATGACGGTCAGGTCGCGACGGTTGGCCTTGCGCACGCCGGCCATGGTGATGCCGAGCTTCACGCCAGGCACGGGATGCAGATCAGAGGGAAGGGGGGCGGTCAGGTTGACGGGCATAGGGGGCTCCTGCGAAGGCCCCTGATTGTGCCGCACTCACATGTCGCTTGTTCACATCGCTTTGAAGCGATGGGCGTACAGGCGGCTCACCTCCAGCACCTCGGGCCGCTGGCGCAGGTGCAGGCGTGTGCGGTGCTCCTGGCGGCTGATGCGTTCCACGGCCCTCACGTTCACCACATGGCTGCGGTGAACCTGCCAGAACAGGCTGGGGTCCAGCCGATGCACCAGCTCGCGCAGCGGGGTGCGGATCAGCCAGTCCGGCGCGTGGGCGTCCTGCGTGGCGGTGACCACCCGCACGTACTTGTCCGAGGCCTCCAGATAGACGACCTCTTCCACCGGAATCAGGTAGATGGACGAGCCTGCGGCCGCTTGCAGCACCCGCAGCGGCGCCTCGACCTCTGCCAAGCCGGGAGCCCGCCGCAGGTCCATCAGGTGGGCGGGCAGGGCATCCTCGTGCACGGGCGCAAGGGGCTCACGGCGGGCCAGCTGCTGTTGCAGCCGCATGCAGGTCAGCGCCAGGCGTTCGGGGCGAACGGGCTTGAGCACGTAGTCGATCGCCGCCCGCTCGAAGGCGCGCACGGCGTGGTGGTCATAAGCCGTGATGAACACCACCAGGGGCAGGGGCCGATCGTGGGGCCAGGCTTCCACCACGTGCTCGGCGGCGTCCAGGCCATTGAGCCGTGGCATGTGGATGTCCAGAAACAGGATGTCAGGCCGATGTCGTGATGCCAGGTCAAGCACCTGCTGGCCGTCTCCCACCACGTGCGTCACCTGCAGCTCGGGCCACAGCTGAGCCAGCTGACGGCGCAAGGCTTCGGCCAGCACCGGCTCGTCTTCGGCAATCAAGGCGCAGGGGGAGGTCATGTCAGCTGTGGGCGGGCGCCCAGGTGGGGGGGCGCAGCGGCAGCCTCAAGGTGGCCGTGGTGCCGCAGGCGGCTTGGTGAGGGGCGGATGCAGGAGGTGTGCTGTCCAAGTGCAGTGCGCCCGCATCGCCATAGGAGGCCAGCAGGCGCTCGCGGATGCATTTCAAGCCAAAACCTTGCCCTGGCTGGGCGAGAGGCGCCTCCAGTGCGGAGCAGCCCTGCCCGGAATCCTGCACCTGGATGGTCAGCATCTCACCCTCACGATACGCACGAATGTGCAGCGTGCCACCTTCAGGCAAAGGGTCCAGACCATGTTTGATGGCGTTCTCGATCAGGGGCTGTACCAGCATCGGGGGCAGGGGCACCTCGTGCAACTCGGGGGCAATGTCCATCTGCACCTGAAGCCGACGCCCCATGCGCACCTGCATCAAGGCCAGATAGTCCTGGGCGTGTGTCATCTCCTCGCGCAGTGTGACCGAGAGATCG
>NZ_JAVEYN010000023.1:0-64156 GCF_034003525.1 Aquabacterium sp.
ACAACGCGGCGGCAACTGCCGCACGCTGGTTCAGATCGGCAGCGCCGGCCCTTCGTGGCCGAGCAGCGCAATCGCGCCACTGCCCCGGGTCTCGTACAGGTCCACCCGGTCCTCCTGGGGCAGCACCTTGCGCGCCTCGGTCAAGATCCAGTGCGACAGCGAGGCCGTGTCGCAATCGTCCAGCCCCGGCAGCTCGTGCAGCGGGTGGTGGTCGAGCGCCTTGAAGATCGGGTTGAAGCGGTCCTTCACATCGCCGAAGTCCACCGTCCAGCCCATCACCGTGTCCAGCGGTGCCGACAGGTGCAGGCGCAGCGTGTAGGTGTGGCCGTGGATGTGGCTGAGCGGGTCG
The DNA here is from genome assembly GCF_034003525.1 of Aquabacterium sp. Classification (GTDB taxonomy): domain Bacteria; phylum Pseudomonadota; class Gammaproteobacteria; order Burkholderiales; family Burkholderiaceae_C; genus Aquabacterium. The sequence continues at coordinate 350 of NZ_JAVEYN010000023.1, forward strand.
TCGCTGGGCGCCTGGCGCAGGAAGAGGGCGCTGTCCAACGTCATCTCCTTCCAGATGCGGTAGTCCGCACCATTGAAATTGGCACCGCACGAACCGGTCTCGTACACCGTCACCCATGACAGCTCGGGCAGCACGCCCTTGAGGCGGTCCCACAACCAACCCGCGATCACCTCGCTGGTCGGGTTCTCCAGACCTTCGATGGCATTGAGGTAGCGCTGATGCAACTGGTAGTGAAAGGGCGCCCAGACCTCGTCGAGGTGGTCGTAGTCGATGCTGATGTCGCGCCCGCCCGCGTCCTGGTTGGCATGCAAGATGACCTCGAAGCCATGGCCATGGAGGCGCCCGCACTTGTGCCCCAGGGGCACGTTGGGCAGCTTGTGGGCCGACTGGAACCGGTAACGCCGCCAGACATGGGCCTGGTCGTGGCGGTCCAGGTCCACCCCCTGGTCGGCCGTGCTCTGGATGCCCACCTGCTCCAGACCCGGCACATCCAGCCGGTCGCGCAGCCAGCGGGCCAGGTTTTCGTCAGTAGGCAGAGGCAGCACCTCGTTGAGCAGGCGGTAGTCCAGCGGCGCGGTGCAGGCCTGCAGGCGCTGGCTCAGCGTACTCACCTGTGCACCCGGAAACGCCGCCCAGTCGTCCGGCAAGGCCGCGCGGATGCGGGCCACGAAGCTGTGCCCATGCAGGCGGTGGCTGGGGTGGTCATCCGGCAGCACGCCCACCTGGCGGGCCGACTCGAAACCGCAGGACGCGGTGTGCAGGGTGGTGAGGCTCATGGCCTGTATTGGATCACCAACCCGCCCTCTCAGTCTGCCCGCGCGTGCAGACCGTGCTTGTCCATCAGTCGGTACAGCGTCATGCGCGAGACGCCCAGTTCGCGCGCCGCGCGGGTCACGTTGTGCGCCATGCGCCCCAGCGTCAGGGCAATCGCCTCCCGCTCGGCCTGCAGGCGCGCGGCATCCAGCCCCAGGGCCGACGAGGCACTGGGCGCCGCCAGCCCGAGGTCGGCAGGCGAGATCAGCCGCTGCTCGCTCATCACCACGGCGCGCTGCACCCGGTTGCCCAGCTCGCGCACATTGCCCGGCCAGGGGTAGGCCAGCATGGCCTCACGGGCCTCGACACTGAAACCCGCCACCCGCCGTGAGTAGCCCTGCTGCAAACACTGGTGCAGGAAATGCTGCGCCAGCACCGAGATGTCCTCGACGCGCTCACGCAAGCTCGGCACGACCAGGGGCAGAACGTTGAGCCGATAGAACAGGTCTTCCCGAAAACGCCCCGCCACAACGGCCTGCGACAGGTCCACATGCGAGGCCGCGATCACGCGCACATCCACCGTGACACTGCGCGTCGCCCCCACGCGCTGGATGGTGTGCTCCTGCAAGAAGCGCAGCAAGTTGGTCTGCAGCTCCAGCGGCAGATCGGCCACCTCGTCCAGGAAGATGGTGCCGCCGTTGGCCGCCTCGATCAAGCCCTGGCGGGCCGTCGTGGCCCCGGTGAAGGCACCGCGCTCGTGGCCGAACAGCTCCGACTGGATCAGGGTGGGCGCAATCGCCCCGCAGTTGACCGCCACAAAGGGCTGCCCCGAGCGCAGCGAGCACTGGTGGATGGCCCGGGCCGTCAGCTCCTTGCCACTGCCGCTCTCCCCACCAATCAGCACCGGCGCATCCGTGGCCGCCACCTTGCGGATCTGCTGGCGCAGGCGGTTCATGGCCGGGCTGTGGCCCGCCATGCCCATGAGCCGGACGTCGCACGGCGAGGCCGCCGTCCGCGCACGCAACTCGGCCCGGCACAAGGCGTGACGCAAAGTCACACTCAAGGCATCCCAGTCCACCGGATGCGTGTGGTGATCAAAGACATGGTCCAGCAGCAGGTGGCACAGATCGGGGGAGGTCAGCGCGTCCACCGGCACCAGCGCCACCCACTCCAGGGGCAGCCCGAGCAGACAGGCCTCGACTCGGTCCAGTTCCAGCGGCGCGCAGTCCCACAGACACAGCAGGCCGACCTGGACACGTTCGCGCGACAGGATGCGTTGCGCCTCGCCCAGGTCATTGGCGGGCAAGGCCAGCCAGCCCTGCGCCCGCAACTGCTCGGCGAGCGCCGCCACGCTGGCCCCACGGCTGAGGCACAGAACTTTTTGCGGCGTCATGCGGCACCTTCAAAAGGAACGCGGCATCCTGAAATTGATGCTGAGGTCGGGGGTGTCACGCGTCAGGCCGGCGCCCACCGACACGTTGAACGAGGTCTTGTCGTTGTAGCGGTACGAGTAGCCCATCAAGAGGCTGGCCAGCTGCGTGCGCACGGAGCCGGCCACCACGCGGCCGTTCTGCTTGGTGCGGCCCACCGAGTTCAGCTCCACCCCCAGGCTGAAGGACGCGCGCTCGTTGAGCGCCAACCCCATGCCGAAGTTCAGCCCGATCACCCCACCGGGCTCCACCGTGCCAATGAACTCCCGCTGCCCGGCCCGCACCAGACGGTTGATGTTGTTGCGCTTGAAATTGTGGGTGTAGCTGATGCCCCCGAAGAACACGGCCGGATCGGACGGCAACAACCACGTCAGCGAGGGCTGCAAGGAGTAAAAGCCCGAACCGGTGGGCAACTGCAGCGGCAGACCCGTGCCCGCGTCGGGCCCGTCGCAGCGCGTGATGCAGTCCGTCTCCACGTCGAACGGATCCTTGCCCGTGCGGGCCTTGAAGCGCAGGCCACCGATGAGATAGGGCCGCGTGTCCGAGCCGTCGGTGAGTTGGTAGCGGGCGGACACTTCGATGTCGCCCAGGGCCTTGCCGCTGGTGTCGAACACCTTGTCCTGCGCGGAACCCAGCGCGTACTCGCGGCTGATGGTCGCGTCACTGCGGTACACATAGGGCACCTTGCCCTCGATCTCGAAGCGGCTGGTCAGGCCATAGCGCGCCGTCAAGGCCGCGGTGAGCGTGTTGCGCTTGACCTCGCGCACGTCGATCAAGCCGATCAACAGGGCCGGGATGATGGTGTAGCCCACCAGGGCCACCCGATTGCTCGACGAGTACGCGTACTGAAAGGACGGCTCCAGCACCAGCTGGTTGCGCGGCGTCAGGATGCCGGGTTGCTCGAACAAGGTGGCCACGGCCGCCGCCTGGGGCTCGGCACTGGGGGCCACGCCCACCCGGACCGGCCGTGCATCGCCCTCGGCCGCCACCTGGGTTGGGGCCACTTGCGCCTCCTGGCCCAAGGCACGCTGCAGGGACTGGCGCAAATCTCGCTGGCGCGCCTCTTGCTCGGCCACCGCTTGCTTGAGCCGCTGGATCTCGCGGTCCTGTGCATCGAGCTGCTGTTGCAGCACCTGTGGGTTGGCGAGTTCGGACTCGGTCGCAGCGCTTTGCGCTTGAGCGGTGAGCATCGGCATGGCCAGCAGGGCAGCGGCGAGCGCCGTGCGCACCCCTGGGCAGGCTTCCTGGTTCATGGCTGGCATCCCTGTGTGAATGTGTGGTCGTACTGCCATGACCAACGATTAATGCACTGCAGCATAGGCAGGAGCCACCATTGCCCGCAAGTGAAAACATGTAACACAACGTAACGGATGCGGGCAAACATGTCCGAATGTCACACCCCTGCGACGGTCTCCTTTCCGCCCGCTCTGACGTGCAGACGCCGCCTCTCACCCTGATGGGGGGCGCATCGCCGTCACGCCGCGGAGACACCTGACAACCCTCACGCGACCGCCAATGTCAGAGGGTGACCCCGGCCCTTCGCGCGGGCCATCGCGCGGGTCCGGTCACGCGGATGTGACAGTGCGGCCGGGCGGGCGGATCCTGGCACGCATGCCGGAGGCGGGGCCATGCCTGACGCGCTCACCGCCCCCTACGACACGCGCCTTTTCGGACATTCCGTGATGAAGTTGGCATGCGGCATGCATTGGGATGCCTCGGTGCGGTCACGCACTTCACGTGAAGTCTGTTTGTCACATCAACGCAATCAACTTTCGGAGGTTCTATGAAAAAGACTCTTCTGGCTTCGGCCATCACCCTGATGCTCAGCAGTGCTGCATTGGCAGCCAGCGGGCCAATCACTCAGACCAACGGTGAGGGCGACACAGGCACCAACAACAGCACGGTGAACGACAGCAGCACGGCCACCAAGAACGTCACGAGCAAGTCCAACAACACGGACAGCAGCACGTACACGAAGAACGTGAGCGTCACCGAAGACTCGGGCAACACCAAGACCGTGACGAGCAAGTCGAACAACACCGACAACAGCACGTACACGAAGACGGAGACGGAGGACTCGAACAACACCAAGACCATCACCAGCAAGTCCAACAACACGGACAACAGCACCTACTCGAAGACCGAGGACTCTGGCAACACCAAGACCATCACGAGCCGCTCGAACAACACCAGCACCAAGACGTTCACCAAAACGGACACCCGGACCGACAGCAGCACCAACAAGCATTCCGGTGCGGCCAAGGCCATCGGCGATCGCTCGGCCGCCCTCAACAACGGCTCGACCGGCACGTTTGACAACGCCTTCAACGTGACCACCATCACCGCCCACAGCTCGCTCAAGGGCATGGTGACGGGCAACAAGATCTTCGGCCTGGGCAACAACGCCATGAACACCGGCTCGGCTGCTGGCGGCAACGCCAAGGGTGGCGCCGCAGGCGACGGCGGCAACGCTGCGGCCATGGGCAAGGGCATCGGCGGCAAGGGCACGGGCGGTGACGGCGCCAAGGGCGGCAGCGGTGGCTTTGCCAAGAACGGCGAGATCGACAACGGTGGTGCCAAGAACGGCGCCGTGGACGGTGGCAAGGGCGGCACCGGCTTTGGCGGCAAAGCCGGCAGCAGCGACACCGGTGGCAACACCAAGGCCTACACCGGCGGAGGCGGCGACACTGGCAGTGCCAATGCGAAGAGCGTTGCGCCCAATGAAAGCGGCACCGCCACAGCCTACGCTGGCACGACTGGGGCTGGCGGGGCAGGTGGCACAGGTGGCGCTCAAACCGCAACGGGTCCGGCCAGCAGCCACACCGGTGGTGCCGGCAGCGGCGGGGCGGGCGGCACGGCCAGCAATGGCAACGCCACCTCGACCGGCGGCAGCAACGGCAACAACACTGGCGGTGCCGGTGGGGCCGGTGGCAACGGCTCGGGCGGCGTGGGTGGTGCGGGCAATGGCGGCACCAACACGGCCGGCGCTGGCGCAGGCGGCAGCGGCACGGGTGGCACGGGCGGCGCGGGTGGCACCAACTCGGTCAATGCCGGCACCTTCAGCCTGGCCAACACCATGACCAGCGTGGGCCAATCGGCCGCAGGCATCATGATCGCCAGCCAGAACAGCGGACTGTCGTCCCTGATCCAGCAAAGCGTGAACGTGCAGGCCAACCTGGGCGTGGGTCGCTCGGGAACACCGACGCAATAAGCCTGTGAGTTCGGCATCGACCCATCGGGTCGATGCCGACTTCGTGCCTCCACCACACAAGCAAAAAGGGAGTGACGATGAAGCCGATCGATACCCGCAGGCTGACGCGTCTGGCCTTGCTCGCCGCGCTGCTGCCTGCACACGCACTGGCTCAAACCGAGAGCCCCCCCACCCCGGATGCCGGCATCGCGCGCAGCGCCTTCGCCCAACCCGTGGCCACACAGGCACTGGCCGGCCTGCGCGGCGGCAGCGAGTGGGTGAGCAGCAACATCAAGCTGCTTGGCACCACCGCCGGTAACACCGCCGACCATGTGAACACCGGCAGCAATGCCATCAGCGCCGGCGCGCTGGCCAACCTGAACGGCATCCCGCTCGTGATCCAGAACACCGGAGCGAACGTGCTCATTCAGAACGCGGTGATCCTGCAACTGCAGATGAACTGAGCGGAGTTCACCATGCGCACCTTGCTGATGCCGCTGACACTGGCCCTGATGCTGGGCAGCCCCGCCTGGGGTCAGCAAGCTCCCCGGGCCTATCTGCCCTCGCTAGGCCAGGGCGATGTGAACCTGCCCCTGGTCAGCCTCCGGCAGGCCAAGATGGCCGGCACGCTGCGACAGCAGTACGACTTCAGTTGCGGTTCGGCCGCGCTCGCCACTTTGCTGACGCACCACTATGACCACCCCGTCACCGAGACCGAGGTGTTCATGCAGATGTACGAGGTCGGCGACCAGGCTCAGATCCAGCGCGAGGGCTTTTCGCTGCTCGACATGAAGCGCTTCCTGCAATCGCGCGGCTTCGTGGCCGACGGCTTCGAGTTGCCGCTGGACAAGCTGCTGGAAGCCCGCACCCCGGCCATCGTGCTGATCAACGAGAACGGCTACATGCACTTTGTCGTGGTCAAGGGCCTGCGGGGCGACCGCGTGCTGATCGGCGATCCGGCCAACGGCACACGCAGCCTCTCACGCGAGGCCTTCGAGGCCCATTGGCCCAACCGCCTGCTGTTCGTCATCCACAGCCACATGAACACCGCCCGGTTCAATCAGCGCACGGACTGGGCCGCGGTCCCGACGGCTCCGCTGACAGCCGGCGTCAGTCGCGACGGCCTGATGGGCATCACCCTGCCCAAACACGGCCCGGGAGACTTCTGATGAAGATGCCCCTTCGCGCAGCCCTGCTCAGCCTCTCTGGCCTGTGGGCCTGCGGCACCAGCCAGGCACAAGCACCTTTGCCCCCAGAGGCCGACCTTCGCCCCATCTGGTGGGCCGTGGGCGATCAGAAGCTGTCGCAGTTGCGCGGCGGCTTTGACCTCGGCACCGGACTGTTCGTATCCTTTGGCATCAGCCGAGCGGTCTACATCAACAACCAGCTGGTCACCACCACCTCGTTCCAGACCAGCGGTCTGGACAAGCTGGCCCAGACGCGTCTGGCCGAACTGACCCAGCAGCTGAACGCCCAACAGCAGATCGTGCAAAACGGCCCGGGCAACACCGTGGACGCCAGCGCCCTGACCGTGCCGCTGGCCACCTACATTCAAAACACCCTCAACAACCAGACCATCCGCACGGAGACCGTGATCCAGGCCAGCACCAACGGGGCCGCCTTGCTGAGGCTGATGAACCTGCAGTCCACGATCAACGAGGCCGTGAACCGGTCGATCGGCGGCGCGCGTTAAGCAAACGGACAGCGGCCTGTCGGCGCCACGTGAGGCGCTGCGGCGTCAGATGCGCCGGTTGTGCCGTTGGGCGCTTGCCCCTCCGCCCGCTGCAGGTGCACCGGCTTGAGCTGCGCGATGGCGTAGCGATTGCCCGGATAGGTCCGGTTGGGCGTGTCGGCCAGACACAGCGGGTAGGCGCCCAGGCGGGTGCCGCGGCGCAGCCAGCCGAAGGTGCGCAGGCTGCCGCGTACCAGTGCCGCAAACCAGCGCGGCGGGCGACGGGCGCCCACCGCCTGCAGGAACAGCTCGTCATCGTCGAACAGGCTGTAGACCACCCAGGGCACCAGGCCCCGCAGCGGCGCCGGCAGCCAGGCCTGGCCCACGCGCAGCGTGTCTTGCGCCACCTGGGCGCTGGCCGCGCAGGGCTTGAAATGGCGCTCCTTGTAGCCCTCGATGAAGGCGTCGAACGCGGCCTTGGTCGGCGGGATGTCGCTCAGGCCCATGCGCCGTCCGATCTCGACCCAGAAGTTGAAGCCGGCCTCGCGCTCGTGCGCGGTCATGGGCCGGCGGGCGTACACCTTGGTCCAGCGCAACGGGAACTCGATGAAGGTCCACAGCACGAACAGGTAATCGTCGTTGGGGATGCGGTAGTGCGAGTGGGTGCGATTGATGCGCTCGAGCGCCTGCGCGCCCACCTCGCTGTCCCAGCCCGACTCCAGAAAGTGCCCAATCAGCAGGCGCGTGTCGTCGTAGCGCTTTTGTCCATGCTCGCGGAACTCGCCGGTGCGGTTCAGCAGGGTGGACACCGAGTCGCTGCCATAGGTGTAGAACAGCGCCAGTTCCAGCGCGCGCTGCATGTCCCAGGCCATGTCGTACTGGCCCATCAGGCGCACGATGCGCTGGCAGTCCTCACGCGCATCCAGCGCGGCAATGGTGCGCGCCACCTCGGGGTGGGGGAACAGGCCCCAGCGCTTGCGAAACGGTTCAGACATCGTGACAACTCCCTGGCTTGTGCGTTGCCTGGCAGTGTCGCCCCAGCCCCGGCCGGTGGGACACCCATCCGCCCCGCCAGCGGGATGCCACGGGGAGAAAACACGCCACACCGGGCGGCAGCACCCGGATCAGGGAATACCCTGATCGCCCGCTCAAGCTCCCGGCCACGCTTGCGCCATCCGGGCTCGGCGCAGGCATACTCTCGCCCTCGCTCACGCCCCTGGGGCACGGCCCCGCACGGCGGCGGCCTGTCCCCACCCTGAGGCGATCAGGGGCATTCGCCCCCGTCCACCGAATCGTTGCGACGGCGCAAAATCCAATCCCTCCAACGTACTACAGTCGAGGCCGTCCTGTGCCGCCACGCGCCGTCCGCGCCCGCACACCGCGGCCCGTTCAACCCCTCTCATTTGCTTGACATGACCCACACCACCGATCTCGCGCTCCCGCCCCAAGAGGCCTCCGTTGACGTCCTGCTGGAGAAGTACGCCGAGCCCGGTGAGACCTCGGTCGATGACGTGCGCCGCCGCGTCGCCAAGGGCCTGGCCACCATCGAAAAGACCCCGGAAGCCCAGCAGAAGTGGGAAGCCACCTTCTACGAAGCCCAGCGTGACCTGGGCGTGGTGATGGGCGGGCGCATCAACGCCGCCGCCGGCCTGGCCGACACGGCCGCCACCCTGATCAACTGCTTCGTGCAGCCCGTGGGCGACGCGATGATCGGCGCTGACGGCCAGATCGGCATCATGGACGCCGCCTCGCAGGCCGCCGAGACCATGCGCCGTGGCGGTGGCGTGGGCTACAACTTCAGCGCCATCCGTCCCAAGGGCGGCTGGGTCAAGAAGACCAACTCGCGCGCTTCCGGCCCGGTCAGCTTCATGAAGGTGTTCGACCAGGTCTGCCAGACGGTCGAATCGGCCGGTGCCCGCCGTGGCGCGCAAATGGGCGTGCTCAACGTCTCGCACCCCGACATCGAGGACTTCATCGTTGCCAAGCGCACGCCCGGCACCCTGAACAACTTCAACGTGTCGGTCGGCATCGTCGAGGGCTTCATGGAAGCCCTGGCTGCCGACGGCGACTGGGAGCTGGTGCACGCCGCCCAGCCCCACCCCGAAGTGCCTGACACCTACCAGCGTGAAGACGGCCTGTGGGTCTACAAGGTGGTCAAGGCCCGCCACCTGTGGGACACCATCATGAAGTCGACCTACGACTTCGCCGAACCCGGTGTGCTCTTCCTCAACCGCATCAACGAGGAAAACAACCTCGCCTACTGCGAAACCATCGAGGCCACCAACCCCTGCGGTGAACAGGCCCTGCCCGCCTACGGCTGCTGCGACCTGGGTTCGATCAACCTGGTCAGCCATGTGCGCAACGCCTTCGAGCCCAACGCCAGCTTCGACTTCGCCTCGTTCGAGAAGGGCATCGCCGTGGCGGTGCGCATGCTCGACAACGTGCTGGACGCCACCGTGTGGCCGCTCAAGGAGCAGGGCACCGAGTCGGCCGCCAAGCGCCGCATCGGCCTGGGCTTCCTGGGCCTGGGCGACGCCCTGGTGATGATGGGCCTGCGCTACGACAGTCCCGAAGGCCGCGAGATGGCCGCCAAGATTTCGGCCACGCTGCGCGACGCGTCGTATGCCGCCTCGGTGGAACTGGCCAAGGAGCGTGGTCCCTTCCCGCTGTTCAACGCCGAGCAGTACCTGAACACCGGTGCGTTCGCCAAGCGCCTGCCCGAGAAGCTGCGCAAGGAGATCCGCAAGCACGGCCTGCGCAACTCGCACCTGCTGTCGATCGCGCCCACCGGCACCATCACCCTGGCCTTTGCCGACAACGCCACCAACGGCATCGAGCCCGCCTTCTCGTGGACCTACAACCGCAAGAAGCGCATGCCCGACGGCGGCCACCGCATCTACGCCGTGGAAGACCACGCCTACCGCGTCTACCTGAGCCGTGGCGGTGACCCCAAGAACCTGCCCGAAGCCTTCGTGTCGGCCCAGGACATGAGCGCCATCGCCCACGTGGAAATGGTGGCGGCCGTGGCCCCCTTCATCGACGCGGCCATCTCCAAGACCATCAACGTCCCGGCCGACTACCCCTTCGCCGACTTTGCCGACCTGTACCTGCAGGCCTACCGCATGGGTCTGAAGGGCATCACCACCTACCGCCCCAACGCCACACTGGGCGCCGTGCTGTCGGTGGACACGCCCGCTGCCGCACCGGCCGCCGGCACCGCTCCGGCTGGCACCGGCCGCAACGACGACGATCCGCTGCGCAAGCAGTTCGACTCGCGTCCGATGGGTGACTTGGAAGGCATCACCTCCAAGGTCGAGTACATGACCTTTGAAGGAAAGCAGGCCGTCTACGTCACCGTCAACTTCCTGCGCGTGCAAGGCACGATCGACGGCAAGGACGTCACCATCGAGCGCCCGATCGAGTTCTTCATCCCTGGCGGCCAGACCTCGGACGGCCAGCAGTGGATCACGTCGAGCATGCGCCTGCTGTCGATGGTGGGCCAGTCCGGTGGCTCGGTCGCCAAGGCCGTCGCCTCGATGCGCAAGGTGGTGTGGGACAAGGGCCCGGTCCGCTTCGGCATGATCGAGCGCGCTGACGGCACCGTGGCCCCGCGCTTCCACGACTCCGACGTGGCCGCCATCGGCTTTGCCCTGCAACAGATCCTGGCCAAGCGCGGCTTCCTGGATTCGGAGGGCAACCAGGTCCCGGCCCTGCAACTGGCCTCCCGCCTGGCCCGCCGCGACGAAGAGCTGGGCCACCACCTGCAGCCCACCGACTACAGCATCACCGCGTCGAGCGGCAGCCATGGCCACACCGTGCCCAACTCGGGCAAGAAGTGCCCCGAGTGCGGCGCGCACGAAATGCACAAGGTGGACGGCTGCATGAAGTGCGCCAACTGCGGCGCCATCGGCAGCTGCGGCTAAGCCCCCGTCGGCACCGCAGGGTGCCCGATGACCCCACCCTCGCGCCCCCTGGAGCCCAGCGTTCCAGGGGGCGCGGTGCTTTGGCCTCGGCCAGACGCACGAAAACGCCCACACCCCAGGGTTAGCGATAGGGAAAGTGGCGTCATTTCACGACAGCTTGAACCAGTCAACCTCTTAGGATCCCCAAGATGGTGCACGGCAGTCGTGCAACGGCAGACGTTTCGGCCGTGCGATGCGCCCGGCATGACCGTGGAAAGGGTCCCATGAATTTTCGAGACATGAAAATCGCCACCCGACTGGCTTTGGCGTTTGGCTTCCTGGTGGTGATGATGGGCGTGGTGGGGGCCCTCAACGTGCACAAGGCCCGCGCGATGGAGCACTCGCTGCGCGACACCATCGACCGACGCATGCAGATCCTGCGCGACCTGGGCGAGCTGCGCGACGCGCACAACCTCCAGGCACAAAACCTGCGCAGTGCCCTGATGAACACCTGGCCCGATGCCCTCAAAGATCAGATCAACCTGATCAACGCATCCCGCCAGTCGGTCACCGAGGTGCAGGCCCGCCTGGCGCGCCAGATCCAGTCGGAGGCGGCCCGCCCGGTGTTCGAACAGGCTCTCCAGAGTTACCGCCCCTACAGCCACGAAGTGGGCCGCGTGCTGCATGCCCTGGGTCAGGAAGACCTCAAGGCCGACGCCGAGATGATGCTGGACACCGAAGTGCGGCCCCCGCAAGAGATGTACTTCCAGCACCTCCAGACGCTGACCCGCATCGAGAGCGAGGAAGCCGATGCCGCCTCGCAGGCCTTGATCGCCACCACCCAGAGCATCGTCTGGACGGCGCTGGGCGCGGTGTCCCTGGTGGTGGTCGCCGCGGTGCTGATGGCCATCGGCATCATCCGCTCGATCACCCGCCCCCTGCACCAGGCCGTGAACGTGGCGCGCGCCGTGGCCGCCGGCAACCTGAACGTGCGCATCGACGCGCAGGGGCGCAACGAAACGGCCCAGTTGCTGCAAGCCCTGCGCGACATGCAGCATGGCCTGCTGCGGGTCGTGCACGCCGTGCGGCAAGGCTCCGACACCTTGGTGAACTCCAGCGCCGAGATCGCCCGCGGCAACCAGGACCTGAGCGCTCGCACTGAGAGCCAAGCCAGCGCCCTGCAGGAAGCCGCCTCCTCGATGGATGCGCTGGGACTGACAGTGAACCAGAACGCCCAACACGCCCAGGCCGCAAACGACCTGGCGCAGAGCGCCTCACAGATCGCCCAGCAGGGCGGTCAGGTGGTGGCCGAAGTCGTGACCACGATGCGCGGCATCAGCGACGCCAGCAACCGCATTGCGGAGATCATCTCGGTGATCGACGGGATCGCCTTCCAGACCAACATCCTGGCCCTCAACGCCGCCGTCGAGGCGGCGCGCGCCGGAGAGCAGGGGCGTGGTTTCGCGGTGGTGGCCGGGGAGGTGCGTCACCTGGCCCACCGCAGCGCCGAAGCCGCCCGAGAGATCAAGGGACTGATCCAGGACAGCGTGAGCCGTGTGGAGAACGGCTCGGCCCTGGTCGACCAAGCCGGCGCCACGATGCAGGAGGTGGTGACCAGCATCGCGCACGTGACCCAGATCGTGGCCGAGATCACGGAAGCCAGCCATGCTCAGCGCGACAGTGTGTCGCAGGTGGGAGAGACGGTCACCCACATGGACCAGTCCACTCAACAGAACGCGGCCCTGGTGGAAGAGATGGCCGCCGCGGCCCTGGGCCTGAACACGCAGGCGCAAGAACTGGTGCGCGCGGTTGCAGCCTTCCAGGTGGGCGATGCCGATCCGGCGAACCCTGCGAGCGTGGCCCCTGCCTCGACCGCCAAGAGCTGGGGATGGTTCTCGCGCCCCGCCATGCAAGCGGTCTGATCCTCCAGCAGCGCGGCGCGCGCCGCGTCTCAGCGCCAGGCCTGTGCCAAGCGCGCGTGCGTGGGTCGGCGGTCCAACCAGGTCACCAGGGCCACGCAGCCCAGGGCCGACAGCACGCTGCCGGCGCCAAAGGCCCAGACATAGCCCAGCGTGTCACCGACCACCCCGCCCGCGATGCCCCCCAGAGCACCCACGCCCACCACCACGCTGGCCAGCAAGGTGAAGTCGGTGCCGCCATGTTCGGGGTCGGACGCGTCCATCATCAAGGAAAACAGCGCCACCGTGGCCATGGTGCCCACCACGCCTTCGGCCACCGTGGCCCACCACAGCAGGGGCATGCCGCCCCAACCCAGCGCCACGGCGATGTAGAGCCCAAAGGTCAGTGCCTGGCCCAGGCCCGTACCGAGCATGGCCGTGCGGCGGTTCACCCGCACCATCAAGACCCCGCCCAGCAGCGCACCAGCCAAGCTGGCGCCTGAGCCCACCGCACCCTTCATCAAGGCAATCGTTTCCTTGCTGGCACCCTGATCGCTCACAAAGGGCGTGATCAGGCTGCTGACCATCTGGTCGCCAAAGCGAAAGCAGAACACCAGCGCCGCAAAGGTCAACATGCCGGGGGCCAGGGCCCGGTGCCACCAGCCCAGCGCCAGTTGCCGGGCACTGAGGGCAGGGTGCAAGGCCGCCTCGGCCTGGGGCGCCACATCGGTGTTGAAGGGCACAGCGCGGGCAGGCTCGCGCAGACGCCACACCGGCCAGCTGCTCAAGGCCAACAGCGCCGCCATGACCAGGAACACCACACGCCCCTCGGAGCGCGCCCACAGCCACAGCAGGCCGCCCCCGCCCAGGATCATGCCCAGGCGATACGCCCCCACCTGAATGGCATTGGCCAAACCCCGCTCACGCGCGGCGAGCAGGCGCACAGCCAGTCCATCGGTGACGATGTCCTGCGTGGCCGCCAGCAAGTTGAACACCAGCACCGCCGCCAGCAGGCCCTGGCTCGCCGGCGGCAGGTCCAGTGCGGCCAGCAACAGCGCCGCGGCCACCGAGCCGCCCTGCAAACACAGCAGCCAGGTGCGCCGCTGCCCCCGGTGGTCCACCCAAGGCGCCCACAGGAACTTGAGCAGCCAGGGCAAGGCCAGCAACTGCAACAGCCCGATGGCCGTGAGCGACCAGCCTGCCTCGCGCATCAGCACCGGCAGCGCCAGCGTGAAAAAGCCGAAGGGCAGCCCCTGGGCGGCGTAGAGGCTGGACAGCAAGGCGAGGGGGTGGCGGTGCATGCGTGGAACCAGGGCAGGGCTGGATGAATTCGGCCGATGGTGGCAGAGTGTCTCTCATGATGAAGACCGTGCTGATCACCGGGGTGCTGACGCTGCTGAGCGGGTGCATCCCGGCTCCGCTGGGGCGGTATTACAAGCCCCTGTACCCGGAGCCGGCAGCAACCTACTCAGGCGACCTCTGCTACGGCCAGGCCGGGGCGCCCGCCGTGCTCACCGTACCGCTGGCCGATGGCGTCACGTTCACGGTGCGCGCCACGTCTCGTCAGGGAAAATCGAAGGACGGCGTGCGAGAGCTCGACCTGCGCGTGCGTGTCCCGCCCGGTGTGCGTTTCCAGTTCACCACCCCGCACATCGGCGTGACGCCCGTGGAGCAAGGGATTTTGGCCGCCGCCCCGCTGACGATGGCCGTGAGCGCGACCCTGCGCCTGCCATCGCGCGAGCGCATCGAGCCCTTGCGTCTGGCCCCGACACCGCTGACCTCGCCAGCAGGTGTGCCGATCTACAGCGACTACAACTCGTACACCGGCTGGACGCCGAGCTGGGGTGACGGCTTCATCCCGAAGGCGATCCACCTGACCCTGCCCACCGTGCAACGCCCTGGCCTGCCAGACTTGCCCATCGAGGTGCAGGCGCAAGCGCGCCCACGCCCCGAGCGCTTCCCGGGCGAGTCGAAGGGGCACACTTCGCTGATCTATGTGAGCGCCGCCTCCGACGCGCGCGCAGCCGATCGCCACCGACAGTGCCTGGCAGATGGACCGCCCGCCTCGGCCTGCCAGGCCATCCTCACCTACGACGACGGGGGCTTCCAGATCCAGGATGGGGCGCTGACGCTGGAAGGACGCGGCTACGTGTACCACGTCGAACAGGGCACCCCTTTGCGCTTCGATCTGACCTTGCGAATGCAGACCCCCGCGCCGTGGCAGCTGGCCGATCATCAAATCCGCGTACGCAGCCTGCCGGACCAGACCGAAAGGATTCACACCTTCGCGCACCTGAACCTGTCCATGCGCTACCGCGTGCCGCTGGACAGCCCCGTCTTCCTGCCCGTCGAGCGGGCAAGCGGACCACAAACGATGGTCGAGCTCGACACCCGGCGCCCCTTGGGCACCCAGGAGGGCGCGCGCTACGAGGTGACCTTGCCCGCCGTCGAGATCAACGGGCGGCGCTACACCTTGCCTGCCATCCAGTTGGAGCGCCACAGCCTGGACTTTGGTCTGCTGCCCTTCAACTGTTGACGCGGTAAAGCGCCAACATTTCTCGCTTCCAGCCCTCGGGGGGCTGTGCAAGCTCAGGACGTGATGGCAAGCTGTGGCTCACGCATCACCGTGCGGTGCGTGTGCAGGAGGTTGCCATGCAGCGTCCCTCGAAGCTTGTACGACGTGGCTGGGCCTTGTGCCTGCTGGCTTGTCTGAGCACCGCCCAGGCGGCTTGGATGCCTGATGACGACGATGGGCCGACACCCCGAGCGGCCCCACCTGCGGTGCTCGACACCTTCATGCGCGACGACCACCCTTGCAGCGGCGCCACGTTGGCGACCGCCGTGCAGCTCATCCATGAGCAAGACGAGCCCGAACAGGCGCTGGCACTGGCCGAGCAGTGCACCCGGGAAGCGCGCCTGCAAGGCCACGCCTTCAAGCGCCTGATTGCCGTGCGCATCCAGGCCCTGCTGGCCATGCGCTTTCGCAACCTGGACGCGCTGCACCAGGCCGGACAGGCCCTGATCCAGCAACGTGTGCTGCCCGAATACGTGCCCGACGGCCACATGTGCCTGGCCTTCACCTGCCTGGCTCAGGGCGACACGCAATGCGCCCGCACCCACCTGACCCTGGCACGCAGCCAGTTCACCGCCTTGCAGATTCCGCATGCGCTCGACCAACTCGTGCCGCTGGAGCAAGCCCTGCTGCACATGGAAGCGCACGACCCGGCGCCCTGAAAGCCAGCCCTGGCGCACGGCATGCACAGCCCCATTTCCACGATGATGGCAGGGGAATGCCGCCCACCATGGTGTTGGTGAACCCGAGCCGTTAGGGTGCAGGCTTGATTGCCACACCCCCACGCTCATCATGACCACCCTTCATATCAACGGCCGTCCGCAGCAGGTCTCGCTGCCCGACGAAACCCCCTTGCTGTGGGCCCTGCGCGATGAGCTGGGCCACACCGGCACCAAGTTCGGTTGCGGCATGGCCCTGTGCGGTTCCTGCACCGTGCACGTCGATGGCCAGCCCACACGGGCCTGCACGCTGCCCATCGGCACGGCCAAGAACCACCAGATCACCACCATCGAAGGCATGGAGAACGACCGGGTCGGTCGCGTCGTGCAAGCCGCCTGGACCGAACTGGGTGTGGCGCAATGCGGCTACTGCCAGGCCGGCCAGATCATGTCGGCCGTGGCCCTGCTGAAGCAGAACAACTGCCCCACCGACAATCAGATCGACACCGCGATGAACGGCAACATCTGCCGCTGTGGCACCTACCCGCGCATCCGCGCCGCCATCCAGCTGGCCGCCCGTCGTCTGCAGGGAGCCGCATGATGACCGACACCTTGCACACCACCCGCCGCACCTTCCTGCAAGGCAGCCTGTCGGGCCTGTTGCTGTCGGTCGGCCTCAACGGCCTGGTCCGCGCCGAAGACGCCCGCAAGTACGGCGCCGACAGCATGCCCGGCGGCACCGTGGACAACCCGCACGTGTTCATCTCGATCGAGCCCGATGGCCGCACCACGCTCATCGCGCACCGGGTGGAGATGGGCACTGGCGTGCGCACCAGCTTGCCCATGGTGATCGCCGATGAGCTGGAGGCCGACTGGGCCCGCGTCACCATCGTACAAGCCGATGCCAACGAAGCCCGCTACGGCAACCAGAACGTCGACGGCTCGCGCAGCGTGCGCCACTTCCTGGCCCCGATGCGCCGTGCCGGCGCCGCCGCCCGCCAGATGCTCGAAGCCGCTGCCGCCGCCCGCTGGGGCGTGCCTGTGAGCGAAGTGCAGGCCCGCCAGCACACCCTGCTGCACGTGCCCACGGGCCGCCGCCTGGGCTTTGGCGACGTGGCTGCCGACGCCGCACGCCTGCCTCTGCCTGCCCCTGATCAGCTCAAGCTGAAAGACCCATCCCAGTTCCGCTACATCGGCCAGGGCAAGGTCCGCCCGGCGGACAGCGAGGCCATCGCACGCGGCCAGGCCCAGTACGGCATGGACATGCGCCTGCCCGGCATGGTCTATGCCGTGGTCGCCCGCCCACCGGTGCTGGGTGGCAAGCTGCGCA
Source organism: Aquabacterium sp. (assembly GCF_034003525.1). GTDB lineage: Bacteria > Pseudomonadota > Gammaproteobacteria > Burkholderiales > Burkholderiaceae_C > Aquabacterium. The sequence continues at coordinate 17,756 of NZ_JAVEYN010000023.1, forward strand.
GTGTCGACGCCGCTGAGGCGCTGAAGGTGCCAGGCGTGCTGCGCGTGATCGAACTGCCCGGCTTCACCGGCGCCCCCATGTTCAAGCCCCTGGGTGGCGTGGCCGTGGTGGCCACCAACACCTGGGCCGCCATGCAGGGCCGCAAAGCCTTGAAACTGGCCTGGGACGACGGCCCGCACGCCAGCTACAACTCGGCCAGCTACCGCACCGAGCTGGAAGCCGCCGCCCGCCGCCCCGCCAAGGTGCTGCGGGACCAGGGCGAGGTCATGCAAACGCTGGCGCAGGCCAAACCAGCCAACAAGGTCGCGGCCGAGTACTACCTGCCGCATCTGGCCCACGCCACGATGGAGCCGCCCGTGGCCACCGCCTTGGTCAAGGACGGTCGTTGCGAAATCTGGACCTCGGTGCAGAACCCGCAGGCCGCGCTCGATGGTGTCGCCGCGCAACTCGGCCTCAAGGCCGAGGCCGTGCAGGTTCACCCGCTGCTGATCGGCGGCGGCTTTGGTCGCAAGTCCAAGCCCGACTACGTGACCGAGGCCGCCCTGGTGGCCAAGCAGATGGAGGGCACGCCCGTCAAACTGGTGTGGACTCGCGAAGACGACATCCAGCACGACTACTTCCACACCGTCTCGGTCGAGCGGCTGGAGGCTGTGGTCGATGCCCAGGGGCGCCCCACCACCTGGCTGCACCGCACCGCCGCACCGTCCATCCTCTCGCTGTTCGTGGAAGGCGGCAAGGGCCAGATGGACCTGGAAGCGGGCATGACAGCCATCAACGTGCCCTACGACATCCCCAACCTGCGCCTGGAAGGCTCGGAAGTCGAGGCCCACACCCGCATCGGCTGGTTCCGTTCGGTCTCGAACATTCCCCACGCCTTTGCCGTGCAGTGCTTCGTGGCAGAACTGGCGCACAAGGCGGGGCGCGATCACAAGCAGTACCTGCTCGACCTCATTGGCCCGCCGCGCAAGCTGGACCCACGCACACTGTCGGACAACTGGAACTACAGCGAGTCGCCCGAGCGCTACCCGATCGACACCGGCCGCATGCGCGATGTGATCGAGGCTGCGGCCAAGGGCGCACGCTGGGGCCGCAAGCTGCCCAAGGGGCACGGCCTGGGCCTGGCGGTGGCCTACAGCTTCATGAGCTACACGGCCACGGTGGTCGAGGTGGCCGTGGACGCCAAGGGCGAGCTGAAGGTGGTCGCCGTGGACATGGCCATCGACTGCGGCCCGCAGATCAACCCCGAGCGCATCCGTGCCCAGATGGAAGGCGGGGCGGTGATGGGCCTGAGCCTGGCGCTGAGCGGCGAGATCAGCTTCGACCAGGGCCGCGTCGTGCAGAGCAACTTCTTTGACTACACGGTGCTGCGCCACGCCGAAAGCCCGCGCACCATCCGCACCCACCTGGTCAACAACAACCACGAGGTGCCGCCCGGTGGCGTGGGTGAACCGCCGGTGCCCCCGGTAGCCCCCGCGCTGTTCAACGCCATCTTTGCGGCCACCGGCAAGCGCATCCGGCAGTTGCCGCTGCGCGACCAGCTGCAGGCCTGAGCCCGACGTCCGCTTGGCGCGCCGTGATCCAGACGGTGGGCGAGGGCCAGCGCATGGGCGATCGGCTGTGGTGGCCTGAAGACGACAGTGTGATGCCCGCTCAGAGCGGCTCGTCGCTGTCGGGCATGGGGTAGGAGTCGGCCTTGTAGTTGGGGCCCTTCATCAGCATGACGATGCCGCAACCGATGGCCACCGTCAGCACCAGGGTCCAGTGCAGGATGACCACGCCGATCATGATGAACTCGAAGCGCATGACCGCAGGGTCGCGGGCCCCGTCAGGCTGCTCGGGATAGAACAGCCAAGTGGCACCGGCCAGCAACAGTGGCACCACGGTGCCCACCAACCAGATCAGCGGGAGCTTCTTCCAGATACGCCACTCCAGTCCGGCAGGGGAGCGGATGGAGTTCGGGTCTTTTTTCAGCCAGGACATGAAGAGATTGGGCCACACAAACCCGTGAAGGCAGGTGCAGGCAGGCGATCCCCCACACGGGGGTGTTGTTACGTGCTTCACAAATATTTCACACGAAATCCATAACGTTCGTCGATCTTCTTGCAACTTCAACGAACTGCCGTGAAAAAACCCGCCTCCGCCCTTGCTGCCAGCCTGGCGCTGTCCACCTTCTTGGTCGCCTGTGGAGGCGGCAGTGACAGTGATGTCGCGGACCAGACCTCTCGCCTGACCACCTCGGTCAGTGATGACACCCAGTTCTTTAACCGCGTGGCCACCTTTGCCGTGTGCGAGCAAATTGGCTCTTCGTGCGAAGCGCGCGTCAAGACCGCGGCAGAAATCGTCGCCGCCAGCGCCGACGGCATGACCCTGATCTACACCAACAGTCCGAAGGGCGAAGTGGGCTTTGTCGACATCACCGACCCGTCCACACCCACCGCGCTAGGCGCGCTGGCGATGGGCGGTGAGCCGACCTCCATCACGGTGAAAGGCGACTACGCCCTGATCGCGGTCAACACGTCGAACGGTGACTTCGTCAACCCAGCCGGCAAGCTCGTGGTGGTCAACATCGCCACGCGCACGGTCGCGCACACCATCCCGCTGGGTGGCCAGCCCGACTCCATCGCCATCAGCAAGGATGGCAAGTACGTGGCCGTCGTGATCGAGAACGAACGCGACGAGGAAGCCGGAGATGGGCGCCCCACCCAGCTGCCTGGTGGGAAGCTGACGATCATCGATTCGGTCGGTGCCCCCAGCACCTGGCAGACCCGTGACGTGGCCCTGACCAACCTGGCGATGCTGTACCCGACGGACCCCGAACCCGAGTACGTGTCCATCAACGACAACAACGTCGCCGTGGTCACCCTGCAAGAGAACAACCACATCGTGCAGGTGGACCTGGCCACCGGCAAGGTCACCCGTGACTTCACGGCGGGCAAAGTCTCGCTGTCACAGATTGACCTGAGCTACGTCAAAGACGTACCGACCGAAGTCAGCCTGACGGAGAGTCTGAGTGATCGGCTGCGCGAGCCAGACGGCGTCACCTGGGTATCCACCAGCCAGTTCGTCACCGCCAACGAGGGGGACTTGGATGGCGGCAGCCGCGGCTTCACATTGTTCAACAGCGATGGCAGCGTGGCCTATGACGCGGGCAACACCATGGAGCATCTGATGGCCCGCATCGGCCACACCAACGACAAACGCTCCGCCGCCAAAGGCAACGAGCCTGAGAACGTCGCAGCAGGCCGCTTCGACCGCACCGATTACCTGTTCGTCGCCTCAGAGCGTTCCAGCGTGCTCGCCGTGTACGACATGAGCCAAGCCAACGCCCCGGCCTTCAAGCAGGTGCTGCCCTCGGCCCAGGCACCGGAAGGGGTGCTGACCATCCCGTCTCGCAATCTCGTGGTCACGGCCAGCGAAGAGACCAAGCCTGACGCAGGCAAGCCCAGCGTTTTCGCTGCCCTCAACGTCTACCAGTATCAGAAGGCCGCACCCAAGTACCCGACCATCGAATCGACCAACCGTGCCGATGGCACGCCGATCCCCTGGTCAGCCCTGTCCGGTCTTGCCGCAGCACCCACGGGGTCGCTCATGTATGCGATCGACGACGCCTTCTTCAAGGGCAACCGGATCTTCGAGATCGACACCAGCACCAAGCCCGCCAAGCTGCAACGCGAAATCCGCATCACCGATCCGAACGGCGTCATTGCGGCCTTTGCGGTGAGCGCCAGTCTGCCGGCTGGCCCAGATGCTGCAGCCTTTGATGTGACGGATGCCACCGCGATGGTCAATGCTGACAAGAGCGTCAACATCGATCCTGAAGGCATCGCGGTTGCTTCTGAAGCGTATGGGGGCGGTTTCTGGATTGCCTCTGAAGGCGCTGTCGGAGAGAGCAACAATCTGATCTTCAAGGTGTCGGCGGAAGGCGTCATCCAGAACATCATTCAACTCCCCGCTGGCGTGAATGCCTTGGAAACCAGCAACGGCTTCGAGGGCATCGCAGAGTCCGGCGGCAAGCTGGTCGTTGCCTTCCAGCTTCCATGGAAGACTGAAACTCACGCTCGCATTGGTGTGTACGACCTGAGCACTCAGAGCTGGTCCTTCCTGTTCTACCCGCTGGATGTGCCCACCTCGCCCAACGGCGGCTGGGTCGGCTTGTCGGAAATCATGGCGCTGGGCGCCAACCGCTTTGCCGTGATCGAGCGTGACAACCAGGCAGGCCCGGACGCCACCGTCAAGAAGATCTACCGCATCGACCTGACCGGCAAGGCCGACGGCACCGTGCTGACCAAGACCCTGGTACGCGACCTGTTGCCCGACCTGCGTGCCACCAAGGGCCATGTACTGGAGAAGATCGAAGGCCTGACGCGCCTGGCCAACGGCGATGTCTACATCGTCAACGACAACGACGGTCTGGACAAGGGCAGCGGGGAAACCCAATTGATCAAGCTGGGCCAGATCTTCAACTGATCTCCCTGAGAGTCCTACCACCCACTGCGCCCGGCCCGTGCCGGGCGTTTTTCATTGGTCTGCCAGCACCCCTGCACCAACTAGGTGAAAACATCGTCTTTCTCTTCACATTCACAAAATAAATTCTGATTTTCTCGATGCATTGGAATTCGTATGCTGGAGCTCCGTGTGATCTTCAATGGAGTCTTCCATGCGCAACTACCGTCGCAACAGCCCCGAATCCGCCGCCCGCATCGTGAGCATGGTCCTGCTGGCTGACTGCCATGTCAGCCGCGATGAGATGGACGCCCTCAAACGCCACGACATCCCGCACCGCCTCGACCTGAGTCACCCGCACTTCATGTTGGTGACGCAGCAGCTGTGCGATGACCTGCGCACCCACGCCGAGATGCCCTGGCAGGGCGCGCAAGCCCTGCCCACCTCCGGCTGGCACGCCATGCTCGACGAGATCGATGACACCGGCCTGCGCCTGATCCTGCTCGATCTGTGCGCCACGCTGGTCGAGTCCGATCACCACATCGCCCCAGACGAGCAGACCCTGGTCCACAGCATGGCCGACCACTGGCATCTGCCACGTCCGGTGTGGCGGTCTCGGGCACGTGTGCAGCCCGCGTCCACTCGGGCCGCGGCCCCGCTGGTGGCGTGCTGAGCACCGAGCCCCGGCGCCTTTCGGCGGCGATGTCACGCGCTCAGGGCGCCACCTTGCGCTTGATCGCCTGCGCCAACGGCTGCGGCAAACTGCCCAGCGCATTGAGCACATGGGGCAGCACCTTCAGCTTCAGCCCGGTATAGGCATTGGGCACCACCGCCTCGATCAGGTGCGGCCCCGGCGTACGCAGGGCGTTCTCCAGCGCACGGATGAGCTCCTCGGCCGTGGTGGCGCGCACGGCCTGCACGCCCATGCCCTGCGCCAGCTGCACGAAGTCCAGGCCGGGGTTGCCAATGTCGAGCTGTGAGCGGGCCTTGTCGCCCTTGCCGGTGGCGCCCACCCGCTGCAGCTCCATGTTCAAGATGGCGTAGGACTTGTTGTTGAAGATGACGCTCGTGACGTTGAGCTGTTCGCGCGCCATGGTCCACAAGGCCTGGACCGTGTACATGGCAGAGCCATCGCCCACCAGCGCCAGCACCGGGCGATCCGGGCAGGCAATGGCCGCCCCCACGGCATTGGGCAGCCCCTGACCAATGGCGCCGCCGGTCAAGGTGATCACGTCGTGGCGAGGGGCACCGCGCGTGGCGCTCGGCAGCTTCACGCCCGAGGTCTGCGCCTCGTCCACGATGATGGCGTGCTCGGGCAGCAGGGCGCCAATGGTCTGGCACACCTTTTCCGCGCTCAGCTCGCCACTGGGCAACTCAGGGCGCAGGGGGGCTTGCAGCTCGGGCGTGGCGGCTTGCGCACCCAGTTGCACCACCAATTTCTCCAGGCTGCCCAGGGCATCTTGCTCGAAGGTGGCCAGGTGGTGCACCGTGCAGCCCTCGGGCACCAGGTCGCTGGCCTTGCCGGGGTAGGCGAAAAAGGACACGGGCGACTTGGCGTCCACCAGCACCAGGTGCTTCAAACCCGCCAACTGGGTCGAGGCCAGTTCGGCCAGATAGGCAATGCGCTCCACATGGGGCAGGCCGGCACCGCGCTCGATGCGGGTGGGGAACACCTCGGCATACAGCTTGGCTCCGGTTTGCGCGGCAATGCGCGCAGCCGCCATCAGGGCCGGCTCACGCAGGGCACGCGCGCCCAGCAACAAGGCGGTCTTGCCACCGCCTTGCAGGGCCTTCGCAATGGTCTCGACCACCGCATCGTCGGCCACCGGAGGCACCGTCAGTGTCGGCATGGGGGCCGGCACGCCGCCCTCGCTCCACGACACATCGGCCGGCAAGATGAGCGTGGCGACCTGCCCAGGCGGGCCCATCGATGCGGCCACGGCCTCCACCGTGTCTTGGCACAACGCCGCCGTGCTCTGTGAGGTGCGCACCCACTTCGACACATTGCGCGCCACCGTCTCGATGTCGGACTGCAGCTGCGCGTCGTACTGCACGTGGTGGGTCGCATGGTCCCCCACGATGTTGACGACCGGCACACGGCCCTTGCGCGCGTTGTGCAGGTTGGCCAGGCCATTGCCCAGGCCGCAGCCCAGGTGCAGCAACGTGGCGGCCGGCTTGTCGGCCATGCGGGCATAGCCATCGGCCGCGCCCGTGGCCACACCTTCGAACAGCGTCAGCACGGCGCGCATGCGCGGCTCGTGGTCCAGTGCGGCCACAAAGTGCATCTCCGAGGTACCGGGGTTGCTGAAACAGACGCTCACGCCGGCATCTGCCAGCGTTTGCATCAAGGCCTGTGCGCCATTGGGCATGAAAATCTCCTCGGTTCACTTCAGTGCACGGCCTTGGCTCACCGAATGAGCCGCTGCACGTGCCGTCAAGATACAGCCAGGCAAGAACGTGCCTTCCAGCGAGCGCTTGCCATTGGCCCCGCCGCCGCCAAACCCCGCGGCTTCGCCCACGCAATACAGACCGGACACAGGCTGGCCCTGTGCATCGAGCACCCGGCTTTGCAGATCGGTCTGCAGGCCGCCCAGGCTCTTGCGCGTGATCAGCTGCATGTGGATGGCCACGAACGGCCCCGCCCCCTTCATCTGCAGCGGCACGGGTGCGCAGGTGCGCAGCTTGTCCGGCCCCCATTGGCGCGCATGCAGCACGCGGCGGATCTGATCGTCGTTGTGCAGCTGGCGGCCATGCGCAAAGTTGGCGTCAAAGGCGTCGGCGGTGGCCTGCAGCACAGCGGCGTCCACGCCCTGCGTGCCGTACAAAGTCTGGGTCAGCCCATTCATCTGGCGGGCCAGACCCTGCAGCGTGTCGTCAACCAGGAGGTGCGGGCTCTCCCGCTGCATCTGCCGCACCAGGCGGTCGTTGCTGGTCAGCAGCTCAAACACAAAGCGCAGCAACTGCTTGTCGCGAATGCGCGGGTTGTGCTCGGCGCCCGAAATGGCGAGCTCTTTCGAGGCAATGCGCCAGTTCAGCAACTGCCAGGTGTAGGGCTGAGCCTGCGCGGCCACACGCTGGCACAGCTCATGGGTGTCAAAGCCTGTCACCAGTGGCTCAGGTCCGATGCGGCGGCCGGTGTGGTCCAGCCACAGCGCCGACTTGCACGGAATCAGCGACAGGCCATGCCCCTCGAAATGCGGCTGCGGGTGCGGGATGCCGGCGGCGTAGTTCCACATCTCCCCCGCGTGGATGATCTGACCGCCCAAGGCATCGGCCACCAGGTGGTGCAGCTTGCCATCGGCAAAGGGGTGCGCCCCATTGAGCATGCGCGCCGGACGAGGGCGATGCGCGGGCCAGTTCGCCACGGTCTCATCATGTGAGCCATTGAGGCCGCCCATCGCCAACACCACCACCGGCGCCTGCACGCGCACCTCGGCCCCGGTGGCCTCGTTCACCATCACGGCGCCCGACAAGGCCCCAGCCGTGCGCTCCAGCTGGGTCACACGGTGGCGACTCAGCACCTGCAAACGCCCACCCGGCTCAGCACCCTTCATCGCAGCGATCATGCAGCGCGTCAGCTCGCGCGAGGTGCCCCACAGCACGTGGTAGCGCGGCACGCTGTTGCCCTCACCAAAGCGCCCTCGCTCCACCCAGTTCACCGCCGGCATGAACTTCAGCCCATGCGCCAGCAGCCAGTCGTACACCTCGGTGCGCGAATGCTGCACGTAGTGCTCGGCCCAGCGCCGCGGCCACACGTCGGCCTCGTCCAGCTCGCCAAAGCGCAACCAGTCCTGCAGGGCGCGCTCGGGCGTGTCGGCAATCTTCATGCGGGCCTGCAGGGGCGTGCCCACCAGGGCCATGCCACCAAAGGCCCACAGCGCCAGCCCGCCCAGGCGCTCGGGCGTGTCCCGGTCCACCAGGGTCACATGCTGGCCGGCGCGCAGGCACTCCAGCGCGGTCACGATCCCGGCCAGGCCGCCGCCCACCACCAACACATCCGACTTCGATTGCACAGGTGCCGACATCCACATCGCTCATTTGTAAGGTGGCGCCCATCATGCCCGCGCACAGGGCCGCGGTCACCCGGGGCTTGCGCTAAGCCCCGTCTCGCACACGGCGTAGCAGGCTGTGTTAAACCTGCGTCACAAAACCTTCCCCATCGCCCCCTGGAGACATGACCTTGAGCACCCCTGTCACCGCCACGAACCTGGCCGCCACCGTCGCCGCCATGAAGCGCGCCCACATCCAGGACGGCCCCGCCAGCGCCGAGCTCCGTCAGGACCGCCTCAGCCGCGCCATGACGCTGCTGAGCACCCATCACCGCGAGCTGGTCGCCGCCGTCAACGCCGACTTCGGCCACCGCAGCGCCTACCAGACCCTGGCCGCCGACATCATGTCCTCCCTGGGTGCGCTGCGCCACGCCCGCGAGCACCTCAGCACCTGGATGCAGCCCGAAGAGCAACCCGCTCCGGCGCCCGGCATGCAGGCCCGCATCCAGTACCAGCCCCTGGGCGTGGTCGGCATCATCAGCCCCTGGAACTTCCCCATCAACCTGGCCTTCAGCCCGCTGGCCGGGGTGCTGGCCGCCGGCAACCGCGCCCTCATCAAGCCCTCCGAACTCACCCCGCGCACCGCCGAGCTGCTGGCCGAGCTGTTCGCCCGCTACTTCGACCCGATGGAAATCGGCACCGTGCTGGGCGATGCCAGCGTGGGCGCCGCCTTCAGCGGCCAGGCCTTTGACCACCTCATCTTCACGGGCGGCACCAACATCGGGCGCCAAGTCATGCGCGCCGCCGCCGAAAACCTCGTGCCGGTCACGCTGGAGCTGGGCGGCAAGTCGCCCGTGCTGGTCGACACCGATGCCGACGTGCAGACCACCGCCGAGCGCGTGCTCACCGTCAAGACCTTCAACGCCGGCCAGATCTGCATCGCGCCCGACTACGTGCTGCTGCCCGCCAGCGCGCAAGACGACTTCGTGGCCCACGCCCGCGCCTTCGTGTCGCGCGTCTTCCCCACGCTGCACGCCAACCCCGACTACACCGCCATCATCAGCGAGCGCCACTTCCAGCGTCTGCAAGCCCTGCTGGACGACGCCCGCGCGCAAGGCGCCACCGTGGTGGAACTCCAGCCTGCTGGCGAGCCGCACGCCGATGCCGTCACCCGCAAAATGGCGCCGACCCTGGTGCTCGGCGCCACCGACGCCATGCGCGTGATGCAGGAAGAAATCTTCGGTCCCATCCTGCCGATCCAGACCTACGCCCAGCCCGACGAGGCCCTGGCCTACATCAACGACCACCCCCGTCCCCTGGCCGCCTACTACTTCGGCCAGGACCCGGCCCGTCAGCAACGCTTTGCCGACCTCACCACCTCGGGCGCCCTGGTGGTCAACGACGTGATGACCCATGCGTCCATCGAAAGCGTGCCTTTCGGTGGCGTCGGCCCCTCGGGCACCGGCGCGTACCACGGCATCCATGGTTTCCGCCGCTTCAGCCACGCCAAGGCCGTGGTGGTGCAAAGCCCGGGGGGCGAGTACAACCTGCGCCTGCGCGCCCCCTACGCCACCGCCCAGGCCCACATCGAAAAAATGCTGGGAGGGTGAGAAAACTCACATCCCTGTCACAAGCCCGCAGCCAAACTGGCCCAGTTTCTGCATGATGTAATCAAGCGGCCTGAACTGTCAGGCGCTCACAAGGAGGATGACGCATGAACCACCATTTCGGCAACCTCTCTTCAGACAGCGATCAATGGGTCGCCCCGGCCCGGCTGTACGTCGGCCACTGGCGCCACCCCATGTATGCGCATGGCAAGCCGGTGCTCTGCCAGGTCGTGATCGACGCGGCCGAGCCCCGCCTGGTCGGCGCCCAGGTGGCCGAACACGGCGTGGCCCGTGAGGCCGATCGCCGCATGCTGCACACGCTGGACAAGGTGCTGCGCGCCCAGAACGTGTACGACGAACCCAGCGCCTGGGGCTTCACGCCCTGCACCGTGCTGCCCGCCTGGGTGCGCCCCACCTTCAGCGAAAGCCAGATCGAAGAGCTCGAACGCATCCAGGGCTACCTCATCGAAGCCCCGGAGAGCCAGGTCGACACCGTGCTGGAGGTGCGTGACGCCTTCCTGCAGGGCATCGGCGTGACCGAGCGGCACATGTCCCGTGCCGTGCGCGAAGGCGGGCGTTATCTGCCCAAGAACGGGCGCTCCACGCTGAACTGATCCTGGCTGCGCGGCGTGGCAAGGGGAGGGTGCCAGTGGCACACTCCCTGCCATGAAGGTCTCTCAACGCGCCCAGTCCATCACCCCGTTCCTGGCCATGGAGTTCGGCAAGCACGCCGCCGAACTCGAAGCCGCCGGCCACCGCGTCATCAAGCTCAACCTCGGTGAGCCGGATTTCGGCGCGCCGCCCACTGTGCTGGCCGAACTGCAGCGCGTCGCCAGCCAGGCCGCCTTGCCCTACACCGGCGCGCTGGGCCTGCCCGCCTTGCGCGAAGCCATCGCCGGCTTCTACCAGTCCCAACACGGCATCACGGTTTCACCCGAGCGCATCGTCGTCACGGCCGGCGCCTCGGCCGCGCTGCTGCTGGTCACGGCCGCCCTGGTCGACCCCGGTGACGAGGTGCTGGTGGGCGATCCGTCCTACCCCTGCAACCGCCAGTTCCTCAGCGGCTTTGGCGCCAACGTCCGCCTGGTGCCCACCGATGCCGCCTCGCGCTTTCAGCTCGACCTGGCCGCCGTGCAACGCCACTGGTCAGCCCGCACCCAAGGCCTGATGTTGGCCACGCCGTCCAACCCCACCGGCACCTCGGTGCCCGCCGCCGAGCTGGCCGCCATCTGCGACTGGGCCAAACGCCACGGCGCCTGGCGCCTCATCGACGAGATCTACCTCAACCTCAGCGATGCCGACGCCCAGGGCCGCCCTGCCCAAACCGTGCTGGCCGTGGACCCCGAGGCCATCGTCATCAACAGCTTCTCGAAGTACTTCGGCATGACCGGCTGGCGCCTGGGCTGGGCCGTGGTGCCCGAAGCCTTGGTACCGTTGCTGGAGCGCCTGGCGCAGAACTACTACATCTGCGCCTCCACCCCCGCCCAGCTGGCCGCACTGGCCTGCTTCACGCCCGAGGCCCTGGCCGTGTGCGAAGCCCGCCGCGCCGAATTCGCCGGCCGACGCACCCTGGTCCTAGAGGGACTGGCCCACGCCGGCCTGCCTGTGCCGGTGCAGCCCGATGGCGCCTTCTATGTCTACATCGACGTCAGCCACACCGGGCTCGACTCCATGCAGTTCTGCCAACGCGCCCTGCGAGAGGCCCGCGTCGCCCTGACACCCGGCCACGACTTCGGCCCCAGCAGCGGTGGCACCCACGTGCGCCTGTCGTACGCAGCCTCGCGTGAGGACTTGCAGGAAGGCTTGGCACGCCTGGCGGCGTTTGTGGCCGGGCTGAAGCCAAGACAGACCTGACTCCTCTTGCGGCGAATCCGCCGCATAATCACCGCATGATTTGCGGCGATTACACCTACATCTGGCAGTCGCCTGACTGGCCCAACTGGCGTTACGACCTGTCGGCGCTGGCAGAGCCCTTGGCAGCGGTCAGCCGTGCTCAGGGTTTGCTGCTGGGCCGGCTGGCCGATGTCGGCCTAGGGCTGCGCGACCAGGCCGGCCTCGCGGCCCTCACTGAAGATGTGCTCAAAACCAGCGAAATCGAAGGCGAACACCTCAACGCCGCCTCGGTGCGCTCGTCCATCGCACGCCGCCTGGGTGTGGACATTGGCGCGCTGGCTCCGGTCGACCGTCACGTCGAAGGCGTGGTGGACATGGTGCTCGACGCCACAGCCCACAGCACCGCTGCCCTGTCTGACGAGCGCCTGTTCGGCTGGCACGCCGCATTGTTCCCCACCGGTTATGCGGGGCTCAGCCGCATCACCACGGGCGCCTGGCGCGATGACCACCACGGCCCCATGCAAGTCGTGTCCGGCCCACTTGGGCGCCAGCGCGTGCATTACCAGGCCCCACCCGCCGCACATCTGCCAGACGAGATGGCCCGCTTTCTCACCTGGGCCAACGCATCCGCGCCCACCGAGCCCGCCCTGATCCGTGCCGGCCTGGCCCACCTCTGGTTCGTCACCCTCCACCCCTTTGACGACGGCAACGGCCGCATCGCGCGCGCCATCGGCGACCTGATGCTGGCACGCGCCGACGGCAGTCCCCAACGTTTCTACAGCCTGTCGGCGCAAATCCAGCGCGAGCGCAAGGCCTACTACGACATCCTGGAGCGCGCCCAAAAGGGCAACCTGGACGTGACCGAATGGCTGCGGTGGTTCCTGCACATGCTCGACCAGGCCGTGGCCCACGCTCACCGCAGCGTGGACAGCGTGCTGCACAAAGCCCGCTTCTGGCAACACGTGAGCGGCGCCTCGCTCAATGAACGACAGGTGAAAGTGCTCAACCGCCTGCTCGACGGCTTTGAAGGCAAGCTGACCAGCAGCAAGTGGGCGGCGCTCGCCAAGTGCTCCACCGACACCGCCCTGCGCGACATCAACGAGCTCGTCGCCCTGGGCGTGCTACAGCGCTCACAGTCGGGTGGCCGAAGCACCAGCTACGAGCTGCTTGTACAGTCCAATCCATGCCCGACACCCACACCTCCTTCGCCCGTCACCTGAAAGAAGCCCTGCACCTGTGGCTGCTGTCCTTGCGCGACATGCTGGCCTCGGCGGGCCCGGTGCTGGTGCTGGCCGTGGGCCTGCTGACCGCCGCCTACTGGTGGCTCGACCCCCAGCCCCCGCGCACCGTCACCCTGGCCACCGGCCCGGTCGGCAGCGCCTACGACGCCTTCGGTCAACGCTACGCCCAGGCCCTGGCGCGCGACGGCATCCAGGTCAAACTGCTCGCCACCGAAGGGCCCGCCAGCAATCTGCACGCCCTGCGCGAAGGGCGGGCCGATGTGGCCTTTGTGCGCGGCGGCAGCGACGATCCGGCCCAGGATGCCAGTGCCGGCATCATGTCGCTCGGCGCCCTGTTTTACGAGCCGCTGTGGCTCTTCTACCGCCCCGACGCACTCCAGCGCTCCGCCCCCGACACCCGCCTGACCTCGCTCACCCAGCTGCGCGGCCTGCGCGTCAACATCGACCCGGCGGGCAACAGTTCGCCCTCGCTGATGCAGCGCCTGCTCGAAGCCAATGGCCTGAGCCCCGCTGACCTGCGCACCAGCGCCCTCGCGCCCGAGGCCGCCGCCCAAGCCCTGCAAGCCGGCCAACTCGACGCGATGGTGCTCGTCACCGCGCCGGAGTCACCGGTGGTGCAGCGCCTGCTGCTGCAACCCGGCATCGCCTTGGCCGACCTGCCTCAGGCCGACGCCCTCTCGCGGCGCTTCCCCTTCCTGCAAACCGTCACGCTGCCGCGCGGCATGGTCGACATCGCCCGCGACCTGCCGCCCGACGACATCGGCCTGCTGGCCGCCACCACCGCCCTCATCACCCACGAAGACACCCACCCAGCCTTGCGCCAACTGTTCGCACAGGCCGCCCAGCAGATCCACGGCGGGGCAGGCTGGTTCAACGGCGCGCGCGACTTCCCCAACACCCGCACCAGCGAACTGCCCGTCAGCCCCGAAGGCGACCGCGCCATCAACGGCACGCCCCCGTTCTGGCAACGCTACCTGCCGTTCTGGGCCAGCAACCTGCTCGAACGCATGTGGCTGGTCATCGGCGGCTTGATCGTGCTGCTGCTGCCCCTGTCACGCGTCGTGCCCCCGCTCTACACCTACCGCGTGCGCCAGCGCGTGTTCCGCTGGTACGCCCGCCTGCGCGCCGTCGAAGCCCGCATGGACACCGGCGAGGCCGACACCACCACATTGCTCAACGAACTCGATGAGCTCGACCGCGTGGCCAGCCAGATCACCGTGCCGCTGGCCCATGCGGATGAGCTGTATGCCTTGCGCAGCAACATCGAGAAGACGCGGCGGCGCTTGTTGGCGCGGCAGGGGGCAACCCCCACAACGGACGCACAGCGATGACCAACAGCGAGCACCTGACAAGACGTGAGTTGCGCGCGATCGCACGCGGCGAACGTGCCTGGGGTGAGCATCAAGATATCCTCAGGGCGGCGGCCCTCAATCAATCCTCAGGCTTGACATGACCGAACGCGACCCTCTTGAGATCACTTCTACCGCGGCAGGGTTCACCTTCCGCTCGGTAACACATGCCGAGGCTGCGCGCCCCGCGCAGCTCAAATCCGGGCATCACACGCTGATCCGGTTGCTGTTGCTGGCCTGTCTGTCCTTGTCGTCCACGGCCGCCATGGCCATGCAGATCTTCGTAAGGACCTTGACAGGCAAAACCATTGCGCTGGAGGTCGAGGCAAACGATTCGATCGAAAACGTCAAGCAGAAGATCCAGGACAAGGAGGGCATCCCGCCGGACCAACAGCGGCTGATCTTTGCGGGCAAGCAGTTGGAGGACGGGCGCACGCTGTCCGACTACAACATTCAGAAGGAATCGACCCTGCACCTGGTGCTGCGCACCACATCGCGCGAACCATTGCCTGACAGCCAGTCCGTTCGGCAGTTGCTAACCGCGCAGGTTCAGGTCAGCCATCGCTTCACGATGACGCAACTCAGCCATGTGTGGGAGCGGCTGGAGGCCACGCCAGATAGCACAGGCAGCTGGGTGGCCGGCAGCGTCGAGCACGGGCGCACGCGGGCGGACGGGCGTGATCCAGGGTTTCACACGCAGGGCCTGACCTGGGGACTAGACCGCCCTGTGAGTGCCTGGGGCCGGCCTTGGCGCGTGGGTCTGGCCCTAGGCCATGGGCGTGACCGCACAGACACCGACGCGCAGGGCTCGCAGCTCCAGGCACGCCAGACCACAGTGATGGCCTATGTGCGCCACGGCGAGCCCGGTCGGTGGCAGCTTGACGCCCTGGTGGGCCATGGCGAGATGGCGTTCAAGAGCCAGCGGATGTCCGATGTGATGCTGACAGCGCGTCGATCGGGCCAAGTCAACGTGGCAGCCATTCAGCTCAGCCAGACCCTCCAGTGGGGTGCGCTGGGGTGGCAGCCGCATTTGCAGGCTTCGGCCAGCGAGACCACCCTGGGGGCCAGCACCGAGACCGGGTCAGCGCTGGCGGTGGCGTATGAGCGCAGCCGCTTCAGCAGCCGGTCGGCATCGCTGGGCATGAAGCTGTTCACCGATCTGCCCGTGGCCAGCGGCATACTGAGGCCATCTGTGGACCTGCAGTACGGTCGCCACCACCAAGGTGATTTGAAGCAGCCCGTGCACTACGCCGATGCGTCAGATGACCCCATGGATGCGACCCTGGCGATGCAGGGCGTGCCCCGTGAGCAGTGGTCGGCCACCGTGGGCCTGCGCTTCCACGCCGGGTCGGCCGTGATGGCGCAGCTACAGTATGTGCATCTTCATGGTTCTGAGCGTTACCGATCACAGGCCCTGCGCGCGGGTGTGTCCGTGGCCTTCTGAGCGCGCGGAATGAGCGCGATCGAACTGCTGAGCCAGTATCGAGCCTTGGGGGGCGTGGCCGACAACGTACAACTGCGCCAGGGGCCCCACGGGTGGGGCCTGTTCGTGGTCGATCCAAGCCAACCCGTTCGGGTGTTCACGCCCGCCCACCTGCTGATAGCCCCAAAGGATCTGCGACTGACCCGACAGGGGCACGTGCAAGTGAGGCCGCAGGCCGGGCTAAGCCCCGATCTGGTGTGTTTTCATGAAGCCTACCAGCGTGAACTGGGCTGGGGCGCTGCTGGTCTGGCGCGCAGCGTGCGCCAGCACCGGCAATGGCAAGCCTTGCCAGAGGCCCTGCGGCACTTTTTGTCACTGCTGGGGGGCCGTGCGGCCACGCACCAGCCCCCCACACCGGAGCAAGCTTTTGAGACCCATTGCATCAGCCGGCAGATCGGGGTCAATGGCCACTCACGACTCATGCCCGTGCTGGAACTCATCAACCATGCCCCTGACGGGGCGCCTTATGTGGTGAACCAAGGCATCGGCCTGACGGGCCGCTTCACCGACGAAGTCTGGGCCTGCTATCGGCGTCGGATGGATGGTTTTCACTTCTTCTTCAACTACCACTTTGCCAGCCCATGCCGAGTGGTGCTGTCGTGTGCCGTCACCATCGAGCTGCCGGGCCTGGGGATGCTGCGCATTGGCCGGGACGACGGGCAGGTCGAGCACCGGCAGGGGGCCTCATGGCCCCGCATCACCACCCACCCTGGAGAAATCCACCTGTCTTTTGTGGCGCTGGCCGACCAGGATGCACCCACCCAGCCCCGCGAGATATTTGTGCGCCTGATGGCCGAGCATGGCTTGCCCACAGCCCGTGGACATGACCTGTTCGATGGATTGATCGCGCACCATCGGCAGGTGTTACAGGCCCTTATCCAGGCGTGTGAGGTGGATGCCGGCGCCGATGTCGGGCTGGCACACCAGCTTCGGCAGGTGGCCCAAGGCCAACTGGCACTCGCGACCTGATCTTGATCCAACAGAGACTTGCGGACGTCGGGCCCCAGGCCCGCGATGGCTCTTGATCGAAAGACCTGCTCCTGGCCCTGTGCATCAGCGCTTGTTGGACCTGCGGCGCGTTCCTGCGTGACGTGCTGGCCAAGCCAAAAATATTCTTGATCGGGGAAGAACGTGACCTTGCAGAACTTGCTGGGGATGACCCTTGCGCCATCGCCTTGACAACAGTTATGACACCCGGCAACATCCCCTCATGAGCAGAAACACCATGAGCTTTGCGCTGCCTGAAACCATGCGCCACTACATCGACGCGCGCGTCGCGTCTGGGCACTATGGCAACACCAGCGAGTACATCCGCGACCTGATCCGCAAGGATCAGGAGGCGCAAGCCATCCGGCGCCTTCGCGGCCTGATCGAAGAAGGTCTGGCATCCGGCCCTGCCGAGGCCCGCACTGAAGCCGAGCTGACTGAGTTGCGAGCGATCGCACGCGGTGAGCGCCCTTGATGAAACCGGCTGGACTCCGTCCACAGGCCAAACAAGACCGCCTGGCTGAGATCAGACACTACCGCGACGTCGCTGGCACCCGCGTTGCTGAAACACTGGTGCTGGCCACCGAACTCGCCTTGGACTTGCTGGAGCGCCAGCCCAGCATCGGCTCACCCACACTGGGCCAGCAGATCGGCGCCCCCACCCTGCGCTCATGGCGTGTGGCAGGTTTTCCGTTGATGTGGTTCTACATCGAGCGTGACGACCATCTGGACATCATCCGCTTGCTGGGTGAGCGACAGGATGTCCTGGCGATTCTGGCCTCCGAAGGGCCACTTTCGGCACACGAGCCTGAGGCCCCGTATCGCAGCGCGCCTTGAGCGCTGCCTCACAGACCACTCAGCCTGCCACCACCGGCCTCGCAGAAGCTTCGACGACCCGCTTCTCCAACACCGCCACCGTACGCCGCAAGGTTTCATAACGCTGGCGCTTGTTGCCCCCATTCGTGGCCAGCCAGTTCGAGCCCACACCCACCGCCAGGCCCAACCACCAGGTGTTGGTCGCCACCAGCACCGTCTTCGCAGCAGCCCCCGTCACATCCACCACGCCTTGGCCTGCAACAGCTCCACCGTCTGGCCACCCGCGTCCACGATCTCGATGTCATGCCCCGGCTGCGTGGCCGAACCCGCCAACTGCGCATGCAGGCCCTCGGGCAGGTTGCCATCGTTCAGATGCGACACCAGCTCCATCTCGAACAGCTTGCCCTTCACACCACTGACCAGGCCCATCAGCTCGTCGGCCGACATCCGCTGCGCCGCATCCGCGAAACCTTCACCCTGCGCAGCCAGGCCCGGATAAGCCAGCGCGAACGCGCGCTCGACCTCCTCAGGCACCATCGCCGGGTTGGCCACCATGTCGGCCAGCGTCACCCCGCCCACCACCAGCAAGTCCAGCAAATCCTTGGGACGACACTCGCGCTGCGCCAGCTCGATGGCCGCCATGCGACGCTGTGAACGCGCTCGCACCTCCGCGCTCGCCTTCTGCAAACGCTGGCGCAGCACCTCAAAATCGCGCTCGGTGATGGCAACGGTGTCCACTGCGCCCGACACCGTGCCCAGCACCCCGCTCACCGCGCTGGCCGTGGCACTGCCCACGGCGGGTGCCACCTTTTGCGCCGACGCCCCCACGCTGCCGGCCGCCCGGCCCACCACGCCCACGGCGTCAGCCGTGTAGCCCGCCACATGGCCGGCCAAGGGCACACACAATACTGCCATGAAGCCACGCATCCACGCAGTGAGTCCCAGCTACTACGGCCAGCACGCCCAGGCCTACGCCGCATTCACACGCGCCGTGGACATGGCCCCGTTGTACGCACGCTTTCTGCCGCATGTGCCCGCAGGTGGACTCATCCTAGATGCGGGCTGTGGCTCAGGACGTGATGCGCTGGCCTTTCTGCAACGAGGCTATGCGGTCGAAGCCTTCGACGCCAGCCCTGAACTCGCACAACTGGCATCACAGCACACCGGCATCCCCGTCAAAGTGATGCGTTTTCAGGAATTGGACGACACCGCCCGCTTCGATGCCATCTGGGCCTGCGCCAGCCTCTTGCATGTGCCTGCACACGAACAAGCCCAGGCCTGGGCACGACTGTGGCAAGCACTCCAACCCGATGGCGTGATCTACGCCAGCTACAAGCTGGGGCAGGGTGAGCGGGTGGACGACGCAGGAAGGGCTTTCACGGACGCCGACGAGCAACGCCTGTCCGAATGGCTGGGTCCATTGCCCGATGTGTCGCGCGTGGACACCTGGTTGAGCACGGACCAACGGCCGGGCCAAGCCCAAACGTGGTTGAATGCCTTGGTGCACCGACAGCCCGCCAAGCGATGACCCTTCACAGCCAGGACGTCCTCAAAGCCTTTGAACGCATCCGCGTTTTTCAGCGCGGAGAACAGCGCGCCGTCCACAAGCCGCTACTGATCCTGCTGGCGCTGGCACGCACCGCACAAGATGCGCCCCGCATAGTCACCTTCGAAGACATCGAAGGCCCTTTCAAGAACCTGCTGGCCGAGTTCGGTCCAAGCAGCGCACCCAACTCTCGTCACTATCCCTTCTGGCATCTGGCCACCGATGGCATCTGGCAACTCGAAGGTTCGGCAGACTTTCTCAACCGGCCCGCGGGCGCCACGCCCAATCTCACCGAACTACGCAGATTGCACATCGCTGGTGGCTTTGCGCCCGAAGTGGACGCAGCGCTGCGAAGTGATCCCGCATTGCGTGCCCAACTAGCGCATCAACTGCTGGACGCCCACTTTCCCGAGACTCTGCACGGCGACATCCTGTCTGCCATTGGGCTGGACCTGAG
Source organism: Aquabacterium sp. (assembly GCF_034003525.1). Lineage (GTDB taxonomy): Bacteria > Pseudomonadota > Gammaproteobacteria > Burkholderiales > Burkholderiaceae_C > Aquabacterium. The sequence continues at coordinate 37,507 of NZ_JAVEYN010000023.1, forward strand.
CACACCACGCACGGGAGAGACCACTGAGAGCGACCGGCAGTCCCCGCGCCGAGATCCCCGCTTCCGTGAGCGTGTGCTGCGCGCCTACGAATACCGCTGCTGCGTGTGCGGCTTCGACCTGCGCATCGGCAACATCACAGCAGGCCTGGAGGCTGCGCACATCAAGTGGTTCCAGGCCAAGGGCCCCGACATCGAAGCCAACGGACTGGCCCTGTGCGCCCTGCATCACAAGGTGTTCGACCTGGGCGCCTTCACCATCCTGCCCGACACGTACAGCATGGTGTTCAGCCAGCACGCGGTGTCTGGCGAGGCCTCACGCAAGATGCTGCTCGGCTTTCATGGTGCGGGCATCATCCTGCCGCAGAGCAAGGACTACTACCCGAGGGCTGAGTTCTTGCACTGGCATGAGAAGGAAGTGTTCAAGAAACCCGGGAGAGAGGCGTGAGGCGAGATTGGACACGCGATGAGGTACTGGCCGCACTGCACCTCTACACGCAGTTGAGCTTTGGTCAACTCCATCAGCGAAATCCCGAGATTCAATCTTTGGCGCAGCACATGGGCCGAACGCCCAGTTCCGTGGCGATGAAGTTGGTCAATCTCGCCAGTCTGGACCCGCAGATCACCGGAAGCGGACGAAAAGGCCTGGCTGGCGCTTCGAGGCTGGACCGCTCAGTGTGGGCGGAACTCCAGTCCCACTGGGACGTGACGGCCACACAAGCCGCTACAGCATTCGAGCGAATCACTGATCAGACTGATCTGGTCGCCATAGATGATGCGGACTCAAACCCTCTGCCCGATTTTGCGGAAGGCCAAACGAGAGCAGCCATTGTGCAAGTGCGAAAAAACCAGCACGTCTTCCGGCGAGCTGTACTGAGCAGCTACAACAACAAGTGCTGCATCACCGGACTGGCAGACGAGCGACTGCTCGTCGCTAGTCACATCGTGCCTTGGAGCGAAGACAAAGAGAATCGGCTGAATCCGCAGAACGGCTTGTGCCTGTCAGCACTGCATGACAAAGCATTTGATTTGGGGCTGATCACCGTGACACCTGAATATCGCGTGCTGGTTTCTCCGAGCCTTCATCGAAGAAGTGCTGACAGGTTCATCGCCGATAGTCTTTTGAAGTTTGATCAACACCTGATAGATCTGCCAGAGCGATTCAAACCGAAGGCTGAATTCCTCGCATGGCATGGAAAGCGGTTTGGATTCATCTGAAGCTCATCGCATGAGCCAGTAAGACTAACGCGCGATCAGTTAACTTGTTGAGGGGAACTGACAAGAGTGCCTTCGTCGATCCCGCATAGCTTCTTTCCAAAAATCCCATCACCGCTAGCCGTCACAATCAGTTTGTGTGTCGCGCGCGTAGCTGCCACATAGAACAGTCTCGCTTCTTCCTTCTCGTCTTCTCCCGGGATTGGCATTCTGCCCAGGCCAGGAATGGCCACCACAGGAAACTCTAGGCCCTTGCTAACCTTCATCGTCATCACTCGAATCACGTCTCGCTCAGGCTTGAAATCCCCTGTAGCTTTGCGAACTTGATGGGGCAAGCGCATGCGCGAAAGTACCTGTGCACACACGTTCATGACGGTGTAGTCATGACACAGCACAGCCATATCACCCCATGCATAGCCGTCGCTGTCGTGGGCCTCTCTCAGCAGCTCTGCAATGCGCGTGGCCTCATCACGCAGTGTAGGCAGACGAACCATGATGGGCTCGTCGCCATCACGCCCACACCCGATGGGCTTGACCAGTGGGATGCCATCTTCATCTCTGTCTTCTGGCGTGAGCAAGTCGGCAGCAATCAAGCTGGCAGTTTGCAGAATCTGCTTCGTATTGCGATAGTTGATTTTCAGAATCGTGGTGCGTCCTTGCGCTTGGATGCCCACGCTTTTGAAACTGAATTGGCGTGAACGGCTGCGTTCGTAGATGCTCTGGGCATCGTCATACAAGAGCAGCAGGCTGTTGGTACTGGGGTCCACCATCTGTGTGACCAGCTTGAGCCATTCGGGCCGGAAATCGTGTCCTTCGTCGATGAGTATCGCCTGATACTGGCCAGACGGAATCTGTTTGCGATCCACCGCGCGGATCACTGCTTCAACCATGTGGTCAAAGAACTCTTTGCCTTGCGGAGGCAACGTCTGACCAAAGGTTGTCAGTTGACGGTAGCACCAGCGATGGAAGTGGATGGCATGCACACGCTCTGCAATGCCCTTGGCCTTGTACATCGCATCCAACTTCACGGCCAACGGCTCGTTGAAGCACAACACCAGGATGGGCTTACCGGAGGCGTTTGCCTTCGCCAGGTACTCGGCCCGGTAACCTAGGATCATGGTCTTACCCGATCCGGCCACCCCATGAATCACGCGATGACCGTCACCCAAGCTACGGGCCAATTGCTCTTGCTGGAGATCCATCACCCGCATCACACTTGGCAGCTCGGTTTCCTCATCTCGATCGTCAAACAGTGCGCCTTGCGTTTGCACTCGCACCTCTGGAAACATGATCCAGCGAACCCGATCAAGTTGGGGCATCGAAAGCGCACCGCGAAATGCATGAGGAAACATGTCCCACAACCGCCGCTGAAACACCTCGTCGTCGACGGTTTCGGTCATCTCGTCCTTACAAATGACCAGATGTGACTCGATGGCCTCATTCAAACCCGAGGCTTCAAACTGATTGCGAGTGATGTTCGCAAGCACCACCCCATAACCCCATGGAAAGGCCAACTTACCTGCGTACAACCCTGGACCTTGAACCAGTTGGGGATCACGCTCAAGCGCGTTGACCACTTGGATAGCGCAGTGTCGTGCCTGCGCCAGCGGATTGATGACCACCTTGAGTTGCCCGTCAGGCACGATCTCAAAATACTGCCGGGTGGCAGCATGAATGGTTTCCAGCCTCCAGTCCTTCACCTCTAGGATTAACAACCCACGCCGGGGGTGCAGCACGACAAAATCGGGATGTGACTGTTTGGGACCCACTGGCACGTCATACCAGAGCAAATAGTCATCTTCGAGCTTTTGCTCCAGGCGCTGCGCCAGACGACGCTCACCGCCAGTCATGCGCGCACTGCATGTACTCAATGCCGGAATCAATACTGCCATGTCTCATCCTCCGTCTGCATGAACAGAGAAGCATGGGAACTCCCACTGGCAGCAAAGCAAGACGCATGCGGCAGCTCAAACCGAAAGGCTTTCTCAGCGAATAGTCTCTTGCTAACCTGATACAGGATCACTGCTGCGGCTCCCTGGCGTCAGGCGGGCCTACTTTCCACCGAGGTTTGGCCTGACGTATCCAAGCGTAACGGAATTCATTACGGTTGTAGGGGCATTCCACGCATTCACGGTGCAAATACCGGTCGCGGCGCTGGCATTTGCGGACGATGCGCTCACATCGCACCGCAGCGCCAGCCTCAGGCCGTGGTCTTCACCATCCTGATCGCATCAAACGGGCACACGATCACGCACTGCACGCACACCGTGCAGCCGCTCTCGTCGTGCAGCACCGAGCGCTTACGGCCCCAGCCGTTCGGTCCATCGGTTTCCAGCCACAGCACCTTGGGTTCGCACACGGCCACGCAGCGGCCGCAGCCGGTGCAGCGCTCGGGGTCGATCTCAGGCAGGGCCTTGGGATGCGCCATCGGGAGCCGGATACTTGCGCGCATTGATCACCATCTTGCGCTGCGCGGCGTCAATCAGGTCCACGTCCAGCGCGGTGCTCAGCTGCACCAGGTACAGCAGCACGTCGGCCATTTCCTGGGCCACGGCTTCCTTGGTGTCCGGCGGCAGGTCGCGGCTTTGCGCCTCGGTCAGCCACTGGAAGGGCTCCAGCAGCTCGGCGGCTTCCACCACCAGGGCCGAGGCGAGGTTCTTGGGCGCATGAAACTGGCCCCAGTCCCGCTCCGCTGCAAAGCGTTGCAGGGCCTGGGCCAGTTGCGCAAGGCTGTCGCTCATGGGCGGCTCAGCCCAGCAGCTTGGCCAGGCCCCAGATGGCGCACGCGCCCGACACCGCAGCGGCGATGGTGCGCAGGCCGCGGTGGGTGGAGAACAGCGCCAGCGCACTGCTGGCGAGGATGATGCCGAAAAGGTAGGTGAACTTCATGGACGGCATCTTAATGGCGGCGCTCGCCGGGGTGTCAGACGGCCAGGCGCTCGATGCGCACCTTGGGCTGCTTGACCGGGTCGACGATGTAGCCCAGGGCCCGCCCGATGATGTCCACCGAGTTGTCGAAGCAGCCGTGCGAGGCCGCCTCGGAGCCCGCACCGTTGGCCACGCGGCGCTCGCGCAGGACCTGCAGGTTGGTGGCACCCACGCCCAGGCCATCCCAGAAGGTTTGCCACTGGGCCACGTCTGCCACACGGTCGCGGGCCCACATGTCGTCGGCCGCATCGGGCGCCACCGAGGCCGCCTCGAAGCAACGCGCCATGCCCAGCAGCGGCATCTTGTGCGTGTCCTCGAACGAGCGGCTCACCAGGTAGAGCAGGGACTTGCGGTAGGGTCCCACGGCATCGTCCCGCTCGTTCTGATCCGACAAGACGTGGATGTGGAAGTCGCGGGCGGCCAGCACGCCTTTCTGGATGGCAGGCACGTAGTGGTCGAGCGCAAAGCGCGTGGTGCAGGCGGGCGCAAACAGGCGGGTGCTGGCGGCCTTCAGGCCGGCCTTGCCCATCTGCTTGAGCATGGAGCCGAGCACGATGCTGCCGGCCGAGTGGCCCATCAGGTGAATCTCCAGCCCGGGCAGTTGGGCCTGCAGGGCCCGCAGGTGCGGCACCATCCGGCGCACGCCGCCTTGCGTGTCTTCGCTGGCGCGCATGGCATTGAGCTTCATCTGCCCCCACAGGGCACCGCCTGGGGCGCGCAGCACGGGTTCGAGCATGCGGTCGGTACCTTCGGTGATGCGGTCGAGCCAGCCTTTGGCTGGCGCCACGCCGCGCACGCCCAGGCCAAACTTGGCGGCGCATTCTTCGGCCAGGTCAGACACGGTTTCAAGCGCGCCAGTGCGCCAGCTGATGAACAGCGGGTAGATGCCGTTCGCCAGGGCATAGGGCGCCATGACGCGGATGCGGCTGATGGCGTCGCTTTCGCTGTTGAGGCCGCCGTGGGCGTAGATCATGAGCTTGGCGCTGCCGCGCGCCTTCAACCAGGCCAGCGGGCGGTGCAGGGTGGCCGCCTCCAGCGCGGTGATGGCGTTCTCGGCGGTGATGTCGTTGCGCACCGGAAAGCCACGGTCCAGCACGATGGTGTGCCGGTAGGCCTGGTCGGCGTCGAGCGGGCGGTGCTCGGGTTTCTGGATGTCGCGGTAGCGGCGCGTCAGGGCGTCGTCACCGGCAATGAGGCCGGCAGGGCGGTCGGGCGCCCCATCCGACATCGCCGAACCAAAGGGCACCAGAAAGCGCGGCGAGCGCGACACCGGCTGCTTGCCCGAGGTGCGGCGGTGCGAGGGCACGCCCAGCGTGAACACCCAGGCGTCGGTGCCGTGCATCACCCAGTCTTCATAGGGCAGCAGGGCAAAGCCGTGCGAGCCCCAGCCCGGGCCCCAGGAGTTCTGCACCACAAAGCCCTGTTCGTTGTAGCCCACCAGGGCAAAGGCGTGGCCACCCGCGTCCTTGGGCTGGGCCACGGGCTTGATGCGCACCAGGTCGGCATGGCCGCGCAGGGTCTTGCGCGCGGGCACGGCCCAGCCTTCGTGCACGGTGGCCGACACGTACACGGCGCCGTTCTGGCGGATGGCGGCCTGCAGGTCCACCACCGAGCGCATGTCCACCCGGTAGTACACGCCCAGCGTGCAGGCCAGTGCGTCCACGTCCCAGTTGCGGTCGGGGTCGTCGGGCTGCTCGGGGTCTTCCACTGGGGTGGCCGGCACGCGCCGCCCCTTGCGGTCGAGCGCACAGGGCCACAGGGCTTCGCGGCACACGCCGTGGCGCTGCCAGCCTTTGAGCGCCCCGCGGCAGCTGGAGCCTTCGTAGTCCTCACCGGGCCATTCGTCGTACATGCGCGCCAGCTGGTAGAGCATGGCGGCGCTCACGCGGCGCGCCTCACCGCCCACCTGGGGCGATCCCATCTCCCGCACGAACAGCAGGTAGTTGATCACCGCCGCCAGGCCGAAACCGGTGCAAGCGCCTTCCGAGCCCTGGTCCAGCAGGTGGCCGGCCGCGGCGTAGGCGGGCAGCCACTGCTTGACCTCGGCGTCGGAGGGCCACTGCGCGGGCAGGTTGCCCAAGGGGGGCTGGTAGGGCCGGTCGCGCAGGTCCAGGCGGTCGGGGCGGGCGTCCAGCGACACGGTGCGCTGGCCAATGACAAGCTGCCGGGTGGGCATGTTCCATCTCCTCACTGTGTTTTGTCGTGAGGGTGCGGGTCGCACTTCTCACTTTGTGAGATTCATCGTATCGACCGGGCGCCAGGTGCCCATCACTCACTCTAGGGGGGCCACGGAAACCCCTACTTGTCACCGCCCGCCTTTCTCCACACCATTCACATCTGAAATCAATTGATGTCAGTTTGAAGGAGCCGCCGTGTCAGTCACCCCCTTTCCCACGCCCGAGCACACCGATGTGCTGATCATTGGCGCGGGCCTGTCCGGCATCGGCGCGGCCTACTACCTGCAGCGCGACCAGCCCGGCAAGTCCTTCGTCATCCTCGAATCGCGCACCACTTCGGGCGGCACCTGGGACCTGTTTCGCTACCCCGGCATCCGCTCTGATTCCGACCTGCACACCTTCGGCTACGAGTTCAAGCCCTGGGTGAACGACAAGGCCATTGCCGACGGCCCCGACATCCTGGCCTACCTGCGCGAGACCGCGTCTGAGAACGGCATCGACCGCCACATCCGCTACCAGCGCAAGGTGGTGTCGGCCGCGTGGTCGAGCGCGGATACCCGCTGGACCGTGACCGTGCAGCACACCGACACGGGCGAGACCCACACGATGAGCTGCAAGTGGCTGTTCTCGGCCGCCGGCTACTACCGCTACGACCAGGGCTTCACGCCGCGCTTCGAGGGCATCGAGCAGTTCAAGGGTCAGGTGATCCACCCGCAGCACTGGCCCGAAGACCTGAACTACCGCGGCAAGCGCGTGGTGGTGATCGGCTCGGGCGCCACCGCCGTCACTCTGATCCCGTCGATGGCCCGTGAGGCCCAGCATGTGACCATGCTGCAGCGCACGCCCACCTATGTGATGACGCTGCCCGCCAAGGACCCGATCGCCAACCTGGCGCGCAAGCTGCTACCCGCCGACAAGGCCTATGCCTTCGCCCGCCGCAAGAACATCGGCCTGCAGCGCGGCATCTGGCGCTTCTGCCAGAAGTACCCCAAGGCGGCACGCCGCATCATCCGCTTCGTCAACAAGGCCTCCCTGCCCAAGGACTACCCGGTGGACGTGCACTTCAACCCGCCCTACAACCCGTGGGAGCAGCGTCTGTGCGCCGTGCCCGATGGCGACCTGTTCAAGAGCATCAAGGCGGGCAAGGCCTCGGTGGTCACCGACCACATTGACACCTTCACTGCGGGTGGCATCCGCCTGAAGTCGGGCCAGGAGCTGCCGGCCGACATCATCGTCACCGCCACGGGGCTGAACCTGCAGCTGTTTGGCGGCATCTCGCTCACGGTGGATGGCGAGGCGGTGGACCTGTCCCAGAAGGTGGCCTTCAAGGGCATGATGCTCAGCGACCTGCCCAACTTCGCCTTCATCGTGGGTTACACCAACTCGTCGTGGACGCTGAAGGTGGGCCTGCTGTGCGAGCACTTCTGCCGCCTGCTGGCCTACATGGACGCGCACGGCCACACCGTGGTGCGCCCGCGCCTGCCTTCAGCCGACATGCCCACCCGCCCGCTGCTCGACTTTGGTGCCGGCTATGTGAAACGCGCGCTGGGCCACCTGCCGCGCCAGGGCACCAGCGGCCCCTGGGTGATGGCGATGGACCCCAACCACGACGCCCAGGTGTTGCGCCACGGCCCCATCGAAGACCCCTGTTTGGTGTTTGACACGGCTGGTCGCGCCCGTCATCCTGTGGCTGCCCCGAACCAGGTTGCCGTTTCGGCCTGACGCACTGCAGTCCCATGACCCACACACCGCCCGCTTCCACAGCCCCGCACCCCGCCATCGTGCCGCGCGAGAAACTCTCGTTCGGCTTCGACCGCGAGATCCCGAAGTACTGGCTGGGCGGTGACCCGTTCAAGACGCGCTTTTGCGACGCCATGTCCACCATCTTCCCGGAAGGCGAGCGCTTCTTCATCTCGTGCGTGCGCGACTTCCGCGACCAGGTCACCGACCCGCAGCTGCTCGACGAGATCAAGGACTTCATCCGCCAGGAAGGCCAGCACGGCATCATCCACAGCGAGTTCAACGCGCACCTGGTCAAGCAGGGCATCGACGTGGACCGCTTCGAGGGCTACATGAAGTGGTGGCTGTTTGACGTGCTGCGCAAACGCCTGCCCAAGAAGCAGACCCTGGCCATCACCGCCGCGGCCGAGCACCTCACCGCCATCATGGCCGAGGCCCTGTTCCAGCGCAAAGAGGTCATGGGCGCGGCCGACCCGCGCATGTTGGCCCTGTACGCCTGGCACGCCATGGAAGAGATGGAACACAAGGCCGTGGCCTTCGACGTGATGCAGAAGGTGGCCAAGGTGGGCTATCTGCGCCGTGTGATCGCCCTGATCGAGACCACGCTCTCGTTCAACATCAACGTGCTGTCGTTCGCCAATGCCATGCTGCGCACCGATGGCTTCAGCCGCTGGCAGCGCATCAAGCTGTTCGCCAAGGGCCTGGCCTGGGTGTATGGCCCGGGCGGCATGTTCATGGGCACCTGGCGCTCCTACGTGCGCTACTTCAAGCCCGGCTTCCACCCCTGGCAGGAGCCCCCCACACCTGTGTACCAGTTGTGGCTCGACACCTTCAACCGCACCGGCGACCCGGTCGAAGCCGGCCGCGTGGTTTACGCTGCCGCAGCCTGAATCGGGGCCGGGCCGGGAATGGGCGCCACGCACACCCGGTTGCGCCCCTCGGCCTTCGCCCGGTAGAGGGCCTGGTCGGCCAGCGCGATGAGCGCCGCCGGCGTCATCTGGGCCTGGAGCGCACACGCCACCCCGATCGACAGGGTGACCCCGACCGACTGCCCCTCGATCTCCCAGCGCTGCGCCGCCATCAGTTCGCGCCAGCGTTCGGCACGCTCGCACACCGCATCCAGCCCCATGTCGGGCAGGAACAGCAAGAACTCCTCCCCCCCATAGCGGCAGCACAGGTCGCTGGTGCGCATGTGCTGCGCCAACAAAGTCGAGACCTGGCACAGCACCGCATCGCCCATGGCGTGGCCATGCTGGTCATTGATCTGCTTGAAATGGTCCAGGTCGATCAGCAACAGGCTGACGGGCGAGCCGTCGCGCGCGCAGCGGTCGAACTCACGCTGCAGAGAGTCGTTGAGATAGCGCCGGTTGTAGAGCCCGGTAAGCGGGTCGCGGTTGGCCTGCTCGGTGAGCCGCGTCTGCAAGGCCCGCACGGCGTCCAGTTGCCCCTGCAAGGCGAGCTCACTCTGGCGCAACTTGACCCGCGTGTCGTTGAGCACCACGGTGCGCCGGTAGGCGCTGCGCGCAAACAGCACCAGATAGGTGCCCAGGGCACCCAGACACATCAGGCTCACCAGCAGGGACGTGTCGGGCGCAAACGGCGCGGCGCCCCCCAGCAAGGCCACCAGCACAGCACCCGCCACCGTGGCCGCCAGCGCCTGTCCCACGCCCGCGCCACCGCGGAACGCCGCCAGGTTCATGCACCCGCAGATCACCAGCAAGCCCATGATCCACAGCGGAAAGCCCAGCAAGGCCGCCCAGACGCCGAAACAGAAGTTGTCCAGCTGCATGTTCTGGATCTCGGCCTGCAAGGGATCGGCCGCCCGGCAGGCCCGCCAGAACACCACATGGGGATAGACCAGAAACTGCAGGCCCATCGCCCCCCACATCACCAGGCCCTGCCCATGCTCCTGAAAGTACACCGCAAAGATCGCCACCGCCCACAGCCATGACGCCGAGCGGTTGCGGTGATTCATGCGAACAGCCCAGTGGAGCTTTTTGGCGGACAAAGTGCGGACCCAGGGTGAAGCAGACGATGCTGCAAACAGGCACAAAATGTGCCATCACCTCCAATTTTGCGTCAATTTTGACCGCATAACGCACCGTATCCATCAGGCGGCGTTCTCATTCCCTCACTTTGCCCCGTGCCGCCTTCACCTCGGCCCGCACGGCCTTGCCCTGCAGACGACGCTGTTTCGAGCCCCAGGTGGGTTTGGTGGGGCGCCGCACCGCCTGCACCTGCGAGGCTTCGGCCACCATCACCTGCAATCGCCCCAGAGCCTCGGCCTTGTTCTGCTCCAGGCTGCGCGACGACTGCGCCTTGATCACGATGACGCCCTGCTTGCTGAGGCGCTGGTCAGCCAGCGCAAGCAAGCGCGCCTTCACCTCTGCGGGCAGCGACGAGGCGCGCACGTCAAAGCGCAACTGCACCGCACACGAAACCTTGTTGACGTTCTGCCCACCCGGCCCCTGCGCGCGGATCGCCAGAAAGGCGACTTCGTGTTCCCACACGTGGGAGGGGATGGTGGATGAAGACATGTCGACGCCGATCATAAAGCGTGCCCCTTGTCAGCGATAGGGCGGCGGCGTACGCTGTGCCGCTGCGGAGGTGGCCCATGAACACACTGACGAAAATGGCGCAGGGCCTGATCGGCCAACTCAAGCCCCGAGCGCTGTCGACCCCGGCCCCTGAGGCGCGGGCCCTGCCTGCACCGGTCATGCAGGGGGGCATGCCCTTGCGCGATGCCTTGCACCAGCGCCAGTCCCTGCGCGCGTTCCGCACCGATGCCTTGTCCGACCAGCTGCTGTCTGACCTGCTGTGGGCCGCCAACGGCGTCAACCGACCCGAGGTCGGTGGCCGCACCGCCCCCAGCGCCATGAACACCCAGGAAGTCGACATCTACGTGGCCCTGTCCAGCGGCACCTATCTCTACGAGCCCCAGGCCCACGCTCTGAGCCTGGTGGCCAGCAGCGACGTGCGCCGGGTCACCGGTTACCAGGACTTTGTCGACGAGGCCCCGCTGGACCTGGTCTACGTGGCCAACCACAGCCGCATGAGCATGGTGCCGGCGGCACAACGTCAGCTGTATGCCGGGATGGCAGCAGGCGCCATTGCCCAGAACGTCTACCTCTTTGCCGCTGCTTCCGGACTGGCCACGGTCTTGCGCGCCTGGATCGACCGGGACGCCTTGACCGACGCCCTGAACCTGAGCACCGATCACCAGGTGCTCCTGTCGCAAACGGTGGGCCATCCCCAGGCCTGAGCCCTGAAAAATCACGGTTCCCCCTCTTGCCTCGGCGCGGCACCGCGTGGATGATGGTTCGACACCGGGATGGATCACCCAGGAGAACTTCCGTGACAACAGCCGCCGACATCCTCAAGAGCAAACCGAATCAGGCCATCTACGCCATCGGCCCACGCGCCTCGGTGTACGACGCCCTCAAGCTGGCCGCCGACAAGGGGGTGGGGGCCCTGCTGGTGATGGAAGATGAGCGCGTTGTGGGCATCGTCACCGAGCGCGATTACGCGCGCAAGGTGGCGCTGCTGTCGCGCTCGTCCAAGGACACCGCCGTCAGCGAGATCATGACCACCGCCGTCATGTACGTGCACCCGAAGCAAACCAACGCCGAGTGCATGGCGCTGATGACGGACAAGCGCGTGCGCCACCTGCCGGTCATGGACGACGGCAAGCTGCTCGGCCTGATCTCCATCGGTGACCTGGTCAAGGACATCATCTCCGAGAAGGAGTTCATCATCCAGCAACTGCAGCACTACATCACGGGCGAACGCGCCTGATCCTGCCCAGGTCAGGGTGCCCACCCCTGGCGCCTCTGAGCCAGTATGCTCACGCCATTGCTTCCGAAGTTGAACATGGCGCGTCTGAATCATTTCGATCTGTTGGCCCTGGGGTTCATGACCTTTGCGCTGTTTCTGGGCGCAGGCAACATCATCTTTCCCCCGCTGGCCGGACTGCAGGCAGGCGCCCATCTGCGACCTGCCGCCCTGGGCTTTCTGATCACAGCGGTGGGCCTGCCCCTGTTGACCGTGGTGGCCTTGGCACGCGTGGGCGGTGGCATGTCCGCGCTGACCGCGCCCCTGGGACGCCGTGCCGGCACGGCCCTGGCCGTGGCCGTCTACCTGGTGATCGGCCCGCTCTTTGCCACGCCGCGCGCGGCGGTGGCCTCGTTCGAGATCGGCATCAGCCCCTTCAGCGGCATGGGCGCACTGGCCCTGTCGGCCTACAGCGGTGTGTTCTTCCTGCTGGTGTGGGCGATGGTGCTGTTTCCCGGGCGCCTCATCGACGTGGTTGGCAAGCTCATCACCCCGGTGCTCATCGTGGCGTTGGTCCTGCTGGGCGCAGCGGGCCTGTGGCTCCCGGCCGGCCCGGTGGCCCCACCTCAGGGCGACTACGTGGCCCAGCCGCTGCTGAAGGGTTTCCTGGAAGGCTACCTGACCATGGACGCGCTCGGCGCCCTGGTCTTCGGCATCGTGATCGCCACGGCCGTGCACGACCGCGGCATACATGAGCGGCGCCTGGTCACCCGCTACTCGGTCATCGCGGTGCTGATTGCCGCCACGGCGCTGGCGCTGGTCTATGTCTCGCTGTTCTACCTGGGGGCTGGCAGCCAGGTGCTGGCGCAGGGTGTGAGCAATGGCGGCGAGCTGCTGACCCGCTATGTGCAGCACACCTTCGGCACGCCCGGCCTGCTGCTGCTGGCCGTGGTCATCGTGCTGGCCTGCCTCACCACCGCCGTGGGCCTGATGACGGCCTGCGGCGAGTTTTTCAGTGAGCTGCTGGGTGTGGGCTACCGCAAGGTCGCGTCTGTGTTCGTGCTGTTGAGCCTGCTCATCTCCAATGTGGGACTGACACAGCTGATCCAGTTTTCGATTCCCGTGCTGGTGGGCCTGTACCCGCTGGCCATCGTGCTGGTGGTGCTCAGCCTGGCCAACGGCTGCTGGCGCGTGCCCGAGCGGGTGTTCCGGCCGGTGATGGCGGTGACCTGCGTGTTCGGGGTGGCCGATGGCCTGGCCTGGGCGGGCGTCAACAGGGTGAGCACCCACACCGCTGGCTTCTTCCAGGGCCTGCCACTGGCCGAATGGGGCATGGCCTGGGTGCTGCCGGTGGGCATCGCCTTGCTCATCGCAGGCGGGGTGGATCGGTGGCGGGGTGCCGCGGCCGCTTGAAACTTCAGCAGGCTCCGCCGCCCATTGGAGACGCCTGGTACGTCATTTCTTCGTCTCCTTGACCCGCTTCTCCACCGCCTCCAACACCTTCATGTCCTCCGCATCGGCCGCCAGGACCTCAGCCTGTCGGCGTTGCGCATCGAAGCGCTCATAGTGTTCGTGCGCCACCTGCTTCATGCGCTCGTTGCTCACCGAGCCCGCCCCTTGCAAGATGGCCCGGTCGCTGAAGGCCAGCAACTTGTCCACGTTCTGGCGCCAGTAGTCCAGCGTGAGCTGCCGACGGTCCTTGGCACGCAGTTCGGCCTGCTCCAGAAAAATCACGACCAGGCGGTTGAGGGTGTCCACCTCATCGGCGCTCAGATAGTTCTTGGCCACGATCACATCGGCCTTGCGCACACGGCTGCCGTCCCAGGTCGTCAGGGCCATATTGGGCGCTTCGGCATTGGCGCGCGCAACGATCAGTTCGGCGGCCGTTTTGTGCGTCACCGCGTATAGCAGCTTGTTTTGTACCTCGGCAAAGAACAGGTGAGCAGCAGCATCATTTGGCTGGTAGTCAGCGCTGAGCGCAAACAAATCCCGCACCTTTTGATAGAAGCGCTTCTCGGACGCGCGTATCTCGCGGATGCGGGCCAGCAGCTCATCAAAATAATCCCAGCCACCGGGGTTCTTGAGGCGTTCGTCGTCCATGACGAAGCCTTTGACCAGATACTCCGCAAGGTTTGCCGTGGCCCATTGGCGAAACTGTATGCCACGAAGTGAGCGTACCCGAAAGCCAACCGCCAGGATCATGTCCAGGCGGTACAGCTTGGTGCGGTATCGCTTGCCGTCAGCGGCAGTTATTAAGTCTTCCTTAATAACTGAATCAGCCAGCAGTTCACCCTCTTTCAGAATGTTGCGGATGTGGATGTTGACATTCGCCACAGTGCCGCCAAACAAGTCGGCAATCTCCAGCTGGGTCAGCCACAGGCTGCCGTCCTCAGCGCGGAACTGCACACGGGTCAGACCGTCATCCGTCTGGTAGATGATCAACTCGCTCATGCCGTGACCATGCTGAACCATGGCAATGATGTCTCGCGCCAGAGCTTTCTATGCCAAGAAAGCTTAAGCGTCGATGTTCGTCGCCCGCAGCGCGTTGGTCTCGATGAAGTCGCGACGCGGCTCCACCTCGTCGCCCATCAGCATCGTGAACACGCGGTCGGCCTCGATGGCATCTTCGATCTGCACACGCAGCAGGCGGCGCACATTCGGGTCCATCGTGGTTTCCCACAGCTGCTCGGGGTTCATCTCACCCAAGCCCTTGTAACGCTGGCGGCCCACCGAGTTTTCGGCTTGCTGCAGCAACCAGGCCATGGCGGCGCGGAAGTCGGCCACCTTGGCTTCCTTGGCCTTCTCACCTTCGCCACGGCGCACCATGGCGTCTTCGGTCAGCAGGTCCTTGAAGGTGACGCCAGCCTTGCTCAGCGCTTCGTAGTCGGCGCCATGCACAAAGTCGGCATTGATGATGCTGTACTTGGTGTTGCCGTGGAAGATGCGGCTGATGCGCAGGATGTGCTTGTCAGTGCGGGCATCGTGCTCGGCGGTCACTTCGGCGTTGTGCAGCGCGGCCTTGAGGGCCGCGGCACTGGCTTCGGCATCGGCCAGGGTGTCCAGGTTCAGGGTCAGACCATTGGCAATCGCGCGCAGGGCTTCGACGTCCATCCAGTTGCTCAGGCGGTCCACCACGCTGCGCGCGGTCACATAGGCCTGCGCCAGCTCGGCCAGCGCCTCGCCGCTGATGGCGGGTTTGCCTTGGCCCGGCTCCACCACCGCACCGTCGAGCGCCACCTTCATCAGGTAGTCGTCCAGCGCGCTGGCGTCCTTGAGGTACTGCTCCTGCTTGCCGTGCTTGACCTTGTAGAGCGGCGGCTGGGCAATGTAGATGTGACCACGCTCGACCAACTCCGGCATCTGACGGAAGAAGAAGGTCAGCAGCAGGGTGCGGATGTGGGCGCCGTCCACGTCCGCGTCGGTCATGATGATGATGCGGTGGTAGCGCAGCTTGTCCGGATTGAAGTCGTCGGTGCCGGCGCCGCGGCCGATGCCGGTGCCCAGGGCCGTGATCAGCGTGAGGATTTCATTGCTGGTCAGCAGCTTCTCGTAGCGGGCTTTTTCGACGTTCAAAATCTTGCCGCGCAGCGGCAGGATTGCCTGGAACTTGCGATCACGGCCCTGCTTGGCCGAACCACCGGCGGAGTCACCCTCCACGATGTAGATTTCGCACAGCGAGGGGTCTTTTTCCTGGCAGTCGGCCAGCTTGCCGGGCAGGCCCAGACCGTCGAGCACGCCCTTGCGGCGCGTCATTTCGCGGGCCTTGCGGGCGGCTTCACGGGCACGCGCCGCTTCCACGATCTTGCCGCAGATGATCTTGGCGTCGGTCGGGTTCTCCAGCAACCAGTCGGTCAGCAGGCGGCTGACGATGTCTTCCACCGGTGCACGCACTTCCGACGAGACCAGCTTGTCCTTGGTCTGGCTCGAGAACTTGGGCTCAGGCACCTTGACCGACACCACGCAGGCCAGGCCTTCGCGCATGTCGTCACCCGCGACATCGACCTTGGCCTTCTTGGCCAGCTCGTTGTCTTCGATGTACTTGTTGATGACGCGGGTCATCGCCGCACGCAGGCCGGTCAGGTGGGTGCCGCCGTCGCGCTGCGGGATGTTGTTGGTGAAACAGAGCACATTCTCGTTGTAGCTCTCGTTCCACTGCATCGCCACTTCCACGCCGACGTTCGTGCCGTTTTCGGACAGCTTGTCGCCCTGCGCATGGAAAATGTTCGGGTTCAGCGTGGCCTTGCCCTTGTTGATGAACTCCACAAAGCCCTTGACGCCACCGGCGTAGGCAAAGTTGTCTTCCTTGTTGTTGCGCTCGTCGACCAGGCGGATCTTGACGCCGTTGTTCAGGAAGCTCAGCTCGCGCAGGCGCTTGGCCAGGATCTCGTAGTGGAACTCGTGGTTCTGCGTGAAGATGTCGGTGTCGGGCAGGAAGTGGACTTCCGTGCCGCGCCGATCGGTGTCGCCGACGATCTTCATCGGGCTGGTCTCGGCCCCATCGCGGATCTCGATCACACGGTCTTGCGGCACGCCCTTGCGGAACTCGATGAAATGCGCCTTGCCTTCGCGGCGCACCGTCAGGCGCAGCCACTTCGAGAGCGCGTTCACGCAACTCACGCCCACGCCGTGCAAACCGCCGGACACCTTGTAGCTGTTCTGGTTGAATTTGCCGCCGGCGTGCAGCTCGGTCAGGGCAATTTCAGCCGCCGAGCGCTTGGGCTCGTGCTTGTCGTCCATCTTCACCCCAGTCGGGATGCCGCGGCCGTTGTCGATCACCGAGATCGAGTTGTCGGTGTGGATCGTGACAACGATGTCGTCGCAATGGCCGGCCAGCGCTTCGTCGATGGAGTTGTCGACCACCTCGAAAACCAGATGGTGCAGACCGGTGCCATCCGACGTGTCACCGATGTACATGCCCGGACGCTTGCGCACCGCTTCCAGACCTTCGAGGATCTGGATGCTGCCTTCGCCATAGCCCGCCGAAATCTGAGCCTCGGTCTGCGGCACAGGTGCCTCGATGGGCTGGGCTGGCTGCTGTTCGGGCTGTTGATCGGGGTTCGTGGCGTCGGTCATGGGTACAAGCGCTAGGTAAGGTGGGACCAGCGGTGGGGGGCCCAGAGATGAAAAAGGTCCCGGCATTTGACAATGCGGGACCCTCATTCTATCCCCTGCGGCAAGGGGGCTCTGATTGAACGGGCTTCGTCAAATGCGCATCGGCATCACGACGTACTTGAAGCCTTCGTACTCGGGGTTGGTGATCAGCGCCGAGCTGTTGGCGTCCTGCAGCGAGAGGGTCACCATGTCCTGGCTCATGTTGGCCAGCACGTCCATCAGGTAGCCCACGTTGAAGCCGATTTCGAAGGTGTCGCCACCGTAGTCGATTTCGAGTTCTTCCTTGGCCTCTTCCTGCTCGGCGTTGCTCGAGGCAATGCCCATCAGGCCCGGCGCAAACGACAGGCGCACGCCCTTGAACTTCTCGCTCGTCAGGATGGCGGCACGTTGCAGCGAGGCCAGCAAGGTGGTGCGGCCCAGCGTGATGTGGTGCTTGTGGTTCTTGGGGATGACGCGGTTGTAATCGGGGAACTTGCCCTCGACCAGCTTGGTCACGAACTCCAGACCGCCAAACGTGAACTTGGCCTGGTTACCGGCAAAGCGCATCTCGATGAGTTGCTCTTCCTCGCTCTTGCTGTCGTCCTTGAGCAGGCGCTGCAGCTCCAGCACCGTCTTGCGCGGCAGGATGACTTCCTGCTTGGGCATCTCGACATCGAGCGTGGCCTGCGACAGGGCCAGGCGGTGACCGTCGGTGGCCACCAGCGTCAGCGTCTTGCCTTCGGCCACGAACAGGATGCCGTTGAGGTAGTAGCGGATATCGTGCACCGCCATGGCGAAGTGCACCTGGCTGATGAGCATCTTCAGCGTCTTTTGGGGCACGCTGAAGGCGGGGCCAAAGTCAGCGGCCTCCTGAACGAGGGGGAAATCTTCAGCCGGCAGGCTTTGCAGTGTGAAGCGGCTCTTGCCGCCTTGCAGCGTCAGCTTGGTCTGGTTGGCCGTGAGCGAGACGATTTGGTCCGAGGGCAGGCTCTTGAGGATGTCACCGAGCTTCTTGGCCCCGACGGTGATGGCGTAGTTGCCTTCATCGCCGTCGAGCTGGGCTGTCGTGCGGATCTGGATTTCCAGGTCGCTGGTGATGAGCTCGAGCTCGGCGCCCTGTTTGCGAAGCAGCACATTGGCCAGGATGGGCAAGGTGTGGCGGCGTTCCACGATCCCGGCCACCGATTGCAGGGCGGCAAGAACTTTTTCCTGAGCTGCTTTCAACACAATCATCTGAAGTCTTTCCCGTTGGTCCTTGCTTGCACGACGTCATCCACCCCCCGGATCGACACGGATCCGCCAAGTTGAATGCGCAAGCCCGTCGATCGTACCTCGGTTCCGCCTGCCTCCGTGGCTCAAGCATTCCCGCAATGCACAGATCGTGCAGATGAGCGTCATCCAGCTCGGGGGCCTGTTTTTTTTGTGCGGCGCGGGCACGGCACTGTATTCATAACTGTTTTTATCTTTCTAACTCGTTGTAGTAGTAGAGGACACATCGGGCTGTGGACAAGTCGTTTTTGTGTTTTCAGATCAAGGACTTGTGATGCGCTCAACCGTGTGGAACCCGGGTTGGATTGCCCCAGCGCGAAACCCCAACAACTTTGAAAACAAGGCGCGGGCTGTGGACAAGTGAGGACTTGTTCGGATCTTGTCCACAAGTTTGTTGTCTTGACAGGGCTCATCAGCCTGTGGCTTGCGGCCTGAAAGACAACGTCATCGAACGAGAGATGTCATCCAGACTGCATGAATGGACATGGCTTGTCATGACTCATGAAACCCATTTTTTTGAAGTTGCTGGCTGCGCACTGTCTTCATAACCATCTTCATCTTTCTAACTGGTCGTAGTAGTAGAGACGCCCCTTGTCTGTGCACAAACCGTGTTTTGCCTTGTGAGATCAATCACTTGGGTGCAGGACAAGCATGTGGAGACAGGTGTTCTTCGTAAGAGGGGCCGATGACAACAACTTTCGAAAAGCCGCTCAGCCTGTGGACAAGCCTTCACTTGTTCAAAAATTGTCCACACCCTTGTTGGCTTGACACGGCGAAAAAAAAGAGGCCGAAGCCTCTGATTTTTTGGGTGCCTGATCGGCTTGGGGGCGGGATCAGCCCTTGAGCGTCTGCTCCAGCACGTGCAGTTGCTGGTTGAGTTCGGTGTCCTTGCCACGCTCGCCCCCGATCTTGCGCACGGCGTGCAGCACGGTGGTGTGGTCACGCCCGCCAAACAGCTCGCCAATTTCCGGCAGGCTCTTTTGCGTCAACTCCTTGGCCAGGTACATGGCGATCTGGCGCGGGCGGGCGATCGAGGCGGGGCGCTTTTTCGAGTACATGTCCGCGACCTTGATCTTGTAGAAGTCGGCCACGGTTTTCTGGATGTTTTCCACCGAGATCTGGCGGTTCTGGATCGACAGCAGGTCCTTGAGGGCCTCACGCGCCAGGTTGATCGTGATCTCCTTGTGGCTGAACTTGGCAAAGGCCAGCACCTTGCGCAGCGCGCCTTCGAGTTCACGCACGTTGGCGCGCACGTTCTTGGCGACGAAGAAAGCGACGTCTTCGGGCATGTCGATGCCTTCTTGCGCGGCCTTCTTGATCAGAATGGCCACGCGCATTTCCAACTCGGGCGGCTCGATCGCCACCGTCAGGCCGGCGTCGAAGCGCGAGGTCAGGCGTTCATCGATGTTGGCCAACCCCTTGGGATAGGTGTCGGACGTCATGATGATGTGGGCCTTCTTGGCCAGCAGCGCCTCGAAGGCGTTGAAGAACTCTTCCTGCGTGCGGTCCTTGCCGGCGAAGAACTGCACATCGTCGATCAGCAGCAGATCGAGGTTGTGGTACTTGGCCTTGAGCTCGTCAAAGGTCTTGCGCTGGTAGTTCTTGACCACGTCCGAGATGAACTGCTCCGCGTGCAGGTAGAGGATGCGCGCGTCCGGCTTGTCGGCCAGCAGCGCGTTGCCGACGGCGTTCATCAAGTGGGTTTTGCCGAGGCCGACCCCACCGTAAATGAACAGAGGGTTGTACATCTGGCCGGGGGCACCGGCCACGTGCAGGGCGGCGGTGCGGGCCATCTGGTTGGCGCGACCGGGCACCAGGTTGTCGAACGTGAGGGCCGGGTTCAGGCCCATGACCTGAGGTTGTGCGCGACCGCCACGGTTCGCTTCGGACGCCTGTGGATAGGCGGCGCCAGCCGGCCCCTGATTGGCGGCCTGGGCCTGGGTCATCTGGGGCGGCATGGCCGGGCTGACCTGGGCATTGGGAGGTAGCGCGCGACCCGGCATGACCATGCCCGGACGCAGGCCGCCGGCCGGTGCGGCCATGCGGGGGGCCAGGGCCAGCTCCAGCCGGATCTCACCGGCTTGCAACTCGCCCAGGATGGCTTCGAGGCGGGCGCTGTACTGGGTGCGGATCCAGTCGAGCATGAAGCGGTTGGCCACGCGCACCGACACCAGGGTGCAGCCCTCGTCCTGGCTCACTTCGGCCGGGGGCAGGGGGCGGATCCAGGTGTTGAACTGCTGTTCAGGCAGTTCGGTGGCCAGGCGCTCACAGGTCCGTTGCCACAGGGTGGCGGGGTCGTTGGGGCTCTGGCCGGCGGCGTTTACTTCGGCGGCACTCATGTGTGGACAAGTCTTTCTTCGGGGAGCGAATTCTAAGCCCATGAGCACAGGTCATTGACAGGTTATCCACAGTTTTTTCCCGTAGGGCCAGATGGCAGTGGGTGATCTGCCGCCGCGCAGCGGAGGCCGCATGAGCGCGGATCAGGGGGCAAAAGCATTGACCCTGGATCAAAAACCTGTTGTAATCGCGGGTTCGTCCGGTCAGCTGACCGCTTTGGCCTGCCAATACCATCCATGGTGGCGTGTCTGAGTGTGCAGAGGGTCCGGGTGCCACCTGGGCGGCAATTGCATCGCATCAGGGATCACAAGACATACAGAGGGCCGCTCTCATTGAGATGCGGCCTCATGAAGGACCATCTCATGAAGCGTACTTACCAACCCTCCAAGACCCGCCGCGCCCGTACCCATGGTTTCCTGGTGCGCATGAAGACCAAGGGTGGCCGCAAGGTCATCGCCAACCGTCGCGCCAAGGGCCGCAAGCGTCTGGGTCTGTAATTCCCGTCCCGGTCTGGTCGGTGCCGTGAAGGCGTCTGACCAGTACAGGTGTGAACGAGGCCGGGCACATGCCCGGCTTTGTTTCGACTTGACTTTGTGACACACCGTGCGGCCACCCAGCCTGAAAGCTGCTGATTTTCAGAGGGCTTTGGGTTCGCGCCCGGTTTCGCGCACGACGCATTTCGTCTTGCATGCGCTGCCGCTGGTGCGCGCTGCGGATGCTGCTTCGGCAGGGTCCGAGCCTGATGCGCTCGCTTGTCCAGCCCCATTGTCCACAGACGAGGGGTTGCAGGCTTCGCCGTGTGTGGATGAGTGTGCACTCACTTTGCCCAGTTCCGGCCCCAGCGGCTGGCGACTGGGCTTGGTGCTGCCTAAAAAACAGGCACGCCGCTCGGTGACCCGCTCCCTGATCCGTCACCAGGTCCGTGAGGCCCTGCGCCGTCATGCGCCCGACATCCGGGCGGCCGGGCGCCATGGCGATGAGGTCGATGGCTGGGTCGTGCGCCTGAAGGCGCCCTTTGATCGCCAGCTCTATCCCAGTGCGGCCTCTCCGGCCTTGAACCTTGCCGTGCGCAAGGAACTGGACGAACTCTGGTCACGTCTGGCCCGGAGTACGGCATGATGCACACGCTCCTCCATGTGTTCCGCCAGGGTCTGGCTGCGCTGTGCGCCGGCCTCAATGCGGTGCTGATGGGGATCGTGAAAGTGTATCGGCTCTTGCTCAGCCCCTGGCTGGGTTCGGCCTGTCGCTTCACGCCCACCTGTTCCCAATATGCTTTGCAGGCGCTCGAGCGTCATGGTCCGGCCGCAGGGTCGTACCTGGCGGCACGGCGTCTGCTGCGTTGTCACCCGGGCTGTCCGGGTGGCCATGACCCGGTGCCCGACCAGGCGCCGCGTCTCTTGTCCCGTTTTTGCAACCCTTCGTCGGATTCCAATCGCCCATGAATGATCTGCGTCGCACCCTGCTGTGGTCGGTCTTTGCCGTCTCACTGCTGATGTTGTGGGACGGCTGGCTGCGTCACAGTGGCCAACCTTCCTTGTTCGCGCCCGCACCGGTGGTGGCTTCGGCACCCGCCGCGTCGGGGCCAGCTTCGTCTGCCAACCTGCCCATGCCCAGTGCGGCCCTGGGCGGCCCCGCTGCCGCTGTGGCGGCTGAGGGCGCGGCCAGTGCACCGGTCGTTCCCCAGAGCGAGCTGGTCACCGTGACCACCGACGTGGTCAAGGCGACGTTCGACACGCTGGGCGGTAGCCTGGTCAAGGTCGAGCTGCTGCAGCACCGTGCGCAGGACGATTTCAAGCAGAACATGGTGTTGCTCAACAAGACCGCCGGCCACACCTATGTGGCCGAGTCGGGCCTGATTGCCAGCACCGGCCTGCCCAACCACAAGACCCCGTTCACGATGGTGAGCACCGAGCGTGCCTTGGCCGATGGCGCCGACAAGCTGGTGATCAAGATGGCCTCGGTGCCCGTGGGCGGTGTGCAACTGGTCAAGACCTTCACCTTCCATCGCGGCAACTACGCCATCGATGTGAAGCAGGAAGTGGTCAACGCTTCGGCGGTGGCCGTCAGCCCGCAGCTGTATGTGCAGCTGGTGCGCGATGGCTCGGTGCCGACGGCCGAAGGCCCCACCATGATCGGTGCTCCCCAGGCTTACCTGGGTGGCGCGTTCTACACGAGCGAGGCCAAGTTCCAGAAGGTGGAGTTCGCCCAGATCGAGAAGAACGAGGCCGAGTTCCAGAAGAACGCCGACAACGGCTGGGTGGCCGTGGTGCAGCACTACTTCACTGCCGCCTGGTTGAACAATGCCAAGACCGCACGCGAGTTTTACGCCCGCAAGCTCGACACCAACCTGTATGCCATGGGCATGCTGTTCCCGGTGGGCGAAGTGGCCCCGGGCCAGACCAAGGCCGTCGACACGCAGCTGCTGGTCGGCCCGCAGGAAGAGGTCAAGCTGGCTCAGCTGGCCGAGGGCCTGGAGCTGGTCAAGGACTATGGCTGGACCCACCTGATGGCCAAGCCGCTGTTCTGGCTGCTGAACTGGCTGCACAGCCTGCTGGGTAACTGGGGCTGGTCGATCGTGGCCCTGGTGGTCTTGCTCAAGGCGGCGTTCTACTGGCTCAATGCCAGCGCCTACCGTTCGATGGGCAAGATGAAGGCGCTCAACCCGCGCATCCAGCAGTTGCGTGAGAACCTCAAGGACAAGCCGCAGGAGATGCAGCAGCAGATGCTGAAGATCTACCGCGAGGAGAAAGTCAACCCGATCGGCGGCTGCCTGCCCATCCTGATCCAGATCCCCGTGTTCATCGCGCTGTACTGGGTGCTGCTGTCCTCGGTCGAGATGCGCAATGCGCCCTGGATCGGCTGGATCACCGACCTGTCGATCAAGGATCCGTACTTCGTGCTGCCGGCCTTGATGACCGTGTCGACCTTGCTGCAGACCTGGCTGAACCCGACGCCGCCGGACCCGCTGCAGGCCAAGATGATGTGGATCATGCCGATGCTGTTCAGCGTGATGTTCTTCTTCTTCCCGGCGGGCCTGGTGCTGTACTGGCTGACGAACAACATCCTGTCGATCGCCCAGCAATGGATGATCAACCGCCAGCTGGGTGTGACGAAGTAAGTCACGGCCTACGCTGACGAAAAAAAAGACCGCCTGAGCGCATCGCGCCAGGCGGTTTTTGTTTGGGGGCTTGCGAACGAGACGGGCGTCAGGGAAGGCGTCAGCGGTCGGCCGGCAAGGGCAGGGTGTCGAGGAACTCGGGCCCGTCTGCCATGCGGGTCATCGGTCCAAGGTCTGCCTCGTCCTGAGCGGGGGCCGCAGACCGGTCGGCCTGGGCCTGGCGGGCCTTCATGCGCGACCAGGTCAGGGGCACCAGCAACTGGCCCAGGTAGTGGTGCACGGGGTAGGCGTGCTCGTTGAACAGGCCCATCTGGCTGGGGAGGCGGCGGTGCTTCGGGTAGACGAAGGTGCCGAACAGGTGGTCCCAGAGCATGACGACGCTGTAGTTTTGGGCTTCGTGCAGCTGGTTGGAGTGGTGCCAGCGGTGGATTTCGTTGGTGCCGATCAGGTAGTTGAGCCAGCCGAAGCGGAAGCGCACGTTCATGTGGGTGATGGTGGCCAGCACGCTGCCGATCATGCCGCTCATGATGAAGGCCTCGGGGCTGACCCCGGTCTGGAAGGTGACGAAGACCGGGATGAGGCGGCGCCAGATCAGGTCGAGCGGGTGGGCGCGGCTGGCGTTGAGCACGCTGAGGCGGTGGGCGCAGTGGTGCACGCTGTGCAGGCGCCACAGGGCGTCAATTTCATGGCCCATGCGGTGGGTGACGTAGAACATGAAGTCGAAGGTCAGCCAGGCGATCAGCACCTGGGCCCACAGCGGCAGGTGGTGGGCGGCCCAGCTCTCGGGCAGCACGCCGAAGTGAAACAGCAGGCCGGTGCCGGTGGCCGCGATCAGCACATGGATGAAGAAGTCGGTGAAGCCGGTGATGGCCACCAGCGCGACGTTGTGCAGGCTGTCGGTGAGCACCTCGCCTTTTTCAAAGCGATTGGCCTGCTCGGGCCACACGTACTGCAAGGCCGTGCACAGGAGGTAGTAGGGGAAGAGGAAGGTCAGCGCGATCTGGGCGGGGTCGAACTGGGCGTTCAAGACGGTGTAGATGCCCAGGCCCAGGGCGCCGAACAGGAACCCCCAGCTGGCGACGAGTGGCAACATGATGCTTTCCTCCTCTGTGTGGTGGGAGGCAGGGTAGGGGGGCGTGAGCGGGCAGCCATCGGGGTTTGCGCGCAAGGCCCCGTGCTTGGGGGTGTGGGCCCGCTCGGGGGACAATGGCGCTTTGACAGTGCGTGCCGCGCGTGTGGGAGTGGGAAAGCAAGATGGCCTTCAATGAGCGCAATGTGCCGATCGTGGCGGTGGCCACGGCCTCGGGCCGCGGGGCGGTGGGCATCGTGAGGGTGTCCGGCAAGGGCTTGATGCCTTTGGCGCAGGCGGTGTGCGGGCGCGAGCTGGCGCCCCGGGTTGCCACCTATGGCCCGTTCCGCGATGCGCGCGGCGAGGCGCTTGACCATGGGCTGGCCCTGTACTTTCCCGGCCCGCACAGCTACACCGGCGAAGACGTGCTGGAACTGCAGGGCCACGGCGGCCCGGTGGTGATGCAGCTGCTGCTGGCGCGCTGCCTGGAGGCGGCGGCCGAGGTGGATGCCATGACCGGCCGTGCGCGCCTGCCTGGCTTGCGCCTGGCCGAACCGGGCGAGTTCACGCAGCGGGCGTTTTTGAACGACAAGATCGATCTGGCCCAGGCCGAGGCGATTGCCGACCTGATCGACGCCAGCACCGAGGCGGCGGCCCGTTCGGCCAGCCGCTCGCTGGGCGGGGCCTTCAGCCAGGAGATCGAAGCGCTGCGCGAACGCCTGATCAACCTGCGCATGCTGGTCGAGGCCACGCTGGACTTTCCCGAAGAGGAAATCGACTTCCTGGAAAAGGCCGATGCACGCGGCAAGCTCAACCGTGTCGCCGAGACCCTGGACGCCGTGCTGGCCCAGGCCCGCCAGGGTGCTTTGCTGCGCGAAGGTCTGCAGGTGGTGCTCGCCGGTCAGCCCAATGCGGGCAAGAGCTCGCTGCTCAACGCGCTGGCCGGGGCCGAGCTGGCCATCGTCACCCCCATTGCTGGCACCACGCGCGACAAGGTCAGCGAGACCATCCAGATCGAGGGGGTGCCCCTGCATGTGATCGACACGGCCGGCCTGCGCGCCGCGCACGAGGCGTCCGACGAGGTCGAGCGCATCGGCATGGCGCGCAGCTGGGAAGCCATCGGGCAGGCCGATGCGGTGCTGTTCCTGCACGACCTCACGCGGGTGGACGAGGTCGTCTACGCCCAGGCCGATGCCGACATCGCGGCGCGCCTGCCCGAGGGCGTGCCGGTGGTGCATGTGTTCAACAAGGCCGACGCGGGCGCGTTGCGGGAGGCCGTGCAGGCCGCGGTGCAACCGAGCGGGCCGGTGCTGGCCCTGTCAGCGAAAACCGGCGACGGCCTGCAGGCCTTGCGTCAGACCCTGCTCGACATCGCCGGCTGGCAGGCCGCGCCCGAAGGGGTGTTCATCGCACGCCAGCGCCATGTGCAGGCCTTGCGCACCGCCCGTGAGCATCTGGAGGCGGCGCAGGCCCATGCGGCCTTGAACGATGGGGCGCTGGATTTGCTGGCCGAAGAACTGCGCCTGACCCACAACGCGCTGGGCACCATCACCGGGGCATTTTCGGCCGACGACCTGCTGGGAGAAATCTTCACCCGTTTTTGCATCGGAAAGTAGTTTTTTGTCTAATGGGGTTCATAGGCATCCAAGCTGTCATTTGTTCCCTTTTAAATCAATGACTTAATTGTCTTTGGTTGTCTAAAGGGGTCTATAGACATCTTGACTTTTTAGGTACACAATTTGGTACACGTTCTAGATTAGCGTATGTGTTGTGTACCTATAGGGTTCCTGAATGCCACGGCAAGCCACTCCACTGACAGACACCAAGATTCGCTCTTTGAAACCGAGGGAAGATCGCTACCGTGTCAGTGACATGGGCGGCTTGCTGATCGAAGTGATGCCCAGCGGTGCCAAGATCTGGCGCTATCGCTACCAGCTT
>NZ_JAVEYN010000024.1:0-43880 GCF_034003525.1 Aquabacterium sp.
CTGCTGGCCTATTCCACCATCAGCCATCTGGGCCTGATCACCTTCCTGATCGGCCTGGCCTCGCCCTTGTCGGCGGTGGCGGCGGTGTTCCACATCCTCAACCACGCCACCTTCAAGGCCGCGCTGTTCATGACGGCGGGCATCATCGACCACGAAACCGGCACCCGCGACATGCGTCGCCTGGGCGGGCTGATGGGCCTGCTGCCCTGGACCGGGACCCTGGGCATCGTGGCGGCGGCGGCGATGGCCGGCATCCCGCTCACCAACGGCTTCCTCTCCAAGGAGATGTTCTTTGGCGAGGCCTTGACGGCCCAGTTCGGCGGGGCCTGGTTCACCGGCACCTGGGTGGCCGTGGTGGCCACGCTGGCGGGCGCCTGCTCGGTGGCCTATTCGCTGCGCTTCGTGCACGATGTGTTCTTCAATGGGCCGGTGCAGGATCTGCCTCATCCGCACCCGCACGATCCGCCCTGGCTGATGCGCCTGCCGGTGCTGCTGCTGGTGATCGTGGCCCTGGCGGTGGGCCTGTTCCCGGCCCACACCCTCGGCCCCCTGGTCGACGTGGCGGCCCGCGCGGTGCTGGGCGGCCCGACCCCGCCGTATCACCTGGCCTTGTGGCACGGTTTCAACGTGCCCTTGCTGATGAGCGGGCTGGCGCTGCTGGGCGGCGTGGTCTTTTACGTCGGGCTGCAGCGCCACTGGAAGCTGCACCTGCACCATCCGCGTGGCTGGACGGGGCGTCTGTTTTTCAACCAGTCGCTCAATGGTCTGATCCGCGGCGCACAGGCCCTCATCCGCCTCACCGACATCGGCTCGCTGCAGCGCCATGTGGCCTGGATGCTGGTGAGCGTCATGGTCGTGGCGGCCTGGCCCTTCATCGAAACGGCCTTGCCGCTGGAGGCCGGGCAGCGGGCCTTGTTGCCCGCGCCTGCCTCGGCGATCGCGGTGTGGGTCATCTTGCTGGTGGGCAGTGCCGCGCTGGTGCTGGGGCACCGCGAGCGCTTCAAGGCCGTCTTGCTGACCGGCGTGGTCGGCATGGTCACAGCGCTCACCTTCCTGGCCTTGTCGGCGCCTGACCTGGCCTTGACACAACTGTCGGTCGAGGTCGTCTCCACGGTGATCATGCTGATGGGTCTGGCCTTGCTGCCCGCGCGCACGCCGCGCGAGTCGTCTGGCGGGCGCCGGCTGCGCGACGCCACGCTGGCCTCGGTGGCCGGTCTGGGCGTCGCCTTCCTGTGCTGGATGGTGCTGACGCGCGACCACGATGCGATCTCCTGGTACTTTCTGGCGCAGTCCTTGCCCGGCGGGGGCGGCACCAACGTGGTCAACGTGACCCTGGTGGACTTCCGGGGCTACGACACCTTCGGCGAGATCACGGTGCTGGGCATCGCGGGTGTGGGTGTGCTGGCCATGCTCGATAGCTTCAAGGTGCGCCGTCCGGCACAGGACGAGGGCGGTCGTCCCTGGTCCTTTGCCCGACAGCCTTTGCTGCTGCGCGTGGCGGCCCGCCTCATCTTGCCCATGGCTTTGGTGATGTCGGTCTACATCTACTGGCGCGGGCACAACCTGCCGGGCGGTGGCTTCATCGCCGGCCTGATCACCGCCGTGGCGCTGGTGCTGCAGTACATGGCGCAGGGGCAGGAGCGGGCCGAGGCCCTGCTGCACGGCGCTCAAGGGCGGCGTTTCACCCGCTGGATTGGCACAGGCCTGGCCATTGCCGGCCTGACTGGGATCGGGGCCTGGCTGTGGGAGCGCAATTTCCTGACCAGTGCGCATGGCCATCCGCATGTGCCGGTGTTCGGTGAGCTGCCCTTGGCCAGCGCGGCGCTGTTTGATCTGGGGGTCTACATCACGGTGGTCGGTGCCACGATGTTGACCTTGTCCGTGCTGGGTCACGCCAGCAAGGATGGGCGGGGCGCTGCGGCGCTCCCTGAGAGGAGTCGGGCATGACGGTGAGTCTGGAATTTCTGGTGGCCAGCGGTGTTGGCTGGGTCACCGCCTGCGGCATCTACCTGATGCTGCGCGGGCGCACGTTTCCGGTGGTGCTGGGCCTGTCCTTGCTGGGCTACGCGGTCAACGTCTTCATCTTTGCCATGGGTCGCCTGTGGTGGAACGCTCCGGCCGTGGTCGGCCAGGAACGCATGGCCGACCCGCTGCCGCAGGCCCTGGTGCTGACGGCCATCGTGATCGGCTTTGCCACCACCGGCTTCATCGTCGAAATGGCGCTGCGCAGCCGTCATGAGTCGGGCACTGACCATGTGGATGGGGCCTCTGCCGGCGGGGAGGAGCGCGCATGAGCGGTCTGTTCTCGGCGGTGTGGCCGCATCTGTCCATCTTGCCGGTGCTATTGCCGGCCTTCACAGGCATGGCGCTGCTCTTGTTGGGTGATGCTCCCAGTGGTCACGGCCAGGCTCGCCACAAGTGGGCGCGGCGCCTCAGCCTGAGCTCGGTGGCCTTGGGCTTGTGGATCGCGGTGTCTCTGATGGGCGAGGCCAGCACGGGCGCCTTGCAGGTCTATCGCCTCGGTGAGTGGCCTGCGCCCTTCGGCATCGTGCTGGTCATCGACCGGCTCTCGGCCCTGATGCTGGTGCTCACGCAGCTGGTGGCGCTGCCGGTGCTCTGGTACGCCAGTGGCGGGTGGGACACGCATGGGCGCTACTTCCATGCCATCTTCCACTTCCAGCTGATGGGGCTGTGTGGCGCCTTCGTCACCGGTGACATCTTCAACCTCTTCGTGTTTTTCGAGATCCTGCTGATCGCGTCTTATGTGCTGATGGTGCACGGTCAGGGCAAGGGGCGCTTCCAGGCCGGGGTGCATTACGTCGTCCTCAACCTGCTGGCATCGGCCCTGTTCCTGATCGGGGTGTCCTTGCTGTACGCGGTCACCGGCACGCTGAACCTGGCCGACCTGGCCTTGCGGGTGACGCAGCTGTCGGGCATGGAGGCCGTGCTGGCGCGCAGCGCCGCCCTGATCCTGCTGGTGGTGTTTGGCTTCAAGGCGGCCTTGCTGCCCCTGTCGCTGTGGCTGCCGGGCACCTATGCTGCGGCGTCGGCGCCGGTCGCGGCCCTGTTTGCCATCATGACCAAGGTGGGCGTCTATGCCATCTTGCGCGTGCATGGTGTGATCTTCGGGGACGCCGCCGGCGAGGTGGCCCGCGTGGCCGAGCCCTGGTTGCTGCCCCTGGCCATGGGCACCAGCGTGCTGGGGGCGCTGGGCGCCTTGGCGTCGCGCACCTTGCCACGCCTGGTGGCCTGGTTGACGGTGGCCTCGGTGGGCACCATCCTCGCGGCGCTGGGCCTGTTCACCCCGGCCGCCTGGTCGGCCGCGTTCTACTACCTGGTGCACAGCACGCTGGTGGTGGCGGGCCTGTTCCTGCTGGTCGAGCTGGTGGCCGCGCAGCGCGGCGATGTGGCCGACGCCCTGGCGCCGGCCAGTCCGGTGGCGCAGCCGGTGCTGCTGGGCTTGATGCTCTTGCTGGCGGCCGCCTCGGTGGCAGGCTTGCCACCCTTGCCAGGCTTCCTGGGCAAGGTCATGTTGCTCAAGGCTGCCTGGAGCACCCCCATGCAGTCCTGGGTCTGGGCGGTGGTGCTGGGCGTGGGCTTCCTGTCCTTGCTGGCACTGGCGCGGGCCGGCAGCCTGTTGTTCTGGAACGTGCGTCCTGACCTGCCGGCGGCCGCTTCGGGGGCCAGCCCACGCCTGGTCATGCCCACGCTGATCCTGTGCCTGATGGGGGTCGTGATGAGCATCTTCGCTGCCCCTTTGCAGCGCTACACCGATGCCACGGCAGCCCAGTTGCTCGATCGCCAGGGCTATTCCCGCGCGGTGCTGGGTGTCGATCCAGCCACGGGCGAGGTGCCGGTGAGCGTGCGCCCCTACCGCATGCCCGAACCAGCCGTCCCGACGACCCCTTCTCCGGAGGCGCAACCATGACGACCACGGTTCACCCCTCGGCCTGGCAGCGCGCGCGCCGGCCGGTCCTGTCGGTGCTGCTGGCACTGGCCTGGTTGATGCTGCAGCAGTCACTTGACCCGGGCAACCTGCTGACGGCCTGTGTGCTGGGCTGGGGTTTGCCGCGTCTGCTGGCGGGCTTCCTGGGCCCCGCCGCGCAGCCGCGCGCCTTCGGGCGCACGGTGCAGCTCACGCTCACGGTCCTGTGGGACATCCTGGTCTCCAACATCACCGTGGCGCGCCTGGTGCTGCACCCGCGCAGTGCGCCGCAACCCGCCTGGGTGCGCGTGCCGCTCACGCTGAAGCAGCCCACGGCGCAGGCTTTGCTCGCGTCCATCATCACGATGACGCCGGGCACCGTCTCGGCCATCATCGACGAAGAGCAGGCCTGCATCTGGGTGCACGCCCTCGATTGCGACGATGCCGCCGGCGTGGCCGCTGACATCCACCGTCGCTACCAACAGCCCCTGATGGAGATTTTCGGATGATCGAAACGGCGCTGCAGATCTGCGTGGCGGCCGTGGCCGTGTCCATGCTCTTGTGTACCTGGCGCTTGTGGCGCGGCCCGACCGCCCCGGACCGCATCCTCGCCATGGACACGCTCTACATCAACGTGGTGGCGCTGGTTGTGCTGCTAGGCCTGACCTGGCAAACCACGCTGCTGTTCGAGGCCGCGCTCATCGTGGCCATGCTGGGCTTCGTGTCCACCGTCGCCCTGGCGCGTTTCATCACGCGCGGCGACGTGATCGAGTGAGCTCGCTCTGGAGACCTGAACCATGAACCTGACACCCGCTGTGTGGCTTGAAGCCCTGGCCGCCTTGCTCTTGCTCGTAGGGGCGGTCTTCCTGCTCGTGGGCGCCCTGGGCATGGTGCGCTTTCGCGACTTCTTCATGCGCCTGCATGCGCCCACCAAGGCCTCGACGCTGGGGCTGGGTGGCGTGTTGCTGGCCAGCATGCTGATCCAGGCGCTGCGGGGGCAATTCAGCATCCATGAGATGCTGATCACCTTCTTCATCTTCCTGACCGCACCTGTGTCGGCCAACCTCATGGCCAAGGCGGCACTGCATCTGCGCGTGCCGTCCAAGGCCGGGCATCAACCGGTCGACGAGGCCGAATCGCCGCGCCAGGGGTGAGCCCTGGCGCCGGCTGCGGCGCGCCCGTCTGTGTCAGTGTTCGCCCGTGTGTGTGGCCTGGTGCAGCAGCTTGTCTGTCATGGCAATGGCCATGGCCGAGAAGAGGAAGGCCACGTGGATCACAGTCTGCGAGATCAGCACCTTGTCCGAGTAGTTGTCGGCATTGATGAAGGTCTTGAGCAGGTGGATCGACGAGATCCCGATGATGGCCGTCGCCAGCTTGACCTTCAGCACCGAGGCGTTCACATGGTCCAGCCATTCCGGCTGGTCGGGATGCCCCTCCAGATTCAGGCGTGAGACAAAGGTTTCGTAGCCGCCGATGATCACCATGATCAGCAGGTTCGAGATCATCACCACGTCGATCAGCCCCAGCACGACCAGCATGATCGTCGTCTCGGTCAGGTGAGTGGGCGCCACCTCAGCCTTCTGGCCCGAGGCCTGGAAAATCAGCTTGAGCGCGTCCTGATTCCCGAACGCAGCCTCGATCAGGTGCACCAGTTCCACCCAGAAATGGAACACGTACACCGCTTGTGCCAGGATCAGGCCGATATACAGCGGCAACTGCAGCCAACGGCTGGCAAAAATGAAGGAGGGCAAGATGCCCGCTTTGAGGGGTTGACGAGGTGTGCTCATGGGCTGTCGGGAAAATCCGGGGTGTGGAATTTTAAAGATAGGCGCATTGTCGCGGGTTGGCAGGGGCCAATGCGCATGATGTGACGCTCCTGTCAATCGATCAGTCAGCGCCATAAGCGCTGCCACCCCAGGAGAACCCACCATGACTGGTACCAACCAGACCCCCAGCACCCTCCACCCCGTTCCCGAGGCCTTTGCACACAACGCCCACATCGGCAGCCGCGCCGCCTACGACGAACTGTGCGCCGAAGCACAGAACGATTACGCCGGTTACTGGTCGCGCCTCGCCCGCGAGTTCCTGACCTGGCACAAGCCCTTCACGCGGGCACTCGACGAGAGCCACGCCCCGTTCTACCGCTGGTTTGACGACGGCCAACTCAACGCTTCGTACAACTGCCTGGATCGCCATGTCGAAGCCGGTCGGGGCGACAAGGTGGCCATCATCTTCGAGTCAGACGATGGCAAGGTGTCCCACGTTACCTACCAGGATCTGCTGTCGCGTGTGAGCCGCCTGGCCAACGCGCTGAAGGCGCAAGGGGTGAAGAAGGGTGATCGCGTGGTGCTGTACCTGTCCATGTCGGTCGAAGGTGTGGTGGCCATGCAGGCCTGCGCCCGCATCGGCGCGACCCACTCGGTGGTCTTCGGTGGCTTCTCCGCCCAAAGCCTGCGCGATCGCATTGAAGACGCGGGCGCCGTCATGGTCATCACCGCCGACGAGCAACTGCGTGGCGGCAAGTCCCTGCCCCTGAAGGCCATCGTGGATGAGGCCATCGGTCTGGGTGGCTGCGACAGCCTGCGCCAGGTCATCGTCTGCCGCCGCACCGGCGGCAACATCAACATGGTGGCTGGCCGCGACGTCTGGATGGACGACGTCCTGAAGAGCGAAAGCGACGTCTGCGCGCCCGAATGGGTCGACGCCGAGCACCCGCTCTTCCTGCTCTATACCTCCGGCTCGACTGGCAAGCCCAAGGGCGTGCAGCACAGCACCGGCGGCTACCTGCTGCACGCGGCGCTGACCACGAAGTGGACCTTCGACATGAAGCCCGACGACGTGTTCTGGTGCACGGCCGACATCGGCTGGATCACGGGTCACACCTATGTCGCCTACGGCCCCCTGGCGCTGGGCGGCACCCAGGTTGTGTTCGAAGGCGTGCCCACCTTCCCGGATGCCTCGCGCTTCTGGCGCATGGTCCAGGCCCACAAGGTCACGATCTTCTACACCGCGCCCACCGCGATCCGTGCCCTGATCAAGGCTGCCGAATCCGACGCTGCCGTGCACCCGCGCAACTTTGACCTCAGCAGCCTGCGCCTGCTGGGCACCGTGGGTGAGCCGATCAACCCGGCTGCCTGGGAGTGGTACCACCGCGAAATCGGTGGCGGCCGCTGCCCCATCG
The DNA here is from genome assembly GCF_034003525.1 of Aquabacterium sp. GTDB lineage: Bacteria > Pseudomonadota > Gammaproteobacteria > Burkholderiales > Burkholderiaceae_C > Aquabacterium. The sequence goes on from NZ_JAVEYN010000024.1 coordinate 7,107, forward strand.
TGGACACCTTCTGGCAGACCGAGACCGGTGGCCACATGATCACCCCGCTGCCGGGTGCCCATGAACTGACCCCGGGCTCGTGCACGCTGCCCTTCCCCGGCATCGATGCCGCCGTGGTGGACGAAACCGGCAAGGAAGTGCCGTGGGGGCAGGGCGGTGTGCTGGTGGTGCGCAAGCCCTGGCCATCCATGATCCGCACCATCTGGAACGACCCCGAGCGCTTCAAGAAGAGCTACTACCCCGATGACTTCGGTGGCAAGTACTACCTGGCCGGCGACGGCGCCATCCGCGATGCCGTGACCGGCTACTTCACCATCACCGGTCGCATCGACGACGTGCTGAACGTCTCGGGTCACCGCATGGGCACGATGGAAATCGAGTCGGCGCTGGTGTCGCATCCGCTGGTGGCCGAGGCGGCCGTGGTGGGCCGCCCCGACGACCTGACCGGCGAAGCCATCTGTGCCTTCGTGGTGCTCAAGCGTCCACGGCCGGAGGGCGACGAGGCCAAGCAGATCGCCACCGAACTGCGCAACCATGTGGGCCACGCCATCGGCCCGATCGCGAAGCCCAAGGACATTCGCTTTGGCGACAACCTGCCCAAGACCCGCTCCGGCAAGATCATGCGCCGCCTGCTGCGTGTGGTGGCCAAGGGGGAGTCGGTCACGCAAGATACGAGCACGCTCGAGAATCCCGCCATCCTTGATCAATTGTCCCAGGCTAATTGATGGGGGATACCTGAAAAGGTATTGATCAAATATATGTAAAGCCGCCGCCGATGTCATTCGGTGGCGGCTTTTTCATTTACGGCTTGAACCTTGGTTTGGTGGTCAGGGGTATGCGTACAAACACCTAGGCGTGGTATGCGTTCTGCGTATCCCTTCCTAGCATTCCCCCTTATTCACATGGGAGGCAAAGCCCCCTAAATTCGGGGTCGAGCTTGCCAAAAGCAGGCTCGTCCCTGTAAACAAGGAGCACCCAATATGGCAAGCACCAAAATCAAAGATGCGCCGATGACGGCCGAGGAGCGGAAAGTTATTTTCGCTTCCAGCTTGGGCACGGTTTTCGAATGGTATGACTTTTACCTCTACGGCTCCTTGGCGGCCATCATCGCCAAACAATTCTTTGCGGGCCTCGATCCGACATCGGCATTCATTTTCGCGCTGCTGGCTTTCGCGGCGGGCTTCATTGTTCGCCCCTTCGGTGCTCTGGTCTTCGGTCGCCTCGGCGACATGATCGGCCGCAAGTACACCTTCCTGGTCACCATCTTGCTGATGGGGGTCTCCACCTTCATCGTGGGCATCTTGCCCAACTACAACACCATCGGTGTGGCCGCCCCCGTCATCCTGATCGCCCTGCGTCTGCTGCAAGGTCTGGCGCTGGGTGGTGAGTACGGTGGTGCCGCCACGTATGTGGCCGAGCATGCCCCGCACGGCCGCCGCGGTGCCTACACCGCCTGGATCCAGACCACGGCCACGCTGGGTCTGTTCCTGTCGCTGCTGGTCATTCTGGGCACCCGTACTGCGGTGGGCGAAGAGGCCTTCGCAGACTGGGGCTGGCGCGTGCCGTTCATCGTGTCGATCGCTCTGCTGGCCATCAGCGTGTGGATCCGCATGAGCATGCAAGAGTCGCCCGCCTTCAAGAAGATGAAGGAAGAGGGCAAGACCTCCAAGGCCCCGCTGTCCGAGTCCTTCGGTCAATGGGCCAACCTGAAGATCGTGCTGATCGCGCTGTTCGCGTTGGTCGCCGGTCAAGGTGTGGTCTGGTACACCGGTCAGTTCTACGCCCTGTTCTTCCTGACGCAAGCGCTGAAGGTCGACGGTGCCACGGCGAACATCCTGGTGGCCGTGTCCCTGCTGATCGCCACGCCGTTCTTCGTGATCTTCGGCACCCTGTCTGACAAGATCGGCCGCAAGCCCATCATCCTGGGGGGCTGCCTGATCGCTGCCTTGACCTACTTCCCGCTGTTCAAGGCCCTGACGGAAGCCGCCAACCCTGACCTGGCTCACGCTCAGGCCAATGCGCCGGTGACCCTGGTCGCGAACCCCGCCGAGTGCTCTTTCCAGTTCAACCCGACAGGCACCGCCAAGTTCACCAGCTCGTGCGACATCGCCAAGCAGGTTCTGGCCAACAACTCGGTGAACTACGAGAACGTGGAAGGCACCGGTACGGCCCAGATCAAGGTGGGCGAGAAGGTCATCGAGTCCTACTCTTCCGTGGGCCTCTCGCCTGAGGAAGCCAAGGCCAAGGATGCTGCGTTCAAGAAGAGCGTGGTCGACGCGGTGCGTGAAGCTGGCTATCCGGCCAAGGCCGACCCTGCCAAGCTGAACAAGCCTCTGGTCGTCGGTATCCTGACCCTGCTGGTGATCTACGTGACCATGGTGTACGGCCCGATTGCGGCCATGCTGGTGGAAATGTTCCCGACCCGCATCCGCTACACCTCGATGAGCCTGCCGTATCACATCGGTAACGGCTGGTTCGGCGGCCTGCTGCCCACCACCGCCTTCGCCATCGTGGCCCAGACCGGCAACATCTACAACGGCCTGTGGTACCCCATCATCATCGCGATGATGACCTTCGTGCTCGGGGTCTTCCTCGTGAAAGAAACCAAGGACGTCGACATCTACAAGGACGACTGATGCCTGCGCGGCGCATGGGCCACAAGCCTGTGTACCGCGGATCTGCAACAGCCGATTTGATGCCCTCCCATGCGGAGGGCATCGTCATTTCAGAGGCTCACTTCAGCGACAGGATCCAGCTGCTGAGTTGCTTGGCTTCGGCGGAGCTCACCTGACTTTGCGCTGGCATGGGCCCCATCGGCATCTTCCAGACGCCGCCGCCGCCCTTGAGCACCTTCTCGGCCAGTTTGGCGTCCATGCCTTTCTGGCCGCGGTATTTGAGGGCGACATCCTTGAAGGAGGGGCCCAGCACGGGTTTGTCCACCCCATGGCAGCTCAGGCAGGCTTTGCGTTTGGCCAGTTCCTGGTTGGCGAGGGCGGGCGTGACCGCTGTGGCGCTCAGGCACAGGGTCAGGAGGCTCAATGCGGCAATCTTCATGGATTTCCTTTCCGCGCGCGGTCATTCCAGTTGAGAATGACTGAACAATAACGTGAAATCCCGCAGGGGGGTGGACCGTGGTGCTTCGTGCCAGTTTCTCGGCAGAAGGAGAGATGCGATGTGGTTTGTGGCAATTGGCGTCGTGATGGCGCTCATGCAGTTTTTCGGGATTGGCCCTTTGGCCAGCTGGACCTGGGCCAACGATTGGTTCATGTTGCTCCTGCCTTTCGCCTTGGCCGTGGCCTGGTGGGCCTGGTGCGATGCCACGGGCTATACCAAGCGCAAAGCCATGGAGCGCGATGACGAGCGCCGTGACGCGCGTCGCCAGAAAGCCATCGATGCGCTGGGCCTGAAACGGGGCGGTCGCAAGTAAGGCCATCCGGCCGCAGGGGCGGATGGTGCGGGCTAAAATCGTTCTTTCACAGAGAACCCACCAGCCCGGAGCCCCTCCATGCCTCAGTACCGTTCCCGTACCTCCACCGCCGGCCGCAACATGGCCGGTGCCCGTGCCCTGTGGCGTGCCACCGGCATGAAGGACGGTGACTTCGAGAAGCCGATCATCGCCATCGCGAACAGCTTCACCCAGTTCGTGCCCGGCCACGTGCACCTGAAGGACCTGGGCCAATTGGTCGCCCGCGAGATCGAGGCCGCCGGTGGCGTGGCCAAGGAATTCAACACCATCGCCGTGGACGACGGCATCGCCATGGGGCACGGCGGCATGCTGTATTCGCTGCCCTCGCGCGACCTGATCGCCGACAGCGTCGAGTACATGTGCAACGCCCACACCGCCGACGCGCTGGTGTGCATCTCCAACTGTGACAAGATCACCCCGGGCATGCTGATGGCCGCGCTGCGCCTGAACATCCCCGTGATCTTCGTCTCCGGCGGCCCGATGGAAGCCGGCAAGGTCAAGCTAGAAGGCAAGGTCATCTCGCTCGACCTGGTCGACGCCATGGTCAAGGCCGCCGACAAGCACTGCTCCGACGAGGAAGTGGCCGCCGTCGAGCGCTCCGCCTGCCCGACCTGTGGCTCCTGCTCCGGCATGTTCACGGCCAACTCCATGAACTGCCTGACCGAAGCCCTGGGGCTGTCCCTGCCGGGCAACGGCACCACGCTGGCCACCCACGCCGACCGTGAGCAGCTGTTCCGCAAGGCCGGCCGCACCATCGTTGAGCTGGCCAAGCGCTACTACGAGCAAGACGACGAAACCGCGCTGCCGCGCAACATCGCCACCTTCCAGGCGTTTGAAAACGCCGTGGCGCTCGACGTCGCCATGGGCGGCTCCACCAACACCGTGCTGCACCTGTTGGCGGCCGCCCGCGAGGCCGGCGTCAACTTCACCATGGCCGACATCGACCGCATGTCGCGCAAGGTGCCTTGCCTGAGCAAGGTCGCCCCCGCCGTGCCCGATGTCCACATCGAAGACGTGCACCGTGCCGGCGGCATCATGGCCATCCTGGGTGAACTCGCCCGCGGCGGCCTGCTGCACACCGACGTGCCCACCGTGCACAGCCGCACCATGGCCGATGCCATCGCGCAGTGGGACGTGAAGGTCACCAACGACGAGGCCGTGCACCACTTCTACAAGGCCGCACCCGGTGGCGTGCCCACCCAGGTGGCCTTCTCGCAAGACAGCCGCTGGAAGAAACTCGACCTCGACCGTGAAAAGGGCGTGATCCGTTCCAAGGAACACGCCTTCACGCAAGACGGCGGCCTGGCCGTGCTCTACGGCAACATCGCCGAGAAGGGCTGCATCGTCAAGACGGCCGGCGTGGACGAGTCCATCTGGAAGTTCACCGGCAAGGCCCGCGTGTACGAAAGCCAGGAAGACGCCGTCGAAGGCATCCTGGGCGAAGAAGTGCAGGCCGGCGATGTGGTCATCATCCGCTACGAAGGCCCCAAGGGCGGCCCTGGCATGCAGGAAATGCTCTACCCCACGTCCTACCTGAAGAGCCGTGGCCTGGGCAAGGAATGCGCCCTGCTGACCGACGGTCGCTTCTCGGGTGGCACCTCGGGCCTGTCGATCGGCCACGCCTCGCCGGAAGCGGCGCAGGGCGGCGCCATCGGCCTGGTCGAAGACGGTGACACCATCGAAATCGACATTCCCAACCGCCGCATCCACCTGGCCATCAGCGACGCCGACATGGCCACTCGCCGTGCCGCCATGGAAGCCAAAGGGTCGGCCGCCTGGAAGCCCGCCAACCGTGAGCGCGTGGTCTCGGCCGCGTTGCAGGCCTACGCCCTGATGACCACCTCGGCCGACACCGGTGCGGTGCGCGACATCACCCAGCTTCAGCGCTGAGCGTCCGGTGGCGTGGGGCTCAGCCGTTTGAGCTGAGCCGCCGCCATCGCGCCATACATCGGCGGGCTGATGACCCGCGACACGCCACTGGCGACCACACTGCAGGCCATGAGACTGAGCACCAGTCCATGGCCTTCAATCATTTCCATCACGATGATGAAGGCCGTGATCGGGGCCTGCGTCACCGCGGCCAGAAAACCGGCCATGCCCAGGGCGATCAGCGCGGGCGTGTTCAGGTGGCCCGTCAGCTGGGCGATTTCGTTGCCGATGCCCGCACCCAAGGCGAGGGCGGGTGCGAAGACGCCACCAGGGACACCGCTCCAGGCCGACAGCCAGGTGGCGATGAAGCGCAAGGGCACATAAAACCCATTGGTCGGGTCTTTGCCTTCGAGCAGGGCATGGGTCGCGTCATAGCCGCTGCCTGACGAGGCGCCTTGGCTGATCACACCAATGATGGCGATCACCAAGCCACAACCGGCCGCAAAGCGCACTGGGTAGCGTTGCCGCCATTGGCTGAAACGATCGGTGCCGCCGCGCGCGGCCTGCACCAGCGGGCGAGCAAACAAACCGCCCAACAAGCCCGTGGCCACCGCGATCAACAGGCCGGGCCACAGCGCCGACCAGCCAAAGTCCCCCACCGAGATCTGACCGAAATAGCTGACGTTGCCGAACACCGACATGCCGATCAGGCCCGCCAGCACGATGGCCGCGATCAACAGGCCGCTGGAGCGATGCTCGGGCCGGCGTGACAGCTCTTCAATGGCGAACATCACCCCGCCCAGGGGCGTGTTGAACGCCGCTGCAATGCCGGCGGCGCCACCGGCCACGATCAGGCCATGGTCGTTGATGCTGCTGCGCTGGGGCAACCAGTGGCGGGCCGCGTGCATGATGCCGGCGCCCACCTGCACCGAAGGCCCCTCGCGGCCTGTGGCCAGGCCAGCCAACAGGCCGCCCACGGTGAGCACGATCTTGGCTGCCGCCAGCTTCAGCGAAATGAAGAGGTGACGTTGCCCGGGCGGCGTTTGCACATCCAGCGCCGCCAGCACCTGGGGAATGCCCGAGCCTGCCGCACCGGCAAAATAGCGGTTCGTACACCACACCAGGGCCGCGGTCACCGCCGGTGTCCACGCCAAAGCCAGCCAGGGCGAGTATGCTGTCAGCGCAAAAAACGCTGCCAGGGCGTGCTCGCTCAGCCAGGTCAGCAGCACCACACTCAAGCCCGCCAAGGTGGCAAAGCTCAGCACCACCGCGCGTGCGGCCCAGGGGCGCCAATCGGCCAGTTCCTTGGCGTGTTCGGCGGTCTCGTCAGGTGGGGTGTCGGGCGGCGTCATGTTTCATTCACTACAGGTTTTCATGTCCAGACTCAGCCTTCCGTCAGATTCCGAGTCCGATTCGGTGGCGCTCGCCCCGGAGGCTGCCATTGTCCTGCGGCAGTTCCGCGTGGTGTTCAACGCCGTCAAATCGCACTTCCAGCGTGTCGAGTCCCAGTCTGGCCTGGGCGGTGCGCAATTGTGGGCGCTGAGCATCGTGTCTCGCCACGCCGGCACCGAGGTCGGGGCCCTGGCCCACGCCATGGACATCCACCAGTCCACTGCCAGCAACCTGGTGCGCGCTCTGGTGAAAAAGGGCCTGATCCGCAGCGCCCGCGACGAAGAGGATCGCCGGGTCGTGCACCTGCACGCCACGCCGGAAGGCTACGCCTTGCTGGCCCAGACCCACGGTCCTTTCGCAGGCCTGCTGCCCGACGCCTTGCAGCGACTCGACCCAGACACCCTGGTGCGTTTGCATGCGGATCTGGGTCAACTCATTGCCCAACTGGGCGTCGAAGAAGTGGGGATGGCGGCGCAAACACCCCTGGCTGAGCTGTGAAAGCATTTGTCACAATATAATGGCGGGGTAACGAAGGCGCGAACACGCGTCGTTGCAACACCAGTGATATGGAGTGTCTTGAAGGGCCTGCTTCACCGCAGGCCCTTTTTTTTGCTTCATCATCTTGAAACTTGTATATTTGCACAAATGTAATTGCAACAACAAGGCGTGTCGATATCGAATGAGGAGAAGCACATGATCAAAGTGGGATTGATTGGCTACGGCAAGGCGGGGCAGGCGGTGGCGGAGGTCCTGAAGCAGGATCCCCGTTTCGAGCTGGTCTGGATTGCCAAGCGCAACCCGGTGCCCGAAGGGCAGCCGCAGCCGCTGGGACTGCCTGTCTTCGCGATGTCGCAGGGCAACTTTGGCGAGTGGCTGGACGCTCATCCGGTCGATGCCCTGGTTGACTTCTCGACAGCCGAGTCGATCCACCTGTACGGCGAAGAAGTGCGACAGCGCCACCTCACCCTGGTCAGTGCCATCTCGGCCTACAGCGATGAGGACCTGGCCTACGCCCGTACCCTGGGCGAGCAGGCCCGCGTGCTGTGCTCGCCCAACATCACACTGGGCATCAACTTCCTGATCCTGTCGGCGCGGATGCTGCGTGGCATCGCACCGTTTGCCGATGTCGAGATCCTGGAGCAGCACTTCCGCGAGAAACCCGAGATGTCGGGCACCGCGCGCAAGATCGCCCAGACGCTGGATCTGGAGCACGATCGCATCACCTCGCTGCGCCTGGGGGGCATCGTCGGGCTCCATGAGGTCATTTTCGGCTTTCCCCACCAGACGGTGCGCATCACCCACGAGTCCATCCGCCGCGAAGCCTTCGGCACCGGCGCGGCCTTTGCGCTGGGTGAACTCAGCCAGCGCCCCTACGGTTTCTACACCTTCGACGATCTGCTGATGCGGATGATCCGCGAGCAACTGACCCAGCCAGACGTCTTGACGTCGTCTTGATGCCGCGAACGGTCGCAGACTTGCGCTATCGTTCGCCCCATGCTGATTCACCCACAATTCGATCCGATCGCCATTGCCCTGGGGCCGCTCAAGGTCCATTGGTACGGGCTGACCTATCTGGCCGCGTTCGCCCTGTTCTACCTGTTCGCCAGCGCGCGGGCCAAGCAGCCCTTCTTCGCGCAGCGGGGATGGGACCGCCAGATGGTCGAAGATGTGCTCTTCTTCGGCGTGATGGGGGTGGTGTTGGGGGGGCGCCTGGGCTATGTGCTGTTCTACAAGCCCGGGTACTATTTCAGCCACCCGTCTGAGATCCTCGCCGTCTGGCAAGGCGGCATGGCGTTTCACGGTGGCTTGCTGGGCGTGATCACCGCCATGGCCATCTATGCCAAGCGCCAGGGGCGACACTTCTTCGAGGTGGCCGATCTGGTGGCGCCCTGTGTGCCCATCGGACTGGCGGCCGGTCGCTTGGGCAACTTCATGAACGGCGAGTTGTGGGGCCGCGCGGCCGATCCCAGCTTGCCCTGGGCCATGGTCTTTCCGCAGTCGGGCACCGAGATCGCCCGTCACCCCTCCCAGCTCTACCAGTTCGGTCTGGAGGGTTTGCTCCTGTTCGTGCTGCTGTGGGTGTACGCGCGCCGTGCGCGGCCGCTGGGTGCGGTGTCGGGCATGTTCCTGATGGGCTATGGCGTGTTCCGTTTCACGGCCGAGTACTTCCGCGAGCCCGACAGCTTCCTGGGTCTGCTCACCTTCAACATGAGCATGGGCCAGTGGCTGTGCGTGCCCATGATCCTGGTGGGGGCGCTGTTTTGGGGCATGGCGCAAAAAAACGCCTTCCGGTCCGAGGACCGAAAGGCGTAAAGAGGTCGGCGGCATCTTCGCGGACCACAGACCCCCGCTGAGGAAGACCACCCGGCTCTGGCGAATCAGGTGATCGACGGAGGTCACGCAAGCCTCGTGCCAGATGCATTGGCCGGTATCTGAAGGCCCGCTCAAGCCGCCTGGCGGTCTGCCACGCCGTGCCGCGTGTACAGAAAGTCCAGCACGGCCTTGCGACAGGCGATGTGGGTCGGGTCTTCGGCCAGCGCCACGCGGTTGCGAGGGCGCGCCAGCGGCACCGGCAAGACCTCGCCAATCGTGGCGGCCGGGCCGTTGCTCATCATCACGATGCGGTCCGACAGCAGCACGGCCTCGTCCACATCGTGCGTCACCATCACCACGGTGCAGTGCGCCTTGGCCACGATCTTGAGCAGCTCGTCTTGCAGGTGGGCGCGGGTGAGGGCGTCCAGGGCGCCAAAGGGCTCGTCCATCAGCAGCACCTTGGGCTCCATCGCCAGGGCACGGGCAATGCCCACGCGCTGCTTCATCCCGCCCGAGATCTCGTGCGGCCGCTTGTGCGTGGCATGGTCCATGCCCACCAGAGCCAGGGCGTCGGCGACGCGCTGCTTGAGTTGCTCCTTGCTTTCCTTGCTCCCGAACACCCGCTCCACCGCGAGGTAGACGTTGTCGTGACAGCTCAGCCAGGGCAGCAGCGAGTGGTTCTGAAACACCACCGCCCGTTCGGGGCCGGGGCCGGCAATCTCGCGGCCGTCACAGATCAGGCCGCCTTGCGTGGGCGTCAGCAGGCCGGCGATCAGGTTGAGCAAGGTGGACTTGCCGCAGCCCGAATGCCCGATCAGGGTGATGAACTCCCCCTGCGCGATGCCCAGGTTGATGTCACTGAGCGCATGGAAGCGCCCCTTTTTGGTGTGGAACACCATTTCGGCGCGATGGATGTCAATGAAGTGGGTCATGACGTGCTCCTGTCAGGTGTTGGGGTCATTCAAAGCTGAAGCGCTTGGCGATGGCCACCAGCGCCTGCTCCAGCAACAGGCCGACGATGCCGATCACGAAGATCGCAATGAGGATGTGCTGGACATTGAGGTTGTTCCACTCGTCCCACACCCAGAAGCCAATGCCCACGCCACCCGTCAGCATCTCGGCGGCCACGATCACCAGCCAGGCTGTGCCCACCGACAGGCGCACGCCCGTCAGCATGTAGGGCAGCACCGAGGGCAGCAGGATCTTGGTGGTGATCTTCCACTCGCTCAGGTTCAGCACCTTGGCCACGTTCAGGTAGTCCTCGGGCACGCGCTGCACACCCACGGCGGTGTTGATGATCATCGGCCAGATCGAGCAGATGAAGATCGTCCAGATCGCGGCCGGATCGGCCGACTTGAACACCAGCAGGCCAATCGGCAACCAGGCCAGGGGCGAGACCGGGCGCAGCAGGCTGATGATCGGGTTGAGCATGCTGCTGGCAATCTGCGAGCGTCCGATCAGGAAGCCCAAAGGAATCCCCACGAGCGCCGCCAGGCCGAAGCCGATGCCCACGCGCTGCAGCGAGAACAGGATGTTCCAGCCGATGCCCTGGTCATTCGGTCCGTTGCTGTAGAACGGATCTGCGAACAGCACGACAGCGGCCTGCCAGGTTGCCAGCGGCGTAGGGAAGGTGCTGCTGTTTTGCGTCAGCAGGGCCCACACGCCGACCAGCAAGGCGATGCCTGCCAGCGGGGAGACCATGCGCAAGGCCCACCCCAGCCAGTCCACGGGGGGCTTGGCGGGAGCAGGGGCAGAGGCCGGCGCCGCCTTCTGGGCGGGCGCAGGCGCGATCTGCGCGGGGGAGGTGGCTGTCGCCGGCACGGCGTCATCGACCTCCGAGGGGCTGTGAAAGACGGCACTGACCATGATGGGCTCCTTTCAGTCTCAGGCTTTGATGGCGAAGCTGTCGGCGTACTTGGCCGGGTCCTTGCCCGTCCAGACGACACCGTCCATCAACTTGCTGGTGCGCATCGGGTCCTTGGGCACCGAGATGCCCAGACCGCTGGCGGCCTGCTTGTACAACTCGATCTGGTTGATTTGCTTGGCCACGCCCAGGTAATCGGGGTGGGTCTTCAGCAGGCCCCAGCGCTTGTGCTGTGTCAGGAACCACATGCCATCCGACAGATAGGGGAAGTTCACCTTGCCGTCGTTGAAGAACTTCATGTGGTTGGGGTCGTCCCAGGTCTTGCCCATGCCGTTCTGATAGCGGCCCAGGATGCGCTGGTTGATCGCATCAACGCCCGTGTTCACATAGGACTTGGCCGCAATCGTCTCGGCCATCTTGAGCTTGTTTTGCAAGCCGGCGTCGATCCAGCGGCTCGCTTCCAGCACGGCCATCATCACGGCGCGGGCGGTGTTCGGGTACTGCTTCACGAACTCACCGGTGCAGCCCAGCACCTTCTCGGGGTGGTCCTGCCAGATGTCCTGTGTCGTGTTGGCCGTGATCCCGATGCCGTCCATGATGGCGCGGTGGTTCCAGGGCTCACCCACGCAGAAGCCATCCATGTTGCCCACGCGCATGTTGGCCACCATCTGCGGCGGCGGCACCGTGATCAACTTGGCGCCCGACAGCGGGTTGATGCCCGCCGCAGCCAGCCAGTAGTGCATCCACATGGCGTGGGTCCCGGTGGGGAAGGTGCCTGCAAACGTGTATTCGCGCTTCTCGCGTGCCATGAGCTTGGCCAGCGACGGCCCATCGACCGCGCCCTTCGAGGCCAGCGCCTTCGACAAGCTGATGGCCTGCCCGTTGTTGTTCAGGCTCATCAGCACGGCCATGTCTTTCTTGGGACCGCCAATGCCCAGGTGCACGCCGTAGACCAGGCCGTACAGCACATGGGCCATGTGCAGGTCGCCGTTGACGAGCTTGTCGCGCACGCCGGCCCAGGAGGCTTCCTTGGTCGGGATGATCTTGACGCCGTACTTCTTGTCGAAGCCCAGCACCGAGGCCATCACCACCGAGGCGCAATCGGTCAGCGGAATGAAGCCGATCTTCACCTCGCTCAGCTCGGGCTTGTCCGAGCCTGCGGCCCAGACGGCGGACTGCAGTCCGGGCACAGCGCCCACCGCGCCAGCGGCGGCAGCGCTCTTCAAGATGGTGCGGCGCGTCATTTTCAGATCCTGGGTGTTCATGGTGCAAGACTTTCCCTGTGGACAAACAAAAAAGGTGCCAACCGTCGCGCAGGCTCATCCATGGATGGGCACACGCGTCAGAAGACACCTTTGTCGGAGGCTCGTCAGCCCTTCGTCGGGCCGTCAAGACTGCAAAATCGCCGTTGACTTTGCTTGAGGGGGTTAATGCAAACCCTGTGCCAGGTCTTTTCAGGGGCTTGGGCCCTGCTGCGCGTGCGATGCCGCGGTGAGCTGCCTTGTGCTGGTGCGCCCGCACGCCAAGCTGGGGCGGCTCACCCCAGCAGGTCGGCGGCATCAATCAGGCGCTGCGCCACGTCCACCAGTTTCAAGCCCTTGTCCATGGCAGCCTTGCGCAGGCGCGCGTGGGCCTGCGGTTCGGTCAGCCCCTGGCGGCTCATCAACAGGCCCTTGGCGCGGTCCAGCACCTTGCGGTCGGCCAATTCCGAGCGCGCATCGGCCAACTCCCGGCGCAGCGCCTCTTCCATCTCGAAGCGCGCCATCGCCACATCGAGCACCGGCTTGATGCGCTCGGCCGGGGTGCCTGCCGCCACATAGGCCGACACGCCCGCCGCCACCGCCTTGCGCAGGTAGTCTGTGTCCTCCTCGCCCGAGAACATCACGATCGGGCGACGCTCATCGCGCGTGGCCATCACCACGTGCTCCAGAATGTCGCGCCCTTGCGACTCGGCATCCACGACGATCAAATCCGGCTGAATCTGCCCGATGCGCTCGGGCAAAAAGGCATCGCCGGGCAGGGTGGCGACCACGTTGCAGCCGGCTTCCAGCAGGGCAATGCGCAGCACCCGGGCGCGCTCGACCTCGGCCTGCTCCTCGTCATCCGGCTCGGCAGACAAGGACAAAGGCAGGACGATCACCACACGCAGGCTGGCCAGGTTCGCATTCATGATCTCATGGCATGCAACAACCGCGCCCGGAAACCTGGGTTTCGCGCGCCAGCGTGGCGAGAACAGGTGGGTCCCCTACACTGGCGGGATGTCGTCCACGCCTGCCACCCTGAACGCCCCCGTGTCTGCTGACCTGAAGCGCCCCTGCCTCATCCTGGGGGTCGAGTCCTCCTGCGATGAAACCGGCCTCGCGCTGGTCCAACTGCCGGCCGAGGGTGAGCCCCGCCTCCTGGCCCACGCGCTGCACAGCCAGATCGACATGCACCAGGCCTACGGGGGCGTCGTGCCCGAGCTGGCTTCGCGCGACCACATCCGCCGCGTGATCCCCCTGGCGCGCCAGGTGCTGGCCGAATCCGGTCAAACGCTCGCCGACATCGACGTGGTCGCCTACACACGCGGCCCCGGCTTGGCTGGCGCCTTGTTGGTCGGTGCCGGCATGGCCTGCGCCCTGGGCACAGCCCTGAACAAGCCGCTGCTCGGCGTGCACCACCTCGAAGGTCACCTGCTGTCTCCCTTCCTGTCGGTGGACCCGCCCGAGTTCCCCTTTGTTGCCTTGCTTGTGTCTGGCGGCCACACCCAATTGATGCGTGTCGATGGGGTGGGGCGCTACGAGATGCTGGGCGAAACGGTGGACGACGCCGCCGGTGAGGCCTTCGACAAGTCCGCCAAGCTGATGGGCTTGCCCTATCCCGGCGGCCCCCACCTCTCGCGCCTGGCCGAATCGGGTGATCCGAAAGCGTTCGAGTTGCCCCGCCCGATGCTGCACAGCGGCAACCTCGATTTCTCGTTCGCGGGCCTGAAAACGGCCGTGCGCACCCATCTGGTGCGCCTGGGCTGGCTGGACCGTCCCGATCTGCTCGCCGCGCCCGAGGCGCAGCCCGTGCTGGCCAACCTCGCCGCATCCGCCCAGGGCGCCATCGTCGAGGTGCTGGTCAAGAAGGTGCTGCTGGCGCTGAAGTCCACCGGCCTCAAGCGCGTGGTCGTGGCCGGCGGCGTCGGGGCCAACCGCCTGTTGCGCGCCCAGCTGGACCAGGCCTGCGCCCGCCGCCAGATCCGTGTGCACTACCCCGAGATGCACCTGTGCACCGACAACGGCGCCATGATCGCCCTGGCGGCCGCCATGCGCATCCAGAGCGGGCAGGCGCGTCTGAGCACCGAGCCCAGCTTCGACGTCAAGCCGCGCTGGGATTTGTCCAGCATCTGACTTCTTGCTATACTCGCGGGCTTGTCGTCTCGAAAGAGTGGCAAATCCTCGCACGACCTGGGTCGGTTTCACCCGGAGTCGCAAGTCCAACGCAGAAACCAAAGGCAGCCGGCCCACAGGTCAGCGCCCCAGGTCTGCACATGTTTTCAAGGAAACACCATGTCCGTCGCAGACATCAACACAGCCGCCATCGTCAAGGACAACGCTCGCAGCGCCAACGACACCGGCTCTCCCGAAGTGCAAGTGGCCCTGCTGACCGCTCGCATCGTCGAACTGACCCCCCACTTCAAGGCCAACAAGAAGGACCACCACGGTCGTCGCGGCCTGCTGCGCATGGTCAGCCGTCGTCGCAAGCTGCTGGACTACCTCAAGTCCAAGGATGCCGACCGCTACGTCGCCCTGATCCAGAAGCTGGGCCTGCGCAAGTAAGCACCGCATGACGACAAAAAGCCTGTCTGGATCCTCCAGCACAGGCTTTTTGTTTTTTAACGCCAGCCACTCGACTCCTGCGAACGCTGTGTCATTCCAACGAGGCTGAGGCCTCAACCTCGCTGGAATGGCATCGCGATTGAGTGACGGCACCCCTGACGGGCGGCATGTGTTGCCCGTCCAAACCAACCGGAGAACTCATCCATGACCATGTTCAACAAAGTCACCAAGACCTTCCAATGGGGCAAGCACACCGTCACGATGGAGACGGGTGAAATCGCCCGTCAAGCCACCGGCGCCGTGCTGGTCGACATCGAGGGCACCGTCGTGCTGGCCACCGTCGTGTGCGCCAAGACCGCCAAGCCCGGCCAGGACTTCTTCCCCCTGACCGTCGACTACCTCGAAAAGACCTACGCCGCCGGCAAGATCCCGGGCAGCTTCTTCAAGCGCGAAGCCAAGCCTTCCGAGTTCGAAACCCTGACCTCGCGTCTGATCGACCGCCCCATCCGCCCGCTGTTCCCCGAAGGCTTCTACAACGAAGTCCAGCTGGTCATCCACGTGGTCTCGCTGAATCCCGAAGTGTCGGCCGACATCGCCGCCATGATCGCTTCCAGCGCCGCGCTGTCGATCTCGGGCATCCCCTTCAACGGCCCCATCGGTGCCGCTCGCGTGGGCTACATCAACGGTGAGTACGTGCTGAACCCCAGCATCACCGAGATCGCCAACTCCAAGATGGACCTGATTGTCGCCGGCACCGAAACCGCCGTGCTGATGGTCGAATCCGAAGCCGACCAGCTGTCGGAAGACGTCATGCTGGGTGGTGTGGTGTTCGGTCACGAGCAAGGCAACATCGCCATCAACGCCATCCACGAACTGGTGCGCGATGCCGGCAAGCCGGCCTGGGACTGGCAGCCTCCTGCCAAGGACGAAGACTTCATCGCCAAGGTCAACGGCCTGGCCGAAGATAAGCTGCGTGCCGCCTACCAGATCCGCTCCAAGCAAGCCCGTACGCAAGCTTGCCGTGCCGCTTATGCCGAAGTGAAGGCCGCCCTGACCGCCGAAGGCATCGCCTTTGACGCCGTCAAGGTCGAAAGCATGATGTTCGACATCGAAGCCAAGATCGTGCGCAGCCAGATCCTGGCCGGTGAGCCCCGCATCGACGGCCGCGACACCCGCACCGTGCGCCCCATCGAAATCCGCACCGGCGTGCTGCCCCGCGTCCACGGCTCGGCCCTGTTCACCCGTGGTGAAACCCAGGCGCTGGTCGTCGCCACCCTCGGCACCGAGCAAGACGCCCAGCGCATCGACGCCCTGACCGGTGACTTCCGCGACACCTTCCTGTTCCACTACAACATGCCTCCGTTCGCCACCGGCGAAACGGGTCGTGTCGGCTCGCCCAAGCGCCGCGAAATCGGCCACGGTCGTCTGGCCAAGCGCGCCCTGGTGCCGCTGCTGCCCGCCAAGGAAGAGTTCGCCTACACCCTGCGCGTGGTCTCCGAAATCACCGAGTCCAACGGCTCTTCGTCGATGGCTTCGGTCTGCGGCGGCTGCCTGGCCATGATGGACGCCGGCGTCCCGATGAAGGCCCACGTGGCCGGCATCGCCATGGGCCTGATCAAGGAAGGCAACAAGTTCGCCGTCCTGACCGACATCCTGGGTGACGAGGATCACCTCGGCGACATGGACTTCAAGGTGGCCGGCACCACTGGCGGCATCACCGCCCTGCAGATGGACATCAAGATCCAGGGCATCACCAAGGAAATCATGCAGGTTGCCCTGGCTCAGGCCAAGGAAGCCCGTCTGCACATCCTGGGCAAGATGACCGAGGCCATGGCCGGCGCCAACACCGAAGTCTCGGAGTTCGCTCCCCGCCTGTACACCCTCAAGATCAACCCGGAAAAGATCCGTGACGTGATCGGCAAGGGCGGCGCCACCATCCGTGGCCTGTGCGAGGAAACCGGTTGCCAGATCAACATCGCCGAAGACGGTGTCATCACCATCGCCTCGACCGACGCTGAAAAGGCCGACTTCGCCATCAAGCGCATCAACGAGATCACTGCCGAAGTCGAAATCGGCAAGACCTACGAAGGCGCCGTCACCAAGCTGTTCGACTTCGGTGCCTTGGTCAACCTGATGCCCGGCAAGGACGGTCTGCTGCACATCAGCCAGATCGCTCACGAGCGCGTCGAGAACGTCTCCGACTACCTGAAGGAAGGTCAGATCGTCAAGGTCAAGGTTCTCGAGACCGACGAGAAGGGCCGCGTCAAGCTGTCCATGAAGGCCCTGCTGGAGCGTCCGGAAGGCATGCCCGAGCGTGAAGAGCGCGGCGACCGCGGTGACCGTGGCTCGCGTGGCGACCGTGGCCCCCGTGGTGATCGCGGCGACCGCGGTGACCGTGGCGAGCGCCGTGAGCGCGCCCCCCGTGCCGAGCAACAGCCTGCCGAGCAAGGCGAGGGCGGTGCCGCTGCGGAACAGCAACAACAGCAGCAGTGAGCGTCATGAAGAAACTGGTCGTTGGCAACTGGAAGATGCACGGTAGCCGTGCCTTCAATGCAGAGCTGATTCAGGGTCTTCTGGTGGCCGACCTGGCCACCACGGCGCCCAACGCGGATGTGGCGGTGTGCCCGCCCTTCGTGTTCCTGGCGGATGTGGCCGATGCCCTGCAAGGCACGGCCATCGCCGTCGGCACGCAAGACATCTCGGCGCAGACCCAGGGTGCGTACACCGGCGAAGTCGCGGGTCCCATGATCCGCGAGTTCGGCGCCACCTACGCCATCGTGGGTCACTCCGAGCGTCGCAGCTACCACGGTGAAAGCGACCAGCTGGTCGCTGACAAGGCCAAGGCCGCGCTCGCGCACGGTCTGGTGCCCATAGTGTGCGTGGGCGAAACGCTGGCCGAACGTGAGGCGAACCAGACCGAAGCGGTCGTGGGTCGCCAGCTGCAGGCCGTCATCGACACCCTGGGCGCCGACATCGCCCGCGTCGTGGTGGCGTATGAGCCCGTCTGGGCCATCGGCACCGGCAAGACCGCTTCGCCCGCTCAGGCACAAGCGGTGCATGCCAGCCTGCGCGCCCAACTGGCCAAGGCCACGTCCAGCGCAGCTGACATCCCCTTGCTGTATGGCGGCAGCGTCAAGCCCGATAACGCGGTCGAGCTGTTCTCGCAGCCCGACATCAACGGTGGTCTCATCGGCGGCGCCGCACTCAAGGCGGCTGACTTTGCGGCCATCGCTCGCGCGGCCTGACCGGTTCGCGCGTCAAGACTGACTCTGGAGTTTCATTCATGCAACAAACCTTGATGACCTTGGTGCTGCTGCTGCAAGTGCTCTCCGCGCTGGCCATGATCGGCCTGGTGCTGGTGCAGCACGGCAAGGGGGCCGATATGGGCGCCTCCTTCGGCAGCGGTGCGTCCGGCAGCCTGTTCGGTGCCACCGGCAGTGCCAACTTTCTGTCTCGCTCTACCGCTGTGGCCGCCACGATCTTCTTCGTGTCGACCCTGGCGCTGGCTTACTTCGGCAACCTGCGTGGTGCCGCCTCGCAAGGCGCCAGCATCCTGGAGCAGGCTGCTTCGGCGCCGGTCGCGGCTTCGGTGCCTTCTACGCCGGCTTCCGGTGCAGCGCTGATTCCGTCGAAGTGATGAATCTGATGTCCTCTTGTGGGGCATCGGTTCAACAAGCCGATTTTTCGGTTTAGAATGTGAGTCTTCGGTGAGCAAACCTCACGCAAGCCGAAGCAAACAACAAGCGGACCCAAAAGGTTCATTGGCCGACGTGGTGAAATTGGTAGACACGCTATCTTGAGGGGGTAGTGGCGAAAGCTGTGCGAGTTCGAGTCTCGCCGTCGGCACCATAAGATTTCTAAACGAGTCTTTGCGCCCCCTATGATCAGCATCGGTAATTCTTCCCCAGCTGGTCACTTGGCGGTGGCACTTGCCCTCACAGGCATGTGTCCAAGGCGTGAAGCGCTCCGGTGGGCGCGCTTTGGTTGATGTTCCGTCAGGATCCTCCTGATGGCCATGATGCCGGGCGCGCTTTTCTTTTGTCTGTGTGGTCCAATCACACAATTTGTTCCATCTGAGGCCCCACATCATGATGAACATTGAGCAATACCTGCCGGTCATCCTTTTCATTCTGGTCGGCGTCGGTGTCGGTGTCGCACCCCAGTTGCTGGGCTTCCTGCTCGGCCCTCGTCGCCCTGACGAGGCAAAGAACTCCCCCTACGAATGCGGCTTCGAGGCTTTCGAAGACGCCCGGATGAAGTTCGATGTGCGCTACTACCTGGTCGCCATCCTCTTCATTCTGTTCGACCTGGAAATCGCGTTCCTGTTCCCTTGGGCTGTGGCGCTCAAGGAAGTGGGCATGACAGGCTTCCTGACCGTCATGCTCTTCCTGGGCATCCTGGTCGTGGGCTTCGTCTACGAATGGAAGAAGGGTGCGCTCGACTGGGAGTGATCCCGTCTCGCTCGTCCCCCACAGGAATCTGAAGAGGTAATACACATGGGTATCGAAGGCGTCTTCAAAGAGGGCTTCATCACCACGTCGGCCGACACGCTGATCAACTGGTCCAAGACCGGATCGCTCTGGCCGATGACGTTTGGTCTGGCCTGTTGCGCGGTCGAGATGATGCACGCCGGTGCGGCGCGCTACGACATCGACCGTTTTGGCATGTTGTTCCGTCCCAGCCCCCGTCAGTCCGACCTGATGATCGTGGCCGGCACGCTGTGCAACAAGATGGCGCCTGCCCTGCGCAAGGTGTACGACCAGATGGCCGAGCCCCGCTGGGTGCTGTCCATGGGTTCCTGCGCCAACGGCGGTGGCTACTACCACTACAGCTACTCGGTGGTGCGCGGTTGCGACCGCATCGTGCCGGTGGACGTGTACGTGCCGGGCTGCCCTCCGACGGCTGAAGCGCTGCTCTACGGCATCCTGCAGCTGCAGGCCAAGATCCGCCGCGAAAACACCATTGCCCGCTGATCAGGAGCCATTGCATGAGCCAGAAACTCGCCAACCTGCAAGCCACCCTGGAACGCATCCTGGGCGACAAGATCAAGCGCCTGGACAGCATCAAGGGTGAACTGACCCTGACCGTGTCCGCCGCTGACTACCACGACATCTGCCTGACCCTGCGCGACCACGCCGAGCTGAAGTTCGAGATGCTGGTCGACCTGTGCGGCATGGACTACTCCACCTACAAGGACGGCGGCCCCAGCATCTACGCCGACGGCCCGCGCTTTTGCGCCGTCACGCACCTGCTGTCGGTCAGCAAGAACTGGCGTCTGCGCCTGAAGGCCTTTGCCCCGGACGACGACTTCCCTGTGCTGGCCTCCGTCACCGATGTGTGGAACAGCGCGAACTGGTTCGAGCGCGAAGCCTTTGACCTGTACGGCATCATCTTCGACGGTCACAACGACCTGCGCCGCATCCTGACGGACTACGGTTTCATCGGTCACCCCTTCCGCAAGGACTTCCCGACGACCGGCTACGTCGAAATGACTTACGACGAAGCGCAAAAGCGCGTGGTCTACCAGCCCGTCACCATCGAGCCGCGCGAGATCACCCCGCGCATCATCCGCGAAGACAACTACGGTGGTCTCCACTGATGCACAAGGCCTGAGTCATGTCAGAAATCAAGAACTACACCCTGAACTTCGGTCCGCAGCACCCGGCCGCGCACGGCGTGCTGCGTCTGATCCTCGAGCTGGACGGCGAAGTCATCCAGCGTGCCGATCCGCACATCGGCCTGCTGCACCGCGCCACCGAGAAGCTGGCTGAGTCCAAGACCTTCATCCAGTCGCTGCCCTACATGGACCGACTGGATTACGTGTCGATGATGTGCAACGAGCACGCCTACTGCCTGGCCATCGAAAAGATGATGGGCATCGAGGTGCCGGTGCGTGCGCAGTACATCCGCGTGATGTTTGCCGAAATCACGCGCGTGCTGAACCACCTCTTGTGGTTGGGCGCTCACGGTTTCGACTGCGGCGCCATGAACATCCTGATCTACTGCTTCCGTGAGCGCGAAGACCTCTTCGACATGTACGAAGCCGTCTCGGGTGCCCGCATGCACGCGGCCTACTTCCGTCCGGGTGGCGTCTACCGCGACCTGCCGGACACGATGCCGCAGTACAAGGTCAGCAAGATCAAGAACGCCAAGACGATCGCTCGCATGAACGAGAACCGTCAAGGTTCGCTGCTCGACTTCATCGACGACTTCACGCAGCGTTTCCCCAAGATGGTCGACGAGTACGAGACCTTGCTGACCGACAACCGGATCTGGAAGCAGCGTACCGTGGGCATCGGTGTGGTGACGCCCGAGCGCGCCATGCAGATGGGCCTGACTGGCGCCATGCTGCGTGGCTCTGGCGTCGTGTGGGACCTGCGTAAGCACCAGCCCTACGACGTCTACGACCAGCTCGACTTCGACATCCCCGTCGGCACCAACGGTGACTGCTACGACCGCTATGTGGTCCGCGTCGAAGAGCTGCGTCAGTCCAACCGCATCATCAAGCAGTGCGTGGACTGGCTGCGCGCCAACCCGGGTCCGGTCATCACCGACAACCACAAGGTGGCGCCGCCCTCGCGTGTCGAAATGAAGACCTCGATGGAACAGCTGATTCACCACTTCAAGCTGTTCACCGAAGGCTTCCACGTGCCCGAAGGCGAAGCCTACGCCGCCGTCGAACACCCCAAGGGCGAGTTCGGCATCTACCTGGCTTCCGACGGTGCCAACAAGCCCTACCGCCTGAAGATCCGTGCCCCCGGCTTCCCGCACCTGGCTGCCCTTGACGAAATGTCCCGTGGCCACATGCTGGCCGACGCCGTGGCCATCATCGGCACGATGGACATCGTGTTCGGTGAAATCGACCGCTAAGTGACCGAGCTAATCATGCTGAGCGAACAAACCAAAGCGCGCTTCGACCGCGAAATCGCCAAGTACCCGGCTGACCAGCGTCAGTCGGCGGTCATGGCCTGTCTGTCCATCATCCAGCAGGAGCAGGGCTGGGTCTCGCCCGAGGCCGAGCAGGCCATCGCCGATCACATCGGCATGCCCGCCATCGCCGTGCACGAAGTGACCACGTTCTACAACATGTACAACCAAAAGCCCGTGGGCAAGTACAAGTTGAACGTGTGTACCAACCTGCCTTGCCAGCTGCGCAATGGCCAAGGCGCCCTGCAATACCTGTGCGACAAGCTGGGTGTGGAAGACGGTGGCACCACGGCCGATGGCCTGTTCACCGTGTCGCATTGCGAGTGCCTGGGTGCTTGCGCCGACGCACCGGTGGCCCTGGTCAACGACCGTCAGATGGTCAGCTTCATGAGCAACGACAAGCTCGACGAGCTGGTCGATGCGCTCAAGGCTCAGGCCAAGTGAGGGGGAGACAAGATGCTTGACCTTTCCAAATTCCAGGCGACCGGCAAGGAAACCGTTTTCCACGGCCGCCACATCGAGCCCCAGATCTACGCGGGCATTGACGGCACCAACTGGGGCCTGAAGGACTACGAGTCGCGCGGCGGTTACGCGGCGCTGCGCAAGATCCTGGGCAAGGACGGCGGCGAAGGCATGACCCAGGATCAGGTCATTGCCGAAGTCAAGGCCTCGTCCCTGCGTGGTCGTGGTGGCGCCGGCTTCCCCACCGGTCTGAAGTGGAGCTTCATGCCCCGCACCTTCCCGGGCCAGAAGTACCTCGTCTGCAACTCCGACGAAGGGGAGCCGGGCACGGCCAAGGACCGCGAGATCCTGCGCTACAACCCCCACACCGTCATCGAAGGCATGATCATCGCGGCCTACGCGATGGGCATCACCGTGGGCTACAACTACATCCACGGCGAGATCTTCGAAGCCTATGAGCGTTTCGAAGCCGCCCTGGAAGAAGCCCGCGCGGCCGGCTACCTCGGCAACAACATCATGGGCAGCGACTTCAGCTTCCAGCTGCACGCACACCATGGTTTCGGCGCCTACATCTGCGGTGAAGAAACCGCACTGCTGGAATCGCTGGAAGGCAAGAAGGGCCAGCCCCGCTTCAAGCCGCCTTTCCCGGCCAGCTTCGGTCTGTACGGCAAGCCGACCACCATCAACAACACCGAAACCTTCGCGGCCGTCCCCTGGATCATCCGCAACGGTGGCGAGGCCTTCCTGGCCGTGGGTAAGCCCAACGCCGGTGGCACCAAGCTGTTCACCATCAGCGGTGACGTCGAGTTGCCTGGCAACTACGAAATCCCGCTGGGCACGCCGTTCTCCAAGCTGCTGGAGCTCGCCGGTGGCGTGCGCGGCGGCAAGAAGCTCAAGGCCGTGATCCCCGGTGGTTCGTCGTCGCCCGTCATCCCCGGCCACATCATGATGGACGTGACGATGGACTATGACGCCATCGCCAAGGCCGGCTCCATGCTGGGTTCGGGCGCGGTCATCGTGATGGACGAAACCCGCTGCATGGTCAAGGCCCTGCAACGCCTGTCCTACTTCTACATGCACGAGTCCTGCGGCCAGTGCACCCCTTGCCGCGAAGGCACGGGCTGGCTGTGGCGCATGGTTGATCGCATCGAAACCGGCCGTGGTCGTCCGGAAGACATCGAACTGCTGGACAACGTGGCCGAGAACATCCAGGGACGCACCATTTGCGCCCTGGGCGATGCGGCTGCCATGCCGGTGCGCGCCTTCATCAAGCACTACCGCGATGAGTTCGTGCACCACATTGAGCACAAGTCCTGTGTTGTGCCGTCCTACATCTGAACTGGACAACAGTCATGGTTGAAATCGAAATCGACGGACAGAAAGTCCAGTGCCAGGAAGGCAGCATGGTGATGCATGCGGCTGAGCAATCTGGCACCTACATCCCGCACTTCTGCTATCACAAGAAGCTCTCGATCGCTGCGAACTGCCGCATGTGCCTGGTCGACGTCGAAAAGGCGCCCAAGCCCATGCCCGCCTGCGCCACGCCCGTGACGCAAGGCATGATCGTGCGCACCAAGAGCGAGAAGGCCATCAAGGCTCAGCAGAGCGTGATGGAGTTCCTGCTGATCAACCACCCGCTCGATTGCCCGATCTGCGACCAGGGCGGTGAGTGCCAGTTGCAAGACCTGGCTGTGGGTTACGGCGGCAGCGCCTCTCGCTACAACGAAGAAAAGCGCGTGGTCTTCCACAAGGAAGTCGGCCCGCTGATCTCGATGGAAGAGATGAGCCGCTGCATCCAGTGCACCCGCTGCGTGCGTTTCGGCCAGGAAGTGGCCGGCGTCATGGAGCTGGGCATGGTCAACCGCGGCGAGCACTCGGAAATCGAGACCTTCGTCGGTCAGACCGTGGACTCCGAACTGTCGGGCAACATGATCGACCTGTGCCCGGTCGGTGCCCTGACCAGCAAGCCTTTCCGCTACAGCGCCCGCACGTGGGAGCTGTCGCGTCGCAAGAGTGTGAGCCCGCACGACTCCACCGGTGCCAACCTGATCGTTCAGGTCAAGAATGGCAAGGTGCTGCGCGTGGTGCCGCTCGAAAACGAAGATGTCAACGAGTGCTGGATCGCCGACCGCGATCGTTTCAGCTACGAAGCCCTCAACAGCGACCAGCGCATCACCAAGCCCATGCTCAAGCAGGGCGGGCAATGGCGTGAAGTCGACTGGACCACGGCCCTGGAATACGTGGCCCAAGGTCTGAAGTGCATCAGCAAGGAACAAGGCGCCAACACGATCGGCGCCCTGGCCACCGAGCACAGCACCGTTGAAGAGCTGTACCTGCTGGCGCAACTGATGCGCGGCCTGGGTTCCGACAACGTCGACACCCGCCTGCGTCAGGCTGACTTCACCACCGGCGCCGGTGCGCGTTGGCTGGGTCTGCCGATCGGCGAGCTGTCTACACTGGACCGCGCCCTGGTCGTCGGCTCCTTCCTGCGCAAGGATCACCCGCTGTTCGCCTCGCGTCTGCGTCAGGCCGCCAAGCGCGGTGCCCAGGTTTCCGCCATCGGCGGCGTGAACGACGACTGGCTGCTGCCCGTCGCCAACCGCGTGACCGTGGCCCCGAGCGCCTGGGTGCAAGCCCTGGCCGACGTTGCCGCTGCCGTGGCGGCCGAGAAGGGCGTGAGCGCCCCGGTCGCAGGCAATGCCACCGAGGCGGCCAAGGCCATCGCCGCGTCGCTGCTGTCCGGCCAACGTGGCGCAGTGTTGCTGGGCAATGCCGCCGTGCAACACCCGCAAGCCTCGTCGCTGCAGGCCCTGGGCCAGTGGATCGCCGAGCAGACCGGCGCCAAGCTGGGCTTCTTCGGTGAGTCGGCCAACTCGGTCGGTGCACAACTGGTCGGTGCCCAGCCTCAACAAGGCGGCCTGAACGCAGGTCAGATGCTGGCAGGCAAGGGTCTGAAGGGCATGCTGCTGCTGGGCGTCGAGCCCGAGTTCGACGCTGCCAACCCCGCTGCCGCCATGGCCGCGGTGCAGGGCGCCGAAATGGTCGTGTCGCTGTCGTCGTTCAAGACCTCGGCGATGGACTACGCCGATTGCATCCTGCCGATCGCGGCTTTTGCCGAAACGTCGGGCACCTTCGTGAACGCCGAAGGTCGCGTGCAGAGCTTCCACGGTTCGGTCAAGCCTCAAGGCGATGCCCGTCCGGCCTGGAAGGTGTTGCGCGTGCTGGGCACGATGCTGGGTGTGGCCAACTTTGGTTTCGAGACCTCGGAAGAGGTCAAGGCCGCCGCCCTGGGTGACCTGGCTGCGCTGCCCGCCAAGCTGAACAACGCCACCTCGGCGGCCATCCAGCTGGGTGCGTCCACCGGTGGTCTGGAGCGTCTGGCCGACGTGCCCATCTACAGCGCTGACGCCCTGGTGCGCCGCGCCCCCGCGCTGCAAGCGACGGCCGACGCCAAGTGCCCGGTCGCCAGCCTGCCGCAAGCCCTGTGGGCCGAGCTGGGCCTGTCCCAAGGTGCGCAGGTCAAGGTCACGCAAGACGGCGCGTCGGCGGTGTTGCCGGCTGCCCTGGACGCCAGCCTGCCTGCCAACGTCGTGCGCGTGCCCGCTGCCACGGCGGCCACCGCCACCCTGGGTGCTTCCTTCGGCGCAGTCCGCGTCGAAAAGGCCTGAAGGGTAGGGGAGACAACAGATGATTGATACCCTGTACAACGCTGGTGCCGCCAACCTGGGCGCAGCCTGGCCCGTGGTCTGGTCGCTGATCAAGATCGTGGCGCTGGTGCTGCCGCTGCTCGGTTGCGTGGCTTATCTGACCCTGTGGGAGCGCAAGGCGATTGCCTGGACGCAGATCCGTCCCGGTCCCAACCGCACGGGTCCGCTGGGCTTGCTGCAGCCGATCGCTGACGCCGTCAAGCTTATCTTCAAGGAAGTGATCATCCCGACGGCGGCCAACAAGAGCCTGTTCTTCCTGGGCCCGATCATGACCATCATGCCGGCCCTGGCCGCATGGGCCGTGATCCCCTTCGGTCCGGAAGTCGCGCTGGCCAACGTCAACGCCGGCCTGCTGTTCCTGATGGCCATCACCTCGCTGGAAGTCTATGGCGTGATCATCGCCGGCTGGGCCTCGAACTCGAAGTACGCCTTCCTGGGTGCGCTGCGCGCCTCGGCACAGATGGTGTCCTACGAAATCGCGATGGGCTTCTGCTTCGTGATCGTGCTGATGACCGCCGGCTCGCTGAACATGTCCGACATCGTGCTGAGCCAGGGCAAGGGCCAGTTCGCAGAAATGGGCCTGGGCTTCCTGTCGTGGAACTGGCTGCCGCTGCTGCCGGTTGTGGTCGTGTACTTCATCTCCGGCTTGGCCGAAACCAACCGCCACCCCTTCGACGTGGTGGAAGGTGAATCGGAAATCGTGGCCGGTCACATGATCGAGTACTCGGGCATGTCGTTCGCCATGTTCTTCCTGGCCGAATACGCCAACATGATCCTGGTCTCGACCCTGTGCGCGATCCTGTTCTTTGGGGGCTGGCTGGCACCGGTGGAGTTCCTGAGCTTCATCCCGGGCTGGATCTGGCTGGGCATCAAGACCTTCATCATCGTGACGATGTTCCTGTGGGTGCGTGCTTCCTTCCCCCGCTTCCGTTACGACCAGATCATGCGTCTGGGCTGGAAGATCTTCATCCCTGTCACGCTGATCTGGCTGGTGATCGTTGGCGGCTGGATGATGTCGCCCTGGAACATCTGGAAATAAGGGGCCATCGAAATGTCTGCTACGTCCCTCAAAGAGTTCGTGACCAGCTTTTTCCTGCTGGACATGTTGAAAGGTCTGGCCCTGACCGGTCGTCACTTCCTGAAGCCGCACATCACCGTGCAGTTCCCGGAAGAAAAGACCCCGCTGTCGCCTCGCTTCCGTGGTCTGCACGCTCTGCGCCGTTATGACAACGGCGAAGAGCGCTGCATCGCCTGCAAGCTGTGCGAAGCCGTCTGCCCGGCCATGGCCATCACCATCGAGTCCGATGTGCGTGATGACGGCTCGCGCCGCACCACCCGCTACGACATCGACCTGACCAAGTGCATCTTCTGCGGCTTCTGCGAAGAAAGCTGCCCGGTGGATTCGATCGTGGAAACCCACATCTTCGAATACCACGGCGAGAAGCGCGGCGATCTGTACTTCACTAAGGACATGCTCCTGGCGGTGGGTGATCGCTACGAAAAGGAAATTGCAGCCAACAAGGAGGCGGACGCGAAATACCGCTGACCCGTTATGGACACCTTAAGCCTACTTTTCTATACCTTCGCCTTCGTGCTGGTCTACGCGGGTTTCCGCGTGATCACCGCCAAGAGCCCGGTGACCGCCGTCCTGCATCTGGTGTTGGCGTTCGCCAGTGCTTCGTGCGTGTGGATGTTGCTGCAAGCCGAGTTCCTCGCCATCTCCCTCGTGCTCGTGTACGTGGGGGCGGTGATGGTGCTCTTCCTGTTCGTGGTGATGATGCTCGATATCAACACCGATTCGCTGCGTCGCGGCTTCTGGAAGCATGTGCCGGTGGCCGGCCTGATCGGCGTCCTCATCGTGCTTCAGATGTCGTTCGTGCTGACCCGCGGTTTCGACCTGCCCGTCGCCAAGACCATGCCGCCTGAGGTGGCTGCAGTGCCCAACGCCAAGGCGCTGGGCATCGAACTGTTCAGCAACTATCTGTTCCCCGTGCAGGTCGCGGCCGTCATCTTGCTGGTGGGCATCATTGCCGCCATCGCCCTGACGCTGCGCAAGCGCAAGGATGCACGCTTCCAGAAGCCGGCCGAACAGGTCCGCGTCAAGAAGGCCGACCGCCTGCGCGTGCACAAGGTGGCTGCCGTGGTGGAGGCCCCTGCGGTCGAAGCCGATGCCAACAACCAGGCTGGAGGCCAAGCATGACGTCGATCACCCTTGGACACTATCTGTCGCTGGGCGCGATCCTGTTCACGATGTCGATCATCGGCATCTTCCTGAACCGCAAGAACCTGATCGTGCTGTTGATGGCCATCGAGCTGATGCTGCTGGCCGTGAACCTGAACTTCGTGGCCTTCTCCCACTATCTGGGTGACATGGCCGGTCAGGTCTTCGTCTTCTTCATCCTCACCGTCGCGGCCGCCGAGTCGGCCATCGGTTTGGCCATTCTGGTGCTGGTCTTCCGTAATCGCCACGCGATCAACGTGAGCGAGCTGGACACCCTCAAGGGCTGATCGGGAGAGATACAACAATGTCTGAACTTTCTCTCAATTCGCTGCTGGCGGTGCCCCTCGCACCGCTGGTCGGCTCGATCGCTGCCGGCTTGTTCGGCAAGACGATTGGTCGTCGCGGCGCCCACCTGCTCACCATCCTGGGTGTGCTGATCTCGTTCATCATCTCGGCGATGACGCTCAAGGCCGTCGCCGTCGATGGGGCCAGCTTCAATGGCACCGTCTACGAGTGGATGACCCTGGGCACGCTCAAGATGGAAGTCGGCTTCATGGTCGACGGTCTGACCGCGATGATGATGTGCGTGGTGACCTTCGTGTCGCTGATGGTGCACATCTACACCATCGGCTACATGGAAGAGGACGACGGCTATCAGCGCTTCTTCAGCTACATCTCGCTGTTCACCTTCTCGATGTTGATGCTCGTGATGAGCAACAACCTGCTGCAGCTGTTCTTCGGCTGGGAAGCGGTGGGCCTGGTGTCGTACCTGCTGATCGGTTTCTGGTTCAAGAAGCCCACGGCCACGTTCGCCAACATGAAGGCCTTCCTGGTCAACCGTGTCGGTGACTTCGGCTTCATCCTGGGCATCGGCCTGCTGCTGGCCTACACGGGCACGCTCAACTACACCGAGCTGTTCGCCAAGGCCAACGACCTGACCGCGTTGACGCTGCCCAAGACCGACTGGGCGCTGATCACCGTGATCTGCATCTGCCTGTTCATCGGTGCGATGGGCAAGTCGGCGCAGTTCCCGCTGCACGTGTGGCTGCCTGACTCGATGGAAGGCCCGACCCCGATCTCCGCGCTGATCCACGCCGCCACCATGGTGACGGCCGGTATCTTCATGGTTTCGCGCATGTCGCCGCTGTTCGAGCTGTCGGATGCCGCACTGAACTTCATCGTGGTCATCGGCTCGATCACCGCGCTGTTCATGGGTTTCCTGGGCATCATCCAGAACGACATCAAGCGTGTGGTGGCGTACTCCACGCTGTCGCAGCTGGGTTACATGACCGTGGCGCTGGGCGTTTCCGCCTACAGCGTCGGCATGTTCCACGTGATGACCCACGCCTTCTTCAAGGCCCTGCTGTTCCTCGGTGCTGGTTCCGTGATCATCGGCATGCACCACGATCAGGACATCCGCAACATGGGTGGTCTGTGGAAGCGCATGCCCATCACCTGGATCACCTTCCTGCTGGCCAACCTGGCGCTGATCGGCACGCCGTTCTTCTCGGGTTACTTCTCGAAGGACTCGATCATCATGGCGGTCGAAGCCAGCAACCTGCCTGCCACCGGCTTTGCCGAGTTCGCGGTGCTGGCTGGCGTCTTCGTCACGGCGTTCTACAGCTTCCGTGTGTACTTCCTGGTCTTCCATGGCAAGGAAAACTTCCACCACAAGCCTTTCCCGGGTGAGCACGACCACCATGACGACGACCACGGCCATGCCCATGAGCCGCACGAGTCGCCCTGGGTGGTGACGGCACCGCTGGTGCTGCTGGCCATCCCCTCGGTGGTGATCGGTTTCCTGACCGTCGGCCCACTGCTGTTCGGTGACTTCCTGAAGTCGGCGATCTTCGTGGACGCCGCCAAGCACCCGGCGATGACCGAGCTGGCCTCGCACTTCCACGGCGCGACCGCCATGGCGCTGCACGGCTTCCAGGCTGCACCGTTCTGGCTGGCTCTGGCCGGTGTGATCACGGCTTACGTGTTCTACATGGTGGCCCCGCAGATCCCGGCCACCCTGGCCAAGGTGCTGCGCCCGCTGATCGTGATCGGCGAGAACAAGTACTACCTGGACTGGTTCAACGAGAAGGTCCTCGCCGCCGGAGCGCGACTGATTGGTCGCATCTTCTGGAAGGTGGGTGACGTGGCGCTGATCGACGGCCTGATCGTCAACGGCTCTGCCAAGCTGGTGGGCCTGATCGGCTCGCTGACTCGCCTGTTCCAGACGGGTTACCTCTATCACTACGCGCTGGTCATGATCCTGGGGGTGCTCGCCCTCATGACGTGGTTCGTGTTCCTGCAGCACTGAGCGCGAGGAACGGTTCATGCAAACAACCTCCAATATCCTCTCTCTGGCCATCTGGATTCCGGTGGCTTTCGGGATCCTGTTGCTCGTGGCTGGCCGTCAGCAACACGCCGGCATCGCCCGCTGGATCGCGTTGATCGGTTCGGTCATCAGCTTCCTGGTGACCCTGCCCTTGATGACCGACTTCGACACGACGACGGCAGCGATGCAGTTCGTCGAGAAGGCCGCCTGGATTGAGCGCTTCAATGTGTTCTACCACCTGGGCGTTGACGGCATCTCGATGTGGTTCGTCCCGCTGACCGCCTTCATCACCATCATCGTGGTGCTGGCCGGCTGGGAAGTCATTGAAGACCGGCCGCACCAGTACTACGGCGCCTTCCTGATCCTGTCGGGTCTGATGGTGGGCGTGTTCTCGGCGCTCGACGGCATGCTGTTCTACGTGTTCTTCGAGGCCACGCTGATCCCGATGTACATCATCATCGGTATCTGGGGCGGTCCGCGTCGCGTGTACGCCGCCTTCAAGTTCTTCCTGTACACCCTGCTCGGCTCGCTGCTGATGCTGATCGCTCTGGTCTACCTGTACTACAAGTCGGGTGGCAGCTTCGACATCCTGACCTGGCACAAGCTGCCGCTGCCGTTCACGTCGCAGGCCTTGCTGTTCGGTGCGTTCTTCGCGGCGTTTGCTGTGAAGGTGCCGATGTGGCCGGTGCACACCTGGTTGCCGGACGCCCACGTGGAAGCTCCCACCGGTGGTTCCATCGTGCTGGCCGCGATCATGCTGAAGCTGGGTTGCTACGGTTTCCTGCGTTTCATGCTGCCGATCGTGCCCGATGCCTCGCATCAGTTCGCCCCGATCGTCATCGGTCTGTCGCTGATCGGTGTGATCTACATCGGTCTGGTCGCGATGGTCCAGCAGGACATGAAGAAGCTGGTGGCCTACTCGTCCATCGCCCACATGGGTTTCGTGACCCTGGGCTTCTTCATCTTCAACGAGCTGGGCATCGTTGGTGGCCTGGTGCAGATGATCGCCCACGGCTTCGTGTCGGGCGCCATGTTCTTCAGCATCGGTGTGCTGTACGACCGCGTGCACTCGCGTGAAATCGCCAGCTACGGCGGCGTGGTCAACACCATGCCCAAGTTCGCGGCCTTCGCTCTGCTGTTCTCGATGGCCAACTGCGGCCTGCCGGGTACCGCTGGTTTCGTGGGTGAGTGGCTGGTGATCCTGGGTGCCGTCGAGTACGACTTCCTGATCGGCTTGCTCGCTGCCACGGCCCTGATTTTCGGCGCGGCTTACACCCTGTGGATGTACAAGCGCGTGTACTTCGGTGCCGTGACCAACGACCACGTGCGCGAGCTGAAGGACATCAACGCCCGCGAATTCCTGATTCTGGCCGTGCTGGCGGCCGCCGTGCTGTGGATGGGCCTGCAGCCCAAGCCCTTCACCGATGTGATGCACGTTTCGGTGACGGAGCTGATCAAGCACGTCTCCCTGAGCAAGTTGAACTAAGGGCCGACACAAAATGACTGATTTGAACTGGCTCGCGGTGACCCCCGAGATCGTCCTGCTGGGCATGGCCTGCGTGGTGGCGATCCTCGATCTGTTCGTCACCTGCCCGCAGCGCAAGCCTACCTACTTCCTGACCATGCTGTCGCTGGCGGTGGTGGCAGGCTTGCACCTCAGCGCGCTCGACAGTGGCGCATCGGTGTACGCCATGCAACGCATGGTGGTGACCGATCCGATGGGTCACCTGTTGTCGTTGTGTGCGACCCTGGCCGTGATGGGCACCCTGGTGTACGCCCAGAGCTATGCCGCCAGCCGTGACCTGCTCAAGGGCGAGTTGTTCTCGCTGAGCATGCTGTCGCTGCTGGGCATCTCGATCATGATCATCGGCAACAACTTCCTGGCCATCTACCTGGGCCTGGAGCTGATGTCGCTGTCGCTGTATGCCCTGGTGGCCCTGCGTCGTGACGATGCCAAGGCGGTCGAGGCCGGCATGAAGTACTTCGTGCTGGGTGCCCTGGCTTCGGGCTTCCTGCTCTACGGTCTTTCGATGATGTACGGTGCCACCGGTTCGCTGGACATCGCCGAGGTCTATCAGGCCACGCTGACCGGCGAGATCAACAAGCAGGTGCTGGCTTTTGGCGTGGTGTTCATCGTTGCGGGCCTGGCCTTCAAGCTGGGTGTGGTGCCATTCCACATGTGGGTGCCTGACGTCTACCAAGGCGCCCCGACGGCCGTGACCCTGCTGGTCGCTGGTGCACCCAAGCTGGCTGCGTTCGCGATCACCATCCGCCTGCTGGTAGAAGGCCTGATCAACAGTGCCACCGATTGGCAGCAGATGCTGATGATCCTGGCCGTGGCCTCGATGGCTGTGGGTAACCTGGCGGCCATTGCGCAGAGCAACCTCAAGCGCATGCTGGCCTACTCGGGTATCGCGCAACTGGGCTTCATGCTGTTGGGTTTCATCCCGAGCGTGGTGGCTGGCAACACCGTGTCGGCTGGCAACGGCTACGGCTCCTCGTTGTTCTACGTGCTGACCTACGTGCTGACCACCCTGGGCACCTTCGGCCTGATCATGGTCCTGTCGCGTCCGGGCTTCGAGTCGGAAGAAATTTCCGACCTGGCTGGCCTGCACAAGCGCAGCCCCTTGCTGGCCGGTGTGATGGCGGTGTTCATGTTCTCGCTGGCCGGCATTCCGCCGACCGTGGGCTTCTACGCCAAGCTGGCCGTGCTGCAGGCGCTGATCACCACCAACGATCCGGTCCTGCTGGGCGTGTCGATCGCAGCCGTGTTGCTGTCGCTGATCGCCGCGTTCTACTACCTGCGCGTGATCAAGGTCATGTACTTTGACGAGCCGGCAGCTCAGTCTCCCGCCATCCAAGGTGGCGCAGCACCCGCACTGTTGTCGATCAATGCGCTGGCCGTGCTGGCCCTGGGCATCTTGCCCGGTGCGCTGATGACACTGTGCGCCAATGTGATCACCCAGTCTTTGGCAGGATGATGTCGACATGAAGATGACCTTGTGTCGTCGTGAAGCACCATGACGGGCCTCGTGCCCGCATGGGCTGTGCTTCTGGTGCTGTTGGCCGCGTTGATCGCGGCCAATTTGCCTTTTCTGAACGAACGCTTGTTTGTGGTCGGGCCACGTCGCTCACCCAAGTCCGTGGCTTGGCGCCTGCTCGAGTTGCTGGTGTTTGCCTTGCTCGTGGCCCTGCTGGGCCGCGCGCTGGAGGGGCATCTCGGGCGCGTCAGCCCGTTGCGCTGGGAGTTCGTGGCGGTGTGGTTGTGCGTGTTCCTGACGCTGGCCTTTCCCGGCTTCGTGTGGCGCTATCTGCGCAAGCACTGAGATCGAGACGGAGTACCCCGGGTCATGCCCCAGTCTGAGTCCCCCTCATCCGTGCCATCTGCCGACGCCCACCTGCGTGAGGACACGCTGACGTCCGAGCCGGTCTACCAGGGGCATTTCCTGGAGTTGCGCCGGGACCGGGTCGCTTTGCCCGACGGCCGGGAGGCCACCCGTGAGTACGTGGTGCATCCGGGCGCGGTGATGATCGTGCCCATCCTGCCCGATGGTCGTCTGGTGATGGAGCGTCAGTACCGCTATCCGGTGCGTCAGACCATGATCGAGTTCCCGGCCGGCAAGCTGGACGCGGGCGAGGGCGGACTGGCCTGCGCACAACGCGAGCTGCTGGAAGAAACCGGCTACCGCGCAGCCCGCTGGGCCAAGGCCGGCATCCTGCATCCGGTGATCGGCTATGCGACCGAGGTCATCGAGATCTGGTTTGCCGACGGGCTGAGCCTGGGTGAGCGTCAGCTCGACGAGGGGGAGTTCCTCGACGTCTTCACGGCCACGCAGCAGGAGCTCGAAGACTGGATGCGTGATGGCCAGCTCACCGATGCCAAGACGGTGGTGGGCATGATGTGGTTGTTGCAGTGGCGTGCCGGGCGCTGGCCGCTGCAGTGGCAGACGGTGTGACCCCCGCGACCGGATCCTGACGATGTTGGTGGTAGACCTTCACTGCGCGCACGGTCATCATTTCGAAGGCTGGTTTGCCTCGTCCGACGACCTGGCGTCACAGCAGGCGCGCGGCTTGGTGACGTGTCCGGTGTGTGGCGATCAGGAGGTGGTGCGCCGCCCCTCCGCGCCGCGCTTGAATGTCTCGCATCTCAAGAGTGAGGACCTGCCTCCAGCAGGTCGCCGTGCCCGTGCGCATCCGGTTGCACCGGACGTTGCGGCGCCGGTGTCGGGGGCTGGCGGCGTGCCGGCGACCCGCGCTGGCGGGGACGAGGCGTCCCAGAACGCCGAGGCGGCGCTGCAGGCCTTGCAGGCCGCGTATCTGCAGGTGGTCCGCCATGTGGTGACCCAGACCGAAGATGTGGGTGAGCGTTTTGCCGAGGAGGCGCGCAGCATCCACCATGGCGACGCACCGGAGCGCCCCATTCGCGGTCAGACCTCGCCCGAGGAGCGCGAGGCTCTGCGTGAGGAGGGCATCGAGGTGCTTAGCCTGCCCATTCCCGAAGGGCTCAAGGGCCCGTTGCAGTGAGCGCCCGCCTGCGTGGGGGGGCCGGCTCGTGCGCCTGAGGTCAGGGGACCAGTCGACCTGGGTTGAAGCGATCTTCAGGGTCGAGCGCGTGCTTGATGGCGCGCATCCAGGCCGTGCGGGTGGCGCTTTGGCGTTGTCCCAGTTCGGCCCGCTTGAGCTGACCGATGCCATGCTCGGCCGAAATCGTGCCGCTCAAGCTCAAGGCCAAGTCATACACCAAGGCATGGATGGCGGCTTCGTGCTGCACGAGGAAGGCCGCGGTGTCCATGCCCAGCGGGGCCTGAACGTTGTAGTGCAGGTTGCCATCGCCCAGGTGACCGAAGCAGACGATGCGACAGCCCGGGACGAGTTGCTGCAGCGCGGCTTCGGCTTGCGTGACGAAGGCGGGAACGAGCGAGGTGGGCACGGCGATGTCGTGCTTGACCATGTGCCCTTCGATTTTCTCGGCCACCGGGATGGCTTCGCGCAGCGTCCACATCGCGCGGTATTGCGCTTCGGTCTGTGACAGCGTGGCCTGCTCGATGAGGCCTTGTTGCTGGGCTTCGTGCAGCAGGGTTTCCAGGTCGTCGGTCAAGGTACTGGCGCGACCGGTGTCGGCGGTGTCGAGCAGCACCGTCCAGGCGGGCAGGGCGGGCTGATCCGGCGTGAGCAGGGCGCGGGCCGCCTGCGCCTGTTCGGGCAGGTGGTGCAGCGCCAGGGCCACCGGGGCGTGGTGCATGACCTCGAAACCGGTGAGGCGGGCGTCGAGCAGGGTGCGGGCCTGTTGCAGCAGGCTCACGCATTGCGCCAGGGTGGCGCAGCCGACCAGCGCGGCCTGTCGGTGGGTGGGGCGGGGATACAGGCGCAGGGTGGCGGCCGTGATGACGGCGAGGGTGCCTTCGCTGCCGATCAGGAGGTCACGCAGGTCGTAGCCGGTGTTGTCCTTGCGCAGGCTTTTGAGGCCATCCCAGACTTCGCCTTCGGCGGTGACCGCCTCCAGGCCCAGGCACAGCTCGCGCGCCGTGCCATAGCGCAGCACCTGGGTGCCCCCTGCGTTGGTGGCGAGGTTGCCGCCGATGGTGCAACTGCCCTCAGAGGCCAGGCTCAGCGGGAACAGCAGCCCGGCTTCGTCTGCGGCACGCTGCACCTCGGCGAGCAGGCAGCCCGCCTGCACGGTCATGGACAGGTTGGCGGCATCGACGGCGAGCACGCGGTTGAGCCGGCCCAGGTTGAGCACGATCTGCTGGCCGCTGTCGTCCGGCACGGATCCGCCCACCAGGCTGGTGTTGCCGCCCTGCGGCACGATGCTGACCCGGTGACGGGCGCACAGGCGCACGACGGCAGCGACCTCGTCGGTGGAGCCGGGGCGCACGATGGCCAGGGCCTGACCGCGGTAACGCTTGCGCCAGTCGATCTGATGGCGATCGAGCGGATCGTGGGCGTCGGGCCTCAGAACGGCAGCAGGGCCCACCATCTGCCGCAAGGCTTCGAGCAAGGCCTCATGCTGGCCGCAGGGCGACGAGGGCGTGTCGCTCATGCGGCTGCGCCCTTCTTGGGCTTGGGAGGCAGCACGCGCAGGCGCAGGCGGATGTAGACCGAGCAGGCGGTGAACAGCAGCACGCTGAGGGCGACTTCGATGCCCGCCAGGATCTGAGACAGGCCAGCATCGCCGGTGACGCGCACCACGCCTTCGGTGAAGTACAGCCAGATCAGCAAGGTGAGCCAGCGGTAGGTGTAGAGCCGGTGCTTGAGCAGGCCGGCCACGCCCAGGCACAGGGGCAGCACCTTGAGGGCCAGCATGCCGGTGCCTTGGGGCAGGGGCGCGAGCCACAGCTCCCACGCCACCCCCAGCGCGATGAGGCCCACCAGCGCGGTCACACACAGCAGGCGCAGGCGTTCGATCGTCGCTTGGCGCTCCGGT
>NZ_JAVEYN010000025.1:0-40637 GCF_034003525.1 Aquabacterium sp.
CCGGCGGGTGATATCGACGCGTGCGCTTCGTTGGCGTGCTTTGCATAGTGTCCACTAATCTCCTTGGTGGACACTATCGTTGCGGGTCACGCGTTTGATCTCAAGATGACTTCACCGGACGCATACCAAGCTTCAACACTAGGTGTACCGACGTTCTCGGTACACCAGCGGTACAACCATCAGCTTTGACCGATTCCGGAAAACTTCGCTAAGTTACTGTCACCAAAATACTTTCAGCTCTTTTAGGCTACGGTTCCTTCCGGTACACTATGCTAGGTACACACCGTGTCTGGCCAACTCATAATCCTTTGGTCGTTGGTTCAAGTCCAACACGGCCTACCACTCCTCAACGTTTGATTTCTATGTCAAAAAATTATGCGCCCCTGCATAATTTTGATATAAATATCAAATGCAAACCCTCCAAGAGCTAGGTGAAGCCGTTGCCGAGCGTCGCAAGGCATTGAAACTGCGCCAGCAGGTGGTCGCCGAGCAGGCTGGCATCACACCTGAATCCCTGTCCCGTTTCGAACGGGGGCGCGGTGCCGAGTTTGGCGCCCGCAAGCTGCTGGCCGTATTGGCCGTGCTGGGCATGGAGCTCAACATCATCCCCACCGGGCAGGCTGGCACGCTGGACGAACTGCGCCGTGAGCGCAACCAAGCATGAAGCTCTCGGTCTACGTCATGGGTCGCGATGTGGCCGTGCTGGAGCAATCGGGCGACTTCAAGAGCATCCTGAGCTATCACGCCAACACCGCGCCTGACGACTTTGTATCCCTCACGATGCCGGTGCGAACCGAGTCCTATGTGTGGGATGACCAACTGCCGCCGGTGCTGCAGATGAACCTGCCCGAGGGCTATCTGCTGCAGGTGCTGCAAGAGCAGTTTGGTCCGCACATTGGTGCAAGCCCCATCGCCTTGCTGTCCGTCATCGGCCGCAACATGGTCGGCCGCATCCAGGTGGCTGCCACAGGTGCAGAGCTGAACCAGCCCGCCAAGCCCATCGAGGTGGCCTCATTGCTGAAGGGGGACAACTCAGAAGAGGCCTTTGCCGAGCTGGTTCGTCAGCATGCCACCAGTGGCGTGTCAGGTGTGGTGCCCAAGTTTCTGGATGAGGCTGAAGAGCCTCAGCAGTTAGCCTCGCCGTTGGCCGCGCACAAGAAAGCCAGCCTGATCACCCGGCGACACATCATCAAGGGCTCCAGCAAGCAATTACCTTTTGTGGCCTTGAACGAGCACCTGTGCATGCAGGTGGCCTCAAGGGTCATGCCCACGGCCAAGACGGAAGTGTCAGACGACGGGCAGGCACTGGTGGTGCACCGCTTCGATGTGGACGAGCAGGGCCAGCCGCACTGGGGAATGGAAGACTTTTGCTCGCTGCTGGGCTTGAGGCCTGCCGCGAAGTACGACACCACCTGGGTGCGCATTGCCAAGGCTGTGCGTGACCACGTGCCTGTAGAGCGCAGGTTAGACACCTTCCGACAACTGGCCACCACCTTGCTGTTGACCTATGCCTTACGCAACGCCGATTGTCATGCCAAGAACCTGGCGCTGCTGTACACAAGCCGGGCTGATGTGCACCTCTCGCCTGCCTACGACATGCTGACCACCAGCGTGTATGCGGGCTTTCAGCACAACCCGCCTGGCATTGAGTTCATGGGCAAGAAGACCTGGGCGCCGGGGAAGAACCTGCAGAAGTTCATCGCGCTGACCTTTGGCATTCAGCCCAAGGAGCAGGCCCAGATGGTGGAAGCGATCAGTGACGCTGTGGCGGATGTGGGGAAGGACGTTCGAGAAGCCATGGTTTTGCACGCCGGATTCAATGACATCGGCAAACGCATCTTGATGGCTTGGTCCGAGGGGGTGCAGGGTCTGCGCGATCAACGTGTTTACGCCGTGGGTGAATGGCGCGCCGGGGATGCCTTTGAGGGATTCTCTGCGCCAGCAAAGCTGAAATCGGAGCAAAGCAAAATTGGTCGATCACCCTTGATGGGGCGACGCTGATCATGGCGATGCCAAGAAACGAGCCACAAATCCAATGATCGCTCTCGATCGAGCACTTTTGACTTGGAGTGGATGCTGACGATGTTGTCGAAGTGGGTTCGATCTCTCCTGCTGGTCGTCGCCTCGGTGGCGGGGCCGGCCCTGGCCGATGAGGCGCAGATCTGGTTCAACGCCGGACGACCGACGGCCGAAGCCAGGCAGGCGGTGGACACTCTGTTGTCGTCGGCCCATGAGGGCCTGAACCCCGGTGACTACCAGGCTGCCTTGCTGGATGCGCAGTTGACTGCGGCCCAACAAGGGGCGGTGCTGTCCGACGTGGAATCGGAGGCGCTGGATGCCACGCTGACCTCGGCGCTCCAGCAGTACCTGACGGACCTGCGCAATGGACGGGTCGACCCTCGCCAGATTCACGCCAACTTTGCAGTGCCCCTGCGTGCGCCATTTGACGCAAAAGCCTTCTTGCTCGACGCCATGTTCGCCGGCAACCTGTCCCAGGCCCTGCGCGACCTGGCGCCCCGATTGCCGATGTACGCCGAGTTGCGCCAGGCGCTGGCCCAGTACCGCGCGCTGGTCGATCATCCCGCTTGGCAGACGCCGCTGCCGCCCTTGCCGCGCCGCAAGCTGGAGTCGGGGCAAGCCTATGTGGGCCTGACGCTGCTGGCGCAGCGCCTGGAAGCCCTGGGCGACCTGCCCGTCGGGACGCCCGTGCCCGAGCGTTTCGAAGGGGTGCTGCTGTCGGCCTTGCAGGCCTTTCAGGAGCGCCACGGCCTGGCGCCCGATGGCGTGCTGGGGCGGGCCACACTGCAGCAACTGAACGTGCCACCGGCCGAGCGCGTGCGGCAGATTGAGCTGTCTCTGGAGCGGTTGCGCTGGACCCCGCTGTTGAACGCGCCGCGCATGATCGTGGTGAACGTGCCGGAGTTCGTTCTGCGTGCGTACGAGGTCCGAGATGAGCAAGTGAGCGTCCAGTTGACGATGAGGGTCATCGTGGGCAAGGCGCTGGACACCCACACGCCCCTGTTCGATGCCGACATGCGCTTCATCGAGTTCAGTCCTTACTGGAACGTGCCGCCATCGATCGCGCGTGCCGAAACAGTGCCCAAGATCCGGCGCGACCCCGGTTATTTTCGGGAGCAGGGCTTCGAGTTTGTGACACCGAGTGGCCAGGTGGTCACCACCGTGGCGCCAGCGCATCTGGAGGCGGTCCTTCAGGGTGGATGGCGCATCCGGCAGCGGCCCGGCCCACAGAACGCGCTGGGTGACATCAAGTTTGTCTTCCCCAATCACGACAACATCTACCTGCACCACACCCCGGCACCACAGCTGTTTGAGCGTGAGCGGCGCGATTACAGCCACGGTTGCATCCGCGTTCAGGAGCCCGTCTCGCTGGCCCAGTTTGTGTTGAAAGACGAGCCGGAATGGACGGTGGAGCGCATCCAGGAGGCGATGACCAAAGGGGAGTCCCGCACGTTGCGGCTGAAGCAGCCACTGCGGGTGCTGATCGCGTACAGCACGGTGGTCATCAAGGGCGGCCGGGTCTTTTTCTATCCCGACCTGTACGGGCATGATGCGATGCTGGACCAGGCGCTGCGCGAGCGCTCCGCGGGATTGACCCCAAGGCATCAGCCGAAAATGGCAGCAGAATAAAATTTGGTTTTGCCCCTCTGAGATGCCTGTGTCGCTGTCACATCCTGCCCGTCGACTGTTCATCCGCCGCACTGCGCAGCTGGCGGTGGCTGGCATCGCCGCGCCTCTGGTGCCGACACCCGCCCTGGCGACGGAATCGGACGTGCGCAGTCTGGCACTGGACCACACCCACACTGGCGAGCAACTGGACCTGGTGTATGCGCAGGGCGAACAGTACGTGCCCGATGCCCTGGCCTCGTTGAACCATTTCCTGCGCGACCACTACACCGGTGATGTGGGGGTGATCGATCCGAACTTGTTCGACCTGTTGCACCGGGTCCGCCTGGAGCTGGGTGTTTCGCAATCGTTCGAGGTGATTTCTGGCTACCGCTGCCCCACCACCAATGAGACGCTGCGCACCACGCGCAGCGGTGGTGTTGCGCGACGCAGCCTGCACATGGATGGCAAAGCCATCGACATTCGCCTGCCCGGGGTCCCGCTCAGCGAGCTGCGCGATGTGGCCCTGTCGCTGCAGGCGGGTGGCGTCGGGTACTATCCCTCTGAGCAATTCCTGCATCTCGACACCGGCCGGGTGCGCCGCTGGCAAGGCTGATTTCAGCGTTCGGAGGTGGCCGGTGCGGGCCAGGCTTGTTCGTTCTCAGCGATCTGCTGAACCGATCGTACCAAGGACGAGGTGCTAGCGTTCTCCACAAACACGCATTGCTTGCCCGTGCGCTTGCAGAAGTCCTTCACACGCCAATAGGCGTTGTGGCTGATGCACCCGGTCTGACAGATGACCAGGTCGGCCGCCGCCAGGCTGCTTTCCAAGGCGCTGTGCCTGTCCTCCACACCGCCATCGTGGTGGGCGAAGCGTCCGCCAGCCTGCTCGATCACCTCTCGGTAGTTCGTCACGTTGCCGAGCCGACCGCCGACGCACAGCACGTTCTTTTGCCGCAGGTGCACGGTGACGGGCAGCTCGGCCACCACCGCAGGCAGTGGCAGCGTGAGGGCGGGTGATGCCGGTTCGGTGTCACGCTGCTTCAGCGCGCTGTGCGCCTCATGGAGTTGTTGGCGCAGGTGGGCGTTGTAGGTTTCCAGCTCGGACTGCCGTGCGCTGAGTTGTTCCAGCTTCTTGAGCAGGCGGGTGGTGTTCTCGTAATCAGGCAGAGACGCTTTCAGCGC
Organism: Aquabacterium sp.; assembly: GCF_034003525.1. Classification (GTDB taxonomy): domain Bacteria; phylum Pseudomonadota; class Gammaproteobacteria; order Burkholderiales; family Burkholderiaceae_C; genus Aquabacterium. The sequence continues at coordinate 4,810 of NZ_JAVEYN010000025.1, forward strand.
CTCTATTTCCTGCAGCAGGCAGGCGATGCGGGTTTCCTGGCTGATGCCATGGGCTCGCAGCCGCATCAGTTCGGCACCTTGTTGCTCGATCTCGGCGCACTTCTCGGTGATCACGCGGGTGCAGCGCTCCTGGACCTTGCCCAGTTCGCGGGCGAGCACGCCGTGCTCCCTCATCAGTTCCTGAAAGCGAACGGTGTCGACACGTTCCGCGGCGCCCGCCTGGTGCTGCAGCATGTGCATATCGCGGAGCACCTGCTCTTGCAGGGCGGCATCGCAGCGCGGGTGGGTCAAGGTGGCCCAGAAGGCCGCTGGCACTTCACCGTGCTTTGTGGCCTGTGACCACCGCTCGGCCAGGGCCTCGGTGCTGCGGGCGGCCTTGAACGTTTGAATGGTACGGGTGTAGCGGGTTTCCAGGTCTTTCTGAAGCAGCTCCGTCAGTCGATGGCGATGCTGGCACTGGGCCACGGTGCCCACGTGGATTTCGTAGTCGTCGGCGGCAACCGGGGCGCCCAGCGCCTTGCTCACCAGTTGGCGTAACTCAGGCAGCAAAAAGCACACACCGATGACGGGGCAGTGGCACTGGCTGGGCAAATCCCACAGGCGACGACGACGGGATCCTGCCGAGGCAGGGCCCGTATGGGAGCATTGATCACACATGAGTCCTCCTTGAAGCAGTCTGAGTGGTCAGCGTGGCGGTTGGCGATTCGGTGGCGGTCGATGTGTGTGACGAATGTCCTGACCACACGCTGTCGGTGGCGCCGGTATGCACACGGCGGGCGGTGGCGCGGGCCATCCACGCAAAGCCCAGGGCCCCAGCGAGGGCGGTGGCGTCCACCCCCAGGGCGGTGAGCGAGGTGTGTGTCCACATGCCCAAAGAAGGCATGACCCAGGCCAGCAGGCTGGTCAGTGGAATGGCCAAGGTCAGGGCCGCAGCCAGCCACAGCAGGTGCACGGCCGCTTGTGCCGCGCCGCGCCAGAACGCCCAAGCAATGCAGGCGAAGAAGGTCGTGTAGTACAGGATCTGGTGCCAGGCATACAGGTCGGTGACATGGGCATGCAGCCACTTGGCCCCGACGATGGTGAGCGAGATGCCGCACATGCAGCCCAGGCAGATGCCCACGGTGGCCGATGCCATCCAGTGCGTGTCCCGCCGCTGAATGGGGGTGTCATGGCTGCCCCGTGGTGTCTTGCGGCGTCGCGTTTCGATCCACAACAGGTTGCCGCTGTAGAACAGCCAGGCTCCCGCCAAGCCCAGCAAGAAATAGAGCCACTGGACGGGGGGGCCACCAAAGGCTGCCATGTGCAGTGCAAAGAAGCTGCTCACGAACAGGTTGGGCGTGTCCTGGTGGCCGGGCAGGTAGTCACGGTTCATCACCCGTCCGCTGTACGGGTCCAGCGCCACAAAGCCGCCTCGTGCCCGCGGTGACACCGCGGCGGCATCCTTGCCCCACACACGCACCACGGCGCGCGGGCCGCTCACGTTCTGGTACTGCAGGCTGTGCGCTTCAAAGCCGGGTGAGAGCGCTTGTGCGCGTGCCACCAAGGTCATCGGGGGCAACATGGTGGCCAGGTCGCGTGCGGGGGGCGCTGTGGCGCCGGGTCTCGTGCCCTGGAACGCGCCGGTGCGCTGGCCGTCGTGGACCACCTGGTCTTGTACCGCATAGATGCCATCGTGGAAGGCGAAGATCACCGCCGACAGCGCCATGACCACGTGGAAAGGCAGGGAGACGATGCCGACCACGTTGTGCGCGTCCAGCCACATGCGCTTGAGGTTCTTGCCCACGCGCAGCGCAAAGAAGTCCTTGACCAGCGAGGGCACCAGCACCACCACGCCAGAGACGAGCGCCAGGGCGTACAGCGAGGCCACCACGCCCATGAACCAGCGGTTGGGGTCGCTGTCCACGGGCAGGCCCACCACACGGTGCAGTGTGTCCAGGAAGCCGGCCAGGCCTGCTGGCTGTGTCTCGTGGACCTGCGCGGCGCCTTGGGCATCGAGGGTGGCCACGTAGTGGCGCACGGTGGATTCGTCGTGGTCGTCGCCCCCCAGGGGGCGTACCCGCCAGCCCATGCGGGCTGCGATGTCTTCGTCCTCGCGCAGGTGGATCGTGAAGTCCTTCGACGCGGCCGGATGCGCGCTCAGGGTTTGCGTGATCAGCGTCTGGGCATCGCTCAGGGGAACCGTGGGCACCGGCTGGGGCGCAGAGGCCCAACGGGTGAGCGGTTCCTTGAAGACGGTCAGGGCGCCGGCATAGAACGCGATGAACAGCGCCATGCCGGTGAGGATGCCGGTCCAGGTGTGGACCGCTTTGTAGATGCGGATGATGTCGGCGCGCATGGTGGCAGGCTTCAGGGTTGAGACAGGCGCAGCAGGCCCAGGCTGCCGAATGCCACCAGGTTGGCACCACTCAGCCACAGCCAGGCACGCGGGCCGCTGGCAAAGGCATACACGCCGCTGAGGGTGCCCAGCCAGATGGGCGCCACCATCCACATGGCCAACTGGGCACGTGTGGCCATGGGGATGCTGTGGGTGAGGTGGGCGAACACGCCGCTGCAGGCAATGGCCAAGGTGAAACCCAACAGGGTGCCGGCCAGCGTCTTTGACACCCAGTCGCGCTGAATGGGGGGTGGTTTGAGGTGGCTCATGTCAGGTGGCCCGGCGTAGGCTCAGGAGCACCCCGAGGTAGGGGAGCAGGGTGCAGGTCAGCATCACGCAGGTGACGAAGGAGAAGGTGGCTGCGGTGGCGTGCATGCCCCGGCCGAAGAGCAGCAGGCCGAGCAGCAGCAGCGCGGCCCCGGCAGCCCGAGCCGGACGGGCCGGCCAGGGTGTAGCGCGCCAGCGCTGGTGGGGGGAACTCAGGTAAAGGCAGGCGCACCCCGCCCAGGTCAAGCCCCAGGCCAGCAGGACCGGGGCCTTCATGGCTGCTCCAGAAAGTACTGCATGCCACGGGACAGGGCGGGGAGCCACACCGGGCCATGCTCCTCGCCGGCGAACTCGTGGTAGACGACCCGATCTGCCCAGCCGGGCAGGCCGCGCAGCCGGGTGGCCACGCTGCGGGCTTCGGACACCATGGGGCGTGCGGCGTGCCAGGCCAGCATCTCTGGCGTGTACTTGCCCTTGGGAGGCTCATCTTCCAGCGCCCCCACGCTCACCTGCACCCTCGGTCGCGGTTGGGCAGACCGCTGTTGCAAGGCCGGTAGCCCCTGTAGCACCTGCTTGTCGTTCCACCAGATGGATGGGCTGGAGGCCAGGTAGGTGCTGAAGCTGTGGGGCCGTGTGAACAGGGCATGCAGCACAAGCAGGCCGCCGAAGGAGTGGCCGAAGAGGGCTTGCCGTGCAGGGTCGATGCGGTATTGCGCCGTGATCCGTGGTTTCAGGTCGCGCTCGATGAAATCGAGAAACGCATCGGCGCGCCCCTCCGTGGCCGTGGCACCGGCTTGGCTGGCCCCCACGGTGTAGTCGCGTCGGCGCTCGGGTACATGGAAATCGCTGTCACCTGGGTAGCCGATGCCCACCACCACCGGCGCAGACAGGCCGGTGACCTCGGTGCGCCGCGCAGCGCCCCGACTGAGGAACGCCGCGACGGGGAAGGCGGCGTTGCCGTCGAGCACGTACAACACAGGGTGGCCCTGGGGTGGGACCGGGCCGGGCGGCACCGACAGGAAGATGCGGTAGCGGTGCCCCGATCCCGTGGCGCGCACATCCAACTTCTGTGTCGCAGGGATCAAGACCGGGCTCCAGGCCGGTGGATCAGCCTTGTCGACAGGCGAGGCGGGCGTGGCAGAGCCCGCCTCTGGGGTGGCGGCCCAGGTGGGCAGCCAGACGGTGGCCAGTGCCAGGCTGCCCTGGCACAGCATTGAGGTCAAGCGTGCCATGGGTCAGAAGTCCATGGTGGCCGATGCGGTGACCGTGCGCGCCTGTCCCAGCGTGGCAATCGGCGTGGTGTCGCTGAAGCTGCCCGAGTAGTAGTGGCGATCGAACAGGTTGGCCACGTTCAGGCGCAGCACCAGCTTGCGGCCATCCAGGCGGGTGGTATAGGCAGCGCCTGCATCGACCTGGGCCCAGCCAGGAATGCGCATCGTGTTGGCCGCATCCAGGTACTGGCTGGAGGTGGCTTGCAGGCGGGTGCTCAGTGTCAGACCTGGGACCCAGGACGTATCCCACTCGGCACCGAGGTTGCCTTGCCAGCGCGGCACGCCCACAGCGGTCTTGCCATTGAACTGGTTGTTGGCGGTCTTGGTCTGCTCGCCCTGGCTGTAGGCGACACCCCCGAGCAGGCGAACTTGAGGCAGCACCTCACCAAAGGTGCTCCACTCCACACCCCGCACCCGCTTTTCGCCCCCATCGGACGGCACATTGCCACTGAGGGTGATCAGCATCGGCTTGGTGATCTCGAAAGCACTGGCTGTGTGGGCGAAGGTGCCCGCGTTCCACTTCGCCCCCACTTCCATTTGCTGGGTCTTATACGGTGCGAACACCTTGTTGAACGCATACGTGGGCGTCGAGACAGCATCTCCCTTGCTCAGGCCCTCCACCCGGTTTGCGTACAGGGACACATCGGGCCCCCATGGCTTGACCACCAGGGCCACCGCCGGCGTCACGACACGTTTGTCATACGAGGATGTCACCGCGCCGCTGGCATTGAAGTTGTCGGTCTTCACCCGTTGATCGCGCAGGCCCAGGGTGAGGCGCACGGCATCATCCAGGAACGACAAGGTGTCCACCAGGGCCAGGCTCGACAAGGTGTTCTCGCTGGTCTTGGGGGCGGTGGTCGGCAAGGCGGGCATGGCCTGCACCGTGGGCTGGTAGATGCTCGTCGTGTAGGCACTCGAGCTGTTGGAGGCCGAGCCTGACTCCTGATCCAGCTGGGTCGCGTGCAGTACCAATTCGTGGCGCACCGGGCCCGTTGCGAAGTGCGCGCGCAGGCCGGCCTCGGCACTGGTGCCATCGGTGTAGCCGCGCTGGCCATAGGTTCGCGTGGCAGTGCTGGTGCCTGCGGCGTTGAGCTGGCGCACATGGGTGCCGGAGAGGAAGCCGGTGTAGTCCTGGTTCAGCATCCCCACGCTGGCAAAGCCTGTGAGGTGGCGGTTGAAGGCGTACTCGGCCCGTGCGATCACGGCCTGGCTGTCCAACTGGCCCTGACCGGTTGGGAACTGGTTGATGCCGGCGTCGGGTGCATCCGGAATATCGGTGGTGGCGAACCAGAACATCGCCGGCGAGCCATCCTTGAACGACTCCCGGACGGTGTACGCATCCAGCGATGCGCTCAGGCCACGATGACGGTAGTCCAGTGCGGCCGACAGCAGCTCGCGCTTCTTGGATTGGCCATCCAGGGCGGTTTCACCGTCGCTGTAGGCGCCATTGACGCGCAGCCCCCATTCCTGGTGTTCGCCGAAGCGGCGGGCAATGTCGGCGCTGGTGAACCCTTGGCCCTCTTGCAGCCCGACCGACAGGCGGTTGAGGGGCTCCTCCCCCGCGCGCTTGAGCGCCAGGTTGATGACGCCCCCGACGCCGCCGCTGGGCGCCATGCCGCTGAACAAGGCGCTCGGGCCTTTGAGCACCTCCACGCGCTCCACGAATTCGAGTGGCACATGGCCCAGGGGGGCCAGGCCGAACAGGCCGTTGAGCGCCACGTCGCTGGCGTGGACATCGAAGCCACGCAGCCGGAAGTTCTCGTACTGGTGGCCGCTGGAGGTGGTGAAGCGTGCCGAGGGGTCATTGCCCAGGACCTCGGCCAGCGTGCGGGCCTGCTGGCTCTGGATCAACTCCGCCGTGTAGCTGGTGATGTTGAACGGGGTGTCCAGCACATCCTGGTTGCCCAGGGCGCCCAGGCGCGCGCCTTGGGCCACTTGGCCGCCCGCGTAGGGCTGGGGCAGTTCGGCGTTCGGGTTGGCCGACGAGGCCGTGACTTTCACCGCCGGCAGGGTCACCGCCTCTTGGGGGGCGTCATTCGGAGGAGTTTGAGCCCAGACGGGCAGGGCCATGGCGCTCAGGGCCAGAGCAATCGGCGTCAATCGCAGCATCGTGTTTCACTTCTGGGTTTGACACTGGCTGGCGACGGCTGGCTGGTGGCGGGTTTACTTGGTCAGGATGAGTTTTCCATTGGATGTCAGCCGCAGCTGATAAATGCACCCCTCGTGCACGATCTCCAGCATGCGTCGCTGGCTGAGCAGGACACTGCTGGAGATTCGACCGCTGGCGAGGGCCCCGATCGCGTCGGCATGGCCGCAGGTGGGCCTGTGCTGCGCATGCGCGCTCAGGGCGGGGGAGACTTCATATTGCGGCAACATGCGAAGAATAATAAACGAGAATCATTCGCATGTAAAGGTGTGGCGTCAAAAGCGAGGACTCAGACGGCCCTCGCCATCGTCAGCCGACCACAGGCGTCATGACGTCGTCCGTCACGAAGTCGGTGTACCAGACATCGACCAGATCGCTGACGCGGGCCGAGGCCACGTCGGAGCGGGCACGCAGCCAGTCGATCAGGGTGGTGCGGTCTTCGAGCGAGACGCTGCCGCGCACGGCCTTGGTGATGAAGCCGCCGTTGGCCCAGCCGCCAAATTCCAGGCCTTTGGGTTCGATCAACTCGTCCAGAAGAGCGTCCACGAAGAGCTCCTCGCGGGCGCCTTCTTTCAGTTTGGCTTTAAACGCAATGCCGAATTCTTGAAATTCGCCGACGTGCAGTTTCTTGCGTTGGCGACGGCTGCGGTGTTTGGTCATGGGGGGCTCCGATAAGGTGATCTGGTCAAGCGACCAGGAAGGCCGAGTATCGCGCACGCACGGGCTGGACCGATGCCAGCACCGGAGGCAAGGCTTTGGCATCTGCCTGAATCTGGCTATATTTGGCCTACAAATTAAATCAATCGGGGTGAAACATGACAGAGCAACGCTATCGACACGAGATGCGTCGAATGATTGACCGGGCCTTGCTGTTGCTGGAGCGTGGCGAGCTCACCTGGATGGCGGTCGCGCAATGGTTCGAGGCCTATCGGGTGCCGTTTGCCGTCACCTGTCGGGTGCTGACTCCTTACGCCAAGAAGTAAAGTGCGTCGCGCTGCGTGCTGACATGCGGCGCAAGCTGTGCACTTTCGCCACGTTGACCGACTGCGAGGTGCGATGTCTTGCACGACCTTGCACTATTTCCGCGTCCGTTCGCTCCACCGATTGGCCGTTCCGGTAAATTGAATCACTTGAGTTGAACGTAGAACGGAATCACAAGATGAAGCTGGACGACATTCGGGTGGCCCCCAAGCTCTGGGGCACCATCATGGGTTTGCTGATCGTGATGTTGGCGGTCGCCGCCTTCACCCAGAACCGAGCGAGCGTGGCCATGATCACGGCGCTGGAAGAGGTGGAGGCCAATGAGGCCGCCATCACCCGCGCCTTGCGCTGGCAGGGCTTGACCGAGGTGGTGATCGAGCGGACCACCGCCGCGATCAACGTGCCAGACGAGGCCGCCTACAAGCTCCTGGGCGAACGCTCGGCGGCCAATTCGGCGAACATCACCGAGATCCAGCAAGCTGTTCGTGAGAGCCTGGTCACTGACGCTGACAAGCAGGCCTACGAGAAGGTGGCGCAAGCTCGTGCCACAGCCGTGGCTTTGCTCAAGCAGGTTCCTGAGGTCAAGGCGACGGGTGACAGTGCTGCCATGCTGAAGTTCACCCAAGAGCAGTTCGGCCCGGCCGCCAGTCAGCTGTTGAGCGCGCTCAACGAATTCGTCAAGCTGCAGGAGAAGGACCGCGACGAGGCGGTCGAGGTCATGCACGCTGCGCGCCGCAAGGCCGCCATCATGGGCCTGATCGCCGCGGCCTTCTTGCTGGCGGTGGCCGTGAGCCTGACGCTGCTCCTGATCCGCTCCATCGTTCATCCCTTGCAGCAGACCATCGCCGTGGCCAAGTCCATCAGCGAGGGCGATCTGACGCAAAACCTGCACTCCCATCGTCACGACGAGTTCGGTGACCTGCTCAAGGCCTTCGTTCAGATGAGCGAGCGCCTGCGCAGCCTCGTCTCGGAGGTGCGCGCGGGGGTGGATTCCGTGTCGACCGCGTCGACCGAGATTGCCAATGGCAACCAGGACCTGTCTGCTCGCACCGAACAGACTGCAGCCAACCTGGAAGAGACCGCCGCCAGCATGGAGCAGTTGACCAGCAACGTGACCCAGTCGGCCGAGACAGCTCGCCAGGCCAACCAGCTCGCGCTGAACGCCACCCAGGCGGCTACGCGTGGTGGCGAGGTCATGGGCAATGTGGTCACCAGCATGCAGCACATCTCGGACAGCTCGCGCCGCATCTCCGACATCATCGGTGTCATCGACGGCATTGCCTTCCAGACCAACATCCTGGCCTTGAACGCGGCCGTGGAAGCCGCTCGCGCCGGTGAGCAAGGTCGTGGATTTGCGGTGGTGGCCAGCGAAGTGCGCAGTCTGGCGCACCGCAGCGCCGAAGCCGCCAAGGAGATCAAGACCCTGATCCAGCGCTCGGTCGAGAGTGTCGAGTCCGGCTCGCAACAGGTGACCGAAGCGGGCTCGGCCATGCAAGACATCGTGATGGGTGTGCAGCGTGTTGGTGATCTGATCGCCGAGATCTCGGCGGCCGCGAGCGAGCAGCAGCAGGGCATCAGCCAGGTCAATCAGGCCGTGGGCAACCTCGACCAGATGACGCAGCAGAACGCCGCCTTGGTGGAAGAGTCGGCTGCTGCCGCCAGCGCCCTGAGCGAGCAGGCCCGCAAGCTCGGCGAGGTGGTGTCGCTGTTCAAGGTCAATGGCGGCGTTGCCACGCCGGCCAACTCGGCGCTGTCGGCGCCCAAGCTCCACAAGCCTGCCGTACGCGCCTCGTCCGCGGTGCCGGCTGCGCCCGCCGTGCGCTCGGCGGCTGCGGCTTCGACGCCTGTGGCGGCGAAGGTCGATCCGGTTGCCGTGACGGCACCGCAGGCCAAGGCCCCGGCGAAACCGCAGGCCGCATCGGCCCCGGCTCCCGCACGTCCGGCTGCCGCCAAGGCAGCGGCTGTGGTGGACGATCAGGACTGGGAGACCTTCTGATGGACCGTGCCAGCGTGCGCTCAGCGGTCATCATGCTGGGGGCGCTGGCGGTATCAGCCGTGCTGTATGCGCGGCTGCCTTTTGAGGCCGAGGTTCGCAAGAGCCTTGGCCTCACTGTTTTCATCGGGGTGCTCTGGCTGACCGAGGCCTTGCCCCTGGCGGTGGTGGCCTTGCTGGTGCCCCTGGGCGCCTTGCTGCTGGGCTTTGATGGCTTGACCACGCAAAAGGCTCTGGCGCCGTTTGCCGACCCCATCGTGTTTCTGTTCCTGGGCGGTTTCGCGCTGGCGGCTGCCCTGCGGGTGCAGCAACTCGACCGCAAGATGGCGGTGGCCTTGCTGGCGCTGTCGCGCGGTCACCTGGGCGCGGCCGTGGGCCTGCTGTTTGCGGCCACCGCGCTCCTGTCCATGGGCATCAGCAACACGGCCACGGCGGCCATGATGTTGCCACTGACGATGGGTGTGTTGCGGGCCGTCGACCCGGAACGTGACCGCCGCACCCACACCTTCGTGTTGCTGGGTGTGGCCTACGCGGCCAGCCTGGGCGGGCTGGGCACCTTGGTGGGTTCGCCGCCCAATGCCCTGGCGGCCCGTGCGGCCGGGGTGGACTTCGCGGGCTGGTTGCGCATTGGCCTGCCCCTGGTCGGCGTCCTGATGCCACTGATGGTGCTGACGCTGTGGTTGGTGCTGCGGCCCCGGCTCCATCAGCGCATCCCCCTCGAAGCCGAGGTGATCCCCTGGACCCGAAGCCGCGTGCTCACCCTCATGGTGTTCGCCCTCACGGCCCTGGGCTGGACGCTCGGTGGCCCTCGTTTGCAGGCCCTGGGCATCCAGAGTCCCGACACCTTTTTCGCCCTCGCGGCCCTGGTGGCCGTGGTGTGGCTGGGGCTGGCCTCGTGGACGCAGTTGTCCGAGCAGACCGATTGGGGCGTGCTGATCCTGTTCGGTGGCGGGTTGGCGCTGGGTGAGTTGCTGGGTGCCTCCGGTGCCTCGCAGGTGCTGGGGACCCAGGTGGCGCAAGGCTTGGAAGGCAGCAACCCCGTCTGGATGCTGCTGGCGGTGTGTGCCTTCATGGTGCTGCTCAGCGAGTTCGCCAGCAACACGGCGGCCGCGGCCCTGCTGATCCCCGTTTTCGCCGCCATTGCAGCGCGCATGGGTCTGCCGCAGGACGTGCTGGTGATCGCCGTCGCGCTGGCCGCTTCCTGCGGTTTTGCCTTGCCGGTGGCCACGCCTCCCAACGCCCTGGTGTTCGGCACGGGTCGGGTGCCGCAGGCCGACATGCTGCGTGCAGGCGGCGCGCTCGATCTGGTGTGCATCGCGGTGGTGAGCGTGTGGGCCTGGAGCCAGCTTTCATGACCGGCATGCACGCCCCAACGCTTTTGCTGGTGGTGATCATCCTCAGCTTTGCTTGGGCCGTGGCTCTGGCCTGTGTGGCCTGGCCCCGCAAGAAGGACCTGCTGTGGTGCGCCCTGTCCATGGCCTTGCATGGCGTGGCGTATGTGTGCTTTGCCCAGACCGGCAAAGCCCCGCCTTTCCTGCCGGTGGTGCTGGGCAATGCGGCCTTGCTGGCTTCGCTGGCCGTGCTCGTCAAGATCTTCCTCGACCTCCGCGAGGTACAGGAGCGGCGTTGGTGGTGGTGGGCGCCCGTCGTGGCGCTGCCATTGATCTACGCCTTCCTGCAATCTCCGTCCCACCTGGCGCTGCGCGTGTCCATGGGTAGCGTGGTCTACGGTGGACTGTGCGTCTGCCTGGGGTGGCTGCTGTGGCGACCCCACCCAGCCCTGCCTGGCCGTGGCCGCTTCATCACGCTGAGCGGCGTGAGCCTGGTGTTGCTGATTTTCGCTTTGCGGCTCTACGGTGCGCTCAGTGCGCCTCACCCCGCCTTGTCGTTCGGTGACTCCAGCCTCGTGCAATCGCTCACCATCATGGCGGCCCTGGTGGGCATGTCCTTGCTGGTGCTGGGCGTGGTGCTGATGAGTGAAGAGCGGCTGGCGAAGGCCCTGTTCCTCAGCAACCACAACTACCGCCTGCTGGTGGAGAACGCCTGCGAGGGCATTGTGGTGGCACAGAGCGGGCGGGTGCAGTTTGCCAACCCGATGTTGCTGTCCTCGCTGGGCTACACCGCCGAGGATGTGCTGGGCCAGGACCTGCTGCTGTTCGTGCACGAAGATGACCGCGCCAAGGTGCTGGAGTCCTACCGCTTGCGTGTGCAGGGCCTGGCGCATGGCTTGAAGTACCCCTTGCGCGTGCTCACCCACGACCGCGGCCTGCGCTGGTTTGAGATCAGCGGCACGCAGTTTGAGTGGGAGGGGCGTCCGGCCACGCTCAACTTCCTCACCGACATCCAGGACCGAGTCGAGATGGAAAACCAGATCCGCTCCCTGGCCTATCACGACAGCCTGACGCAGCTGCCCAACCGGGTGCTGATGCGTGACCGGCTCAAGCAGGCGCTGGCCAGCCACAAGCGCGAGCCACGCTACGGTGCGCTGATGTTCCTGGACCTGGACCACTTCAAGCCTGTGAACGATGCCCACGGGCATGCGGCCGGCGACCTCGTGCTGATCCAGGTAGCGCAGCGCCTGCTGCGTTGCGTGCGCGAAACCGACACCGTGGCCCGCTTTGGGGGGGACGAGTTTGTCGTGATGCTGGCCGATCTGCACGAAGACCGGCCGACCTCGCTGGCTCAGGCACGCGGCGTGGCCGACAAGGTGTTGCTCACCTTGTCCGAGCCCTATCACCTGACCTTGCCTCAAGACGACGGCATTGTGCAGACGGTGACGCATGTGTGCGGCGCCAGCATTGGCCTGGTCTTGTTCCACAGCGAGACCGGCAGCGAAGACCGCTTGCTGCAGCAGGCGGATTCGGCCATGTACCGTGCCAAGGAGGCAGGCCGCCAGACCATTGTCCTGGTTGACCCACCGGTTGGGGAGCCGAACTGCGGATAATGGCCATTCCGTTCTATGGAGGATTGCACCTTGCCAGTTTCCACCCGACGTGAAGATGAAGATGACAGCAACGGCGACATCGTGCCGTTCCAGGGCCTGCTGCGCTACGAGCGTCAGGTGCCCGTGCGGCAGGTGTCGTATTACATCTGTGGTGAGCTGAAAGAGCCGCAGTACTACACCGAGCTGTTCTACACGCTGCGCACGGCCAGCGAAACCGATCTGATCTACCTGCACCTGAACTCGCCGGGCGGAGACTTCAACACGGGCCTGCAGATCATCAACAACATCGCGGCCTCCAGCGCCCGGGTGGTCACGATACTGGAGGCGCGCGCTTACTCGATGGCGGCACTGATCTTCCTGAGTGGTGACGAGCTGTTCGTGCATGACAACTGCCAGCTCATGTTCCACACCTATTCCGGCATCTTTGCGGGCAAGGGCAACGAGCAGCAGGCCGAGATCGCCGCGGTGGGTCGCTGGTTCGAGAAGGTCATGCGGCGCATCTGTACCCCCTTCCTGACCGACGACGAGGTGGACCGCATCCTCAAGGGCGCAGACTACTGGATTGATTCCGACGACATCAGTCGCCGCCTGTCGCGCAAGAGTGCCGCGGCGAAGACGCGCAGCAAGCCGGTCGCCCGCAAAACCAAGGTGACGGTCAGCGCCAAAGGCTGAACCCGCTGCATCACATCAGCAGAAGCCAGTCTTCAAACAGCACACCCTGGATCCGCTGGGGCAGGCCCTTTTGTGTCAGGTAGTCGTTGAGCGTGTACTCGATGTAGCCCCCCATCTCGGTCATGCTGCCCGGGGCGGCGAGGTCCTGGTAGGTCAACTCCGTGGTCAGGTTGGCGACCATGCTGCGAAAGGCCGGGGCGTAGGGGCCCAGTACTTGCTGGTCCTTGGGGTCCTTGAGCTGCAGGCCAAACTTGAAGGCCAGCACGCTGCCGTCGGACATCTTGGACTCGATCTTGTCGATGCTCAGGTAGATGGGGACGGGACGCACCACTTCATCCGGTGGCGAGGCGTACTTCTGCCAGCTCCAGGTGCCCAAAGCCAGCGTGGCGATCAAGGCGGCGCCACCCAGGATCAGGGTCCACACGCTGCGGTTGCTGTCGGATCGGGCAGTTGCCGCACTCATCCAGAAATCTCCTGTTGACTCAAGCGCTCACCTTACACCGGGCTCGCCGCCGCGCGTGTTGGGAGGATGGCGCGCCGCGGGACTATGTCACGGGCGCTGCCGGGGCGGTGGGCTCAGGACAGCCAGGCCGGTTGGTCGGTGGGGGCCTGCAGCAGCTCGATTTGCTGGTGCAGCAGATCGGTTTGCTGTTGCCAGTAGTTGCCGCTGCCAAACCAGGGGAAGGCGGCGGGGAAGGCCGGGTCGGCCCAACGGCGCGCCAGCCAGGCGCTGTGGTGCAGGATGCGCAATGTGCGCAGGGGCTCGATCAGGCGCAGCTCGCGCCAGTCAAACTCGGCCACGGTCTCGTAGCCGTCGAGCAGGGCGTCGAGCTGGCCGCGGCGGTCGGCTTCGTTGCCGCTCAGCAGCATCCAGAAATCCTGTACGGCCGGAGCCATGCAGGCGTCGTCCAGGTCCACGAAGTGCGGACCGTCCGGGGTCCACAGCACGTTGCCGGGGTGGCAGTCGCCGTGCACGCGGCGGTAACGCAGGTCGGGGATGCGGTCGAAGGCAGCCTGCGCCAGGTCGAGGGCATGGTCGGCTGCGCTCAGCCAGCGGGGCGCCTGGTCGGGCGGCAGGATGTCGTGCGACACCAGCCAGTCGCGGGCGCTGCGCCCGGTCTGGTCCACGTCCAGGCGCAGGCGGTGGACGAAGGCTTGTTCGGCACCGACGGTGTGCAGCCGGGCCAGAAAGCGCCCGAGCCAGCGCAGCACGTCCGGGTCTTCGAGTTCGGGGGCGCGGCCGCCTCGACGGGGGGCGACGGCCACGCGGTGTCCCCGGAAGGCGCCCAGGGTCGGGGGCGTGCCCAGCAGCTGCGCACCTTCGGTGCCAGTGTCCGTCAGGGTGAGCGGGGGCACCGCGGGCACCTCGGCGTCGGCCAGGGCCTGCGTGAACGTGTGCTCCTCCAGGATCTGCGCGTCGCTCCAGCGGCCGGGGCGGTAGAACTTGGCCACCACAAAGCGGCCATCGTCCAGGCCGACCTGGAAGACGCGGTTCTCGTAGGAGTTCAGCTGCAGCAGCCGCCCGTCCACGGCCTGACCGAAGGCCTCCAGGGTGTCGAGGACGAGGTCAGGCGTGAGGTCGGCGTAAGGGGTGTCAGCGGCGTGCATGCCGCATCTTAGGCGACGTGCGGGCTCAGTCCAGCTGGGCGGCGTTGTACATGGCCTTGAGGATGGCGCCGTTCAGGTCCGGGAAGGTCAGCAGCAGCTTGTCGGCCACGTCCTTGATGTCGTAGATGATGCCGGCCTCGATGGCCTGCACCAACTCGAAATAAGGCTCGTAGGGGCCGGACTGGTCGGCCAGGGCCTGGAAGACGCGCTCGGGCACCGGGATGGTCTTGAGCAGTTCGCTGAAGGGCTGGCGGAACATGCGGTCGAGCAGCGAGAACACGCCGCAGATGAACAGCTCGTTGCGCATCTCGTCGTCGCCGCTGATCTTGGCGAGCTCTTCCATCAGCAGGCCCCGGCGCACGGCGGCAAACATCACCGGGCGCATGTTCGGGTCCTTGCTGGCGGTGGCCAGCAGCAGGGCCAACCAGCGTTTGAGACGCTGGTAGCCCAGGATCATGATGGCGTGGCGGAAGGAGCTGATCTCGACCGACAGACCGAAGGCCGGCGAGTTGATGTAGCGCATCAGCTTGAAGGCCAGAGGCGGATCGCGCTTGAGGGTGTTTTCGAGGTCGTCGATGTCCTCGCCGCGGTGCAACTGGTCGATCAGTTGCACGATCACCTGCAGGGCGGGCTGGTCGGCGGGCTTGCTGGACTGGTCGATGACGTTGTCGATGGGCCAGCCGAGCACGGCCAGGGCGCCCTTGCGGAACGACAGCTCCATCTCTTCGATGCTGGTGATGCCGGCCTGCACGTGGCTGATGTTGCGCACCGTGCCTTCCGGGGCGGTGCTGGGCTGGTTGGGGTTGCCTTGCTGGATGCGGCGGTCATCGTTGTAATCGATGATGGAGTACTTGAAGCAGGGCAGGACCTCGCGCGGCAGCTCTTGCAGCGGGCGCCCCTTGAGCAGCAGGGTGTTGCCACGGTCGTGCAGGGCCAGCAGCGCGGGGCTGTTGACAGGGTCGAGGGCCATGAAAGCGGGCACCTCAATGAAGATGTGCGCAGGCACTTCGGCTTGCAACAGGTCTTGCAGCAGGCTTTCGCTTGCGACGTTCAGCCACAGGTGCTGCCCGCCTTCCGGCCAGGTGTCGGCCAGGGCCGCCAGCAGGGCCGAGGCGTCCAGCGCCGCCCCTTGGGTCAGCGGCATCACCGTCAGGCGCGTGGCGATGACGGTGCGGTTGCGGTCGATGACGGGGCTGTAGGCGAGGGCGGTCTGACCCAGTATGGGATGGTTCATGGAGGCAAAGCAGCGGGGAACTTGGTTCAGTTAATGTACTGGAACAGGGACATTTTCTGAATCGATGCGTAGCTCTGAAGTGCGGCTTCGTACCCGGTTTGCTTGTTTTGGAACTGGGAGATGGCGTCCACCATGTCCAAGTCCTCGGCGTTGGACTTTTCGGTCTGGGCGGCCAGCTTGCTGTCGGCCAGGCGGGACTCGATGCCGTCCATGCGGTTGAGCATTTCGCCCACTTCCGAGCGTGCAGACTGCACGTTGCCCAGGATCTTGTCGAGGTCGCCAAGGCCGTTGTTCACGGTGGTCTGTGCATCCGTACCGGTGATGCTGGGGTCGTTCAATCTCTCGACAGCAGTGGCCAGCGCATCGAACACATTGACGGGTGAGAGTGTGCCGTCTTGCTCGCGCCCGAACATCCAGATGCGCTGTCCGTCGAGGGTGAGGTTGACCTTCTCTGTGGACGCGGCTTCGATCTGTCCGGGCTGGCCTTGGAACACCACCGTGCTGGGAACGGTCGCCGAAGATTCAATAAACGGCACTTGGGTGGCCCCCTGTCCACCGAAGACGTAGCCGCCACCACCGTCCGGGCGATTGGCCACCGACAGGAGTTGTTTGCGGATTTCGGTCAGCTTGGCAGCCAGGGCCTGGCGGTCTGAGGATGAGTAGGCGCCGTTGCCGGCAGCGACGATGGTTTCCCGAGCACTTTGCATCAACTCCACCGCATCGCCGAGGACGGATTCCGCAATCGCCATGGCGTTCTTGCTGGCGTCCACGGCACGCTGGTCGGCATCGGTCCGCGCGATCGAGGCCAGGGCGCGTTCGGCGCGGGCGGCGGCGGTCGGGTCGTCGCTGGCGGCGTTGACGCGTTTGCCCGAAGTCAGTTGCATTTGGGCAGTGCTCAGATCCTGCTGACGCTGCTGCAGGTTGCTGATGGACTGCTCGTAACGGAAGGCAGTGGCGATGCGCATGGTTGGTGTCCTTAACGCGTGATGTTCAGCAGGGTGTCAAACACGGTCTGAGCGACCTGCAACACCTTGGCCGCAGCCTGGTAGCTTTGCTGGAACTGGATCAGTCGGGAGGCTTCTTCGTCGAGGTTGACCCCGGCGGTGCTGCTCAGGGTCTGGTTGGACGAATCCTCCAGGGTTTTGGAAAGACCGGCTGCGATGCGACCATCCTGCACCTTGACCCCCAGGTTACCGATCATCTCGGCGTAGGCGTCGGTCACCGTGGCGCCGCCCAGACCGGTGAACTGATGGTCGCGCAAGGCGAGCATGGCCAAGGCGTTGCCGTTGTTACCCGGGAGTGTGCTGGCGTTGATGGCCTGCATGGTCAGTGAGTCGCCGTCAGCCGGGGCACCACTGAGATTCAGGCTGAAAGGTGGGTTGAGGCTGCTGCCATCCAGGGGGGTGCCAGCGACCCAGGCACTCGAGGCCAGAGTGGTGCCGCCACCATCCACAATGTCGTAGCGGATGCCGCTGGCGGCGGTGGCATCTGCCACGAAGTTGATGGTCAGTGGCAAGGCCGTGGGGGGCGTTGCCGTTGACAAGGTCCCGGTCATGGTCACCCCGCCCACGCTGACCGTGCCCGTGTTGGCGGTGTTGGTGTGAGCAATCAGGGGCGATGCGGCAGCCAGATCCTTGGGGTTGCTCAGGTTGACCCTGAGTGTAGATGGTGAACCGGTGTTGCTGAAAATCGGGTCGCCGTAGGCACCGTCCGGCGTCTGGCCGTAGGAATGGATCTCGTTGACCTTGTTGGCAAACTCCGCAACGAAATTGTTCAACTCGGCACGTGTGTTGGTCAGGTCCTCGTCCTGGTAGCGCAACAGTCCTTGCAGGGCACCGCCGGTGATCTGGCCGGAGTCCAGCACACGACTCGTGCCATTGGTCACCAGGGCCACCCGTCCCTTGGTCGCGTCAGATGCGTCGCGCTCGACCTTCAGCGTCTGGGCGGTGTTGCTCAATACCAGCACCTGCCCGCCGCCCATGAACACGCTCAGGCTGCCATCGTCGGCTTCCACGGTGTTGACCTGCACCAGCTTGTTGAGGTCCTTGATGAGGTTGTCGCGTTGGTCCAGCAGGTCGTTGGCCGTGTGGCCGCTGCCGTTGTAGACCGCAATTTGCTGGTTGAGTCCGGCAATCTTCTGCGTCAGGCTGTTGACCTGGCTCACGCTGGTCTGCATGTCCATGATCACGCCGGCCTGCTGCTGATCGAGCTGTTTGGCGGCCGTGTTGACACGGTTGGCCCATTCCTGGGCGCGCGACAGCGTCACCTGTCGGGCTGACATGTCCTGCGGCTGGTTGGACACGTCCACGAAAGTGTTGAGAAACTGCGTGGCAGCATAGCCCAGGCCGTTCTGGCCGGTCGGGAGAATCTTTTCCAGCTGCTCCAGCTTGCCCAGGCGCGTCTGGTCAGCAGCCGAGGCGGCCGTGTTGACGTTGGCTTCCTTGATCAGGAATTCGTTGGTCGAGCGTGTGACGGTGGCGATGCGCACCCCGCGGCCAAAGAAGCCGGCGCCCGTGTACATGCCACCCTCGGTGGCCAACTCGACCTGCTGGCGCGAATAGCCCGGCGTGTTGACGTTGCTGATGTTGTGGGCAGTCGTGTCCAGCATGGCCTGGCTGGCGAACATCGCCCGCGTGCCAAGGGAGTAGATTCCGGATCCCATGCGTGTCTCCTCTCAGGTGTCAGGCCGAGCGCTGTTGCAGACGCAAGGCGGTGTTGATCACCTGGGTCAGCTTGTCGGCATACGCCGGATCGGTGGCATAGCCGCCGCGTTGCAGACCTTGGGCATAGCCACGCACAGAGTCAGTCTGAGCCATCGCCTGACTGTAGCGGGGGCTCTGGCTGAGCAGGCGGGCGTGATCCTTGAAGGCCTCTTCGTACGAGTCATACGCACGGAATTTGGCTGTGACCTTGCGTGCCACCCCACCGATGTACTCGGTGGTGGTGACCTCGGCCACCTTGCCCTTCCATCCGGATGTCGCCTTGATGCCGAACAGGTTATGGCTGTTGCTGCCGTCGTTGGCGCGGATCTCACGCTTGCCCCAGCCCGACTCCAGGGCGGCTTGCCCCAGGATGTTGGCCGACGGGATGCCCGTGGCGCGCTCGGCGGCATCGGCTGCGGCCTGATGTTTGCGCACAAAGCTTTCGGCCGGGTTGAGCTTGCGGTTGCCCTTGACATCAGCGGCGGTGGTTGCTGCCAGTGTCTCGGCAGGCAGGCGCGCCTCAATGGTGCGGTCCAGGGGTAGGCTGGCGGAGACGTGCTGGCCGTCGGTTCGGCTCAGACTCAAGGTCGGGCGGACGGGCAACTCGTTCAGGGTGGGGGCCGATGCCGCTCCGCCTTCTGGCGAGGCGACACCCATCTGACGCGACAACTGGCGCTCGATCAACGCGCTCAGGCCGCGTGGCAAGCCGGTCATCTGCGTGGCCAGCTGCGTGTCGAGCATGCTCTGGCCCATCTCGGTGCCGGAGTTGTCGAGCATGCCGATGTTCATGGTCGTGGCGCGCATGCTTTTCATGAGCTCCTGCATGAACAGGCCTTCCAGTTGGCGCGCGGTTTCCTTGATGGTGCTCTGGCTGGCTGCGTTCTGGCCGGATGCGGCCTTGAGCCGATCCAGCGAGCGCAGGTCCATGGTCAGGCCGCTGTTCTGGCCTGGCAGGGTGGGGCTGCTCATCAGATCACCTCCAGTTCCGCATTCAGGGCGCCAGCCACCTTCATGGCCTGCAAGATGGCCAGCAGGTCCTGCGGGTTGGCGCCCAGGGTGTTGAGCGCCTTCACCACGTCGGTCAAGCGGGTGCCCGCGGGCATCTGGATCAGGGCGCCGGGCTCCTGGTTGATCTGGATGTTGCTCTTCTCCGTGACCACGGTCTGGCCTTGCGACAGCGGGTTGGGCTGGCTGATGATGGGGGTGGAGCTGATGGTGACGGACAGGTTGCCGTGGGCCACCGCGCAGGGGCCGACCGTCACGGCCTGGTTCAGCACCACCGAGCCGGTGCGCGCATTGATGACCACCTTGGCGGCGGGCGTCGCGCGGTCGATGTTGAGATTCTCCAGATCGGCCATGAAGGCCACGCGCTGGCCCGGCTGCATCGGCAGGTTCACTGCCACGGTGCGGCCGCTGATGGCCTCGGCGGTGCCGGCGCCTTTGGCGCGGTTGATGGCATTGGCCACTTCGCGGGCCGTGTTGAAGTCATCGGCACGCAGGTCGTACTGGATCGTGCTGCCCTGCAGCCACGGTGTGGGCACGCTGCGCTCGACCGTGGCCCCTTCAGGGATGCGCCCGGCGCTCAGGTGGTTGACCTGCACCTTGGAGCCACCGGCAGAGGCTCCTGCACCGCCGACGACCACATTGCCTTGCGCCATGGCGTAGATCTGACCGTCCGCGCCCTTGAGTGGGGTGGCGATCAGGGTGCCGCCGCGCAGCGACTTGGCATTGCCCATGGATGACACGTTGATGTCGATCGCCTGACCCGGTTGTGCGAACGCTGGCAAAGAGGCCGTGACGAGGACGGCCGCCACGTTCTTGAGCTGCATGGCGGTGCCAGCGGGCAGGTTGATGCCCATCTGCTGCAGCATGGCCTGCACGCTCTGCGTGGTGAAGGGGGTCTGGGTGGTCTGGTCGCCGGTGCCATCCAGGCCCACGACCAGGCCGTAGCCGGTCAACTGGTTGGTGCGCACGCCCTGAACGGCGGCGATTTCCTTGAGCCGGACCGCCTGCGCTTCCAGCGGCCACCACAGGGCGGCCGAGGCGGCCAGACAGGCCAGGGCAATCAGCGGCTTGGTGCGGGTGGAGGTGGAAGTCATGGGCCGAATCCTTTAGGGGGTCGGCTCCATTTTGGAGAACTTTAGAACGGGACAACGCTCAAAAAGAACCGCGCAAGCCAGCCTATTCCCATCGCTTCCTGGCGTGCGCCGCGTCCGGTTTGCTCCACGCGGACGTTGGCCACCTGGGCGGAGCTCACGCTGTTGCCTGGCTGGATGGTCATCGGATCGACCTGGCCGGAAAAGCGCAGGATGTCCACGCTCTGGCCCACGCCAATCTGTTTTTCGCCGGCCACCAGCAGGTGCCCATTGGGCAGCACCTCGGTGACGGTGGTCGTGATGGTGCCGTTGAACAGATTGCTGGCTTCGCTGGAGCCAGTGCCGTCAAAGGTGTTGTTGCTGCTGCCACCGACCGCCAGCTTGCCCAGCACCGACGAGGTCTTGGGCAAGAACGGTAAGGCCGAAACCGAACCCGAGATCGAGCCGGATTTTTCGATGCTGCTGCTGCTTTCCTGCTTGGCCGTGATCGACTCGCGGATGACGATGGTGACGATGTCGCCCACCATCCGTGCGCGGTGCGTTTCGTACAGCGGCCGGTAGCCCGCGCTCTGGAAGATGGCGCCGGATTGTGCGGGCGCGTAGGTTTGCGGCAGCGGACGCGCCTGGACGGGCTCCGCGATGTCGACCTTGGGCGCCATGGCCATGCAGCCGGTGAGCAGCAGCACGCCGGCCAGAGCGGCCGCGTGCGACAGTCTGGACAGCGTACGCATCACAATTGCCCCAGCTTTTGCAGCATCTGATCCGAGGTCTGGATGGCCTTGGAGTTCAACTCGTAGGCACGCTGAGTCTGGATCATGGTGACCAGCTCCTGCACGACGTTGACGTTGGACGACTCCAGGAAGCCTTGCGACAGCGAGCCAAAGTTTTCGCTGTTGGGGCTGCCGGTTTGCGGCGTACCCGAGGCGGCAGTCTCGGCAAACAGGTTCTGTCCCTTGGGGTCCAGCCCGGCCGGATTGATGAAGGTCGCCAGCTGCAACTGCCCCAGTTGCTGGATCGCTGTCGAGCCTGGCTGGGTGATCGTGACCGTGCCGTCGTTGCCGATGGTCAGGTTCTTGGCATTGGCCGGCACGGTGATGCCCGGCTGCAGCACATAGCCGTTGTTGGTCACGATCTGGCCGTTCGAGTCCAGCTTGAACGAGCCATCGCGGGTGTAGCCCGTCGTACCGTCAGGCATGGTGATCTGGAAGAAGCCGTCGCCCTGGATCGCGATGTCCAGGCTGTTGGACGTCTGCTGCAGCGTGCCTTGCGTGAACTCACGCGAGGTGGCCACCGTGCGCACGCCCAAGCCCACTTGCAGCCCGGTGGGCAACTGGGTCTGTTCGGAGCTGTTCGCACCGCTTTGCCGCAGGGTCTGGTACATCAGATCCTCGAACTGCGCGTGCGACTGCTTGTAGCCCGTGGTCGAGCTGTTGGCCAGGTTGTGCGAGATGTGGTCCAGCTGAACCTGCTGGGCATCCATGCCCGACTTGGAAATCCACAGTGAACGCATCATGGCCGTTCTCCTTTGAAGTCAATACGCAATGCCTGCTCAGTGTCCAGGCAATCAGCCAGCGTTGCTCAGCAATTGAGCGGCTGCTTTCTCGTCCTGTTCTGCGGTTTGCATCATCTTCATCTGCGTTTCAAACTGCCGGGCGGCCGCGATCATCGACACCATGGTCTCGATCGGGTTCACGTTCGAGCCTTCCAGGGCACCGTCTTGCAGCTGTGCGTTGGCATCGGCCGGCAGGGCGCCATCGGCGGCGCGGAACAGGCCATCATCGCCACGGTTCAGCTTGACTTCGGGGGTGACCAGCTTCAGGCGACCTACCGGGGTGGTGACGCCGCCTTGCTGGCGCACGCTCACCGTGCCATCAGGCGCAATGCTGGGCTGCGTGTTGGGCGGGATGTTGATTGGGCCCCCATCGCCCATCACCTGCAGGCCACTTTGGGTGACCAAGTTGCCTTGCGCATCGACCACCAGAGAGCCTGCACGGGTGTAGGCCTCGGTGCCGTCCAGCGCCTGCACCGCGAGCATGGACTTGCCGCGCATGGCCACGTCCAGCGCACGGCCGGTGAAGTTGACTGGCCCCGTGCTGTCGTCGTAGCCCACCGTGGTGTCGAGCGCGTACACGCGGGTGCTGGCGCCATCGCCGCGCACGGGCACGGCGCGCACCGCTTGCAGCTCGGCGCGAAAGCCCGTGGTGCTCACGTTGGCCAAGTTGTGCGAGAGCACTTCCTGGCGCTGCATGTTCATCTTGGCGCCGGCCATGCTGAGGTAGATCATGCGGTCCATGATGGGCTCCTAAGTGCGAGGCAGATCAGCGCAGGTTGACCAGGGTCTGCAGGACCTGGTCTTCGGTCTTGATCGTCTGCGCGTTGGCTTGGTAGGCACGCTGTGCCACGATCATGTTGACCAGCTCACCGGTCAGGTCCACGTTCGACTCTTCCAGCGCCCCCGATTGCAGCAGGCCATAGACACCACTGCCTGGCGCGCCCAGCGGCAGGGGCTCACCGGATGCGCTGGTGGCCTTCCACTCGTTGCCGCCAATCGGCTGCAGGCCATTGAGGTTCTTGAAATCGGCCAACTGCACGCGGGCAATGGCCTTGGATTGGCCGTTGGTGTAGCGGGCCATGACCGTGCCATCGCTTTCGACGATGAAGTCCGACAGATTGCCCTGGGCATAGCCGCCGCCGCTCAGGTCGGTCACCGCGTATTTGCCGGCGTACTCGGTGAGTCCGGACACATTGATGGTCACGCCAGAGATGGGCTGCCCGTTCATGCCGCCCGGAATGTCCAGTGCGGGCAAGATGGTGTTGGGCGGCAGGCTGCCGTCAATATTGAAGGTCAGCGTGCCGACGGGTGCCGGATTGCCGGCGCCATCCGTGAGTACCGACGCTGCATTGGTATTGCCGTCGGCCGTCATGTAGACCTCCCAGGTGCCGCCATCGGTCGCATTCGCGTCGGCGGTCTTGCGGAAGTAGTAGTTCACGGCCACGGGGGCGCCGTTGTCGCCATACACCGTTTGGGAGGTGACAAAGTTGTAGGTGCCGGGTTGGGTGAAGTCGAGGACGGGATTGGCGGGAATCTGGGCGCTCGCATCCAGGTTGGCTGTCATGCTGATCTTGCTGGCGGCCTGGGGCGGCGAGCTGTCATTGGTCAGCTGAATGGGCGAGCCTGCCGGGCCAGCGGGGGAACCCGCCGCGTCCAACGCCTGCCCCAGCAACTGGTGCTTCTCGTTGTTGACCAGGAAGCCTTCCTTGTCGCGCTTGAACTGCCCGTTGCGCGAGTACACCGTTTCACCTTGTGCCGTGGTCAGCGCAAAGAAGCCTCGGCCGTTGATGGCCAGGTCCAGGGTGTTCGACGTGGTGGTGATGTTGCCCTGCGTGAACTGCTGCGCCACAGCGCCGATGCGTGCGCCAATCCCGATGTTGTTGTTGCCGCCGCCACTGAGGGACGCGGCATACATGTCGGCGAATTCGGCACGTGCCGCCTTGGCACCATAGGTGTTGGCGTTGGCCACGTTGTTGCCGATGACCTCCAGACTCTTGCTGGAGATGCTCAGACCGGAGAGACCTTGCTGGAAGCCCATGATGTTGTCCTTTCGGGTGTACTGCGCTGAAATGAGGAGGGTCAGGCGATGGCCTTGACCTTGCTGTAAGCGGTGTTGCCGCCGTTGAGCAGCTCCAGGGTCAGCGTGCCGTCGGAGGTGTTGACGGCGTTGACGAGGTCCGTCATCAGCGGCGTGGCGCTCACGGCGGTGTTGTTGTTCATGGCGGTGACCTTGAAGGTCAGGTTGCTGGTGTCGGTGCCTTCGGGCGGCACCCACTCGAAGGACTGACGTCCCGAGGGCTTGCCGGCCTGCGTCACCGTGCCCAGCACCGCACCACTGCTGTTGACGATGTCGATCTGAACCTTGGTGGCAGCCGAGGCCAGCTCGTACCCGCCACCGACGGCACCCGTCTCGGCGTTCACGGCCAGCTTGTTGCCCTCCAGCAGCACCGCACGGCCGACCAGGCTGGCGCCTTGCAGCATTTGCATCTGCGCCAGGCTGCCACCCAGGCCTGACACGGTGTTGTTGAGCTTGTCGATGCCCGTCACCGTGTTGATCTGCGCCATCTGGCTCGTCACCTGGGCGTTGTCCATCGGGTTGAGAGGATCCTGGTTCTGCATCTGCGTGACCAGCAGCTTAAGGAAGCGGTCGGACGCCTCGTTGGCGGCGGCGGTGGCACTCTGCGTGCCGGCGGCATTGCTGGCGCCGCTGGTGCCGGAGATCGCGGTGGTGCTCATGGGAGGTCCTTGCTTCGAGGTTCAGACGAGGCGGCGGGCATCAGCTGCCTTGGCCCATCTGCAGGGTCTTCATCAACAGCGACTTGGTCGTGTTCATGACCTCGATGTTGTTCTGGTACGAACGCGAGGCCGAGATCATGTTGACCATCTCCTCGACCGTGTTGACGTTGCTATAGGTCACATAACCCTCGGCGTCGGCCTGAGGATGCTTGGGATCGTGGATGCGGCGACCGGGCGTGTTGTCTTCTGTGACCTGGCTCACCGTGACACCGGCCGTGCCCGGGCCACCCATCGGCGTCGTGCTGAACACCACCTGGCGCGCCTTGTAGGCCGAACCATCGGGGCCGGCCACCGTGTCGGCGTTGGCCAGGTTGGAAGCCACCACGTTGAGGCGTTGCGACTGCGCACTGACGGCGCTGCCGGCCACGTTGAAAATCTTGAACATCGACATGATGGGCTCCTGTTACGTCCGGCTCACTGGCCCGTGATGGCCGTGTTGAGCGTGCGCATCGACGAGTTGATGAAGCGCAGCGTGGCCTCGTAGCGCACGGTGTTGTCGGCGAAGTTGGCGCGCTCGCGGTCCATGTCCACGGTGTTGTTGTCCAGATTGGTCTGGGTCGTGGGCGCGTAGGCCAGCTCGGTGGTGGCGCCGCTGCCGGCCAACTGGCCATTGCGTTGCAGGTGCGCCGGGTTGGCCGCGTTCATGGCCAGGCGCGGGGCCGACAGGCCGCTCGGCCCGGTCGAGGCCTGGCCCGTGGCGTTCTTGAGCGCCGTGGCGAAATCGAAATCGCGGGAGACATAGCCCGGCGTGTCGGCGTTGGCGATGTTGCTGGCGATCAGACGCTGACGCTCCGACCGCAGCTTCAAGGCTTCGGTCTGGAAATTCAGGGAATCGGTCAGTCGGTTCAACATGGTCAGGCCTTCCGGGGTGGGCAGCTCGCACGAAGGGTGGTTCTGACAGGTATGGTGATCGCCTGGCGCCAAAACATGAGCCGGAATAAACGGACTTTCCCGGCGCATTTCCTGCCCTGGGGTGGCGCACAGACCCGTACAGTCGTCGTCACCATGTCCAATTTCCGCCACGTCCTCCCCCTCACACAGGCCTCGCGCTGGTGCCGCGCAGCACTGCGCCGCGTGGCCGCGGGCGTGTGGCGGGTGATGCTGATGGTGGCCCTGCTCGGCGCTGGTCCCGTGCTGGCCCAGGCGCCCGGCGCCAATGCGTCTGGCCTGTCGAGCCTTGTGGCCGATTTGTTGCAACGCCAGACTCAGGCCCAGAGCCCCGCGCTGCAGACCTCCGCCAGCGGCGAAGCCAAGTCCCCGCGTGTCGAGGTGGTGTTAGGTGAGCTGGACCCCCGATTGAAGCTGGCCCCGTGCCAGAAGGTGAACGCCTACATCCCCCAGGGCATGAGGCTGTGGGGCAAGACCCGGGTGGGCTTGCGCTGCGAACAAGGCCCGGTGCGCTGGAACGTGTTCTGGCCGGTGACGGTCAAGGTCTGGGGCTCGGCCCTGGTGGTCACCTCCCCGGTCGAGCCGGGGCAGGAGTTGGGCCCGCAAGATGTGAAGCTCGCCGAGGTCGATCTCGCCGAAAGCAGCTCGCCGGCCGTGCTGAGCCTGTCCGAGGCAATGGGGCGTTCGTCCCAGCGGCGTTTGCAGGCTGGGCAGAGCCTGCGCCAGTCAGATTTGCGGGCGCGCCGCTGGTTTTCTGCCGGTGATCCGGTACGATTGCGCGTGAAGGGGGTCGGCTTCATGGCTGCAGCCGAAGGCGTGGCCTTGGCCCACGGCGACGAAGGTCGCTGCGCCCGGGTGCGCACCGGCCAAGGCAAGGTCGTGTGTGCTCAGCCGGTCGCGGATGGGCTCGCGGAACTCACATTGTGAAATTTGCAAGGTGTCCTGCTTACCAATGCTTACCCCCTCTGCAGGGGGCAAAGGCAATTAACGCTAAAGTTTGTTCTCATCACGTCGATATCGCAGATGTGAGCACTTGGGATCGGCCGGGTGCAAGGAGCAAATCATGAAAATCGGTAGCCAATTGGACAAGGTCCTGACGGGCCTGAGTTCACGCCCTGAGAGCGTTGGTGCCCCCAAAACGTCGGGCAAAACCGCGTCGCTGGATGGCGGTGTGAGCAAGAGCACCACCGTGACCCTGTCCGAAACCGCCAGCTTGCTGTCGGACGACTCGGCCGCGTTCGACGCGGCCAAGGTGGCCCGCATCAAGCAAGCCATCGACAACGGTAGCTATCAGGTCAATGCCGGCGCCATCGCCGACAAGCTGATCGGCAACGCCAAAGAACTGCTGCAAGGCCGCCAAGGCTGAGCACCTGACCCTGCATGACCGCTGCGCCTGCGCCCCACGACCGATGTATCGCTGGGGTCGCGCGCATCGAAACCTGTCTGGACGCGCTGGATGCCGCCCTGGCTTCGGGTGAAGCCAACCGCATCGAGGCCCAGGCCCAAGACCTGCAACGCGCACTGAGCGAAGGTCTGACTGTGTTCCAGCAAGCTGCGCCGGATGCGCTGACGCCCGATCTGCGTCAGCGCCTGCAAGCGGCGCAAGCCCGTTCCCAGTCCCAACTGCAGGCCGTGCACCGTGTGCTGGCCTCGACCGGGCGCGCCCTGGGGGCGCTTTTCCCGCAAGACGGCAACGACACCTACGGTGCCCTGGGGCAAAGCCCGGCCGCCCGCGCGGTGGGCAAAGCCTACCGCTGAGCCTCAGCCTTCGCTGGCACCTTCCACAATCAACTGCACGCGCTGGCGTCCCTGAAACTCGTTCAGGTCGATGCGAAACGCCAGTTGAGCCTTGCTCGGCAGCGGCTCCGTCCGCCCAAACCAGATGCCGTCGCGCACCTGACCCTGCACGCGCAGGCTCAGTTTCAGGTGGCGCTCGCCCACCAGGCGCTGGTTCAACACCTCCGCCTCGTCGCTGAACACCGGGGCTTCAAATCCCGGTCCCCACACGGCGCTATCCAGTTCCAACACAGTCTCCGCTGTGAACCATTGCGCATCCAGGGGGCCATCCGTGCATAATTGGCGCAGCAGCAGGCTGGGGTCCAGGTCGTCATGGGCCACGCGCACCAGCGCCGCTTCAAAGGTGTCAAAGTCTTCCTCGGCAATGGTGCAGCCGGCCGCCATCGCGTGGCCGCCAAACTTGCGCAGCAGCCCAGGGTGGCGCTTGCCGATCAAATCCAGGGCATCGCGCAGGTGAAAACCGGCAATCGAGCGGCCTGAGCCCTTGAGCAAACCATCCTGCCCCAACGCGAACACAAACGTCGGGCGGTGCAGCCGGTCCTTCAGGCGCGAGGCCACGATGCCCACCACGCCCTCATGGAACTCGGGATCAAAAATTGCCAGCGCGGCAGGCGGTTCGCCCTCCGGCAGCACCGATTCCAGCATCATCTCGGCCTGCTCGCGCATGCCCGCTTCCAGCTCGCGCCTCTCCCGGTTGATGCCGTCGAGCTGCTGCGCCAGGGCCTGCGCCCGCACCGGGTCATCGGTGATCAGGCACTCGATGCCCAAACCCATCTCGGCCAGACGGCCCGCTGCGTTGATGCGCGGCCCCAGCGCAAAGCCAAAGTCCTGGCTGCTGGCCTTGGCCGGATCGCGTCCGGCGGCGGCAAACAGCGCCGCAATGCCCGGCTGCATGCGCCCGGCGCGGATGCGTTTCAGGCCCAGGGCGACCAAGCGGCGGTTGTTGGCATCCAGGCGGCCCACGTCGGCAATCGTGCCCAGGGCGACCAGGTCCAGCAGGTTGTCGATGCGGGGCTGGGTGGTGGCGTCGAACACGCCGCGCTGGCGCAATTCGGCGCGCAGGGCCAGCAGCACATAGAACATCACGCCCACGCCCACCAGGGCCTTGCTGGCAAAGTCGCAGCCTGGCTGGTTGGGGTTCACGATCACGTCGGCATCCGGCAGGCTGACCTGGCCGTCGTCCAGCACCACCGGCAAGTGGTGGTCGGTGATGATGACGCGCATGCCCAGCGCCCGGGCACGGGTCACCGCCTCGTGGCTGGCCATCCCGTTGTCCACGGTCACCAGCACATCGGCTTGCTGGGCCTTCACCAAATCGACGATGGGCGGCGTCAGGCCGTAGCCGTGCAGGGCGCGGTCGGGCACCACGTAGCTGAGCTGGTCCGCCCGGGCGCCCAGCATGCGCAGGCCGCGCAGTCCGGTGGCGCAGGCGGTGGCACCGTCGCAGTCATAGTCGGCCACGATGCAGATGCGCTGGCCTTGCGCGATGGCGTCCGCCAGCAGCGCGGCCGCTTCCTGCGTGCCACGCAGGGTTGTCGGCGGCAGCAGCTTGCTGGCGTTGTCGTCCAGCTCTTCGGCGCTGCGCACGCCGCGCGCGGCATACAGGCGGGCCAACAGGGGGTGAACGCCGGCTTGCTCCAGGCTCCAGGCGGTGCGCGGCGGCACGTCGCGGGCAATGATTTTCATGGTCACAGGGTCTCAAGCAGGTCGGTCACGCGGGCGGTGTCAGGGCGGCCGGTGAGTTGGCGCAGGGCGCGGCCCAGGCGGGCGCCCAGGGAAGGCGCCGCAGCCAGCGTCAGTGTCACGGCATGGCGCTCGCCGCACAGGGTCAGCTTCACGGCCTCGCGCGCGTCCAGCGCGGTGCAAATGTCTTTCAGCACGGTGGCGTCCACATGCTGCCAGGCCTCCAGCCACAGCGGCATGTCGTCGGCCAGCAGGGGCGCGCGCAAGTCGTTCACCCATTGCACGGGGGCGGGCAGGGCGGTGTTCGCCGGGGGCTGACCGCAGCCACTCAGCCAGAAGGAGTTGACCGTGGCCAGGCCCGCTGCCTCGCGGGCCTCGTTCAGCGGGTGCTGGTACAGCAGCATCTGCACCTCGCTTTGCAGACGCCGCACCATGCGGGCCTGCGGGTGATCGGTCAGCCACAGGTCGGGGTTGCGGCCAATCACCCGGTCCAGCGAGGCCGTGGGCAGGTCTTGCAGCGAGGGGTGGGCGGCGTACCAGCGCTGTGCCGCGCCCCATTGCAGGGTCCAGCCGTCTTCTTCAAACAACGGGCGCACGGCCTCCAGCAAGGTGCGGGATTCGTCCTCGCTCAGGCCCAGCGTGGCCGGGTCCAGCAAGGTCAGGTGGTCGCGGCCCATCAGCCAGTGGCCCGGGCTCAGCAGGCCCCAGCACTGCGCGGGGTCCAGGCTCACGCCGTCCTGCGCGGCCCACCAGGCGGCCCAGGGCAGCAAACCGTCGGCGTCCGCCGGGTTGCTGTCGGCAACCGCACCCGGCCAGCCCATTTCCGCCGCCAGCACGCGCTCGTGCGGCATCGACAGGGCGTATTCATCCCCCAGAAGGCGCTGGCTCACCTGCAAGGCGCCCAGCAGGCGGCGCAAATGCGGCAAAGTCCCTTCGGCGTTCAGGTGCGGCAGGGCGTGCTGGCAGGGTTCGGACAGGCTGGCGGCGAATGGCAACACCCAATGACGGGGTGCGGCCACAACAGAAGAGGGCGGGTGCATGGGATGGGATTATCGAATGAGTACACTTGCCCCACCATGAATCTCCCTTATGAATGGCGCGTGGGTTGGCGTTACACCCGCGCCAGCCGCTCCGCGCGACGCAACGGTTTCATCTCCTTCATCTCCGGTGTGTCGGTGCTGGGCATCACCCTGGGGGTGGCGGCGCTCATCATCGTGCTGTCGGTCATGAACGGCTTCCAGAAGGAAGTGCGCGACCGCATGCTCTCGGTGGTCGCCCACGTGGAGCTCTACAACGCCAGCGGCGAAGGCCTGCCCGACTGGCACGCCCTGGCCGCCCAGGCCAAGCAGAACCCTGCCGTCATCGGCGCGGCGCCCTTTGTGCCCGCCCAGGCCCTCATCGCCCGGGGTGAAGACATGCGCGGCGCCATGGTGCGCGGCATCGTCCCTTCTGAAGAAGCGGCCGTGACACCCCTGGCCGCCGCCATGCAAACCACCTTCGCGCGCCTGCAAAGCGGGCAGTGGGGCGTGGTCATCGGGCAGGAAATGGCCCGCGTGCTGGGCGTGACCGTGGGCGACCCGCTCACCGTCGTGGCTCCCAGCGGCCAGGTGACACCCGCTGGCGTGGTGCCCCGCCTCAAGCAGGTGACGGTGGTGGGCATCTTCAACGCCGGCCACTACGAATACGACAGCGGCCTGGTGCTGATGCACGCCGACGATGCCGCCCGCCTGTTCCGCACCGGCGGTCCCACGGGGGTGCAACTCAAGCTCAAAGACCCGCAAGACGCCCGCCGTGTGGCCGGCGAGCTGGCCGAATCGTTGGGTGCAGACATCATCGTTCGTGACTGGACGCACACCAACCGCAACTGGTTTGACGCGGTGCAGGTGGAAAAGCGCATGATGTTCATCATCCTCACCCTGATCGTGGCCGTGGCCGCCTTCAACCTCGTCTCCACCCTGGTGATGACCGTGACCGACAAGCGCGCCGACATCGCCATCTTGCGCACCCTGGGCGCCAGCCCGCGCTCCATCATGGGCATCTTCATGGTGCAGGGCGCGCTCTCGGGCGTCATGGGCACGCTGGGAGGCCTGGGCCTGGGCCTGCTGGTCGCCTTCAACATCGACGTCATCGTGCCTGCCATCGAGCAGGCCCTGGGCGTGCACTTCCTGCCCGGCAGCATCTACCTCATCAGCAAGATGCCGTCCGACCCGCAGTGGGGCGACATCGCCCCCATCGCCGTCATCTCCCTGGTGCTGTCCCTGGCTGCCACGCTCTACCCGAGCTGGCGCGCCAGCCGTGTCCAACCTGCAGAGGCCCTTCGGTATGAGTGACATCCTGCCCGCCCACCACCGTCCCTTGCGCGTGCGCAAGGTGCACTCCCTGCGCACCTTCATCTGGCTCGCCAAAGGCGCGCGTGACTTTGCCCGCGCCCCGCTGGTCGGCCTGTCGCACGGTGTGCTGATGGCTGGCTTTGGCGCGCTGATGTTGTGGCTGGCGTGGGGCCGCTTTTGGGTGCTGGCCGGCGCCATGTCGGGCTTCTTGATGGTGGCGCCCATTCTGGCCACCGGCCTGTACGCCGTCAGCCGTGCGTTGCTGCGCGGCGAGGCGGCGGGCCTGTCGGCCGTGTGGCAAGTGTGGGCCTCGCTCGACCAACGCCTGGTGCGCTTC
Organism: Aquabacterium sp.; assembly: GCF_034003525.1. Classification (GTDB taxonomy): domain Bacteria; phylum Pseudomonadota; class Gammaproteobacteria; order Burkholderiales; family Burkholderiaceae_C; genus Aquabacterium. The sequence goes on from NZ_JAVEYN010000025.1 coordinate 36,481, forward strand.
GGCATCCTGCTCATGGCCTTGGGCACCGGCTGGGTCGTCACCTCGGCGGCGCTCATCACCCTGGGCGTGAGCCCCTCGGTCACCACCCCGCAAGATTTTCTGACCCGTGTGGTGCTGGCCCCCAACCCCGGCTTTTTCGAGATCTGGTTGCTCGTGGGCGGCTTGATGGCCGCACCCGTGTTTGCCTCCAGCGTCGTTGCCATCCCCCTCTTGGTGGACCGCCGGGTGACGGTGCAGGCCGCCGTGCTCACCAGCTGGCGCGCTGTCATGGCCAACCCCATCTGCCTGAGCACCTGGGCCTTGCTGGTGATGAGCCTGACGCTGGTGGGCCTGGGCACCTGGATGATTGGCCTGATCGTGGTGATGCCCGTGCTGGGCCACGCGACCTGGCATGCGTACCGCGACTTGGTGGTACAGGAAGCAGTTTGATATGTTTGGTTTGACAGAGGAACAGATCGCTCAGTTCGGTCTGACGATCGGCGTCGGTGGCTTCATCCTCTACATGATGTTCATCATCCTGCAACTGGCGCGCGAGTCCAAGGCAGGCAAGTTCGGCACCTTCGTACTCTTCCTGGTGCTCGGTTTCGGGGTGCTGGGCTTCGTGGCGAAAAACGTCATCGCCTGGCTTCTCAACATCTGATGCCCATGTCTGTTGACACCCCCATCCTCCAGGCGCAAAGCCTGTTCAAGCGCTTCCACGAAGGCCCGCTCGACGTCACCATCCTGCAAGGCGTGGACCTGACCGTGCAGCGCGGCCAGACCGTGGCCGTGGTCGGCGCCTCGGGCTCGGGCAAAAGCACTTTGCTGCACCTGCTGGGCGGGCTGGACGCGCCCACGCGCGGCACCGTCAAGCTCATGGGCCGCGACCTGTCGGCCATGAGCGCGGCCGAGCAGGGCGCCTGGCGCAACCAGCACCTGGGCTTCATCTACCAGTTCCACCACCTGCTGCCCGAGTTTTCGGCGCTCGACAACGTGGCCATGCCCCTGCTGATCCGCCGCATGCCCATTGAGCAGGCCCGCGCTCAGGCGCAGCAGTGCCTGGACAAGGTCGGCCTGCTCAACCGCGTGGCGCACCGCCCGGCCGAGCTGTCTGGCGGCGAACGACAGCGTGTGGCCATTGCCCGCGCTTTGGTCATCCAGCCAGCCTGCCTGCTGGCCGATGAGCCCACCGGCAACCTCGACCGCCACACCGCCGACACCGTGTTCGACCTGATGATGCAACTGGCGGCTGACCAGGGCACCGCCGTCGTCATGGTCACGCACGACAGCACCCTGGCCGAACGCTGCGCCCAACGCCACCGACTGGTCAACGGCCAGTTTGCCGACTGAGGCCAACTCGCTGCGGAGCCAGGCCATGTGGATCGACAGCCATTGCCACCTGGACGCCCCCGAGTTTGACGCCGACCGCGCCGAGGTGATCGCCCGCGCCCGCGCCGCCGGCGTGGGCCTGATGGTGATCCCGGCCGTGTCGCCAGCCACCTTTGCCACCGCCCGCGACGCGGCCCAGCAGTGCAACGGCGTGTACGCCCTGGGCATTCACCCCCTGTATGTGGACGATGTGCCCACGGATGCCGTGGCCCAACTGGCCGACGCGCTGCAACGCTGGCACGACGACCCGCGCCTGGTGGCGGTGGGCGAGATTGGACTGGACGGCTTTGTGCCCGGCTGGCAAGACCCGGCCCACCGCGCCCGCCAGGAAGACATTTACGCTGCTCAGCTGGCGCTGGCTGCCGAGCATGGCCTGCCTGTGATCTTGCACGTGCGCCGCAGTGCGGACGTGCTGCTGAAACACCTGCGGCGCTGCCGCGATGCCGGCCGGCCCGTGATGGGTGGCATTGCGCACGCCTTCAACGGCAGCCCGCAGCAGGCGAGGGCGTTCATTGAGCTGGGCTTCAAGCTGGGCTTTGGCGGCGCCATGACCTTTGAGAGGGCCTTGCAGATTCGCCGCCTGGCGGCCGAGCTGCCGGCTGAGGCGCTGGTGCTGGAAACCGATGCGCCGGACATTCCCCCGCATTGGCTATACAAGACGGCCGAGCAGCGGGCGCAAGGGGAGTGCGGGCGCAACGAGCCGGCGGAATTGCCAAGGATTGCGGAAACGCTGGCCGAGGTGCGCGGGTGGAGTTTGGCGGAGACGCGGGAGCGGACTTCGGCGAATGTGAGGGATGCGCTGCCGAGGGTGAATTCAGCCTTGCTGGGTTGATTTTATTTGCAGCGCAGGACGCTGACCGAAAAACATAGCGATGTGTCGCAGCATGCACTGCGCGACGCTGTGTATGGCCCGCATTTCCTTATCACCCAAACGAGGGGAGTATGCATGCGTTGAACTGTGCCGTGGGGCAGATCGGGTATGCTGGAACGCATTGTTGCAATTTCTGTGACGCAGATTTTTAGTCGGCCTAATGATTTTTCTGTGAGCCGTGACCATCCGCATAACGGCGTGACTTCTCTGAGATGCGCTTTTTTGCCGCCCGCCCGTGAGCGATGGCTAAGACCGTACTGAGTTACAGGGGTTGCGTCGTCGAATACTAGTTAGAATCCTTATTCACGCCACCTCACCTATCAAAATGAAAATACTAGCATCGACATTCTTGATTTGCATCGCAACGACACTTGCCGGATGTGCGCACCCCATCAAGGTTGAACCAGACACATCAAAACTGCAAGCACTTGGCACCAATACCGAAAAATCAAATGCAATAGTCGGTTACTACATTCCTGATTCACTTATTAACCTGGAAGTCACGACCCCTGGTGGAGGCGGCGACAATGTTCGTTACTTCCCCTATCGTGACATTGAAATCGGATATAAACAAACATTAAAAAATGTATTCAAAGATGCAACAAGGTTGATTGCGACGCCAGATTTTTCGAGGCTTAAGCAGCAGGGAATTGATTACGTAATCCAGCCTGAAATATTAACAAACTCTGGCAGCACCGGATTTTTCACTTGGCCCCCGACAAATTTCACGGTAGATCTCACCAATAACATTAGAGATGCAAATGGAAGGCACTTAGCTAATGTGCGCGTGGTAGGCAACGGCTCAGCAAACAACGAAAGGATATTTGATCATGGCTTTGCCGGACGACGAGCAATGGAAGACGCCCTGCAAAAAACACAGAATGCATTAATTGAGTTAAGATTGCCGCACACAAAAAATCAATATAGTACTGAAGGTGAGTTCAAGCCTCAGGCGCCGATTGGCGAAAGCCCCGTACCTAGAGCGACATCTGAACGATTAAGCACCCTGCAAGATTTGAAAGACAAAGGCCTGCTCAGTCAAAGCGAATACGACAAGAAACGCGCAGAAATATTAAATTCACTTTAAACGCCAACAAGGTTCTAACTGTTCGTTCAACGTGGACGCCAAAAAGGGCCATGCCTTCGGCATTTTCATGACCCTTTTTGGTCCCCTCCGCCCCTCAGGCTCCGGCGCTAGTTAACTAGTTCGTTAGCCCCCACAACCCACAAGCAAGCTACATGTCGTTCAAAGACGCTCTTGAGAAACACGCAGTTTGGTTCGGCATCGGACTGGTCGCGATTGGAGTTACCGGCGGAGTCGGTGTGTCTGAGTATCTTCGCGTTGCACCTAAGGCTGAGCGCATCGCAGAACTCGAACGTAAAGCGACGGAGCTAAAGGAGCTGTCTTCGGGTGCGGACAATTGTCAACGCGATCTGGCTAAGCAAACTTCGGCAAGAACGGAGCTCGAGTCAAAACTGCGTGACACTCAGTCCGCTCTCAATCAATGGAAGGCATCGCTCGAGGAGTGGAAGAGTGCGAACGCTGAGCTACAACGCGGGCTCAACCAAGCTTCCGCAAACTGCAGCGTTCTTTCGCAAGTCCGTGATGTGGAGCGACGAAAGGACCTAGCGGAGCACAGCATGCGACTGGACATGAACAACGACGCATCTGGTGCAAGGCAACGAGCCGCTGAAACACGTCGGCAAGCGGAGGAGTACCAAGCTCGGCTACTACAACTACAAGGCAAACTCTCGTGCGAAAGTGGGGGCTAACCTTTCGCTGGAACCGACTCGAACCTTGCCTGACTTTTGTGGACACTCTGACCTAACGGAGAATACGTGCCATGGGCACACCTGGACCACAAAAGACCAAACGCTATAGCCTGGAGTTCAAGCTCCAGGCCGTGGCCATGAGCCA
>NZ_JAVEYN010000026.1:0-37910 GCF_034003525.1 Aquabacterium sp.
CGAGATTGAGGAGTGTCGGCATATGAATCTGATCACCTGGTTGCGGAGATTTTCCATCCGCTCCCGACTCATCACCTGCATGGTCCTGGTGGTGGGCATTGGCACCATCGTGGGCTCCGGCATGAGCTGGCGGCTGTGGTCGCTCAAAGGCGAGTTCGATGACTTCACCCAGCAGGAATTCGCCTCGGTTCAGCGCATGGCCAAGCTGGCCCTGAACCTGTCCTCGCTGCGCGGTCATGAGAAGGCCGCCATCATCAACGCCGGGGACTCGGTCTCGGCGCAGACCGAGGTCAAGGCCTGGCGCGAAGCCCTGAAGGCCACCGAGCAGGCCATGCAGGCATTGCAGGACGTCGCCCCCAACGAGGCCATCAAGACCCAGATCCAGGCGCTGCAACCCAAGCTGGTCAGCTACGGACAATCGCTGGAGCCGCTGCTGAACATGGTGACCTCGGAAGCGGTCACGTCTTCGGCCGAGGCCTACCAGGGCAGCACCGAAGCGCGCGAGGCCGCCGACGGCATCGAGCGTGACGTCAACACCCTCAATGAAAGCATCACCGAGCTGGCCGAAGCACGCCGCACCAAGGCCGCCGAAGGTGTGACGAACACCATCGCGCTGCTGTGGGGCCTGCTGCTGTCGCCCGGTTTCATCTTCCTGCCCCTGATGGCCCTGACCATCCTGTCGATCACCATCCCGCTGCGCCGCGCGGAAGACATCACCCAGGCCATCGCCCACGGCGACCTGACGCACGACATCGAGCCACGCGGCCACGACGAGATCACCCACCTGATGGTGTCGATGAAGCACATGCAAGATGGGCTGCGCGAGATGGTGGCCTCGGTGCGCGAATCCTCCGAGAGCATGCTGACCGCCAGCACCCAGATCGCCGCCGGCAACCAGGACCTCTCCAGCCGCACCGAGCAGACCGCCTCCAACCTGCAGTCCACGTCCTCGGCCATGGACGAGCTGAGCAAGACGGTGGAGAACTCGGCCGACTCGGCCAACGTGGCCAACGATCTGGCCAGCACCGCCAGCCAGCGCGCCGTCGCCGGCGGCGAGGTGGTGGAAAGCGTGGTCACGCAGATGGCCGACATCAGCCAGGCCTCGCGCCAGATCGGCGACATCATCGGCGTGATCGACGGCATCGCCTTCCAGACCAACATCCTGGCGCTGAACGCGGCCGTGGAAGCGGCCCGCGCGGGTGAACAAGGTCGCGGCTTTGCCGTGGTGGCCGGCGAGGTGCGTTCGCTGGCGCAGCGCAGTGCCGAGGCCGCCCGCGAAATCAAGTCCCTGATCGGCAAGTCGACCGAGCGGGTCGAGATGGGCTCGCAGAAGGTGCGCGAGGCCGGCGCCGTCATGACCGAGATCGTGGACGCCATCCAGCGCGTGACCCATGCCATGGGCGAGATCGCCGAGGCCACCCGTCAGCAGTCGATGGGCATCGGCCACGTCAGCCAGTCCATCAACCAGCTTGACCAGATGACGCAGCAGAACGCGGCCCTCGTCGAGGAATCGGCCGCCGCCGCCGACAGCCTGCGCCAGCAGGCCATCAAGTTGTCGCGCACCGTGCAGCGCTTCCACATCGAGGTCAGCGCCAACGCGGCCATCCAGGCCTGATCCCGGCCGGGTCGCCGCGCTCACGGCATACTGCGCCGATGTTCCGACGTCCCTGGCTGGTGGTCTTCTGCGCGCTCGGCGTCAGCGCCGTGTTGCTGCCGGCCGCAGCCCTGTGGGTGGCCGCGCAGGCCCTGCAGCCCCAGCCCATCGCCGCCCCCGGCGCCCCGCTCGCGATCGGCGATCTGCACGCGGCGCGCCGCCTGATTCGCCGCGAGGTGCTGAGCGAGGCCTTCCAGGGCCAGCCCCTGACGCTGTCACTGCAAGCCTCCCAGGCGCGGGCCCTGGTCCAGGACATGGGCGCGCGCGTGCTGCACGCGCCCTCGGCCCTGCACCTGTCCGACCAGCAGGCCGAGCTCGCGGTGAGCCTGCCCATCCGGCAGACACCCTTGCGTGCCCTGCACCCGCTGGGCGACTGGCTGAACCTGCGCGTACGCCTCAGAGCCCCACCCAGCGGGCCACCCGTCCTGCAGACCGTGCAGGTGGGCGAGCTGAACGTGCCGCCCGCCCTCGCGCTGTGGGCCGCGCGACGCATCGCCGACGCACGCGGCCTGCGTGAACTGGCCGAAATCGGCCTGTCGGCCATCGATGCGGTGCAGCTGAGTCCGCACCACGTCTCGGCCACGCTGCGCTGGCGACCCGAGCTGAGCGCCCAGGCCTCGGCCTTGCTGGTGCCGCCCGAGATGGTCCAGGCCCTGTCGCGCGCCCACCATCAGCTGGCGCAACTGCTGAGCCCGCCTGCCTCCGCGTCACCCGCCACCCCCTTGCGCTGGCAGCGCTCCCTGAGCGAACTCTTGCCGCCGATGATGGCCGCCGCCCAGCAGCGCAATCTGGCGCTCGCCTTCTCGGCCTCGGCCCCGCGCCTGCACGACGAGGCTGCCCGCGACAACCGCGCCGTCTTGCTGGTGCTGGGCCTGTACGTCAACCGCGTCTCGCTCGCCACGCTGGTGCCGGCGGCCCGCGACTGGGCGCCCCTGCCCCTGCGCCCCGTGACCTTGCAGGGCCGCGACGACTGGGCCCAGCACTACCTCACCTCGGCCGCCCTGGCCACCGACCTGGGCGGGCGCCTGTCCGACCTGATCGGCATGTACAAGGAGCTGCTGGACGCTGCGCCCCAGAGCCGGGGCAGCGGCTTCAGCTTCAACGACCTCGCCGCCGACAAGGCCGGCGTGCGCCTGGGCCGGCTGGCCGCGCACGAGCCGCAGACCCTGCAAGCCCGCCTCGCCGAAGTCCAGGCCGACACCGAGCTGCTGCCCGATGTGCGCGACCTGCCCGAGTTCCTGACGGCCGCCCAACTACAGCAACGCTATGGCGGCATCGACACCCCGGCCTACCGGGCCGTGATGCAGGACATCGAGCGGCGCATCGCGCAAACCCCCGCCTTGCGCTGACAAGACGGGCGCAGGCGGCGGATAATCGGCGCCATGAAGCTGCCCTTCACCAAAATGCATGGCGCCGGCAACGACTTTGTCGTGCTCGACGCCACCCGCGCGCCGCTGGCACTGAGCCCGGCGCAATACCGTTTCCTGGCCGACCGCCGCTTCGGCATCGGAGCCGACCAGATCCTCATCGTCGAACCCGGCGATCCGACCCGTGGCACCGACTTCACCTACCGGATCATGAACGCCGATGGCGGCGAGGTCGAGCAGTGCGGCAATGGCGCGCGTTGCTTCGCCCGCTTCGTGCACGACAAAGGCCTGACCACCCAGACCACGATCCGCGTCCAGACCCAGAAAACGGTGATCGAGCCGCGACTACAGGCTGACGGCCGCGTCACCGTGGACATGGGCGCCCCCTTCCTGACCCCGGCCGAGGTCCCCTTCGACACGACAGGGCTGACCCCACGCCTGGAATTCGGCTGCGAACTCTGGCCCGTGGCCCTGGCCAACCATCCGGTCGAGCTGGCCGTGGTGTCGATGGGCAACCCGCACGCCGTCATGCGCGTCGACAGCGTCGCCCAGGCCCCCGTCGACGAGCTGGGCCCGCAGATCGAGAGCCACCCGCGCTTTCCCCGCCGCGTCAACGCCGGCTTCATGGAGGTGGTCACGCGCGGCCACATCCGCTTGCGCGTCTACGAGCGCGGCGCGGGCGAGACCCTGGCCTGCGGTTCGGGCGCCTGCGCGGCCGTGGTCGCCGGCATCCGCCTGGGCTGGCTGGACGCCACCGTGGACGTGGACATGCCCGGTGGCCGCTTGACCATCAGCTGGGCCGGCCCCGGCACCCCCGTGATGATGACCGGTCCCGCCACCACCGTGTTTGACGGCGTGATCGACGTTCCCGAACTGTGAGCATCCCTGACATGACCTTGCAAGGCATCACCGAAGACGAGATCGCCAACTACCTCGTCCACACCCCGGCCTTTTTCGAGCGCAACGCCGCCCTGCTGTCCAGCATCCAGCTCACCAGCCCGCACGGCCAGCGCGCCGTCTCGCTGCAGGAGCGCCAGATGGAGATGCTGCGCGACAAGATCCGCGGCCTGGAAAAGCGCATCATGGAAATGATCCGCCACAGCCAGGACAACGAGGCGATTGCCGAGCGCCTGCACCGCTGGGTGCGCGCCGTGCTGCTCGCCCACGACAACGCCACGCTGGCCGATGTCATGCTCGAGCAGCTGCGCGAGCTCTTCCTGATCCCGCAGACCGGGGTGCGCGTCTGGGGCACCGAGGCCCACCCGCTGCGCGCCGAGCTGAGCACGCTGGCCTGCACCCAGGCCGTGAGCGACGACGCCCGCAGCTTTGCCGCCAGCCTGAACCAGCCCTACTGCGGCCTCAACGCCGGCTTTGAAGCCAGCAAGTGGCTCGACGACAGTGCCAGCATCACCTCGATCGCCCTGATCCCGCTGCAGCACGAAGGGGCCTGCTTCGGCCTGCTGGTGCTGGGCTCGCCCGACGCCACCCGCTACAGCGCCGACATGGGCGTGGACTTCCTCATCCAGGTGGGCGACGTCGCCAGCGCCGCCCTGGCGCGCCTGCTGGACTGAGCTGCGGCACCGAGGCGGACGCACACACCGGCTCCCGACCATGTCTGCGCCTGACCCCACCCGCGCCGCCGTGGCCCCGCCGGCACCGCCACCCCTCATCACCCGGCACCTCGACCATCTGCGCATCCAGCGCCGGCTGGCCGAGCGCACGCTGGCCATGTATGGGGACGCCTTCCGGCGCCTGCACGCCTTCTGCGTCCACGAAGGACTGGACCTCACCGCCGTGCGCCCCCACCACGTGCGCGGCTGGACCGCCCGCCTGCACGCGCAAGGCCTCGGGCCACGCAGCATCGCCATCACCCTGGCCGGCTGGCGCGGGCTGTACAAATGGCTGGGACGCGAGGGCCTGGTGCACCTGAACCCGGTCGAAGGCATCAAGCCCCCCAAGGCCCCCAAGCCTCTGCCCAAGGCCCTGCCCGTCGACCAGGCCGTGGCCCTGGCCACCCACCAGCCCGACGACCCCAGCGACGCAGCCGCGTCGCCGGCCGCGGCCACCCGCGCCGCCCGCGAAGCCCCCTGGCTGCAGGCCCGCGACCGCGCCATGATCGAGCTGCTCTACAGCAGCGGCCTGCGCAGCGCCGAACTGCTAGGCCTGGACGTGCAGGCCAGCCCGCAGGCCGCCGGCTGGATCGACCTGGCCGGTGCCGAAGCCCATGTGCTGGGCAAGGGCAGCAAGCGCCGCAGCGTGCCGGTGGGCCAGGCGGCCCTGCAGGCCTTGCGCGCCTGGCTGGACCTGCGCGCATCCCTCACACCTCCGCAAGACGAAGCCCTGTTCCTGAGCCGCCTGGGGCGCCGTCTGACCCCGGTGCAGTTGCGCAACCGCCTGCGGCAACTGGCCCAGCAAGCCGGCCTGCCCACCCACGTGCATCCGCACATGCTGCGCCACAGCTTCGCCAGCCACCTGCTGCAGTCCAGCGGCGACCTGCGGGCCGTGCAGGAGCTGCTGGGCCACGCCCACATCAGCACCACGCAGGTCTACACCAAGCTCGACTTCCAGCATCTGGCCCAGGTGTACGACGCCGCACACCCACGCGCACGCCGCAAGAACTGACCCCCCCCCAATCGAGGGATGCAGCCGCCAATAATTCCGCAAATGCGAATCGTTTGCCGGAAATGTCATGGGAAATGGGACGATGCCCGTCGCACGCCAACCGAAAACGGACATAATTTATTGTCAACTTTCGGAGTGCATCGCGTTATGGTCACCAAAGCAGCCAGCAAACCCACATGGGACTTCCGTCGTGGCGCGGCCACCGCCCGGGTGCTCATCCAGTTGGGACTGGATCGCGGGCTGACCCTGGACGCCCTGTTGCGCCACACCGGCCTCGGCCCGGCGCTGCTGGACGACCCCGAAGGCCAGCTCGAAGCCCAGCAGGAGATCCAGCTGATCCGCAACCTGCTGGCCGAGCTGCCCCAGGTCGAGACCTTGGGCCTGGAAGCGGGTACGCGCTACCACGTCACCACCTACGGCCTGTGGGGCTACGCGGTGCTGAGCAGCCCGACGCTGGGCAGCGCCTTCGGCATGGCCGCCCGCATGCTCAACCAGACCTTCTCGCTGAGCACCAACGAGGTCGAGCAGCTCGGGGACCAGGTCATGATCAGCTACCACGTCGAGCACCTGCCCCCGGACATCCGCCAGTTCGTCCTCGACCGCGACCGTGCGGCCGCCGTCACCCTGCAGCGCGAAATCCTCGGACAGCCCATGCCCTATCGCGCCATGCTGCTGCGCCGCCCGGAGCCCTCGCCGCAGATGGTCGAGGCCTACACCCAGCTGTTTGGCGTGCGCCCCCTGTTCGGCCAGCCGCAAGACCGCAGCCTGTTCGATGCCAGCCTGATGCACCAGGCCTTGCCGCAGGCCAACGCCCACACCAAGCGCCTGTGCGAGGACATGCTCAAGAAGCTGATCGATGCACGCAACCAGCGCACCGGCGTGGCCGCCACCGTGCGCGACCGCCTGCTGCGCAACCCGGGCCAGATCCCCGACATGGAAGAAGTGGCCGCCGAGATGCGCATGACCTCGCGCACCCTGCGGCGCCACCTGACGGCCGAAGGCGCGACCTTCCGGGGCCTGCTCGAAGAGGTGCGCTCGACGCTGACCGAAGAGCTGATGGGCGGGGCCAACCTCACCCATGGCGAAATCGCCGAGCGCCTGGGCTATGCCGACGTCACCACCTTCATCGAGGCCTTCCGCCGCTGGAAGGGTGTGCCGCCCAGCGAATACCGTCGCGCCAGCGGACTGACCAACCACCACCCACGCCTGAGCCGCCGCCGCTTCATCCCCCGCTGAGGACGCGCACACCCGGTCAGCCTCTTGACGCGGGCGCGGCGAGGCGCCGCAGAGCCATGTCAGACTCAGGGCATCTGCGCTTCACGACCAGGCGCGAATGCCCCTAGACTGATGTGGCCGCCATCTCCGAGTGTGTCATGACCATCGATCCGCAACTGCGCAACCTCAACATCGACCTGCCCGCCTGCCCGGGCACCTTGGTCAAGCTGTCCCTGCTGATGGCCGACGAGCATTGCGCCATCGACCCCCTGGCCGCCCTGATCGAAACCGACATGGCACTGGCCTCGGCCGTGGTGCGCACCGTCAACTCCGCCCTGTTCGGCCTGCTCAAGCGCGTCGAGACCGTGCACGAAGCCGTGCGCTATCTGGGCATGTCCCAGGTGGCCGGCCTCACCTACGAGATCGGCCTGCGCGGCGCCTTCCCACCCAGCCCCTCGCTGCAAAGCATCTGGGACCGTGCCGGGGTGCGGGGCCTGGCCATGGGCCGCATCGCCCGCCAGCTCGACGTCGATCCCTGGCAGGCGCACACCTCCGGGCTGTTTGCCGAAAGCGGCCGCGCCGTGCTGTATGCCCACGACCGCGAGCGCTACGTCGCGCTGGAGCAGCAGGCCCATGACGAAGCCGAGCTGTGCGCCCGCGAAATCGAGACCTTTGGCGTGGGCCACGCCGCCTTGGGTGCCGCCCTGTGTCAGTCCTGGGGACTGTCCCGCGAGGTCACCGACAGCGTGCGCGCCCGCACCAACAGCCCCGGCCAGTGGACCCAGGAGCGCCCCACCGTCCAGAAGCTGCTGGCCATTGGCCACGCGGTCGACCTGCTGCTGCTCAACCCCGCCACCAGCGGTGCCCCCCAGGCGGTCTGGGCCGAGATGGAGCCCCTCGCGCATCAGGTCGGCCTGCACTTCCAGGCCTTCCAGCTCGCCACCATGCGGGTGTGCGAAAGGCTGAACCTGCAGGCAGGGCACACCTGAGGCGTGAGCGCATAGGCCTGAGCGCCGGGCCGAGGGGGATGCATCCCGTTACACGGCGCCCCCTGTTCGCTTGATTGACAGGCCTTGGCCGGCCTCAGACGATGGCGACTCCTCATACAAAATCAAGGAGTTGCCATGTCCGACATGGTTCGCATGGGGCTGCGCCCCGCTTCGCTCGCATTGGCCGCATCCCTGTGCTTCGGCGTCAGCGCACAGGCCGCCACCGATCCCATCGTGTCTCAGGCCACCCTGAGCCTGAGCGGGCTGAGTTTTCAGCTGATCGACCTCACGCCGGGTGATGGCATTGCCCCCAGCCTGAGCTTTCAGACTCAGGGACGCATCGACACCTGGCAAACCGCGTACGACGAGGCGACCGACACCTACAGCCATGTCGGACCGCAGTTCCAGAACAGCCTCTTGCCCTCGACGCCGCTGAACTACGTCGGCCCCGATGGCCTGAGCACCGTGACCAGCACCGCCAACAGCGTGACCCTGCAAAGTCAGATCCCCTTGTCGCAGATTCTCCCGTCGGTGACCCCTCCGAACGTCGACGGCATCGATGACTATCTCAACAACAATGTATCGACGAGCACCGACTTGGCCGTGGGTGAGTTCAGCCCCGAGGCCTTGCAGCCGTTCACGCTGAGCGCCGGGACGGTTCTGGTGGTGCGCGGCACGCTGTCAGGCAGTTTCGCCCTCGACGCCACGGCCCTCCAAGCCGAGTTGACCGCCAACGGGTACGCCGACTGGTCTCTGTACCATTCGGCCTATTCCGATGGCGCCTTCATCATGGCCGCCCAGCTCAACGATCTGGCGGATGCATCGGGTGTCATCTCGGGTCTGAGCGGCAGTCAGGTCAATGGCATCGTCACGAACTTCTGGAACGACGGCACCAGCTACCTGAGCAACACGGATGGCGAGTTGCTGCGCCAGGTGTCCGCTTCGAAGGACTTCGAGTTCACGCTGACCAACCTGGGGAGCAGCGACATGACCGGGGTGCTCGCCCTGAGTCTGATGGCTGGTAGCAACCTGAGCCTGTCCGCCAGCCGCCCCGGCCTCTGGACCCCGCCGATCGACCTGCCGCCCATCGACGTCCCCGCCATCCCCGAGCCCGCCACCTACGCCCTGATGGGTCTGGGCCTGGTCGGTATCGCGGCCGTGGCGCGTCGCCGCCGTCACACCGCCTGATCGCGCGCAAGCACCCAATGCAAAAGGCCGGCTGCATCACGCACCCGGCCTTTTTTTGTCGTCGGTGCGTCACCGATTCAGGCGACGCCTTCCCGTCTGACGCTTACTGCTTGACGGCTTCGACCTGGATCACCAGCTTCACATCGTTGGGGATGAAGGGCAGGCCATAGGTCATGCCGAACTTCTCGCGCTGGATGGTGGTTTCAAAGTCGCCACCGCACACTTCGCGCTTCAGCATCGGGTTGTCGTAGCAGCCGAAGTGGTTGGCCGACAGGGTCACCGTCTGGGTCTTGCCCAGCAGGGTCAGGTCGCCCACCACGGCGCTCACCTTGTCACCGTTGAAGATGAAGCGCGAGCTCTTGAACGTGGCCTTGGGGAAGGCTTCGGCGTTGAAGAAGTCCTTGCCCTTGAGGTGACCGTCAAAGTTGGCGGTGCCGGTGTTGATCGAAGCCATGTCGATCGTGATGTCCACCGAGCCGGTCTTGGCGGCTTTGTCCAGGGTCACGGTGCCCGACTTCTTGTCGAAGCGGCCGCGGTTGGTCGAGGTCCCGAAGTGCTTGGCTTCGAAGGTCACGAAGGTGTGCGTGGGGTCGATGGCGTAGGTGGCCGGGGCGGCGTGGGCGACACCTACAGCAGCCAGGGTGGCAGCGGCCACAACGGAAGCGATCACGGTACGGGTCATGTCAGATCTCCTGAGAAGTATGCGTGCCGGGTCGGCACTGGGAAAAACAGCAAAGAAAGAAGACGAACGTCGGCCGATCAAAGCGCCGGCACGCCCTGCAGCACCAGCTTGAACTGCACCTGCACGTCGTTGGCGACGATGGACGTGTCGGTCCAGTCGCCCTCGCCAATGCGGTAGTCCAGTCGCTTGAGCGTGAAGGCGCCTGACGCCGTGCTCAGGCCCTTGGCCTGGGTCAGCGTCACCGGCACCACCAGGTCACGCGCCTGGCCCTTGATGGCCAGCTTGCCGCGCACCTGGAACTTGCCACCGCCCAAGGCCTGGATGGCGCTGGACTGGAACGTGGCCTTCGGGAACTTGGGCACATTGAACCACTCGGCCTTGGGCAGCTCGGCATCGGCATCGGCATTGAGCGCGACGCTGCCCAGGTCCAGTTCGAAAGCGATCTTGCTGGTGGCCAGGGCCTTGGGGTCGAAAGCGACCTGGGCCTGGAAGCGCTTGAAACGTCCTTGCAGGGGCACGCCCAGCTGCTTGGCCACGAAGGTGACTTCGCTCTGGGCCGGCACCAGGGTCTGGCCGGCAGCGTGGGCCGACAGGCCCCCGGCGGCGGCACTGAGCGCCACAGCGCTCAACAGGGTACGGCGAGAAAACATGGTCGGCATCCTTGTGAAACAGAGGGAGAAAACAGGCCCGGCACAACGACTCTCAACGGCCAGGACGCATGCGGTCGATCAGGCCGTCGCGGTCGACGAACTGGTGCTTGAGGGCCGCGGCCACATGCAGCACCACCAGGCCGATCAGGCCATAGGCCGACAAGGCGTGCAGGGGCTTGAGCACCTGCGCCAAAGGCTCACTGACCGGCACCCAGTCTGGCAGCGGCAGCACGCCGAACCACACGATGGGGTAGCCCTTGGCCGAACTGTAGGCCCAGCCCAGCAGCGGCACCGCAAAGAACAAGAGGTACATCAGGTGATGGGTGCCATGGAAGGCCACCCGCTGCCAAGCCGGCATGGCCCGCTCAATGCGCGCCGGCAGCGCAGGCGGGCGGTGCGTCAGGCGCCACACCAGGCGCCAGACCGACAAGGCCAGGATCGCCACCCCGGCCCACTTGTGCCAGTTGATCAGCTTGAGCTTGGCCAGGGAAAACGGCAGATCGGCCACGTACACCCCCACCGCGAAAACCGACAGGATGCACACCGCCAGCAGCCAGTGCAGCACGATGGCCATCAGGCCGTAGCGCGGCTCGGTGGAAGTGTGGGAAATCATGTCGGCCCTCTCCAGGAAATCAGCTTGATGCACATCACTTTAACGCCCCCCTTTGGCCCCAGGTTGAGAGGGGTTCACACCTCGCTTCAATTTTTTTGAATGCGACACCCCGCCGCCTGCGGGTTTTACCCTCCCCCCTATTCCCTGGTTCGGGCTTGTGTCCGCGTTCCCAATGGCACATGATGGTGTCAAAACCGTCGACATGCACGCACCTGCCTTTTTCCACCAGTTCGCGGCCCTGCTCCTGGGCTCGGAGCGCAAGCAACAGCTGCGCATCTCGCGCTCCCTGACCGCGGCGTTCGTCTTTCTGGCCTGCATCGGCCTGCAGATTTACGCCTATCGGCACGGCTTCATGGAGGTGCAGTACGTCTGGCGCCTGTCCATCGTCATCCTCGTCAACATCGTCTTCTGGTACGCCCTGCTGCGTTCCGGGCTGAACCTGCGCTTTCGGGATCCGGCACTCACCTTGCCCCAGGTGCTCGCGGCCCTGACCATCATCGTCTACGCCTACTCGGTGACCGGGCGCATCCACGGCTCCATCATGATGCTGCTGACCCTGGTGCAGGTGTTCGGCATCTTCAACATGAGTCAGCGTGATTCGCGCCTGGCCGGTTTGTACAGCCTGGGCCTGATGGGCTGCGCCATGGTCTACAAGACCCAGACCGATCCCGAGAACTACCCCTACCAGGTCGAGATCGCCCACTTCATCCTGATCGCGGCGATCCTGCCGACCATCTCCAGTCTGGCGGGACAGCTCAACAGCATGCGCACCCGCTTGCAAAGCCAGAAGAACGAGCTGGCCCAGGCGCTCACGCGCATCCAAATCCTGGCCACCCGCGACGAGCTCACCGGCCTGTTCAACCGCCGCCACATGCTCGAGGTGCTGACCCAGCACCAAAAGCGCCTGATCCGCTCAGGCCACCACCGCTTCTGCTTGGCCTTGCTCGACATCGACCACTTCAAGCGCATCAACGACACCCACGGCCATGGCGTGGGCGACGAGGTGCTGCGCGAGTTTGCCGCCACCTTGCAGCGCGCTCTGCGCGACACCGATGTGCTGGCCCGCTGGGGCGGCGAGGAGTTCCTGCTGCTGATCAACGACACCTCCCCCGAGCTGGCCAACATCGGCCTGGATCGCGCCCGCGACATGCTGGCCACCAGCCCGCTGCTGGCCCACATGCCCGAGCTGAAGGTGACCTTCTCGGCCGGGCTGACCGGCTACGACGACGTGGAAGAGCTGAGCACCTGCATCGAACGCGCCGACCGGGCCCTGTACCGGGCCAAGTCCGAAGGACGTGACCGCACCGTGATCGGCGACACGGCCCCCTCTCAAGTGGGAGCGGCGAGCACAGCGCGCCTGGCAGCGGCACACTGATGCCCTGCCTGTCATCCGGACGCTCCGCCCATGCCCAGCTTCGAGGCCCCATCCCCTGCCGAGGGTGATGGCGCATATTCCCAGATCTTTCAGGCCCTCGACATCGGCCTGATGCGGGCCAACCTCGAGGGCTACATCCTGGAGGTCAACCCGCGCTTTGCCACCCTGCTGGCACGCGACACCGACAACTTGGCGATGGTCGGCCTGCACCTGGCCGACATCATCGGCCCGGAAGACCTGAGCACCACCCTGGCCCAAATGGAGGCGGCCCTGGCTGGCGAGCACACACCCTGGATCCTGCCGCCACGCCAGACCCAGGTCGATGGACGGCGGGTGTGGATGAGCCTGGAGGTGACGCTGCTGCGCGATGCCCAGGGCCAGCCCCTGCAGTTCGTGGGCATCGCCCATGAGGGCCCGCCCCCGGCCGACACCCTGCCCGACACCTCTGCCACGCCCGCCCCTCACCCCGACGGACAGCCCCACGCCGGCTTCGACGTGATCGCGGGCATGAGCCATGCCTTGCGCACCCCCCTCAATGCCATCCTCGGGTTCGCCCAGCTCCTGCAGGTCGACCCCACGCAGCGCCTGAGCCCTGCTCAAAGCGAGAAGGTCGCCCACATCGAGCAAGCCGGCGCCCACCTGCTGGCCCTGCTGTCCGACGTCATCGACGTCGCCCGCCTCGAAGCCCAACGCCTGCCCCTGCAGATCGAGCTGCTCTCGCTGGCACCCCTGGTTCAGGAGGCCCTGCTCGGCGTCGCGGCCGAAGCCGAGCAGGCGCGCGTGACGCTGCGCGTGCGCCTGCCCGAGGAAGCCCTGTTCGTCTGGGCCGACCGCGATCGCCTGCGTCAGGTCCTGCTCAAAATTCTGCACCATGTCCTGCGCCTGCCCGGCAACTGCGCCCACGTCCTGCTGGAAGTTCAGGCCCTGCATCACCAGGTGGACGTCACGGTCAGCGACACCGTGCACGAGCTGAGCGCGGCGCAGCAGGCCACCTTGTTCCAGCGGCCCGCCGCGGGGCACGACCCCGGCGACGGCACGCAGCTGGGCCTGCACATCGTCCAGCGCCTGGTCGCGCTGATGCAGGGCCGCATCGAGGTCAGCAGCGCGACGGGCGTGGGCACGCTGCTGCGCGTCTGGTTGCCGCAGGGCCAGACCCTGCAGCCGCTGCCCGACGACGCCTTCGCCCCCACCCGCTCGGCCTTCGGTGATCTGGAAGGGATGGCGGGCGATCACCCGCTGACCGTGCTCTATGCCGAAGACAATGCGATCAACATCGAGCTGGTGCGTCAGGTGATGCGCATGCGGCCACAGTGGCGCCTGGAGGTGGCCTACTGCGGCCAGGACGCCATCACGATGGCCTTGCGCGACCCGCCCGACCTGCTTTTGCTCGACATGCACCTGGGCGACATGAGCGGGCTCGATGTCTCGAACGTGCTCGCCCGCCAACCCTATACCGCCGACATCCCGCGCGTGGCGCTGTCGGCCGACGTGCTGCCGGAGCGGGTGCGCGAGGCGCGTGCCCAGGGCTTTGTGGACTACCTGAGCAAACCGCTGGACGTGGGCCGCCTGCTGCGGCTGCTCGATCGCATCTCCCAGCTCAAGGCGCAGTGAGTGCCCGGGCTCAGCCCGCCAGTTCGGTGAAGAAACGGCCCCCGTGGAACACCAGCGGGGCCACGCCGACACGGCGGCGGCAATGCGCCACGCGCCCGACAAACACGATGTGGTCCCCGGCCTCGTGCTGGCCATGGTGGCTGCACTCGAAAACCGCGGCCGCCCCGTCGATGACCGGCGCGCCGGTCAGCCCGGGACGCCAGGGCGTGCCCTCGAAGCGGTCGATGCCGCGACGGGCAAAACGCTCGGCCAGCAGACGCTGATCGGCCGCCAGCACATTGATGGCGTAGTGCGTGGCCGAGCGAAAGCCCGGCAAGGTCATCGACTGGCAACCCAGGCTCCACAGCACCAGCGGGGGCGACAGAGACACAGAATTGAAGGAGTTGGCCGTCAGCCCCACCAGTTGCCCCTGCGCATCGCGCGCGGTGACGATGGTCACCCCGGTGGCAAACTGGCCCAGCGTCGCACGCAGCTCTTCTGGGGTGAATGGGGGCGAATCGGGCGGCAGGCTCATGTCGGCTTTCGTGGCAAGGGGCACAGTGTAGTGCGCTCAGCGGCGGCGTGCCGGGCTCTGGCGATACACCCACACCGCGCGCCCGCCCGGCAGGTCCAGGCGCGCGTGCGCGGGCACCGGCCGGCCCTGGTCGTCCACGGCTTCGAACGCCAGGCTCACCAGCCAGGTGCCGGCGCGCATCTCGGCGCGGGCCTTGGCCCAGGCGCGGGGCATGGTCTCGGGACGCTGGAACAGGTAGACCAGGTCACAGTCGCCCCAGTCCTCGGCCCACATGTCGCCCTGGCGCACCTGGGCAAAGCGGCAGCGCCACGCCGCCACGGTGCGCCACAGCCAGCTCCACTCCACCCCGGTCAGCCGGGCCTGCGGATAGGCCGCATGCAAGGCGATCAGGCCATCGCCCATGCCGCAACCGGCGTCGTGCACGCGCGCCGTGGGCGTGCGCAGGGGCGCATGGCGCGCCAGGTCCTGCAAGGCGCCGCGGGGCGTGGGAAAGACCGGGGCGTCACGCCAGGCGCGCAGCGGGTAGGCCAGCAGCAGCACGGCCAGGGGCAGCAGCCACCAGGCTGCCGCCACGCCGGCCCCCTGGCCCAGGGCCAGCACGCTCAAGGGGAAGCCGCCGGCCACCCACAACTTCCGCCAGCCCGTGCCCGCCACCACGGGCGCCAGCGCGGCCAGTGCACCCAGTGCTGTCGGCAGGCCCAGGCAGGCCCACAGCGGGGCACCTGCGGCGCGCAAAGCCCAGGCCAGGGCCCAGGCCCCGGCCCACGCCCACAAGGCCGCCAGGGGCCAGGTGAGCAGGCGGGTCAAGCCGGCGTGCATGCGCACCGGCGGAGATCAGGCTTCGCCGCGCCCACCGCGCAGCTTGTCGATCAGGCCGTTGAGCTCGTCGAGGCTGCCGAACTGGATCGCGACCTCGCCTTGCAGGCCGCGTGCGCTCTGACGCTTGGTGCGGATCTCGACCTGGGCGGTCAGCAGGTCCGACAGCTGCTCTTCCAGGCGCTGCACGTCGCGCGACTTCTCGCTGGCCACGCGCAGCAGGGGCGCCTGGCGACCGACGCCCTGCACCTTGGCGACGAGCTTTTCCGCCTCACGTACATTGAGCTTCTTGGCGATCACCTCGTGGGCGGTGGTGATCTGCAGGGCCTTGTCCAGCGGCAACAGCGCGCGGGCGTGGCCCATGTCGATGTCACCGGCCATCAGCATGCTCTGCACCGGCTCGGCCAGGTTGAGCAGGCGCAGCAGGTTGGACGCGGCACTGCGCGAGCGGCCCACAGCCTGCGCGGCCTGTTCGTGCGTGAGGCCGAACTCGGAGGTCAGGCGCTGCAGGCCCTGGGCCTCTTCCAGCGGGTTGAGGTCTTCGCGCTGGATGTTCTCGATCAGGGCCATCGCGGCCGCGGCCTCGTCGGGCACGTCCTTGACCAGCACCGGCACCTCGCTCAGGCCGGCGAGCTTGGCGGCGCGCGAGCGGCGCTCACCGGCGATGATCTCGTAGCGGCCCGCACCAATGGGTCGCACCAAGATGGGCTGCATGATGCCCTGGGCCTTGATGCTCTCGGCCAGCTCGTAGAGCGAGCCCTCGTCCATGCGCGTGCGCGGCTGGTACTTGCCCGCCTGCATCAGGTCCAGCCGCAGGACCGAAGGTGCCCCCTCGGCCGATGCGGATGCGGTGTCGCTGACTTTGGGGCCCAGCAGGGCCTCCAGGCCCATGCCCAGGCCTTTGGATTTCTTGGTCGCCATAGATCAGGATTGTCCCTTGTTTCACCCCCATTGCCGGCCCCACGCTCCCATAATGGCTCACATGGATGCACACGGCCCCTCCTCTGCCGCCGCGTCTTCCGGCCCCTCGGGGGCGGCAGCGCCAGATGAGCTCGTCCGTCTGCGCACCGCCCTGGCCCTCAGCCAAGCCCGCGAGGCCGAGTTGAACGCCGCTTTGCAGGCCCAGAACCAGTTGGTGCAGGGGCTGAGTCGTCATGTGCCCGGCGGCCTGATGATGCTGGACCGCCTGCCCGACGGCCACCGCCGCGTCCCCTACGCCAGCGACGGCCTGTTCACCCTCTTCGATCTGGACCCCGCGCTCGGACAGGATCCCGACGCCCTCTTTGTCGCGTTGGTGCAGCGCTTGCACCCCGAGCACCGCAGCGTGCTCCCGCGTTGGGAGGCCGAGGCAGCGGCCGGCGCGCCGGTGCTGAGCGGCGACTTCCGGATCGTGTGCGCCAACGGCGAAGAGCGCTGGATCGCCATGCAGTTGGGCATCCAGCTCAACCACGATGGTCACCGCATCTGGTACGGCATGCTGCAGGACGTCACGGTGCGCCAGAAGATGGCCCACCGCCTGCTCGAGCGCGATGTGCTGCTCAAGAGCCTGGGGCGTAACCTGCCCGGTGTGCTCTTCAAGGTGTGGGTGTCGCCCCAGGGAGAACCGCATCTGCAGTACGTGAGCGCCCAGGTCAAACCGCTGTACGAGCTGCCGGACGACACCCAGCCGGGCGACTGGACGCGCCACTACGAACGCATCCACCCCGATGACGTGGCCGGCGTGCGTCGCCTGATGATGGCGAAGGACCTCGACACCAGCAAACCCATCTCCTACGAGTACCGCGTGCTGCTGCCCAACAAGGGGCTGCGCTGGCTGGCCGGTCAGGCCATGCCCATGCCCGAGACCGATGGCAGCGTGTCCTGGTACGGCTACACCTCGGATGTCACCGAGCAGAAGCTCTATGCCGACGCCGTGATCTCGGCCGAGGCCGCCGAACGCGCCAACCGCGCCAAGAGCGAGTTCCTCTCACGCATGAGCCACGAGCTGCGCACCCCGCTCAATGCCGTGATCGGGTTTGCGCAGCTGCTGCAACTGGACCGCAGCATGGAGTTCGGCGAAACGCAGCGCGGCCATGTGCGCCTGATCGAAAAGGCGGGCCAGCACCTGCTGTCGGTGCTGGGTGACGTGCTCGATCTCTCACGCATCGAAGCCGGCAGCCTGCCGCTGAACATCACGGCGCAAGACAGCGCCCACGTGGTCGACGACGCCCTGCACCTGGTCTCCGATCTGGCCCGCCGCCACCGCATCACGCTGCACACCGAGGGCATGGTCCCGCAGCTCACGGTGCGCGCCGATCGGGTGCGTCTGCGTCAGGTGCTGGTCAACCTGCTGGTCAATGCCATCAAGTACAACCGCCCAGGTGGCCAGGTGGCGCTGAGCAGCTGGCAAGACGGCGGGCGCATCCTGCTGGAGGTACGGGACTCCGGCATCGGCATGGACGCCACGCAACTGGCCCACCTGTTCGAACCCTTCAACCGCCTCGGAGCCGAGCGCACCGGCATCGAGGGCACCGGCATCGGGCTGGTGATCGTGCAGCGCCTGGTGACGCTGATGCAGGGTCAGATCGAGGCCCACAGCGTGCCCGGTCAGGGCAGCTGCTTTCGGATCTGGCTGCCGGCCGCTTCCGACACCCCCGTCGACTCTGGCGCCATGCCATTGGACAACGCACCGACCACCCCACCCTCGGACATGCCCATGACCGCCACCATCCTCTATGCCGAAGACAACGAGGTGAACGTTCTGCTGGTGCAGGAAGTGATCCGCATGCGCCCCCAATGGCAGCTGCTGGTGGGCCGCAATGGCGCCCAGGCCCTGGCGCTGGCCCAGGCCCATCCGCCCGACCTGATGCTGGTGGACATGCACCTGGGCGACATGAGCGGCTTCGATCTGGCCGACGCTCTGGACCGGGATGGCCGCCTGCGCCAGGTGCCGCGCGTGGCCCTGTCGGCCGATGCCATGCCCGACCGCATCCATGCGGCCGAGGCGCGCGGCTTCAAGGCCTACCTGACCAAGCCGCTGGACGTGATGGCCTTGCTGCGCTGCCTGGACGAATGCCTGCCCTCAGGCCTGAACGCCCACTGAGGCAGGCGCCGGGGCCTGTGCCGCCCGGGCCACGACCTCGCGGGCAAAAGCCACAAAGGCCTGCGCCCCCTTGCTGGCCGGATCGAACACCACCCCGGGGACGCCATAGCTCGGCGCTTCGGCCAGGCGCACATTGCGGGGGATCACGGTGTCGAACACCTTGTCGCCGAAGTGGCCCTTGAGCTGATCGCTGACCTGTTGCTGCAGTGTGATGCGTGGGTCGAACATGACCCGCAACAGCCCGATGAGCTGCAGGTCGCGATTGAGGTTGGCGTGTACCTGCTTGACGGTGTTGACCAGGTCGGTGAGGCCTTCGAGCGCGAAGTACTCGCACTGCATCGGCACGATCACGCCATGCGCACAGGTCAGGCCGTTGAGGGTGAGCAGACTCAAGGACGGCGGGCAGTCGATCAAGACGAAGTCGTAATCGGCCGCAGCAGCCTCCAGCGCGGTCTTGAGGCGCCGGTCACGGCGCTCCAGCGTCACCAACTCGATCTCGGCGCCGGCCAGTTCCCGGTTGGCGCCCAGCACATCGTAGCCGCCCTTGGGACTGCGCACCCGCGCCTCGGCGATCGTGGCATCTTCCAGCAGCACGTCGTAGACGCTGTGCGTCAGGGTGCGCTTGTCGACACCCGAGCCCATGGTGGCGTTGCCCTGGGGGTCCAGGTCGATGATCAGCACGCGCTGACCGATCTGGGCCAGGCCAGCGGCCAGGTTGACGGTGGTGGTGGTTTTGCCCACCCCGCCCTTTTGGTTGGCAATGCAGAAGATGTGCGGCATGTCGGCATTATCCCCGCAGCACAGCGGCCTCGCTCACCGGGACAGCGCGCGAGGCGATTTCTGCGGTGCAGGCTTCTTGGACTTCACGGCAGGGGAAGTCGTTGGGAGTGCCCGTCGGGAGGAGCCCTGGGTGGCGGCCTTGGCCGCATGCCGGGCTGTTTTCGGGGCCCCCTTGGCGGGCGCCTTGGCCGGCCTCTTGGCGCCTGTCTTGGCAGACACCTTGGGGGCCGCTTTGGGGTGCCCCTTGGAATGCCCTTTTGGGGCAGCCTTGAGGGTTGCT
The DNA here is from genome assembly GCF_034003525.1 of Aquabacterium sp. GTDB lineage: Bacteria > Pseudomonadota > Gammaproteobacteria > Burkholderiales > Burkholderiaceae_C > Aquabacterium. Next base: position 19,439 of record NZ_JAVEYN010000026.1, read on the forward strand.
CTGGCGGTGGATGTCACAGGCGTGTGGCGGACTGCCTTCGCAGCAGCCCGCTCAGGCGAGGTGGCGCGCTTGGATGAGGGTGCCTGCTTGGCCACGATGGCCTTCGACGCGCGGACATGGCCCTGACGGGCGCCAGCCTTGACCGATGCGGACGAGCGCTGGGGCTGCGACGGCTGGCGGGGCGGCGGGGCCGCCCCCGCCAACCTCTTGGCCGGGGCCTTTGCATCGCCACGGGCCTTCTCAACCTTGTCGACCTTTTCGCTCTTCATGGCGCGGCTCGCTGGTGCGGCAGCGACTTGCTTCGCCTTGGCCCGTTGACCGGCCCCTGGCGGTGTTTCACGTGAAACATCGACCTCGCGCCCACCCCGAACCGTCAACCGTGCCTGGCCTTCCTTGGCGCGAAGCCCCGTCCCTGGCGCCTGGTCTGTGCGCGCAGCGCTGGCCGATGCGCTGCCAGGCCCCTTCTCCATTCGGCGGGCCGGTGCCGAGCCCGGCGTTTCTGGCTTGACCGCCTGACGCGAAGTCGGCGCTCCGGGTGCAGGAGCCTGAGTCGTGTCACGCACTTCGCGGCGAGGCTGCGCCTTCACGCCGGATGGCGTGGCGGGCGCGATGGGCACCTCGTACAGCAACTCGCCGCGGTCGCCCGGTGGCGGTGCCACCTCGCGAGCTTGGCTGATGTCGGCGGCGCCGACCGGCAGCGCCAGGGCGCACAGCGCGCCAGACACGCCCAACAGCACCGCTCTCACGTGGCGACGACATGCACGGCTCATTGCGGCCCCCGCGCGCCTTCCATCGGGCGCATCCAGACCAGGCAGCGCTCAGCGTCCAAGCTCGGCACCTGCAAAGGTTCCACGTGAAACACCTGGACATCCGCAGGCAACTCCGCACGCTCCTCGTCCGGCGTCTTGCCCTTCATCGCCATCCACACCGCCCCGTCGGCCAGCAACTGGCGGGTCAGTCTGACGAAGTCCACCAGCGAGGCAAAGGCCCGGGAGGTGATCAGATCGTAGCGTCCGGGCAATTGCTCGACGCGGGCGTGCTCCGCTTTCAGATTGGGCAGGCGCAACTCGGCCGCGACCTGGCGGATGAAAGCAGCCTTCTTGCCCACGGTGTCCACACAGGTCACCTGCACCTGCGGACAACAGATGGCCAGGACCACACCCGGCAGACCGCCGCCACTGCCCACGTCCAGCAGACGCGGGGCTTGCGCCCGGTCCAGCCACCCACCCTCGCGCAGATGGCGCATCAGCGGTTGCAGCACCACCAGGCAATCGCTCAGGTGGTGGCTGAGCATCTCCGGCGCATCACGCAGGGCTGTCAGGTTGAAGGTGCTGTTCCAGTGCGCCAACATGACCATGTAGCTGGCCAACTGGCGCTGCTGGGCCTCACTCAAGGCGCCAGCCACCTCGTCGGCCAACTGGGCCAGCACGGGCGGCAAGGCTTCCTGCCACTGTGCCGCGGTCCAGACCACGGTGGGGCGCTGCGGGGCCGGGCGCGCGGTTGGCACAGCCTTGCGGGCCGGCGCACTCACCTTGCCACCGCGCAGTTCGTAGCCGGTCAGCACGCTATGGTCCACGGCACCGTGGCGCCCGCCGCGGCTGCCCCCAGCGCCACCTGCCCCACCGGACTTGCCCCGCGGGCCTCGTTTGTTCATGCTCATCTCTGTGTCCTTGGTCGGCTACCGAGGCCTGCTGGCCAGCACCCGCCCGGTTCATGCATCCTGTCCACGCGACCCGGTGCTGTACACGCCGCCACCCCGTAGCCGTCGCCCCCCGTCAGGAGGCCGATGCCTCGCGCTCGCCTTGCCCTTCGGTCGTGGCAAAACCCTTGAAGCGCCCCTTTTTCAGGTGGATCAGCAACAGCGAAATGGCCGCCGGCGTGATCCCCGAAATGCGCGAAGCCTGTCCCAGCGTCTCCGGGCGATGCTTGTCCAGTTTCTGGCGCGCCTCAAAGCTCAGGGCCGACACCTGCATGTAGTTCAGGTCCGTCGGCAGCTTGAGGTTCTCGTAATACGCCGCCCGCTCGACCTCGTCATTTTGCTTGTCGATGTAGCCGGCGTACTTGATGCTGATTTCGACCTGCTCGATCACCGCATCGGCCAGGGCATCGCCCAGTTCGGCACGCAGGCTGGCACGGCTGACGGTTTCACGTGAAACCGCCTCACCGCCTTCGGTCGAGGCCGTCTTGCCCGCCTCGGCCCACAAAGTGGCTTGACGAGCCGCCGCAATCGCGCCCACCTCGTTGATCTGGTCGTAGTTGACGCCGGGGCGGCGCAGCAGGTCACCCAGGTTGTACTCGCGCTCCAGCGCCTTGCCCAGCAAACGCTCCGCATCCAACGCTGGCAAGGTCGCCGGGCGCACCCAAGTGGCTTTCAGGCGCTGTGTTTCACGTGAAACAGCGTCACGCTTGCGGTTGAAGGCCTCCCAGCGCACATCGTCCACCAGACCCAGCTCACGACCGATCTCGGTCAGGCGCATGTCGGCGTTGTCCTCGCGCAGCTGCAGGCGGAACTCGGCGCGGCTGGTGAACATGCGGTAGGGCTCGGTCACACCCTTGGTGATGAGGTCGTCCACCAGCACACCCAGGTAGGCCTGGTCACGACGCGGCGTCCAGGCTTCGCGGCCCTGGGCCTGCAGGGCGGCGTTCAGGCCCGCGAACAAACCTTGCGCAGCCGCCTCTTCATAGCCGGTGGTGCCGTTGATCTGGCCGGCAAAGAACAGGCCCTGGATGGCCTTGGTCTCGAAGGTCGACTTCAGTTCGCGCGGGTCGAAGTAGTCGTACTCGATCGCATAGCCGGGGCGCAGGATGTAGGCGTTCTCCAGACCCGGCATGGTGCGCAGGGCATTGAGCTGGATGTCGAACGGCAGCGAGGTGCTGATGCCGTTGGGGTAGAACTCGTTGGTCGTCAGGCCCTCGGGCTCCAGGAAGATCTGGTGCGAGTCCTTATCGGCAAAACGGTTGATCTTGTCCTCGATGGACGGACAGTAGCGCGGCCCCACCCCCTCGATCACGCCGGTGAACATCGGGCTGCGGTCAAAGCCTGAGCGGATGATGTCGTGGGTGCGCGTGTTGGTGTGCGTGATCCAGCAAGGCAATTGTCTGGGGTGCTGGGCGGGCGAACCCAGGAAGCTGAACACCGGCACCTCCGGGCCGCTGGGCGCCGAGGCACCCCACTGCCCCACCAGCGGCACGCCGTCGCCAGGCTGCTCGGTCAGCTTGCTGAAGTCGATGCTGCGGCCGTCGATGCGCGGCGGGGTGCCGGTTTTCAGGCGCCCCTGCGGCAGCTTCAGCTCCTTCAACCGGGCCGACAGGGACACCGCAGGCGGGTCCCCTGCGCGCCCGGCGCTGTAGTTGTTCAACCCCACGTGGATCTTGCCGTCGAGGAAGGTCCCCGCCGTCAGCACCACGGTGCGCGCACGGAAGCGGATGCCCACCTGGGTCACAGCGCCCACGACGCGGTCGCCCTCCACCATCAGGTCGTCCACCGCCTGCTGGAACAGCCACAGATTGGGCTGGTTTTCCAGGCGCTGGCGGATGGCGGCCTTGTAGAGAATCCGGTCGGCCTGCGCGCGGGTGGCACGCACGGCCGGCCCCTTGCTGGCATTGAGGATGCGGAACTGGATGCCGCTCTCGTCGGTGGCGGTGCCCATGGCGCCGCCCAGCGCATCCACCTCCTTGACCAGATGGCCCTTGCCGATCCCGCCGATCGACGGGTTGCAGCTCATCTGCCCCAGCGTCTCGATGTTGTGAGTCAGCAGCAAGGTGGCACAGCCCATGCGGGCAGCCGCCAGCGCGGCCTCGGTACCGGCGTGGCCGCCGCCGACCACGATGACATCAAATTCTTGGGGATAAAGCATGGGCTGCGCCTCGGGAAATCTGCCTCATTTTTGGGCAACCTTCCATTGTACCGAGACACCCTGCGCTTGCGGGCATTCCAGCCACATGCCGCCCCAAAGTCCCCGGATTTGTGGCCGTGCGGCCGCGTGGCATCGCTCGCCCGTGGTCGGTGTTCCACGTGAAACATGCCGTACCGCGACCCCGCGCATCTTGTGACACCGAAAGTCAGCCGCCCGCGCCCCCTGCGACAATCACGGCATGAACTGCCGTCCTGGCTGCGCCGCCTGCTGCATCGCGCCCTCCATCAGCTCTCCCCTGCCCGGACTGCCCCACGGCAAGCCCGCAGGCATGGCGTGTCCGCATCTGGATGCCGAACTGCGCTGCGGCCTCTTCGGTCAGCCCGAGCGCCCCGCCGTCTGCGGCTCGCTGCAGCCCTCGGCCGAGATGTGCGGCGACACCCGCGAGCAGGCCCTGCGCTGGCTCACCGACTTGGAAACGGCGACCCGCTGAACACCGTCTCGGGCCCGTTGTCTTCCTCGGGCGGCAGGCGACCATCCAGCAACCATTCCGGCGGCACCCCGGCGGGCTGCCCCGTCAAGGCCGTCATGTGCGCGCGCAGGGCTTCGGTCGTCAGACCCTGGCCATTCGGCGCCCAACCGGGTGGTCCAAACAGATACCCCACCAGATCACGCGGACCGCGCACCTTGGGCAGGTCTTTCACGATCGCCCACCACTCGGCCAGACAGATCTTCAAGGCGCTGTTCGAGCGCTGCGGCTTGACCAGGCCATAGCGGATCGGCACACCATCCTGCTCCGGCACATAGGTGCCAAACAGCCGATCGAACAGCATGATGGTGCCGCCATAGTTGCAGTCCAGGTACTCGACGTTGGCCGCATGGTGGACCCGGTGGGCCGAAGGCGTGTTGAACACCCCCTCCATCCAGCCCAGCTTGCCGATCAGGTCGGTGTGGATCCAGAACTGATAGACCAGGTTGACGATGTAGGACAGCAGCACCGCGTCCGGCGAAAAACCCAGCAGGCACTGCGGCGCAAAGAACACGAAGCCGCCCGACACCTTGCCGGTGAGCGACTGACGGAAGGCCGCCGCCAGGTTGTACTGGTTGCCCGTATGATGCACCTGGTGCGAGGCCCAGTACCAGCGGACGCGGTGACCGGTGCGGTGCAGCCAGTAGTAGAAAAACTCGGTGCAGAAGAACATCGCCACCCAGCCCCAGGCGGTGTCCATCGGCACCGTCCACAGGCGCTGCTCGTACATCCACGCGCCAAACGGCAAGGCCACCCCCAGCACCGCGCCCATCGGGATGGACTCCACCACCGCACGCCACAGATTGATGCGCACCGTGGTCCAGAACGCGGCCCAGTCGTAGGGCTCGCCCCCGCGTCGGCGGCTGATCAGCACCCCTTCCACGGTGATGATGCCCAGCGCGGCCAGGCCCACGGCGACCATCGCCATCTGGATCAGGGTGAGTTGTTCGAACATGGGGCGGGGCCTCGCGCGCGTGTGACAGGTCGCGCCACGATAAGCCGTGCCCCCGCCCCCGTCCCGAGGGGAAGCCCTGCCGGACCCCGTTCAACCCCAGGAATGAGGGGCTCCGTCAACTCAGTCCTGCGCGCGCACGTACAGCCAGCGCCCGTCTTCGCGCACAAAGGTGCTGACCTCGTGCAGACGGTGGGCCCGCCCGCCCAGCTTGCTGCGCGCCACGAACTCGACCACCCCATGGTCGGCATCGGTTTGCACGGCCCGGCGAACGTCCAGCCCCAGCCACTGCAGCCCAGCTTCCGGCGCCTCGATCTCCGCCGGGCGGGTGCTGGGGTGCCAGGTGGCCAGCAGATAGGGTCGAAGGTCTTTGACGAAGGCGCTGTAACGCGAGCGCATCAGCGACTCCGGGTCAGGCGCCTGCAGCGCCAGCGGGCCAGCGTGGTAGCGGCCGCAGCAATCGGCATACGCGGCCGGACGGCCACAGGGGCAGACATCGGCCAGGGAAGGAGGGGCAGAACGGGAACGCATGAGGGGCACAATCATGCCATGCACACCCCGCCCCGCTCCCCTGCTGGCGCCCCCTTCGCGGGCTCGCCCTTCGATCTGCGCGGCCGCGTCGCCCTGGTCACCGGCGCCGGACGCGGCCTGGGACTGGCCATGGCCCAGGCGCTGGCGCAGGCCGGCGCCACCGTCTGGCTCAACGGCCGCGACCCGGCCGCCTTGACCGCCGCCGCCCAGTCCCTGAACAGCCCCCGCGTGTACGCCCTGCCCTTCGACATCCAGGACGACGACGCCCGCGCCACCGCCCTTCAGCACCTGCACGCCCAGTCCGGCCGCCTCGACATCCTGGTCAACAACGTCGGCCAGCGCGACCGCCGCGCCCTCAACGAGTTTGCCCTCGACGACATCCGCCGCCTGCTCGACATCAACCTGGTCGCCCCGCTGGCCCTGTCACGTGAGGCCGCCCAGCTCATGGCCGACTGCGGTGCCTGCACCCAAGGCAGCGCGCGCATCGTCAACATCACCTCGATCGCCGGGCCCATCTCGCGCGCCGGCGACGTCGCCTACACCGTCGCCAAAGGCGGGCTGGATGCGGCGACCCGCGCCCTGGCGGCCGAGCTGGGCCCGCGCGGCATCAACGTCAACGCCGTGGCGCCGGGCTACTTCGCCACCGAAGCCAACGCCGACATGGTGGCCGATGCCGGCGTGGCCGACTGGCTGTCACGGCGCACCTCGCTGGGCCGCTGGGGGCAACCTGCCGAGGTCGCCGGCGCCGTGGTCTTTCTGGCGAGCCCCGCCGCCAGCTACATCACCGGCCAGACCCTGGCGGTGGACGGCGGCTACCTGTCACATTTTTGAGGCTGTTCCTGCAGGCCCTTCAGGCCGGCTCATCCAGCCCCGCCTGCAGCGCCAAGTAGATCTCGCACACGCCGCGCAGGTAGACCAGGGTGGGCAACACCAGCGCGATGGCAAACACCACGCCCCCGCCCACCGTGGCCGCCGAGATGTAGCTCAAGGCCTCGGCCGGCACCTGCACCGCACTGCCCACCTGCACGGTGCGGCCAAACAGCCCCGCCATGAAGGCCTCGGGCGGGATGTCCACGCCCAGGATCCACACCGACACCTCGGCCATGATGCGACCGGCCAGCAGCACGACCAGGCTGATCGCCCCGCCCACCACGGCCGTCACCACACTCAAGGCGCCGGCCAGCACGGTTGCCTGCAGCAGACGCACCCGGATCAGGCGCCACACCTGGCGCACCGCCTGCCACGACGAGGCCCCGGCCCACACCGTCGGCCCGGTCAGCGGCGCCACCACGGCCGCCCCAGCCGTGAAGCCCAGCCCGATGACCATGACCGTCAGCGGCACCACCACCACGAACAGCCACGGCCCGACACCCGGCAGGCTGCACAGCCAGTACAGCCCCAGCAGCAGCGCCACCACCCCGGCGCCCGCGGCCCCCATGAGCAGCAAGGCCAGCAAGGTGCGGTGACCGATGCCCAGCGCGTCCTCCAGCGCGTCACCCACTTCTCGGGGCGAGCGCCCCATCGCCCGGTCCATCAGCAGCAGCCCTGCCGCCTGCGCCCCATAGAACGCCACGAACAGCGCCGCCGCCCCCTGGCCAATGGCCCAGTTCAGCTCGCTGCGCCCCAGTGAAGCGCGCGCCGAAGCCAGCGCCAGCCCCGCGCCCACAAAAGCCGCCAGCAGCACATACAAGGCCCGACCATCGCGCACGGCCTCCACGCTGGCCAGCACCCGTCCCAAACTGCCCCACCAGTCAAACCCGCGTCGCTGCATCACAGCCGGCACCTGTGCAATGGCATTCACATCCTTGAGGAAATCCGACATGCTTGACCCGGGTAAAAGAGGACAAAAACACGGGCGTCATGCCCAAATATCTGGCGATGATAGGGGCTCACCCTAGGGCTTCACTGAGGGGCAGGCGCAACATTTTCGATCGCCGGTTGACACGGGCTGAAAAAAGAGGGTTGCAAACTCTAGAACTGTGTGACTGATTCACCCATAATGGTTTCGTCTGTGTCTGGTAGCGGCACCGTCGTTGGAATAGGTCCGGATGGGTTGAAGCTCCACATGGTTACTTTGATACTTTGAAAGGGGCTCTCTCGTGGGCAACAAACTTTACGTGGGCAATCTGGCCTATTCCGTGCGCGATCAAGATCTGCAAGACGCATTTGCCGAATTCGGTGCCGTCGCATCGGCCAAGGTCATGATGGACCGTGAAACCGGCCGCTCCAAGGGTTTTGGTTTCGTTGAAATGAGCAGCGACGCCGAAGCGCAAGCTGCCATCAACGGCCTGAACGGCCAGCCCGTGGCCGGTCGTGCCATCGTCGTGAACGAAGCCCGTCCTCGTGAAGAGCGTCCGGCTGGTTTCCGCAGCCCCTACGGTGGCAGCGGCGGTGGCCGTGAAGGCGGTGGCGGCGGTTACGGCGGTGGCCGTTCCGGTGGCGGCGGCTACGGCGGTGGCCGTGAAGGCGGCGGCGGTGGCTACGGCGGTGGCCGCTCCGGTGGCGGCGGCTACGGCGGTGGCCGTGGCAATGGCGGCGGCTACGGCGGCGGCTACTGATTTGTATGCCCGGTTGTGTGACCCGTCGCGCTGACGGTTGACACACAAACGGATACATCTCGCAAAAAGGCGATACCTCACGGTGTCGCCTTTTTTCATGGGCCGCACGTTATTAGAAACACCCGCCCTGGGTGTGACCGCGGCATGCCGCTGGCCCGCCCCCAGGATCCCGCCGACGCCCACGGGCACCGGCCTTTTTGCAGGACCCCTTCATGTCACACGCACACCGCTCCCTGATGGCCCGCCTCGCGGCCGCCGCCGCCCTGGCGTCCACCCTCGTGATCAGCGCCCCCGCCCAGGCTGCCGACGTCGGCGTGAGCATCAGCGTCAACCAGCCTGGCTTTTACGGCCGGGTCGACATCGGCGACCAGCGCCCCATGCTGATCTACCCGCAGCCGGTCATCATCCATCCAGGCCCGTACAGCACGCGCCAGCGCCCCATCTACATGCGCGTGCCACCGGGCCACTACAAGCAGTGGACCCGTTACTGTGGTCAGTACAACGCCTGCAACCAGCCGGTGTACTTCGTCAACGGCGGCCGGCCCCACCCCAACGCCTATGCCCCGACCCCGCGGCGTGACGATCACCGCATGGACCGCCGCGGCGACCGTTGGGACGAGCGCCGAGACCACCGACACGATGACCGCGGTCACCCTGGCAAGGGCAAAGACAAGGACCGCGGCCATGGTCACGGTCACGGTCACCGTTGAAGCCTGAGCACGGATCCCGCCTGAGTGGCGGTCACGTCAGCATGGCGCCGCCGATGGGGCTCACACCCCGTCGCGGCGCCTTTTTTTGCGATGGCGCTGCGAGCCCACCAGGGCGTCGAACCAGCCGCGCGGCAGCCAGCGCAGGATGGTCGCCACCACCCCCATCTGCCAGGGGATGACACGCCAGCGCTCCCCGGCGGAGATGGCGCGGAACGCCCGTTCGGCAAAGGCCTCGGGCGTCATCAAAAAAGGCATGGGGTAGTCGTTCTCGCGCGTCAGCGGCGTGTCGATGTAACCCGGCGCCAGCGTCACCACGCGCACCCCATGGGGGCGCAACTCACCCCGCAGGGTTTCGCACAGCTGCACCACCGCCCCCTTGGCCGCGCAGTAGCCGGCATGGCCGGGCAAGCCCCGCACCGACGCCACACTGGCGATGCCCACCAGCGTGCCGCGCCGGCGTTGGCGCATGCCGTCGATGAAAGGCTGGAAGGTGGCCGCCAGACCGATCACATTGGTGTCGAGCAGGTCGCGCAGCACCGGCAGGTCTTCGGCCAGGCTGAGGTCCACGCCCACGCTGATGCCGGCGTTGGCGATCACCACCTCGGGCAGTCCCTGGGCCTGCAGACAGGCACGGGCCGCTTCGGCCACCTCGGCCTCGTGGCGCACATCGGCCTCGTAGACGGCCCAATGGCTCTGCGGCCAGCCTTGTGCCGTGGCCCACTCGCGCATCAGGGCCCCTCGCCGTGCCACCAAGGCCAGTCGCCAGCCCGCCTGCGCATAACGCAGCGCCAAAGCCTGCCCGATGCCACTGGACGCCCCGGTGATGAAGACCAGCGGGGCCGTCCCCTGCGTGGGGGTCAGCGCCCTCACCGGCTGGGCACCTGGTACTGGCCTGTCACCCGGCCCCCCAACAGGGTCACGCCGGTACGCTCATCGTGGCGCATCGACTGGCCGCGCACCACATTGCCGTCCTGGCTCAGGGTCACCGGCTGCTTTGAGCTGACGATGCGCTCGCGCGTGTCCACGCTCACGGTGTCGCCCTCAAAGCGCACCGGGCCGCCTGGCTGGCCGGCCGCCGGCGTGGCCACGACCTGGGCGCCGCCCCGGAGCGTCACCACCGCGGCGCTCTGGTCGGCCTCGCCCTCGGGCGCTGTGGCCCGCAGACCCTGGCCTTGCTCGTCACGCCCCAACAGCAAGACCTCGTCGATCAGCAAGCGGTCGGGCACGGGATAGTGGCGCATCACCTGGCCATCGACCACGGCCTCCAGGCGCCCGCTGGCGTCAAAGCGGGCAACGCGGGCCGCGTGCAACTCATAGTCGGGCGCCGAGGACACCTGGGCCGCCGGTCGCGTCCCCTCGTCCTGTGGCGAGGACTGCACCAGCCACCACGTGAAGCCGGCCAGACCGGCGGCAGCGAGCACCGGCAGGCTGGCCTGCGCGCGCTCCAGCACCAGCCACCAGCGCGGGCTCACGGACGCGCTCCTGGCGCGGTGGTGTCCAGCGTTTCCAGGTGGCCCTGCAACAGGTCGGCATAACGGCCGGTGGCCCACAGCAGCAGGTCACAGCATTCGCGAGCCGCCCCCTCGCCACCGCGCAAGGCGCTGACGTGGTGGGCAATGGCCTTGACCTCCGTGTGCGCGTTGGCCGGCGCCACCGCCAGGCCGGCACGCACCAGCAGCGGCAGGTCGGGCCAGTCGTCACCCATCACGGCCACCTCGGCCCAGCTCAGGCCCAGTTGTGCCAGCAGCGGCTCGGCCGCCGCCAGCTTGTCGTGCGCGCCAAACACGGCATGCACGATCCCCAGGTCCTTCAGGCGGCGGCGCACCGCGGGCGAATCCCGCCCGGTGATGACGATGGGCGTGATGCCGCCTTGGGCCAGCAACTTCAGCCCATGACCGTCCAGGGCATGGAAGGCCTTGAGCGTTTCACCCGCCTCCGAGATGTAGAGCGTGCCATCGGTCAGCACGCCGTCCACGTCGAAGATGGCCGCACGGATGGGGCTGGCCTGCTGTCGCAGACAGGCCGGGAAACTCAGGGTGGGCACCAGGGCTTGCATCAGATCACCTTCGCGCGCATCAGGTCATTGGTGCTGACGGCGCCCACCAGCACGCCAGCGGCATCGACCACCAGCAAGGTGTTGATGCGACGGGCCTCCATCAGGGCCACCGCCTCGGCGGCCAGCACCTCCTGACGGATGGTCAGCGGCGAGGGGGTCATCAGCTCGCGGGCCGTGGCGCTGCGCAGCTCCACCCCAGCTTCGATCTTGCGGCGCAGGTCGCCGTCGGTGAACACACCCAGCACCGCGCCATCGGCCGCCACCACGGCGGTCGCGCCCAGGCCCTTGGCGCTCATCTCGCGCATCACGTCGCCAAACGGGGCCTCGGGGGCCACGCGGGGCACGGCCTCACCGCTGCGCATCACGTCGGTCAGGTGGGTCAGCAGCTTGCGGCCCAGTGCGCCGCCCGGGTGCGAACGGGCAAAGTCTTCGGCCTTGAAGCCGCGGGCGTCGAGCAGCACCACCGCCAGCGCATCGCCCAGCGCCATCTGTACCGTGGTGCTGGCCGTTGGAGCGAGGTTGAGCGGGCAGGCTTCCTGCGCCACCGCGCTGTCGAGCACGATGTCGGCATGGCGGGCCAGCGAGGACGTGGGCTTGCCGGTCATCGCCAACAGGGTCACGCCCTGGCGCTTGAGCACGGGCAGCAGGCCGGTGAGCTCTTCGCTCTCGCCGGAATTGGAAATCGCCAGCACCACATCGCCGGGCTGCACCATGCCCAGGTCACCGTGGTGGGCCTCGGCCGGGTGCACGAACATGGCAGGTGTGCCGGTGGAGGCGAGCGTGGCCGTGATCTTGCGGCCCACATGGCCGCTCTTGCCCATGCCCATCACCACGACACGGCCCTGGCAGGCCAGCATGGCCTGCACGGCACGGGCAAAGGCGCCGCCCGAGTCCCCCTGCAGACGTTCGGCCATGCCGTGGATCGCACGCGCTTCGATGTCGAGGGCCTGGCGGGCCAGCGCCACGATGGCGTCTTGAGAAAGGGAGGTGGCAGACATGGCAATCGGGAAAGTTGCAAACCGCGGCCCAGGCCGCACCCGAGATTCTAGGGACAAGCGGACCGTGCCGCCGCCTCCGGGCCGTCTTTCACCGCTGGCGCACTCAGGCCGAGGGAATCTGCTTGTGCAGGTTGGCGCGCATGCGCAGGGCCATGATGCTGCCGGCCGCGCGGAGCAACTCGATGGCAATGGTCGGCACGCGGGCGGCCATTTCCTCGAAACGCGGCAGGCGCAAGGCATAGACCACGCACGGGGTCATGGCCTCGACGTTGGCGCTGCGCGTGCCTTCGCCGAACAGACCCGGTTCGCCACAGATGGCGCCCGGACGCAGGATGGCGATGCGCGAGGCACCCGGTGCCGCGCCGGTGACGAAGACCTGCAGCGAACCCTGGCCCAGGAAATACACGGTGCGGTCCTGATCGCCCTGCTTGATCAGCAGGTCGCCCGAACGCAATTCATGACGCGTCAGATACTGGCAGAAGGTGCGCCACTGCTGAGGGTCCAGACGCGGACGAAAGGCATCTTCCGTATTGAGCGTTTGAATCGCTTGAATCAGTTCCGTGGAATCCATCTTCGCCTCTGCGTTCTTATCTGCGGCATATCCGCTTCATTCTTCACATCTTGGAATTTAAACGATCAGACACAAATGGTGTGCACAATTTCGCCCCGGCTTCCGCTTTTGACAGAGGGAGCGCTCAGGGGATTCCCTCAAAAGGGTGGGCATCAGGTCACTTCGATACAAAAGCTTGAAACGCCCATCCCAACGTAGAGCACAGACCGTCTTTCAGCTTCAGCGTGTACCAAAGCGTGTACCTAAAGCCGCGCACTCCATCTAGTGTCTATACAGCGCTGTCTTTGGTGACACTGTAACGCGGGTGTCGACAACACGAGACAAGCAGGTTCCCACCGCCCCCTCACCTCCTCTAACTAAGCGCAGATCCGGATCTGAACGACCACTGCCGCCTGCGAGCGATCATAAACAACGTGTAGGCGGCATTGGCATCGCCGGAGCACCTCTCAAGACATTCGACCAGCGACCAACGAGGCCCAAGGCGCCGCTTCGGCACTCAGCGGTTGGCGTATCTGAACGCGTTGATGCCCCCCCGTTGAAGCGAATGCGCACTTCGACACGAAAGCGAGCTGCGCCGACCATGCGCAAGCCCCCTCCTCAAAGGCAAGAGCTCAACTCAGCTGGCAACACACCCAAGGTCATCAGCAACGTGTTGACGCACTGAGCAGTCGCGTTACCCACCGCCGCCAAGCAAATCAACTCGCCCCCCCTTCATGGAAGCCTCCTTGACGAGGTATTCAATGGTCTTGGGTCTGGACATCTTGTAAGTTGTGGCCAACTCATTCAGCAGCCTGTTGGCTTCATCAGAAAGGATGAAGTTGTACTGCTTCTTACCTTCTAGGTTTTGCCTGTAAAGGCGTTGGCTCCACGCTTGCTTGACTGTTCTAACAATTTCGCGCTTCTCGGCGATATGCATATTTAGAGAGTCAAACAGACGCAATATGTCCTGATGCGCCATGAACAAATCACGCCCATAGAGAAGCTGAGGCCGCTTCTGATTTAACCAACTCCAGAAAAATTCGCGCTTGGCAGCAGCGTCCACCCCCTTGAACCAATCAAAGATTCGATAGGTTTGCGCATGATTATTCCATGCCGTTCTCGCATCTCTGATCACCCAACTCATGACGCTCAGATCGGCATCTGCACAGTCAATGAGCGCAGCAATGTGCCTCTGCCCGCCCAGCGAATGATGAATGACTGGAATTGGATTTGGCAATCTATACAGCAAAAATGACTTCAGGAAATCAACCTGCAACTCATCATCCTTAATCCAAGCGAGATCGGATTTTGGCAAAAACCCCTTTTTATAGCGATCAAGGGCTAGTTGGTAAAGATCGGCACGGGCGTGAACATAGCCTCCCATCCCCTTCTTGTCGTCTGGCCCCTGCACGCCTCCGGCAAAGTAGATGTCCTGACCTCGAAGGAAATGCCAAAGCCAAATCTGGACCCGCTCGCCTGGAAAGTTGGCTCTCAAGAAGTCCTCACCCGGGTCCTTCGCCACCCCGATCAAAGCCATACCCGAGCACCTTTCTAGAAGTTTATAGATCGATTCTATATCCATCTTGGCTCAATTTAAGCAATATTCTTGAGCGCTTCTAGCTCATCTCTATCACATCACTTTTCACGCATCTCCTAGCTGAACCATTGTTGCTTGCAGGGGAGATAGGCAGCCTCGTTGGATGCACTTACCGAATGCGATGCTCAGTGCCCCAGAAGCTCGCTCCTGCTGTCGCATGATCAGCGGGGGCAGTGATGACAGGCGATCTCACTGGCGCCATGTTGGAGCCACGATCGTGATGCAAACGTCGGTGGAAGTCAGCGCAATGAGAGCAGGCAGGAACGTCAAGTAGTCCCGCCCGTACGCCAATCTCGTATTGGCTTCGCGGCGAACAGGGGTACAGGTGATTATTTACGCCGGGACCTCATGCTTTGACACAACCACCCAAGCAGGTGCAGCATGAAGATCCTGAGAATTGAGCCCACGATGGCGATGACCGGGCTGCCTCGCTCAACCATTTACCACTACATGAAGATCGGTTCCTTCCCGAAGTCCATCAAGTTGGGAGCGAGGTCAGTAGGCTGGCTTGAAGAAGATATCGTTGCGTGGATTCGCGCACGACAAGCCGTACAGGGCTGATGCCCCATCATCTCCACATCACATATTTCACCAGAGTAACCAATGAGCAATAAACGACCCATTTCAGGTCAACGCTCGCGATTTAGGCTCTTATAACCTACCACGCCATCCTGGTATTAGTAGTATTAAATAAGTAAGTACATGCATACGGCATCATCAAGATGCCGATTGAGCATAAGTTCTTGGCATGACTGTGAAGTCGTGCATTACACCCAAGCCTTACGCAGGACCGATATCAGATCCTCAAGATCCCATCGCCACTCACCGCTGGTGATGTAAGCCTGCGAGCATCATTCGAGCTAATCATGCAGATCAACCCATTCAACACCAATCAGCATCTGTATTTCGAGCACACCTATCGAGGCCTGCCCGTCATGCAGCATCGAGGGCCTTTGGTCGAGCCGTACCTTGGCAATCTCCACCGTGTGGTTTACCAAGCCCTTCAAGCTCACCGTCGAATCTGCGCAATTCGCTTTGATCTCCGCTTCCCTGTGGAGATGTTCTCTGCGAGTGACGCAACGACCAACCTGGTCATGTCGCGCTTCATTGAGTCACTGAAGGCCAAGGTGCGACACAACCGAGCCTGCGCCAAAGAGCGCGACCCGTCATCGCCCGACACTGATCTGCGCTACGTGTGGGCGCGGGAGGCCAGTCAAGATGGCAGGGTGCACTATCACGTCGCAATCTTGCTCAATCGCGACGCCTTCTTTACCCTCGGACACTTCACATCTGACAAGCCCAACATGGCGAAGCGGATTGTCGAAGCCTGGGCCAGTGCCCTCGGCCTGCCCGCCGAATGCAGCGGTGGACTCGTTCACTTTCCGCAGAATGCCGTGTATCGCTTTGACGCGAATTCTCAGGACGACCTGGCAGCCTTCTTCTATCGGGTCAGCTACCTCTGCAAGGCAGACACCAAGCACTTTGGACACGGGCACCATGGCTTTGGTGCCAGTCGTCATTGATGGTGGCCAAGCAGAGCGATTCAACCGATTTCGGCTCTGGGCCGCCTCAAGCTCTGGCTACTGGTGTCTCGCTCCATTGAGTGGTGTAGCAAGGTGTCCGTCGTACTTGGCGCATCCCCCAGGTGTCGACGCCTTGTGTCAGGCCTGAGCTGCCCAGCAAAATCGTTCGCTTGCCAAACCTGTCGTTGACGCGATCCATCGCGTGCATCAACTGGGAGCGGTCTCGGTGTTCGGTCGTCGGCTCGCCCCAATCCAGCGCCCCTTGCACGAAGGTGTCTGGCACGAGGTCCAGCAGCATGACCCCGGCCTTGGCCAGCTGGAATCCAGGGGCATAGATGCTGCGCAAGCCCATCACTGCCGCGTTGGCCAACTCAGTGATGTCGGCACTGGGGCGCACCAGCGGCACGACCACGCTCTTGGAGAACCGTGGCCCATCCCTGAACGGTGAAGTCCTTGCAAACACCAGAACCTGCCCTGCCAGGTGGCGTTGCTTGCGCAGCTTCTCAGCGGCTCGTGACGTGAACTCACTTATAGCCTCCCGCAGCTCGGTCAGCCCTGTGACGGGTTGGCCGAAGCTGCGAGTGCAGGCGATTTGCTTCTTGGGGCTGGGTACGTCGGACAGTTCAATGCAAGCCTCGCCTCTCAGCTCACGCCAGGTGCGTTCCAGCACCACGCCCCAAGTGCCTCTCACTACCGAGCTGGGAAGATCTACGAAATCCTGCACGGACGTGACCCCACGCGATTTGAGTTGTGTGTTGATCTGGCGGCCGATTCCCCACACCTCGCTGACGTCGGTGGAGGCCATGAGCTCCCGCAGTTGATCTGCTCCGAGTCGGGACAGGTCGCACACTGTGGCGAGTTCATCCGGGTAGGTGCCCGGCTTACGCTCAGCCGTCTTGGCGATGTGGTTGGCCAGCTTTGCGAGGGTCTTCGTTGTGGCGATGCCGATGCCGCAGGGAATGCCGATCCACTGGTTGATGCGGGCGCGGATATTCCAGGCTCGCTCGACCAAGTCACCCCGGACGCCATGCAAGCCGATGAAGCTCTCGTCGATGCTGTAGATCTCCTGGGTGGGACCCAGCCCTGCAGCCAGGCTCATCATCCGGTCGCTCATGTCGCCGTAGAGCGTGAAGTTGGCCGACAAGGCGACCAGGCTGGCCTGTTCCTCCAGGTGGCGGATCTTGAACCAGGGCTCACCCATCTTGATGCCCAGGGCCTTGGCTTCGTTGGAGCGGGCGATGGCGCATCCGTCGTTGTTCGACAGCACGATCACCGGCCTGTCATTCAGGCTGGGCCGAAACACCCGCTCGCAACTCACGTAGAAGTTGTTGCCGTCCACCAGTGCGTACATGGCGCGCCTTTTCAGGCTGGAAAGCGCTTGATGCTGGCAGTGACGACGCCCCACACCTCCAGCGTCTGGCCGTCTCTGGGGGTGATGTCCGGGTAGGTCGCATTGGCAGCCCTCAGCTTCACGCGCCCGGCACGTTGGTACAGGTACTTGACAGTGAACTCGCCGTCCACCACCGCCACGACCACTTGCCCGTGTCGTGGCTTGAGCGCCTTGTTGACCACCAGCATGTCGCCATCGAAGATGCCCGCTTCGCGCATGGATTCGCCGCTGACACGCAGCAGGAAGGTTGCCTGGGGGTGGGTGACTAACTCTTGCGTCAGGTCGATGCGCTTGACGGCAAAGTCCTCTGCTGGCGACGGGAAGCCCGCGCACACCTTGTCTCCAGCCAGGGGCAGCGTCAGTCCAGAGTCTGCAAGCGGAACGGGTTGGCTGAAATCACAAACACTGTGCATCCGTACAGTATAAGGTGGCCTACCATTTTGTCCATGTGCGCCCATTACGAAGCCGTGAACAAATCCGAGCGTCTGAAGCAGGCGTTCCAGGTGTCGATGCCCGAGGGGGCGAAGGCCGATGTTTGGCCTGGCTACACCGGGCTGTTCATCCGACGTCCGAAGGAAGCCATGCAAGACGAAGGTGTAGCGCCGTGGCGTGAGGCGATGGTCGGCTCGTTCGGCTTGATTCCGCACTGGTCCAAAGACACCACGATTGCCAAGCGCACCTACAACGCACGCAGTGAAACGGTGGCGACCAAGCCCAGCTACCGTGATGCCTGGCGCTTGGGGCGACGCTGCATCATTCCCGCAGAGGCTTTCTACGAGCCTGACTGGCGGTCAGGACGTGCAGTACCCACGCGGATTGCCCGAAGTGACGGTCAACCCATGGGGATTGCTGGCATTTGGACAGGCTGGCGGGCGCCTGATGGCACGATCATCCGAAGCATGAGCATGTTGACAGTCAATGCCGATGACCACCCGTTGATGCGTAACTTCCATAGACAGGAAGATGAGAAGCGGATGGTGGTGATCCTGGAAGAGACTGACTATGACAGTTGGCTGGATGAGCGCAACGCGGAGCCATGCACCCTGCTGAAGCAGTTTGATCCGGCAAGATTGACAGCTTCGGTTTGAGCGCAGCTTTCGGCCAAGATTCGTCATTGAACGGCTTGCTGCAGATGTCCGGTTTGCTGACTATCACCCCAGAATGAGAGTCAGAGCCCGGCTACAACAGTCACAGCTCTTAGGTCCACGTCGGGACTAATGCAGA
>NZ_JAVEYN010000027.1:0-37137 GCF_034003525.1 Aquabacterium sp.
GACTCGGCCTGCTTCAAGAACCCGATGATCTGCTGCTCCGTGAATCGACTCTTCCTCATGTCCGTCATTCTCCAGGTTGACGGACCTCACTTCCATTCAACTGGTACGGTTGGGAGGGGGCAGGTCACGCAGGCCAGCCGAAGCTGAGCCTCCTCCCCTTCTCTGAAACGCCTGTCACGGGCCTTTGGCGCTGCCGGACGGCGTACCATACGCACAGGGTTCTCAGGCAGCTGGATGCCCCACTCCCTGCGCCCGGTTTCAATCACGTGCGCCAGGTGGTTCAATTCTTTATTGATGGTGCCGGCTGACACCTCTTTCAGCCGTTCGTCCCGGTACTGGGCAATGTGCTTGCTCGACAGCGCGCTCATCTTGAGCGACGCCAATGGCCGCTGGCTCAACGCCTTCAGCCGCGACGTCTCAGGGTCTTTGCCCCGCTTCAACGGCGTCACCTCTTTCAGGTAACGTTCGATCAGATCGCCAAGGCTGTTCTTCTCGGTCTCTGATCGGTCAACAAAGATACCCCGATCCATCTCGTTCTCGATGGATCGGGCCCAGGCTTCCGCCTCTGACTTCAGATCAAAAGAGCGTGTCTGCTCTGGATAGCCCTTGCGACGGATCTTCACCCGCCAGTACTGACCGCGTTTTTCGAATGCTGCCATCTGCGCCTCATGAAGTTGTTGAGTGCAAGTGCCAGGCCTAACTGCTGCCCCACTGTCCCAAAATTGTCCCAAATTTTGGCGAGGGCAAGAAAAAAGCACCTAGCATCGCTGCTAAGTGCTTGATTTTCTTGGTGGGCGGTGCAGGGTTCGAACCTGCGACCCCTGCCGTGTGAAGGCAGTGCTCTACCGCTGAGCTAACCGCCCGAAACTGGTTCGGGATTTGCCGCGTCGCTGATTTGTTTGTCGCAATCAGCGAAGACCTGAACTATAGCACGGTTTCGAGCGACTTCCACAAACTTTTGCCACCCGACGCTTTGTCGAGATCTTGCAACGCCTGGTCGAAAGCCTCGGCTTCCTCCGGCGTGGGCTGGACCACGGGCAGATCGAAGCTGCGCAGGTCGATGGCGGCGACGTCCAGTGCGCCCTGCCCTTCGTTGCCCGTTTCGTCTTCGGCCTCGATCAACAGGGCATCCTGGCCCCGCGTCATGTTGATGTAGACCTCGGCCAGCAACTCGGCGTCCATCAAGGCGCCGTGCAGCGTGCGGTGCGAGTTGTCCACCTCCAGGCGGCGGCACAGCGCGTCCAGGTTGTTGGACTTGCCCGGGAACATCTCGCGGGCCATCAACAGGGTGTCGATCACGCCATCGATGTGATCGGTGAACTTGCCCTGGCCGCAACGCGCCAGCTCGGCATTCAGAAAGCCGATGTCGAACGCCGCGTTGTGGATGATGACCTCGGCGCCCGCGCAGTAGTCCATGATCTGATCAACCAAGGCCCCAAACGTGGGTTTGTCGGCCAGAAACTCGTCGGTCAGGCCGTGCACGCGCACCGCGTCTTCGCTGTTGGGCCGCTCGGGGTTGATGTAGAAGTGCAGATGCCGCCCGGTGAGGCGGCGGTTTACCATCTCCACGCAACCGATTTCAACGATGCGGTCGCCCGAGTCGGGGCTCAGGCCGGTGGTTTCGGTATCCAGGAAGATCTGTCGGGACATGGCGCCACTCTCAATGCGGAATCAGTGATTCTCGCGCGCGTGGTTGATCGTGTACTTGGGGATCTCCACGACCAAGTCCTGACCGGCGACGATGGCCTGGCAGCTCAGTCGCGAATTGGGCTCCAGACCCCAGGCACGGTCCAGCAGGTCTTCCTCGGTTTCTTCCATCTCGTTGAGGCTGTTGAAGCCTTGACGGACGATCACGTGACAGGTGGTGCAAGCTGCGCTCATGTCGCAGGCGTGCTCGATCTCGATGTGGTTTTCCAGCAGGGCTTCGCAGATGCTGGTACCGGGTGCCGCGGTGATTTCCTTGCCTTCAGGGCAGAGGCTGGCGTGGGGCAGGATCTTGATGATGGGCATGGGGTGAATCAGAGCTGGTCAAGTTGGCGCCCCGCCAGAGCCTGGCGGATGCTGCGGTTCATGCGTTCGGCGGCAAAGGCCTCGGTGCCTTGGGCCAGGGCCTTGGTCGCGGCCTCCAGTGCTTCCAGGTCGCCGCGATCGCAACGCTGGCCGATCTGGGCCATCAGGCCGTCGATCTCGGCACGCTGCTCGGGCGACAGCAAGTCGCCATCGGCCGCGAGTGCGGTGCGGGTGGCTTCGAGCATGCGTTCGGCCTCGACGCGGGCTTCGCGCAGCGCGCGGTCCTTCATGTCTGCAGCGGCGGTGGTGAAGCCTTCGCGCAGCATGTGCGCGACCTGGTCATCGGTCAGGCCATAGCTGGGCTTGACGACGACCGAAGCCTCCACGCCCGACAGCTGCTCCTTGGCCGACACGCTCAGCAGGCCATCGGCGTCGACCTGGAAGCTGACGCGGATGCGGGCAGCACCGGCAGCCATCGGCGGGATGCCACGCAGTTCGAAACGGGCCAGCGAACGGCAGTGTTCGACCTGCTCGCGCTCGCCCTGCACCACGTGCACGGCCAGGGCGGTCTGCCCGTCCTTGAAGGTGGTGAAGTCCTGCGCGCGGGCGCACGGGATCGGGGTGTTGCGCGGGATGATGCGCTCGACCAGGCCACCCATGGTCTCCAGGCCCAGCGACAGCGGCAGCACGTCAAGCAGCAGGTGCTCACCTTGCGCGTTGTTGCCGGCCAGTTGGTTGGCCTGGATGGCGGCGCCCAGCGCGACCACCTCATCGGGGTTCAGGTCGGTCAGCGGTTGCTGGTTGAAAAAGCCGCCCACGGCCTCGCGCACGGCGGGCATGCGGGTCGAGCCACCCACCATGACCACCCCCTTGACCTCGTCGGCCTTGACCTTGGCGTCGCGCAGCACGCGCTTGACGACGGACAGTGTCTTGTCGATCAGCGGCTTGGCCAATTCAGCCAGCTTGGCGCGCGTCAGCGTCACCGACAGCATGCCGCCCGACAGCGCGCACGACAGATGGGCACTGCCATCGGTCGACAGCTTCTCTTTGGTGCGGCGTGCCGCGACCAGCACGGTGCGCTTGTCTTGCGGCGTGGCCGCCTGCATCTGCGACTGGGCCAGCGCGTACTCGGCCAGGATGTGGTCGACGTCGTCGCCGCCCAGGGCCGAGTCACCGCCGGTGGCCACCACCTCGAACACACCGTGGCTGAGTTGCAGCAGCGAGATGTCAAAGGTGCCGCCGCCCAGGTCATAGATGGCGTACAGGCCTTCGGCACCGTTGTCCAGACCGTAAGCGATGGCCGCGGCCGTGGGTTCGTTGAGCAGGCGCAGCACGTTCAGGCCGGCCATCTGGGCCGCGTCCTTGGTCGCCTGGCGTTGGGCGTCGTCGAAGTACGCGGGCACGGTGATGACCGCACCAAACAGGTCGTCGTTGAAGGTGTCTTCGGCGCGCTGGCGCAGGCTCGCGAGGATCTCGGCCGAGACCTCGATGGGCGACTTCACGCCGGCCACGGTGCGGATCGCGACCATGCCGGGCTGGTCTTCAAACTGGTACGGCAGGCGACCCGCATCGGGCAGGTCGGCCAGGCGGCGCCCCATGAAGCGCTTCACCGACACGATGGTGTTTTGCGAGTCTTCGGCCTGCGAAGCCAGGGCCTCGAAGCCGATCTGGCGACGGGTCTGCCCCTTGTCGTCGAGCAGGTAGCGCACGGCCGAAGGCAGGATCACGCGGCCGTTCTGATCCGGCAGGCATTCAGACGCGCCATTGCGCACAGAGGCCACCAGCGAGTGCGTGGTGCCCAGGTCAATGCCCACCGCGATGCGTCGCTGGTGGGGGTCGGGCGATTGCCCGGGTTCGGAGATTTGCAGCAGGGCCATGGGTGGGTCGTTTGCGTTCGCGCCTTCAGGCGGCGTCTTCGTAACGTTCTAGGCGGGCATCGATCTCTTCGAGCAAGCGATCGATGAACATCAGGGCGCGCACTTCCTGCGCGGCCTCGGCGGGGTTGGCGTCGACATCGAGCAAGCGGGTCACGCGGGCGATGCGGGCCTTGCGGTCGAGTTGCACTTCGTCGGACAAGGTCTCGACTTCGGCGACGGTGTCGGCCTCTTCCAGGGCTTCGCGCCACTGCATTTGCTGCATCAGGAAGGCGCCCGGCATGGCGGTGTTGCTCTCGGACTGCACAGGCACGCCCGCCAACTCGCACAGGTAGGCGGCGCGCTTGAGCGGGTCTTTGAGGCGCTGGTGCGCTTCATTGACGCGCACGGCCCATTGCATGGCCAGGCGTTGTGCCGCGCCACCCTCGGCGGCAAAGCGATCGGGATGGACCCGTGCCTGCAAGGCCTTCCAGGCAGCGTCCAGTTGACTGCGGTCCAGTGCAAAACCCTTGGGCAAGCCCAGCAGGGTGAAGTCGTCAGCGTCGATGTTCATGGTGTGTGAAAAGGCGAAACCCCACCACAGGGTGGGGCTTCATCCGACGCAAGGCATGCGAAACGCCTCAGATGCGGAAAGACTCGCCGCAACCGCAACGGTCGCGCTCGTTGGGGTTGTTGAACTTGAAGCCCTCGTTGAGGCCTTCACGCACAAAGTCGAGTTCCGTGCCGTCGATGTAAGGCAGGCTCTTGGGATCGACCAGGATCTTGACGCCGAGCTGCTCGAAGACGATGTCTTCGGGGTTGATCTCGTCGGCAAATTCGATCTTGTAGGCCAGACCCGAGCAGCCCGTGGTCTTGACACCCAAACGCACGCCCACGCCCTTGCCACGACGGGCCAGGTAACGCGTGATGTGACGCGCCGCGGCCTCGGTCAGGCCCACGGACATGGTGGCATCGACCGCACCGATCTCGGCCAGGGGACCGTTGCCGGGCCCGCTGGTGCACGAGCCGGAGGTGGCTTGATCAGCTTGCATGTTTGGTCTTGTAGTCGTTGACGGCGGCTTTGATCGCATCTTCCGCCAGGATGGAGCAGTGGATCTTGACCGGGGGCAAGGCCAGCTCTTCGGCGATCTGGGTGTTCTTGATCTCGAGGGCCTCGTCCAGCGTCTTGCCGCGCACCCACTCGGTCACGAGCGAGCTCGAGGCAATGGCCGAGCCGCAGCCGTAGGTCTTGAAGCGCGCATCTTCGATCACGCCGGTGGACGGGTTGACCTTGATCTGCAGCTTCATCACGTCGCCGCAAGCCGGGGCGCCGACCATGCCGGTGCCCACAGTCTCGTCGCCCTTTTCGAAAGAGCCAACGTTGCGGGGGTGTTCGTAGTGGTCGATGACCTTGTCGCTGTATGCCATGGTGTTACTCCAAATCTCGTCGGTGGCTGCGGACGCCCGCAGCCGTGGCGGGCACGATCAGTGTGCCGCCCATTGAATAGTGCTGATGTCGATACCGTCTTTGTACATGTCCCACAGGGGCGAGAGTTCGCGCAGCTTGGCGACACGGTCCTTGAGGGTGGTGATGACGAAATCGACTTCTTCTTCGGTCGTGAAACGGCCGATGGTCATGCGCAGCGAGCTGTGGGCCAGCTCGTCGCTGCGACCCAGGGCGCGCAGCACATAGCTGGGCTCCAGGCTGGCCGAGGTGCAGGCCGAGCCCGAGGACACCGCGATGCCCTTGATGCCCATGATCAGCGACTCGCCTTCCACATAGTTGAAGGAGACGTTGAGGTTGTGGGCGACGCGCTTGTCCAGATCGCCGTTGACGAAGATCTGTTCGATGTCTTGCAGGCCGGCCAGCAGGCGGTCACGCAGGGCCTTGACGCGGGCGTTCTCATCGGCCATTTCTTCCTTGGCGATGCGGAAGGCTTCGCCCATGCCGACGATCTGGTGCGTGGGCAGCGTGCCCGAGCGCATGCCACGCTCATGGCCGCCACCGTGCATCTGGGCTTCCAGGCGCACGCGCGGCTTGCGGCGCACATACAGGGCGCCGATGCCCTTGGGGCCGTAGGTCTTGTGCGAGGCCAGGCTCATCAGGTCGACCGGCAGCGTGGCCAGGTCGATGTCGATCTTGCCGGTGGCTTGCGCAGCGTCCACGTGGAAGATGATGCCCTTCTCACGGCACAGCGCGCCGATGGTCGGGATGTCCTGGATGACGCCAATCTCGTTGTTCACGTACATGACCGAGATCAGGATGGTGTCGGGGCGGATGGCGGCTTTGAGCACGTCCAGGTCCAGCAGGCCGTCTTCCTTGACGTCGAGGTAGGTGGCCTCGAAACCCTGGCGCTCGAGTTCACGCACGGTGTCGAGCACGGCCTTGTGCTCGGTCTTGACCGTGATGATGTGCTTGCCGCGGGTCTTGTAGAAGTGCGCAGCGCCCTTGAGGGCCAAATTGTTGGACTCGGTGGCCCCCGAGGTCCAGACGATTTCGCGCGGGTCGGCACCGATCAGGTCGGCGACCTGTTGACGGGCCTTTTCAACGGCGGCTTCGGCTTCCCAGCCATAGGCGTGGGTGCGAGACGCGGGGTTGCCGAAATGCTCACGCAGCCAGGGGATCATGGCGTCGACGACGCGGGGGTCACACGGCGTGGTCGCGCCGTAGTCCATGTAGATGGGGAAATGCGGGGTCATGTCCATGGTGGGGACTCAATGGCTGGCGCCAGACAGGTCAACACGACCCGGCAGGCAGCGGTACAAGGATCGCTCGGAAGTGAGGCTGAATTATCAGGGCGAGCCACCCTCTGCCGAGGCGGAGGGGGCCCGATGTCCCTTATTTGGTCAGGGCTGCACCGAGAGCGAACACGGAATTGGGCGCGGTGACCTTGATGGGCTTGACCACGGGCTGGGTCGAGATGGCGCGCTTGATGGGCTGCGCTTCGATCGACACGCCCTTGGCCAGCTGGTCGTCCACCAACTTGCGCAGGCTGATCGAGTCGAGGTACTCGATCATCTTGTTGTTCAGGCTGGTCCACAGGTCGTGGGTCATGCAGCGGCCGCCGTCGTCGCCCATGCAGTTTTCCTTGCCGCCGCAACCGGTGGCGTCGATGGGCTCATCGACCGCGACGATGATGTCGGCCACGGTGATGTCTTCGGCTTTGCGGCCGAGGGAATAGCCACCGCCCGGACCACGGGTGCTCTCGACGAGCTCGTGGCGGCGCAGCTTGCCGAACAACTGCTCCAAGTAAGACAGCGAGATCTGTTGACGCTGGCTGATGGCAGCCAGGGCGACGGGGCCGGTGTGCTCCCGCAAAGCCAGATCGATCATGGCCGTCACAGCGAAACGGCCCTTGGTGGTCAAACGCATGGCATAACTCCTTATGCGGCATCGGACATGCCCCACACTGGCCCTGGGTCGGTCAGCGCTGGACCCACCGGGATCTCCGGCAGATCGGGGGCAGGTCAATCCCGAGTGTTTGGGTCGATTATACGCTTTCCCACTGTTTTGGTCAACTTTAGATCAGGGTTGACCCGGAGATGAAGCCGGCGCGACGTGGTCGTGTACCACCGCCCCAAACGCCTGTTCCTTGAGTAAGGCCAGCTGATCGCGCAGGCGAGCAGCTTTTTCGAACTCCAGGTTCTTCGCCGCTTCCAGCATTTCCTTCTCCAGCGTCTTCATGCGCTTGCTGAGGTCCTTCTCGGACAGAGCTTCGCTGCCCTCCATCGAGCGCGCCAGTGCTTCGGCTGCCTTGAGGTCATCCTTGGCCGCGTTGGACATCACGCCATCGATCAACTCCTTGACCTTCTTGTTGATGGTGCGCGGGGTGATGCCGTGGGCCTCGTTGTGGGCGATCTGTTTGTTGCGGCGCCGCTCGGTCTCACCGATGGCCTTGCGCATGGACTCGGTGATCTTGTCGGCGTACAGGATCGCACGGCCGTTCTGGTTGCGCGCGGCGCGGCCAATGGTCTGGATCAGGCTGCGTTCGGCGCGCAGGAAGCCTTCCTTGTCGGCATCCAGAATCGCCACCAAGGACACCTCGGGGATGTCCAGGCCTTCGCGCAGCAGGTTGATGCCCACCAGCACGTCGAAGGCGCCCAGGCGCAGGTCACGCAGGATCTCGACGCGCTCGACGGTGTCGATGTCGGAGTGCAGGTAACGCACCTTGACGCCGTTGTCGGTGAGGTAGTCGGTGAGCTGCTCGGCCATGCGCTTGGTCAGCGTGGTGATGAGCACGCGCTCGTCCTTATCGACGCGGATGCGGATTTCCTGCAGCACGTCGTCCACCTGGTGGGTGGCGGGGCGCACTTCGACAATGGGGTCGAGCAGACCGGTGGGACGCACCACTTGCTCCACCACCTGACCCGCATGCTGTTGCTCGTAGGCCGCCGGCGTGGCGGACACGAACACGCACTGACGCATCTTGGTCTCGAACTCCTCGAACTTGAGCGGGCGGTTGTCCATGGCCGAGGGCAGCCGAAAACCGTACTCCACCAGCGTGGTCTTGCGCGAGCGGTCGCCGTTGTACATGGCGCCCAGCTGGCCGATCATCACGTGGCTCTCGTCCAGGAACATCAGCGAGTCGGCAGGCATGTAGTCCACCAGCGTGGGTGGTGGGTCGCCGGGCTTGGCGCCTGAGAGGTGGCGCGTGTAGTTTTCAATGCCCTTGCAGTGGCCCACCTCCTGCAACATTTCGAGGTCAAAGCGGGTGCGCTGCTCCACGCGTTGGGCTTCGACCAGCTTGCCCTCCCCCACCAGTTGCTTGACGCGCTCGTTGAGCTCGACCTTGATGCCTTCAATGGCCTGCAAGACCTGCTCGCGCGGTGTGACATAGTGACTGGACGGGTAGACCACGAAGCGCGGGATGCGTTGCTGGATGCGGCCGGTGAGCGGGTCGAACAGCGAGAGCGTGTCCACCTCGTCGTCGAACAGCTCGACACGCAGGGCCAATTCGGAGTGTTCGGCCGGGAAGATGTCGATGGTGTCGCCGCGCACGCGGAAGGTGCCGCGCCCGAAGTCCATGTCGTTGCGCCTGTACTGCATGCGGATCAGCTGGGCAATCACGTCGCGCTGGCCCACCTTGTCGCCCGTGCGCACGATGAAACGCATCTGCGTGTAGTCCTCGGGCTTACCGATGCCGTAGATGGCCGACACGGTGGCGACGATGACCACGTCCCGGCGCTCGAGCAGGCTCTTGGTAGCGCTTAGGCGCATCTGCTCGATGGCCTCGTTGATGGCACTGTCTTTTTCAATGAACAGGTCGCGCTGCGGGACGTAGGCCTCGGGCTGGTAGTAGTCGTAGTAACTGACGAAGTACTCGACGGCGTTGTTCGGGAAGAACTCGCGGAACTCGGCGTAGAGCTGGGCCGCCAGGGTCTTGTTGGGCGCAAACACGATGGCCGGACGCCCCATGCGAGCGATGACGTTGGCCATGGTGTAGGTCTTGCCCGAGCCGGTCACGCCCAGCAAGGTCTGGTAGCTCAGACCGTCTTCGATGCCTTCGCAGAGCTGTGCAATGGCGGTGGGCTGGTCGCCCGCTGGCGGGTAGGGTTGATACAGCTCGAACGGCGAGTCGGGGAAATGCACGAACTGCCCAGCTTGCGCAGATTGATCGACGTTGCCGGGAGAGGCTCCCACGCCAGGTGAAAGGATCGGATCGGACATGGACAGAGGAGAACCCAATTGGTCACGCGAGATGGCGCATCTCATCACCAGGATGCGCCCCAGTGCGCAATGTACGCCCATCCGAAAAAATGCGTCTTTGTCAAACTTTGATGACAAGGTCGTGTCACCCCCCAAGCGCCAGCATCAATGCAACACGCTTGGGCGAAGTCACGCTTCTTCATGGATCTGTCATGCATCCAACCTAATGTGGCAGCCATTCGCTGTCAACACCTTGGAATGTCATGACTCAATCTGTGAACCCGTCTCGTCGTCAAGCCCTTAAATTCCTGTCGGGCGTGCCCATGCTGCCGCTGTCTGGCTTGGCCGCATCGTCTGTGCTGTCCGGCTGTGGCGGTGGCGGCGATAGCGCGCCGGCTGCACAAGCTGCTGCTACCTCGTTTGTTTCTGCATGGTTTGGCACCATGTACGCACCCACGACCGTGGAACAGATGGCCACCACCTACGTGGCGTCCACGCTCAACATCAAGCTGAGTGATGGCACCACACAAACCAGCAACCTGGCCTATGAGCACTTCTTCTTGACAGGCACCGAAGTCGACAAGCTCGAGGGCGGGAAGATTCTGGCCGGTGGCTATTACGACATCAACAATCAACCCATCATCGACACAACCGGTGTCACACCACGCCAATACTTCAGCGATGCGCCAGACGGGACCTCGCTGCTGACGGTGCCGAACGCCAATGTCACGGGCGTCACGGGCAACCACGTGTTCGCAGTGGTGCAGTTCGAATACACCTCGTCCTCTCTTGATGGCACCAACATGTATGGCAAGTTGCCGTCCCCCATTGCCGTGCTGACCCTGGATCAAAACCCCACCACCGGCAAGCTGACTCTGGTGAAGTACCACAACGTGGACACCTCTGGCGTGAATGGCCTGTGGATCACCTGCGGCGCCAGTCTGTCTCCATGGGGCACTCATCTGTCGAGCGAAGAGTATGAGCCAGACGCCTTCGCAACTCGCGCAGGCAGCCTGCTGGAAGGCTTCAGCCAAAGTCTGTACGCTAACGGCGCAACCGCCAATGCTTACAACTATGGCCACATGCCCGAAGTCGTGGTCAACCCTGACGGCACCGGCACCATCAAGAAGCACTACTGCATGGGCCGCATCTCGCACGAGTTGGTGGAGGTGATGCCTGACCAGCGCACCGTCCTGATGGGTGACGACGCCACCAACAGTGCCTACTTCATGTTCATCGCCGACAAGGCTGCCGACCTGTCTGCCGGCACGCTGTACGTTGCGAAGGTCGGCACCGCCGCCAATGCGAGCAGCCCTGCATTCTCGATTGATCCGACTGCTGCGGCTGCGCAAATGAGCTGGATCAAGCTGGGCCATGCAACCAGTGCCGAGATTCGTGCATTGGTTGACGGTGGTATCCAGCCTACCGACATCATGGACGTGCGCAGCACTGATCCGAGTGATGCAAGCTTCACGAAGGTCTTCGCTAACGGCAAGACGGAATGGATCAAAGTGGTCGCAGGCCAAGAAAAGGCTGCGGCTTTCCTGGAGACGCACCGTTATGCCGCCTTGATGGGCGCCAGCACCTGTTTCACGAAGATGGAAGGCACCACCGTCAACATCAAGGACAAGGTAGCCTACTCCGCCCTGCAGAACATTCAATCGTCCATGGTCAAGGGCAATGCCCGCAGTCTGCCCGAGGTCCAGGTCAACCAACTGGATGCTGGTGCCGTGATGGCGCTCAAGCTGAAGGGCAGTCAAAAAGACACCTCAGGCGCCAACATCGTTAGCGAGTGGGTCCCCGTGGACATCAAGGCACTGCTGACTGGCGAAGACTACGCCATCGCGGATGCGCTGGGCAACAAGGCCAACCCCAACAAGATTGCCAACCCCGACAATCTGAAGTTCTCGGAAAAGCTCCGCACACTGTTCATCGGTGAAGACAGTGGCCAGCACACCAACAACTTCCTGTGGGCCTACAACGTCGACACGAAACGCTTGGCGCGCATCATGTCCATTCCTGCTGGCGGTGAATCGACCGGCTTGCATGCCGTAGACGAAATCAACGGTTGGACGTACATCATGAGCAACTTCCAACACGCTGGCGATAGCAACTATGTGAAGAGCAACGCCGCGCTGGATTCCGCAATCAAAACCAACTACAACGACAAGTTCGCTGCGGCTGTGGGCTATCTCACCGCCACATCGACCAGCATCAAGCTCGGCAAACTCTGATTTCTGACGAGGATGCGTACTGAAAACACCCGCTCCGGCGGGTGTTTTGCTTTCTCCGAGCCGGCAACAGGGACGTCACGCACGCATGGAGACTGCGATTGGCTAAAATAAAGGGTTTGCCCGACACGCCATTCGTTCGCCACAAGCGCATGGAAGACGCAGTCGGTCTCGTCTTCCCTTCATCAGATTACCCCAACCGTCCGGAGACTGCTCGCATGGCCTCGCTGTTCGCTACCGTTGAAATGGCCCCCCGGGACCCCATCCTGGGCCTCAACGAACAATTCAATGCCGACACCAACCCCAACAAGGTGAACCTGGGTGTGGGCGTCTACACCGACGACAACGGCAAGCTGCCCCTGCTCAAGTGCGTCGCCGCTGCCGAGCAGCAGATCGCCGCCGCCCCCAAGGCCCGTGGCTACCTGCCCATTGAAGGCATTGCCGCCTACAACAAGGCTGTGCAAGGTCTGGTGTTCGGTGCCGAGCACGCTGCTGTCACCGAAGGCCGCATCGTCACGGCCCAAGCCATTGGCGGCACCGGTGGCCTGAAGCTGGGCGCAGACTTCCTGCACAACGTCAGCGGCAAGAAGCAAGCCCTGATCTCGAACCCGAGCTGGGAAAACCACCGCGCCATCTTCGAGACGGCCGGCTTCACCGTGGGCACCTACCCCTACTACGACGAAGCCAAGCGCGGCATCAACTTTGAAGGCATGCTGGCGGCCCTGAACGCGGCCGAAGCCGGCACCGTGATCGTGCTGCACGCCTGCTGCCACAACCCCACCGGCTACGACCTGACCGAAGCCGAATGGGATCTGGTGATCGCTGCTGTGAAGGCCCGGAACCTGGTCGCCTTCCTCGACATGGCCTACCAAGGCTTTGGCGAAGGCATCGCCGAAGACGGCAAGGTGATCGGCAAGTTCCTGGATGCTGGCCTGAACTTCTTCGTCTCCACCAGCTTCTCCAAGAGCTTCTCACTGTACGGCGAGCGTGTCGGTGCCCTGAGCATCGTCAGCGAGTCGAAGGAAGAAGCCGGCCGCGTGCTGAGCCAACTCAAGCGCGTGATCCGCACCAACTACTCCAACCCGCCCACACATGGCGCCACCGTGGTGTCGATGGTGCTGAGCTCGCCTGAACTGCGCAAGATGTGGGAAGACGAGCTGACCGAGATGCGCGTGCGCATCAAGGACATGCGCGCCGCCCTGGTCAAGGAACTGACCGACGCTGGCGTGCAAGGCGACCTGGGTTACATCACCCGCCAGAAGGGCATGTTCAGCTACTCCGGCCTGAACGCCGCCCAGATGCAGCGTCTGCGCGCCGAGTTCGGCGTGTACGGTGTGGATTCGGGCCGCATTTGCGTGGCCGCGCTGAACACCAAGAACATCAAGGCTGTGGCCGCTGCCATCAAGGCCGTGATGTAAATCAGCCTGCGCTGAGCACACCAGGAGGCGACGGCCTCCTCACCCAGATCAAGGCTCCGGAAACGGGGCCTTGGTCGTTTCTGGGCCGCCACACCGCAGCGCCCCGCATGGTCAGTCAGCGCGGCATCAAGGCGCTGATGCGCTCGGCCACCGCCTGCAGGCGCGGCAGGAAGTGCTGCTGCATGCCGGCCACCGTCTGGCGGTGCGGCTGGCTGCTGACGTTGATGGCGGCGACGACTTTGCCGCTGCGGTCGCGGATCGGTACGGCCAGGGAGATAAGGCCCATTTCCAGCTCTTCGTTGATCATGGCCCAGCCCTGGCGGCGCACCTGGCCCAGCGCCTGCAGTAACTCCTCGTGGTTCACGATGGTGCGTGGGGTACGGGCCTCCAGCGTCATGGCCGCCACGCGGCGTTCGCGCTCGTCTTCGGGCAAGGCGGCCAGCAGCACTCGCCCCATCGACGTGCAATAGGCCGGCAAGCGGGTGCCCACGCCCAGGTTGATCGCCATGATCTTGTTGGCCGGCACACGCAGCACATAGACGATGTCGTCGCCATCGAGCACGGCCGCCGACGAGGACTCCTTCAGTTCTTGCGTGAGTTCTTCCAGCAGCGGCTGGGCCAGCCCCCACCACGGCTGTGCACTCAGATAGGCAAAGCCCAACTCCAACACCTTGGGCGTCAGGCGGAAATCACGCCCCTCCTGATCGACATAACCCAGGGTCTGCAAGGTCAGCAGGATGCGACGAACTCCAGCACGGGTCATGCCCACACGTTCGGCGCATTCGGACAGCGTCTGCGTGGGCGCATCGGCGCCGAAGCTGCGCAACACATCCAGGCCACGGGCAAACGACTGGACATAGCTGTCACTGGGTTTGGGGGAAGAGGCTGCGCCCCCCTCCTCGTTGGAACTCAAAGACATACCAAGAACCTTCTGCGGTCATTTCACAGGACGAACGCGCAACCAAGGGTAAACCCCCACCAATCTTGACAGGCGTGTGACGGACTTTTAAGCTGCGCTTGTTCGATTGGCGAATATTTGTTCGCAATTAGAACACACATTGACAAGGTGGTGAAGCCGACCGCCGTTTTTCCTGAGAGCCATTCATGATCAACAAAATTGTGGCCTCGGCCACCGAAGCACTGGCCGACATCCGAGATGGCGCCACCGTCATGATCGGCGGTTTTGGCACCGCAGGTCAGCCCAATGAACTGATCGACGCCCTGATCGCCACCGGCGTCAAGGACTTGGTCATCGTCAACAACAACGCGGGCAATGGCGACGTGGGTCTGGCCGCTTTGTTGGCTGCCGGTCAAGTGCGCAAGATCATCTGCTCCTTCCCGCGCCAGGCCGACAGCCACCACTTCGATGGCCTGTACCGCAGCGGCAAGTTGGAGCTGGAACTGGTGCCTCAGGGCAACCTGGCTGAGCGCATCCGCGCCGCTGGTGCCGGCATCGGTGGCTTCTTCACGCCAACGGGTTACGGAACCGAGCTGGCCAAGGGCAAGGAAACCCGCGAGATCGACGGCAAGATGTACGTGTTCGAGTCGCCGATCCATGCCGACTACGCCCTGATCAAGGCCGAAAAGGGCGACCGCTGGGGCAACCTGACCTACCGCATGACCGCCCGCAACTTCGGGCCGATCATGGCCATGGCCGCCAAGACCACGATCGCCTCGGTGCACGAAATTGCCGAACTGGGCAGCCTCGATCCGGAAGCCGTGATCACCCCGGGCCTGTTCGTCCAGCGTATTGTCAAGATCGACCGCACCGCCACCTCCGCCGGTGGTTTCAAGGGTGCCTGAGGAAACACACATGACCACATCCAACGCCTCCTACACCCGCTGGACCCGCGACGAGATGGCCGCCCAGGTGGCCAATGACATCCCTGACGGCTCGGTCGTGAACCTGGGCATCGGCTTGCCCACCGCCGTGGCCAACCACTTGGGTGCCGACAAGGAAATCGTGCTGCACTCCGAAAACGGCGTGATCGGCATGGGCCCCGCCCCCGCCGAAGGTCAGGAAGACTATGACCTGATCAACGCGGGCAAGCAGCCCGTGACGCTGCTGCCGGGTGGCTGCTTCTTCCACCACGCCGACAGCTTCGCGATGATGCGCGGTGGCCACCTGGACGTGTGCGTGCTGGGTGCTTTCCAGGTGTCCGCCACGGGCGACCTGGCCAACTGGCACACCGGCGCCCCCGATGCCATCCCGGCCGTGGGCGGTGCGATGGACCTGGCCATCGGCGCCAAGAAGACCTACGTGATGATGGAGTACCTGACCAAGAAGGGCGAGGCCAAGCTGGTGCCCGCTTGCAGCTACCCGCTCACCGGCATCGGCTGCGTCAGCCGTATCTACACTGATCTGGCCATCATTGACCTGGGTACCGAAGGCGCCTCCGTCGTGGCCCTGGCGCCCGGCCTGACGCTGGAAGCCCTGCAGGCCATGACCCCCGGCGTCACCCTGCGCATGGCCGCCTGATCCCCGTCTTTGTCCCTTTCACACTGAACTCAAGGTTGCACACCATGACCCGTGAAGCTTTCATCTGCGACGCCCTGCGCACCCCCTTTGGCCGCTACGGCGGCAGCCTGTCGTCGGTGCGTGCCGATGACCTGGGCGCCGTGCCCCTGCGTGCGCTGGCCGCCCGCAACCTCAAATTGGACTGGGAGGCTGTGACCGACGTGATTTTCGGCTGCGCCAACCAGGCCGGTGAAGACAACCGCAACGTGGCCCGCATGTCCCTGCTGCTGGCTGGCCTGCCCCACATCGTGCCAGGCGCCACCGTCAACCGCCTGTGCGGTTCGGGCATGGACGCCATCGGCACCGCCGCCCGCGCGATCAAGTCGGGTGAAGCCGGCATCATGATCGCCGGTGGTGTGGAAAGCATGAGCCGCGCCCCCTTCGTGATGCCCAAGGCCACCAGCCCCTTCGCCCGCGACAACGCCGTGTACGACACCACCATCGGCTGGCGCTTTGTCAACCCGCTGATGAAGGCCCAGTACGGCGTGGACGCCATGCCGGAGACCGCCGAGAACGTGGCCGACGACTTCAAGATCAGCCGTGAAGACCAGGACAAGATGGCCCTGGCCTCGCAGCTCAAGGCTGTCGCCGCCCAGAAGGCCGGCTTCTTCGATGCGGAAATCACCCCCGTGACCATTCCCCAGAAGAAGGGCGATGCCATCGTCGTGTCCAAGGACGAGCACCCCCGTGAAACCTCGATGGAAGCGCTGGCCAAGCTGCGCCCCATCGTGCGTGCAGACGGCACCATCACCGCCGGCAACGCCTCGGGCGTGAACGACGGCGCCTGCGCCCTGATCCTGGCGGGTGAAGCCGAAGCCGCCCGCAACGGCCTGACCCCGCGCGCCCGCGTGGTCGGCATGGCCACGGCCGGCGTCGCTCCCCGCATCATGGGCATCGGCCCCGCGCCCGCCACCGTCAAGGTGCTGGCCCAGACCGGCTTGAGCCTGGCCGACATGGACGTGATCGAGCTGAACGAAGCCTTCGCCGCCCAAGGCCTGGCTGTGCTGCGCGAACTGGGCCTGCGTGACGACGATCCCCGCGTGAACCCCAACGGTGGCGCCATCGCCCTGGGCCACCCCCTGGGTGCCAGCGGCGCTCGCCTGGTCACCACCGCCGTGAACCAACTGCACCGCACCGGTGGCCGCTACGCCCTGTGCACGATGTGCATCGGCGTCGGCCAGGGCATCGCCCTGATCGTCGAACGCGTCTGAACCCGAAGTCCTGGATGAGCACGATGCAGTTCACCACCAGCGCCCCGCGCCTGGCCTACACGGTCACCGAGCCGCGCCATGGTCAGGCCCCGCGCCGCACCTTTCTGCTCAGCCACGCGCTGGGTTGCGATGTGACGATGTGGGACGCCCTGGTGGCCCACCTGTCCGCCGACAACCGCGTGGTCTGTTACGACCAGCGCGGCCACGGTCGCAGCGAGGCGCCCGCGGGCCCCTACACGATGGCCCAGTTGGCCGATGACGCAGCCCGCCTGATCGACGAACTGGACCTGGGTGCCATCACCTGGATCGGTCTGTCGATGGGCGGCATGATCGGCCAGGAGCTGGTCTTGCGTCATCCGGCCAAGGTGCAGGCGGTGGTACTGGCCAACACCACCTCGTTCTACCCGGACGAGGCGCGTGTGGGCTGGGATCAGCGCATCGCCACCATCGCCCAGGGCGGCCTGGCATCCATCGTCGATGGCGCCATGCTGCGCTGGTTCCACGATGGCTTCCGCGCCGCGCACCCCGAGGTCGTGGCCTACTGGAAGCAACGCGTGCTGGCGTGCGACCAGGCCGGCTACACCGCCTGCTGCCAGGCGATCCGCAATGTGGACACCACCGCCCGTTTGGGCTCGGTGACGGTGCCCGCGTTGGTGATCGCCGGTGAGCTGGACCTGGGCACACCGCCGGCCATGGCCCGTGCGATTGCCCATCACATCCCCGGTGCGCAACTGGCCATCCTGCCCCACGCTTCTCACCTGAGTGTGCTGGAGCAGCCGCAGGCTTTCATCCAGACCTTGGAGCAATGGCTCGCCAGCCATTGATCTCAGGCCGACCCGGGACCGGCTCCGTGCGCCCGAACTGACAAGATGTCACCATGCTGCATCGCGACTGGTCCCTTTCTTCGATCACGGCGGGCTTTCTGGCCGTGGCCATTTCTTATGCCGGCCCCCTGCTGATCTTTTTTCAGGCGGCGCAAGCTGCGCAACTGGGGCCCGACATGATGGCCTCCTGGGTGTGGGCCATCTCCATCGGCGCGGCCGTCTCGGGCATCGCGCTGAGCTGGTGGCTAAAGGTGCCGGTGATCACGGCGTGGTCGGCGCCCGGCTCGGCGCTGTTGATCACGCTGTTTCCCGGACTGTCGCTCAACGAAGCGGTGGGGGCTTACATCACCGCGGCGGCCATCATCCTGGTGATCGGGCTGTCCGGCTCGTTTGACCGCCTCATGCGTCACATCCCCAAGGGCGTGGCCTACGGCATGATGGCCGGCATCCTGTTCCAGTTCGGCGCCCGCGGTTTCAAGGCCGTCGAATCCATGCCGGCGCTGACGCTGTGCATGATCGCCGGCTTCCTGGTGTTCAAACGCTACTGGCCGCGATACCACATGGTGCTGGTGCTGGCTCTGGGCGTGGCGCTGACCGCCGCGCTGGGCAACATCCCCTGGCATCAGATCCCGTTCCAGGTCACACAACCGGTGTTCATCAGCCCGAGTTGGTCGTGGGCGTCCACCTTGAGCCTGGCCATCCCCTTGGTGATGGTCAGCCTGACGGGCCAGTTCCTGCCGGGCATGGCCATCCTGCACAGCGCGGGCTACGTGACCCCGGCACGCCCCATCATCGTCGCCACCAGCGTGACGGCGCTGGCCACCTCGGTGTTTGGCGGCATCACCACGGTGCTGGCCGCCATCACGGCGGCCCTGTGCACCGGCAAGGACGCTCACGAGGACCCCGGCAAGCGCTATGTGGCCGGCATCGCCAACGGCGTGTTCTACCTCTTCGGTGGCTTCTTCGGCGGCACCATCATCTGGCTGTTCACCGCTCTGCCCAAGGAGTTCGTGGCCGTGCTGGCCGGCCTGGCCCTGATCGGCGCCATCACGGCCAATGTGCTGGGCGCGGTCAACGATGCCGAACACCGCGAGGCGGCCATCATCACTTTCCTGGTGACCGCCTCGGGCATGAGCTTCCTGGGTCTGGGTGCTGCCTTCTGGGGCGTCGTGATCGGCGGCCTGGCCTATGTGATGCTGACCCCGCGCCGGCCGCCAGCCAAGGCCTGAACCCACGCGCTCGGCGTCAGCTCAAAAAGCGCCGCGTCATGGCAACACGTTGACGCTCTTGCGCCCATTCTCGGTAGATGTCGTCGATCAAGGAGCGCAGCAGTACGATGTCGGCCGATTGATCGTGGATGCGGGTGCTCATGATGATGGGAGACACGGCCTTGGCCTCCGCCACCGGCCGATAGATCACCTCATCCGGTCGCATCCGGTTGGCGCTGGCGGGCACCAGACACAGGCCCATGCCCGATGCCACCAGGCCCAGAGCGGTCTGCAACTCCTGCACCTCATACACCGTGCGCGGCTCCAGGCCCAGGTCGCGGAACAGCGCCAGCACCTGGTCCGCGTAACTGGGACGCGGATTCCGAGGGTAAACCAGATGGTCATGCTTGGCAATTTCGGTCAAACTCAAAGGCCCGCGTTCTTGCGCCAGTTCATGCTCCATGGGTATGGCAGCAACCAGGGCCTCCTCGCGCAGAATTTCGCGCTTCACCGAGGGGTCATCCAGGCGCACGCGGCCAAAGCCCACATCGATCCGGCCGTTCTTCAAGGCCTCGATCTGCTCCACGCTCGACATTTCCACCAGCGCCAATTCCGTCTGCGGTTGCGCGGCACGGAACAGGCGCACCAGGCGCGGCAAAGCCCCATAAATCGTTGACGGCACAAAGCCGATCACCAGGCGCCGCTGCACCTGTGCAATGCGCTTGGTGGTGCGGATGGCCTGCGCAGCCTGCTCCAGCAGCCGCGTGGCATGGCCGTAGAAAAAGCGCCCCCCTTCCGTGAGCTTCAAAGGCCGCGAGCCACGCTCGAACAAGGCCAGGCCCAACTCCTCCTCCAGATCCTGAATCTGCCGACTCAAAGGCGGCTGGGAGATGTGCAACTTCTCGGCCGCACGGGTGAAGTTCTGCTCGTCGGCCACGGCCACGAAGTAGCGAAGGTGTCTCAGGTCCATGCCATACCTTTTTGATATGGAGCGAGTCTAAAACCGTCTTGGACAGGACGCAAGGCCGTTCCTACCATTCGCTCATCCCGCAATCAAACAACGTGTTGACATGATTCCCCAAGCCAAGATCCTGGCGGTTGAGACCCTTCTGGTGGATGTGCCCACCATCCGCCCCCATCGCCTGTCCGTGGCCACCATGAACCACCAGACCCTGGTGCTGGTGCGCATCGAGACGAGCGACGGTGTGGTCGGCTGGGGCGAAGGCACCACCATCGGTGGTCTGGCCTACGGCGAGGAAAGCCCGGAGAGCATCAAGGTCAACATCGACACCTACATCGCCCCGATGCTGGTCGGCCAGGACCCGAGCCTCCCCGCCATGCTGATGGCCTCGGTCAACGGTCACATCCAGGGCAACCGCTTCGCCAAGTGCGCGATCGAAACCGCCCTGTACGACAACCAGGCCAAGCGTCTGGGCCAGCCCCTGAGCGAACTGTTCGGCGGCCGCGTGCGTGACAGCCTGCCCATCGCCTGGACCCTGGCCAGCGGCGACACCGCCAAGGACATCGCCGAGGCCGAGCGCGCGCTCGAACTGCGCCGCCACAACATCTTCAAGCTGAAGATCGGTCTGCGCTCGGTGAAGGACGATGTGGCCCACGTCGCCACCATCAAACGCGCCCTGGGCGACATGGCGAGCGTGCGCATCGACGCCAACCAGGCCTGGTCCGTGACCGAAGCGCTGGAAGGCATGGCCATGCTGGCCGACGCCGGTGTGGACATGGTCGAGCAGCCCATCATCGCCAGCGACAAGGCCGGCCTGCAGCGCCTGACCCAGGCCAACATCATCCCGATCATGGCCGACGAAGCCCTGCATGGCCCCCGCGACGCTTTCGTCGTGGCCAGCACCCAGGCCGCCGACATCTTTGCCGTCAAGATCAACCAGTCGGGTGGTCTGCGTGGCGCCGCCGACGTGGCCGCCATCGCCCGCTCGGCCAACATTTCGCTGTACGGCGGCACGATGCTCGAAGGGGCCGTCGGCACCATGGCCTCGGCCCAGCTGTTCAGCACCTTCCACGACCTCGCCTGGGGCACCGAGCTGTTCGGCCCCCTGCTGCTGACCGAAGAAATCCTGCGCGAGCCGCTGCAATACCGCGACTTCGCCCTGGAGATTCCCCGCCGCCCTGGCCTGGGGATCGACCTCGATGAAGAGAAGCTCGCCCGCCTGCGGCGCGATCGCTGATCTTCCGTATCCACGTTCCCCAGACCCGAGAGGCAAACATGCTCTTCAAAGTCGAAATGGTGGTGCGTTTGCCGGTGGACATGCCCACCGAACAAGCCGACGCACTGAAGAAAACCGAGCGCGAACTGGCGCAATCGCTGCAACGCAGCGGCAAGTGGCGCCACCTGTGGCGCATCGCCGGCCAGTACGCCAACGTCAGCATCTTTGACGTCGACAGCGTCGATGAACTGCACCAGCTGCTGACCAGCCTGCCCCTGTTCCCCTACATGGACATCGAGGTCACCGCCTTGTGCCGCCATCCGTCTTCGATCCACGAAGACGACCGCTGAGTTCCTGCCCCCCCCACGTTCCCATCCCGCCCTACCCGAGGAGACACACCATGGACAAGAAGAGCATCGAAGCCCTGTACGACCGCTTTGAAACGACCGGCGTCACTGGCCCCGGCAACCCCCGTGTGAAGGCCATCGTGCGCCGCCTGGTCACCGACCTGATGCTGGCCATCGAAGACCTGGACATCCAGCCTGAAGAATTCTGGACTGGCCTGAACTACCTGAGCGAAGCCGGCCGCAACGGCGAACTCGGACTGGTGGTCCCCGGCATCGGTCTGGAGCACTTCCTGGACCTGCGCACCGACGAAGCCGAAGCCAAGGCTGGCCTGGTGGGCGGCACCCCCCGCACGATCGAAGGCCCGCTGTACGTGGCAGGCGCACCGGTATGCCAGGGCGAAGCCCGCCTGGACGACGGCACCCAACCGGGCGAACTGGTGGTGATGACGGGCCTGGTGCGCGACGAAAAGGGCAACCCGATTCCGGGCGTCAAGGTGGAAGTCTGGCACGCCAACCACCTGGGCAACTACTCCTACTTCGACCAGACCCAAAGCGCGTTCAACCTGCGTCGCACCATCATCACCGACGCCAACGGCCGCTACAAGTTCCGCTCGATCATGCCCGTCGGCTACAGCGTGCCTCCCGGCGGCTCGACCGACATCTTGCTGCAGCAACTGGGTCGCCACGGCCATCGCCCGGCGCACATCCACTTCTTCGCACACGCTGAAGGCAAGCGCAAGCTGACCACGCAGATCAACATCGAAAGCGATCCGCACCTGTGGGACGACTTCGCCTTCGGTACCCGCGAAGGCCTGGTGCCCCCGGTCAAGACCAACAGCGACGCTGCTGCCATGGCCGCGCTGGGCACCGACAAGCCCTTCTACGAGATCGAATTCAACTTCGACATGCAGCCCGCCAAGGCCGAAGCACCGGACACGGACTTCGACCGCCCCCGCGCCGCTGCCTGATTGAGCCGATCGTTCGTCCACCTGACACGCTGAGACAACCATGAGCCACACCGCATCACTTGAAGGCGTCAAGGAACGCCTGGCAGACATGCTCGTCGAAGACCACGAGCAGCAGATCTACCAACTCAACCGCGCCGCCTTCACCGATGCGGAGCTCTTTGACCTCGAGATGAAACACATCTTCGAGGGCAACTGGATCTATCTGGCCCACGAAAGCCAGATCCCCAATGTCAACGATTACCTGACGACGTACATCGGCCGTCAGCCCATCGTGATCACGCGCAACAAGGCGGGCGAACTCAACGCCATCATCAATGCCTGCTCGCACCGCGGCGCCACCCTGTGCCGCCACAAGAAGGGCAACAAGGCGAACTTCACCTGCACCTTCCACGGCTGGACGTTCAACAACAGCGGCAAGCTGCTGAAGGTCAAGGATGCCAGCAATGC
The DNA here is from genome assembly GCF_034003525.1 of Aquabacterium sp. Taxonomy (GTDB): domain Bacteria; phylum Pseudomonadota; class Gammaproteobacteria; order Burkholderiales; family Burkholderiaceae_C; genus Aquabacterium. Next base: position 22,860 of record NZ_JAVEYN010000027.1, read on the forward strand.
CGGCTACCCTGAGTCCTTCAACAAGGACTGCAGCCACGACCTCAAGAAGGTGGCGCGCTTCGAGAGCTACCGCGGTTTCCTGTTCGGCAGCCTGAACCCCGACGTCCCACCGCTGACCGAGTTCCTGGGTGAGTCGACCAAGATCATCGACATGATCGTGGACCAGTCGCCGGAAGGCCTGGAAGTGCTGCGCGGCTCGTCCACCTACACCTTCGACGGCAACTGGAAGCTGCAGACCGAGAACGGCGCCGACGGCTACCACGTCAGCTCCGTGCACTGGAACTACGCGGCCACCACCAACCACCGCAAGCAGTCCGAAGCAGGCGACACCATCAAGGCGATGGACGCGGGCAGCTGGGCCAAGCAAGGCGGCGGCTTCTACTCCTTCGAGAACGGCCACATGCTGCTGTGGACGAAGTGGGCCAACCCGGAAGACCGTCCGGCTTATCAGATCCGTGACGAACTGGTCGAGAAGTTCGGCCAGGCTCGCGCCGACTGGATGATCGGCCACTCGCGCAACCTGTGCCTGTACCCCAATGTGTACCTGATGGACCAGTTCGGCTCGCAGATCCGCGTGCTGCGCCCCATTGCCGTCGACAAGACCGAAGTCACCATCTACTGCATCGCCCCCAAGGGCGAATCGGATGAGGCCCGTGCACGCCGCATCCGCCAGTACGAAGACTTCTTCAACGCCACCGGCATGGCCACGCCGGATGACCTGGAAGAGTTCCGCGCCTGCCAGCAGGGCTACAACGGCATCGCGCTGAAGTGGAACGACATGTGCCGAGGCGCCACGCACTGGGTGCACGGCCCGGATGAAGCGGCCAAGGAAATCAACCTGAATCCCAAGCTGAGCGGTATCAAGACCGAAGACGAAGGTTTGTACACCGAACAGCACCGCTACTGGCTGGAAACCATGCAGCGCGCCCTTGAAGTCGAGTCCAAGAAAGCCTGAGGCCCCCTATGAGCATGACCATCGAACAAGTTCAGGCCTTCCTGTTCCGTGAAGCCCGCCTGCTGGACGACAAGCAGTGGGACGAGTGGCTGGCCTGCTACCACCTCGACGCCGAGTTCTGGATGCCAGCATGGGATGACGACGGCCAGCTGGTGAGCGACCCGCAGCGCGAGATCTCGCTGATTTACTACGCCAACCGGGGTGGCCTGGAAGACCGCGTCTTCCGCATCAAGACCGAGCGTTCGGCTGCCAGCACGCCCGAGCCGCGCACGAACCACAACATCCACAACGTGGAGATCGTGTCGCAAGAAGGCTCCGAGGTGAAGGTGCGTTTCAACTGGAACACCCTGAGCTACCGCTATCACCACACGGACAGCTACTTCGGCACCTCCCACTACACGATCGACGTGAGCAGCGGTCAGCCGCTGATCAAGCGCAAGTACATCGTTCTCAAGAACGACTACATCCACCACGTCATCGACGTCTATCACCTCTGATGCGGAGGATCAGACCATGAGCCACCACATTGCCCTTCAGTTTGAAGACGGGGTCACCCGCTTCATCGAAGCCAACCCCACCGAGACCGTCGCCGACGCAGCGTTCCGTCAAGGCATCAACGTCCCCCTGGACTGCCGCGACGGCGCTTGCGGCACCTGCAAGTGCTTCGCCGAATCCGGCACTTACACGATGGGTGAGTACATCGACGACGCCCTGAGCGAAGACGAAGCCGAACAAGGCTACGTGCTGACCTGCCAGATGCGCGCGACCAGCGACTGCGTCGTGCGCATCCCGGCCTCGTCGGCCGTGTGTCGCACGCAGCAAGCCAACTTCGACGCCAAGATCGCCGATGTGCGCAAGCTGTCGGACAGCACCATCTCGCTGACCATCGAAGGCGAAGCCCTCAACAAGCTCGCCTTCCTGCCCGGCCAGTATGTGAACCTGAAGGTGCCGGGCAGCGAGCAGACCCGCGCCTACTCGTTCAGCTCGATGCCGCGCGATGGCAAGGCCTCCTTCCTGATCCGCAATGTGCCGGGCGGCCTGATGAGCTCCTTCCTGACCAGCCTGGCCAAGTCCGGTGACGACATGACCCTGGCCGGCCCTCTGGGCAGCTTCTACCTGCGTGACATCAAGCGTCCGCTGTTGATGCTGGCCGGTGGCACGGGCCTGGCCCCCTTCACCGCGATGCTGGAAAAGATCGCCGAGCAAGGCAGCCCCTTCCCCTTGCACCTGATCTATGGCGTGACCAACGACGCCGATCTGGTGGACATGGACAAGCTTGAAGCGTTTGCCCAACGGATCCCCAATTTCACGTTTACCGCGTGCGTGGCCAATCCGGACAGCCCGTATCCCCACAAGGGCTACGTGACGCAACACATCGAGCCCCAGCACCTCAACGAAGGCGAAGTGGACATCTACCTGTGCGGCCCGCCCCCCATGGTCGAAGCCGTCAGCCAGTTCATCCGTGAACGTGGCATCCAGCCCGCCAACTTCTATTACGAGAAGTTCGCCGCCAGCGCCTGAGCCTGAGCGCGCCCCCACGCCCGTATTCCTGCGGGCTTTTTTTTGCACAACTTGGGCCGTTTGACATGAATCAACGTTTCAACGAAAAAGTGGCGGTCGTCACCGGCACCGCGCAAGGCATCGGCCGCCGTGTGGCCGAGCGCATCGTGGCCGAGGGCGGCCGTGTGGTCGCGGTAGACCGCTCCGAGCTCGTGCACGAGCTCAAGGCCGAGTTCGGCGACAAGGTGCTCACCCTGACCGCCGATCTGGAGCAGCACGCCGACTGCCAGCGCGTGATGGACGAGGCCGCCCAGCACTTTGGTCGCATCGACATTCTGGTCAACAACGTGGGCGGCACGATCTGGGCCAAGCCTTTTGAGCACTACCAGACCCACGAGATCGAAGCCGAAGTGCGTCGCTCGCTGTTCCCGACCCTGTGGTGCTGCCACGCTGCCCTGCCCTACATGCTGGCGCAAGGCCAAGGGGCCATCGTCAACGTGTCGTCGGTGGCCACCCGTGGCATGAACCGCGTGCCCTACGGCGCAGCCAAGGGCGGCGTCAACGCCCTGACGGCTTGCCTGGCCATGGAAACCGCCGAGCGCGGCGTGCGTGTCAACGCCACCGCTCCGGGCGGCACCGAAGCCCCTCCGCGCCGCATCCCCCGCAACACCGCCGAACAGTCTCCACAAGAGAAGGTCTGGTACCAGGGCATCGTCGACCAGACGGTGTCGTCCAGCCTGATGAAGCGCTACGGGACGATCGACGAGCAAGTCGGCGCCATCTTGTTCCTGGCCTCCGACGAGGCCTCCTACATCACCGGTGTCACCTTGCCCGTCGCGGGCGGCGACCTCGGCTGAGTTCCGGTTTCTCCAGGGGGGCGTTGCAGCCTCCCTTTTTTTGACCCTCGTGTCCGAATTTCCTAAGTATTAACCCTGACCATCAGAGGTAAGCCATGCAGAAAATAGACGCCAACAAAATCATCGACGAGGCCAAGTTCAACCCCTTCCATTGGATGGTGCTGTTCTGGTGCGCGCTCATCATCATCTTCGACGGCTACGACCTCGTCATCTACGGGGTGGTCTTGCCCGTGCTGATGAAGGAGTGGAACCTCAGTCCCCTGGAGGCCGGGGCGCTGGGCAGCTATGCGCTGTTCGGGATGATGGCCGGGGCGCTGATCTTCGGCCCCCTGTCTGACAAGATCGGTCGCAAGAAGGCCATCACCATCTGCGTGGTGCTGTTCAGCGGCTTCACAGTGCTCAACGGCTTTGCCCGCAACCCCACGGAGTTCGGCATCTGCCGCTTCATCGCGGGCCTGGGCATTGGCGGGGTCATGCCCAACGTGGTCGCCCTGATGAGCGAGTACGCGCCCAAAAAGATCCGCAGCACGCTGGTGGCCATCATGTTCAGCGGCTACTCCGTGGGCGGCATGCTCTCGGCGGGCCTGGGCATGGTCATGCTGCCCAGCTATGGTTGGCAATCGGTGTTCTTCGTCGCCGGCATCCCCCTGCTGATGCTGCCCCTGATCATGAAGTTCCTGCCCGAGTCGGTGGGCTTCATGGTCAAGCAAGGCCGCACCCAAGAGGCTGCTGACGTGCTGGCCCGCGTGCAACCGGGCTTCGCGCTCAAGGCCGGTGAGCAACTGGAAGCCGCTGCCGGTGGCAAGGCCAAGGGCGGTAACGTGCTCGACCTGTTCCGCGAAGGCCGCGCCCTGCAGACCCTGATGCTGTGGATCGCCTTCTTCTGCTGCCTGCTGATGGTCTACGCCCTGGCCTCCTGGTTGCCCAAGTTGATGACCAAGGCCGGTTACGGACTGGGCTCCAGCCTGAGCTTCCTGCTGGTGTTGAACTTTGGCGCCATCTTCGGCGCGGTCGGAGGCGGCTGGCTGGGTGACAAGTTCAACATGCCGCGCGTCTTGATGATCTTCTGCGCCATCGCGGCCGCTTCGCTGTGCCTGCTGGGCTTCAAGAGCTCGACCGGCGTGCTCTACACCCTGATCGCCATCGCCGGCGCCACCACCATCGGCACGCAGATCCTGCTGTATGCCCTGGGTGCGCAGTTCTACAGCATGTCCATCCGCTCCACGGGCCTGGGCTGGGCCTCGGGCATCGGTCGCAATGGCGCCATCGTCGGCCCCATCCTGGGGGGCGCCCTGATGGCCGCCGAGTTGCCTCTGCAGGCCAACTTCCTGGCCTTCGCCGTGCCCGGCGCCATCGCGGCGGTCGCGATGACGGTGTTCAGCCTGCGCGAGCGTGCACGCCTGCGTCAACCCACCTCGGTGAGCCACACGCGCGCCGCCGCCATCGGTTGAGGGATAACGCGCAAAAAAGGGGGCGCCGCCGGGAGGTGAGCGCCCCTCTTTCATGACAAGTCAAAACGGATTTCGTGCATTTGTGGCGCATGGCTGCTCAAAACTCCGCGTGCAATCTTGTCAAAAGTCATTTATGCTGCAATGCAACATGCTCCGATTTGAGAGGCATGCTTTTCGACGCCACAGACACAAAAGGTCACGCCATGCTCTACCAGCTCTACGAATCCAACCGCGCCTGGCTCAGCCCTTTTTCCGAGTTCGCCAGCGCGGCCTCCAAGCTCTACAGCAACCCTCTGTCGCCCTTTGCGCAACTGCCCTCGGCCCACCGTTTTTCGGCGGGCTTCGATCTGGCCAGCCGCCTGACCAAAGAGTACGAAAAGCCCGAGTTCGACATCAACCATGTCTCGATCGACGGTGTGGACGTCGTGATCCAGGAGAAGGTCGTCGAACGCAAGCCCTTCTGTCGCCTGTTGCGCTTCAAGCGCTTCACCGACGACGCCGCCATGCTCACCAAGATGCGTGACCAGCCCTCGGTGCTGGTGGTGGCACCGCTGTCCGGCCACCACGCCACGCTGCTGCGCGACACCGTGCGCACCTTGCTGCAAGACCACAAGGTCTACATCACCGACTGGATCGACGCCCGCATGGTGCCGCTGGACGAAGGCGCCTTCCACCTCGACGACTACGTCAACTACGTGCAGGACTTCATCCGCAAGGTGGGCCCGAACGTGCACGTGATCTCGGTGTGCCAACCCACGGTGCCGGTGCTGGCCGCCGTCTCCCTGATGGCCAGCCGCGGCGAAGCCACGCCCCTGACCATGACCATGATGGGCGGCCCCATCGACGCCAGCCGCTCGCCCACGGCCGTGAACAACCTGGCCACCAACAAGTCCTTCTCGTGGTTCGAGAACAACGTGATCTACAAAGTGCCGCAGAACTACCCCGGCGCCAACCGTGAGGTCTACCCCGGCTTCCTGCAGCACACCGGCTTCGTGGCGATGAACCCCGACCGCCACGCCACCTCGCACTACGACTACTTCCTCGACCTGATCCGCGGCGACGACGACAACGCCGAAGCCCACCGCAAGTTCTACGACGAGTACAACGCGGTGCTGGACATGCCGGCCGAGTACTACCTGGACACCATCCGCATCGTGTTCCAGGAGTTCGCCCTGGTTCGCGGCACCTGGGAGGTGCGCAACCCCGCAGGCCAGAGGGAGCTGGTGCGTCCGCAGGACATCACCACCACCGCCCTGCTGACCATCGAGGGTGAGCTCGACGACATCTCCGGCTCGGGCCAGACCCGCGCGGCCCAAGATCTGTGCGCTGGCATCCCGGAGAAGAACAAGAAGCACTATGAGGTCAAGGGCGCCGGTCACTACGGCATCTTCTCGGGTCGCCGCTGGCGCGAGTTCGCCTATCCGGAAATCCGCGACTTCATCCTGTCCCACAACCGTCCTTCCCAGGCCGGTCAAGGCCAGGCGCTCAAGGGCATCGCCGCCTGATCCACTCCGGGCTTGTACACTGCGGCGCCATCATGGACGCCGAACAGATCAACGCCCTTTTGCCGCAGACGCAGTGCACGCGCTGCGGCTACCCGGATTGCGCCAGCTACGCCCAGGCCATCGCCGAGGGCGAGGCGGGCATCAATCAATGCCCCCCCGGTGGGGACGAGGGCGTACAGCGCCTGGCCGCTCTCACCGGCCAGCCCGCACGGCCGCTCGACCCGGCATACGGCGTCGAAGGGCCGCGCACCCTGGCGGTCATCGACGAAGCCTGGTGCATCGGCTGCACGCTGTGCATCCAGGCCTGCCCGGTCGACTGCATCATCGGCACCAACAAGCACCTGCACACGGTCATCGAATCCCAATGCACCGGATGCGAGCTGTGCCTGCCCGTCTGTCCGGTCGATTGCATCACCTTGGTGCCGGCACACCCCGACCCGGTGCCCACCGGCTGGGCCGCCTGGTCTGCCGAACAGGCCGATGAGGCCCGCGCCCGCCACACCTTCCGCACCATCCGCCTGGCTCGCGCGAAAGCCGACAACGAGGCCCGTCTGCTGGCCAAGGGCGAGCACAAGCTGCAGGATCTGGCTGCGGCCTCCAAGATCACCGACCCGGTTCAACTCGACCACAAGCGCAGCATGATCGAAGCGGCCCTGGCCCGCGCCCGCGCAAGGCGGGGACAAAGCTGAGGCAAACCCTGATATGGGGGTCATCCCCGTGTCATTCTTGGCGTGAAAAATGCATGCTATCGCCGTGAGCAGCCACAGCGCCGCTGTTCAGCTTTTGGAGATGCCATGCGCGCCTTGATGAACCTTGCCATTGAACCGGCTCTGAAGTTGTTTGAAGTCTCGACCCTGGTCGTGATCAATCCCTCCCAGCAGGCGGTCAAACGCGTCCTTAAAGTGATGGCCGACACCCCGATGGGGGCGGTCAAGATCGTGAGAGACCGTTACCCTCGCTCGCGCCGCCACGAAGTGCTGTCGTGCATGGAACTGGGCGCGGCGTTCTGAACCCCTTGAAGACGCGGCCGTCGACCTGATTTATTTCTGGGAGTTGTCCGGCACGGTGTACGCTTGCGCCACCGTCCCCTCCTGATCAGAAAGGTTTGCGATGCCCGCGTCCCGATTTGTCCACTTGCCGCTCGCACGCCGCCTGGCCGGCGTGAGCTTGGCAGTCGCCTTGGTCATGCCCCTGACCGGCTGCGGCTACAACGACTTCCAGCGACTCGACGAAGCCACCAAGGCCTCCTGGTCCGAAGTGCTCAACCAGTACCAGCGCCGCGCTGACCTGATCCCCAACATCGTCGCCACCGTCAAGGGTGAAGCCAACTTCGAACAGGAAACCCTGACGAAGGTGATCGAAGCGCGCGCCAAGGCCACCAGCATCCAGGCCACGCCCGAGCTGATCAACAACCCCGAGGCCTTCGCCAAGTTCCAGCAGGCCCAGGGCGAGCTGTCCGGCGCCCTGTCACGTCTGCTGGTGGTCAGTGAGAACTACCCCAACCTCAAGGCCAACCAGGGCTTCCAGGACCTGCGCATCCAGCTGGAAGGCACGGAGAACCGCATCACCGTGGCCCGCAACCGCTACATCGAATCGGTGCAGTCCTACAACGTGCTGGCCCGCAGCTTCCCGACCAACCTGACGGCGATGATCTTCAGCTACCAGCCCAAGGCCAACTTCACGGTGCAGAACGAAGCCCAGATTTCCGCGCCGCCCACAGTCGATTTCGGCAAGAAGTGATGCCTACCTTGCTGCGCGGGTCACGCCAGCGCCCGATGGCCATGCTGCCGGGCCGGCTGCTGGCGGGTCTGCTGCTTTGCCTGACCTTTGGCCTGACGATGGGGTGGATGCCCACCGCCTGGGCCCAGGCCAGCACAGCGACCGGCCCCGGGGGCGTGCTGCCGGTGCCGGCCTTGAGCGCCCGCGTCATCGACCAGACCGGCACCCTGACGGCCGAGCAGGTGCGCGCGTTGAGCGACAAGCTGCAGGCGCTGGAAACACAGCGCGGCTCCCAGGTGGTCATCCTCATGGTGCCCACCACCCAGCCTGAAGACATCGCTGCTTATGGGCAACGAGTGGGCGACACCTGGAAGATCGGGCGCCGCGAGGTGGGCGATGGCCTGCTGATCGTCGTGGCGCTGCAGGACCGGCGCATGCGCATCGAGGTGGCCAAAACGCTGGAAGGCGCCATCCCCGACCTGATGGCCAGCCGCATCATCGAGCGCACGCTCAAACCCGCCTTCCAAGCCGGGGCGTATGCCGATGGCCTGTCCACCGCCATCGACCAGATCGACAAGCTGATTGCTGGAGAAGGTCTGCCCGAGCCCAGCGCCAACCGGGGCCGCGCCGAGGGCTTTGACCTCAATGACCTGCTCGTGTTCGGCCTGATGGGCGTGCCGGTGCTGTTTGCCGTGCTGAGCGCGGTGCTCGGCCGCAAAGCCGGCGCGCTGGGGACCAGCCTGATCGGCGGAGGCCTGGCCTGGTGGCTCACGGCCAGCCTGTTCCTGGGTCTGATCGCTGCCGTGCTGGCCGTGGTACTGGCGCTGTCGCTGGGTCATGGCGGACGCGGACGTGGCGGCTGGGGCGGCCCACCGGGTGGCTTCGGGGGCGGCGGTTTCGGTGGCGGAGGCTTGGGCGGTGGCGGGGGCTTTTCCTCGGGCGGCGGGGGTAATTTTGGAGGCGGTGGCGCCTCGGGACGCTGGTGAGGGCCACACGATGAACACACTGACCCGATGGCTGCGACACCTGTGGCTGGATGCCGCCGACAGCCGGCGCTGCCTGACCCGCGCCGGGCTGCAACGCCTGGGAGAGGCTGTGACCCGCAGCGAAGCCCGGCACCTGGGCGAACTGCGTCTGTGCGTGGAAGGTGGCCTGAGCCCCCTGGCCCTGTGGCGCGGCGTGACCCCACGTGAGCGGGCGGTGCAGCTGTTCAGCGCCCTGCGCGTGTGGGACACCGCGCACAACAACGGCGTGCTGATCTACCTGCTGCTGGCCGAGCGACGCATCGAGATCCTGGCCGACCGGGGCCTGCATGGCCGCACGGCCTCGGACTTCTGGACGACGCTGGCCAACCGCCTGTCCGAGACCCTGCATCAAGGTGACTTCGAAGCGGGCCTGTCGCTGGCGGTCGAAGAGATCGGCCTGCTGCTGCACCAGCACTACCCGAGCGACGGACACGCGCACAATCCCGACGAACTGCCCAACGCCGTGGTGCTGCTGTGAGCGCACTGCGGCGCCGACCTCCCTGCTTTCCCCTGACCCGATGAGCACCCTCATGAAGGCCGCCGACATCGGCCATTTCTTCGCCACGCTGCAGGCGGCCAATCCGCACCCGGAAACCGAGCTGGAATACAGCACCCCCTTCGAACTGCTGACCGCCGTGCTGCTGTCGGCCCAGGCCACCGACGTGGGCGTCAACAAAGCCACCCGCAAGCTCTACCCGGTGGCCAACACGCCGCAACAGATCCTCGACCTGGGGCTAGACGGGTTGTGCGAGTACATCAAGACCATCGGCCTGTACAAAAGCAAGGCCAAGCACCTGCTGGAAACCTGCCGCATCCTGATCGAGCAGCATGGCGGCGAGGTGCCGCGCACGCGCGAAGCGCTGGAAGCCCTGCCCGGCGTGGGCCGCAAGACCGCCAACGTGGTGCTCAATGTGGCCTTTGGCGAACCCACCATGGCAGTGGACACCCACATCTTCCGCCTCGGCAACCGCACCGGGCTGGCACCGGGCAAGACGCCGCTGGAAGTGGAACAAAAGCTGCTCAAACGCATCCCGGCCGAGTACCTGCAGCATGCCCATCACTGGCTGATCCTGCACGGGCGCTATGTGTGCCAGGCGCGCAAGCCACGCTGCTGGGAATGCAGCGTGTCCCCGTGGTGCAAGTTCAAGCCCAAGACGGCCGCGCCGGCCTGAACCGACGCACACGTCACACGCTCAGTCCTTCGCGGATCGTCGGATAGCGCAAGGCGACCCGCAGCTCGGCTTTGAGCCGCTGGTTGCGCAGACGGCGCGATTCGCCCATGAACGACAACTGCATCGGACTGAGCTGCTGAGCGGCCTCGGCCCGCGACAGGCGCGGCGCAAGCGGCAGGCCGAAGTGGTCGGCAACCCAGTCGAAGTAATCGCCCATGCGCAACTCGGTGTCATCGCACACGTGCACGACGCGGCAGGGCCGACCGCGCCACAACGCAGCCATGCAGGCTCGTGCCAGGTCGTCGGCATGGATGTGGTTGGTGTAGACGTCGTCCTCGGGGCGCAGCAAGGGGCTACCGCGGCGCACGCGCTCACGCGGGTCGCCGCCATCACGGTCGAGCGCATAGATGCCAGGAATGCGCAGCAGGCTCACGCGCGTACCCCAACGAGGCGATTGCTGACGCCCCCACCAACGCAGACGCGCTTCAGCATCCACCCTGCGACGGCCCCGGTCGGTGGCAGGCTGCACCGCGCAGGTCTCGTCAAGCCAGGCACCGCCAGCATCGCCATAGACGCCCGAGGTGCTGCCGTACACCAGCGATTTCACCCCCCCCCGGCGGGCCAGCGCCTGCAGCAGGCGGGCCGTACGTGGGTCGTGGCTGCCGGACGACGGCGGGGGCGCCAGATGCACCACCCGCGTGGCCAGGCCCGCCAGACGGGCCAGCGAGCGAGCGTCGTCCAGATTGCCAACCAGGGGCACCAGGCCTTGCGCCCGCAGCTCAGGCACGCGTGCCGCTTGGGAGGTCAAGGCCAACACGCGGCAACGGGGACGCAGCAACTGGGCGGCACGCTGCCCCACATCGCCACAGCCCACGACGAGCACACGGGTTTGACGAAATCGGGCAAGACGCGGAGGTTGAGGCTGGAACATGGCGGGTCTGAGCGAAAATCCAGCTTGAGATTCTGAGGCCTCAGGGCACGACCCGGTTTGTCCGGCCCGCCCCAGCCATGCATGCGGCCTCAGTCGCCCTGTTTTCGTCCGGAGTGTGAGTCCATCATGAGTTTTTCCGTCGCCATCCAGCCCAGTGGCCGCAGCTTCACCATGGAGGCCAACGAAACGGTGCTGGGCGCTGCGATCAACGCCGGCATCGGCCTGCCCTATGGCTGCAAGGACGGCGCCTGCGGTTCGTGCAAGTGCAAGCTGGTGTCAGGCCAGGTCAGCCACGGCCCCCACCAGGAAAAGGCGCTGAGCGCCGCCGAGGCCGCCGCCGGCTACCTGCTGACCTGCTGCGCCAAGCCCGAGAGCGACCTCGTCATCGAGGCCCGTCAGGTCGTGGCGCTGGGTGATCACCCACCTGTCAAGATGCCCACACGTGTGACCCGCCTCACCCGCGTCGCCCCCGACGTGATGGTTCTGCGCCTGCAACTGCCAGCCAACAACAGCTTCGGCTTCCGCGCGGGCCAGTACATCGAGTTCATCCTGAAAGATGGCCAGCGCCGCAGCTACTCGATGGCCAACGCCCCGCACGCCGTCAAGGAAGCCGGCCCGGAAGGCATCGAGCTGCACATCCGTCACATGCCTGGCGGCCTGTTCACCGACCAGGTGTTCAGCACCCTGAAAGAAAAAGACATCCTGCGCGTGGAAGGCCCGTTTGGCACCTTCTTCCTGCGCGAAGACTCGGAGCGTCCCATCGTGCTGCTGGGCTCGGGCACCGGCTTCGCGCCGCTCAAGGCCATCATCGAGCAAATGCGCCACGCCGGCATCAGCCGCCCGACGACACTGTACTGGGGCTGCCGCAGCCAGGCCGATCTCTACCTGCACGACTGGGCTCAGCAGCAGGCCGCCGAACTGCCGTGGCTCACCTATGTGCCCGTGCTGTCCGAGGCCAAGCCCGAAGACCAGTGGACGGGCCGCACCGGCTTCGTTCACCAGGCGGTGCTGGCTGACCTGCCCGACCTGTCCGCGCACGAGGTGTACGCCTGCGGAGCGCCCATCATGGTGCAATCGGCGCGCCAGGACTTCACCACGCAGGCCGGCCTGCCCGAGGAATTCTTCTACGCCGACGCCTTCACCAGCGAAGCCGACAAGCACGGCGCCTGAGTGACGCCCTCGCCTTTCCCCGCCCCTTCAGGAGCCTTCATGTCCTACGACTCGAACAACATCTTCGCCAAGATCCTGCGTGGCGAGATCCCCTGCATCAAGCTGTACGAAGACGCCCACACCCTGGCCTTCATGGACATCATGCCGCAGGCCGAAGGCCACGCGCTGGTGATCCCCAAGGAGCACGCCAAGACCCTGTTCGAGCTGTCAGATGCGGCGGCGCAGGCCTGCATGACCACCGTGCGCAAGATCGGCAACGCGCAGAAGAAGGGCCTGGGTGCCGAAGGCGTCGTGCTGATGCAGCTCAACGGCGAAGGCGCCGGCCAGACCGTGCCGCACTTTCACATCCATGTGATCCCCGGTTCGATCGCCGACCTGCGCAAGCCGCACGCCACGCACATGGCCGATCCCAAGCATCTGCAGGTGCTGGCCGACAAGATCGTGGCCGCACTCGCCTGATCTGGCTGAACAGAGAGGGCGTGACTGGCGGGGCCACCGCCGGCTCACGTCCGCGGCATGAAGCCCGTTTGCAGGGCGTGCACCCACTCTGCCCGCCCCCGCTGGCGCGCCAGCTCGGCCATGGCCGCGTGGTGGTAGGGCACGGACAGCAAAGACACGGTCCACACCGCGCCGCATCGCTCGACGATGGCATAGCGGGCGTCGGGTGAGCCCATCTCCACGCGGTGATACAGCGGGTGGGTGTCGTCATAGGCCGGCCGCCCCACGCTGCCGGGGTTCACCACCCAGGCGCCCGAGGCGCTGCGCATCACCCGCGGCACATGGGTGTGACCACAGGCGATCAGGCTGGCCTGCATCACGTCCCGCTGCGTGCCCAGCCTTTCGCTCAGCTCGTCCTGCGTCGCGATGCGCACCACGCCCGCCCCACCGCCCACAGCCTGCACCGTCTCCATCAGGTAGGCCGCATCGCTGCGGGGGGTGGCGTGGCACAGGAACACCTCGTCCGACCACGCATGCCAGGGACGCTGCGCGGCCATCCAGGCCCGCTCGGCTTCGCCCAGTTGCGCGCTGGCATGGGCGTCCGATGCCCCTTGCTGCTCCAGCGGCGTCTGCATCATCTGGCGTTCATGGTTGCCGGCCAGGCTGAACCAGCCCTCGGTCATCAGGCACTGCGCCGTCTCACGCGGCAGCAAAGGCCCCGACAGACTGTCTCCCAGGTTGAGCACGGCATCGGCGCCTCGGCGGCGGATGTCGGCGCGCACGGCCTCCAGCGCCGCGAGGTTGCCGTGGATGTCGGAGACCAGGGCCAGGCGCATGGCTCAGACCGGGATCTCTGCTTCGACCAGCAAGGCGAGCAAGGCCAGCGACTCCTGCCACCCCAGATGACAGGACTCCGGCGGGATGGCTTCCGGGATGCCCTCCTGCACGATGCTCAACTCGGTGCCGCACGACACGTGCGTGAGGTTGACCGTCACCCGCATGGCCCCGGGCAGGCCGGCGTCATCGAACGCATCGGTGTGACAGATGCGGGTGTAGGGCAGCAACTCCAGGTACTCACCACCGAACGCCTGCGTCTGCCCCGTGGCGAAGTGCGTGAAGGACATCCGAAAGCGACCGCCCACCCGGGCATCGAGCTCGTGCACCTCGCCCGTGAAACCATGGGGCGGCAGCCACTTGACCATCGCCTGGGGGGCGAGAAAGGCGCGGTACACCCGCTCGGGCGGCGCGCGCAGCACGCGGTGAAAGCGAACGGTGTGGCCTGACATGGCGGCTCCCTTCGTGGCCTCAGGAGGCATGGCATCGCAGCTTACTCCGCCCTCCACACCGGATCAAGACGGCGCCAGCCGCATCCCACAAGCCATGCATTTGTCACAACCCATCAGGTGTAATAACCTCAATGCGGCTTTGCCCCCCATACCACCAACAAGGAGGTCTCCATGAACACGGAAGTCATCTGGAATTTTCTGTCCACCCAAGGCGCTGACTTTGGCTTGATGATCCTGGGGGCGATTGCGGCCTGGGTCATTGGCCGCTG
>NZ_JAVEYN010000028.1:0-37111 GCF_034003525.1 Aquabacterium sp.
ACGGCCAAGGGGCCACGACTGGGGCTCAATACGCCCCGTATCTGCCCTTTGAACGCAAAAAAGTGTCGTCATCTGAAATAACAGCCCCAAGCCGCCGCGTCAGCGGTGGTTGTGCAGACCTTCCTTAAGCATGAGGCTGAGTCGCACCAGGCAACCAAAGCAAGTCATGCTGAGGTCAATGCCAACTTGGTAGCCGCGAATTCCGACCTTGCGAACTCCAAGCGCGAGCTAAAGGAAGTACGCGATGAAAACTCCGCGATCAAACGCGAGCAACAAGCCGCGCAAGCTCAATTGCTCCAAATCAACGAACGCGTCGACATGCTGACGCACACCAACGGAATCCTTTCCACGCAACTCCAGCTTTTGCTCAATCGGATCCGGGGAGTTTGTCCGGACATCGCAGATGAGTTCGTCTTGGACGCTCATCAGACACGCAAAAGTGAAGCGGTCTGATGCAAGCCGTGTGATCGACGATTCCGTGCTGGAAACGGTGCCGTAATGGGCCGTTATCGGGGGGCAGGAAAGTCGGTCAATGTACCCCCCGATAACGTGCCCCGTACCCCAAAACTTGCTTTTGGGGGACGCGTAGCGGAGGGGCTGCCGGTGTTGACGTAGGCAGTTGTCGTGACAGTGGCCGAGACATCAGTCGAGGCCGCTGGCGCGACAGGTGCGGGCGGAAACAGCGGCGCGCATTAGGCGAAGCCTAATGCGCTTCTCGGCACCGTTTTGTACGGAATCGATATGGAAAAAGACAATCAAAGTGCCTCCACCTCGAATGGCGATGTTAACCAGCATGCGAATGTCGCAGGAACATCGCAGCAGTCAGCGCAGAGCGATCAATACAGCCAGGCGGATATTTTGCGAATCGAGGACATGCCGCCTGATCAGCGCCAAGCTGCGTACGCAGTGATCAAGCAATCTCGTGCAGCGATCAAGGCGGCGAAGAGCCGCTCGCCATCAACGGTGTTGCAGTACGAGAAAAAGTTCAAGCGGCTGATGTGCAAGAAAGAGGAGGACTACAGTGACTCTGATCTCGAGAGCTGGCTGAACACGCTGCTTGAATATGTCGGTAACAAAAACTCTTTCAAAGGCTACAAGGCGGCACTCTGCCTAGAGTTTGAGCGTCGTGTCCAGAGTGATCTGGCACTGCAGGACCAGATGCAACGTGGCGATTACGACGCGTTGGTTTGGCAAGGTGTCGTGTATCGACTAGGCCAAAACTTGGAAACCCTCATGGCTTTACAGGCGATCACCCGTGAATCGCCCTACTGGATGGATCTGGCGAAAGAGAACCGTCGAGGCACAAACAAGCTCGAAGACTTTAAAACTCTCAACAAGCGGAAGAAAAACTGGCTTTGGCTATTCATGATGGCCATGAGGCGAACCAAATACTTCGATGCAGTCAGGGCCATGTTCATGGTTGGATGTCGGCCAGATGAGTTGCAAGCGGGGCTGCTCATCGAGCGTTGTGGCCCTCAAGAATTCACGATCAAGGTCGATGGGGCAAAAGTTACAGATACATCCGGACAACCATGGCGAAGTCTCACGTTCACGGAGGCATCCTTGCCTCGAGTTTGGGCGAGGTCGCTTAGGGAAAAAAACCAACTCTTGATCAAAGTGAAATCGAAGGATGCCCTTCGAAAATCGATGGGAGATGTGAGCGACCGGGTCCTACCAGGGCTGCCCCATGTCACCGGATACATCTTTCGGGAACTGTTCGCTTCTAATCTCCGTGAGCATTGCGGCAACGAAGGAGTCTCCGCTGGCCTAGGCCACCTTTCACCCGACTCACAAACCTACTACGGACTGAAAAAGAAAAGTGGGGGCCGTCGCAATCAGTGGAAACGTATGCCCACCCAAATTGAGGTAGCCAGGCCCATTCCGGCCCCCAATCGTTCAGGGCTTGACCGACTGCTTGGCAAGAAAGTCATTAGAAAGAAGCCTTGAGAGTGCGGTGACCAACGCGCAGGCTTCGCGGAACACCTCAAGGCACCGTTGGATGGCGCAACTCAGTGTGTCAATGGCATCTTGCACCATCCTTTAGCACCGGGAAGGAGTGGGGAGCGAGGGGGGAGGCCAAGCAAGAAGAGGCATTGGGGGGGATGGGAGCGGGGGCGCATGCTAGAAGTCACTTCAACGCATTTCGCTTCCAAGGATGGGGAGGCCTCAGCATTACTGCGTCACCGTGACTGTATGCCGGCGGTTTGAAGCGAAGTCGTTACTGCTGGGCATCTTCAGCGGCCATCACGTCCGTCGTGTGCACTCGACGCCTTTGCTCCGCACGCCGATCAGCCTCATCCTCCAAAAGCATCCCCAGCTTAATAAGCCAGCCCGTCAACACGTTGAGGTCGTTGTTAGTCAGGTATCGCAGCTGCAGATCTGCAGTCACAGGCAGGTTACGCCACATGTATGTCGGAATTGCTGCTCGCACCAAGTGCGGCAACTGATGCTCCGCCCAAACAGCTTCCTCGTTTCCCATGTGGCCCAAATTGGTTTGTAACCAGTCCAGCTGTTTGTTAAAGCTCAGAGGCAGCTGGCAGGATGCACACCGCACAATGACTCTGGTGCCATTACGCCTAGGTTTTCCCACGGCGCCACAAACACTGCATGTTGCTTGCATTAAGCGCACCGCTTTTCGTGCAAAGCCCCACGGGACGGGATCTGCGATTGCTGTCGGCCGTGATGTTGAATATGCCGCATGGCTAAGCAACTCGACCTCAAATGACTTACCCGTAGCGCGAAGGTATTGGTGTGCACACCGCTTAGCAATGTCTGCCCAGGGGCCGCAGACATCGGGGTCCAGCAAATGCTCATCGATTCTCATGCTTTGTTTCCTTCTTAAATGAATCCAACTCGCTGTGGCGCCGGAGTGGTGCGACGTGCATATGCCTCACGCGCAGCTTGGACATCGCTCACTTGAATTTGTGTACGCCGACATGACGCGGCATGCGCAGCAGCGGCCTCAATGAGTCCAGCAAGCTCCCGTGGGGTACATCCCTTGAACTCATTAGCTACTTGATCTGCCAGTCGTTCTGGGAAAGCCACGCCCCAGCTTGCATGCGCGCGCCGTGTGCGATAGACACTGTGTGCAATAGCCGGCATCTGACTGTCAGTGGGCGCACAAATCACAAACTCAGCGAAACGCGACCGCATTGCAGGTTCAATTGCGCCGGCATCATTACATGTGGCAATCCACATGAGATGTGATGCATTCAAGGCGACTTCAACGTACTCATCCTTGAATGATCGCGCGGAGGACGGCTCCAGCAGGGTATACAACGGACCCATGGGCGGATAGTTCCCCTCACTGGCCTTGTCCAACTCATCCACCAGAAGAAGGCCTGCGGCCGAGGGCGTCTGCAGCAGTGACCACACAGCCCCTGGTCGCGCCGATGACCACGATGAATGGGAGCCGGCCAAGACAAAACTGGCAGTGACCGAGGCCATGTCTACGCGGCTAATAGGTACACCCAGGCACCGCGCTACTGCTTCACTGAATGCCGTCTTGCCAACACCCGGCAGTCCTGCGAGGAGAATCGGCGGCATCGAGAACACGCGCCCCGGACTCACAGCTGCCAAGGCGGCTCGCTGACGCATCACGGCAATGACCTCAGCAAAATGCGGGAATTGCTCCTCCAGTTTGTCCAGTGCCGATGCCGCAGGACAGGTAGCCAAGCGACGAATGGCGCCCAGGGACTTGGCCTTTTTTAACTCGGCTTCAAGCAGCCGCTCCGAGCCCTTTTTGGCACCCTCCATGCGCGTGGCCAACTCGGCTTCATCGAAAAGCTGGATTTCGCCTGGGCGCATCAGATCGGTACTGCAAGTGGTCATACCAGCCAGCAGCGGCTCAAGTTCCGCTGCATGGCACTCAATGGCCATCTTCAGCAGCGCGAGTTGCAGCGCTGTGTCGCGATCAGCCCTTTTACGACCACCCAGTGTGGTGGTTGTCGTGTGGCTTTGAGTTGCGGTCTCCATTGCTGCCCCCCTCATTTAAGCCGCTGCAGCTTCTTGTAGTACTGCTCGCGTGCCCGCCACACCGAGTCAGGCAGACCTCCGCAACCGGGCAGAACGCCCATGGCGCAGTTCCCCCAGGCTTCAATGGCCACCCCCGCCTCGACCGACTTGCGGTACAGGTCAGGCTTCAGGAGTTGCAGGACGCGCAGCGCGTGAATGCCGTCGTAGCGTAGGTCGTAGACCCTTCTGTTTTGTTTGCTAGTGCGGCGGACAGACACAAGACAAGACTGCAAGCCCAGGATCTGCTGGAAGCGCTGAACAGTGTCGTGGCAGTTCTGAACGACCGACAGACAAAGTCTGTAGGTCGGGTGCTTTCTACCGCGCTGGGTCTGCTTGCTAATCAACACGCAGCCGTCGCCGTCAAACAGGCCGGCGGCCCAAGCGAGGAGGTGGCGATCAGCGGTGTAGGCGCCAAGTGGGGAGTACTTAAGTGCGGGAGTCATGAAGCCCTTTCGTGTTTTACACGCATCACATGTAGCGTGTACACATCTTATGAAGGGCATTGACTGCTGTGTTGCCTATTTTCACCGAATACGACATGTGTCGCGTATACGCAACGTAC
Source organism: Aquabacterium sp. (assembly GCF_034003525.1). Taxonomy (GTDB): domain Bacteria; phylum Pseudomonadota; class Gammaproteobacteria; order Burkholderiales; family Burkholderiaceae_C; genus Aquabacterium. The sequence continues at coordinate 4,577 of NZ_JAVEYN010000028.1, forward strand.
GGTGACTTCTACAATGCATATGTTTACCAATGGAGGGGCCAATGATCCGACTCCGATTAACCGAGTTGTTGGCAGATGCATCGTTCCGACGAGGACGTCGCGTCGAGTTGATGGAAGTAGCCCAGGCCACAGGCATTCACCGCACCACGCTGTCAAAAATGGTGAACGTGCGGGGCTACAACGCCACGCTTTCGAACATCGACGCGCTATGCAAGTTCTTCGGATGCGATGTCGGCGACATTGCGACATACGTTCCTGACGAAGACGTGCCATCAGCCATTGACTCAGAGCGCCCACCTTCGGTCAACGAATGATCGTTGGCGGCACGAGCCGATGTTTGGACCCGTGCCTGTAGGCATGCAGTAGCGCTCCACTTTCCTGGATGGGTCCGAAGCCTCAATGTTTGAGCGCAGCCCAAGCCCGACATCCAACAACTAGTCCATACCGCCGTGAACAAGCAGCAGCTCGCATCAAAAATCTGGGAGTCAGCCAACCAGATGCGCTCGAAGATTGAGGCCAATGAATACAAGGACTACATCCTTGGCTTCATCTTCTACAAGTACCTCTCCGACAAGCTAGTGGCCTTCGCCACGGCCGAGGGCTTCACGGACGAAGACTTCAGTGCGTTGACTGAAGAGGACACGGAAACCGTTGACCACTTCAAGTCCAATCTGGGCTACTTCATTGCACACAAGCACCTGTTTTCGACTTGGCTGGATCAAACCAGCGACTTCACTGTCGGCGATGTGCGCGAAGCCTTGTCGGCGTTCAGTCGCCTGATCCACCCGAATCACAAGCGGCTGTTCGAGGGCATCTTCAAGACGCTGGAAACCGGCCTGAGCAAGCTGGGCGACACCGCTACGAAGCAGACCAAGGCGATCAGCGAGCTCCTGCAGTTGATCAAAGACATCCCCATGGATGGCAAGCAGAGCTACGACGTGCTCGGCTTCATCTACGAGTACCTCATTGGCATGTTTGCCGCCAATGCAGGAAAGAAGGCGGGCGAGTTTTACACCCCGCATGAGGTCTCTGTGCTGATGTCTGAGGTCATTGCGCACCACCTGAAAGACCGCGAGACCATCCAGATCTACGACTCCACCAGCGGCTCGGGATCGCTGCTGCTCAACATCGGCCAGGCCATCGCCAAGCACATGGGCGACAAAGACAGCATCAAGTACTACGCCCAAGAGCTGAAGGAGAACACCTACAACCTCACGCGCATGAACCTGGTCATGCGCGGCATCCTCCCGGGCAACATCGTCACGCGCAACGCCGACACGCTGGAAGACGACTGGCCGTACTTCGACGAGCAAGACCCGGTCAACAGCTACAACCCGCTGTACCTGGATGCGGTGGTATCGAACCCGCCCTACTCACAAAAGTGGGACCCGCAGCACAAAGAAGCTGACCCGCGCTATGCCCGCTTTGGCGTGGCCCCCAAGTCCAAGGCCGACTACGCCTTCCTGCTGCATGACCTGTACCACCTGAAGCCCAACGGCATCATGGCCATCGTCCTGCCACACGGTGTGCTGTTCCGCGGTGGTGACGAAGGCGTCATCCGCAAGCAGTTGATCGAGAACGATCACCTTGAGACCATCATCGGCCTGCCGGCCAACATCTTCTTCGGCACGGGCATTCCAACCGTCATCCTCGTGCTCCGGCAGAAGCGCGAAGGCAGCGATGTGCTGTTTGTGGACGCTTCCAAGGGCTTCGCCAAAGAAGGCAAGAACAACAAGCTGCGCGCTTGCGACATCAAGAAGATCACCGATGTGGTGGTCGCCCGCGCCACCGTGCCAGGCTTCAGCCGTCTGGTGCCCAAGACCGAGCTTCAAGGCGAGGCCAACGACTACAACCTCAACATTCCGCGCTACGTGGACTCGTCCGAGCCGCCCGAGAGCTGGGACCTGTACGCCTCGATGTTCGGCGGCATTCCGCTAAGTGAACTGGATGCGCTGGCCGACTACTGGAAGGCCTTCCCCAACTTGCGCGCGGCCTTGTTCACCTTGGATGGCACGCCGTACGCCCAGCCGAAGGTGGATGACCTGGCTGAGGCCGTGCGACAGCACCCTGAAGTGACAAAGTTCAACGAGGCCTTCACCCGTGCGTTCGACGGCTTCAAGCCCTGGCTGCACAGCGAGCTGATCGGCAAGATGCTCACGCTGCAGATCCCTCGCCAGGAGGCGCTGATCTGCGACCAACTGTTCGCCCGCTTGGCCAAGATCGGCGCAGTGCCGCTCATCGACAAGTACCAGGCCTATCAGGTCCTCGACGACCACTGGCAGCTCATCGCGGTGGATCTGGAAATCCTTCAGACCGAGGGCTTTGGCGCCACGCGCGTGGTTGACCCGAACTTCGTTGTCAAGAAGAAGGACGGCAAAGACGTGGAGGTGCAGGACGGCTGGAAAGGCCGCATCCTGCCTTTTGACTTGGTGCAGTTGGCTCACCACAAGAAGGAGCTAGACGCACTCCGCAAAAAGGAAGCCGAACTGGCTGATGTGGTTGCCCAGCTGGACGACCTGCTCGACAGCTTCAGCGACGATGAAAAGGCCAAGGACACCTTCAATGAAGCCGGTGACAAGTTCGTCGCAGCAGCCGTGGACAAGGAAGCCAAGGATGTGGCGGCTGATGCGGCTGATGCGGCGGCTGCAGCGACTTTCAGCACTGAGTCTTACGAAGCCAAAATCATCAAGGCATCCAAACTGCTGCCCAAAGAGAAGTCATTGAAAGCGGCCATCAAGAAGGACGCTGCAGCGCTTCACCTGATGACCAAGGCCACCATTGAGGCGCTGAGCGACGAGCAGGCGTACGCCTTGCTTGAAGGCAAGTGGCTCTCACCGCTGGTGGACGAGCTGCATCGCTTGCCTGACCTGGTGACATCCAGCCTCGCTGCCAAGCTGCAAGCTTTGGTAGAGAAGTACCGGATCACCTATGCCGACAACGCTCGTGACATCCAGCAAGCCGAGGACGCCCTGGTGGGCATGCTCGGAGAGCTGGATGGCGGCGAATTCGATCTCAAGGGCATCGAAGAACTGAAGACCTTGTTGGCAGGGAACTGACATGGCAGACAAGACCACAGGAAAGGTGCCACGCATTCGCTTCAAGGCATACACCGAGCCGTGGGCGGACGAGAAGATTGGCGATGTCATTGCCGAAAGGCGTCGCCCTATCGTGCTGGAGGACGACCAGCGCTACGAGCTCATCACGGTCAAGCGCCGCAATGAGGGCGTCGTCTCTCGCGGCCATCTGTTGGGGCGTGACATCCTGGTGAAGAACTACGCCGAGCTCAAGGCAGGTGACTTCGTCATTTCCAAGCGTCAGGTGGTTCACGGGGCGACCGGTATCGTGCCGCCTGCCTTGGATGGCGCCATCGTATCGAATGAGTATCTGACCGTCATCGACAGCAAGAAGCTACTCACGGAGTTCCTCACCATCGTAGCGAGCTTGCCTGCAATGCGCAGGAAGTTCTTTCTGAGCTCTTACGGCGTGGACATCGAAAAGCTTTTTTTCGATGTGGATGATTGGAAGAAGCGAAGTGTGATGCTACCCGATGTTCGGGAGCAGAGTCGTATGGGTCAGTTTTTCCGAAAACTAGATCAGCTGATTACCTTGCATCAGTGCAAGCATGACAAGCTGTTGACTCTAAAAAAGGCGATGCTTCAAAAAATGCTCCCAAAGATTGGAGCTGCCACGCCCGAAATTCGCTTTAATGGATTCACTGAAGCATGGAATCAGAGGAATCTTGGAGATATTTCTTCATTGCAGACAGGGTACCCATTCGAAGGAAAAAAATTCGTTGACAAGGGAATTCTTCTTGTTCGCGGAATGAATATTAAAAGGGGTTACTTAGATTCATCGAAAGAGGTTTCTGAGTATTGGTCTTCAATAGAAGGATTTGAAATTTTTCTGCTGAAAGACAATGACATTGTCATCCAAATGGACGGAGCCCTAATAGGTAAAAGTTTCGCCAAGATTGAGAAGGAAAACTTACCCGCCTTGCTTGTGCAGCGCGTAACAAGAATTAGATGCGCAATTGTGAACTGCGATTTTATTTACGCAAATATCCAGAAGGGCTTTCTGGATTATATTAGAGTGAACAAAACTGAAACCGCCGTTCCGCACCTTAGTCTTAATGACATTCGAAATTTTGCCGTTAAATTACCCTGCGAGGCCGAACAACAAAAAATCGGCGCCTACTTCCGCACGCTTGACGAACTAATTATCCAACACGCCACCCAACTCCAAAAGCTTCAACAAATCAAATCGTCCTGCCTCGCGAAAATGTTTGTTTAACATTTTCTTGGATCACCTATGACCACCTTCGCCAAAGAATCCGAATTTGAAGCTGCTGTCATCCACGAACTCCGCCAGCGCGGCTGGGGCGAGCTGGATGTCATCAAATGCCCCAGCGAGGCCGACCTGCTGGCGAACTGGAAGCAGATCCTCTTCGAGAACAACAGAAGCAAGGACCGGCTGAACGAGGTGCCGCTGACCGACAGCGAAATGCAGCAGGTGATGGAGCAGATCGTCGCCCTGCGCACGCCGCTGAAGTTGAACGGGTTCATCAACGGCAAGACGGTTGCCATCAAGCGGGACAACCCGAGCGACACGCTGCACTTTGGCAAAGAGGTGAGCCTGAAGGTCTACGACCGGCACGAGATCGCCGCCGGGCAAAGCCGTTACCAAATCGCGCAGCAACCGCCCTACGCCCGCGCCTCTGAGCTGCAGCATGACCGCCGGGGTGACCTGCTGCTGCTCATCAACGGCATGCCGGTGATCCACATCGAGCTGAAGAAGAGCGGTGTGCCGGTGAGCCAGGCCTACAACCAGATTCAGAAGTACGCACGCGAAGGCGTGTTCACCGGGCTGTTCTCACTTGTTCAGATCTTTGTGGCCATGGAGCCTGGAGAGGCGCTGTACTTCGCCAACCCTGGGCCAGACGGCAAGTTCAACAAGGACTACGCCTTCCACTGGGCGGACTTCAACAACGAGCCCATCAACGATTGGAGGGGCTTCACCTCCAACCTGCTATCCATCCCGATGGCACACCAGCTGATCGGCTTCTACACCGTGGCTGACGAGGCCGACGGTGTGCTGAAGGTGATGCGCAGCTACCAGTACTACGCCGCGCACGCCATCTCGGACAAGGTGGCCAAGACCGACTGGAAGAACCCGAACCGCCTGGGCGGCTACATCTGGCACACCACGGGCTCAGGCAAGACCATGACCAGCTTCAAGTCGGCCCAGCTCATCGCCAACTCCAAGGATGCCGACAAGGTGGTGTTCTTGCTGGACCGGGTGGAGCTGGGCACGCAGACGCTGAAGGCCTACCGGGACTTTGCCGGTGACAGCAACCAGGTGCAGGCCACCGAGAACACGGGTGTGCTGGTCAAAACGCTGAAGAGCACCGCGCCCGCAGATACGCTGATCGTCACGTCGATCCAGAAGATGAGCCGGATCACGGACGACGCTGATGGTTTGAAAGCGCACGACCTTGAAATCATGCGCGCCAAGCGCATCGTGTTCATCGTGGACGAGTGCCACCGAAACACCTTCGGCGACATGCTGGCCGACATCAAGGCGAGCTTTTCGGGCGCAGTGTTCTTCGGCTTTAGCGGCACGCCCATCCACAAGGAGAACATTCGCAAGGACAACACCACGACGGATGTCTTTGGCGATGAACTGCACCGCTACAGCATTGCCGATGGAATTCGCGACAAGAACGTGCTGGGCTTCGACCCCTACCAGGTTCTGACCTATCGTGACCGCGATCTGCGGCAGGCTGTGGCCCTGGAGCGGTCCAAGGCGGCGACTGTGGCCGAGGCGCTGGCGGACCCAGCCAAGAAGAAGGTCTTCAACCGGTACATGAAAGACGTGCCAATGGCGGGCCACCGCGACGCCGCTGGCGAGTACCAGCGTGGCATTGAGGACCACCTGCCGAACGCCCAGTACGAACGCGACGCGCACCGCAACGCGGTCGTGAAGGACATTGCCGACAATTGGGAGGTACTGAGCCAGGGCGGGAAGTTCCACGCCATCTTTGCTACCAGCAGCATCACCGAGGCGATCACCTACTACCGCCTCATGAAGACGCAGTGCCCCACACTGAAGATCACCGCGCTGTTCGATCCGCACATCAGCGATGACGAGACCAGCGGTACCGATCCGGCCTTCAAGGCAGAAGGGCTGGAAGAGATCATCAAGGACTACAACGCCACCTTTGGTCAGAAGTTCGACATGGGCACCCACGCGAACTTCAAGAAGGACCTGGCTGCGCGCCTGGCCCACAAGGCGCCTTACATCCGGGTCGAGGCGGAGCAGGAGAAGCGACTGGATATGCTGATCGTGGTGAACCAGATGCTGACCGGCTTCGACTCGAAGTGGGTCAACACGCTGTACTGCGACAAGTTGCTGGAGTACGAAAACATCATCCAGGCGTTCTCACGCACAAACCGGCTGTTCGGGCCAGACAAGCCGTTTGGCACCGTCCGCTACTACCGCAAGCCGCACACGATGAAACGCAACGTGGATGCGGCAGTAAAGCTGTACTCAGGCGACAAGCCAATCGGGCTCTTTGCCGACCAATTGCCCCGGAACCTGGAGCGCTTGAACGACTGCTTCACCGAGATCAGCGCCATCTTCAGCGCGGCGGGTATCGCCGACTTTGCCAAGTTGCCCGACGACTTGGCGGCGCGGGCGGCCTTCGCCAAGCAGTTCAATCAGTTCAGCGCCATCTTGGAGGCAGCGAAGATTCAGGGCTTCACTTGGGACAAGTCGCTCTACGAGTTCGATACCGAGCCCAAGCAGACGATAGCGGTGGCGATCACTCAGCAGCAGTACCTGACGCTGCTGCAGCGCTACAAGGAACTGGGGGCAGGCGGCGGTAGTGCCGGCGAGAGCATTCCGTTCGACATCGACAGCCACATCACCGAGATCGACACCGGCAAGATCGACGCGGACTACATGAACTCGCGCTTTGCGAAGTACCTCAAGGTCTTGCAAAGCGGTGACGGACCGGCCAAAGAGGCGACCCTGGCGGAGTTGCACCGCTCTTTCACATCGCTCTCACAGGAAGATCAAAGATTTGCCGAGATCTTTCTGCATGACATCCAGCGTGGCGATGCGCAGATTGATCCCGATCGAACCTTCCGGGACTACCTGGTTGACTACAAGGCTCGGGCGAAGAACAAGGAATTTGAAGCCGTTGTCGCAACTCTTGGTGTCGATCCAGTGAAGCTTGCTGCCCTCATGGATGCGCATGTCAACGAGGTCAACTTGAATGAGTATGGGCGATTTGACGATCTGCGCGCAACTGCTGACCCACAACGCGCCAAGGCCTACTTCGAGCGCATTGAGGGTACGCCTCTGCCCATGTTCAAGGTAAAGATCAAGGCTGCAAATTTGCTCCGTGATTTTCTGATTCGAGGAGTGCCGCCTTTGACCGACGCGGAATCGGACGTGCAGGGCTACGCAGACAACGGATCGTGCAGATGAAGCGCCAAGCGGTCAACCCAACATTAGGTGAGCTCGGGCTTTTGCCCAGGATTGACGCAGACATGTCAAGCCTGTTCGCCTGGCTAGAAGGAGCGAAGCTGACCCGACAGGCGCAGGTACTGGATCATGAGATCGAGAGCGACCTTCCAGGTGGGCGCGCACTGGCAGGCGGATTTGCCTTTGCTCAGAGTACAGGTCGAAGACAGGCGCAACCGCTCCGTACCGATGAACTTAAGGAGTTGAAGGAGAAATTCAAGGACTACGTCCCACAAGGTCTGACCAAGGAAGCTCTGTGGAGTGCTGCGAGTGAACCCAGAAGCGCCGTTCGCGCGCTCTCATGGGAAAAGCTACCGGCAGACGCGATGGCGTTCTATAGGCCCTTTCACTTCCCACCGTTTGACCAGTGGGGAATCTATCTCTTGGTTCAACCACTGCTTCGATACCACCATGATCTGATGACGCAAAGTCACGCGTCTGGCTTGTTTTCACCTGAGACCTTGATGCACTTGGTGCTGTTCGAGGTCTTCAACCACGAGTTTTTTCACCATCTAGTCGAATCCACAGCGACCACCCTGGAAATCATCCTCGCGACGCAGGGCGATCCACAACCGCTTTACCTTCGTCACAGACAGGCCCAACGCCTGAATGAGTTTAAGCACCCGCACGCCCCTCTCGAGGAGGCTTTGGCCAATGCCTACGCCTACAACGCCCTGGGCTTCATCAGCCGTGTGAAGCTCGGATTTAAGACCGCGAGCGTCAAGGCTTATCAGCGAGCAGTGGCTAACCACTGGAAGGTCGAGCCGGCAGGGTACTGCGACGCGGGTCATTACGCTGGCAGCGGCTACGTGGATGGCGCCGCGGCGTTGCTGGGTGAACTGCTGTCGCAGCCCGACCAAATGAACAAAGTCCCATTGGCTTCAATCGCGAAAAACGTCATGCCAAGCGGGTTCTCGGCTTTCGTCGCCAAGCCGGATATCCCAACCTGGCTGGTGGGAAGTCCCGAGGAGTTGAAGTTGTTCGAGACTCTGGTCCCTGCGCCGAATGAGGCATACACCCAGCTCTTCTGGCCTTACAACACGAGCTTGTACGACCAGTTCTTGCAAGCGAAACAGGCTGAGGAGAAGGCAAAACGAGCTGCAGCCAAGACGCGGAGTTCGTAGGCACATAAAGCCTCACCATCAGCTGCGGCTGACTCATCATGCGAATGCCTAGCGGATGGGGAAGCTCCCTTCAGCAGCCAGGCCAATCAGTTGGAAGCGGCCCTGGGCTAATCCGGATATCAGAGTGAAGTGCACTTGACAGCCGCCGAGACGTGCGTAACCTGTGGTCTGTTGGTAGGGTGAAATATGAAGACAGAGGACGTTCGCGCGCAAAATCCGGTGAGCCTTGATGTGGGCTTGATTGAGGCGCGCGAAGAGATCTTGCGGCTTCTGCGAATGACCTTTGAGACGTCCAAGGAGGCTCGTCGCTGGTGGAGATCTCCTCACCCGTTAATGGCAGGAGTTGCGCCGCTAGCTGCTGCAAAAACACTGGCTGGTGCCGTGCGCGTGCGTGACATGCTCATCGCCTTGCGATACGGGGGCGTCGTCTGACTCTGAGACCTTGAGTTGTCTCCAAGAATTCAAGCAGGCGCAAGATGTTGCGCTTAAGCTGGATCAGGCATCATCCTTCTGCCGCACGTTCAACTACTAGAGCCGCACGCCATGACCGCATCAAGTTGTGATTGCCGATCACCCAACAATGAGGTGCACTGGCAGGACTGGCGTGACCTCGGAATGACGGATCGCTATTGGGAGCTCAGCTTCATGAGGTGTCGCGGCTGTGGAGCACCGTGGCTGCGAGCCTTTCTCGAATATGAAGCATTCTCCAGGTCTGGGCGCTATTACCGTGCGCCCGTGGAAGAAGCTGCTCTCCCGGGCCTGACCCCCGATGCTGCACTAACGCTGATCGAAGCAGCACCCTTCAAAATTGCGGGCGGAAGTCGCTTTGATGGGCAAGAGCGGGTCGTAATCGATGCAGGAAAGCTATTGGATGCACCCTGAAGGGTCGCTGTATCACGCCGCTGTTTGTGCCCAAATCATCCTTGAGATGCCGTTGGTGCGCGTTGGAAGTTCTTGATCGAATTCAGGCACTCAGCCCCGTACTCACTGCAAAGGCTGCGTTGCACCTTCACTACACAATGCGGGTTTTTTGCCGCATGGACTACCACCTGGCGACGCCCGCACTGGCCGAGACGGCCCGGCAGGCGGCGGTGTTCAAGGAACAGTGGTTCAGCGACCATGCGCCGCTGACCGTGGACTACGACTTCAGCCTCTGAGGCCGAGGTCATCCGGCCCCTTCACAGGAGGTCGGCGCCGGCCTCGATCCGGTTCTTGCCCTTGTGCTTGGCAGCGTACAGGCGCTGGTCCACCGCGTCGATGAAGCGGGAAGGCGTCAGCTGCTCGCCGGGCACGACGGTGCCCACGCCGATGCTGACGGTGACGCGCTGCGCGTGCGGCGAGTCGGCGTGCGGGATCGCCAGTTTCTGGATGAGGCGCTGGCAGCGCTCGGCTACCTTCTGTGCGACCGTGGCATCGGCCCCGGGCAGCAGCACGATGAACTCCTCGCCGCCGAAACGGGCCACGAGGTCACGTGGGCCGTCAAGCGCCAGGCTGAGCGTGTGCGCGATGTCCACCAGGCAGCGGTCTCCGCGGACGTGGCCGTACAGGTCGTTGTACTGCTTGAAGTGGTCGATGTCGAAGAGCAGCACGGACAAGGGCTGGCGCAGGCGGCTGGCACTGTCCCACTCCAGCTCGAAGCTGGCATCGAAGCGGCGACGGTTGGCGATGTTGGTCAGCCCGTCCTTGAAGGACAAGGCTTCCAGCTCCTTCTGCAAGGCCAGGAGCTTTTCTTCGGTCTTCTTGCGCTCGCTGATGTCGAACATGAAGCCGATCAAGGCCTCGACCTCGCCCTGCGCGTTGCGCACCACGTGCACCACGTCGCGGATCCAGACGTAGCCGTTGTCCTTGGTCAGGGCCCGGTAGTCGGCCTCGTGGTCCACCCCGGCCTGCGACTGGGCGACACAGAAATTGACGACGGTGTCGCGGTCCTCCGGGTGCATGCGCGCCGCCCAGTCTTCCACGGTCATCCAGCTTTGGGGGCTCCAGCCCAGCAGGGCCTCGATCTGAGGGCCGATGTAGGCAAACTGCTTGGTGGCCCAATCGATCTTCCAGGGGATGGCCTTGGTCGACTCCAGCAGGGTGCGGTACACCGCGTTGTCGCTGGGAAGTTCGTTGACGTCAGACATGGTCCATCTCTCGCTGTTCATCGGTTGAGGCTCGGTGCGCAGCGGTGTGGCACCGCGCCGTGCTCAGGCTGTGAGGTTCACAAAGGTGCCGACCGGCTGCCCCAGGTTGTTGACACTGGCAGGTGACGGCGTGGATGACCATGCCGAGAGGGGCTGGGCAGCGGGGGCAGCGGCGCTGGCGGGGATCGTGCCGGGCGTCGGGGCAACCATGGTGGCGGGCGCTGCGGGCGCTTCACCGAGGCGCGAGGCAAAGCTGACAAGTCGGTCTTGTGCTTGACCGGCATGGGCCACCGCCTGCTGGGCGCGGCTGTCCAGCCCGCGCGCGTTGGTTTCCGCCCGCACCGCCTCTTGCCAGGCGTCGCGCGCCTGAACCTGAAGGCTGTCGGCGACCTGCTGGGCCCGTTCCGCAGACTGCCTCAGGCGCGACACCGTGGGCGCCTGAAAACCGGCGCGCATCACCGTGGCGGCGGGCGACAGGGCAAGCGGGGTCGTGGCCATCACTCAGACGCGGTACTGCAAAAGGCGCGGTCAAGCCCGCAGCGACAGGGCCGGCTGCGAGGTCGAACGGGAGGAGCTTCGCACTGCGTCGTCGGACTGCTGCATGGCGGCGTAGGTGGCCGCCCCTTGCGCGGCCACGCGCGCGCGATCGGGGGCTGCGGCAGCGGTCGCGGGAGCCACATCGGTCGGGTTGACCGGTTGCAGGCTGGCGGTGGTCTGCGCCAGCACGGTGCGCGAGGCCGAATCCGCCAGGCGGCTTTGCGCATTCATCCAACCCGCGTCATCGACGGATTGCGCCCCCGTGCGGTCACGCTCCTCGACCAGCACGTCGGCCGAACGGGACACCATGCCGTCGGGACGCCGTTGCGAGGCTTCGGCGCGGGCTTGCATCGTGGCCCGGAGGTCCGATGGCCCCGTGGCGTTCTGGATGGCCATGGACATGGCGTGGTCTCCATTGAGGGTGGGCGAAAGACGACGCCCGTCGCTCGGAGTTTAAAAACGAACCCCGGCGGTGTCAAACCAGGCGCCCGAGCTCAGGCGGTGCGCACCGGCCTCGCCCTCAGACGCTGCCGATCAACTCGGCGAGCCGTTCGTCGGAGAGCCACACCGGCACCGACTGGGGGGACAGCAGGGCCACCACGGCATGCTCGTCGCGGGCGCTGTCACGCAGCAGCGCCGTCGGCGTCGACTCGCCGGCGGCGTTCGTCAGTGTGGCCACCAGCGGCAGGTGGGCTTTCTCGCCGCTGCGGACCACCACGCCCAACTCGCCCGAGGCCAGGCGGACCATGCTGCCCGGGGGGTAGACGCCAAAGGCCTTGATGAGTGCGAAGGTCAGCGGGCTGGAGGCAGACATCTGGTGGAGCCGGCGCCCTGCCTGGTGCGGACTCATCGCCGCCCGGTTCGCGCGACGGCTCAGTTGGGCCGTGTACACATCGGCAAAGCGCAGCAGCTCGGCCAACTCACCCACGTCTGTCATGCCGCAGGGGTAGCCTGCCCCACCAGGCACCTCATGGTGGGTGCGCACGGCTTCCAACCAGTCGGTGTCGGCGATGCCGACCGCGCTCAGCATCTCGGCGCTGCGGATCGGGTGCGCGTGGATGACCTCGCGCTGCTTGGTGGTCAGCGGCGAGACCTGATCGGCCAGGCGAGCCTGCAGGTCGAGGATGGACAGGTTCATCGTCAAGGCCGCCTGGAAGGCCTGGCGCTGCTCGTGCGGCTGCCAGCCGAGCTGACGCGCGGCAGCGTGACACGCCGTGGCGGCATGGATCGAGTGGTTCACCCCGTAGTGCCCGGAGCCGGTCACGGACTGACGCACCACCTGCGAGAGCGCGAGCTCGGGCGACAGGTCGATGAGCAGCAGCAACTGGTCGATGACGCTGTCGAGCGCGCCCACCAGTTGCGAGGGGGAGCCACACAGGGCCTGTTTGACCTCGCCGGCCACGCGGTGCCACTCGGCGGGCAAACGGACCCAGCGCCGGGCGGGCGGCTCGCGCTGCACCATCTGCAAGGCGTCGGCCACCTCGTCGAACTCGACCACGGCGCCCAGCTGGAGCAAACCTTGCAGCTGCGCCTCGTCGGCAATGCGCTCGCCGCGGGTCAGCAGCAGGCGCTGGGCATCGCGCACGCTGAACGGCAGCGGCTCGCCAATCACGACCTGGTTCAAGACAGAGGCGAGGGTGCAGACGCGCATGGGCCAACAACAGACAGGAAATCGGGCGGCGGTGGCTCGCTCAGGCCACGCTGTGCAGGGGGGATGGCAGCGCGGCCTCGACGCGGTTGCGCCCCAGGCGCTTGGCGTGCAGCAACGCGCCGTCGGCCGCTTCGGTGAGGTCGGCCGCCGCATCGAACATCGGGAAGGACGCCACGCCGGCGCTGAAAGTGGCGCGCAAGGCGCCACCCGGGTGCGCATGGGGCAAGGCTGCGAAGTCGCTGCGGATGCGGTCGATGACGGCGATGGCCTGCTCCAGGCTCACCCCCGGCAGCGCGATGAGGAACTCTTCGCCGCCATAGCGCCCGATGAGGTCGCTCGAGCGCAGGCGGCCTTTGAGCAGCCAGGCCAGGGCGCGGATCACCTGGTCGCCCACCGGGTGGCCGTAGGTGTCGTTGATGGCCTTGAAGTGGTCGATGTCGAGCATGGCCACCGTCAGGGCCCCCTGCCCTGCGGCCGTGCCCGGCTCACCGTCGGCAGGGGGCGTGCCCAGTTGCTGCACCAGGCTGGCCAGGCGGGACTTGGCGGCGGTGTGGTTGAGCAGGCCCGTGAGGCCGTCGAGCCGGGTCGAGCGCTGGGTTTCGCGAAAGCGCTCGATCTTGGTCTTGACCACGGCAGCGAGCAGCACCGGGTTGAAGGGTTTGGTGAGGAACTGGTCGCCGCCCAGACGCAAGGCCTCGACCTGCATGCCGACGTCGGTGGCGCCCGACAGATAGACGATGGGCAGGGTGCTGTAGGCCGACATCTGGCGCAGCACGCGGGTGGCCTCGACGCCGTTGAAGCGCGGCATGAACATGTCCATCAGCACGAGGTCGGGCCGGTACGATTCGAGCACATCGAACAGGGTGCCCGGGTCGCGGATGGCGTGGCTGTCGATGCCGTGTTCGGCCAGGGTGCGCTGGATCAGGGCGACGGCCACACGCGAGTCTTCGACCACCAGCACGCGGAACTTTTCCTGCTCGATGTTCTGCACCAGGTCCAGGATGCGATCGAGGACCCGGGCGGACTGCTCTTCGGCGGGGATGGCGACATCGATGCCGGCGCGCATCAGCGCGACGATGGGCTCGATGGCCGAGTCCACGCCGAGGTAGAACAGCTGGCTGGCCGGACAGGTGGCCCGCACGGTGGTGATGAAGGACAGGTCGGCTTCGGAGCGCACCTCGCCGTTGGCCGGGATGAACAGCACCGCCAGCGGCCGCTCGCCCGTCGGCACGGCATCGCCCCAGGCCAGCTCGATCGTCTGAAAACCGAAGTAGCGCAACTGGTGGCCCAGCGCCTGCGCGAGTTCCTGCTGCGCGGGCGCGCTGATCAGCCACACCGCGCGCGGCTTGATCCAGTCCACCTCGGGTGCCCCCGCCGCCACGGCGCCCTCGACGCGCCGCTCGCGGTCGGGCACGTGCGGCTTGGCGCTGGCCACGGCGCCCATCAGGGTGTCGAGCTGACGCTGCAGGGCCGCGATGTCCTGCTCGCTCAGCGGGTGGGTGTCGTCCTGACCAAGTCGCGCCAGCGCAGCGTTTTCCAGGCCCTCGCACACGCGCACCAGGCCGGGCAGGCGCATGCGGTTGAGGTGCTCGGCCAGGCTGTTGACGGCCACCGCAAACTCGATGAACTGCTCGAAACGCCCTTCGGCAACGTAGAACTCCCAGCGCGTCCGCAACATGTAGAGGCGGTCATCGATGGAGCTCGGTGGGGAATCGGTCATGACGTGGCGACGTACAGCAAAGGGTCAGGGGCGGGCAAGGCGGGAGGCGAGCACCTGGCGGATCACTTTGAGCGGGACTCGATCACCAGCTCACGGTGCACCAGCACCGCCGAGTTGCGCGGCACGAGCGCGCGACCGCGGGCGAGCAGGTGGGTTTTGGTGAAGGCCGCACCGAACAGCAGGATCAGCGAAGAATAGTAAACCCAGAGCAGGATCAGAACCACCGAGCCGGCCGCTCCATACGTGGAGGCTGTGGCGGTTTGCGCCAGGTACAGGGCGATGGCGTCACGACCGATGGCAAACAGCACGGCGGTGACCAGCGCGCCGACGACCACATCGCGCCATTTCAGGACCACGTCAGGCAGGACCTTGAAGATGGTGCCAAACAGCAGGGCCGAGACCAGCAGGGACAGCAGCATCTCGGCACTGGTCAGCAAGGCGGCGACGGCCGGCACGAACTGGTCGGCAAAGTGGAGCACGGTGCGCAGCACGACGCCCAGCAGCAACGACACCAGCAGCACGAAGCCGATGGCCAGGACCACGGTGAGGGACAGGATGCGGCTCTTGACGAACATGAAGAGGCTGCTGCGGTCCGGGCGGGCGGCCACGCCCCAGACGTCGTTGAGCGAGAGCTGCATCTGGCCGAACACCGTGGTGGCGCCGGTCAGCAAGGCGACGACGCCGAGCACGGTCGGCAACCAGCCTGCCTCGGACAGGCGGGAGCGGGCCACGGCCTGCTCGACGGCCTGCGCCGCCTCCAACCCCATGACACCACGCAGCTGACCGACGATCTGGCCCTGCGCCGCCTGCTCACCCAGCACCAGGCCGATCACGGCCACGGCGATGATGACCACCGGGGCGAGCGAGAACAGGGTGTAGAAGGCCAGTGCCGCGGCATGGCTGAAGGCATTGCTGCCCAGCCACAGCTTGACCGCATCCCGGCTGAGGCCCCACCAGAACAGGACGCGCTGACGCCACATGGCCTGCTCCTCAGGCGGTCGCCGCAGGGGCCCCCACCAGGCTGGCGAGGGTGGCGAGGACCAGCGGCTCGTCCCAGGGCTTGCCGAAGCAGCCCTTGACGTTGACGTGCGGCGCCAGGCGTTCGGCCAGGTCTTCGAAGCTGGAGACGGCAAAAACCGGGATGGCGCGCAGGACCGGGTCGGCGTCCAGGCGGGCGATCAGCTCGTAGCCGTCCATCTCCGGCATTTCGATGTCCGTGACGACGATGTGGGGCTGCAGTTGCGGGATCAACTCGAGCGCCTGCACGCCATTCTTGGCGATCTCGACGCGGTAAGGGACCGACTTGAGCAGCTTGACCATCTTGGCGCGCACGACCGCCGAGTCATCGACCACCAGGATCAGCGGCGGCTCGGCCGAAGCCGGCAGGCTGACCGGAGGCGTCGGCAGCGCCGGGGCGAGAGGGGCCGCGACAGGGGCCGGTGCCGGCTCGACGACCGGGGCAGCGACCGGCTCAGGGGCCGGTTCACTGACGGGTGCGGCCACCGGCGCAGGCGGGATCACGGCGGGCTCGAGCTGTGCCGGAACCGGTTCGATCGCTGGCAGTGCGGGTTCAGGCGTGGGCTCTGGCTCTGGCGTGGGTTCGAGCGGCGGCGCGAGTGGTGCCAGCGTCAACTCGATCTCCGGCAACTCGGGCTCGATCACCGGCACCATCTCTGGCTCGGGCTCGGGCTCGGGCTCTGGTGTTGGCGCCTCGGCAGGCGCAGGTTCGATCACCGGCACCTCAGGCTCAGGCTCAGGCTCAGGCTCAGGCTCAGGCTCAGGCTCAGGCTCAGGCGTCGGCGTCGGCTCGGGCGCGATCTCCACCAGGTCCAGGTCAAGGTCGATCGCGGGAAGCGCTGGCGTCTCGGCCGGCGTGTGCGCCGTCACCGGCTCGGCCAGCAGCGCCATGACGGGCTCGACGGGGGCCTGCTGGCTCGGCGCGGGTGGGGACGCTACCTCCAGCTCGAGATCCACGTCAGGAGCGACGAAGACCGGCTCGGCGGCCGGCGGCTCTGGCGGCGCCGCGCTCAGGTCCGACGGCGGCCGCTCGTCCAGTGGCAGGGGCTCGGTGGCGTGATCGACGAAATCAGGCAGGGGCGCGGGCTGGGTGATCTCGCCTTCCAGCTCGGGTTCAGGCTCGGGTGGCGGCGGGCTCGGGGGCGCGGCGACCGGCCGTTCTGCCACCTCGGGCGTCTCGGGCGCGGGCGCTGCGGGGGGACGACCCGGTCGGCGGAGCGCCCCGAATCCCCAGAACAGAAGGACGAGAACCAGCACACCCAACAGAACATAAACCAGCACGGAACTCTCCATTGCCACGCCCACCAGCGGCCCTGCGTGCCAGTCTAACCTGCCGAAACGGGGGGGCAGGGTCAGCTCATTCCCGCAAGCTGCGCCGATGCGACAGGATCAAAAGACGACAAATGGCCGCTCGCGCTACCATCGCCGCACAAGGAGTTGCCTGCCATGACTGTCCCCTCTCATGCCCTGGATGCCGCGGTCGCGCTCACGCCTGCGGGCGAGCACCGCTTCACCGGACACACCCACCCGGCCTACGCCAACATGGTGGGCCCCTTTGGGGGCACCATTGCCGCCACCTTGCTCAATGGGGCGCTGAGCCACCCCGAGCGCCTGGGCGATCCGCTGTCCCTGACGGTGCACTACGCGGCCCCCATCACCGATGGGGCGTTCGACGTGCACGCCCGCCCCATGCGCACCAACCGCTCGACCCAGCACTGGCTGGTCGAGCTGCGTCAGGGCGACGCGGTGGCGGCCTTCGCCACCGTGCTCACGGCCGTGCGGCGCGACACCTGGAGCGCCACCGATGCGGTCTTCCCCAGCGTGCCTTCGGCCGAATCGCTGCCGCGCCATCCCGGCGTGTTCCGCACCGAGTGGCCCAAGGCGTATGACATGCGCTTCACCGATGGCGAGCAGGTGCTCGACAACGTGGCGCGCGACGATGCGGTGACGCGGGTCTGGCTGCGCGATGAGCCGCCTCGCCCGCTCGACTTCCTGGCCTTGAGCGCGCTTTGCGATGCCTTCATCCCGCGCATCTTCGTGCGCCGTTCACGGCCGGTGCCGGCGGGCACCGTCACGCTGACGGTGTACTTCCATGCCGATGCGGCCCTGCTGGCCGCCCAGGGCACGGCCCATGTGCTCGGCTGCGCCAAAGGCCTGCGTTACAGCCAGGGCTTTCACGACCAGACGGCCGAGATCTGGAGCGCCCAGGGCGATCTGCTGGCCGTGGGCCACCAGGTGGTGTATTTCAAGGAATGAGCCCGACCTGCCGGGCCGGGCGTACACACCCTCCCGGCGCCACCGGACTCAGGTCGTGTACTGCCCAGCGGCCTCGGGCTGAAAGTGCAGGGCCACGATGCGGGCAGTGCGCACCGCACCGGTGGGCAAGAGCCACTCGGCCTCGCCCCCCACGCGGTGTCCTAGCACGCTGGCGCCCATGGGCGAGAGCAGCGACACCAGGCCGGCTTCGGCGTTCGCGTCCTCCGGATAGCACAGGGTGATGTCGCGCGGCGCCGGTTCGCCCTCGGCGTGCAGACGCAGGCGGGTGTTCATGGTGACGACATCGGGCGGGATGTCGCGCACAGGCACGACGTCGGCCGCGTCGAGCAAAGCGTCGAGCGCGTGCTTTTGCGCCTCGCTCAAGGGGGTGCGACGCATGAGGCCCAGGATGCGGGCGTGATCGAGTTCAGAGAGGATGCGCTCATCCACAGGACGGGGGGCAACGGACATGGGAGTCTCCAGGCAAAAGCTGCGCGGCAGAGCAGGCCCGGGGATCTCAGAAAAGCGCGAAAGGGAAGGACAGGAGATCGCCGGGCTCAGGAAAGTGCGGCCAGCGATCGGCGCACGCGCTGACCGGCCCCGCAGCCCAGAGGGGTGCAGAGGGTGCGGGCGAGGCATCCTGTGGAGTACATGGGCAGAGTCTAGCCCGGATGCGCGAATTGGGCAATCGGCGAGCGTGCGGTCCGAAAACCCCGATCAGCTATTCCGCAAGGCAAAACCGAGTTCTGCCCGGAAGGCAACCCTGAGACCGAAAACCGCTGCCATGCCGTTATCCCTGTTAGCAATTACCCTATATTGTTCCGCAGGGCAGAAATGAATCCCGAAATTGTCTTGACCCCTCAAACAGGTGATGGGCACACTGCATCTCACTTACCGGCGATGTCCATTGTGGGCATGCCGAGCACAGTTTGAGGAGCGCATCTTGGATTTGTTCTTTCAGCAACTGCTGAATGGCCTGACGATCGGCGGGGTGTACAGCCTGGTCGCGCTGGGCCTGACGCTGGTCTACGGGATCTTGCACGTCCCGAATTTCGCCCACGGCGCGCTGTACATGGCCGGCGCCTTCGTGGCCTTCTATTTCATGGAGTCGCTGGGCCTGAACTACTGGCTGGCGATGCTGGGCTCGGCGGCGGTTGTGGCCGTGCTGTCCATGCTGGCCGAGCGACTGGTGTTCCACCAACTGCGCAATGCCCCGCCGCTGCACGACATGATCGCGGCCATCGGCATCCTGCTGTTCCTGGAGGCCGGTGCGCAGGCCATCTGGGGGGCTGACTTCCACCGCATGCAGTCGCCGTACGGCCAGCTGGTCGAGATCTTCGGCCTGACCACCGTGGCGCAACGCCTGCTGATCATCGCCGGCGCCGTGGTGCTGGTGGCCGTGCTCCACCTGTTCCTGACCCGCACCACCACCGGTCTGACCATCATCGCGATGGCGCAGAACCGTGATGGCGCCGCCCTGGTCGGCATCGACGCCACCCGCGTGACGCTGCTGGTGTTCGCCATCTCCGGCGCGCTGGCGGCCGTGGCCGCGGTGCTCTACAGCCCGATCAACCTGGTCTACCCGGCCATGGGACATCTGGTCATCACCAAGGCCTTCGTGATCATCATCCTTGGCGGCATGGGCAGCTTCCCCGGTGCCATCGTCGGCGGTCTGATCATCGGTCTGGCCGAGGCCTTCGGTGGCTTCTATTTCTCGACGGACTACAAGGACCTGATCGCCTTCGTGCTGCTGGTGGTCATCCTGTCGGTTCGCCCCCAAGGTCTGTTTTCGAAAGGCGCGCACTGACATGAAGCTCCTTCAAGGTAAGGCCGGCTGGGCCCTGCTCATCGCCCTGGCCCTCGTGTTCCCCTACATGGTCTCCAACACCTACTTCCTGTCGGTGATGACGCAGGCCTACATCTTTGCGATCGCGGCCCTGGGCCTGAACCTGATCACCGGCTACACCGGTCAGTTCAACCTGGCGCACGGCGGTTTCATGGCGATCGGCGCGTATGCCGTGGGCCTGTTGACCACCGACTACCAGTGGGGTTTCTGGACCTCGTTCGTGGCGGCGGGCGCCATCTGCGGCGTGATCGGCTACCTGGTGGGCGTGATCTCGCTGCGCATGACCGGCCACGTGTTCTCGATCTTCACGCTGTGCGTGGGCTACATCATCTACCTGCTGATCGAGAAGTGGGAAGACGTGACCCACGGCGCCGTCGGCGTGATGGGCATCCCCGCCCCCACCGGCTTCGGTGGCCTGGAGTTCGAATCGGCCAAGGGCCAGTACTACCTGGTGCTGGTGTTCCTGGTGATCGGCGCCTACATCATGCACCGCATCGTGCACTCGCTGCTGGGCCGCAGTTTCGTGGCCGTGCGCAACAGCGAGGCCCTGGCCGAAGCGCTGGGCATCCCGCTGGCACGCACCAAGCGTCTGGCCTTCGTGCTGTCGGTGATCTATGCCGGCTTGGCCGGTGGCCTGTACGCCGGTGTGGTGCGCTTCCTGGGTCCTGACCTGGCGGCCACCCACCACACCTTCGAGCTGGTGATGTTCATGCTGGTGGGCGGCATCGGCACCATCCTGGGCCCGATCCTGGGTTCGATCCTGGTGCCCTGGCTGACCCAGTCGCTGCAGTTCCTGCAGGACTACCGCATGGTCGTCTTCGGCCCGGTGCTGATCCTGCTGCTGATCTTCCTGCCCAACGGGATTGTCGGCACCATCCTGCACCGCCGTGCCCGCCGTGCTGCGGCCGAGCGTGAGCAAGCTCAGGCCGCGGCCGCCCCGACCGTCGCCTCGTCCAACCCCAACGGAGCCCGCCATGCTTGAGATCCGCGGTCTGACCAAACGCTTCGGCGGCCTGACGGCTGTCAACAACGTGACGGCCAAGTTCGAGGCCGGCCACATCAACGCCATCATCGGCCCCAACGGCGCCGGCAAGACGACCTTCTTCAACCTGATCGCCGGCACGCACGCGCCGTCGTCGGGCCAGATCATCGTCAAGGGTGAGGACGTGACCGGCATGCGTGCCGACCAGATCGCCCGCCTGGGCGTGGCACGCACCTTCCAGGCCACCAACCTGTTCGACCAGGCTTCGGTGCTGGACAACCTGATCGTGGGCCACCGCCTGCGCACCCGCTCGGGGCTGTGGGATGTGATCCTCCACACCCCGCTGCAAAAGCGCGAAGAAAAGCTGTGCCGCGAGAAGGCCGAAGAGGCGCTGGAGTTCGTGGGCCTGAACCGTGTGGCGCACCGCCTGGCCGGTGACATCACGCAGGAAGAGCGCAAGCGCGTGGCCTTTGCGCTGGCACTGGCGACCGAGCCCGACCTGCTGCTGCTCGACGAGCCGGCCGGTGGCGTGAACCCCGAAGAAACCGTCGGCCTGGCCGAGCTGATCCGCAAGCTGGTCGACCATGGCAAGACCGTGTGCCTGATCGAGCACAAGATGGACATGATCATGAGCCTGGCCGACAAGATCATCGTGCTGAACTACGGCGAGAAGATCGCCGAGGGCACACCCGCCGAGATCCGCAGCAACCCGCTGGTGATCGACGCTTACCTGGGAGCCGAACATGCTGAAGCTTGAAGGCGTTTCGCTGTCGTACGGCAGCTTCCGCGCCCTGGACAACGTGAGCCTGCACGCCGACAAGGGCGAGCTGGTGGTGCTGCTGGGTGCCAACGGTGCGGGCAAGAGCTCGATCTTCATGGCGATCTCGGGCATCAACAAGACGAGCAGCGGCTCGATCTCGTTCGACGGCCAGGAGCTGGTCGGCATGAAGCCGTCGGCCATCGTCGAACACGGCGTGGTGCACTGCCCCGAAGGCCGCAAGCTGTTCCCGCAGATGTCGGTGGAGCAGAACCTGATGCTGGGTGGCTATGTGCACCGCAAGGCGCAAGACAGCAAGGCCACGTCGAAGCAGATCCTCGATCACATCTACGAGCTCTTCCCCATCCTGCAGCAAAAGCGCCATGACCCGGCCGGCTCGCTGTCGGGCGGTCAGCAGCAGATGGTGGCCATTGGCCGCGCCCTGATGGGCCGTCCCAAGGCGCTGCTGCTGGACGAGCCCTCCCTGGGGTTGGCCCCCTTGGTGGTCAAGCAGATGTTCGAGATCATTCAGAAGATCAACCAGACCGGCGTGACCGTGCTGCTGGCTGAACAGAACGCCTACTCGGCATTGCGCATCGCACACCGGGCCTATGTGCTCGAACGCGGCCGCATCGTCATGGAAGGCAAGCCCGAAGAGATGCTGTACGACGAAGGCATCCGCAAGGCCTACATCGGCGCCTGACGCCGCCCCCCTACGCGTTCCCCAACGTTTACCCACCCCTCACAAGGAGACCTCACCATGCGTTTCATCCCCCAAGCGCTCAAGCTCGCCCCTCTGGCTGCCACCGTGGCCCTGGCCTTCAGCGCCAGCGGCGCCTTGGCCCAGGAAGTGCTCAAGATCGGTCTGACCGCCCCGCTGAGCGGCGGCGCGGCCCTCTACGGCAAGAACGTGCTCAACGGTCTGAACCTGGCGGCCAAGGAAATCAACGCCCAGGGCCTGACCGTGGGTGGCAAGAAGTACAAGGTCGAGATCGTGGCGCTGGACGACAAGTACTCGCCCGCGGAAGCCGCCATCAATGCCCGCCGCCTCAAACAGCAGCACGAAACGGCCGTGATCTATGTGCCCCACTCCGGTGGTGCCTTCGCCCTGCAGGCCTTCAACCAGCAAGAGAACTTCCTGCTGATGGCCTACACCAGCGTGCCCACCATCACGGAAAAGGGCAACAAGCTGACGATGCGCATTCCGCCGAACTTCATGACCTACATCGAGCCCTTCATCCGCTACGAGATGAAGAAGGGCAAGAAGCTGGGCATGGCGCCGGCTGACCACGACTACGCCAAGGCCTGGGTCGCCGCGTTCGAGCCGGCCTGGACCAAGGCCGGTGGCACCGTGACCTCGAAGAACCCGATGTCGTACAACAAGTCGGCCGACTTCTACACCGGCGTGAGCCGCGTGCTGGAAACCAAGCCCGACGTGATGTTCATCGGTGGCCCCTCCGAGCCGACCGGCCTGGTCGCCAAGCAGGCGCGCGAACTGGGCTTCAAGGGTTCCTTCATCGTGATGGACCAGGCCAAGATGGACGAAATGGCCAAGGTGACCGGCGGCCTGCAGATGCTCGAAGGCTCGATCGGCACGCTGCCGCTGACCGCTGACGAGCGCCCCGGTGCCAAGGGCTTCGTGGCCGCCTACCGTGCGGCCTACGGCGCCAACATGAACCCGTCGTCGGAGTCGTCGCTGAACTACTCCTCGCTGCACATCGTGGTCAACGCGATGAAGCTGGCCGGCACCGTGAGCGACCCGACCGCCATCCGCGCCAAGCTGGACGCCGCGGCCAAGGCCCTGCCGGACG
The DNA here is from genome assembly GCF_034003525.1 of Aquabacterium sp. GTDB lineage: Bacteria > Pseudomonadota > Gammaproteobacteria > Burkholderiales > Burkholderiaceae_C > Aquabacterium. The sequence continues at coordinate 27,931 of NZ_JAVEYN010000028.1, forward strand.
CCATCAACCCCAACGACTTCAATGGCGTGGACGCCAACGGCGGCTCGGTGCTCAACACCGTGATCGGCGTGGTCGAGGGTGGCAAGCTCAAGGGCGTGCGCCTGAAGGATCTGTGATCCTGAACCCGTCTGCCGCACACGCGGTGGACGGCTGAACGGGCGGGCCCCCAACCGGGGTGACCCGCCTTTTTTGCGCGCAGATCGCTGTTCTGCACACCAATTTCCGATTTCACCATGCAAACCCCTTCAGGTTTGCACCGGTGGGCACCCCACACGCGGCCCGGAGCTTCCCGACTGCGTGAACGGCATGCCAAGATATCGCAGAAGAACCGCTATTCCATGATGCAGACCCCACACACCACCGCTCTCGAAGACGGCAAGGAAGACCGACATTTCGTGACCGCCCTGGCGCGCGGGCTGGAGGTGCTGTCCTGTTTCCGCACGGGGGACAAGGCCCTGGGCAACCAGGAAATCGCCAAGCGCTGCAAGCTGCCCAAGTCCACCGTGTCACGCCTGACGTACACGCTGACCAAGCTGGGCTACCTGATCCAGCTGGAAGAAAACGGCAAGTACCGGCTGGGCACCTCGACCCTGGCGCTGGGCAGCTACATGATGGCGCGCCTGGACGTCAAGCAGATGGCCAAGCCGATGATGCAGGAGCTGGCCGAGTTCGCGAAGGCGACCGTGTCGCTGGGCACGCGCGACCGGCTGGCGATGCTGTACGTGGAGAACTGCCGCAGCTCGGCGGCGCTCACGCTCAGCGTGGACGTGGGCTCACGCATTCCGCTGCTCAACTCAGCCTTGGGGCGGGCCTACCTGGCCGAGATCAGCCCGTCCGAGCGCGTGGAATTGCTGGAGCGCTTCCGCGAATACGACGAGCAGGCCTGGCCGAGCATCCAGGCTTCGATCAACACCGCGCTGGAAGACTACCGCGCACTGGGCTGCACCCGCTCTTTCGGCGACCTGCAGGCGCATGTCAACGGCATCGCCGTGGCCTTCAACCCGGGCGGTGGCCTGCCGGTGATGGCGATCAGTTGCGCCGGCCCGGCGTTCAGCCTGTCGCAGGAATTCCTGCTCAACGAGGTGCGCCCGCGTCTGATCGAGATGGCGCGCAAGCTGCAAGCCTCGGCAGGCCGGACCTGAACGTCGCGCCATGGCGGGCCGGTCAGGTCACGGGCTTCTGCTAAGCTGAAACGCCCGATTGCCTGACAGCGCGCCTGCGGGTGCCCGCCCTGCCCATGATGCGTTCCCCTGCCCCCCTTGCCTGCTGGCTGGCCCTGAGTGCCGGGGGACTGTCGCTGGCACCTGCCACCCTGGCCCAGACGCTGCCGGGCGCCGCGCCCAGCACCTCCCCCACCGCCGAGCAGGCCGCTCAGCACTGCGCCGCGCACACCGATGCGGCCCTGCGACTGGCCTGTTATGACGCGGTGTTTCGCCCGCATGCGCCGGATCCGCTGAGCGCACCGGCCAGCTCCGCGGCACCGCACCCAGTCCCGCCTGCGGCGGACGCGTCCCCGACGGCCGTGCCAGCGAGCGAGGCCGAACGCGTGGCCATCACGCCGCCCCCTGCGTCGACGGCCACGGCCATGCCGCCACCGGGCAGCGCCCTGTCCACCTTCTGGGAGCTGGGCCGCAGCGACAAACGCAAGGCCTTTGTCGTGCGCACCTTCTACCCGAACTACCTGCTGCCACTGCACCTGACCAGCGACATCAACCGCCAGCCTTTCAGCCCCACGCGGGGTGCCGCCCCGCTCAAGCCGAACTACAAGGCGGTGGAGGCGAAGATGCAGATCTCGCTGCGCGTGAAGGTGGCCGAAGACCTGCTGCTGCCGCGGGCCGACCTGTGGGCCACCTACACCCAACGGTCAATGTGGCAGGTGTGGAACCAGGCCGATTCGGCCCCGTTTCGCAACACCGATTACCAGCCCGAGCTGAAGTACGTGGTGCCCGTGCCCGATGGCTTGAGCGTGCTGCCCGGCGGCTGGTCGTGGCGCATGCTGGAGGCGGGCTTTGCGCACCAGTCGAACGGGCAAAGCGAGCCGCTGTCGCGCAGCTGGAACCGGCTGTATGCGGGCACGGCCTTCGAGAAGGGTGAGCTGGCGGTGCAGATGCGCTTCAACCGCCGCCCGCGCGAAGGCTCGAAGGACGACAACCCCGACCTGACCCGCTACATCGGCAACACCGAGATCCAGGCCTCGTGGCTGCCGGGGCAGTCCACCGCCAGCCTGACCTGGCGCCTGCACCCCAAGGAGATGAAGCGCGGCTCGGTGCAGCTGGACTGGACCTATCCGGTGGACCGCAGCCAGCCGCAAGGGCTGCGCTGGTACCTGCAGCTGTTCAGCGGCTATGGCGAATCGCTGCTGGACTACAACCACCGCCAGACCAGCCTGGGGCTGGGCCTGACGCTGTTCCAGTTCTGAGGTCTGCGGGATCGGCCCCGGCCTGAGGCGCAGCGGCCTGCGCGGAACGACTCAGTCGCGGGAGACCGGGCGCAACACGCCCTCGACCAGGTAAGGCACGACGCCGCTGACGCTGCGTTGCGCGGCGTAGTCCAGCTCGTCGGGCAGGCCCTTTTCCAGCATGCGGCGGCCCACACGGGCTGCGTCAAAGCAGGCGCGGGCGTCGGTGGCGGCGTGCATCCATTCGGCGGCACGGGCGGCATCGGTGAGGTCGCGCACACCGGCCTGGCGGAACAGCGAGACGAGGTAGCCGGCGCCATAGAAGTCTTCGAGGTTGAAGCGGTCGGCCGAGCCGGAGCACACGATGAGCAGCGTGTCATCTGGGTGCTGACGCGCGATGTGGTCCACCACAGCCTGTGCGTTGAGCAGGGCCGCGGCGTACACATGGGCGGCGCCCTGCGCGCGGGTGAGCGCCACGGTGCCATTGGTGGTCGCGTAGATCAAGCGGCCTTGCGCGGGCAGCCGTGCCAGTACAGCCAGGGGCGTGGCCGGGGCAAAGCCGCTCAGCGTTTCGGCATACAGCTCGCCGGCCAGCAGGTGGGGCTGATCACCTTGCTGCGCCGCGAGCGCGCGGGCCGCATCCCCGTCGAGCGCTGGCCACACCTCGGTGGCCCCGGCTGACAGGGCCGCCACGATGGTGGTGGTGGCAAACAGGATGTCGAGCACGATGACGACTTTGCCATCCAGACGCTGGCCGTCGAGCTCTTCCTTCTTCATCAGGACGTGGAGTTTGCGCATGCGGCCTCAGGCGGTCGGCGTGGTAGGCGGGGTGGCGGGGTGGGCTTCGGAGGCCGGGCCCTGCAAGCGCCCGTGCACATGGCCACCGGGGGGCGGCTCGACCGGCTTGACGATGGCGAACACGCCACTGGCGCGCAGGATCTTGCGCTCGCCCACCTTGAGGTGGCAGCTGGCAAAGGCCATGCGCGCGCCGATGCGGTCGACCTCGACATGGCACTCGATCCAGTCGCCCAGGTGCGCGATGCCGATGAAATCGGTGCTCAGGTTGGCCGTGACCACCGCCAGCGGGCCGCCCCTCATGTGGTTGACGGCGTAGCCCAGGCCCGAGTCGGCCAGCGTCACCAGCAGGCCGCCATGCGGGTGGCCGCGCAGGTTCATGTGCTGCGATTGCAGGCGCATGCCCAGAATCGGGGTGCCGCCGGGCACGTCCTTCCAGTAGATCGGACCGCACAGGCCGATGAAGGTGTCGGAATTCGCGTGAAAGGGCACGAAGCCCGCGGGCACCTCGTGCGTCACAGCGGAAGACGTGGCGTGCGCGTCAGACGGTGAACGGGGCTGGGAAGGATCGGCGGGCGTGCTCATGCGGGTCAGAACCAGTCGGGCGAGGCGGTCAGGGTGGTGTCATCCAGGCTGCGCAGCAGGTCGTGCTGCGGCCGGGTACGCGGCAACTCCCAGCGGTAGAACCACTGGCAGGTGTGCAGTGTGCCCTGATAGAACGCGACATCGCTGCCTTGGGCCGTGGGCAGGGCCCGCGCGGCCACCAGGGCCTGCTCCAGCCAGATCCAGGCCAGCACGTTGTGGCCGCAGGCTTCGAGGAAGACGCTGGCATTGGCCAGGGCCCAGGTGGGGTTGGTGGCCAGCACCGGACGCAGCACCTGCAGGGTCTCTTCCACCTCGGACCAAGCCGTCTGCAAGGCCCGCGCGTGGGGTTTCAAGGTCTCGATGGTCTGAGCCTGCGCCACGGTCTCGGCCACCTTGCGTGCCAGCAGGGCGATGCCGGCGCCACCGCGCATCACGGCCTTGCGGCCCAGCAGGTCCATGGCCTGGATGCCGTGCGTGCCTTCGTGGATGGGGTTGAGGCGGTTGTCGCGGTAGAACTGCTCGACCGGGTACTCGCGCGTGAAGCCGTAGCCGCCGTGGATCTGGATGGCCAGGTGGTTGGCCTCCAGGCACCATTGCGAGGGCCAGGACTTGACGATGGGCGTGAGCGTGTCCAGCAGCAGCGCGGCTTCTTCGCGGGCGGTGGCATCGGGGTGGGTCTTGTGCTCGTCGACCAGGCGGGCGGCGTACATCACCAGGCCGTAAGCGCCTTCCACATAGGCCTTCTGGGCCAGCAGCATGCGGCGCACGTCGGCGTGCTCGATCAGCTTGCGCTGTGGCTCGTTCGGGTTCTTCGAGTCGGGCAGGCGGCCTTGCGGGCGGTCTTGCGCATAGGCCAGCGAGGCGAGATAGCCGCGCCAGCCCAGCATCACCGCGCCCATGCCCACGCCGATGCGGGCCTCGTTCATCATCTGGAACATGTAGCTCAGGCCCTGGTGCGGCTCGCCCACCAGTTCGCCCTGGCACTCGCCCTTCTCGCCGAAGGACAGCATCGTCGAGGTGGTGCCGCGCCAGCCCATCTTGTGGATGAGGCCCGCGAGGTTGACGTCGTTGTGCACGCCCAGGCTGCCGTCGTCGTTGACACGGTACTTGGGCACGATGAACAGCGAGATGCCCTTGACGCCCGTAGGGGCACCCTGGATGCGCGCCAGCACCAGGTGCACGATGTTCTCGCTGAGTTCGTGGTCGCCGCCGGAGATGAAGATCTTGTTGCCGGTGAGGCGGTAGGTGCCGTCAGGCTGGGGCACGGCCATGGTGGTGATGTCGGCCAGGCTGGAGCCGGCCTGGGGCTCGGTCAGGGCCATGGTGCCGAAGAAGCGACCGGTCAGCAGGTGCGTGAGGTACTTGCGCTGCTGTTCGGGGGTGCCGAAACGGCGAATGACGTTGGCATTGCCCTGGGTGAGGCCCACGTAAGAGGTGGTGGCAATGTTGGCGCTCTTGAACAGCGAACCGCAGGCTTGCGAGATCAGGGAGGGCAACTGCATCCCGCCGACTTCCACGTCGTGGCTGGCCGCCAGCAAGCCGGCTTCGCAGTAGGCCTGCAGGGCGGTCTTGACCTCGGGGATCATGGACACGCGCTGACCATCGAAGGTCGGCTCGTGCTCGTCGGACTTGCGGTTGTGGGGCGCGAACAGATCGGTGGCGATGGCCTGCGCGGTGTCGAGTGTGGCGATGAAGGTCTCGACGCTGTGCTCGGCATAGCGCGGGCGCTCGACCAGGTTGGCAGCCTGCAGCCACTCGAACACCAGGAAATCAAGATGGCGGCGGTTGATGATGGGATCGCTCATGCGGGGTCATCCTTCGGAGGTGTCGCTCGCCAGAATTCCGCAAAGCGGAACATCTGGACGTAATTCAGAATCTGCCGACGCATGATCCTCTGGCGCAGCCTTGGCCGTCAACCAATGGGAAACCCCTAATTACAGGGCTGACGTCGCGCAGTAACCTGATTCTGATTTCCAATACGATGTTCTGCATTGCAGAACTTCGATCGACCACCGAAGCAGGAGTTCAGCGAGCATGAGCAACGCGTCCTACGCACTGCACGGCCCCGTGGCCGTGATCACCCTCGACAACCCGCCCGTCAACGGCCTGGGCCTGGCCTTGCGCCAGGCCATCGTGGCCGGCATCGATGCTGCCGCCGCCGACCCGGCTGTGCAAGCGCTGGTGTTGATCGGCAATGAGCGCTTCTTCTCGGGCGGCGCTGATGTGCGCGAGTTCGGCACGCCCAAGGCCATGCAGGAGCCCACGCTGCTGAGCGTGATCGCCGCTGTGGAGCGCAGCCCCAAGCCCGTCATCGCCGCCATCAGCGGCGTGTGCATGGGCGGTGGACTGGAGCTGGCCCTGGGCTGCCACTTCCGCATTGCCCACAGCCAGGCCACCGTGGCCCTGCCCGAGGTGAAGCTGGGCCTGCTGCCGGGTGCTGGCGGCACGCAGCGCCTGCCCCGCGTGGTCGGCCTGGAAACCGCGCTGAACATGATCGTCTCGGGCGCCCAGGTGCCCGCGGCGCAACTGAAAGCGACCGCGCTGTTCGACGAAGTGGTGGACAGCGAACTGCTGCCCGCCGCGCTGGCCCTGGCCCACAAGGTGGTGGCCGAAGGCCGCGGCCTGCCGCGCGTGCGCGACCGCAAGGTGGACGCCCCCAACGCCGAGGCCTTCCTGCAATTCGCCCGCAACACCGTGGGCGCCATGTCCAAGCAATTCCCGGCACCGCTGAAGTGCCTGGAGGCCGTGGCTGCGTCGGTGAGCCACCCCTTTGACGCCGGCCAGAAGATCGAGCGCGAGGGCTTCCTCGCCCTGATGCAGACACCCGAGTCGCGCGCACTGCGCCATGTGTTCGCCGCCGAGCGCGCCGCCAGCAAGATCAGCGACGTGCCGGCCGACACGCCCGTGCGCCCCATCGCCAAGGTCGGCGTGATCGGCGCCGGCACCATGGGTGGCGGCATCGCGATGAACTTCCTCAACGCCGGCATCCCCGTCGTCATGCTGGAGACGAAAGCTGAGGCGCTGGAGCGCGGCGTCGGCACCATCCGCAAGAACTACGAGAACTCGCTCAAGAAGGGCAAGCTGACGCAGGACAAGCTGGACGCCCGCATGGCGCTGTTGCAGCCGACGCTGGACTACGCCGATCTGGCCGAGGTGGACCTGGTGATTGAGGCCGTGTTCGAAGACATGGGCGTCAAGCAGCAGGTGTTCGAGAAGCTCGACAGCGTGTGCAAACCCGGTGCCATCCTGGCCTCCAACACCTCCACGCTGGACCTCAACCAGATCGCCGCTTTCACGAAGCGTCCGCAGGACGTGGTGGGCCTGCACTTCTTCAGCCCGGCCAATGTGATGCGCCTGCTGGAAGTGGTGCGCGGCGACGCCACCGCCCAGGACGTGCTGGCCACCTCGATGGCGCTGGCCAAGACCATCAAGAAGCAGGCGGTCGTCTCGGGCGTGTGCGATGGCTTCATCGGCAACCGCATGGTGGCCCGCTATGGCCAGGCTGCGCACGACCTCGTCGTGGCCGGCGCCCTGCCCCAGCAGGTCGACAAGGCGCTGGAGAAGTTCGGCTTGGCCATGGGCCCCTTCCGCATGGGCGACCTCGCCGGCCTGGACATCGGCTGGGCGATCCGCAAGCGCCGCAACGCCGAGAACCCGTTGGATGCCAAGCCCAATGTGGCCGACGCGCTGTGCGAAGCCGACCGTTTCGGTCAGAAGACCGGGGCGGGCTGGTACCGCTACATCCCCGGCAACCGCGCGGCCCAGCCTGACCCGGTGACCGAAGAGACCATCGTGGCTTTCCGCGCAGCCCATGGCATCACGCCCCGCAAGATCAGCGACGAGGAAATCATCGAGCGCTGCGTCTATGCCCTGGTCAACGAGGGCGCCCGCATCGTCGAAGAGGGCATCGCCCAGCGCGCCTCCGACGTCGACATCGTCTACCTCAATGGCTACGGCTTCCCGCTGCACCGCGGCGGCCCGATGCTGTATGCCGACCAGGTGGGCCTGGTCAATGTGGAACGCGCACTCAAGCGCTTTGCCGCCGAGCCCGGTGCCGATGTGGCCTTCTGGACCCCGGCCGCGCTCCTGTCTCGCCTGGCTGCGGCCAACGAGACCTTCAACTGATGCTTTGAGAAGGACACCACGTGACTGAAGCCGTCATTGTTTCCACCGCGCGCACCGGCCTGGCCAAATCCTGGAAGGGCGCTTTCAACATGACCTATGGGCCCACCCTGGGCGCCCACGCCGTGCAGCACGCTGTGGCGCGCGCCGGCATCGACCCCGCCGAAGTGGAAGACGTCATCATGGGCGGCACCTTCGGTGAAGGCACCACCGGTGGCAACGTCGCCCGCCAAATCGCGCTGCGTGCCGGCCTGCCCGTCACCACCGCGGGCATGACCGTCAACCGCTTCTGCTCCTCGGGCCTGCAGACCATCGCGATCGCCGCCCAGCGCATCATCGCGGGCGAGGGCCAGGTCTACGTGGCCGGTGGCGTCGAAAGCATCTCGTGCGTGCAGAACGAGGCCAACACCCACATGCGCCGCGATCCCTGGCTGGTCGAGCACAAGCCCGAGATCTACTGGAACATGCTGCAGACCGCCGAGCAGGTGGCCAAGCGTTACAACATCAGCAAAGAGGCCCAGGACGAATACGGCGTGCGCAGCCAGCTGCGTGCCGCCGCTGCCCAGGCCGCCGGCCTGTTCAACGACGAGATCGTGCCGATGACCACCACCATGGGCGTGGTCGACAAGGCCACTGGCCGCATCACCACCCGCGAGGTGACGATCGACCGCGACGAAGGCATCCGCCCCGACACCACGCTGGAAGCCGTGGCCAAGATCCGCGCCGCCCTGCCCGGTGGCGTGGTGACCGCCGGCAACGCCAGCCAGTTCTCGGACGGCTCGTCGGCCTGCGTGCTGATGGACCGCCAGCTGGCCGAAGTGCGCGGCCTGCAGCCCCTGGGCATCTTCCGCGGCTTTGCCGTGGCCGGCTGCGAGCCCGATGAAATGGGCATCGGCCCGGTGTTCGCCATCCCCAAGCTGCTCAAGAAAGCCGGCCTGAAGGTGGACGACATCGGCCTGTGGGAGCTGAACGAAGCGTTTGCCGTGCAGGTGCTGTACTGCCGCGACAAGCTGGGCATCCCTGACGAGCGCCTGAACGTCAACGGCGGTGCGATCGCCGTGGGCCACCCCTATGGGGTCTCGGGCTCGCGCCTGACCGGACTTGCCCTGATTGAAGGCAAGCGCCGCGGCGTGAAGTATGTGGTGGTGACCATGTGCATTGGCGGTGGCCAGGGTGCCGCCGGTCTGTTCGAAGTCTGCTGAGGACCGTCCCCTGAGCGTGACAGCATTGTTTGACCTGACGGGCCAGGTGGCCCTCATCACCGGCGGCTCGCGCGGCCTG
>NZ_JAVEYN010000029.1:0-36280 GCF_034003525.1 Aquabacterium sp.
ACGGCCAAGGGGCCACGACTGGGGCTCAATACGCCCCGTATCTGCCCTTTGAACGCAAAAAAGTGTCGTCATCTGAAATAACAGCCCCAAGCCGCCGCGTCAGCGGTGGTTGTGCAGACCTTCCTTAGTTTGTACTGTGAGTAGCGTGTCAAGATGCTTTTTCATCTTTGCCAAAAGAAGGCGTAATCGGGGCGCGCGCACACTGTTGCGCTGTCAATTGGGAATTGGGGCCGGAAGATAAGCTGATGACAGCGGATGGGGCAGTCACGTGGGGTAGAGTTTTACCACTCTGTACTAGCCTGAGCAACCCGGCGCAGTTCATCTAATACATCTGCCTCTGGCGCCAATTTCGCAAGCTGAGCATTTAGTTCTTCACTGAACTTTGCTGATGCTAAACCGCTATTTACCGATCTGATCCTCATGACAAGATCATCTATGAGTGGCCAGTCGTCTGCGCCAGCTGGGTTAAGTTGTTTGCGGGCGGAGCGGCACCAGCCGTCGATATCACCACGAAACTCCTCATATTCTCGGATGACGGCAAGGGTTAATGGCATTTTCTTGGTTTGAAGAGTGTCTATAGCGCTTGCTTCGGAGGAGCCTGACGAATTAGTTAACTCGCGTCCACGTTGAACTTACAGTTAGCCCTGAATTATTTATTTCTCGGCTCTGCTGCGATGCACTTTTTGTGGAATTCCTCTATATCTAATGATTTGCCTTGGTTTTTGGCGATTGCCTGTGCGATTGTGTACCCGCTTTGACATGAATGCATCCACCATTCATGCGAGTTCTTTTTTTCCTGTTCACGTGCGGCCTCGTCCTTTGGGGTGGATGGTAGTCCGGTGCCCACAATAAATGTAGTTTTGAACTCTACGAAATTTCCGCCGAAATTTGAATTTTTTACCAGAGGCCCCTCTAATTTTTCACCCTTACTACCAATGGCTGGCCAAGTTTTTGAGTCCATAATGCCTGCCATTGGTGTTTCAATTTGCAGCTTGTAGACTCCAGGGGGGAGCGGTGTGCTGTTTTGTGTGAACGGTTGTGTGTTGAATTTGCCCCCCAAAACCTTCACTTTGGCTTGTGCAAAATAATGACTTTCCGATCTGTGTACGCTCAGCATGAGGTCCACCCCATCAGGTAGATTTGTTGTGCCAAATATTCTCGGTTTTTCTTGTCCATCTGATGTTGCAGTCAAGTTGACAATGAATGCATGTGAGTTCGTGACAAGCGAAGCGAAAAGAGCAATGAATAGGATTTTCTGCTTTGCCATTTTTGGTGCCTCTGTTTGCTGTGCTATTTGGTGGGGCTAACTGTTATTAGGCCTCACGCACAGATGCGAAACGCGGCCTAATGATTCTTGTCGCCTCAGCATCCTTGATCTTTCTCATCAGAATCAACACCTTAGCAATAAGCTTACAAATTGTTGAACATGTTATCCCACCTAAAAAAACAGCGTGCGCCCGCTAGCCCCCTCTGTTGGGGGTGCCGGCACACGCTGTGGTTTTGGGGTGTGGTCAGAGCTTCTATCAGCGGACAACCATCTCCGTCACCTTCAATTGCCCGTTCTCATCCACGGCCTTAAACCGCACCTTGTCACCCACTTTGAATTGGCTCAGCACCTGCTTGTCCGATATTCCAAAAATCATGGTCATGGGCGGCATATCCAGGTTGGGTATATACCCATGCTTCAGAGTCACTTTTCCGGTCTTCAGGTCTATTTTCCTGATTTCCCCTTCAGCCCAGGCTTCAGCTTTGGCGGCCGCCGACGCCGGGGTCGGCTCAGGTGGTGTGTCATGCCCATGGCCAGCATGAGATCCGGTCTGAGCCTGCGCACCGGTGGCCACGCACAGCCACAGGCCTGCCATCACGGCAAAGTGTTTCAACGTCATGGTTTGTCCTTTCACGCTTGGGGTTTGGCTTTGGGGTAATGGCTGAACACGCTGGTGCTGCCATCGCGCTGCACCAGCAGCACGTCATACGGGTCCAGGCGCGGGCCCATTTCCATGCCGGGTGAGCCCACGGGCATGCCGGGAACGCTCAAGCCCAGGCCTGCGGTTTTGTTGCGCAGCAGTCGCTTGACGTCGTCAGCAGGCACGTGGCCTTCGAGCACATAGCCGCCCACCAGGGCGGTGTGGCAGCTGCCCAGTTTGGCGGGCATGCCCAGGCGTTTGCGGGTGGGGCTGGTGTCGTCCACTTCCGAAACGTTGACGGTGAAGCCGGCGTTTCGCATGTGCTCAACCCAGGCGGTGCAGCAGCCGCAGGTGGGGCTTTTCCACACCTGCACGGTGGGCAGTTTGAAAGGGTTGGCCTGTGCTTGTGCGGCCAGCAGGGCGGCGGGTGTGGCGGCCAGGGCCAGCAGCAGGTTTCGGCGTGAGGGGTTCATGGTTGGTACTCCTTGCTCAAATGGGGTGTCAGTGGCCGCTGTGCCTGCCATGGCCGGCAGGTTTGCGGATGTTCACTTCCACCTTGGGTTGTGGGGTGGCGGAGGCCGGCGCCTGTGTGGCGGTGGGTGTGGGGCCTTGCCATTCGCGCGCCACGGTGCCCGCAGGGTGTTTGAACCAACCTGGGTCGGTGTAGTCGCCGCGCTTTTGACCTTTGCGCACTTTCAGCACGCTGAACATGCCGCCCATGCCAATGGCGCCAAAGGGGCCGTGTCCGGTCATCATGGGCACGGTGTTGTCGGGCAGGGGCATTTCCATCTCGGTCATGTCGTGCATGCCGCGCTCGCCCATCACCATGTAGTCCGGTATCAGTCGGGTGATCTGTTTGGCCACCTGGCGGTGGTCCACGCCAATCATGGTGGGCACGGCATGACCCATGGCGTTCATGGTGTGGTGGCTCTTATGGCAATGCATCGCCCAGTCGCCCTCTTCGTCGGCCACAAAGTCGAGTTGGCGCATCTGGCCCACGGCCACGTCGGTGGTCACTTCGGGCCAGCGGGCGGTTTTGGGTAAGGGGCCGCCGTCGGTTCCGGTCACCATGAACTCGTGCCCATGCAGATGGATAGGGTGGTTGGTCATGGTCAGGTTGCCCACGCGGATGCGCACCTTGTCCATGTGGCGCACCACCAGCGGGTCAATGCCAGGAAAGATGCGGCTGTTCCAGCTCCACAGGTTGAAGTCGAGCATGGTGTTGACCTTGGGCGTGTAGCTGCCCGGGTCCACGTCGTAGGCGTTGAGCAGGAAGCAGAAGTCGCGGTCCACCTCGTCGATCAGCGGGTGCTTGCCCTTGGGGTGGGTGATCCACAGCCCCATCATGCCCATGGCCATCTGCACCATTTCGTCGGCGTGCGGGTGGTACATGAAGGTGCCGGGGCGGCGCGCCACGAACTCGTACACAAAGGTTTTGCCCGGTGCGATGGGCGGTTGCGTCAGGCCGGTGACGCCATCCATGCCGCAGGGCAGGCGCTGGCCGTGCCAGTGCACGCTGGTGACCTCGGGCAACTTGTTGGTGACGAAGATGCGCACGCGGTCGCCTTCGACCACTTCGATGGTGGGGCCGGGCGACTGGCCGTTGTAGCCCCACAGGTGGGCGACGAAGCCCGGTGCCATCTCGCGCACCACGGGCTCGGCCACAAGGTGGAACTCCTTGACGCCGTTGTTCATGCGCCAGGGCAGGGTCCAGCCGTTGAGGGTGACGACGGGGTTGTAGGGGCGGCCGTTGGGCGGCACCAGCGGCGCCTGGGTGTCGGCGCTGGTCTGGATGACGGGCTCGGGCAGCGCGGCCAGGGCGGCTTTGCTGACCGTGGCGCTGCCGACGGCGGCGGTGATGGCGCCGGCGCCAGAGAGGAAGTTGCGTCTGGAAACCATGGGGTGTCCTTGTTCAGTGGCCGGCGCCCGCGGCCTCGGGGGCGGCGGCGCGTGAGGCGGTGGGGGCGCGGAGCTGGGCGGGGCCGATGAGGGCCATGTCCAGATCGGCCTGGGCGAGCCAGAAGTCGCGCAGGGTGTCGATGTAGGTGGCTACGCCGCTGATCTGGGCGCGAGCATCAGCCAGCAACTCGAACACGCCGATGAGCATGCCGTTGTAGCGCAGCAGGTTTTCCTCGGCGATGCGCTGGCGCAGGGGCACGACCTCGTCTCGCTGGTGGCGAGCGATGTCGTAGGCCGAGCGGTAGTTGCCGTAGGCCTCGCGCACTTCGGAGCGGGCTTGGATGGCGGTGTCGGCGGCGGCGTGCACGGACTGCATGTAGATGGCCTCGGCCTTGGCGACGCGGGCGCCGCCCCAGTTGAAGAGGGGCAGCTCCAGGCTCACTTCCCAGCCGCGGGTGGTGGGCGCTTCGTTGGACGAGTTGCGGATCAGGCCCAGCTCCAGCACGTTGATGAAGCGGGTGGCTTGCGTGAGGCCCAGGTTGCGCGCGGTTTGCTCCGAGGCGAGGCGGGCGGCTTGCACGTCCAGTCGCTGGGCGACGGCGGTGCGTTCCACATCGGGCAGGTCGCGCACGACGGGGGGCAGGTCGGGCAGGCGGTCGGGGAGCTGGAAGGCGGTTTGGTCGCCCCACAGGCCCAGCAGACGGATGAGGCGCTCGCGCGTGGCGCCCTCATGGCGCTGGGCGCGGGCCAGGCCTTGGGCGGCATCGGCGTAGAAGCTTTGCTCGCGGGCCTGTTGCAGTTTGTTGAAGTTGCCCACCTGGGCCATGCGGCGGGCCAGTTCGGCGCTGGCTTCGGCGGCCTGCATGACCTGGCCCATGTAGCGGGTGGTTTCCTTGGCGGCCAGGGCTTCGTAGTAGGCCTGGCGGGTGCGGTGGGCGAGTTGCAGCACCTGCTGGGCGGTTTGCGTCTGGGCTTGTGCGAAGCGGCGGTTTTCGAGCTGCTGCACCGTGGGCATCAGCAGCAGGCGGGCCAGGTTGAAGTGCACGCTGCGCTCGATTTCGCGCTCGTCTCCCGTGCGCTGTTTGCCAAACGAGAAGCCAGGGTTGGGCAGGCGGCCGGCTTGCACCACGTCGGCTTCGGTGATGCCCAACTCGGCCAGCGAGGCTTGCAGGCCTCGGTTGTTCAGCAGGGCGATGTGCACGGCGCTGTCGGCGGTCAAGGGCTGGCCCAGCAGCTCGGCCACGCGCTGGTCGGTGCGGTCTTGGTCGGCATCGGTCTGGATGCGTTGCACGTCGCTGCCAGTGTGGGCGCGGGTCAAGTCGTTGACGGGGCCCAGGCCGCCATCGGGGCTGAAGCTGGCGCAACCGCTCAGCAGCACGGCGAGCGCCAGGGGTGTGAGGAGGCGGGCGCGGGTCATGGCTGGCCTCCGTGGTGATGGTGATGTGAGTGGTCCCCGGGGGCGGACGCTGCGGGGGGCTTGGGGGGCGCACTTGGCGTGCCGGTCGGTGCACTGGCCGCAGCGGTGGATCTGGGCGGTGTGGCAGGGGCATCAGGCGCATGGGCCTCGCGGGCGTAGGCGCGCCAGCCGCCAATTTGCGCGGTCAGGTCATTGGCCTGACGCCAGGCGCCGACTTCGACCTCGGTGTGCGCTTTGTAGCGTGAGAGAGCCGAGTTGTGGCGCAGCGGTGGCACGGTGGCATCCGCCTGCAAAGGGTTGGGGCGTGATGGTGGGGCGCTGGCAGCGGTTTGGGCGTGCAGGCCAGGGGCGAGCCAGGCCAGTGCCAACAGCACAGGCAGCCGCCAGTGGGAAAGGGATATGCTCATGGCATCCTCGTGAACCTGAGTGGCCGCATCAGCCAGGGGCTGAACACGGACGAAGGGTCAGCAACGCCTGCGTGTGCAGGCGCTGTGCGTCAGGCGAGGATGCGTTGAGGCGGGCGTTCGAGACTGTCGAGCGGCGGGGCGACGCCAGCGGTCAGGGTCACCGACACCAGTTCGGTGTTCAGCGCGATGACGGGCAGGTGAAACGCCAGGTGAGGCAAGGCGGCGCAGAGCGCGCAGTGGGCTCCGCCGCAGCCGTGGTCTGCACCTGTCTGGGCTTTGTCGTGGCAGTGGGCCTGGCCCGATGCGCAATGGCTGTCTGCTTGGACAAGGGCCTGAGCTTGGGCCGCTGGATGCTGCATCTCGTGCGGCATGCTGTGCGCGGTGTGAGCCGGTGCGCCGTCGTGATCGTGCGTGTGCGCCGAGCGTGACATGGCCTGACTCTGCAGGGGCAGGATCAGCAGCGTCAGGCAGATCAGCAGCAGACGGACCAGTTGGCTCATGGCATCAGCCTAGCACAAGCGGCGATTTACTCAATGGACTCGGCGGTGCTGACCCCACCGTCTACGGCGGGAGCGGGGGGGCGGCGGTATTTGAAGGTGCCCATGGCCTTGGCGACGGAGCGACCTTCGGTGTCGGTGACCTCGGCCTCGCAGAAGCAGGTGGACTTGCCGCCCCCGGTGACTTTGGCTGTGGTGGTGAGGGGGCCGTGTCCGGGCGCCAGGAAGTTGACCGTGACGCCGGTGGACACCACCGACAGCCGGAACCCTTGTTGGGCCATCGCGGCGCGGGCCATGGTCGTGTCCAGCAGGGTCATGAGCACGCCGCCGTGGATGGCGCCGTGCATGTTGGTCAGCTCGGGGCGCGGTTGCAAGACGGTCTGCGCCCACCCCTTGCTCAGTCCTGTCGACTCGGCGCCCAGCAGCTCCAGGAAAGGGTTGCCGAAGTGGGGCGGCGGCAGATCAATGTCGTTGGACTGATCAGGGGAGGGCATGGGTACTGCGGAATCTGGGGGGCCGGATGCTCGATCACACCGCCATGGGCGCGGTGAGTGGCGCGTGGTGTTGGTAGCCTTCCAGCCAGAAGTCGGAGGGTTCGACCTTTTCCAGCCACTCGGGCTCGTACTTGCCCGTCACGGCGTAGTCGGGGATGCGGTCGGACAGGACCAGCTTGGGCGCAGGGAAGGGCTCACGCCGCAGCTGTTCTTGCAGCATGTCCACGTGGTTCTCGTAGATGTGCGCATCACCGATGAAGTAGGTGAACCAGCGGGGCTTGTAGCCGGTGAGGCGACCCATCAGGGTCAGCAGCGCGGCACCTTCGGTGAGGTTGAAGGGCGTGCCCAGGCCCACGTCGTTGCTGCGGATGTAGAGGCACAGCGAGATCTCGCCCTTGGCCTGGTTGACCAGGAACTGGTAGAGCAGGTGGCAGGGCGGCAGGGCCATTTCTTCGAGCTGCGCCCAGTTCCAGCCGTGGAAGAGGATGCGGCGGTTGCCGGGGTCCTTGATGATGGTGTCCAGACACTGGCGCAGCTGGTCAACCGCCTTGTAGAGCAGCACTTGCTCGCCTTGGCCATCGGTGCTGTCGAAGCGGCCCAGCAGTTGGTAGCCGCGCCCGACGGCGTCTTCGATCTGGCGGGTTTCGGTGGCCGGCAGCATCTTGTAGGCCGGCCAGTTGCGCCATTGCACGCCGTACACAGGGCCCAGGTCGTCTTCACCCAGGCGGTAGGGATTGGCCAGCCAGGCCTGGTTTTCGTTGGCGTTCTGGTCCCACACCTTGCAGCCCAGGGCGCGGAACTCGGCGGCGTTGCGGCTGCCGCGCAGGAAACCCACCATTTCGCCAATGGCCGATTTGAAGGCCAGCTTCTTGGTCGTGACCGCCGGGAAGCCCTCTTGCAGGTCGAAACGCATCATGGCGCCAGGCATGCTCAGCGTGCGCACGCCGGTGCGGTTGTCCTGCCAGCTGCCGGTGTCGAAGATGGATTGAACGAGGTCGAGGTACTGTTTCATGGTGGTCTGCAAAGTACAACAGCCGGCGCGGGGCCGGCTGTTGGCATTGTGGCAGTCAATCCGCCTGAAAAGGCCCGCTCATGGAATATCCCATGCCGGGCCTGGGTTGGCTTACTGCTGAGCAGGGTCGCGCAGGAAGATTTCGACGCGGCGGTTCTTGGCTTGGCCTGCGGACGTGGCGTTGCTGGCGATCGGCTCACGCGAGCCGCGGCCCACGGTTTCGATGCGCGAGGCAGGCACGCCGCGGTCGTTCAGATAGTTCTTGACGCTTTCAGCGCGCTGCAGGGACAGGGGGTTGTTGATGGCGTCGGTGCCGGTGCTGTCGGTGTGGCCGACGATGCGCACGACCATGCCGCTGCCATTGCGGGTCAGGCCCTGGGCGAAGGTGTCGAGCACCGAACGCAGCTCAGGCTTGAGGGTGGCGCTGTTGCGATCAAACGAGATGTCGCTGGGGATGTTCAGTTTGAGCTGGTTGTCGTCGGTGCGGGTGACTTCAACCGGGGTACCCGCCGTGGCTTGCTCCATGGCGGCCTGTTGTTCTTGCATGCGCTTGGACCACAGGTTGCCGGCGATGGCGCCAGCCGCAGCACCAATGGCGGCGCCGCGCACGGTGTTGTCGCCACCGGTGGCATTGCCGATGAGGGCGCCCGCGATGGCACCCAGGGCAGCACCCTTGGCGGTACCTTGTTGGGTTTGATCCATGTTCGCGCAACCCGTGGCCGCGATGGCACCGGCCACAGCCACGATCAGGGCGGGGCGGCTCAGGCGGGCGGCTGCTTGGGAGGATTTGGCGAAGGTCATGTGTCTTCCTTTATAGGTAGAGCGAGGCAGGGCCTCGGAACTGGCTTGTCACCCTAACGCGCGACGGGTGCGCTGCGATGACAAGCTTTCATCAGGCCGGAGCCTGATCGAACTGCATGGAGGCCAGTTTGGCGTACAGACCGTTGCGGTGCATCAACTCGGCGTGGGTGCCCACATCGACGATGGCGCCAGCCTCCAGCACGATGATGCGATGGGCATTGACCACGGTGCTCAGGCGGTGGGCAATGACCAGGGTGGTGCGGTCTTTCATGGCCTCTTCCAGGGCGGCCTGGACCGCCCGTTCGCTTTCAGTATCGAGTGCACTGGTGGCTTCGTCAAGCAGCAGAAGTGGCGCGTTCTTCAAGATGGCGCGCGCGATGCTGATGCGCTGGCGCTGCCCGCCCGACAGGCGCACACCACGCTCGCCCAGGAAGGTGGCATAGCCTTCGGGCAGCTGGCTGATGAAGTCGTGGGCGTGGGCGGCGCGGGCGGCCGCCTGCACTTCCTCGTCGGTGGCGCTGGGTCGGCCGTAGCGGATGTTCTCCATCGCACTGGTCGAGAAGATGACGCTGTCTTGCGGGACGATGCCGATGCGCTCGCGCAGGGCTTCGAGGCTCAGCTGGCGGATGGGCACGCCGTCCAGGTCGATCTGGCCGGACTGGGGATCGTAAAAGCGCAGCAACAACTGAAACACCGTGCTTTTGCCGGCGCCGCTGGGGCCGACCAGGGCGATGGTCTCACCCGGTTGCACCTCCAGGTTGAGGTGGCTCAGCGCGGCTTGCGTGGGCCGCGATGGGTAGTGGAAGCTCAGGTCGCGCACGCTCAGGCGCGAGCCGCCGTGGACCGCAGGCAGGCTCTGCGCCTGGGCCGGTGTCTGAATGGGCGAGCGGGTTTGCAGCAACTCGACCAGGCGCTCGGTGGCGCCGGCGGCACGCAGGATGTCGCCATAGACCTCTGAGAGGGCCGCGACGGCACTCAGCAGCAAGATGACGTAGACGACCGTCTGGCCCATGTGGCCGGCTGTGATCTGCCCTTGCAGCACGGCCTGGGTGCCCTGGTACAGGCCCCACAGCAACGCGCCGGTGGTGGCGGTGATGATGAAGCCCACCAGCACGGCACGGGCCTTGATGCGGCGCTCACCGGTTTTGAAGGCGCCCTCGGTGGCGTCGTCGAAGCGGCGGGCTTCGCGTTGCTCGGCGGTGTAGCTTTGCACCACGGGCACGGCGTTGAGTACCTCGGCGGCGATGGCGCTGGCGTCGGCCACGCGGTCTTGGCTGTCGCGCGAGAGGCGGCGCACGCGGCGGCCATAGGCAATGGCAGGCAGCACGACCAGCACCAGCCCCCCGATGACCTGGGCCATCACGTAGGGGTTGGTGACGATGAGCATGGTCAGCGCCCCCGCTGCCATGATGGCGTTGCGCAGGCCCATGGACACGCTGGTGCCCACCACGGTCTGGATCAGGGTGGTGTCGGCGGTGAGGCGAGACAGCACCTCGCCGCTTTGCGTGGTCTCGAAAAAGGCGGGGCTTTGGCGCAGAACGTGGGCGTACACGGCGCGCTTGAGGTCGGACGTGATGCGCTCGCCCAGCCAGGTCACCATGAAGTAGCGCGAGGCCGAGAACACGCCCAGCGCGGCCCCCACGCCGAACAGGGCCAGGAAGTGCTCGCGCAGGGCCATGACGCGGTCGTTGGGGTCGGCCGAGACGATGCCCTGGTCGATCAGGGTGCGCAGCGCGATGGGTAGCACGAGGGTGGTCAAGGCCGCCAGGATCAGAAAGACCAGTGCCAGGCCGATGCGGCCTTTGTAAGGTGCGAGAAAGGGACCCAGGGCGCGCAAGGCGGTGGGTGATTTGGCGGGGGCGGGGCCGGTGGCTTTGGACATGGTGCGCGCGAAGTGACGGTCAGTCATTATCTTGCCACTGGCATTTTCTTGCCTTGACAATGGTTGCTTAGGCAAATAAATTAAAGGGCATGTCTGAAGACACCGAAACGCCCCAGCCCGAGCGCCCCGACTTTTACCGTCTGGGCACCTTTGTCCGCGAGGACAGCCCCGGCTACCTGATGCGCCGCATCATGCAGGTGGTGGTCAACCAGCTCGACCGTCGTCTGGAAGTGGGCGATCTGACCTACGCCCAGTGGGCGCCGCTGTACCTGATCCAGCGCCTGGAACACCCCACCTTGGCCACGCTGGCGCGTGAGTTGCGCACTGACCCCGGCGCCATGACGCGCACGCTCGACCGGCTGGAGGCCAAGGGCCTGTGCCGCCGCGAGCGTTCAACCGAAGACCGGCGCGTGGTGCACCTGTCGCTCACGCCCGAGGGCGAGGCTGCCACCGCGCCCGTGCCCCAGTTGTTGTGCGAGATCTCGAACGAATTGCTGACCGGCTTCAGCCACGACGAGTGGCAGACCTTCATGACGCTGCTGCGCCGTGTGGCCGCCAACGCCGAAGCCTTGCAGGCGCAGACATCCCCATCGTGCGCATCCCCCGTGTCCTCGGGAGAACCTTCATGAACAGTACAGATTCCGCATCCCCGCTGGCCGCACCGCAGGCTCGGCGCAAGAAGGCTCTGCGTGCCATTGCCGTGGCGGTGCTGGTGGGCGGGGCCGCCTACGGCGCGTACTACGGCCTGTTTGCCAGCCACTATGAGCACACCGACAACGCCTATGTGCAGGCCAACATCGTGCAGTTGACGCCGCAGGTGGGCGGCACGGTGCTGAGCATTGGGGCCGATGACACCGACCGTGTGCAGGCCGGACAGGTGCTGGTGAAGCTCGATGCGGCGGATGCCCAGGTGGCGCTGGAGCAGGCCGAGGCACAGCTGGCGCAGACCGTGCGCGAGGTGCGCACGCTGTTTGCCAACAACGCCACCTTGGCGGCCCAGATTGCCTTGCGTGAGGCCGAGTTGGGCAAGGCGCGCAACGACGTGGGGCGTGCGCAAGACGATGTGAAGCGCCGCGAGCCCTTGTGGGCCAGCCGCGCCATTGGCAAGGAAGAGTACGACCACGCCACCTCGCAACTGGCATCGGCACGCAGTGCGGTGGCAGCTGCCGAGTCGGCACTGGCCGCAGCGCGCCAGCAACTCAGCGCCAACCAGACCTTGACCGAGGGCACATCGGTGGCGGCGCACCCGAACGTGGCGCGTGCTGCCTCGCGGGTGCGTGAGGCTTACCTGGCTTTGCAGCGCGTGACGCTGCGCTCGCCCGTGGATGGCTATGTGGCCAAGCGCAGTGTGCAGTTGGGCCAGCGCGTGCAAGCCGGCGCGCCCATGATGTCGGTGGTGACGCTGGACCAGGCCTGGGTGGATGCCAACTTCAAGGAAAACCAGTTGCAGCGCCTGCGCATGGGCCAGCCCGCTACGCTGACGGCCGATGTGTATGGCCGCAAGGTGGTGTACCACGGCACCGTGGTGGGCCTGGGGGCAGGCACGGGGGCGGCGTTCTCGCTGCTGCCGGCGCAGAACGCCACCGGCAACTGGATCAAGGTGGTGCAGCGCGTGCCGGTACGTGTGGCCTTGAAGCCCGAAGAAGTGAAGGTGCATCCGCTGCGGGTGGGCCTGTCGATGGATGTGGAAGTGGACGTGAGCCAGCAGGATGGCCCGATGCTGGCCCAGGCGCCACGCGTCGGTGCCGAGCGCAGCACCACCGTGTTTGACAACCTGCAAGCCGATGCCGACGCCCGCGTGGCACGCATCATCGCGGCCCACATGGGGGCACGCAGTGGCACACCCATGGCTGCCGCGTCGGGCGTCTGAGCATGTCTCTGCCCAGCCCGGACGCGCCACCGATGGCGCCCCCCCCGCTCACCGGGCGGTCTCTGGCCCTGGGCACCTTGGCGCTGTCGCTGGCCACGTTCATGAACGTGCTGGATTCGTCGATCGCGAACGTGTCCTTGCCCGCGATTGCCGGTGACCTGGGCGTGAGCCCCACGCAGGGCACCTGGGTCATCACCAGCTTCGGGGTGGCCAATGCCATCTCGGTGCCGCTGACTGGGTGGCTCACGCAGCGATTCGGTGCGGTGCGCCTGTTCACGGCCAGCGTGTTGCTGTTCGTGCTGGCCTCGTGGTTGTGCGGCTTTGCGCCCTCACTGGAATGGCTGATCGCGTTCCGGGTGCTGCAAGGCCTGGTGGCCGGGCCGATGATCCCGCTGTCTCAGACCTTGTTGTTGCAAAGCTATCCGCCAGCCAAGGCGGGGACGGCGCTGGCCTTATGGGCCATGACGACGCTGGTGGCGCCCGTCACCGGGCCCTTGTTGGGCGGCTGGATCACCGACAACGTGTCCTGGCCCTGGATCTTCTACATCAATGTGCCGTTGGGGCTGGGCGCGGCCCTGGTCACGTGGCGCATCTACGCCAAGCGCGAAACGCCGACCCGCAAGCTGCCCATCGACACCGTGGGGCTGGCGCTGCTGGTGCTGTGGGTGGGGGCGCTGCAGCTCATGCTCGACAAGGGCAAGGAGCTGGAGTGGTTCGAGAGCGGCCAGATCGTCATCTTGGGTTTGGTGGCGCTGGTGAGCTTTCTGGCGTTTCTGGCCTGGGAGCTGACGGCCGAGCACCCGGTGGTGGAGTTGCGCCTGTTTGCCACCCGCAACTTCGCGGTGGGGGCGCTGGCGATGTCGGTGGGCTACGGCCTGTTCTTTGGCAACGTGGTGCTGTTGCCGCTGTGGTTGCAGCAGTACATGGGCTACACCGCCTCGGCGGCCGGGATGGCGATTGCGCCCGTGGGCGTGCTGGCCATCTTGCTGTCGCCGATTGTGGGCAAGAACGTGGCCAAGGTCGATCCGCGCCAGATGGCCACGGTGTCCTTTTTCGTCTTTGCGCTGGTGCTGTGGATGCGCTCGCGCTTCAACACCCTGGCCGACTTCGACACCATCATGGTGCCGACCATCATCCAGGGCGCGGCGCTGGCCTGCTTCTTCATCCCACTGAGTGCCATCACCTTGTCGGGCTTGTCGCCTGACCGGATTCCATCGGCATCGGGCCTGAGCAACTTTGTGCGCATCACGGCCGGAGCCATGGGCACTTCGGTGGTGACGACTTTGTGGGACGACCGGGCCACGATGCACCACGCGCAGCTGACCGAGCACATCACGCGCACCGACCCAGGGGCCATGAGCGCGTTCGATACCTTGATGGCTCAGGGTTTGAGCTTTGAGCAGGCAGCGGCGCAGGTCACGCGCCTGATTGACCAGCAGGCGTTCACGCGCTCGGCCAACGACGTGTTCCTGGCCTCGGCGGTGCTGTTTGTGTGCCTGATCCCGCTGGTGTGGGTGGCGAGCCGGCCTCGGCCACGGACGGCCGGGCCATCGGACGCCGGCGGTGCGCACTGACGCCGAGCTGACACGTTGCGTGTCGCCGTGCCCATGAAAAAACGCCCCGAGGGGCGTTTGGCGGTGGTCAGGGAGGCCCGTGCAGGTGGCAGGCTCAGACGGCCGGCACGGTGTAGTTCGCGTCGGTCATCAGGTCGATGCCGCACGATAGGCCTTCGACCCAGTCGATGAATTCCTTGACGGCGGGGCCGGCCAGAGGGGCACCGTGCTGCGGCACGATCATGTGGATGTCCAGCTGGCGCACCATGCGGGCCCAGAAACGCAGGATCTTGCCTGAGACCATGTAGCGGCGGTGGAAGGCCTCCATGCCGTTGGGCAGCGGGTTCAGCGAGGTGATGTAGTCCGAGGCTTTGTTCTTGCCCAGGAAGGACACGCCCAAGTCGCCCGAGAACAGGATCTTGCTGATCGGGTCGTAGAACTGGAAGTTACCTTCGGCGTGCATGAAGTGCGCCGGCAGGGCGATCAGTTCGCAGTCGCCAATCGAGATGTGCATGCCCGGGTCAGGGATGCCCACGATGCGGCCCGTCGTCTTGCCCGGCTTGCAGAAGTGGGGCACGAAGCGCTCCCACAGGGTCGAGACATACAGCTTGGCGTCGGGCGTGGCCGTCATCCAGCGGTCGAGCGAGGCGATGATGTCCGGGTCGGCGTGCGAGGCGATGATGGCCGACAGGCGCGAGGGTGGGAAGTACTTGGTCATGCCCAGGTACAGCTCGCTGTAGGCCAAGTTGCCACCCGGGTCGATGATGGCGCCGGTGTCGTCGTTGACGATCAGAAACTGGTTGGCTTGAACAGCCTCACCGCCCTCGGTGCTGAGGTCGGAAAACATCAGGCACACGTGGCCCTTGTGACGGAATAGTTCGTGAGGCATGTTGGATCTCGATCAAGTAACGCCAGGGTAGGGTGATCTTGCGTCATCAGACTTAACTCAGGTCAAATCCAGTGGAATTGACCGAAATCATGACCGCAAGGTGTTGCGTGGGTGATGCAGTGGCTCAGGCACGGGCCAACAGGTGTTGGCGGATGGCAGGCAAGGGGTCGCGGACATCGCAGGCCACAACACGGCGCAGCGGCATGCTGCGCAGCCAGGTGATCTGGCGCTTGGCCAGCTGGCGCGTGGCGGCAATGCCCTTGTCCATCACCTCGCGCAGCACGGCGGGCTGGTCAAGGTCGAGGCCCGCATCCAGTGCTTCCCACACCTGTCGGTAGCCGACGCAGCGGATCGACGGCAGGCCCACATGCAGGTCGGGGCGCTGGCGCAGGCGCTTGACCTCGTCGATGAAGCCGGCGGCCATCATCTGCTCGAAGCGCAGGGCAATGCGCTGGTGCAGCCAGGCGCGGTCGGTGGGCTCCAGCGACACCAGGATGGCATCGTGCACAGGCGTCTGCTCGCTGCCCCGGGTGTGGAAGGCCGACAGCGGGCGGCCGCTGCTGCGCCATACCTCCAGCGCGCGCTGGATGCGTTGCGTGTCCCCAGGGGCCAGGCGGGCTGCGGTGACCGGGTCCACCTGGGCCAGGTCGGCGTGCAGGGCGGCGCTGCCTCGGGCGGCCATCTGGGCATCGAGCTGGGCGCGGATCACCGGGTCGGCGGGCGGCAGTTCGTCCAGCCCTTCCAGCAGGGCCTTGATGTACAGCATGGTGCCGCCCACCAGCAGCGGGGTACGCCCGCGTGCGCGAATCTCGCCGATCAGCCGGTGCGTGTCCTGCACGAAGCGTGCGGCGCTGTAGCTCTCGGTGGGGTCGAGGATGTCGATGAGGTGGTGGGGCACCTGGGCGAGTTCGGCCGCACTGGGCTTGGCCGTGCCGATGTCCATGCCGCGGTAGATCAGGGCCGAATCGACGCTGATGATCTCGATGTCGACTTCGCGGGCCAGCGCCAGGGCGGCGGCCGTTTTGCCGCAGGCGGTGGGGCCGGCCAGGATCCAGGTCGGAGGCGCGGGCGGCGTCAGGGACAGGGCGGGGCTCATGCGTCCCTCCGGGGCAGGCCGTCACGTTGGACGCGGCGCAGGGCCACCCAGGCGGTGCATGCGCCGCCCAGGCCCATGCCCAGCGTCATGGGGTAGAGGGTGCCGGCCCAGCCAGGCAGGGAGGTCCACCACGACAGTGCCGCCCCCACGCCAAAGGCCATGCTGGCCAGCACGAAGCCGGACAGGGCCGACGCCGCGCCCGCCTGTTTGGGAAAGGCCGCGACCACGCCGGTTTGCCCGCAAGGCTGGTGGATGCCGTGGCCGATGGCGTAGAGCCACATGCCGGGCAACAAGGCGGCCGGATGCACCGTCCACCCCAGGAAGAACTGCGCCCCGGCCACCGAGGCGATGCCCACACCGCCCGACAGCGACAGCCAGCCACCGATGCGGATGGTGCGGATCAGGCCGATGCGGTGCAAGGCCCGACGGCACAAGAAGGTGCCGCCCAGATAGGCCAGCGACAGGGAGGCCATCACGACGCCGTAGGTGGTGCGGCTGGTGTGCAGCACGTCGATGAAGGCAAAGGCCGACAGCGCCAGGTACACATACAGCCCGCCATAGGTGGACGAGGTCAGCAGGGTGTGGGCGCGAAAGGTGGGGTGCTTGGAAATCTCCCACCACTGGCTCACCAGCTTGAGCCAGGACTGCGGCGGCTGGCGACGGTGAGCTGGCAAGGTCTCGGGCAGCTTGCGCCAGATGAAGAGCAGGATCAGGCTGGAAAACAGCAGGAGCAAGCCCATGGTGGCCCGCCAGCCACCCAGCGTGGCCGCAACGGCGCCCACGACCGGGCCCAGCAAGGCGAGCACACCCAGCAGGCCCATGCCCTTGGTCATCACCTTGGCGCCTTCCTCAGGCGGGTACAGGTCGCGGATCATCGCGCGGCCGCACACCACGGCGGCCGACAGGCTGGCACCTTGGGCGATGCGCGCGAGCAGCACCACGGACAGATCGGGCGCGAAGGTGGCCGCGGCACTGGCCAAGGCGTACAGGCCCAGTCCCCAGCGCAGCACGGGCTGGCGCCCTACGCGGTCGGCCACCGGGCCCCACACCAGTTGCCCGATGCCGAAGGCCATGATCAGCACCGACAAGGTCCACTGCACCTGGGGCGAGGTGAGGGACAAGGCCCGCTGCATCTCCGGCAGTGCCGGCAGGTACAGGTCCGTGCTGAGCGGTTGCAGGCCGGTCAACAGGCCCACGGCCATCACGGCCACCCAGGCGGGGACGGCGGGTGAGTTGGCCTGGGAGCCGGACGCTGGCGCGGTGGACGTGGTGGGCGCAAGGCCCACGCTGGAATCAGAAGCGCTCATCAGGACGCAGGAATCGCCATTGGCCCAAGGGCAGCTTGCCCAGGGTGACACTGCCCATGCGCACGCGCTTGAGGCCCACCACCTTCAGGCCCACTTGTTCGCACATGCGGCGGATCTGGCGCTTGCGGCCTTCACGCAGCACGAAGCGCAACTGCTGCTCGTTTTGCCACGAGACCTGGGCAGGGCGCAGTGGGCGGCCGTCCAGTTCCAGGCCGAAACGCAGACGCTCGATGGCTTCGGGTGGCACCACGGCCGAGACGTTCTCGGCGCCGGGGGCGGGCATGTACTCCACGCGCACCAGGTATTCCTTCTCCACGCCCGAGTCTTCGCCAATCAGGTGCTTGGCGATGCGCCCGTCTTGCGAGAGCACCAGCAGGCCGGTGGAATCGATGTCCAGGCGACCGCAGGGCGCCAGGTGCTTGAGGTGACCACGCGTCAGCTTGAGGGGCATGCGGTCATCCGCCCAGCGGTTCTCAGGCGTGATCAGGACGACGGCCGGCTCGTAGCCGTCTTCGGCCTGGCCACTGACGTAACCGATGGGCTTGTGCAGCAAGATGGTGACACGCTCGGCCTGCTGGGTGCGGGCCAGCGGGTCGATGGTGATCTCCACGCCGGGGTCGACGCGGGTGCCCAGTTCGGCCACCACCTCGCCATTGACGCGGACCCAGCCGTGCTCGATCCACTCGTCGGCTTCACGGCGCGAGGCCATGCCGCGCTCGCTCATCAGCTTGGACAGGCGCACGCGGCCGTCGTGATCGACCTCGGCAACGGGTGCGGGCGCTGGGGCGCGCGTGGGCTGAGTCGGGCGCGTGTCCTGGCGCATGTCGGGGCGGGCGCCGGGCCGCGCATCCGGGCGGCGGGGGCGGTCATCATGGCCCATGGCACGGCGATCGTCGCGACGCTCGTAGCGGCTGTCAGGGCGACCGTCCTCGCGTCGTGGGGCCGATGGGCGTTGCGGTGCGCGCTCGTCGTCGCGACGCGGGGCGCTGCCGTAAGGCGCACGACGCTCGTCACGGCGACCTTCGAAGCGGTCGTCGCGTCGGTCGTCTCGCCGCTCACCCGGGCGTTCGTGTCGAGCTTCGCCAGGGCGCTGCGGGCGGCGTTCATCGCGCGGACCACGGTCGTCACGTGCCGGACGGTTGGACCATTCGCCGCGCGGTGCATCGCCTTGACGGGGGCGGTCGCCGTAGGGCGCACGCTCGGGGTTGGCGGGGCGTGCACGGCGATCGTCGCGGCCCTGGAAGGGTTCTGCCAGGGCCGAGCGGCGGGGGCGGGCAGCGGCTTCTTCACGGGCTTGCGCGGCCTCGGCGGCCGACATGCGCTTACGCGGAGCGGTGCCACGCACGGGCGGCTTGCGGTAGTCAGGGCCCGTGGCAGGGGTGTCGGCTGCAGCAGGTTTGCGCAGGCTCAGTTTTTTACGTTCGGTCATAGTCGGTTCCTGCCTGAGCGTCAGCGGCCGCGCAGGAAGAGCGCGTCGAGGTCGCGCAGGGTGAGCTGGCGCCAGGTGGGGCGACCGTGGTTGCACTGGTCGGCCCGCTCCGTGGCTTCCATGTCGCGCAGCAGCGCGTTCATTTCGGTGAGGGTGAGCTTGCGGTTGGCGCGCACGGCGCCGTGGCAGGCCATGGTGGCCAGCAGTTCATGCTGGGCACGCTGGATCACGTTGCTGGCGTCGAGCTGGGCCAGTTCGGCCAGGACGGAGCGCGCCAGGTCAATGCCATCGGCCTGCGTCAGCGCCATGGGGGTGGCGCGGATGGCCAGCTTGCCGGGGCCGATGGCGTCCACGTCCAGCCCCAGGGACAGCAGGGCGTCACGCTGGGTTTCGGCGGTGGCCATTTCTTGCGGCGTGGCGGCGAACACCAGCGGGATCAGCAGGGGCTGGCTTTCCAGCCGCTCGTGCGCCATCTGGGCCTTGAGGCGTTCGTAGACCACGCGTTCGTGAGCCGCGTGCATGTCCACAATGATCAGACCCTTGGCGTTTTCGGCCAGCACGTAGATGCCGCCGACCTGCGCGATGGCGCGCCCCAGCGGCCACTCGTGCGTGTCGTCCAGCTTGTCGGCTTCCGTGGTGCTGAGGCCCACTGCGAACGCGGACGGGGTGGCGCCTGGCGTGGACGGGCCCACCGGCGGGTGCGTCACGCTCAAGGGCGGCAGCGCGTCGGTCGGCGCATCAAGTTCAGTGTTGGCCGCCACCACGCGGGGCAGGTTCAGGTTGGCAAACGGATCGACGCCGGTGCCCATGGGCGTGGAGGGCTGATCGGCAGCCGTTGGCCAGCCTGCCCAGCGGCGCTCCGGGGCGCTGTCTTGCACGCGGGTCCAGGGCAAGGTGTTCTGCTGATGGGTGGGCGTGGGCCAAGCCACGGCGGGCGTTGCGCCGTCGGTGGAGTTGGCGGCGGTGGTTGCCTCAGCGGTGCCTGTCGAGACGGAGGCCGGCGCGTCAGCACCGATGGGCGCGACATGCGAGGCATCGGCTTTCGCCTGACCGGCGCGTGACAAGGCCAACGCACTTTCCACCGCCTTGCGTACCGCCTGGTGCACCTCGCGCGAATCGCGGAAGCGCACCTCGATCTTGGTCGGGTGCACGTTCACGTCCACGCGCTCGGGGTCGATCTCGATGAAGAGCACGTAGGTGGGCTGGCGCGAGCCGTGCAGCACGTCTTCGTACGCCGAGCGCACGCCGTGCGAGATCAGCTTGTCGCGCACATAGCGGCCATTGACATAGCAGTACTGCCAGTCGGCGCGCGAGCGGGCGGCATCGGGCAGGCCGGCGCGGCCGTGCACGCGCATCGGGCCGATCTGAAGGTCCACCTCGCGGCTGGTCTCGATGAAGGTGTCACCCAGCACGTCTTGCAGGCGCTGGCTGGCGCTGCCAGGGCGCAACTGCTCGACCAGCTTGCCTTCGTGCCACACGCTGAAGCCCACATCCGGGCGGGCCAGGGCATGGCGGCGCACCGATTCCAGGCAGTGCGCCAGCTCGGTGGCTTCACTTTTCAAAAATTTACGTCGGGCCGGCGTGCTGAAAAACAGCTCGCGCACCTCGACGCTGGTGCCCACGCTGCGGGCCGCCGGGCTCAACTCGCCAGAGCGCGCATCCAGGCGGTGCGCATGGGCGGCGTCGCCCGTGCGGCTGGAGATCGAGGCATCGGACACCGAGGCGATGGCCGCCAGGGCTTCACCCCGAAAACCCATGGTGCCGACACTTTCCAGGTCTTCCAGCGAGCGGATCTTGGAGGTGGCGTGGCGGCGCAGGGCCAGGGGCAGCTCTTCGAGCGGGATGCCGCAGCCATCGTCTTCCACGAGGATCTGGCGGATGCCGCCGGCCATCAGCTTGACGGTGATCTGGCTGGCGCCGGCGTCCAGGGCGTTGTCCACCAATTCGCGCACGACCGAGGCCGGGCGCTCGACCACCTCGCCGGCGGCGATCTGGCTGATCAGTTCGTCGGGCAGTTCACGGATGTGGCGGCGCGGGCGCGACTCAGCGGGCCCTCCGGCGCCTGGGGCTTGCACATCGTCGGACAAGGGGGCGCGGGCGGGCTCTTGCGTCATCCCCGTATTGTAGGAGGCTGGGGGTGGTGCGCCCGGGGGCGCCACGAATCGCCCTGATAATCCTGCGCCATGGAAATCATTCAATTTCTCATCAATTTCATCCTGCATGTCGACAAGCATCTGGCCGAGTTCGTCCAGGCCTATGGCATGTGGGTCTACGCCCTGCTGTTCCTGATCGTGTTCGTGGAAACCGGTCTGGTGGTCATGCCCTTCTTGCCGGGCGACTCGCTGCTGTTCGTGGTGGGCGCCCTGGCGGGCACCGGCGCGATGAGCCTGCCGGTGGCGATGGCGGTGCTGCTGGTGGCCGCGATCACCGGTGACCAGCTCAACTACACGATTGGCCGCTACATCGGCCCCAAGGTGTTCCAGTGGGAAGACTCGCGCTGGTTCAACCGCAGGGCCTTTGACGCCGCCCACAACTTCTACGAGAAGCACGGTGGCATCACCATCATCCTGGCGCGCTTCATGCCCTTTATCCGCACCTTCGCGCCCTTCGTGGCCGGTGTGGCCGAGATGAACCGCGCCACCTTCACCGCCTACAACGTCGTGGGCGCGCTGATCTGGGTGTGTGGCTTGACCACGGTGGGCTATCTGTTCGGCAACCTGCCGTTCGTGCAGCAGCACCTGAGCAAGATCATCTGGGCGCTGATCCTGATTCCGGGTCTGATCGCCCTGTTCGGGGCCTGGAAGGCCCATCGGCAAGCCAAGGCGGCCTGACGCACCGCCCGCCCCCTGCGACAACGGCCCGAAGGGGCCGTTGTGCGTTGGGCAGGGCTCAGGTGGCTCACATGGCCTTGTCGCGGGCCAGCGGCGGGTTGCGCTCGAAGTAGCGCGCGATGCCGGCCATCAGGGCGTCGGCCAGTTCGTCTTGGTAGGCGTCGTCCTTCAGCTTGGACTCTTCTTCCGGGTTGGTGATGAAGCCGGTTTCCACCAGGATGGACGGGATGTCTGGCGCTTTGAGCACCGCAAAGCCGGCCTGTTCGACCCGGGGCTTGTGCAGGCGCCCGACCTTGCCCAGGTGACCCAGTACGGCCGAGCCCAGCTTGAGGCTGTCCTTGATCTGCGCCGTGGTCGACATGTCGAGCAAGGTGCGCATGATCGCGGCGTCCTTGGCCTTGATGTTCATGCCGCCCACCAGATCGGCGGCGTTCTCCTTCTTGGCCAGCCAGCGTGCCGAGGCGCTCGTCGCCCCCCGCTCTGACAGCACGAACACCGAGGCGCCCCGTGCCTGCGGGTTGGTGAAGGCATCGGCGTGGATGGAGACGAACAGGTCGGCCTGCACACGGCGGGCCTTGTTGACGCGCTCGTGCAGCGGCACGAAGTAATCCGACTCGCGGGTGAGCATGGCGCGCATGCCCGGTGTGGCGTTGATGCGGTTGCGCAGCTTCTGCGCCACGGCCAGTACCACGTTCTTTTCGTACAGACCACTGGGCCCGATGGCGCCGGGGTCTTCGCCACCATGGCCGGCATCCAACGCGACGATGACCAGGCGCTGCGCGTTGGCGCGCGGGTTGCCCGTGGTCACCGCGGTCTTGCGCTCGGCGGCAGGCTTGTCGGCCTTGTCCGCCGGACGCGGGGCAGCCTTGGCCACCGCCTTGTCCTGCGTCTTGCCATGCAAGGAGCCGATGAACTCGTCGAGCGCGTCGTTCATGGCGGCCGCGGCTTGCTCGGAGTTGCCGGCTTCTGGCTTGGTCAAGGGCGACGGTGACGCCGGTGGCGTGGCGGAGGCTGTGCTGCCGGGGGCCGACATGTAGGCCCCCGGGCTGGCGCCGGTGGGGGGCTTGGCCGGGACGGCCGGCGAGCTGGGTGGCGTCAAGGCGTGGCTGCGCTGCAGGGCCAGGATCGGGTCGGCATCCAGCGTGGGGTAGAGGTCGAACACCAGCCGGTGCTGGTAGGCCGCCACGGGCGCCAGGCCGAACACCTGGGGCTTGGTCTGTTGCTTCAGATCCAGCACCAGGCGGACCACATTGGGCTTGTTCTGGCCCACCCGCACGCCCGCGATGAAGGGGTCATCGGCGCGCACCTTGCTGACCAGCTCCTTGATCTGTGGGCTCAGGGCCAGGCCTTCGATGTCGATGACCAGGCGATTGGGGTGCTCGACCGCGAAGAAGTTGGCGTTGAGGGCGGTGTCCGACTCCAGCGTGACGCGGGTGTAGGCCTCGGCCGGCCACACACGCACGGCCACCAGATCGGCGCCCCAGGCCAGTTGCTGCGGCCCCAGGTACAGCACCACCGCACCGCCCAGCGATTGCTGCAGCAGCTTGCGTCGGGAAGAGGAAACAGGCGTGAGAGGCTTCTGACTCATGGCTGGGTCATCCCCTTGATCGCTTCGGTCCGCAAAGCATCACCCGTGGGGGTGAGGGCTTCCAGGCGCACCGTGCGGCTGGTGTCGGAAACCGGGGTGAGAAACAGGCGCAGGTCGGGGCGGGGCAGCAAGCCGGCCGCCTGCTCGGGCCATTCGGCCAGCTTCAGACCGGGCGCGGCGAACAGATCCCGAAAGCCCGCGTCTTCCCACTCCTGCGGGTCGTTGAAGCGGTAGAAGTCGAAATGGTGGATCTGGATGCCCCCCGTGCCCTCATGCGGCTCGACCACCGCATAGCTGGGGCTCTTGATGCGGCCTTCCACGCCGAGTGCGCGCAGCAGGTGCCGCGTGAACGTGGTTTTGCCGGCACCCAAGGTGCCGTGCAGTTCGATGTACACCGAGCCCCCTTGGCTGAGCAGGGGGCGCAGGCCCTCGGCCAGACGCTGGGCCATGGCACCGCAGTCGCTTTCGTCCGACCATGTGACAGCGTCGGCGGGAGAAGGGGGCGAACTTGCTACGATCGACACATGCATCCTGAACTTCAGTCACCCTTGACCGATGGGCCACGCCCGCAGGCCGATCCTGCCGAGGTCATGGCTCAACTGCGCCAATGGGCGACAACATTGGGATTTTCTCAGATTGGCGTAGCCGATGTGGATTTGTCAAGTGCCGAGCCCGGTTTGATGGCCTGGCTGGCGCGTGGTTTCCACGGTGAGATGCACTACATGGCCAGCCACGGCCTCAAGCGTGCCCGCCCGGCCGAGCTGGTCCCGGGCACGGTGCGCGTCATCACGGCGCGCATGGATTACTTGCCTGCCAGTGTCGCGGCCGAGGGCTGGCAGGCCGTCGAGTGGGCAAGATTGCAACGCCCCGAAGCCGCAGCCGTGTCGATGTATGCCCGGGGTCGGGACTATCACAAGGTGCTGCGCGCGCGCCTGCAAAAGCTGGCCGATCAGCTGGCCGCCTTGATCGGGCCGCTGGGCCACCGCGTCTTCACCGACTCGGCACCGGTGCTGGAGGTGGAGTTGGCCAGCCGTAGCGGCGTGGGCTGGCGAGGCAAGCACACGCTGCTGCTGTCGCGCGAGGCCGGGTCCACCTTCTTTTTGGGCGAAATCTATGTGGACGTGCCCTTGCCCTTGACCGAGCCGGTCACGGCGCACTGTGGCGCCTGTCGTTCGTGCATGGACCTGTGCCCCACCCAAGCCATCGTGGGCGAGCGCCAGGTGGACGCGCGGCGCTGCATCTCTTACCTCACCATCGAGCACGATGGCCCGATTCCCGTTGAATTGCGACCCTTGATGGGCAACCGCATCTACGGCTGTGACGACTGCCAGCTGGCCTGTCCCTGGAACAAGTTCGCGCAGCGCGCCCGCGTGCCCGACTTCGATGTGCGCCCGGCCTTGAACGACCCGACGCTGCTGCAACTGTGGCAGTGGGACGAGGCCAATTTCTTGCGCCTGACCGAGGGCAGTCCGATCCGACGCATTGGCCATGCACGCTGGCAGCGCAACATCGCGGTGGCGATGGGCAATGCGCTGGCCGCGTGGCGCGGCCGTGAACTCACGGCCGACGAGGCCACCTTGCGTGCGCAGATGGTGAAGGCCCTGCAAGCCTGGCTGGACGCCCCGATGGTGACCGGGGACGCTCAGGCTCAGGTGGCCGAGCATGTGCGCTGGGCCTTGGCCCAGCCACACTTCCCGCAGTGAACGCCGAAAGACGCCCGATCAGCTGTTGACCAGAACGACCTTGCCACGCACCTGACGCGAGCCCATCAGCGTGAAGGCTTCCTTGAGCTGCGACATCGGCAGCTTGTGCTCGACGACGGGTTTGATCTTGCCTTCCATGTACCAGGCGGCCAGCTGCATCAGGCAGGCGGCGTTGGCCTGCGGTTCACGGCGGGCAAACTCGCCCCAGAACACGCCCGAGATGGTCGCCCCCTTGAGCAGGGCCAAGTTCAGCGGCAGCGCAGGGATGGTGCCATTGGCAAAGCCCACCACCAGCAGGCGACCGCGCCAGCCGATGGAGCGGAAGGCCTGCTCGGTGAGGTCGCCACCCACCGGGTCGTAGATCACGTCCGGGCCCTTGCCTTCGGTGAGCGTCTTGAGCTCATCGCGCAGGTTCTGCGTGCTGTAGTTGATGGTGGCGTCCGCTCCCAGTTCCTTGCACAGCGCGCACTTCGCGTCGGTCGACGCCGCGGCGATCACCTTGGCGCCCGCGGCCTTGGCGATCTGGATGGCCGCCGTGCCCACGCCCCCGGCGGCGCCCAGCACCAGCACGGTCTCGCCGGCCTTCAAGGCGCCGCGGTCCATCAGGCCGTGGTAGGTGGTGCCATAGGTGCACAGGAACGCAGCGCCGTCTTCAAACGAGAAGGCCGGGGGCAGGGGCATCAGCACCGCCGCCTTGGCGATGGTGTGGGTGCCAAAGCCGCCCGTGCCGCCAAAGCCGGCCACGTGGCTGCCCACGCTCAGGTGCTTGACGCCTTCGCCCACGGCCTCGACCACGCCCGCAAATTCGGCGCCCGGCACGAAAGGCAGGGGCGGCTTCATCTGGTACTTGCCTTGCACGATCAGCAGGTCGGGGAAATTCAGGCTGGCGGCCTTGATGGCCACGCGCACCTCACCTGGCCCGGGCTCCGGGGTGGGGGACTCTTGCCAGGTCAGGGCCTCAGGGCCGCTCAGTTCGTTGCAGATCCAGGCTTGCATGGGGTGGTGTCTCCGAGGGTCGAGGTGCCCTGAACAGCGTGTTGCAGGGCGTTTTTACAGGGCGTTCTTGTCAAAGGTGTTGCACTGGCGGATGTCGCCCGTCTGCATGCCGCGCTTGAACCAGGTCATGCGCTGCGCGCTGGTGCCGTGCGTGAAGGTCTCGGGCGACACCGGGCCGCCACTCTTGCTTTGCAAGGTGTCGTCGCCAATCTGGGCGGCGGCATTGAGGGCCTCTTCCACATCACCGGCCTCGATGATCTGGCGGCTGTTTTGCGCGTGGTGGGCCCACACGCCGGCATAGCAGTCGGCCTGCAACTCCAGGCGCACGCTCATGGCGTTGTACTGGGCCTCGCTCAGGCGCTGGCGCATCTCGTCCATCTTGGCCGTGGTGCCCACCAGGTTCTGCACATGGTGGCCCACCTCGTGGGCGATCACATAGGCTTGCGCAAAGTCGCCCGGGGCCCCCAGACGCTGGTGCATCACGTCGAAAAAGTCCAGGTCCAGGTAGACCTTGTTGTCGCCCGGGCAGTAAAAGGGGCCCATGGCCGACTGGCCGGTGCCGCAGGCCGTGGGCACGGCGCCGCGAAACAGCACGAGTTTTGGGTCCTGGTATTGACCACCGGCTTGCTGAAACAGCACCCGCCAGACGTCTTCGGTGTCGGCCAGCACAGTGCGCACGAAGCGGGTTTCTTCGTCGTTGGCAGGCGGTGCGTTGGGATCGGGGGCGCTCACGCCCGGGCCACCGCCGCCGCCCAGCAGGTTGAGCACCGTCATGGGGTTGATGCCCAGGAAGTAACTGGCCACCAGGGCGATGGCCACGCCGCCCAGGCCCAGCTTGCCGCCCCCGATGCCGCCCGCGCGGCCGCCACCACCGCGGACGTCTTCAACGTTGTCGCTTTCTCGGTTGCCTTGCCAGCGCATGGTGCGGTCCTTTCGGGGTGAACGTGACGCGAGGTGCCTGCGTGGCATGGTAGCAGCGGCCACCTAGAATCCAGGGCCCGGTTCCGTCTTGCGGATCGACGGTGGCATTTTCTTTTCGGCCCCACCCTGACCATGTCGTTTTTGTCTGTTTTCACCTCCACCGCGTCCCCGCCTGCGACAGGGGGCGAGCGCCTGTCCATGCCGGCCCGCTGGCTGTGGTTTGTGGCGCTGGCCTCGCTGGCCTGGCGTGGCTGGATGGCCGCCGTCATGCCGCTGACGGGGGATGAAGCGCTGTTCTACTGGTGGGCGCGCTTCCTGGACTACGGCTATTACGACCACCCGCCGATGGTGGCGTGGTGGATGGCCGCGATGCGGGCGTTGCTGGGCGATGCCGAGTGGGCCCTGCGCATGCCGGCCGTGCTGCTGCCGCTGGGCGTGGGGGGGGCACTGTGGTGGGCCTGGTCACCCGTCAGCCGCGAGCGCGCAGCCTGGGCGATCTTGCTGTACTGGCTGGCCCCGGTGAACTGGCTCAATGCCCTGATCGCCACCGACACGCCCCTGATCCTGTGGGCAGCCTGGGCGACGGCGGCCTTGGTGCGCGCCGAGCAGGCCGCCGACCGTGGGCGCTCTCCGTGGGGCCTGTACGCGCTCAGCGGCTTCTTCATGGGCCTGGCCTTCCTGTCCAAGTACTTTGCCGTGCTGCTGGGCATGGCCTTTGTCGTGTACTTCGCGCTGTTTGCACGGGCCCGCTGGCAGGGGCTGGTGCTGATCGTGTTGGCGGCCTTGCCCGCGGTGGCGGTGAACGTGCTGTGGAACCTCCAGCACTGCTGGACCAACATCATGTTCAACCTGTTCAACCGCAACGAGGGCTCCGAGGGTTCGCTGGCCAACGTCGCGGTGTATGCGGTGATGATGGCCTACCTGATCAGCCCGGTGTTGCTGTGGTTGGGCTGGCGACACCGCAGCGCATGGCGCTCGGGGTTGAAAGGGCAAGTCTTGCTGGCCTGTGCCGCCCTGGTGCCGCTGGCGCTGTTTGGCTTGCTGGCCTTCAAGAAGGAAATCGGCCTGCACTGGGTCATGGGCTTTTATCCCTTCCTCTTTGTGATGTGGGCCTGGGCCTTGCCGGCCTCCACCTTGCGCACGGCCGCGCGTGGCCTGGGTGTTTTCCTGCTCGTGCACCTGCTGGTGGCAGGCGGCGCGGCGCTCTCGGATCTGGGCCAGTGGCAGCACATGAAGCCGCACGTCCGGGTGGTCGAGAAGAACTATCACCGCTTCGTCGAGGCGGCTC
Source organism: Aquabacterium sp. (assembly GCF_034003525.1). Classification (GTDB taxonomy): domain Bacteria; phylum Pseudomonadota; class Gammaproteobacteria; order Burkholderiales; family Burkholderiaceae_C; genus Aquabacterium. Next base: position 27,788 of record NZ_JAVEYN010000029.1, read on the forward strand.
GCGCCGAAGAAATGGTCCAACAAGTGCAGGTGCCTGGGGTGGTGCTGGCGTCGAATGCCTACTCGGCGGCCTCGATCTTTGGGTATGCCGCGGGCCATCATGTGCCGGTGCTGGGCATGGGCGGCAAGCATGCGCGCCAAGATGACCTGATCGTGGACTACGCGGCGCTGGAAGGCAAGACGATTCGCGTGATGGCCACGCGGCCGCTGTCCCTGGACGATTACCGAGGCTTCTTTGACTCGGTGCGCTTGTTGACCTTTGAGCAAGACGGGGCAACCTTCTATGCGCTGGAAGGCGTCAACTTCTCGTACGCGGCCTACCGCGAGCAGGTGATGGCCGAGGTGAACCGTCGTTACTACGCCTTCCCCTCGTGGTTGCCCGTGTGGGGCTGCAGTTTCTGCCAGCGGTATTGCGGGGCCGATCGCTGCACGCCGTGAATGGTTTTTGACCCCGGACCACTTGAACGAGGGGCGTAGAATCGTCGCTCTCCTTCTGCCCTGAGGCCATTGTGAGCGCTATGTCTGCTGTGTCTGAATCGTCCCTGCCTGTCGTCATCGTCGGTGCGGGGCTGGCTGGCTTGACCGTCGCCTTGCACCTGGCCGAAACGCAGCCTGTGATCGTGCTGGCCAAGCGCGAGATGCACGAGGCCGCCACAGCCTGGGCTCAAGGTGGCATCGTTGGCGTGTTGGGCAGCGACGACAGCATCGAGTCTCATGTGCGCGACACCCAGGAAGCCGGCGGTGGCCTGGTCGATGAGCGCACGGCCGAGTTCATTGCCCGCCACAGTGCCGAAGCCATTGAGTGGCTGGTGGCGCGCGGTGTGCCGTTCTCGCCCGACCCGGCCGGTCCGCTGGGCCTGCACCTGACCCGCGAAGGCGGCCACGCGGTGCGCCGCATCGCCCACGCGGCCGATGCCACCGGCAAGGCCATCCACGATGTGTTGCTCGATGAGGTCAAGCGTCACCCCAACATCACCTTGCGTGAGAAGTGGATGGCGATCGACCTGATCACCGACCGTCACCTCAAGAAGAACGCGGTGGAGCACGGCGCGACCCCGCGCTGCCACGGTGTGTATGCGCTGGACATCGAGACCCACCGTGTGGAGACCCTGGTGGCCTCGGCCGTGGTGCTGGCCACCGGCGGCGTGGGCAAGGTGTACCGCTACACCAGCAACCCCGACACCTCGACTGGCGATGGCATTGCCATGGCCTGGCGTGCCGGCTGCCGCGTGGCGAACATGGAGTTCATCCAGTTCCACCCGACCTGTCTGTACCACCCGCAAGAACGCAGCTTCCTCATCACCGAAGCGCTGCGTGGCGAAGGCGCCATCCTGCGCCTGCCCGATGGCACGCGCTTCATGCCCGAGCACGACGAGCGCGGCGAACTGGCGCCACGCGACATCGTGGCCCGCGCCATCGACTTCGAGATCAAGAAGCACGGCGTGGACCATGTCTGGCTGGACGCGACGCACCTGGGCGAAGACTTCCTGAAGGAACACTTCCCCACCATCCATGCGCGCTGCCTGTCCCTGGGTATCGACATTGCCAAGCAGCCGATTCCGGTGGTGCCGGCGGCGCACTACACCTGCGGTGGCGTGGTGACCGACCTGCATGGCCGCACCGACTTGCCCGGCCTGTACGCCGTGGGCGAGACCACCTACACCGGCCTGCACGGCGCCAATCGCCTGGCCAGCAACTCGCTGCTGGAGTGTGTGGTGCTGGGTCGCACCTGCGCCGAAGACATCACCGCACAGATCCCGGCCAGCGCTCCGAAGGTGTCGGGCTGGGACGAAAGCCAGGTGTCGGATGCGGACGAAGAGGTCGTGATCGCCCACAACTGGGACGAGCTGCGCCTGGTGATGTGGAACTACGTGGGCATCGTGCGCACGACACGTCGCCTGGAGCGGGCGCTGCACCGCATCAAGCTGCTGCGCCACGAGATCGACGATTACTACGCGGCGTTCCGCGTGACGCGCGACCTGCTGGAGTTGCGCAACCTGGTCGATTGCGCCGAGCTGATCGTGCGCTCGGCCCTGTCGCGCCAGGAAAGCCGCGGCCTGCACTTCAGCCGCGACTATCCGCGCACGCTGCCGGTGAGCTTCCCCACCATCTTGAGCAAGAAGCCCAAGAAGAAGGACGCCTGGCTGCCTTGAGGGGCCACATGGCCCTTATCGGCCGCGCATGACGCAGCCGATGGGCTTTTCTGGGCTCAGGCGCCGATGCGCTCGAGCACGCGCAGCGAGAAGTCGACGGCCTTGACGTCCTTGGTCAGCTTGCCAATCGAGATGCGGTCCACGCCGGTGGCGGCGATGTCGCGCAGCTGATCCATGGTCACACCGCCCGAGACTTCGAGCAGGGCGGCACCCTGAGCGACCTCCTGGTTGATGCGCACGGCGTCGCGCATCATCTCGTTGCTGAAGTTGTCCAGCAGCACGCTGACGGCGCCGGCGGCCAGCGCTTCACGCAACTGGTCGAGCGTTTCCACTTCCACCTGAATCGTGATCTGCTCGCGCAGCGGCGAGGCTTGCGCGGCCACCAGGGCCTGGGCGTTCTTCAACGCGCCGGTCACGCTGCCAGCGGCGGCAATGTGGTTCTCCTTGATCAGGATGCCGTCGTACAGGGCCAAGCGCTGGTTGGCACCACCGCCCACGCGCACGGCGTACTTCTGCGCCAGGCGCAGGCCAGGCAAGGTCTTGCGGGTGTCGAGCACCACGCAGCCACGCGGGTTGGGCGAAGCGCCTTCGATGGCCTTCATGTGCTGGTGCGTGAGTGTGGCCACGGCCGACAAGGTTTGCAGGAAGTTGATGCCGGGGCGCTCGGCCGTCAGCATGGCGCAGGCATCGGCTTCGATCAGGCAGACCTCGGTGTTGGCGGCCATCAGGGCGCCTTCTTCGTAGGCCCACTGGATGCGGGCGCTGGCGTCGAGCTGGAACAGGCAGGCCTCGAACCAGTCACGGCCGCACAGCACGGCTTCTTCGCGCACCAGCAAGCGTGCTTTCACGCGTTGATTGGCCGGCACCAACTGCGCCGTCCAGTCGCACACGCCCACGTCTTCGAACAGGGCGTCGCGCACATTGCGCTCACGGGCTTCTTGCAGGGTTTCGTTGTGGTCGAACATGCGGCAGTCGCAATCGGCGATGGGCTATGGGGACGATCAGGCCGCGCCGATGTTGGGCACGAAACCCTGTGCGGGCTTGGCGATGGCGGCCGGGTTCTTGGCCACGAAGTCGAGCATGCGGTCGATGCAGCCATGGGCCTTGACGCGGATGTCTTCGGGCACGGTGATCTCGCCGGTGCCCTTTTCCAGGCAGTCCAGCACGCCTTGCAGCGCGTTCATCGCCATCCAGGGGCAGTGCGCGCAGCTCTTGCAGGTGGCGCTGTTGCCCGAGGTGGGGGCTTCGATCAGCACCTTGTTGGGCGCCAGCTGACGCATGCGGTGCAGGATGCCGTTGTCGGTGGCCACGATGAACTCGGGTGCATCGGACTCGACCACGGCCTTGAGCAGCTGCGAGGTCGAACCCACCACATCGGCCTGGGCGACCACGCTGTCGGGCGATTCGGGGTGAACCAGCACCAGGGCCTGCGGGTGCTCCTTCTTGACCAGGTGCAGCTCGATGCCCTTGAACTCGTCGTGCACGATGCAGGCGCCGTTCCACATCAGCATGTCGGCGCCGGTTTCCTTCTGGATGTAGTGGCCCAGGTGGCGATCAGGCGCCCACAGGATCTTCTCGCCCTGGTCCTTGAGGTGCTGGACGATGGCCAGCGCGCACGAGCTGGTCACCATCCAGTCGGCACGGGCCTTCACTGCGGCGCTGGTGTTGGCATACACCACGACCTTGCGGTCGGGGTGGGCGTCGCAGAACTTGATGAAGTCGTCGGCGGGGCAGCCCAGATCGAGCGAGCAGGTGGCATCCAGATCGGGCATCAGCACGCGTTTGCCGGGGCTCAGGATCTTGGACGATTCGCCCATGAACTTCACGCCGGCCACGATCAGGGTCTGGGCGGCATGGTCGCGGCCAAAGCGGGCCATTTCCAGCGAGTCGGACACGCAGCCACCGGTTTCCATGGCCAGGTCTTGCAGGTCACCATCGACGTAGTAGTGGGCGACCAGCACGGCGTTCTGCGCCTTGAGCAGCTCCTTGATGCGGGCCTTGACGCGCTCTTTCTCGTCGGGTGCCAGGGGCGCGGGCACCTTGGCCCAGGCGTGAGCCGTGCAGGTGGCGCCGGTGGCGTCCTGCAGGTCGTAGTCGTAGGAAACGGAGTCGGTGGGGTTCATGGTCGTTTTCGTCTCGTGAACGGTCTGGACGCGAAGGGAGCCGGACTGAGGCTCGGCCAAGGGGCTCAAGTGTGTCGGCTGCGTCGGCGTTTGTCGAGCCAGGCCACGATTTCACATGACAGCCATACGGTGAAAAACGCAAACAGCACGTCACTGAAAAAATGGCCGCCTTGCAGGATGCGGCCCAGGCCGACGATGCCACCGGCGACGATGCCGATCAGCAGCCAGCGGCGGCGCCACAGCGGCCCGCAGGTCAGGCCCAGGCTCATCAGCCAGAAGCCGGCGGCGGCGTGGCTGCTGACGAAGCTGCGGTTGCGCTCGGGCGTGGCGCCTTGCACGAAGGGGCCCTGGTAGGTGTCGGTGCCGCCAAATTCGACCACCTGCACCGGGCGAGGGCGCCCCATGTGGTTCTTGAAGATGCCTTCGATGATGAGGCCGGGGCCCAGCAGACCGCAGACCACGGCCACCGTGGCAAGGTGCCGCCACGAGCCGCCGGCGCGGTGGGCCAGGCTGTGCTGGCGCTGGCGCTCAAAGTGACGCGCCAGCAGCGGGGCCAACAGGGCGTACAGCGCCAGGGCGATCACCAGGGCACGGCCGATCCAGGGCGTCCAGTCGTACAGGGCCAGCACCACCGGGTTCTGGCGGTGCACAAAGCCCAGCTCAGGGTCGTAATACCGGGCCGAGATCAGCAGGTCCAGGCCCGGGAACTTGGCGAAGATGGCCAGCGCGAAGAAGAACAGCGCCCAGATCAGCTGGGTCAGGCGCTGCAGGCTGACCTCGTCGGGCGCATCTGGCTCACGGCCGGGGCGAAGGCGCTCAGTCATCTTGGCGAGGGGCAGGCTGGGCGCCTTCGGGGCGCGGACCATAGCCGAGGAAGCCGCGCAGGAAGAAAGCGTGCAGCTCCACCGAGCGGTCTGGCCCCACTGGCACGCGGGTCGATGCCATCAGGCGAGACGTGGCAAAGCGGCTGGTGATGTCGGTTGGCTCACGCTGGCTGGTCACCAGCAGCACGTCGGCCCCCACCTTGTCCGGCAGGCTGTGCGTGATCTCGTAGTGGTTGTTGCGCGTGCCTTGCGGGTTCCAGTACAGCGTGCGGACGTGGTGCTCGCGCCAGTGGTAGGCGGTGTGCGTGATCAGCAGGCGCTGGGTGGTGAGCACCGGCAGGCCCGTGGTGGTCGGGTCGGTGATGGCCGGGGTGAGCTGCTGGAAGGCCTGATCCCAGCCGCGCATGCGCACCAGCACGTCGAGCTTGGAGGGCAGCGTGGGGCCGACGATGTCGCGCAGGTGCAGCACGACCGAGGTCAGCACGATGTTGCTCAGCAGCACGGCCACCAGCCAGCCCTTGGGGCGCGGGTCGGCCAGGCGTGCCAAGGGCGGGCTCAAGCGGGCGGCGATCAGCAAGCAGAAGCCGACCATCGACGGTGCGGCCCAGTTGATGTGCGCATCGGCGTGGAAGGCCTGTACCACGGCGATCAGCTGCAGCGGCACGCTCAGCGCCCACAGGAAGCGGAAGCTCGATTCGGACGCCAGGTAGTAGGGCGAGTTGCGCGCGGCCACCTTGCGAGGCGTCGCTACCTCGTCGGGCATCACGGCCGGCCGGGTCGGGTCCATGATGCTGGTGGGGGCCCACTGGCTGGCCGGCACGGAAACCATCTGGCTTTCGCGTGCCTGGGGCTCACCACGACGGCGACGCAGCCACCAGCCGGCCAGCACGGCGATGGGGCCGAGCATCAGGATCTGGCCCAGCGCAAACACCAGGGCCGGCTTGAAACCACCTTGGCGTGAAGACTGCGTGGTGATCTCGGCGGTGTGCTGCAGGGTGGGGAAACCGTTGTGCGCGTTCCACCAAAGGTTGGGCGACAGCAGGGCCAGCGCAACGAGCACCGTCACCCACGGGCCCAGGCGGAACAGGCCCCGACGCGGACCGTGGATGCCCCAGAGGGCCCAGACGGCCGTGGCGGCAAAGGCCGCCATCGTGTACTTGCTCATCAGGCCCAGGCCGCAGAACACGCCCAGGGCGACCCAGTAGCCGAGGCGGTCGGTGACCTGTGCGCGCCACAGCATCCAGCCGGCCAGCGTCCAGCACAGGATCAGCGGGGCGTCGGTGCTGGCGACCAGGCCGAGCAGGCCCACGGAGGGGATGGTGGCGAACAGGGCCGCAGCGACCACGCCGGTGCGCACGCCGCTGCTGGTGGGCCACAGGGCCCGCGCAAAGCCGACCATGGCCAGCGCAGCAAGCGGGTAGAGCAGCATCACCAGCAACTTCACGCCCAGCACGCCGTCACCGAACAGCTGGGTGCTTAGCCAGATCAGGCCCGCGATCATCGGGGGCTTGGAGTAGTAGCCCCAGGACAGGTCCTGTGCCCAGTCCCAGTATTGCGCCTCGTCGAAAAACAGCGAGATGCCCGAGGACTGCACCACCCACACGCGGTAGAGGAACAGGGCGGCCAGGAAGGCCAGCAGCAGGGCCAGGGAAGGGCCCCACAGACGCGGCCAGCGCGAGGCCGGACGGGAGGGGCGCTGCGAAGAGGCGGGGGTGCTGAGACTCATGGGCATCATTCCTGACGGTGCCAGGCCTGGTCGGCGTCCTGCGGGGCGGCGTGGCTCGTGTGGTACGGGGCGATCTCGCCGCGGTTGTAATAGATGCGGATCAGCAGTTCGGCGATCACGCCCGTGGTCAGGAACTGCAGGCCACCGAGCACGCAGAAGAAGCCTAGCCATAGCAGCGGGCGGCCGCCGATGTCTTCACCGCTGATCTTCAGGGCCGCCAGGTAGGCCAGGATCAGGCCACCGATCATGGACACGCCCAGTCCCACACCACCGAAGAAGTGGCCGGGGCGGCTGGCAAAGCGCAGGAAGAAGTTGACGGACAGCAGGTCGAGCACCACGCGCAGCGTGCGCGAGATGCCGTACTTGGACTCACCGTGGGCGCGGGCGTGGTGGCTGACCGGCTCTTCGGCCATGCGGGCCGGGGAGGTGACGGTGGCCATCCACGCAGGGATGAAGCGGTGCATTTCGCCGTACAGGCTCACGCGCTTGAGCACGCTGGCGCGGTAGGCCTTGAGGCTGCAGCCCAGGTCCTTGAACTCCAGTTGCGTGATCTTGCGGATGATGCGGTTGGCGATCTTGGAGGGCACCTTGCGCAGCCACAGGCCGTCCTGGCGGTTCTGGCGCCAGCCGGCGACCAGGTCCATGTCTTCCTTGAGCAGACGCGCCACCAGCTTCGGGATGTCCTTGGGGTCGTTTTGCAGGTCACCGTCCAGGGTCACGATGACGTCGCCGCGCGAGGCGTCGATGCCGGCCTGCATGGCGGCGGTCTGGCGGAAGTTGCGCCACAGGTGGACCGGGCGGACGTGCGGGCCGCGCAGGCGGGCCTGCTCGTCGAGCTTCTCACGCGTGCCGTCGCGGCTGCCGTCGTTGACGATCAGCAGCTCCCACTCGAAGGGGTAGTTGCCCAGGGCGTTGTGCACGGCCGTCACGAAGGGCTCGACGTTGTCGACCTCGTTGTACATCGGCACGACGATGGAGAGGCGGTGCGGCGGGACGTCGGTCAGGACGTCGCCCGACGGGGCGGTGAAGGTGGTCATGGTGCGATTTTCCAGCATATGGGGGGCTTCGGCTCAGGGGGTGCCGCGGGGCGGGTGGCCACGCTGAGGCGAGGGCGAAGAGGGGAGTTGGCTGAGCAGCCAGGCCAGCGCGCCGGCAAAAACGGCGCACAGCAGAAAACAGACGTGGAGGGCGAGGGCGGCGCTCACGGCCAAGGCCAACGCGGGCGAGGTGGCGCTCAGGTGCGCGGCCATGCCGGCCCAGACGCCGGCCTCGTAGGTGCCAAAGCCGGCCGGACCTTGCAGGGGCACGACGGCAGCCAGTTCGCCGCCAAGGGCGCCGGACCAGGCGGTGCCCCAGTTGCTGCCGCTGATGGCCGACAGCAGGCAGGCGCCCGCGGCCAGCTTCACGCTCCAATTGGCGAGGGTCAGCAACCAGGCGATGGGGCGGTGGTGGGCAGGTTCCAGCAGGGCGTGGCGCAGGCGCTGCAACACTTGGCTCACCTTGCCGGCCAGGGGCGTTGGCGCGGTGGGTGCTGTGTCGGACGATTCCGGGTGCTGCCCATACCAGCGGCGCATGCCCCAGCTCACCATCCACCAGCCCAACACCATCGCGGCCAGCGCCGCGACGCGCCAGGCCAGCGGCACACCGGGCCACAGCAGCACACCCAGG
>NZ_JAVEYN010000030.1:0-35703 GCF_034003525.1 Aquabacterium sp.
CGATCAGGAAGGTGATCAGGCCCAGATGGCTGATGGTGGAATAGGCCAGCAGGCCTTTGAGGTCGTGCCGGAACACCGCCACATAGGCCGCAAAGGCCAGCGTCAGCAGACCCGTGCCCGAAACGATCACCTCGAACAGGCCGGAGCCGCCCAGCACCGGGTACAGGCGCGCCAGCAGGAACACCCCCGCCTTGACCATGGTGGCCGAGTGCAGGTAGGCCGACACCGGGGTGGGCGCGGCCATGGCGTCAGGCAACCAGAAGTGGAAGGGCCACTGCGCGCTCTTGGTGAAACAACCCAGCAGGATCAGGATGAGGGCCAGCGGGAAATGCGCATGCGCCCGGATGCGCTCGCCCTGGTCCAGCATGGCGCTCAGTTCAAAGGTGCCGGCAATCTGACCCAGCACGATGACGCCGGCCAGCAGCGCCAGCCCGCCGCCCCCGGTGATGGCCAGGGCCATGCGCGCGCCGGCGCGGGCGTCGGCACGGTGGCCCCAGTAGCCCACCAGCAGGAAGGAGGAAATGCTCGTCAGCTCCCAGAACACCACCAGCAGGAGCAGGTTGTCGGACAGGACCACGCCCAGCATGGCCGCCATGAAGAGCATCAGCAAGGTGTACAGCTTGCCTGCCGAATCATCAGGGCCCAGGTAACGGTGTGCGTAGGTGACGATCAGCAGCCCGATGCCGGTGATCAGCAGGCCGAACATGAGGGCCAGGCCGTCCAGGCGGAAGCCCAGTTGCAGGCCCAGATCGGGCGCCCAGGGGTACTGCACCAGCAGGGTCTGGCCGGCCAACACCTGCGGCGCCATCGACAACAGGCACAGCAAGGCAGCCAGTGTCACACCGCCTGCCGCCAGCGCCGTCAGGGCGCGGCCGTTCGCCCAGGAAAGCTTGCCGAGGCCGAAACAGGCCAGGGTGCCCACCAGCAAGGGCAGCAAGACCGTCAGAAGCAGTAAGTCCATGGAGGCATGTCAGAAAGTCGAGGGCGCATTGTAGGCAAAGGTTTCCGGCGCCCCCCTTCCAAGCCGGGACATTCGTTCAGCCCATTCGCCATCGTCGCCCGACAGTTCGGCCCATCGCAGTAAAATCGGCTGTTGTTTTGCCCTACCCCACACCCCACTGCCCCACAAAGGCCCTGACATGACGACCATTCGCTACGACGATCTCGTTGAAAGTGTCGCAGCCGCGCTGCAATACATCAGCTATTACCACCCGGCCGACTACATCGCCCACCTGGCCCGTGCCTACGAGCGCGAAGAGAGCCCGGCGGCCAAGGATGCGATCGCCCAGATCCTGACCAACTCGCGCATGAGCGCCGAGGGCCGTCGCCCGATCTGCCAGGACACCGGCATCGTCAACGTCTTCCTGAAGATCGGGATGAACGTGAAGTGGGAAGGCTTTGGCGCCCACAGCATCCAGGACGCCGTGGACGAAGGCGTACGCCGTGGTTACAACAACCCGGACAACAAGCTGCGTGCGTCGGTGCTGTCCGACCCCATCTTCGAGCGCAAGAACACCAAGGACAACACCCCGGCCGTGGTCTTCATGGACGTGGTGCCCGGTGACACCGTGGACGTGACCGTGGCGGCCAAGGGTGGCGGCTCCGAGAACAAGTCCAAGGTCTACATGCTCAACCCGTCTGACAACATCGTCGACTGGGTGCTCAAGACCGTGCCGACGATGGGCGCTGGCTGGTGCCCGCCCGGCATGCTGGGCATTGGCGTGGGCGGTACCGCTGAAAAGGCGGCCCTGCTGGCCAAGGAATCGTTGATGGACGACATCGACATGTACGAGCTGCTGGCCCGTGGCCCCCAGAACAAGCTGGAAGAGCTGCGCATCGAGCTGTACGAGAAGGTCAACGCTCTGGGCATTGGCGCCCAAGGCCTGGGTGGCCTGACCACCGTGCTGGACGTCAAGATCAAGACCTACCCGACGCACGCGGCCTCCAAGCCGATTGCAATGATCCCGAACTGCGCGGCCACCCGCCACGCTCACTTCGTGCTCGATGGTTCGGGCCCGTCCTACCTGACGCCGCCGAGCCTGGACCTGTGGCCCGACGTGCACTGGGCGCCGGACTACAACAAGTCCAAGCGCATCGACCTGAACACGCTGACCAAGGAAGAAGTGGCGTCGTGGAAGCCCGGCCAGACCCTGCTGCTCAACGGCAAGATGCTGACCGGCCGTGACGCCGCGCACAAGCGCATCCAGGACATGCTGGCCAAGGGCGAGAAGCTGCCCGTGGACTTCACCAACCGCGTCATCTACTACGTGGGCCCGGTCGATCCGGTGCGCGACGAAGTGGTCGGCCCGGCTGGCCCCACCACCGCCACCCGCATGGACAAGTTCACCGACATGATGCTGGAGAAGACCGGCCTCATCTCCATGATCGGCAAGGCCGAGCGCGGACCGGTCGCCATCGAGTCCATCAAGAAGCACAAGTCGGCTTACCTGATGGCCGTGGGTGGCGCCGCCTACCTGGTGTCCAAGGCCATCAAGCACGCCAAGGTGGTGGGCTTTGAAGACCTGGGCATGGAAGCCATCTACGAGTTCGACGTGGTCGACATGCCCGTGACCGTGGCCGTGGACAGCGGCGGCACCAGCGCCCACATCGAAGGGCCGAAGGTCTGGCAGGCCAAGATCGGCAAGATCCCGGTGTCGGTGGCCTGATTCAGGTTCGACACCCAGTGAACCCGGCGTGCATAGCCGGGTCTACACAGCCCCGCCAGGTGACGCCTGCCGGGGCTTTCTTGTACCCGCTTGTGCCCATTTCCCCCGTTGCGATGAAGAACCCCTACTACAACCCGGCGAAGAAGCACCATCGGCCTGACGGCTTCCAGAACAACTACCAGTCGTTCCGGGGCAAGCGCTGGCACGAGATCTTGCAGTGGCGCTGGCAGGCCTGGCGGGCAGGACACCCTCGCCCGCTGAAAACGCCGATCCCCGTGGTGGAGCCGGATCTGGCCTTCATCCATGCCAATGCCCAAGCGGGCCTGGCCATGCAGCCAGCGGCCACCTGGATCGGGCACATCACGGTGCTGCTGCAGGTCGGAGGGCTGAACCTGCTGACCGACCCGGTGTTCTCGGAGCGCTGCTTTCCGGTGCAGTGGGCTGGCCCGCAGCGCCAGACCCCACCGGGCTTGCGACTGGATCAGCTGCCCCACATCGACGTGGTGCTGCTGTCACACAACCACTATGACCACATGGACGAGGCCTCGCTGTTGGCGCTGTCACAGCAGGCTGGCGGTGCGCCGCTGTTCATCACGCCCTTGGGCCACAAGCATTGGTTCGCGCGACGGGGCATCCACCACGTCATCGAACTGGACTGGTGGGACGAGCATGTGCTGCCAGCCACCGAGCGCTCGCTGCGCATGCCGGTGGTGCTCACCCCGGCGCAGCACTGGTCCGCCCGCACCACGCGCGATGCCCTGCGCAGCCTGTGGGGTGGCTTTGCGCTGCTCTCGCCCGACTGCCACGTCTTCTTCGCGGGCGACACGGCGTACTCGAAGGACTTCACCGACATCCGCCAGCACTTCGCGCGCGAGCAGACGCCAGAGCACGGCGGCGGGTTCGATCTGGCGCTGCTGCCCATCGGCGCCTACGAGCCGCGCTGGTTCATGAAAGACCAGCATGTGAACCCGGAAGAGTCGGTGCAGATCTTTCAGGACCTGGGCTGCAAGCAGGCGCTGGCGGTGCACTGGGGCACATTCCAACTGACCGACGAGCCCCTGGACCAGCCCCCGCGCGATCTGGCGGTCGCCCTGCAGGCCCGGCACCTGTCGGCCGAACAGTTCCAGGTGCGCCCCATCGGCAGCACCATGAACATCGCCCCTCGAAAGGGGCGATGAAGGTTCGGGTAGTCAGGCGTCAGGGCGACGCCTGAGCCGGTCAGTGCACCACGCGGTCGAACTGGAATTCGCCGTCGGCGCTGACCTGCACCGGGATCACATCCTTCGGCCCGAACTTGCCTTGCAGGATGAGCTTGGCCACCGGGTTCTCGATGCGCTGCTGGATGGCGCGCTTGAGCGGGCGGGCCCCGAACACCGGATCGAAGCCGACCTTGGCCAGCTCGGCCAGCGCCTCGGGCGAGACGTCGAGCTTCATCTCCATCTGCGCCAGGCGACCTTCCAGACCCTTGAGCTGGATCTTGGCGATCGAGGCGATGTGCGCTTGATCCAGGGCGTGGAACACCACCACCTCGTCGATCCGGTTCAGGAACTCGGGACGGAAGTGCTGCTTGACCTCGACCCACACCGCGTCCTTGATGTCCTCAGCAGGCTGGCCGGCCATCTGCATGATGTGGTGTGAGCCCAGGTTCGAGGTCATCACGATCACGGTGTTCTTGAAGTCCACGGTGCGGCCCTGGCCGTCGGTCAGGCGACCATCGTCGAGCACCTGCAGCAGCACGTTGAACACGTCCGGGTGCGCCTTCTCCACCTCGTCAAGCAGGACCACGCTGTAGGGTTTGCGACGCACGGCTTCGGTCAGCGTGCCGCCTTCTTCGTAGCCCACATAGCCCGGAGGCGCGCCGATCAGGCGGCTCACCGAGTGCTTCTCCATGAACTCGCTCATGTCGATGCGGATCAGGTGGTCTTCGCTGTCGAACAGGAAGCCGGCCAGCGCCTTGCACAGCTCGGTCTTGCCCACACCGGTGGGGCCCAGGAACAGGAAGGAGCCGTAGGGCCGGTTGGGGTCAGACAGGCCGGCGCGAGAGCGGCGGATGGCGTCCGATACCGCCACGATGGCCTCCTGTTGACCCACGACCCGCTCGTGCAGCTTGTCCTCCATGGACAGCAGCTTGTCGCGTTCGCCCTGCATCAGCTTGGACACGGGGATGCCGGTGGCACGCGCCACCACTTCGGCGATTTCTTCGGCACCCACCTGGGTGCGCAGCAGCTGCGGACGGCCTTCGCCGTTCTTGCCCGCCTTGCCCTTGGCGCTTTCCTTCTCCTGGGCGTCCTTCAGGCGCTTTTCCAGCTCGGGCAGCTTGCCGTATTGCAGCTCGGCCACCTTGTTGAAGTCGCCCTTGCGGGTGAGCTCTTCGATCTGCTGGCGCAGCTTGTCGATCTCTTCGCGCACGCTCTGGCTGCCCTGGGCCTGGGCCTTCTCGGCCTTCCAGATCTCGTCCAGGTCGGCGATTTCCTTTTGCAGCTTGGCGATCTCTTCGTTGAGCAACTCGAAGCGCTTGACCGAAGCCTCGTCCTTCTCGCGCTTGACGGCTTCGCGCTCGATCTGCAGCTGGATCATGCGGCGGTCGAGGCGGTCCATCACCTCGGGCTTGGAGTCCAGCTCGATCTTGATCTTGGCTGCGGCCTCGTCGATCAGGTCGATGGCCTTGTCGGGCAGGAAGCGGTCGGTGATGTAGCGGTTGGACAGCTCGGCCGCGGCCACGATGGCCGGGTCGGTGATGTCCACGCCGTGGTGCACCTCGTACTTTTCCTGCAGGCCGCGCAGGATGGCGATGGTGGCCTCAACGGTGGGCTCACCCACGAGGATCTTCTGGAAGCGGCGCTCCAGCGCGGCGTCCTTCTCGATGTACTTGCGGTACTCGTCCAGCGTGGTGGCGCCGATGCAGTGCAGCTCGCCGCGCGCCAGGGCCGGCTTGAGCATGTTGCCCGCGTCCATCGCGCCATCGGCCTTGCCCGCACCGACCATGGTGTGGATCTCATCGATGAACATGATGGTCTGGCCTTCGTCCTTGGCCACTTCTTTCAGCACGCCCTTGAGGCGCTCTTCGAAGTCACCGCGGTACTTGGCACCAGCCAGCAGCAGGGCCATGTCCAGCACCAGCACGCGCTTGCTCTTGAGCGAATCGGGCACTTCGCCCGCCACGATGCGCTGCGCCAGGCCCTCGACGATGGCTGTCTTGCCCACGCCGGGCTCACCGATCAGCACGGGGTTGTTCTTGGAGCGGCGTTGCAGCACCTGGATGGCGCGGCGAATTTCCTCGTCGCGGCCGATCACCGGGTCGAGCTTGCCCTGGCGGGCACGTTCGGTCAGGTCCAGGGTGTATTTCTTCAGCGATTCACGCTGGCCTTCGGCTTCGGGGTTGTCCACTTTCTGATCTCCACGCACGGCTTTCACGGCCGCTTCCAGGGATTTGCGGGTCAGGCCGTGGTCGCGGGCCAGCTCGCCCGTCTCACCCTTGTGGTCGGCCAGGGCCAGCAGGAACATCTCGCTGGCGATGTAGTTGTCGCCCTGCTTGTGGGCTTCCTTCTCGGCGCCCTGCAGCAGGCTGATAGTGTCGCGCCCGGCTTGCACCTGCTCGGCACCTTGCACCTGGGGCAGTTTGTCGATCTGCTTGGTCAAAGCCGCGGCCAGCGCCCCCACCTTGACGCCGGCGCGCTCCAGCAAGGCCTTGGGGCCGTCGTCCTGCTGCAGCATGGCCAGCAGGATGTGGGCCGGTTCGATGTAGGGGTTGTCGCGTGTCACTGCCAGGCTTTGGGCCTCGGTCAGCGCTTCCTGAAACGTTTGTGTGAGTTTGTCGAGTCGCATGAGCACTCCTGTGGCCCCGGAGATCGGTGCCGATTGCTCATGAAGATAGGGCAGTCCCGTGACATTTCAAGGGGATCGACCCTCAGGCCCCTGCCCGCTTGAGGCAGATCAAGCCCAATCGGATCACATCAGGCGTCGGGCCGTGCGGTGACCACCCGGTTGCGCCCAGCCTGCTTGGCCTCGTACAGGCAGGTATCGGCCCGGGCCAAGGCGTCTTCCAGCGTGCCCTCCGGGCGGTTGAAGGCCACCCCGATGCTGACGGTGATGGCGACCGGCCCGCCCCGCGTTTCGCACGGCGTCAGCGCCAGCATCTGGCGCAGGCGCTCGGCCACGGCACTGGCTTCCAGGTGGCTGCGCACTGGCAGCAGCACCGTGAACTCCTCACCGCCATAACGTGCCAGCAAGGCGTCGTCACGCAGGCGCTCGCGGGTCAGCTGGGTGACCTGGCGCAGCACGTCGTCGCCCACCTGGTGCCCGTAACGGTCGTTGACGGCCTTGAAGTGGTCGACGTCCATCATCAGCACGGCCACCGAGGTGGGCTGGTGGGCCTGCATGGACAGCATGCGCTCACCCAGTTCCCGAAGGCCGCGCCGCGACAGGGCCCCGGTCAGGTCATCGGACAAGGCCCGGTTGCGCAACTGCTGGTTAAGGCGCTGGTTGATGATGGCAAACACCACCGCCGCCACCGACAGCGGCAGGATCGCAAAGGCCAGCGCCGTGATGGGCAAGAGCCAGTCGGGCGCATGCAGCCAGTGGGCGGGGTAAGGACCGGTCTCATCCGAGAGCACATGCGCCAGCGTGATGGCCCAGATCAGGGCGAAGATGGCCGCCACGATCAGCAGGCTCAGCTCGCTGCGCTGGATGCGCGGGCTGCGCAAAATCAGCCAGCCCTGGTCGACCGCCATGGCCAGGCTGACCGCGGCAAACACCCAGGCAATGGCCTGCACGTAGGCAGTGGGCGAGCCAAGCGCGGCCATCACCCACAACACCAAGGCCGCCACCGCGGTGCAGGCCCAGCCCAGGCGCGGCGGGGTGCGCCGTCCGTTGAGTTGCCGAAACGCCCAGGCCAGCAAGGTCACGCCAGCAGCCGCAAAGCCGATCGCCACCTGCGTGACCAGCGGGCGCCAGTCATCGGGGCACAGCACGACCCACAACAGCGCACTCAGGCAACAGAAGGCCCAACGGTACAGGTCCAGCGCGCCACGCACGCGGTTCTGGTCGGTGCGGATCTGAGAAATCAGGCCCAGTCCCACCAGCGAGCCAGCGCCGGCCACGCCATAGCAGGTGAAAACATCGAGGGCCAGCATGCAGGGTGCCTGGAGTTTGCGGGGCTCAGACCGGGGCCGCGTTGGGCGGCGTGTGCAGCCCACCCCAGCGCGCCGCGGCCTGGTCGTCACTGACACGCGCATCCACCCAGCGGCTCTCGCCCCCGGCCGACTCTTTCTTCCAAAACGGCGCCTGGGTCTTGAGCCAGTCCATCAGGAACTCGGCGCACTGGAAAGCGTCGCCCCGGTGGGCCGAGCTGACGACCACCAGCACGATCTGGTCGCACACGGCCAAGGGCCCCACGCGGTGAATGACCTTGACGCCGCGCACGTTGAAGCGCCGACGCGCCTCGACGATCAGCTCGGCGATGCTGCGTTCGGTCATGCCGGGGTAGTGCTCCAACTCCATGGTGGCGGGTTGCCCCCCGGATGCGGCGGCTTGCGCCCACTCGCGCACGGTGCCCACGAAACTGACCACGGCGCCCACCTGTGGATCCTGGCCACGCAAGGCCACCACCTCGGCGCCCAGGTCAAAGTCTTCGGGACCCACGCGCACGCAGGCCAAGGCGTCTTGCAGGGCCGTGTCGTGTTCGCTCATCTCAACCGCCTGTGACCGGGGGGAAGAACGCCACTTCATCGCCGTCCTGAACCGCCTGATCGGCACCACACAGCGTCTGGTTGCAGGCCGTGCGCAGTCCCTTGCCCAGGTCCAGCGCCGCGGCATGGGCGGCCGAGCGGCCGATCAGCCACTGGCGCAACTCGCCCACAGTGTGCGCGCCAGCATCAGCCCAAGACAAGGTTTCAGAAGGGCCGAGTTGCTCGCGGACAGCGGCGAAATAGCGGACGGTGATGCTCATGGTGCCAGGCCCGCGCTCAGGGTTGGCGGGCAGAGAGAGAAGGTTGCACCAACTCTGCCATGGAAATGAAATTCACGGCATCGCCCGGTCGAACGATGGTGCCCGAAGGCAGGTCCACCACGCCCTCGGCCCACGCGGCCGAACTCAACACGCCCGAGCCCTGGTTCGGGTGCAGCAGCACCCTGCCCTGCGCGTCCAGGCGTGCGCGCAGGAACTCGCGGCGCTTGTCTGGCTTGGGCCAGCTGAAATCGGCGACACGGGATACCGCCTGAGGCAGGTGCCAGCCCTCGCCGGCCAACAAGCCCAGCACTGGGCGCACCAGCAGCAGGAAGGTCATGAAGCTGGCGACCGGGTTGCCGGGCAGGCCCATGTAAAGGGCGCGGCTGCCATCGGCGCGGTTGATCCAGCCAAACACGAAGGGCTTGCCCGGCTTGATGGCCAGAGCCCAGAAATCCAGGCCGCCTTCGGCCAGCACGGCATTGCGCAGATGGTCTTCTTCGCCCACCGACACGCCACCACTGGTGATGATGAGGTCGTGCTGTTCGGCGGCCGCGCGCAAGGCCGCGCGGGTGGCGGTCAGGTCGTCCGGCACCACGCCCAGGTCACAGGCTTGCGCACCCGTGGCCTGCACCAGGCCGCGCAGCGTGTGGCGGTTGCTGTTGTAGATGGCGCCCGGCGGCAGGGGCTCGCCCGGCATCACCAGTTCATTGCCGGTGGTCAGCACGCCCACCTTGGGGCGGCGGAACACCTTCAGGGAAGCGGCACCCACCGAAGCGGCGACGCCCAGCCCCGCCGGGGTCAGGCGAACACCGGCATGCAGCACCGTCTGGCCCTGGGCAATGTCTTCGCCGCGGCGACGGATGTTCTGGCCGGCCTGAATGGCCTCTTTGAAATGCACCGATCCGGTGGCCGCGTCGACCGCCGTGTGCTCCTGCATGACGACGGCATCGGCGCCCTCGGGCACGGGTGCGCCCGTGAAGATGCGCGCACAGGTGCCCGGCTGCAGCATGGCGCCGACCTGACCGGCCGCAATGCGCTGACCTTGCGGCAGACTGACGGCGGCCGTAGCGGCCCCCACCTGGCCCGCCAGCGGCAGGTCGCCCGCACGCACGGCGTAGCCGTCCATGGCGCTGTTGTCGACCGGCGGTACGTCCACCGTCGACACCAGGTCCTCGGCCAGCACGCGCCCCAGGGCGTCAAAGCTGTCGACGACGTCGGTCGAGCGGGGCGTCTGCCCCAGGTGCTCGACCACCGCCGCATGCAGACGAGACCAGGCCTCGTCCAGCGGCATCAAGGGTTTGAACGCAGCCGCCATGGCGCCACTCCTGCAGGAAACCGGGAAACCGAACGCGGGTGAACCGCGCGCTCAGTCGTTGCAGTGCTGGACGATGTAGTCCTTCACCGTCTGGGTGTTGTTGGGCACCACCACAAAGCGCTTGGGCAGGTCTTCCAAGCCGTCCAGACCCTTGATCCAGTGCGGACGCTCAGGCTGACGGCCCGTGGCTTCAACGATGGTCTCGGCAAACTTGGCCGGCAAGGCCGTTTCCAGCACCAGCATGGTCACACCGGGCTTGACGTGCTCGCGCGCCACCTTCAGGCCGTCGGCCGTGTGGGTGTCGATCATCACGCCGAAACGCTCGAAGGTGTCCTTGATGGTGGCCAGGCGGTCGCTGTGCTTGCTGGTGCCCGACACGAAACCGTAGCCCGGCACCTTGGCGAACTCGTCGGCCGACAGGTGGAACTCACCCTGTTGCTCGATGGCGTCCTTGAACAGCGCCTTCACGCGCGCACCGTCACGGCCCAGCAGATCGAACACGAAGCGCTCGAAGTTGGACGCCTTGGAGATGTCCATCGAGGGCGACGAGGTTTCATACGTCTCGGCGCTGCCACGCACGCGGTAGCTGCCGGTGCGGAAGAACTCGTCGAGCACGTTGTTCTCGTTGGTGGCCACAACCAGTTGGTCGATGGGCAGGCCCATCATGCGGGCCACGTGGCCGGCGCAGACGTTGCCGAAGTTGCCCGACGGCACCGTGAAGCTGACCTTCTCGGCGTTCGACTTGGTGGCGTAGAAGTAGCCGGCGAAGTAGTACACGACCTGGGCCAGCAGGCGGGCCCAGTTGATCGAGTTGACCGTGCCAATCTTGTACTTGCGCTTGAACTCCAGGTCGTTGGAGACGGCCTTGACGATGTCTTGCGCATCGTCGAACACGCCTTCGACGGCCAGGTTGTGGATGTTGGGATCCTGCAGGCTGAACATCTGGGCCTGCTGGAAGGCGCTCATGCGGCCGTGCGGCGACAGCATGAAGACGCGCACGCCCTTCTTGCCGCGCATGGCGTATTCGGCCGCGCTGCCCGTGTCACCCGAGGTGGCACCCAGGATGTTGAGCTGCTCGCCACGGCGACCCAGTTCGTACTCGAACAGGTTGCCCAGCAACTGCATGGCCATGTCCTTGAAGGCCAGCGTAGGGCCGTTGGACAGGGCTTCCAGCGCCAGACCGGGCTCCAGCGGCTTCAGGGGCGTGATCTCGTCAAAGCCATACACCGCCTTGTTGTAAGTGCGGGCGGTGATGTCCTTGAGGTCGGCAGCCGGGATGTCGTCGATGTAGAGCGACAGCACCTCGAAGGCCAGCTCGGCATAGCTCAGGCCGCGCCACTTCGTCAGCGTGGCGTCGTCCACCTTCGGATAGCTCACCGGCAGGTACAGGCCGCCGTCGGGGGCCAGGCCTTCCAGCAGGATCTCGCAGAAGTGGCGCTCGGTCTTGTCGCCGCGGGTACTGATGTATTTCATGCCAGCTCTTCCTTGCGCAGCTTGACGATCGGCGCCAGCACGGTCGGCAGGGCCTGCATGGCGGTCAGGGCCTTGTTCATCGCGCCTTCCTTGGTGTCGTGCGTCAGGATCATCAGGTCGGTCTGGTTGCCGCCTTCACCGCTGACCTCGTCGGCCTCACGCTGGATGACGGCGTCGATGCTGATGCCCTGCTCGGCCAGGATGCCGGTGAGCTTGGCCAGCACGCCGGTCTGGTCGGCCACGCGCAGGCGCAGGTAGAAGGAGGTGACCACTTCTTCGATTGGCAGGATCGGCAGGTTGGACAGCTGGTTGGGCTGGAAGCCCAGGGCCGGCACGCGTGAACCCGCGGGGGCGTCGATCTGGCGGGCAATGTCCACCAGGTCGGCGATCACGGCCGAGGCGGTGGGCTCGGAGCCCGCACCCTTGCCGTAGTACATGGTCGTGCCCACGGCATCGCCTTGCACCAGCACGGCGTTCATCGCGCCTTCCACGTTGGCGATCAGGCGGCGCATCGGCACCAGGGTCGGGTGGGTGCGCAACTCGATGCCATCGGCCTGGCGGCGGGCAATGCCCAGCAGCTTGATGCGGTAGCCCAGTTGCTCGGCGTACTTGATGTCCGTGGCCGACAGCTTGGTGATGCCTTCCACGTGGGCCTTGTCGAACTGCACCGGCACGCCAAAGGCGATGGCGCTCAGCAGCGTGGCCTTGTGGGCGGCGTCCACGCCTTCGATGTCGAAGGTGGGATCGGCTTCGGCGTAACCCAGACGCTGGGCTTCTTTCAGCACCACGTCGAAGTCCAGGCCCTTGTCACGCATTTCGGACAAGATGAAGTTGGTGGTGCCGTTGATGATGCCGGCCACCCACTGGATCTGGTTGGCGGTCAGGCCTTCACGCAGCGCCTTGATGATGGGGATGCCACCGGCCACGGCGGCTTCGAAGGCCACCATCACGCCCTTGTCGCGGGCGGCGGCGAAGATTTCGGTGCCATGCACGGCCAGCAGGGCCTTGTTGGCGGTGACCACGTGCTTGCCAGCGGCAATCGCTTCCAGCACCAGGGCCTTGGCGATGCCGTAGCCGCCAATCAGCTCCACCACCACGTCGATCTCGGGGTTGGCGATCACAGCGCGCGCATCGGCCACGACCTGGGCAGCGTCGCCCACCACTTCCTTGGCGCGCTCGGTGTTGAGGTCGGCCACCATGGCGATTTCGATGCCACGGCCCGCGCGGCGGCGGATCTCTTCCTGGTTGCGGCTCAGCACCGTGAAGGTGCCACCACCGACCGTGCCGATGCCCAGCAGGCCGACTTTGACAGGACGCAGTTGTTCTTGGCTCATAGGATTCTCTTCTCTCGGTGCGCGCCACCTTGTGGGCGGCGTGACGTGTTCAAAATGGGGGAATGGGGTTTGCGGCTCAGGTGCCAACTCAGGCGGCGGCCGTGCCGTGGCGCTTGCGGTAGCTTTCCAGGAAGCGGGCGATGCGGCCAATGGCCTCGGCCAGATCGTCGCTGTTGGGCAGGAAGACCAGGCGGAAGTGATCGGGGCGCGGCCAGTTGAAGCCGGTGCCCTGCACGATCAGCACCTTCTCTTCGGCCAGCAACTCATAGGCGAACTGTTGGTCGTCGGCGATGGGGTACATCTTGGGGTCGAGGCGCGGGAACATGTAAAGCGCGCCCTTGGGCTTGACCACGCTCACGCCCGGGATCTTGTTGAGCAGCTCATAGGCCAGGTCGCGCTGCTTGCACAGGCGGCCGGTGGGCGCGACCAGGTCCTTGATGCTCTGATAGCCGCCCAGCGCGGTCTGGATCGCGAGCTGACCGGGGGTGTTGGCGCACAAGCGCATCGAGGCCAGCATGTTCAGCCCTTCGATGTAATCCTTGGCGTGGCGCTTTTCGCCCGAGACCACCATCCAGCCGGCGCGGTAGCCGCAGGAGCGGTAGTTCTTGCTCAGGCCGTTGAAGGTCAGGAACAGCACGTCCTCGGCCAGAGAGGCCATCGAGGTGTGCGTGTTGCCGTCGAACAAGGTCTTGTCGTAGATCTCGTCGGCCATGACGATGAGCTGGTGCTCACGGGCGACCTGGATGATCTCTTTGAGCAGGCTCTCGGGGTAGAGGGCGCCGGTCGGGTTGTTCGGGTTGATGACGACGATGGCCTTGGTGCGCGGCGTGATCTTGGCGCGGATGTCGGCGACGTCGGGATTCCAGTCGGCCTGCTCGTCACAGATGTAGTGGACCGGACGACCACCGGACAGCGAGACGGCCGCCGTGTACAGCGGGTAATCGGGGGCCGGCAGCAGCACCTCGTCGCCCTCGTTGAGCAAGGCGTTGAGGGCCATCACGATCAGCTCGGAGGCGCCGTTGCCCAGGTAAACGTCATCGACCGTGACGCCCTGGATGCCCTTTTCCTGGCAGTAATGCACCACCGACTTGCGCGGGGCGAACAGGCCCTTGGAGTCGGTGTAACCGGCCGCGCTGGGCAGGTTGCGGATCATGTCCTGCACGATCTCGTCGGGCGGCTCCAGCCCGAACACGGCCAGGTTGCCGATGTTGAGCTTGATGATCTTGTGGCCGTCTTCTTCCATCTGGCGCGCCTTTTCCAGCACGGGCCCACGGATGTCATAACAGACGTTGGCAAGTTTGCTGGATTTGGCGATGGGTTTCAAAACGGGCTCCACTGCAGGCGAAATGAGGGAAAGCTAGAATTTAACCACACCCGCCCACTCCCGGGCGCCCTGCTTCGCACGGCGAATGCGGGCTTTTCCGAGCCATTCCTGTCATGAAACTGCATGCCGACCGCGCCGAAGGCGTCAATGTGATCAATGCTTGCACGGGCGACGCGGTCTCCGTCAATGGCGAAAGCTACGCGCACAGCATCCTGGTGTCGCATGTCGGCCCGGTTCAGGCCTGGCCGGTGGCCACGCTCGACGAGCTGCAGGAAGCCCACTTCGCCGACATCCTGGCTGCCGCCCCCGAGGTGGTGATTCTGGGCAGCGGTCCGCGTCAGCGCTTCCCGCATCCGGCACTGTTGCGCAGCCTGATGGCCGCCCGCATCGGGGTCGAGACCATGGACACGGCGGCCGCCTGCCGTACCTACAACGTGCTGGCCGCCGAAGGGCGCCGCGTGATGGCCGCCCTGCTGGTGCACGCTTGATCCCGCTTGTCAAACAGGGGGTATTCAGCCCAAACGGGTGACTTTACAAGCAGCGATGGTGCAGTACTTTATAATAGTGGGCTACTTTTCACGCAGGCAGCTGATCACTACGACATGACACCCGCCCTCAACAAACCTTTGCCGGAATTCGAAGCGCTCGCCACTGGCGGCGTGAAGTTCACCCCTCAGAGCTTTGTCGGACAGACCGTGGTGCTGTACTTCTACCCGAAGGACCACACCCCAGGATGCACGACCGAAGCCATGCAATTCCGCGACATGCACAAGGAATTCGTCAAGGCGGGAGCCGTGGTGTTCGGCGTTTCTCGCGACAACCTGGTTTCGCATGACAAGTTCAAGCAGAACCTGGAGCTGCCCTTCGAGCTGATTGCCGACACCGAAGAAAAACTGTGCCACATGTTCGGCGTGGTCAAAAACAAGATCATGTACGGCAAGAAGGTCAAGGGCATCGAGCGCTCGACCTTCCTGATCGGCCCGGATGGCATCCTTCGCGAAGAATGGCGCGGCCTGAAGGTCGCCGGCCACGTCGAAGAGGTGTTGAAGGCCGTGCAAGGCCTCAAGCAGGAAGCAGCCTGATCCTGCACGATGCCCAGCATCTGAACCAGCGCCCTGCGGGGCGCTTTTTCATGTCCGCTCGCGCCGCGTCGCACGCTGCCAAGTGTTGCGCGACATGGACAAAACACCCCCTGGCGCCGCACACACTCTGCCAGCGCCGCAGAGTGTGCATAATCAATTTCATGAAACTGAGCTTTTTGCAACTCGGTCAACCTTCCTCCTGTCGATCCGCCGCGTGCGCGCCGCTCACCCGCCCGATCGCCTCCTTCAAGGCCGCACACTGCCCTGTGCGGCTTTTTTGTTTGTGAAACTTCGCCACGGACCGCACCATGCCCCTGCCCAAGCCGCCCACCAAACGTGCTGACATGCTGACCGATGTCGATTTCGCATCGCAGCCCAAAGCCGCCAAGACCTCGGCCAGATCGGCCACCAAGTCGGCCCCATCGGCCCCCACCGGCAGCGCGCGTCCGAGCGTGGCTGCCAGCGTCAGCGCCCCGGCGCCCACCCTGGAGCTGGTCAAGCCCAAGGCACAACCCGTTGCCGCGCCCGTGAGCGAAACGCCGCGCCCGACGCGCAAGGGCAGCCGCAAGGCCGCCGCGCCGGAAAAGACCGCACCTGCCCCCATCGTGGCCGACAAGGGCACCGGCGGCGCGGGCGCCAAGCCCACCAGCCCCGCCCCGGCCGCGCCGGCAGTGAGCTACCCCGGCCCCACCGTGCGCCGCAAGCGCGACGTGGGTGGCCCGGCCAAGCTCTTCGTGCTCGACACCAATGTGCTGCTGCACGACCCGATGTCGCTGTTCCGCTTTGACGAGCACGACATTTACCTGCCCATGATCACGCTCGAAGAGCTGGACGGGCACAAGAAGGGCATGACCGAAGTGGCGCGCAACGCCCGCCAGGTCAGCCGTGAGCTGGACACCCTGGCCACCGACCTGAGCACCCGCCAGCAGGTGGACCCGGCCGCCGGCATCGAGCTGGCGAAAACCGGCCACGTCGAGGCCAAGGGCAAGCTGTACTTCCAGACCACCGGCCTGGCCGTGGAGCTGCCCACCGGCCTACCCCAGGGCAAGGCCGACAACCAGATCCTGGGCGTGGTCCAGGCCCTGCGCACCCAGCACCACGGCCGCGAAGTCGTGCTGGTGTCCAAAGACATCAACATGCGCATCAAGGCCCGCGCGCTGGGCCTGACGGCAGAAGACTATTTCAACGACAAGACGCTGGAAGACGGCGACCTGCTGTACACCGGCGTGCAGGCCCTGCCGGCCGACTTCTGGGAGCGCCACGCCAAGGGCATGGAGAGCTGGCAGCAAGGCGGCGCCACCTTCTACCGCATCACCGGCCCGGCTGTGCCCACGCTGATGGTCAACCAGTTCGTGTACCTGGAAAGTCCGGGCGTGACGCCCTGGTACGGCAAGGTCACCGAGATCACCGGCAAGAGCGCCGTGCTGCGCACCTTGAAGGACTACACCACCGCCAAGCACTCGGCCTGGGGCGTGACCGCCCGCAACCGCGAGCAGAACTTCGCGCTGAACCTGCTGCTCGACCCGGAATGCGACTTCGTGACGCTGACAGGCTCGGCCGGCACCGGCAAGACCCTGATCACGCTGGCCGCTGCCCTGAGCCAGGTGCTCGACGAGCGGCGCTACACTGAAATCATCGTCACCCGCGTGACGGTGCCGGTGGGCGATGACATCGGCTTCCTCCCCGGCACGGAAGAAGAAAAGATGTCGCCCTGGATGGGCGCACTGGACGACAACCTTGAAGTGCTGGCGCGTGGCGACAGCACGGCCGGCGAATGGGGCCGCGCGGCCACCTCGGAGCTGGTGCGCAGCAAGATCAAGATCAAGAGCCTGAACTTCATGCGCGGGCGCACCTTCTTGAACAAGTTCGTGATCATCGACGAGGCGCAGAACCTCACACCCAAGCAGATGAAGACGCTGATCACCCGCGCCGGCCCCGGCACCAAGATCGTCTGCCTGGGCAACCTGGCCCAGATCGACACGCCTTACCTGACCGAGGGCAGCTCGGGCCTGACCTATGCGGTGGACAAGTTCAAGGGCTGGCCGCACGGGGGCCACGTGACCCTGGCGCGTGGCGAGCGTTCGCGTCTGGCGGACTTTGCTTCCGAGGTGCTGTAAGCCAGCGGGATGCCCGCAGGACCCCGTTGAATACGGGACCCACACGAAAAAGCCGAGGTCAACGCCTCGGCTTTTTTCATGGGTGCGCGGTGGGTTCTCAGTCGCGCTCGAACACCGCCATGCTTTCAACGTGGGCCGTGTGCGGGAACATGTTGACCGCACCGGCGGCCACGCAGCGGTAGCCAGCCTGGTGCACCAGCAGGCCAGCGTCGCGCGCCAGGGTGCCGGGGCTGCAGCTGACGTAGACGATGCGCTTGGGCGGCACCCAGTCGGGCACCAGGGTCGGGTCCTGATGCAGGTCGGCGACGGCCTTGGCCAGGGCAAACGCGCCTTCGCGCGGCGGGTCCACCAGCCACTTGTCGGCGTAGCCGTAGCCGGCCAGCTCTTGCGGGGTGATCTCGAACAGGTTGCGGGCCACGAAGCTGGTCTTGTCGGGCACACTGTTGGCCAGCGCGTTCTCGCGCGAACGGGCCACCAGGGTCTCGCTGCCTTCGATGCCCAGCACCTCGCGGGCCTGGGTGGCCAGCGGCAGCGTGAAGTTGCCCAGGCCACAGAACCAGTCGATGACGCGCTCGTCTTTCTGCACGCCCAGCAGGCGCAGCGCCCGACCCACCAGCACCTGGTTGATGGCGTGGTTGACCTGGGTGAAGTCGGTGGGCTTGAACGGCATGGTGATGCCGAACTCGGGCAAGGTGTAGTCCAGCTTGGGCAGGGACTCGTCCAGCGGGTGCACGGTGTCCGGGCCCTTGGGCTGCAGCCACCACGAGATGGCGGTCTGCCCCCCCTCGGCGGGGCTGTGCTTCACCGCAAAGTCCTTGAGGCGCTGCGTGTCGGCGGCGGTGAGCGGCTCCAGGTGGCGCAGCACCAGCACGGTGATCTGGGTGCCCACGGCCACTTCGATCTGCGGCAGGCGGTCACGCTGGTCCATGCCGGCGATCAGCTCGCGCAGCGGCACCAGCAGGCGGCTGACGTGCGGCGGCAGGATCTCGCAGGTCTTCATGTCGGCCACGTAGCGCGACTTGCGCTCGTGGAAGCCGACCAGCACGGTGCCCTTTTTGGCCACGTAGCGCACCGACAGGCGGGCGCGGTAGCGGTAGCCCCAGGCCGGGCCTTCGATGGGGCGCAGCAGGGTTTCGGGCTTGACCTTGGCGAGGTGCCAGAGGTTGTCTTCGAGCACGCGCTGCTTCACGGCCACCTGGGCGCTGGCGTGAAAGTGCTGCATCTTGCAGCCGCCGCACAGGCCGAAGTAGGTGCAACCGGGCTCGACACGCTGAGAGCTGTCGCGACGACGCTCGGTCATCGTGGCCTGTTCCCAGTTGTTCTTGCGGCGGGTCACGCTGACGCGCACCTCTTCACCGGGCAGCGCGTCTTCGATGAAGACGACCTTGCCGTCGGCGCGATGGGCCACGCCCTGCGCCTCCAGGTCCAGGGATTCGACTTTCAGCCACTCCAGGTGGGGAGGGACCGGGGCCACGGCCGGCTCGGCGGCGTCGCCAGAAACAGAAACGGGGGATGCATCACTCATCCCCCGATTGTCTCAGGACTGTGGCCTGTTCTGGCAGGCGATCAGCGCGCGGGCAACTGGCGCGCGGGGTCGATGGGCTTGCCTTGCTTGCGGATCTCGAAATGCAGCTGGACGCGGTCGGCGTCGGTGGCGCCCATTTCGGCGATCTTCTGGCCCTTGCGCACGGCCTGGTCTTCCTTGACCAGCAGCGCCTGGTTGTGGGCGTAGGCCGTCAGGTAGTCGCCACCGTGTTTGATGATGATGAGGTTGCCGTAGCCACGCAGGCCCGAGCCGGCGTAGACCACGCGGCCATCACCAGCGGCCACGACCGGGTCGCCGGCCTTGCCGCCGATGACCAGGCCCTTGCGCTTGCCTTCTTCGAACTGGGCGATGGTGGGGCCGTTGGCGGGCCAGATCCAGGCGGGCTCATCGCCGCTCTTGACGTCGGACTTGGGTTCAGGGGCACTGGCGCTGGAGGCCGGGCTCGACGGCGCGGACGCCGCGCTCTTGGCATCGACCGCACGGGGCTCGATGCGCGCCGTGGTCACGGGCTTGGCGGCGGCCATGCCCCCTGCCCCGGCACTGGCTGCCGTGGCGGCAGCCGCCTCGCCCACCGGCGGGACGATGCGGATCACCTGGCCGACTTCAATGCGGTTGGCGTTCTCGATGTTGTTCCATCCGGCGATGTCGCGCCAGCTTTGGCCGGTTTCCAGGCCGATGCGGATCAGGGTGTCGCCCGGCTTGATGGTGTAGTAGCCCGGCTTGCCCGCGTTTTCGGCGCCCGGCGGCAGGCGCTGAGGCTGGGCGGCGCTGACGCGCTCCTCCACCGGGGCACGGTGGGTGGGCGAGGCGCAACCAGCAAGTGCGGCCACAAGGGCCACCGCAGCGGTCAATCGGAAAGAAGGTGTGATGTATCGCATGTGACCAATCGTCGTGCCTGAGACGGGGGCCGCCTCAGGTCGTCAAACATCAGGTGGTCCCCGATTTTAGGGGGACGAACAAGACCGCGCCGGCGCGGGTGTGTTGAAAACGGCCATCTGCCAGGCGATCGACGATGACGAGCACCTGCCCGCCTCGCTCGTCTTGCGTGGGGGCGACGAGCCGCCCTCCCGGTGCGAGCTGGTCGAGCCAGGCCTGCGGCAGCGCAGCGCCTCCCGCCGCGGCGATGATGGTGTCGTAAGGCGCAGCGGGCGCGTGACCAATCATCCCGTCACCATACACCAAACGCACATCGGGCGAGGTGGGCAAGACGGCGCGCAGCTGCTCCAGGTTGCTGCGGGCCTTGAGGTGCAGGTCGCGCAGCCGTTCGATGGACACCACCCGGCGTGCCAGATGGCTGAGCAAGGCTGCCTGGTAGCCGCAGCCGGTGCCGATTTCCAGGCAATTGCCCAGGGGCTTGGTGCTCCCCGGCACGTCGGCAGCGGTCAGCCCCGGGCGCACGCACAGGAGCTGGATCATGGCGGCCACCACAGAGGGCTTGGAGATGGTCTGGCCCAGGCCAATGGGCAAACTGGTGTCTTCGTAGGCTTGGTTGACCAGCGCCGTGTCCACGAACAGGTGGCGCGGCACGGTGGCAAAGGCCTGGAGCACGCCAGGGTGGCTGATGCCATCGGCCTGCAGGCGCTGCACCATGCGCATGCGCACGTGAGCCGAGTCGAGCCCCAGGCCTTGCGGGGCGGTGTGGCGCTGGCGATCGCGTTCGGCCAAGTGCAGGGGCGCCTGCGGGCGCAGCACCTCGCGCGACACACGCGGGGCGGGGGTGCTGCCAATGGGAGTGCGCCCCCCACTGGCGCGGGGAGATGCCACCTGATCGAGTTGCAGCGGGAAACGCCGCGGCTTGCGATC
This sequence comes from Aquabacterium sp., assembly GCF_034003525.1. Classification (GTDB taxonomy): domain Bacteria; phylum Pseudomonadota; class Gammaproteobacteria; order Burkholderiales; family Burkholderiaceae_C; genus Aquabacterium. The sequence goes on from NZ_JAVEYN010000030.1 coordinate 20,608, forward strand.
GTCGGGGGGCACGCTCACCGCGGCTCCAACCAACGCTGCCACGTGGGCAGGTGTTGGTGATCGGTCATGTCGACCTTCAGGGGGGTGATGGACACCTGGCCCTGGCGGATGGCATGGAAATCGGTGCCCTCGCCGTCTTCGCGGGCCTCACCGGCCGGGCCGATCCAGTAAAACAGGTCGCCGCGCGGATTGGCCTGTGCCACAGCCGGGAAGCTGGCGTGGCGGCGGCCCAGGCGGGTGATGGCCCAGGGCGCCTCATCGGCCTGCGCCGACGAAGGAATGTTGACGTTGAGCAGCCAGGGGTGGCCGGCCGGCGGTTGCGCCAGCACCTGCTCGATGACGCGACGGGCCACGCGGGCGGCCACATCCAGATGCGCCCAGCCCTTGTCCACCAGGGAGAAGGCAATCGCCGGGATGCCGAACAGGTAGCCCTCGGTGGCGGCGGCCACGGTGCCCGAGTACAAAGTGTCGTCACCCATGTTGGCGCCGTTGTTGATGCCAGACAGCACCAGATCGGGCTTGGGGATGAGGCCGGCCGTGAGGGCCAGGTGCACGCTGTCAGACGGGGTGCCGCTGACGTAGCGGAAACCGTTGGCCGCGGTGTGCAGGCTCAGAGGCTGGTGCAGGGTCAGGGCGTTGGAGGTGCCGCTGGCGTTGCGCTCAGGGGCAAACACATCGATCTCGCCCAGGCCTTGGCAAGCCTCCACCAGCGCGGCAATGCCGGGCGCCAGGTAACCGTCGTCGTTGGCAATCAGGATTCGCATGGGTCGATTGTAGGAGGAGCAGCCATCCACTATATAGTGGCGCAGAACACATCACACCCGGCCCACCCAGCAGCGGTGCGGGGGAGGAACGACATGACGGTCAAGGTTCTCATTCTGGAAGACAACCCGGTGGCCCGGGGCTTTCTGTGTCGCGTCGTGAGCGAGAGCTTCAGCGACGTCAGCGCCATTGTGGAAGCCGGCGATCTGGCCTCGGCCCGGCGCGAGCTGGGCATCGTGGCCGGCGGGCAGGCGGTGCCGGGGGCCACGCCCTTTCACCTGATCCTGCTGGACCTGGAACTGCCCGATGGCAGCGGCCTGGAGTTGCTGCGCCAGTTGAGCGGCTATCCGGCCACGCGCATCGTCACGACCTTGTACTCCGACGACGAGCACCTGTTCCCGGCCCTGCAGTACGGGGCCGATGGCTACCTGCTCAAGGAAGACCGCTTCGAGGTGCTGGTGGAAGAGCTGCAAAGGATCGTGCGCGGCCAGCCGCCGCTGTCGCCGGCGATTGCGCGGCGCCTGCTGCACCACTTCCGCGCCGACGACAGCGGACACACCGTACCGGGTGCGCTGGCACCGGCCACGCCCAGCGCCCCCCCCCGTGTCGATCCAGAGCATGAGCAACTGACGCCGCGCGAGAGCGAGGTGCTGACCTATCTGAGCAAGGGTTTCACGATCAAGGAAATCGCCTCGCTGATGGGCATCAAGTGGTTCACGGTCAATGACCACATCAAGTCCATCTACAAGAAGTTGAATGTGTCTAGCCGTGCCGAAGCAGCGGTGCTGGCCAGCAAACAGGGCCTGGTCTGAGCCTGCGGGCGACCTGCCAAGAGTCCCCCCAACATGCCAGCCCGTCCCCCTCCCCCTTTGGTGATCCGCCGTGTGAACTGGCACCGTCCGGTGTGGGTGGCGCGCGTGCTGGCCGAAACCCTGCTGCTGATGGCCTGGGTGCTGTTGGCCGCCATCGTGTTGCGCTTGGGGCAAACGGCCCACGCCGCCACGGCCCCGTCGTTGTGGGCTTTGGGCCTGGCCATGGGCGGTGCATTGGCCGGCCATCTGTGGTCCCGGCGCTGGCTGTGGCCCGCGGAATCCGTGCACACCTCGGCACCCAGCGACACGCAGATCCAAGCCGAAGCGCAGGCCGATGAGCGACGCCTGAGCGATGCGATGGAGCAAGGCCGCGGCGAAGAGCGCCTGCGCATTGCCCAGGATCTGCACGATGACATCGGCGCGCGCCTGCTGACCCTGCTGTACCAGGCGCCCACCCCGGAAATGGGCGACTACATTCGCCACACGCTGCAAGACCTCAAGACGCTGACGCGTGGGCTGGCCGCTTCGTCACACCGCCTGAGCGATGCCGCGGCGGAATGGAAGCGCGATCTGAGTCATCGTCTGGAGCTGGCGCACTGCGCCCTGACCTGGGAGATGCAGGCCGATCAGGATATCGAGTTGAGCATGGTGCAGTGGTCGGCGCTGACACGCATCTTGCGTGAACTGGTGAGCAATGCGATCAGCCATGCACACGCCGAGCACATCACGGTCACCCTGATCCTGGCAGAAGACATGCTGACCCTGCGCGTGAGCGACGACGGCCGAGGTCGAGAGCCTGAGCAATGGGCGCACGGACTGGGCCTGGGCGGTGTGCGCAAGCGGGTCAAGCAACTCAACGGCGAGGTGCGCTGGTTTGAGCGGGACCCCGTCGGCATTTGCGCCGAAGTGTGGGTGCCCAGCTTCAAAGGGCTGCCCCCTGCGCCTCAACGCTCCCACTGAGGGGTGTTGCGCAGCACCTCTTCGACGGTGGTGACGCCTTCGGTCACCTTCATGATGCCCGACAGGCGCAGCGGACGCAGGCCTTCCTTGGCGGCGGTCTTACGCAACTGGCCCATGTCCACCTGCGGGTGCAAGGTGTCGCGCACAGCCTCGGACACGGGCAGCAATTCGTACAGGCCCACGCGGCCCTTGAAGCCGGTCATGCGGCAGTCCAGACAGCCCACGGGCTTGTAGGGTCGGAACTGGCCGTTGAGGCGCCAGGGCTTGATCGACTCGGACAGCGTTTCGCCAGACACCGGCTCGTCGGCCTGCTTGCACGCCGGGCACAGGGTGCGCACCAGACGCTGCGCCAGCACGCCGATGACGGTGGCGCTGATGAGGTAAGGCGGCACGCCCAGGTCGGTCAGGCGGGTGATGGCCGAGGCGGCATCGTTGGTGTGCAGGGTCGAGAACACCAGGTGGCCGGTGAGCGCAGCCTGGATCGCCATCTCGGCGGTTTCCAGGTCGCGGATTTCGCCCACCATGATGATGTCCGGGTCCTGGCGCATCAGGGCGCGCAGGCCGTCCGCAAAGTTCAGGTCGATGCCGGGCTGCACCTGGGTCTGGTTGAACGAGGGCTCGATCATTTCGATCGGGTCTTCGATGGTGCAGACGTTGACCTCGTCGGTGGCCAGGCGCTTGAGCGTGGAGTACAGCGTAGTGGTCTTGCCCGAGCCCGTGGGGCCGGTGACGAGGATGATGCCGTGCGGCTGGGCGAGCAGCTGCTCCCACACCTGCTTCTCGGACGGGGCAAAGCCCAGGGCCTCGAAAGACTTGACGGTGTTGTCGGGGTCGAAGATCCGCATCACCAGCTTTTCGCCAAAGGCGGTGGGCATGGTGGACAGGCGCATTTCGACCTCATCGCCACCGGGGTTGCGGGTCTTGATGCGGCCGTCGAGCGGGCGGCGCTTTTCGACCACGTCCATGCGGCCCAGCAGCTTGATGCGCGCCGTCATGGCCTGCATGACCGACAGGGGGACCTGGTAGACGGTGTGCAGCACGCCGTCGATGCGGAAGCGGATGGCACCCATCTCGCGCCGGGGTTCGAGGTGGATGTCGGAGGCGCGTTGGTCGAAGGCGTATTGCCACAGCCAGTCGACGACCTGGATGATGCCCTGGTCGTTGGCGTCGAGCTGGCGGTTGGCGCGGCCCAGCTCCACCAGCTGCTCGAAGTTGTGCGCCACCGCATCGCCGGTTTTCTTCTTGGCGTCCTTGACGGAGCGGGCCAGCGTGTAGAACTCAGTGCGGTAGCGCTGCAGGTCCAGCGGGTTGGCCACGGCCAGCTGGATGGTCTTGCGCGTGTGGGCGAGGATCTCTTCCACCCAGGCCACGTCCAGCGGCTCGCTGGTGGCAATGGTGATCTCGTTGGCGCCCACGTACACCGGCAGGGCCTTGCGGCGCTCGGCGTAGGTGATGGACATGACATCGGCCACGCGGGCCACGTCCACCTTGAGCGGGTCGATGCGCAGGTAGGGCAGCTTGACCCGCTGGGCCAGCCATTCGGTCAGGGGCTCCAGCTCCAGCGCGGTGCCGGTGTCCGCGCGTTTGAGGCCCAGGCTGGCCAGGCGCACCAACGGGTGCTGGGCGCTGGTGCCGGCGGCAAAGCGCTGCATGACGGTGTCCACATCCTGCGGGGTGAGGATGCCGTCTTCGGCCAGCCAGTTCAGCAGCTGGCGCCACTCCAGCGGCCCGCGGTGGGTGATGGCGTGCGATGCCTTGGATGCGGTGGCCTTAGACGGTGTCATGGTGCGACGGTGGGTTGGAAAGGCGCCAGCAGCTTGACCCATTTCTTGGCGGGCAGCGACCAGCGGGTGTGTAAAGTTTCGGCGCGCTCGGTGAGCACGTCGCGCTCGGGCAGGTCGAAGCCCTTCCAGGCCAGCACGATGGTGTTGCCGTCGGTGGTGGGCTTGAGTTGGGCCACGCGATTCGGGCCGAAGGCGGCGCTGATGCGGGCAGCGCTGCGCTCGAAACTGGCATCGCGGCCGAACAGGTTGACGCTCATCACGCCGCCGTCGTCCAGGCAACGCCAGCAGGCGCGGTAGAAGTCTTCGTCGTCCAGCACGGGGCTGGCGGCTTCGTGGTCGTACAGGTCCACGCACAGGGCGTCGTAATCAGCAACGTGATCGTCGCTGGCCACGAAACGGGCGGCGTCGGCCTGGATCACGGTGAGGCGTTCGTCGTCCTCGGGCAGGTGGAACCAGCTGCGGCACACGCCGATGACCTGCGGGTTGATCTCGACCGCCGTGGTGGGCAAGCGCAGCACGCTGTGGCAGTACTTGGTGATGGCGGCGGCGCCAAGGCCCAGTTGCAGGCAGCGGGTGCCGGGCAGTTGGTCGGGGTCGCGCAGCAGCAGCCAGGCCATCATGCGCTGGATGTATTCGAGCTCCAGCTTCTGGGGCTGGCGGATGCGCATGGCGCCTTGGATCCAGGGCGTGCCCAGGTGCAGGTAGCGCACGCCGCGCTCTTCGGAAATCGTGGCTTCGGCCAGGGTCGGTTTTTTCTTCACGGCAACGAGTGTGGCACAGTCACAGCCATGGTCCGAGCCCCCCGTTCGCCTGCCGCCCCGCCCTCGCCTGCCGCACCGGCGGCGGGTTTGCCGCGGCTGCAGGGGCTGGCGCCAGTGGTGGGGCCTGGCGCCAGGCTGCTGGTGTTGGGGAGCTTTCCGGGTGTGGCCTCATTGCAGGCGCAGCAGTACTACGCGCACCCTCGCAACCAGTTCTGGCCGATTTTGTCGGCGCTGTGGGGGCTGGAAGGCGCGCAGCCGCTGCACGCCCTGCCCTATGCCGAGCGGCTGCCGGTGGTGAAGGCCCACGGGCTGGCCATTTGGGATGTGTATGCCGGCTGCATACGCGAAGGCAGCCTGGACAGCGCCATTGAACACGGCGAACTCAATGACCTGGCAGGTCTGATCCAACAGGTGCCCACGCTGCGCGCCATTGCGCACAATGGGGGCGAATCGGCGCGCCACATGCGGGTGACGCAGGCGCTGGGGCTGCCGGTGTTCAAGCTGCCGTCCACCAGCCCGGCGAATGCCTCGTGGTCGTTCGAGCGCAAGCTGGCCGCCTGGCGCGAGGTGTTTGCACAAGCCGGCCTGCTGGACTGACATTCAGACATTGAACATGGTGATGCAACGCAACTTCGAACTCCGCCTGCTGTGGCCCATTGTGCTGCTGGGGCTGTGCCTGTGGGGCTTTCTGACCCTGGCGGGCGAGATGATGGAAGGTGACCTGCACGCCGTGGACGACTGGCTGCTGAGCTGGTTCCGCACCGGTGGGGTGGACGGCGCGCCCTGGGGCCCGCGCTGGCTGCCCGATGTGATGCGCGACATCACCGCGCTGGGCAGCCCAACCGTGCTGATCATGACCGTGAGCGCGGTGTGCGGCTACTTGATGATGGCCCGACAGTGGCACATGGCTTGGCTGGCGGCGGGCGCGTCGCTGCTGGGCTGGGGCGTGAGCATTGCGCTCAAGCACCTGTTTGCCCGGGCCCGGCCCGATGCGCTGTTTCACGGCACGCTGGCCGATGGCTACAGCTTTCCGAGTGGGCACGCGATGATGTCAGCGGTGGTGTTCTTGACGCTGGCGACGCTGGTGGCCCGGTTGGCCCCACGCACCCGGCTGCGCGTGTACGCCATTGGCGTGGCTGCGGGCGTAAGTGGCCTGGTGGGGCTGTCGCGGGTGTACCTGGGGGTGCACTGGGCTTCGGACGTGGCGGCGGGCTGGGCGGCGGGTGCCGCCTGGGCTGTGCTGGTGTGGATGGTGGCGAGCCGCCTGCACCTGGGTCAGGGGCGCAGCCAATGAAGGGCCACCCTTTCAAGGCACGACTGGGCTATGCGATGGCCGGGTTGCGCGCGGCCTGGCGCATGGAGAAAAGCCTGCGCACCCATGCGGTGGCCACGGTGCTGATGGTGTTGCTGCTGGTGCTGACGCGGGCGCCCGCGATGTGGTGGGCCGTTATGGCCCTGACCATTGGCGCCGTGGTGGCCAGCGAGCTGCTCAACACCGCGCTGGAGGCGCTGGCCGACCACCTGCACCCGCACCAGCACCCGGCCATTGGGCTGAGCAAGGATGTAGCCGCCGGCGCCGTGCTGGTGAGCAGCGTGGCCGCGCTGGTGGTGGGTGCGGCGTTCTTCGTGGATCAGGTATGGCCGTGGTTGCAGTGACCCGCTAGGCCTGGGAACACTTTCGGACGGTCTCCAGGGTGCGCGTGGTCACTTCTGCTCCGAAGGTTCTTTCCAGCAAGGCCATGAACACCGGCCCCGTTTCGTTGGGCACATAGGCCGAGAACACCTCGGTATCTTGCAGCTTGAGGATGCGAGCGTGGCCGCGCTCAATGGGCAAGACCACCTGCTTTTCACAAGGCCGGCGCAAGAACGTGACGATGCGCTTGGCGTTGGCCGGCAGCGCAAACTCGGCAAACGGGTCCGTAGCCACCAGCGACTGAAGAAAGACTGAGGGGCGAACGATGGTTTGGAAGACGCGCCCCAGGTGCTCGGGCATCTGCGCTTCGGCCGCACTCTCCAAGATGGGGACGACCGCAGCTTGAGCCGTGAACGCGACATTGCCGCTCGACAGCACCGTCTTCACGTCCGTGAAGCCTGCGGCCTCGAAGCAGCGCTTGAGGTCCAGCATCTTGCAGTTCATGGGGCTGACACCGCGAAGGAATGCAACGTAGCGTGTCATGAGCGAAGGGGCCTTAGGGCTGCGGCTGCGCCAACAGCTTGAGTGTGGACGCACAGCGCTCGGATGAGAAGAACTGCTGCAAAGCGTCGTTGAAGCAGGCCACCTGCGGGGCTGCCAAGGCAAACAGCGTCAGGCAAGACTGAAACTTCCGTGCGTCGATGCTGCCCAGCACGTCTTCAGCAGACGATGCCTGGTGTTGCAGCATGGCTTGCACCACCTCCACCAGGCGCGGCCCCAGCACCGGGTGAGCCATGTAAGCCTGGGCCTCGGCCATGCCCGAGATGCCGAACTTGTGCGCCATCTGGCTGAAGCCCAGCCCACGGAGCTGGGGCAGGATGAACCACACCCAGTGAGACTGCTTGCAGCCGCTGCGCACTTCACCCAGCGCGACCGGATAGGTGTGCTCTTGCGCCTTGACGAAACGCTCCAGGTCAAAGGGGTCGGCAGGCATGGGCGTCTCCTTGTCAGGCTGTCAATGCAGCGTAGGTGTCAAGCAAGAGCGAAGATCTTGAGGCCCGCCAACACCCACAGCGCCACCAGCACGAAGTTGCTGGCCGCAAACGCCAGCATGCGCTGGATGACGTGGTTATAGGTGAGATGGATAAGGCTGTGCAGCACCCGCAGGCCGACATAGGCCCAGGCCGTCATGAGCATGGCCGGTGTGGCGCCACCCGTGACGTAGATGAGCACGCCGGCCACGTAGAAAAGCACTGGCAGCTCCAGCAGGTTCATGTAATTGCGATTGGGCAGGCTGACGTGCGGCGGCACGTTGCCAGATTCACCCAGCTTGAAGTCGCTGGCCACGACCTCGCTCCGGAAGGCGGCTCGAAACCGGGTGATGGGAATGAGAAGCAGGATCAGGCTGGTCCAGAAGGCCAAGGCGAACAACGGCAGAAGGATGTCTGTTTTGGACATGCGAGAGGCTCCCTGTGTGTTTGGAATATGGATTATTGGTGCTGACAGGCAGGCACACATTTGCACCAGCGACACCATCCGCGCTTGCTCGTCAGCGCCCTCCGACAACCAGCCCTGAACGACGAAGTGCTAGTTCCGAGGGGGCTGACGCTGCTGCGCCTTCAATTGCTTTGCATGTCATGTTCACTCAGTTCTCTATCGACGACGTTAACAAGCAGATATCGGCGAAATCGGCCATCGCATAGGCAAAGAAACAGGGGACCGTGATCGGGTTCGTGGCGATCTTTCAACCTCGCACCGAACGTCAACCCCAAAAACCTCGGGAGTGTCGATGCCTTGAGGCAAACGATGTGGGATATGCCACCAACCGAGACTGTCAAAACGGCCGCCCTGGCAAATAGGATCATCTCATCCACCTCAGGCACCATGTATCGACTGCTGGCACCTTATCCCCCATGACATGACTTCGCTGATCCACATAGGGATTGACAGGCAGACACACCCGCATTAGCGTCTTACCAAATTTCAATTTGGAGAGCCATCATGAGCAAAACCCTTGCGTTGCTTGCCCTATCTCTACCATTGACCGTGATGGCTCATAGCATTAACTGGAAGAGCAAAAACTCTTTCAGGCTAATAAATCATGAATCAGCAGCAGCGGACTTCAAGATACAAAAATCTCAATCCGCCCTTGAATTCATAACAAGCCGATTCACCAACAGAGATCAGCACCCCACTCCGCCTATTGATCATACATTTTTAAGCAAAGACACAAAAACCCTGAGAAGATTCCCAAAAGAGTACATTTTCCCGACCGCCCATAAAGCGGTAGCCAACATTGACGGACTACAAGGCTCATGCGTTTGGAATTACCAACAGACAATCAAAGAAATCGACTGCAGCGCAGAATTTGAATTCGACGCAATCACCCAGTTTGGCGAAGGCGACCCCACGCTCTCCGTCAGATCTGTCGCAACGGGCCAAACGTTTCGAGCAAAAGCAACGATAAGAGATCGCCTCATTCTCGGAATAGGCGACTCTTACGCATCAGGAGAAGGAAACCCTGACATTCCAGCCAAAATCAGCCCAACTGGAACTCAGCTTTGAGCGCTAAGCAACCGCAACTCCAGTACAACGGGCAGATGGACACAAAAGGACAAAATTTGGGTAGAGCAATATGCCAGATGGCTAGACCAGCAATGCCATAGATCTTTTCTTAGTCAGCATGTTCTTGCTTCTATGAGGCTGGCCTCAGCCAACCCCAAAGAAACAGTCACGCTATTACCCTTGGCCTGTTCAGGCGCGGAAATTCTAGATGGGTTACTAACCCCGCAAAAGGCACCGCCAGGCGGAGGCGAAAGCGTTTTCGACTCACAGATCAATACAGCTGTAAGTCATTTGTGCAGAAGCGAAAAACTCAGAGCCAGTCGTAAATTGTTTTACCGGGGCTACACTGGCAGTGGCATCCGCAGACCGGAGTACGCATCCCTTTACAGGTGCGAAGGAGAGATGCGAAAGCCTGATGCAGTATTACTCAGCATTGGGGGGAACGATGTAGGGTTTGCTCCTTCCATAGCATGGGCAACGATGCCTAGCGGGCACAGAAATCTAGCGGGACTTCTATCTGTAAACATCACCAACAAAGCCATTGATCCCGTTTGCCCAAAATATACAGGCCAATCAATTTGCCAAAAGAATAAGCCAGTAGGTCGCGATCGAATTAAGTACTGGCTCCCCGACTATTACAAATGGCTAGCACAGGAACTTCAAGACTCTGGGCTCGTCAACAATCCGGGATCGGTTTTCCTAACCGCGTACCCAAACCCCAGCTACATTGAAGATGGGCAGACATTCTGCGACAAGGACAGAAGTCGGGACCTCAGCGAACAAGCAAGATCCATGCTCCCCAGGGTATTTACAACTTCGAAATGGGATATTGGAATAACAAAAGAGGAAATCGAAGACCTCAACACGGGACTCATCACCCCTCTTTTCCACGCCATGAATAATGCAGCAACAGAGCACGGCTGGAATTTCGTGAGTGATCACATCGCCGAAATGAAAAAGCATGGGATTTGTGCGGGCTACAGCCGAACTGAAGCCAAAACCCCTATTTACCCACACATTCGAAATGGAGTTTGGTACCCTGAGAACCCGTCAACGATCCTAGCTTATGATTTAAATAGACAACGGTGGTTTAGAAACACCAATGACTCTGTTCTATTTCAAGCACAGAAAACCGGCAGGAGCATAAACGGCGCATTTCACCCTGACTTCAGGGCCCACGCACTCATTGCTGACCACTTATATGCAAAAATATTGAAATATTGGGATCAAAATAATGACTCATTTAGTGGCGCCGAATAGGTTACTTCACTTTTCCATCTCAGTATTCAAGCTAACGAAACCACGGTGCAAGAGCCTGCCGCACAAAGCGGCTTCCATCGCTGGATCGCATTATGTAAGGCCTTGCGTATGAATTGGATGCGCAGGAGTCGATACCGCTGGTGCAGGATCATATAGTTGCGGTTAGGCAGCCTGACGTGCGGCAGCACGTTACCGGATTCACCGAGCCTGAATTCGCTGGAATCGACCTCGCGGCGGAAGGCGGCCCGAAACCGCGTGATGGGAATGAGCAGCAGCACCAAACAGAGCCAGAACGCCAAGGAAAAAAGCAGAGGATATCTGTGCTGGGCATGCGAACGGCTCCCTGTGTGGTTGAAATTTGAATTATCAGCACTCACAGGGCAGTGCGCGCCAGCACAAGCGATGCCATTTCAGCTCGCGAGTCGCCACCCTCCGACAACAAGCCTTGAACGACGGACTGCTGGTTCTGCTTGGGCTGGTTCTGGCTGACCTTCCACTTGCCTTGCATGCGGTGCACATGCAACTCGATGCCGACGATGTTGGCGAGCAGCTTGTCGGTGTAATCGGTGGGCGCATCGGCCACTCGCCAGGGGTGAGCCTGACTGGCCTCGTGCTGGTCGGTCAACTGGGTGACGAGTTGCCGGACCTGCTCTGGCTCGTGAATGGCGTGGAGCGTGCAATGTGCGTGCACCACGGCGTAGTTCCACGTGGGGACCACCTTGCCGGCATCGTGCTTGGTGGCGTACCAGTTGGGAGAGATGTAGGTGGACGGGCCCTGGAAGACGACCAGCAACTCTTGGTCAGGCGGCACTTGCCAGAGTGGGTTGTGCCTGGCGAGATGCCCCAGCAACTTGCCCGCACCACCCGGCGTGGCCTGGAACAAGAGCGGCACGTGGTCGGCCGTCAAACCATCGGCATCGTGGCGAACGATGGTGGCCAAGGGGAACTGCGCGATGAGGCGGTGCAACTCGGCCGGACGGTCTTCTTGAAAGTGGGCGGGGCAGTACATGGGGGTGATGGCTGCGCGAGTGCAGCGACAGGATTACAGGCCCAGGTACTGCTCCATGAGCCAACGGACGCGTGCGCTGTCGGGCTCAAAATCGCCTGGATTGGTGGCCCAGACTACAACAAGATCGGACCCGATTGGCAGTACCGCGGTGCACAGCGGCGTTTGCTTGGGGGCACAGTGGAGCAGCTTGGCTGGGGACTGCGCCAAGAGCATGCGAGCGGCTTCTCCCCCTGAAAGCCCTTGCCCACCCATCACAAAAAGCTGGATGTTGGAATGGATAAGGTGGCTGCGCTCGACCACATCGACACGCCGAGGGGTGAACTCCGTTTTACCGTCGTAGAGCCCCAGTGAGCACTGGTCGTACTCCCAGCGCGCTCTCAGCTTGTCGCAGAAGGCGCGTGACACATAGGCCGAGGTGTCCTGATCATGGTCCGGCAACCATTGATAGGCGCCGATAGCAATGGACAACTCTGCAACCTGAGTGCCGTGGGTGCGCTGGGACAAGACGTCTGCGATCGGCACCGGGGTGCCGTCGTGCAAGGTCATGCTGCTGTGCTTGACGGACGACAGCAGCACGATGGTGGGCAGCGTGAGCGCTTGTGCGCCGATATGAATGGTTTGGTACTGGGACAGGACCTGTTCAGAAGCTGGCAAATCGGCGCGGCGAAGTGGGTCGTCGCACCCTGCCAAGGCGAACATGAGGCCCCCGATGAGGCGATGGATCTTCAAGGTGCGCCTCATGGGGTTGATGGCTTCATTTCACGGCATGTTGGGGATCAACATGAGCAGGTCTGTCGCGCCGACGTCGATGCCTACCTGCGAGAAGAGCGTTGTCGCCTGGCCCCGATGATGCGTCTGGTGATTGAAGAAATGCAGCAGGACTTCGCTCAGCAGCTTTTTGCTCTTGATACCCTTGGTGGATGTGTACTCAAACGGTGAGTTCAAGTCTTGTTGCGACAGTTCGGCGCACAGATTGATGATGACCTCGTCCAGAGACGCACGAAGATCGGTCAAGGCTGCGAAGTTGGCGAAAAGCTGTTGATCCAGCGATGAGGGCGCGAGCACTTCCTGCAATGGGGTCAGGGATGCCAGCTTCGGGAAGTGGCCGGCGATGCGTTTGAGCCAGATGATGTCGCCAACGGCAATGTGATTGAGCGTGCCAAGGATTGAACCGAAAAAGGCACCTCGGTTTTGAGTCAATTGCTCGTGGGACAGAACTGCTGCCGCGTTGTATAGCTTCCGATTCATCCATTGGTTGTAGGACGCCAGAAGACCAAAGTGGGAAGCACAAGTCATTGCGTAGATCCAGAAAACCCTAACGCCCGACATAAGCGGCTCGCCGAAGGCAAGTCCGTTTGATGGCGATGTTAAATCTCAAGCAGAGCGTGCATGTCTTGCTCATACGCTTCATACGTGCGCCACCCCATAAGCGCTGTGCAATTCGACGCATAGCTGACTAGCCTAGTGTTTTGTATGTCAAAGGCAGGATCGCGAAACGGCTGACCAGACTTAATGCCATGATTTACGGCCAAACGCTCGAACACGGAGATATTTGGCTCTCGCAGTTCGTCGTCATCAAAGTGCGTATGCTGATTACGCGCGGCATGTATGACCAAGCCTAGCGGTACGTCGCGAATCAATCTGCCGGCACAGAATGGCACAGCCTTTGTTCCAACTTTGACTATCGCCGACCAGTCCTCTGGAACACTCGTATTCTTCGAAAAGCATTCAATTGCTTTCGCCGCGACTTGGAGGATAGCCCCACAAAACGTTGCCTGAGCAAAGCTCTCCGCCATGTATTCACGCTCCGCCTCCAACGAAGCGCGAATTTGGCTCTCGTTCTCTCTAGCCCAAGCTTCATATTGGGCGTGGAAGTCCGCTTCGTTTGTGTATGACGTTACGAATACAGCGGTTGGATGCCTTTTCAGAATGCTTGTGTATGAATCTATTCCTTCGAATAACTTCCGCACAGCGCTTTCCGTCTTGCTCAAGTAATCAGTAGCGGTTTGCATATTTGAGATCTAACGAATTAGTTAACTGGCGCCGGAACCCGAGGGGCGCAGGGCACGAACAGCGGCCAATAAAATGCCGAAGGCATGGGCGCTGCTGGCGTCCACGTTGAACGCACATTTAGACCCCACAAGAAAGGGCGGGTACTGTCTTATATCACAAGCTCTTCCCGCTCAAGTACTTGTCGGATACTTTCAAATACCGCTGAAATATTGCCTGCGGGGAATCCAATTTGCCCAAGGCCTTGAACGTTAGAAAACTCCTCACACCCCTCTTCCAAAAGAAGAATGGCTTTTTCAAATCCAAGTCGCCCTTGAAACAGTCCGGCTTCATGAATAACGTTCATCCTTGCGTGCATTTTTCCATCAAGTTGCTCATCTTCTGCTGTCATTATGATGAAGGCTATAGCTGCTCCATCTAGCATTTGTGACAAGCGTGCTATGTTCGTGAAGCCGGCTACAGGAACTCTGTTGAACTCGTCCCAAGGTAGATGCATTCGATCACGTATGAAATCACGCAAATCTTTCCACGCAGATGATCTTCCATGCCCCAAAAAGACGTTAGTGCCTATTCTTGATTGCTGAGCATTCTTGTCATCTTGATCAGAAAGGTGCGAAGCAGCGCGTTGCGCAATTTTCCCTAGTTCTAAGCATGCTTGAAATGGTTGCTTTAAAGCTTGAACTTTAGCAAATATCGCAATGTGAGGCGGCGTGCGTATGCCTTTTTCAATAGCTTGCATGTCCCTTGACATCAACTGAACCTTAGGGGTCATGTAATCTACAAAATCGTTTGCCGAAAATATTTTTAGAGATTTCGCTTGCGACAGCAAGTCTTCAAGAAATTTATCATTCGGATCTTTGCGGACTGCATTTGAAAGCTTTGATACAACTATTGATTTCCAATCATCAAACAGATCGGCGACTTGGGAGGCATACTCCTTTGTTTTTGATAGATCTGGAGAGCCAGCTTGCAATTCAATGTACTTAATTACTTCGTCGTAATTAAATTCAACCCAATTGCCTGATGTGTTGGAGTTTGAGTAACTTTCATGAAAACCCCATTCTTGGCTGAATCTTGCCCCTGCGGAGGGTCAGCAAGATTGTTGTAATAAACATAAGAGTGATATCCTAACCAAGAGCCTGACCAAGCCTTTGCAACTCGATTCGCTTCCCGCTCTAAGTTAGTAAGTGGTTGAAATACGGCGGCATTTTCAATGCCCTTGCTTTTTTCCAGCGCAGCCTCGGCTACCGCATACAGGTCGTTTTTATCACTCATTTTTATTACTTGTGCTGCTGCACAGAAATTTGCAGGTTCTAACGTTTGAACTGAGCCGCGAGCGCTGGCATGGCGCTTGGCCCGCTGAACGGATGATGGACCAGAGCGGAAAGCGGGCCAAGTGCCATGCCGGTGCGAGGGCGCTTGCTCGACTTTATTGGACACTGGTTGCAGTTAGGTGGCCGCGTTCAAAAGCGGCCGGTGGCAAATAGTCCAGGCTGGAATGCAAACGCTGTTGGTTGTAGAACTGGATGTAGTCAACCAG
>NZ_JAVEYN010000031.1:0-27345 GCF_034003525.1 Aquabacterium sp.
CTGCCAATGCTGCTGATCTGGCTTCGTACCCGGTCAGCAGCATTGTGTTCTGCGGGGCTTTACGGGCGGCTTGGTACTGCATAGAAGTCATTCATGCTGGGAGCCTGACCGTCAGCTCAGGGTCGATAGCTGCCGGCCGATGAGTGCAACGCGAAGTGCCGCAACCAGCCTTCGCCGGACATAGGCTCCGACCAAGAGAAGGTCCGATCCTGGCTGATTTCGGACGGTAAGAGCCGCAGTCAAGATTTCTTCAGCCACATATCACCAACCTGAGTTGACGCCCGACATGCCCGCACAGAGCCTGGTTCACCTGCACGGGTGATCCAGGCTTTATGCCGTCTGGGTGTCTCTCAAGCGTTGGCTGTGACGACCTCACAGCCCCATCTGATTTCCGGCCCTGCGTGTTCACACACCGGGGCCGTTTGCTTTGGAGCGACCATGTCCCCTTCATGCACCCCCCGGAACGACACGGATCTGTTGCCGCTGTCGACCTTGCCCATCTACTCTCGCCCCAAGATCGTTCAACAGGCGCTGCGCCTCATGGAAAAGTCGATTCGGGACACCCCACTGCTGACCTCCCCGCAGGCCGTTCGTGACTACCTTCGGCTGCGTCTGGCCGACCGTCCTCACGAAGTGTTCGGGGTCTTGTTCCTCACGGCCCAGCACCAAGTCATCGAGTTCGTGGAGATGTTCAGAGGCACGCTGACGCAGACCTCGGTCTACCCCAGGGAGGTGGTCATTGAGGCGCTCAGCAGAAATGCGGCAGCCGTGATCCTCACGCACAACCACCCCAGCGGCAAAACCGATCCTTCCGTTGCCGATGAGGCGCTGACCCACGCAATCAAGTCGGCCTTGTCCGTCGTGGATGTTCATGTCCTGGATCACTTCATCGTGACCTGTCGTGACGTCTACAGCTTCGCCGAGAACCGCAAGCTCTGACCCTCCCCCTCAAACCAACTTCCCTCTTCACTTCGCCACCCCTGCCACTCGGCTCGGGTGGCTTTTTCTTGTCTTCACACAAAGGAGTTCTTCATGCAAACCTGTCCTCATTGCGAATCCACGCGCCTGCAGATCCGTCGTGTCGGTCGTAAAGCCGGCGCTGCCATCGGCGGCGTTGCCGGTGCGGCCGGAGGCATTGCCTCGGCCATGGGTGGTGCCCAGGCGGGCGCCACGGTCGGGCTGGTCGCCGGCCCCCTCGGCTCTTTGCTCGGTGGCCTGGCTGGTGCCCTGATTGGTGGCGTCGTCGGTGGAGGCGTTGGCAGCACCGTCGGCAGCAAAGCCGGTGAAGCACTGGATGACGGTGTCTTTGACAAGTACGAGTGCCTCTCTTGCGGTCACACCTTCAACCTGTGATCGCTCCCCCTCAATTCAAATGCAAAGGAAACACCATGGCTCATCTCGTTGAACAAATGGCTTACGTGGGCGCGGCACCCTGGCATGCACTTGGTCACCAACTGCCCCCCAAGCAACCGCTGGAAGTCTGGGCACAGAAGGCCGGCATGGACTGGACGATCCGTGAGACCCCTGTTCGCTACCTGGCACAGCCTGAAGATGGTGGCCCAGCCATCATGGCTTTCGACGAACAAAAAGTCCTCTACCGCAGCGATACCAATGCCCCGCTGTCGGTGGTCAGTGGTCGCTACCAGGTCGTGCAACCCAAGGAGGTGTTGGAGTTCTACCGGGACCTGTCCGAGATCTCCGGCTTCGAGCTGGAAACCGCTGGCGTGCTCAAGGCTGGCAAAAAGTTCTGGGCACTGGCTCGTACGGGCAAGGAAACGGCGCTGAAGGGCAATGACGTGGTCAAAGGCTATCTGCTGCTGGCAACGTCCTGTGACGGAACATTGGCGACCACGGCCACACCCACCACGGTGCGGGTCGTGTGCAACAACACGCTGTCCATCGCACTCAACGGAGCGGTGGGGGCCATCAAGGTGCCACACAGCACGAGCTTTGATGCGCAGGCGGTCAAGCGTCAGTTGGGCATTGCCGTGTCCCAGTGGGACAGCTTCATGTACCGCATGAAGACCCTGTCGGAGTGCAAGGTCAAGAGCCACGAGGCCTTGAACTACTTCCTCAAGGTGCTCTGCCACCAGGACGCCACGCCTGATCAGTCCACTGGGATGAGCAACGAGCGCGCCTTGAAGAAGGTGCTGGCCATGTACGACGGGCATGGTCGCGGCGCTGAGCTGTCGGCAGCCAAAGGCACCGCTTGGGGCCTGTTGTGCTCGATCACCGAGTTCGTGGACCACGAGCGTCGAGCACGAAGCCAGGAATACCGGCTGGACAGCGCCTGGTTCGGGCAAGGGGCCAACCTCAAGCAACGAGCCCTGGACCATGCGCTGCAGCTGGCTTCCTGAATCCACAAACCCCACCAATCCACCCACTGCATAAGCCCCGCATCCCTTCAGGGGGCGCGGGGCTTTTTTTACACAGAAGAGATATCACATGGCAAACACCCAAACGACACATGCCACCCGCAGGCCTTCACCGGCCCTTCGACTCATCAAGACCACTGACCTCCATCGAGATCAGTGGCTTGATGTTCGTCGCTCTGGCATCGGCAGCTCGGACGCCGCAGCGGCCGTAGGGCTCAACCCCTACAAGTCTCAGTTGGAACTCTGGATGGAGAAAACCGGGAGAGGTGCAGCCTTGCCTCAGGTCGATCCCAACGACGAATCCAGCCCGATGTACTGGGGCACCTTGCTGGAGCCCATCGTCGCAGCTCACTACACGAAGCGAACCGGCAATCGTGTTCGTCGGGTGAACGCGGTGCTACAGCACCCCACGCACCCGTGGATGCTGGCCAACTTGGACCGAGAGGTCATGGGCAGTCCGGATGTCGCCATCCTGGAGTGCAAGACGGCTGGGCTCAACGGCGCACGCCTCTGGAAGGAGGGGGTGCCCGACTACGTCCACCTGCAGGTGATGCACCAACTGGCGGTCACCGGCAAGCAGGCCGCCGATGTGGCCGTGCTGATCTGTGGGCAGGACCTGCAGATCTTCCGCATCCAGCGTGATGAGGAGCAGATCCAGCAACTCATCCGGCTGGAGCAGGCCTTCTGGGAGTACGTCGAAAAGGATATCCAGCCACCGGCAGACGGCTCCGACTCGGCAGACCTGGCGCTGCGCTGCCTGTATCCCCGTGACACAGGCGAGGTGCTGGACTTGTCCCAGGAAACAGAGCTGGCCGCTGCGTTCTCTGACCTGCTGGCTGTCCGGCAAAAGCTGGCTGATGTGGTCGAGTTGGAGTCCCAGCTCAAGCAGCGCATCCAGCAACGCATGGGCGATGCCTCACGGGCGGTGTTCGAGTGCGGCGAAGTCAGCTGGAAGCGCAGCAAGGACAGTGTGACGCTGGACACGGCCCGACTGCTGAAGGAGCAGCCGGCATTGCTCACCGTCTACACGCAGACCAAACCCGGTAGCCGCCGCTTCTTGGTTCAGACGTGAACACCCCCATCCCCCAGGCCGGTCTCTTCGGAGGTCGGCCTTTTCTTTTTTTGAAAGGAATCAACATGATCAAAGGTTTGGCACTGACACCACCCGTCATCGGGCGGATCTCGATTGGCCGTGTCGTCGAGAAGAACGGCAAGCGTCTGCCTGAGAAAGACGACGAGTTCACCCTCACCAGCCAGATCCAGCACAAGGATGGTTGGATCACCCACCCGCTCGATGACACCTTGCGCGGCAGCAGTGGAGCCAAGCTGCGCAGCATCCCGATCAAGCTGCTGTTTGACGACCCAGACCTGAACATGCGTGCGAACTACACCTTGTTCAACCGGACCACGGGGCGTCCGATGTGCGTCGGCAATGGAGAGACCTGTCGACGTGCGACGGCAGAGGGCATCCAGACTTTTGAGTGCCGGACACCCGATGGCTGTGAACTGGCTCAGGGAAGCCAATGCAAGCCCTACGGGCGGCTGAATGTCCGGGTAGGGGAGGACGACGTGCTGGGCACCTTCATCCTGCGCACGACGGGGTTCAACACCATCAGAACGCTGCTGGCACGCATGGCGTACCTGAGTGCGCTCACAGGGGGCATCCTGGCATCCATGCCGCTGGAGTTGCGCCTGCGTGGAAAGTCGACCACCCAGTCCCATCGGGCACCGATCTACTTCGTAGACCTGACGCTCAGGGCTGGTCAGTCACTGCATGAGGCTGTCGAGCAGGCACGCACCGAGCGGGCCAAGCAGATAGAGTTGGGGGTTGACCAGGCTGCACTGGACGAAGCCGCCAGACGGGGCTTTGCCATGGGCGCGTTTGAAGACGTGGAGGACGATGGTCTGCCGATCATCGAGGAGTTCTTCCCGGATGCGGTCCAAGACGATGCACAAACATCCGGCCCCCTCAATGCCAGCAGAACAGTGCTTCGGGACAAGCTGAGCGCCAAGACCAACAGACTGGAGTCAGCATCGGCTGGCTGAGTCGGGGTGAGGGCACCTGCGCTTGGAATCAAGGCAACCAAAAGAAAGAGGCCGGCTGTGATGCCGGCCTCTCATCAGTTGCTTTACTTCTTGAGACGCTTTTCGCCTTCTTTGACGTACTCCTCGGCGAATGCCTTGCCGACCTTGCCAGCACCAATTGCGGTGTTGGCCACAACGGCTCCCAGCAACTTTGCTCCATTGAGGAGCTTGTCACCAGGGGTGTAGGAGTGACGCAGATCGTCAAACTTGTCTTTGAGACTGAAGAAACCCATAGATCCCCCTTACATCAAGGCCGATAGGCCGTATCAGATCAGTCGTCGATCTTGCCGGTGCCTTCGCAATCAGGGCACTCGACACGCGCTTTGGGATCGCCACCGCAACCGGGGCAACTGCTGGGATGACGCTCGTCGTCATCACCGTAGTCCATGGGACACGGGATCACACCTTTGCCATTGCAGCGGGGACATTTTCTTTTTGCCATTTTTCGATCTTTCTACGCGGGGTTAATGACCTCGGCCTCCCTGGCGTCCGGCATTACTGCTGGGTGAACCACAACCACAAATGGGTCGTAAATGCCGTGGCCTTGAAAGCATTGTAGAACGACGATTTCGCCCATGCCAAGGGTGTCGGTGAAGGAAGATCGTGACAAATCTCTCGTGCGCTTGGGCGCCGTGATCCGCGCACGCCGGTTGTCCTTGGATCTGTCTCAAGAAGCGCTGGCTGACGTGGCCGAAATTGACCGGTCGCACATGGGCAAGATCGAACGAGGTGAACGCAACGTCACTTTCCTGAACATCTTGAAGATCGCCACAGCGATCCAATGCCGCCCGTCCGATTTACTCAGAGAAGCAGATCTGTAGATTGACTAGCTCCGTGCGGTGCGCATATGCCTGTGGAGTGACCGCATGCTGCGCTCCCAGGGATCGCTCAAAGTCGTGTGCTGTGCGGCTCTCGACGCCCCGCTTTCGCGGGGCGTCCTCTTAAGCGTTCCGGCGCCATACTGCTGAAGTTGAAAGTCAGTTGGCGCCTGAATCCGATCTGCCTATTTAGGGGGCCTTCCCGTGTCCAGGTACGCCCGGCGCAGGTGAGCGGCCGCCTCCAGACACACCACCGGTAGTGCTGGTGCGCCCGCCCCAGCCCTTGCCGCCAGCCTGGTTGCCGCTACCTCCAGCGCCGTTACCACCTTTACCGCCACCCTGGGCTCCGCCTCCCTTGCTACCGCCTACGCTACCTTTAGCCATGAGAATCCCCTCTTACGACGCCCCTAGCCGACCGATTGGCGGCGTTCTTGTCGGGCGTCGGGATTGATCTTGAAGCAATCGAAATTGCGCGACAGAGGAAACGTGGAAATGCATACACCGACCGCTGGCCAGATTCTTCAAAGCGGACTTAGCCAGCCATTTGAGCCGCTTACCTTGCGTCGCCCGATGAGGCTTTTCCCGACCTCCCTGGGGCTCGAGCCCCTCAAGGCAGGCCTTCCGAGTGATGACTTCCTAGCTAACTTTCTGACTGGTCGTCGAACGTACTTGGCATACATCCGGAATGGCTTCGGGCGGGATTTCAAGAACTTCCAGAACTACGCACTGCAAAGGGTCGAGACGACACCTGCGGTTCGCCAGCGACTGCTGAACGCCGTGGGTGGAAGCGAAGAAGTGCTGGCGCTTCTGGCGAGCAGAATGAAAGAGGGCGTATTGATCGCGGAACTTGCTCAGTACACAAGGGTGGCTGAGGGCGCGCTATTCCAAGTTATGCGGACACTATCGTCTGGATCGCTAAAGTGTGTCCACTGTCAGGCCGAACTGATTTCCAAACCAGCGCTGTGGTGGTCTGAGCAGGTCTGCGAACTGGGTGAGGCGGAATATCGCTTTGTCGATCGAATCCTGTACAGCGTTCTGGCCACAACGTTACTGCCCCTGGTGTTCAGTTCGGACTGGGAACAAAAGCAACACGCAGCCGCGCGTATAGCCAACTTGTGCAGCGGTGATGCGCACGTGTTCAGGAATTGGCTCGACTTGGTTCGACACCGCTACCGCGCAAAGGACTTGGCGTCGCTTGCCACGCGGGCGGGCATGTTTGGCCCTTCACCTGACAGCCACCTGCAGCGATGTGCCCGAGGTGAGATGCTTACGGTCGACACGATCAACGAGGTCACGACAAGGCTGAACGATCCTAAACCGCTGCGCAACCTCGGCCTGCATGCTCGCGCTCTGGCATTTGCAATTGACTTCCTGATTGCGTCAGACAGAGGGTTTTCGCCCTTGGAATGGCTCGTCGCTCAGGCTGTCATCAAGGATCGGCTCATGCAGTTGTTTCAGGACTTGAAGCTGGGCACCACAACGGGCGCACGGCGATTAACAACATCGGTCGAGACGCTCGCTTGATTGCCGCTCGGACGTAGCAGCTTCTTTCAGCGCCCTGATGAGGGTTGGTCGTGCTTGATCTGACTGAAAGTTCATGGCCGCTTCGCAGCGGGAGCCGACCACCGTGAATCCAATGGAGATTTCCGGTAGCAGTCGTTCAGTGACGAACCTGTAGCCAGGGACCTGGGCTAATTTGAAGAAAGCCCGTTCATGGATGAGGCACAGGCACTGATCCAGATGCTCAGAACAGAGTTGAAGGAATAATGGCTCAAAACAGGAGAATTGCATGAGCCAAACTTGGCCTTATCCCGGCGCACGTTGGTGGAAGTTCGATTTCCATACCCACACACCGGCATCCAAAGACACGGGGGCCTGGCAGGCTGCCATTGGTACGCCCGCTGAGCTGACGCCACAAACCTGGTTGCTCAAATACATGGCCGCGGACATCGACTGTGTTGCTGTCACCGATCACAACACGGGCGATTGGATCGACAAACTCAAAGCCGCCTATGCGGAGATGAAGGCCGAGGCCGACGCAGGCACACCGCGCGCCGGCTTCCGTGAGCTACACGTTTTCCCCGGAGTGGAAATTTCCGTTCAGGGCGGCTTTCACCTGCTGGCGATCTTCGACCCGTCTGCCTCCGGCCAGACCATCAGCGACCTATTGGCGAGGGTGGAGTACGAGGGAACGCGGGGTGACAGCGATGGTGTTACCCGCGAAGGGGCCAGCAAGGTTGTGGAGCGCATTCTTGCGGCGGGAGGCATTGCCATCCCAGCACACGTTGAGGGAGACAAGGGGTTGTTACAGGTCGAGCCTGGCACAACCAAATGCCTGTTGGACGCCACAACGGTCAAGCAGGTCTTGCAAGTGCCAGGCATCCTAGCGCTGGAGTGGACTACTTGCACCAGTCCTAAGCCGACGGTACTTGACGAATTGAAACTGCGTTTCGCCAGCGTGGTCGGCAGCGATTGCCACAGCTTCCAAGGTGCGGCTGTTCCTGGTTCGCGCTACACATGGATCAAGATGGCCCGGCCAAGCTTGGAAGGCTTGCGCCTTGCGTTGCTGGATGGGCAGGAGGTCTCGGTAAAGCGTAGCGAAGAGAGCAGTGGCTTTACGCCGTTCAACACGCCAGAGCATTTCATTGCGTCGATCGAAATCAGCGAGGCGCGCTTTATGGGGCGCGGCAGGCAGCCCGCCAGCTTGCCGCTCAATCCGTATTTCAATGCCCTGATCGGTGGACGTGGCACAGGCAAGTCGACCATCGTGCATGCCCTGCGCCTGGCCTATCGGCGCGAGAAGGAGTTGTCGCCCAACTCGGATGCAGGGCAGACCTTCAGCCGCTTCCACAAAGTCGCCAAGAGCCGCAACGATGAAGGCGGACTCCGGGCGGAGACGGCCATCCGCGTACAAGTGCAGCGCGATGGCACGTCCTATCGCCTTGACTGGCGACAAGACGGTCAAGGCTGCGCGGTGGAGGAATGGGATGCAGCCATGGGCAGCTTCACGCCCTCGACCAGCCAAGCTATCACTGCTCAGCGATTTCCAGTGCGTCTGTTCAGCCAAGGGCAGATCGCGGCGCTGGCGGGCGACAGCCAGCAGGCCCTGCTAAAGGTAATCGACGATGCAGCTGACACGCAGTCTCAGCAGGTGGCCTTTGAAGAAGCCAAGCGTGCCTTCCTGGCCGCTAGGGCGCAATTTCGCGAGCTGGATGGCAAGCTGCAAGGACGCGAAGCGCTGACGCTTGCCCTGCACGACATACAGCGCAAGCTGGCCCGCTTCGAGGGTGCCGACCATGCGGTGGTGCTAACAAACTACCAACGCACCAGCCGACAAAGCCGCGAGTTGGAACGTCAGTTCGATGCCGTCGCCGAGTTGTCAGAGCGCTTGAAGGCATTTGCGGCTGACGTGCTGGCGGAAGACTCCCCAGAAGGGCTGTTCGACGCAGGCGAAGACAGCGAGGCACTGAGCTTTGTCCAAGCGCTGCACACGGCCATCGCCAAAGCGCGGCAGGAGGTCGCGAACACAGCCGTCGCGCTGCATGAGCGCGGACGGGTCCTGCGTAATGAGTTGGAGGCCTCGCCCACGTTTGCGCGGATTGGCGCGGCAAAGGCGACCTATGAAAAACTGAAAGCCGACCTTCAGCAACAAGGTGTCAGCGACCCAAGTGAGTATGGCCGTCTGGTGCAAGAAAAGCAGCGGATCGAAACCGATCTGAAGAAGCTTGAGGTCTTGCAGAAGCAGCAAATTGAGTTGCGCGACAAGGCTAAAGCACTGCTGGAGCACGTGCTGTCCGCCCGACGCGCCATCAGTGCCCAACGGAGCGCATTTCTTCAGGAAACGCTGCAAGGCAATCGGTTTGTTCGGATCGAACTGATCCCATACAGCCGGGATGCGCAGGGCATTGAACGCTCCCTACGGGAGCTGCTTGGCGCTGCTGACGGCAAGTACGTAGACGATCTCTATCAGGAGCAAGAGGGGGTGGGACCCAAAGGGCTCCTGGCCGATTTGCTGGGCACGGTTGCTCTGTTCGAGGAGCCGGGCGCGTGGGACACAGCAGCATTTGAGCAGGCGCTGCTGTCTCAGAAGAAGCGCCTGTCAGAAGCCTGTCGTGGCCAGGCAGAATTTGGAGGCTGGTTCAATAAATTCTTGAAATCGGAAGCCGACAAGCGCCCAGAGTTCATCGATCACATCCTGTGCTGGTTCCCCGAGGACGGATTACAGGTGGAATACAGCCGCAAGGGAGACGGGCGGGACTTTCAGTCTATCGGCCAAGCGTCCGCCGGTCAGCGCGCGGCCGCGATGCTCGCTTTCTTGTTGGCGCACGGCAATGAGCCGCTCGTGCTTGATCAGCCTGAGGACGATCTGGACAACCACCTAATCTACGGACTGGTGGTTCAGCAGATACGCAGCAACAAGCTGCGTCGTCAGCTGATCGTCGTGACCCACAACCCCAACATAGTGGTCAATGGCGATGCGGAGCTGATTCACGTGCTGGACTTCAACCACCAGTGCCATGTGAAGCAAAATGGCTCCTTGCAAGATCCAGCAATGCGCCGCGAGGTCTGTCAGGTGATGGAGGGAGGCGAAGAAGCGTTTGAGAGGCGCTATCAGCGTCTGGGAAGAGATGTTTGAGGCTCGGAAAAGTTGCCAAATCGAACAATGACCGACGTCTGCTTACAGCCTGAAGCTGTCCATGCCTGGTGAGCGGCAGTTCTGCAGCGTGAGCGGTCGGTCAACCCTTAACAGTCGCGCCGCGGCTGTGGAAGCCGCGCAGCGGTCATTCGAGAGCGCCGGCGATCGACCCATTGCAGCCGGTCATTGCACAAGGGCTGGTGACGGCTCAGCAGCGGTAGCAGCCGGCCAGGCGGGGCTTCGTGCGCAGCGCGAACTGCGTAGCCCGCCGAAAACATGGCCTGAGCCTCTGTCGGTGGTATGAAGATAGCGGACGTCGCCGCGCCAAGCCACTCAAGACTTGTCCCCCTGAACGTCACAACAGCAGAGGTTGCCTATTTCGTGGCCGGCGGCGTCATCCATTGCTGCCGCATCATCATTTGGTCCATCATCATCTGCTGCATGCCCATGTACTGATCCATCATGTACTGGCGCTGCTTCATCTGTTCTGGCGTGAGTGTCGAGTAGTACCCGTGCATCCCACCCCAGCCCATCATGCCTGATCCATGCATCATGCCTGGTCCGCCCATCATCCCTGGGCCGTGCATCATTCCGTGACCACCCATCATGCCTGGGCCCCACATGCCGTGCATCGCCGTCATGGCGTTCTGCATGGCAAGGTAGTGGTCCTGCATCAGCTTTTGTCGCTCAAGCGGGTCCTGGGTCTGGCGGATGCGATCCATTTGCTCCTGCATTCGCTTCATCTGCGCTTGAGCCTCGCTAAGTTGCTTATCGAAGGCCTTCACGTCGGGTGCTGTCTGAGTCTTGGCATCCTTCGCGGGTGCCTGTGCCTGAACGGCGACGGGCATTGTAGAAAGCAGTAGTGCAGCAATTGCACCGTTGAGTACGAGTCGCTTCATGGTGGCTCCTTCAGTGACTGTCGCGAAGCCCGGAAGGGCCGGGCACAAAAGTTTAGGGGCATATCAGCATGAGCCTGCCAAGAGCTCGCGTCAAGCGACACCACCATATCGAGATACTCATCGAACGACCTACCTCGTTGACGAAAATCAATTGACTATGGCCGACCAGCCCAGGCTCACTGGTGCACACCCTTGATGTGCCCGCGCTTGGCCGCGCTAGCGCCCGTGTTGCGACGTAGAGAATCGAGAGCGCCGCACTCGCCGATGCAGGTGCCGCCTGCGCAAGCATCACGGATGTCCTGAATCTGCTGCTTCAGCGCTGTCAACTCTGAGATGCGCGCATCCACATGGCGAGCGTGGTTGTCGAGCAGCTCGTTGACCTCGTCGCAAGGCTTGGTCGGGTCATCTTGCAGACGCAGCAAAACCCGAATCTCATCGTGCGTCATGTCCAGCGAGCGGCAGCGCAGGATGAACGACAGCCGGTCGACATGCGTTTGGCCGTAAATGCGATAGTTGTTCGCGCTCCGCTCAGGGGGTTGTAGAAGCCCTTCCGCCTCATAGAAGCGCACGGTCTGCACTGGGCATCCAGTTTGTCCCGCCAACTCACCAATCTTCATTTTGTTTGCCCTATGACTTGACTCTCCAGTGACTATAGGGTTTTTAATGTGAACATGACAACGCCAAACACCTCAAGTACAAGCGCATCAAATTGTTCAGGCAGCGAGAACCAAAGCTGTGGATGCTCGGCATCGGAGTCGGCTGTTATGGCCGCCGCCAACCCAGCAGGCTCCGGCTGGGCGACGTTTCGCATTGCCACCATGGATTGCTCGGCCGAGGAGTCGGAGATCCGGCGCGCGCTGGACGGTGTTCCGAATATCAAAGCGCTGCGGTTTCAGCTCGGCGCCCGAACGCTCGGCATCAGCGCTTCCGCTGAAGCTTTGCCGCTGGCCTTGGATGTGATCCGCAAGGCGGGCTTTGAGCCGCTACCTGTGACAGCGCCCAATGCAGCCAAGGATGGCACTGGAGACCACGGTGCGGAGTCCGACCATGCACCCACCAGCGGTGGCTGGGTCAGATACGCCCTGGCCTTGGGTCTGGCCATCCTTGCGGAGGCCCTCGGGTTCTTTGCGCCCGATACCACCCCCTTCAAGTCGCTTGGCTTGGCACTTGCCGCAGTGGCCATTGGCTTGGCGGGGCTGGAGACCTACCGCAAAGGCCTGTCGGCCCTGCGCCATGGCAAGCTGAACATCAATGCTCTGATGACGGTGGCGGTCACCGGGGCCTTTTTCATCGGCCAGTGGCCGGAAGCGGCCATGGTCATGGCGCTGTACGCCATCGCAGAGTTGATTGAAGCTCGGTCCGTGGACAAGGCGCGCAACGCCATCAAGGGCTTGCTCGACCTGAGCCCGCAAGAAGCCACAGTTCAGCAAGCGGACGGCCAATGGGCCGTGGTCGATGTGCAGCAGATCGCACTTGGTAGCACGGTGCGCATTCGCCCTGGGGAACGCGTCCCCTTGGATGGCACGGTCACCCAGGGCAACAGCGCCATCAACCAGGCGCCGGTCACAGGCGAAAGCATTCCCGTGGACAAAGGCCTGGGGGATCCCGTGTTCGCCGGCACCATCAACGAAACGGGCGAGTTGACCTTCACGGTGACCGCCATGGCGACAGACACCACCTTGGCTCGCATCATCGAAGCGGTCGAGCAGGCCCAGGGCACCCGGGCGCCCACTCAGCGGTTCGTCGATCGCTTCGCAGCGATTTACACCCCGGCCGTGTTCTTGCTTGCGGTGGCCATGGCCGTGCTGACACCCTGGCTCATGGACTGGACCTGGCTGCAGGCGCTTTACAAGGCCCTGGTGCTGCTGGTCATCGCGTGTCCTTGCGCCTTGGTGATCTCGACCCCGGTCACGGTCGTCAGCGCTCTGGCTTCTGCCGCACGTCGCGGCATCCTGATCAAGGGTGGCACTTACCTGGAAGATGCCCGCAAGGTGCGCGTGATCGCGATGGACAAGACGGGGACTATCACTGAGGGCAAGCCCAAATTGGTGGCTTGGGAAGCGATCCAGGGCGAGCGCGAGCGAGTCGCCCAATTGGCTGGCAGCCTGGCGTCTCGATCCGACCATCCAGTGTCCCAGGCCATCTCCAAGGGGCTTACTGTGCAGGCGCTGGAGCTGGAGGCCTTTGAGGCGCTGCCGGGCCGAGGCGTTCGCGCCGTGTGCCAAGGCCAGACCTATGTGCTGGGCAATCACCGTTTGATCGAGGAACGCGGCCAGTGCGACAGCGCACTGGAAGCCAAGTTGCTGGAGCAGGAGCAGGCAGGCCACAGCGTCACCTTGCTGGCCAGCGATCAGGGCGTGCTCGCCTTGTTTGCGGTGGCCGACACGATCAAGGAATCTTCCCGTCAGGCCATAGCAGAACTCAAAGCCCTGCGTGTACGTCCTGTCATGCTCACGGGCGACAACAGTGCTACGGCCAAGTCCATCGCGACCCAGGCCGGTATCGCGGAGGCCAGGGGCAATTTGCTGCCTCAGGACAAGCTGCAGGCCATCGAGAGCTTGCTGCAGGAGCACGGCATGACCGCCATGACGGGAGATGGCATCAACGATGCGCCTGCCCTGGCCAAAGCCAGTATCGGCATCGCCATGGGTGGTGCCGGCACCGACACCGCCATGGAAGCGGCCGACGTGGTGATCATGAATGACGACCTGCGCCGCATTCCGGAGTTGATCCGCTTGTCGCGCCAGACGCACGCGGTGCTTTGGCAGAACATCTCTCTTGCACTGGGCATCAAGGCCGTTTTCCTGATCATGGCCGTTTTTGGCAACGCCTCGATGTGGATGGCGGTGTTCGCCGACATGGGGGCCAGTTTGCTCGTGGTCGCCAACGGTTTACGCCTGCTCAAGGCCCGTGTGGATCGATGATGTTCTACACGGTACGTCGACCATCCATGTCCCTGACGAACTGACCCTATACTTCTTGCCCATGCGCCGCTTGGTCTTTGTTTTTCTGCTGATATGGTTTCCGCTCCAGATCTCCTGGGCTGCGGTGTCCAGCTATTGCCAGCACGAAAAAGGGGCCGCAGCCCAGCATTTTGGTCACCACGATCATGTGCACCATGCACCAAGCGTGGATGACAAAAGCGGCTCGGATCCCAAGGGCAAGGACGGGCATTTCCAGAATGGCAGCGTTGACAACGACTGCGCGTCATGCCACCTGGCCGCGATGCAACCGTTGACCGGCGATTCACGGCAACCCGTCTTGGAAGCCGGCGCTGTGCTGGCGGCAATCTTGGTGCAAGGGCACCCCTTGCACATTCCTGAGGGGCTAGAACGCCCCGACATACGTCTCGCCGCCTGATTCGGCGAGACGGCAGCTTTTCCCCATCTCCTGTCCATTGGATAGCCAGCCCATGGCTTGTCCTCTCGCCGAATTCCCCCTCGTTGTTTTCACGACCCGGAGAATTCGATGCGCAGCCTCACTGTGCCGTTGGCAACGCTCTTTGCGTTGACTGCGGCGACGATCTTTCCCTCTACATCCCTTGCCCAGGCGTTGCCTGTGGTTTCTTCACAGGTGGCCACCGCGCCAGCGCTGACCTTGAACGAGGCCATTGAACTGGCCCTTCAGTACAGCCCCCAGTTGGCGGCCAACCAGCATGAACTGGCGGCCGGCGAAGGCGCGGTCCTTCAGGCCAGGGCTCGCCCGAACCCCGAGATTCAGGCCCTGGTCGAGGACACCCGGCGCGAGAGCCGAACGACCACGCTGCAGTTCGCTCAGCCCATCGAGCTGGGCGGCAAACGATCAGCCAGGGTGGCGGTCGCCGAACTGGGGCAGGCGCAGGCTTCGGTGGACATTCAGGCACGCCGCGCCCAGGTGCGCGCCGACGTGGCCGAAGCCTTCTACAACGCAGCTATCGCGCAGGAGCGGGTTCGGCTGGCCCAAACGTCGGCCGACCTGGCTGGGCGGGCCGCCGATGCGGTGACCAAGCGCGTCACGGCGGGCAAGGTCTCTCCCGTGGAAGAGACCCGCGTCAACGTCGCGCGCGCCGGGGTGCGGGTCGAGTTGCTGCAGGCTGAGGGTGAGTTGAGATCGTCACGGCAACGTCTGGCCTTGCTGCTCGGACCAGCCGCCGCCCGTGCCCAAATGCTGGACTGGCGGCCGGATACGGGCTCGGTGCAGGCTCAAACCCTGCCCACCACCAACACACTTGTTGCCTCGCAAGACGTTCCAGCACTTCGCATGGCTCGTCTGGAAGTAGATCGCCGCCAGGCAATGGTAGATCTGGAGCGCGCCAGGCGCGTCCCTGACGTGACGCTCACCCTGGGCGCCAAACGGGATGAGGCCATCGGTCGCAATCAGACCATCATTGGCATCGCCATGCCGCTGCCGGTCTGGGACACCAACCGGGGAAATTTGCTTCAGGCCTTGAAAATGCATGGCAAGGCGCAAGCCGACCTGCAGGCCACCCAAATCCGCGTGGAAACAGAGTGGGCTCAGTTGAGCGAGCGCTTGCGTTCAACCCAGGCCGAAATCCAGACTCTGCGATCTGAGATTCTGCCCGGCGCCGAGAGCGCCTGGCAAGCCGCCGTCACGGGTTTCGAGTTGGGCAAGTTCAGCTTCCTTGAGACGCTGGATGCCCAGCGCACCTTGCTGCAAGCGCGGGCCCAGTACCTCCGCGCGCTCAGTGAGTTGTACCGCACCACATCCGACATTGACCGCCTGCTGGGCTCCAGCTCCAGCTCCAACGCAGCGCCGTCCCAGCCATGAGAAAGCACGCCATGACCAGTCCAAAGAACAACCGCCAGGTTGGGCGCATCAGCCGCACCCAGCTTGTGGCCATCGCCGTCATCGTCCTGCTCGGGGCAGTTGCGGGCACTTTCGTCCTCAAAAGCGCGCCGTCCGCGCCGGTTGGAGAAGCCCGTGAGGAGCACGGCCACGAAGAAGCCAAGGGGCACAGCGACGACGAACATCACGCAGAAAATGGCAAAACAGCTGATGGCCATGAGGACCACAAAGATCACAAGGACGGGGAGCACCACGACAAGCCAGGTGAGCACGCCGAAGGCGAAGAAGATGCCGTGAAGTTGAGTGCCGAGCAGATCAAGTCCGCCGGCATCAAAGTCGAGGCGGCCGGGCCAGGTCGCATCCGCACGACAGTGGACTTGCCCGGTGAGATCAAGTTCAACGAAGACCGCACGGCGCACGTTGTGCCCCGCGTGGCGGGGGTCGTTGAGGGTGTCTCAGCGAACCTGGGCCAGCAAGTCAAGAAAGGCCAGGTTCTGGCCGTCATCTCCAGTGTGCTGCTGTCCGAGCAGCGCAGCGAATTGCAGGCAGCGCAGAAGCGTCTGGCGCTGGCTCGCACCACCCATGATCGGGAGAAGAAGCTATTTGAGGACCGCATCTCGCCCCAGATGGATTATCAACAGGCCGTGCAGGCGCTGCGCGAAGCCGAAATTGCCGTGGACAACGCCAGTCAGAAGCTCAAGGCACTGGGCGCCTCGGCCTCGGCCGGTGCATTGAATCGCTACGAACTGCGGGCACCGTTCGACGGCATGATTGTGGAAAAGCACATCGCGCTTGGCGAGTCAGTCAAGGAGGACGCCAACGTCTTCACCCTCTCCGACCTGTCGATGGTCTGGGCAGAAGTGAGCGTGCCGGCAAAAGACCTGGCCGTGGTCCGGGTGGGGGAAAAGGTCTCCATCCGCTCCAGCTCCTTTGACGATGTGGCCACGGGAACCGTCTCCTATGTCGGCGCCCTCATCGGTGAGGACACCAGAACCGCCAAAGCTCGCGTGGTGCTGAGCAATCCGAAGCTGGCGTGGCGGCCCGGCCTGTTTGTCAGCGTGGCGGTGACCTCTGGCGATGCCGAAGCCCCGGTCACCGTGGCCACCAGCGCCGTGCAGACGCTGGAAGGACTGCAAGTGGTCTTCGTCGAGGTGCCGGGCGGCTTCAAGGCTGAACCCGTCCAAGTGGGGCGCGCCGATGCCCAGCGGACCGAGATCATCAAGGGCCTGGAAGCTGGGACACGCCATGTTTCGGCCAACAGCTTCCTCATCAAGGCAGAGATCGGCAAGGCTTCGGCCGAGCACGCGCATTGAGCCCAAGGACTGCCCATCATGTTTGAACGCATCATTCGCTTTGCCATCGAGCAGCGCTGGATTGTCATGTTGGCGGTCGTCGCCATGGCGGCCCTTGGCGTTTTCAGCTACCAGAAGCTGCCCATCGACGCGGTGCCTGACATCACCAATGTCCAGGTCCAGATCAACACGCAGACGCCCGGTTATTCGCCTTTGGAAACCGAGCAACGGGTGACCTATCCCCTTGAGACTGTCATGGCAGGCCTGCCGGGACTGGATCAGACGCGGTCGCTGTCACGCTATGGCCTGTCGCAGATCACCGTGATCTTCAAGGACGGGACGGACCTGTATTTCGCCCGCCAGTTGGTCAATGAGCGCCTGCAGGAGGCCAAAGAGCGCCTGCCCAGCGGGGTGACCCCGGCCATGGGGCCCATCTCCACCGGCCTGGGTGAAATCTACATGTGGACGGTCGAAGCCAAGGAAGGGGCCAAGAAGCCGGACGGCAGCGACTACACCCCGACCGACTTGCGAGAGATCCAGGACTGGATCATCAAACCGCAACTTCGCAACGTGGCCGGGGTCACCGAGATCAACTCGATCGGCGGCTATGCCAAGGAGTACCAGGTTGCTCCTTTCCCAGAGAAGCTGATGGCCCATGGCCTGACCTTGTCCGATGTGGTCACCGCGCTCGATCGCAACAATGGCAACGTCGGGGCCGGCTACATCGAGCGCGAGGGGGAGCAGTACCTGATTCGCGCACCTGGCCAGGTCAAGGGTGTCCAGGATCTGGGCAGCATTATCGTCAAGCAAGCCGACGGTGCCCCCATCCGCATCCGCGACATCGCCGAAGTAGGCCTGGGCAAGGAGCTGCGCACAGGCGCAGCCACGGACAATGGCCGCGAAGTCGTGTTGGGCACTGTCTTCATGCTGATCGGCGAGAACAGCAGAACGGTGTCCCTGGCTGTCGACAAGCAGATGGCGGAGATCAACAAGACGCTGCCCAGCGGCATCCATGCCGTGACCGTCTACGACCGCACCATCCTGGTGGACAAGGCCATCGCCACCGTCAAGAAGAACCTGCTTGAGGGGGCCGTGCTGGTCATCGCCATCCTTTTCCTGTTCCTGGGCAACCTCCGTGCGGCGCTGATCACCGCCATGGTGATCCCCTTGTCGATGTTGTTCACCTTCAGCGGCATGGTCAGCCAGAAGGTCAGCGCCAACCTCATGAGCCTGGGGGCACTGGACTTCGGGATCATCGTGGACGGCGCGGTCGTGATTGTGGAGAACTGCGTGCGCCGCCTGGCGCACGCACAAGCCCACCATGGCCGGCCACTCACGCTCCAGGAGCGCTTCCACGAGGTCTTTGCGGCCTCGCAGGAGGCAAGACGGCCGCTGCTGTTTGGCCAGGTGATCATCATGACCGTGTACCTGCCCATCTTTGCCCTGGCCGGCGTCGAAGGCAGGATGTTCCACCCTATGGCGTTCACGGTCGTCACGGCGCTGCTCGGGGCCATGGTCCTGTCAATCACCTTTATTCCGGCTGCCGTGGCGCTGTTCATCGGCAAGAAGGTGTCCGAGACCGAAAACGTGCTGGTACGCGCGGCCAAGCGAGCGTATGAGCCCATGCTCCATGGCGTGATGCGCGCTAAGCCCGTCGTGCTGACCTTGGCGGCGGTGTTGATCCTACTGTGCGGCCTGATCGCCTCGCGCATGGGCAGCGAGTTCGTGCCCAGCCTCAACGAAGGCGACTTCGCCCTGCAGGCCTTGCGCATCCCGGGCACCAGCCTGTCCCAGTCGGTGGCCATGCAGGCCCAGCTCGAAGCGCGGCTCAAGGCCAAGTTTCCAGAGATCGAGCGGGTTTTTGCCCGAACCGGTACGGCCGAGATCGCGGCCGACCCCATGCCGCCCAATATTTCGGATGGCTACGTGATGCTCAAGCCCCTGGACAGGTGGCCCGAGCCGCGCAAAACCCGCGACGAATTGATCGCTGCCGTCCAGGCGGAAGTCGCCAAGCTGCCCGGGCAGAACTATGAGTTCTCCCAGCCTATCCAGTTGCGCTTCAACGAGCTGATCTCAGGGGTGCGCAGCGACGTGGCCGTGAAGCTGTTCGGCGACGACATGGAGGTATTGAACAGCACAGCGAACCAGATTGCCAAGGTTTTGCAAACCACCTCTGGAGCGACTGAAGTGAAGGTCGAGCAGACCACTGGACTGCCTATGCTCACGATCAACATCGATCGAGAGAAGGCCACCCGCTATGGGCTCAACATCGGGGACATCCAAGACACGCTGGCCACGGCGATCGGCGGCCAGGAAGCCGGCACGCTGTTCGAGGGTGATCGGCGCTTTGACATCGTGGTGAGGTTGTCGGAAAAGGCACGTACGGACTTGGAAGCGATACGGCGGTTGCCCATTCCATTGGCTGGCGGTGGCTCACGCACCGGTGACAGAGAGGCTGCCCATGCCCGCTTTATCCCCCTGTCAGAGGTGGCCACCATCGATTCAGCACCTGGCCCGAACCAAGTCAGCCGTGAAAACGGCAAGCGCCGTATTGTCATCAGTGCCAACGTGCGCGGGCGCGATCTGGGATCGTTCGTGGCCGAAGCGGAGGAATCACTGCAACAGGTCAAGATCCCGCCTGGCTACTGGACCGTCTGGGGCGGCCAGTTCGAAAACCTGCAATCGGCCACGCAGCGCCTGCAAATCGTTGTTCCGGTTTCGCTGCTGCTGGTGTTTACGCTGCTGTTTGCCATGTTTGGCAACGTCAAGGACGGGCTGCTCGTGTTCACCGGGATCCCGTTCGCCCTGACGGGTGGCATCCTGGCGCTGTGGCTGCGCGACATTCCCATGTCGATCTCTGCTGCGGTGGGTTTCATCGCGCTGTCAGGCGTTGCGGTGCTCAACGGCTTGGTCATGATTGCCTTCATCCGCAGCTTGCGGGACAACGGTTTGGGCCTGGATGCGGCCATTCATGAAGGTGCGTTGACCCGCCTGCGGCCGGTGCTCATGACTGCCCTGGTTGCCTCGCTGGGCTTTATTCCAATGGCGCTGGCCACTGGCACCGGGGCAGAGGTGCAGCGGCCCTTGGCCACGGTGGTGATCGGCGGCATCCTGTCCTCAACAGTGCTGACGCTGTTGGTGCTGCCCGTGCTTTATCGCCTGGTCCACCGCAAGGATGAAGACGATCAGCCTGGCGCTGTGTCGGCCCACACGCGTCCTACTGGGGCTACGGCATGAAGGCGGCCTTAGCGGCAGGGACGGTATATCTGCTGCAGGATGGCCTCTCCAGCAGGATTGGATTGGCCGTTCGGTTCGGAGGCCATGAGCCTCCAGCCGTGGGCTGTGTCTACGCGTCACAGCAGCCCTTGCCTGAGTTGGTTAGACGCTCTAGCGGGCGACGGTCGCCTCGGAAAAGTTACGCAGCCCCCATCGGTCCGATTTGCGCTGCGCAAGAGACCGATGTCCTCGTAGGGGGCATCTTGGTCGACCGGTATGCAGCCGGATTGGCTCACCTGGCCTCGGTAGACAATTGAGTTATGGAACTGCTTCGCACCTTCGCCCTTTTTGTGCTGACGGCACTGGCTGAAATCGTTGGGTGCTATCTCCCATACTTGTGGCTGAAGCAGGATAGGACGGCGTGGTTGCTTCTGCCCGCCGCTGTAAGCCTGGCTCTTTTTGCCTGGTTACTCTCCTTGCATCCGACTGCTGCAGGCCGTGTCTACGCCGCCTATGGCGGTGTGTACATCGGTGTGGCGATCATCTGGCTGATGTTGGTGGACAAAGTCAAACCGACGGGGACAGACTGGCTAGGCGTTGCGGTCAGCATGATTGGCATGGTCATCATCATGCTGGGACGCCGGTCGAGCTGAGTGAGGGCTTTCCACCTGCACCAGACATTGGTGCAGACCTGGCCAATTTCCGCTTCTGGCCGGGGGCGGGTGCCCCCTCGCCCAACTTCATCGCCCGAGAGCAGTCGCTCAGGGGGAACGTCCTGACCGGCCGGTTTTGGGCGAGTAATTCCGAAAGCTGGCGGGCTCTACTCGGCCAGTTGCGGACTTCGGCGAGTGGCGGATTTCAGGTAGGCTAGGGATCGAGTTTATCTACGCTGACTCGCTGGACGGCGCCCTAGGCCAACTCCCTGAGTGGCGATATTCGCGCTGGTCTTCTAGATGCTGCTGATCAAAGCTGGCCTCAACAGTGGCGTGATCGGCAGGATTGCCCGGAGCCCTAATGACCAAAAGAGTTGTTTCGAAGACCGCAAATCCGAGCGGGTCGACTGTGCCAAGCCCTCGGGAGATGATGCGAGCGAGGCATCCGGACCTATTCTCGGATTCGAGGACAGAGATCGCGCCGAAGCTCTCGAAAGAAGTTTTCGAGTACCACCTTGAGACTCTGACGAGTCGCAAGCAAGAGTACGAGTTCGAGCACTTCTGCCGAAAGCTGGCAGAGAAGGAACTCTGCCCAAACCTCAGAGTTCAGACCGGGCCGACCGGTGGCGGCGACAGCAAGGTCGACACTGAGACGTTTCCGGTGGCCGCGGAGATCTCAGAGCGGTGGTGGGCTGGGGGTTCTAGGGCGAGTTTCGAACGCTGGGGCTTTGCCTTCAGTGCAAAGAAGGCGTGGGCTGCAAAGGTGCGTGCCGACGTCAAAAACATCCATTCGACTGGTCGCGACTACAAGCGCATCTACTTCTTCACCAATCAGTTCGTCAGCGACAAGCAGCGCTCCAAGGTCGAAGATGAACTGGCGCAGAAGTTTGGCATCCCCGTGCATATCGTAGATCGTACGTGGATCGTGGACAGAGTCTTCGAGCACGACCACCTCGATATTGCTATCGCGACGCTTGGGCTTTCAGCGGGCCAGGAACGTTCCGAAGTCGCCGGGCCTCAGGATGCAGCGCGACTCGCAGAGCTTTCTGAGCTCGACGCCCAGATCAGAGACCCCGACCGATATCAGGGTGCTCGCTATCAACTCGTTGAAGATGTGCTGCGCAGTGCCATCGTTGCCCGCGGGCTGGAGCGGCCGCGGTATGAGGTGGAGGGGCGATTCCAACAAGCGGAGATCCTGGCGCAGCAGCTGAAATTCCCGCAACAGCTCATGCGCGTGGCGTACAACCGCGCCTGGACGGCTCATTGGTGGTACGAAGACTACGACGGATTCCTGACTTACTACCAGCAGGTCGAAGATCGTCTAGCGGAATCTGAGGAGGCCCGCGACCACGAAAACCTGCTGAACCTGTGGCATCTGCTCTCGGCCGGGGCGCGGCAGGGCCGGATCTCGTTGGATGCGGCGGACCTCGAAGAGCGAGTTCAAATCCTTCGGATACGTCTGGAGCGCATCGCTGCTGATGTGGCACGTCCGAACAATGCGCTTGAGGCGAAGACGATGCTCGTGCTCGTTGCCGCGAACAGTGCATTGAGTTTGGGTAGCCAGGAGGGACTGCATGCCGCATGGCGTGAGTTGACGGGCATCGTGAAGGACGCCAGTCGGATGGGGCAGTATCCGCTCGAGCCGCTCGCGGATCTCGTCGGAGAGCTTGGCGACTTCGCCGACGGCGAGGCATTCGACGAGTTGTTCGTGACGCTGGTCGACGCGATGCGCGACCGACGCAGCGAGGGGCAGGCGGGCAACGCCTACCGAGAGCGCGGAATCCAACGCCTCCAGCGCGATAGACCGTACGAAGCCATTCACTGGCTTGGACGTGCGGAAAAGCTTCTGGTCAAAGAAGAGTACCAAGCGGAACTGGTCGCGACATTGGTTGCTTCGAGCTATGCGTACGAACGCGCTGGGCTGATTTGGGCGGCAAGAAACAAGGTGCTCGTTGCAGTCGAGCGCAGTTTGACGGCGTTCGTGAAAACCGGCCAGATGCCGCCGCTGGTGATGCGATGCCTCAACCGCTTGGTGTGGTTGGAGCTTCAGCTTGGGCGCGTGCCGCATGTCTTACAAGCGATGGCATGGACCAGCATCGCCGGGCGCCATCTCAAACACTCGCCGGAACAGGGGGAGCGCCAAGGTGACGAGGTTCAGCTCCAGGAGGCGGTTCTAGGCATCCACCTGCTGAATGTCCCTGTAACTTCTCTCGAGACTATCGAGCAGTTGCCGGACGCGCTGGAGCGGCTGGGATTGACCAACGCCCGCCTGGCGGCCCTGTTTGCTCTCGGGCAGGAGCGCGTGATTCGTGCAGAGGGCTACTACCCGGCCGAAACCACCGAGGCAGAGATGCTGACCGATGTTGAGCAATGGCGCGCGCAGCCTGCCTCAGACGACATCCCGCCTCAGCCAACATTGCTCGATGGCTCGACGGCGACTCTGCGGTCGGTCATCCTCGGCGAAGAGTTCATAGTCGTCGCACCCGTGAACCAGGTCGCGCTCGCTGTAGCGGAGTCGCTTCTTGGAGCAATGGAGGCATTCCTCTCGACAAGCAACGAATCGGACCTGCTGCCGCACCGCGAATCGACCAAGATTGTCGTTCGACTTGCGGCAGGCGCGAACACTGCGCCGACGTTTCGCTACCTTGAGGACGCGGGTCGGCAGCCTGAGATTCTCGTCTCGAAGGACTTTGCGATCACTGGTCCCGAGGACTTCAGCCGGTTTTCCGATTGGCTGGCCGAGGGCATTTCGGTGCTGGCTGCCCGTTGCTTTTCAATTCGAGACCCTGAGGCGTGGTTCAAAAGCAAAGCGAATGACGAGCAGGCGCTGTCGCGCGCGATCATCCTCGGAGACATGCTCACGATAGGCCGAAATGCCTTCGGCAACGAGCCAAGGCTGCGACTTAGAGATTGGATCGAGTCCGACGACAAGATCTACGAGAACCAGCGCACCACTCCGTGGTCGCCAAAGGGGCTGTCTGCGGCGGATTCGCCTGGACCGCTGCGGTTCGGTGAAGGACCTACTCCGCAAGGAGAGGGCGACCATGCGACGCAACGACATTCCGATCGACGCGTGCTGTCGCCAATTGACATTCCGCTTTGGAACGCAGCGAACTGGCGTGGCGCACTGTTTGCTGTCGACGAGGACAAGAATGGCGCGCCACCCGTTCTGGGCTTGATGTTCGGTGATCCGAAGTCCGGCGCTGCGATCTTCGAAGGCTGGCGCGGTCGCTGGGGAAGCGTGGATGAGGGAGGTTCGCTGCGTGTTGTCATCATCACAGGCGTGTCGCAACGTGACCCGGCGCACTACAGCATCTTGATCGGCCCGAACATGGACACCTCGCAGCGTTCCGGTCAATCGTTCGTGATGGTCTCACGCCATTGTCGGATGACGCCATCGACGAAGGCAAACTTGGACAGATTCCTCACCGCCTATCATCGACATGGAAAGTTCCTGCTCACCGCAGCAGGCACGGAGTCGCCGCCGTCTTTCGATGCCGCCGTCGCCTTGGGCAAGCGGCATCTTGAAGTGAAACCGGCTTGGAAAATCGGCGAGAACGACCCTGATGCTTCGGTCATATTCAACTCAGATGATCCAATCATTCCGCCGGATACAGCGGATCCGCCGATCTTGAAGGCAATGGCAAGAATGCGAGTGATGCGCTCGCAAGCGGGCGACAGCGATCAAGACTCCTAGCAGCCGGGTATCCGGAGTCTATGTAGACGCCGCCTTAGGCGACATAGCCTCGCGGCAAGATGAGGTTGCCCCTGAATTTCGGAGCGCTTAGCCCGGGTTTCATGCGGCGTTCTTGCGCTGAGCCGCCAGCCAGCGTTGCTCGTATTGCATGGGGCTGAGATAGCCCAGCGCCGAATGCAGACGAGAGTGATTGTAGAAGGCCATCCAGTTCAGAATGGCTGTCCTGGCCTGCTCTCGGGTGATTCCGGTGGCAATCTGTACCCAGAACTGACGCTCAACTTCTCGCCGAAGCGAAGGAGCCCCAGGAGAGCGCATCGCGTCTCTGCCAGTCAATTGCTTCATCCATCCTGCGGGTCGCCCCATAAACACCTCCTTGTTGAGGGTGTTGCGACGACCGGTTGAATCCGCCCTGGCTGCCGCGGTCGCTGTGGAAGATCAGCCCCTTGGCTGGCCTGCGGCGCCAGCAGGCCATCAGCAGCGCGTCTTTGACCAGGCTGGTCTGCATGTGCGGCTGCATGCTCCAGCCCACCACCTGGCGGCTGTGCAGGTCAAGCACCGCAGCCAGGTACAGCCACCCCTCATCGGTGGGGATGTAAGTGATGTCGCCGCTCCACAGCAGATTGGGCGCCTCGGGGTTGAAGCGCCGCTGCACGAGATCCGGCGCCACCGGCAGGTGGTGCTTGCTGTCGGTGGTAACGACGAACTTCTTCTTGGTGCGCGCCTTGATCCCGTGGCGCTGCATCAGCACGCGCACACGCTCTTTGCCCACGCGGATGCCCCTGGCCAACAGCTCCTTGTGCATGCGGGGCCAACCGTACTCGCCTTTGATCTCCGCGTGAATGGCACGTATGTGCGCCAGCAAGGCTTCGTCGCTCTGAAACCGGCTGGGGCAATGATCAGGTTCACCCTGACCTCGCTTCCAGTTGAAGTACCCGCTGGTGCTGATCTCCAGCACCTCGCACATCAGGCACACAGGCCATGCCTTGCCGCTCATTTGCCGGACCCAAGCGTACTTTGCAGCACATCCTGCGCAAAGTACGCTGCGGCTTTTTTTGCGATGTCGCGCTCCATCTTCAGGCGAGCCACCTCGGCCCTCAAACGAGCAAGCTCCATCTGTTCGGCTGTGACCACCGGGGCCTTCTGGCTCGGCACAACACCGCCCAATTGCCCCTTGGCATCCAGGCGAACCCAGTTGGACACATTTGATGACGGGATGCCCAGCACCTTGGCCACCACCGCCCCAGACTGCCCGGCCTTGACCTGCCTGACAGCCTCCAGTTTGTACTCCAGGGTGTACTTGCCACGTACCTGCTTGTCGACCATTTCTTCGCTCCTTTCCAGCATTGTGGTCATGAGCTAA
This sequence comes from Aquabacterium sp., assembly GCF_034003525.1. Lineage (GTDB taxonomy): Bacteria > Pseudomonadota > Gammaproteobacteria > Burkholderiales > Burkholderiaceae_C > Aquabacterium. The sequence goes on from NZ_JAVEYN010000031.1 coordinate 25,817, forward strand.
GAACTCCACTTTTCGGGGGCAACCTCAAGATGATTCATGGATCTGCGACCTAGTTGGTCGATGCGCCGACCTATGCCATCGATTCGCGCTGGCAAAGAGCCCGAGACAGCTTCCACACACTGGCCTTCGAATGACCGCAAACGGGCAGGCTACTTCGCTGGGGCGACCGGCAGCTCAGGGTCGAATCGCCGGCCCTGGAGAATGACCGCTGATAGGCATCCGACCCAGCGCTTGTATGCGATGAGATCGACGAGTCGTAATGGGCTGCTACCAGCCTGAAGTGGACGCACAGGCTGTTGTTTCGGCTGGCAGCTCTGGCCAATTGCTTCCACTACGCCCTGCTAAAAATCGGCGTGACAGTTGCTGTGTGCATCTGAGCATCCACAAAGTCTGCCCAGGCTTGCAGAATCACCCGCCGCTGGTTAGCGTATTCAGCACGGTTGTAGACACCTTTGATCCCCGTGATCTTGTGCGCCAGGGCCAACTCAATGGCGTCAGACGAGTGCCCCATCTCGTGGAGGTGAGTCGAAGCCGTTCGCCGGAAGTCGTGAAGAACAAAATGCTGCACATCCATCGCCATCGCCCGGATTGCCTGGTTCAGCGTGCTGTTGTGGATGGGGCGGTCTTCACTCCCATGAGTGCTTGGAAACACATAGGCTGAGCCATTTGAAAGGCGCTTGAGCTCCAGGAACATCGCCTTGGCTTGATCGGACAGATACACCCTGTGTGGCTTGTCCTTCTTCATGCGATCAGCATGGATGTCCCAGATCCCCGCATCAAAGTCGAACTCTGTCCACGGTGCTTCGGTGAGTTCCGTTTTCCGGACCATCGTGATCAGCAGCAGGTGCAATGCCAGCTTCACACCCCGCCTGGCATCAGACGCGTAAATGCTGCGCATGACATCGCCAATCTCCTTCGCACTCAAGGCCCGAGTTCGGCTTTCAGCAGTGGCAATGAACCTTGCCACGAGCGCCGTCGCTGGGTTGGTATCCACCATCTGGCGAGCAACAGCGAAGTCGTACATGCGTCTCAGTACGTTTCGCGTTAACAGTGCCATCTGGGGGGACCCCCGCGACTTGATACGGTCGCACAAGTTCAGGATGTCAGCAGGCTTGACCTCCGCGAGTGGCATCTGACCTATCGCCGGGATCACATCCTTCTCGAACACTCGACGCATCGTCTTCACGTAGCTGTCTGACTTGCCCTTGATTTGGTCGTCAAGCCAATCCAGTCCAAAGACCTTGACGGTATTTTTGTGAGCGGTCTTGACCGCTTGAACGGCTCGCTTTGGCGATTCCCCCCGCGCAACAAGAACAGCCCACTCATCCCTTTGCTTCCTAGCGTCGGCCAGGCTGATGTCTGGGTAATTGCCGATCGTCAAGGTCGGCTGACGAACACCATGAAGCTGGTAGCGATAGCGCCAGATCTTGGCACCGCTGGGCATCACTTCGATCAGCAAGCCGCCCATGTCACTGACACGGTAGCGATCTTCCCTCGGTTTCAAAGAGCGAATCTTGGTGTCTGTCAGT
>NZ_JAVEYN010000032.1:0-26563 GCF_034003525.1 Aquabacterium sp.
CCGCGGGGTCCATCAACAGCTCGCGGGCGAGTCGGCCGATGCCCTTGCCGCTGGGCTTCTTCTCGGTCTCTGTCGGGGCCTCGGTCGTCTCGGTGGCGTCGGCCTGCGGCTGTGCATGCGGCTCGGTCACCTCGGGCTCTGCGCGCTGCCCGAACGACGCGAGGTCGATGCTCTTGGCTGCCGCGACCGACTCGATGCGGTCGAGCAGCTTGCCTCGGGTCCCGAATGTCTTGGGTCCAGCGGCCTTGTCGGCGATCTGGTTGTGCAGGGCCAGCAGGTCCTTGGTGCTCATCTCTTGCAGGTTCATCTCACGCTCCTGTGGTTGGGGTGTGAGGTCATTAGGTCGTGTTCGTGGGGATTCGGGAGCGGGGCCCCCTCAAGAAAATTGGCCCGCTGACTGTCCATCAGCGGGCCGTGGTCCGTAAGCGCATAAAAAAGAAGGGGATGCCTTGTGGGCATCCCCTCCGAAGCACGGCCGGGGCAACCTCGGCCTCTGTTCCGACCCCGGCCGTTGGCACCAAACTCAGGTCATGTGGGCGAGGGGCTGGCGCTCCGCTTCCGCCCAGGTGTCGCGGTCAAGGTAGGCGTCCCACGCCCGGCTGTAGGGCATGCCGGCGAGCGCGGCGGCCTCGTCGAACTCGTCGGAGTACGGCTTCACGCCGACGCTGGCGGCTTGCTCGGCCAGCGCGTCGAGGAGGTCAGCGCCCGAGCGAAGCGCACGCGCCAGGCCGCCGAGGGCGACCGCCACGGGGTGGCGTGCCTCATAGATGGGCTGCTTATTCATCGCCGCCACCGATCAGGCTGCGGTCGATGGCCTGCTCGCGCAGGGCGAGCTGCACGGTGTTCAGCGGGTTCGACTTGCCCTGGTTCCAGGTGCGGATCGCGATGAGGATGCCTTGCAGGCGCGCGTCGCCCAGCTTGATGTACTCCTGCACCTTCAGGTAGTCGTCCAGCTTCATCGCGGCGGCGAGCTCCGCAGGGCCGACCGGGCGGTCCTTCGACGGCATCCGGTCCAGGAGGCTCAGCAGCGCGGAAGCGAGGGGAATGTTCTGCGTGGCGACGGCGACCTGGGCCATGTGCCCGAGCTCGGCGGGGCCGGCGTAGGCGAGCTGGTGCAGGTACTCGGTGCGCTTGGGGTCGCCGAGGGCGGCGCGGGCCAGCACCTTGGCGGGGCTGGAGTAGAACTCGCGCTGCGAGACGAGCTGGGCGTGCGGAGCGCCCGCATCCTTCAGCAGCTTGTCGAGCTCCTTGGCGGAGTTGTCCTTGATCTGGCGGACAGCGGCCACGGTCTCGCTCTGCGCGAAGCGGGCCTTGTCTCCGGCGTCGATGCCGGCGGACTTCCAGCGGTTGGCAATCTCTGCCTTGCGCGCCGCGACGTCCTGGTTCAGGCGCTCGATGGCCTTCAGGGCGCGGGTGTGGATGGCGTCCAGGTTGGACGCAAGCTCGCCGATCTGTTGCGGGCTGAGCAGCGGGGAGACTTGGTTCAGGTTCATGGCTCGTTGGCTCCTATGAGGTTGATGGTCCTCCGGTCGCCTTCGAGCGCGTCCCCAGCCGCGGGGTGGTCATGCGCGCCAATGCGCTGACCGGATGCTTTCAATGTGTCGTGGTGCGCTGGCCGAGAACGCCATCGTTCTCCGACCGTGTTCCCTCGTTCGCTGCCGCCGTCGCGGTGGCTTGCGCGTCAAGGGCTTGGGGGCGTCTCGCCCACCGATGGAGAGTCAGGCGTCCGCGTCGGGGTCCGCGCCCACGGGCCAGCCGCCAGCGCCGCCGCAGACCGAGCAGAGTCTCACCGCCACCACGTCGCCGCTGAAGTGGAAGCGCTGGCACCGCATGCACCTGACCCAGCCCACGCGCCTGATGACGCGCGGCGGGTCGAAGTTGGGGTCTAGAACGTTGGCGCGTCGCGCGCCGCCGTCGTGGGCCCAGGGTGTCGGCTCGATGATCGCCTTCGCCACCTCGCAGTCCTCGGGCGTCCTCACATGCCGCTTGCCGGGCGTCACGCCGAGCCAGCGGTAGGTGGGCCAGTGGTCCAGGTGGGCGCGGCGCTGCACGGTTGAGACGGGCAGCCCGAGGGCAGAGGCCGCCTGCCGAGCGCTGGGGTATCGCACCCCCTCGACCTCGATGGCGACAGCCTGCCCGCTACTGCCCGCGGTTGACGCTGCCATGCTGGCGACCTGCCTCGTACTCGTCCGACATGGCCTGCCACTCGTCGGCGTCGATGCGCGGGATCGGGCCGATGCAGGTCATCTCGCAGCTACGGGCCAGGGCATCGCGCCCACCCATCGCGGCGACCGTCTGCGGCGCCGTCTCGTCGAATGCGTCGAGGTTGCGGTCGATCTGCTCGGCACGTTGCAGGGCCTCGGCCACGGTCAGCTCCTCACTCGTCATCGTCTTGCTCCTTGTTCGCGTGGTACTTGGAGAGCAGCCCCGTCAGCGCCTTGCGCTCGTCGGCCGACATGCGCAGCAGTGCCTCGGCGTCGAGGCCCGTGGAGTCCACCTTGACCCGCAGGCGGTCCGCCATCTGGTCGCCGTAGCGCCACTTGAGCAGGACCTCCATCAGCCGATCGCTGTACTTGCGCACCGTGAGCGGACGCTCGTCGCCGGTCTCGGGGTCGGCCACGGTCGAGACGCGGCCCTGGTGGATGACAGGCTCATCGACGCCGACGGCAGCACGCCGATAGGCCTCTTCGAGCAGGCTGTCGAGCGCCACCTCGACCGCTGCCTCCCACTGCGTGCGGAACTCCAGGTCGTTGGCCTTGTGATAGAAGGCCGTCGAGCGAACGATCCCCGCAGCGGCTGCCGCCGCCTTGGGGCTCGCCGTGTCCTCCAGCACCGCAAGGAAGATCGCCTTCCTCTCCGGTGTGAAGGTGTTGGGGATAGATGGGCGGCTCACGTCTGTTCTCCGAAAAATGGCTTACGGAGTTATCGTGTCGTGCTTATGCGCGCAGGCACGCCATCGTTCTTTCAAGCGCATCAAGGGCTTGGCGGGTCTTGGCCCTCGAATCGACGATCAGAGGGTGAGGCGGCCCGGATCGTTGGCCTCGCGCGCGAAGGTCTCGGCGCAGCAGGTCGGGCGCCGAGCCGGCCGCATTCCCCGCATCGGTCGCCACGCCCGCCACGGTCGGCCACGGTCTGGTCTCGCTGAGGCGGCCTCACGGGGATTCGGTCCCGGAGGGCTCCTACTGCTTGCAGTGCTTACAGAAGCGTTTACGTTTTTTTCTTTATAAATCAATACTTTATTTAGATCGTAAATACTGTAAGTGCTGTAAATACTCTTTGAATCAATCCAGGAAATTCTCTGTCGGTCTGATGCCGTGGCGCTCGGTCGGGGCTCGGCACAGCGCGCTTTTTCCTGAAAGAATCCGCAGCGCGTTTTCGCGCTTACTGTGCTTACGGACGACGCAAGGCGTTGATCCGTATGCCTTTTTGGTCGCGCCGAGGCGTTTACGTTCGGAGCTTACGTAAACGCCTCTGGCGCTTACTCAGTCACCTTGCAGGCGCTTCAGGGGGATGCCCGTGAGCTCGGAGAAGGTCGCGAACGCCTGGCCGAGGGCGGGCAGGACGTAGGCCATCTTCCCGCGGAGCTCGCCACTGCCAAGCTGGCAGCGCCTCACGCCGTAGGTCTTGAGCACGCGGCCGAGCTGGTCGGGCGCGAGCCACTGGCGGCCCTTGGCCCTCGCGTAGTCGCGGTATGAGGAGTGCACCGATTCGCAGAGCACCCTTACCTCGCGCTCGGTCCAGTCGCCCTTGTGGTCGGTGCCGTCGTAGGGCCGGTCACCCGACTGAAGGAGCGAGAGCCACCACTCCTGCTGGATGTCCAGCCCGCGCAGCTTCTGCTCCTCAAGCGCCCGCGTCTGCGGCACGCTGTCGCGCGGCGCCCATCCCTCGATGTTCCGGGTCAGCATCTCATGCAGGAAGGCGGCGAGGCCGGCGCGGTCGTCCCCGTAGAGCTGCGCGTTGAGCGCGTCGAAGAACGCCTTGTCGCCGCGGCGGCTGCCGTTGACCTCGAACACCGCGAAGCGCCGCTCGTCCCCGAGGCCCGCCGGGACCACCCAGTCCGAGTTGGAGGCCATGACGATGTGGATCAGGTTCTTGCCAGACACCGCGTCGCGGCCCTTGCCCTCGTAGGTGATCGTCGGCTCGGTCACGAGCGCCTTGAGCACCGACTCGCCCGCCTTGTCGCCAGCCCAGAACGCCTCGTCCGCGAACAGGAGGATGCAGTTCTGAAGGTGGGAGTTGAAGCGCCCCACGAGCTGCGACGGATTGGCGATGTGCAGGCCGCTGGCCCCGGCGAGCTCGGCCAGGGCGCGGCCGAGCGTCCCCTTGCCCGTGCCCTTGTCGCCGCGGAAGGCGAGCGCCACCTCGGCGGGGCGGCCGGGGCGCTGGACCATGTGCGCGATCCAGTTGAGGACGTACTCGAAGCTCTCGGCGTCGCCGTCCGTCAGCACGTCGCGGATGAGCTCGCGCAGCAGGGACCAGTCGCCCTTGCGCGGCTCGACGGACCAGCCCTTCCACAGATTGAGCCATCCCTCGTGGTCCCGCTCGGGGTCGAACACCACGCCCTTGTACTGCCGGCGGTGCGGGTGCCTGAGCCACAGGCTGGACCTGCTGACGAGCTTGTCGCCCTTCTCGACGAGCTGGTTGCAGTAGAGGTTCTCGAAGTCCTCCTTCGTCGAGCGCTGGTAGATCGTGCGCCCGTCGAGCACCGGGTCGGCCTCCTCGGTGACGATGCGGAACTTGCCGCCCTCCATCACGACGTAGTGCCGCGCGTTCATCTCCTCGATGACCGCATCGACACCCTGCGGCTTCGGCGGCTGACGCAGCGTCGAGTCGTCCACGCCCTGGCCGAGCTCGGCGGGGTCCTCCCACTCGTCGAAGTCGTCCTCCGGCGCCGCGCGCGCCACCTCGCCGCCGGCCGCCTGCACGACCTTGTGCAGGTACTTGATGGTGATCGGGCGCCCGCCGCGCGAGGCGGTCGAGTGCAGCGAGTCCCAGCGCCTGCCGATGATCCAGGCGTCGTCCTGGTAGTCGGGGTCCTGCGTGCTCCAGTCGATGAACTCCTGGCGCCCCTCGCCGTCGGTCGCGTGGTGGCAGGCCATCATGAGGTTGAGCCAGTCGCCGTGCTCCCTGAAGTCCTCGGGGTCGAGCTGCTCAAGGGTCTCCGCCAGCATCTCGGGGGTGAGCTCGCCGAGGCCCGCAGCCTCGCCGTGCGCGCGGGTCGGGCGACGGATCAGGCGCAGCAGCGTGTCGGCCACCTGCGGTGCCTCCTCGGGGAACGGCGCGAGGTCATTCCAGCGGTAGACGTTGCCGTTCGGGTGGATCGAGCCGGGCGCGACGACCTGCCGGCCGTGGCTCTTGAACTCCACGCCGGGGTAGTCCTCCAGGCTGTCGAGCACCTGCACGTCCGCCGGCTTGCGGAACCAGTAGTGGTACCCGCCCGACCCGGTGTGCCCGCGAGGGCAGGCGTCCAGGTCGAGGCGCGCGTCGGCGGCGAGCTCGGCCAGCGGGTCGCGGCCCTCGGGGAAGTTGCGGGGATCAACGTCGAGGACCATCCAGCTCGGCGGCAGGCGCACGCCGACGTTCAGGCCGCGGCGCTCGGCCTGGGCCAGCACCTCGCGGCTGTCGTAGTCGCGGGACTGCCACGCGCCGTCGATCGGCGACTTGCCGCGGGCGCGGCCCTTGGCGTCCCTCGCATCCCAGCGGTGCAGCGGGATCAGCGTCAGGCCCGCGCGGAGCAGGCTCTCGGCGTCAATCGATGGCTTTGCGTCCGACCTGGTCGCGGCATGATCTTTCCCGTGGGTCGTCATGCCCGCTTCCTCTGCTTGTTGATCGTTTGCGCCCACGGACTCGTCCCCCGTGGGCGTTTTCTTTTGTGCGCTCATCGGTCAGCCCTCCGCGCTCGCGCGCTCGGTCGCCATCTCGGCGAGCTTGCGGCGGGCGGTGCGGGACTCGTAGGAGCGCGACAGCGGCTGCACCTCGACCATGTAGGCGCGCAGGTCGCCGACGCGGTAGCGGACAGTCTTGGGGCCGATGCGCTGGTAGGTCGGGCCGCGGCGCTGGCAGCGATACCAATTCAGGGCGTTGGGGCTGAGTCGCAGGAAGGCGGCTGCCTCCTGGACGTTGAGCAGCGCCTCGTCGGGCAGCGCGTGGAGCTCGCGCAGCTCGGCGAGCGTCAGCTCAAGTGGGGTGGGGTTCGTCATCTCTCGTACCTCATCGGGCTCCCGGCCGGCGGGATTGCCGGTCGGCGGATGACTGCCCGATGTGCGTCACGGAGAAGCGCCCGTTAGGTCCCCTCAGTCGGTGGGGCGGGCGGCACGATCTAAGCCCCGTGCAGGGCCTTGCCCGCGGGCGGCGCGGGACTTCGTCGGGCGGGTGGTGTCGCCCGACAGAAACGAATATGCCACAAGGGCTCAGCGAGAAATACCAACGTTCGGCACAGCTCCCGGTGAGTCCGTGGCGCGTCCGGTCGGCCGCGCGCTGCTCTGCGCCTAGGCCGAGGCGTCCGGGCTCGCCACGGGCCGCCTGGTGAGACCGGAGAGGCGCTTCGCCGTGGCCGCGACAGCGCTCTGAGTCTTTCCTAGACCCATGCAGGTGGGGCAAGTATCATCCCAACGTTTAGTTACCGTTGGGGAGCAGCGCTTGGCTGAAAAAACAATACTGGATACTTGGGGAATATCTGCGGAGTATCTGACCGACCTCGTCAATACGAACCCGAGCCTGCGCGGAATGATCGTGGGTTACATCGCGGAGCGGAAGCTCAAGGAGCTGTTCGACCGTCATAACCGGACTGAGGCGCACCGCAAGGACGACGACCACGATCGGACGAAGAAGGGCGACCTCGTCGTGACCTACAAGGGCGAGGAGTTCCGCATCGAGGTGAAGTCGCTCCAGACCAATCAGGTCGAGGTGCTCATGCCCGACGGTGAGTGGATGCGGCTGATGGAGAAGAAGGAGGTCGGCCGCAAGGCGTCCCCCGGCCTGACCAAGGCAGGCAAGCCGAGGAAGGGGGCCGCCATCTTCAAGTGGGTGCTCGACGCGAGGTACACCGCACTGCCCGAGAAGTTCAAGAAGGAGACACGCTACCGCGGGGCCTTCCAGTGCGACGCGAGCGACCGGCGCAAGCTACCACTTGCGAACGGCGAGGTGGTCGAGACTACGCTGCTGAAGGTGGGCGAGTTCGACATCGTCGCGGCCGGCATCTTCGGGTTCCGCGGTGAGTGGGAGTTCGGCTTCGCGCTGAACGAGGACCTGCCTCGTAGCACGCACGGGAACTACTCCGAGGAGGTGCGCCAGCAGCTCATCGCCTCGCTGATCCCCGTCACGCTGCCGCTCAACGCGCCGTTTGTTAGCGACCCGTTTGAACTGCTGGACAAGCTCCTTGAGCGTAGGCAGGCAGCGAAGGGAAAGGTCGCGGAGCCTACCGAGGCTTAGGCGCGGTGACGACCGACGAGAGCTTGACCTTCCGCTTCTGAAAGACGAGGAAGTAGGAGTGGTTCTTCCGTGCGTGGGCCTGCTTCTTGAGGCGGCTCACTCCGGCCTTGTTGGAGCGGACGACCACGAACAGGTCCTTCGTGTAGAAGCCCATCGACTCGTATGCCGTGATGAGCTCGACGTGGGTAAGCCGCTGCTTGTTGGCGCTGACCTCGTCTTGGCACTTCACGATGAAGATGCCGTCCTTCTTCAATACCCGCTCGGCCTCCCAGCCGGCGCGGACGTACATATCGACAACCGCGTCATGCCACTTCGGGGCGCCCTCCTCAGGGGCCTCGATTGCGCGACCGTTGGAGTAGTGGTGCCGGAAGGCCGCGTGCGTCCCACCGCCTGCTAGGTGGTCCGTGTCACCGCGGTAGAAGCCCTCCATGTACGGAGGGTCGAGCACGAGGCCGTCGAGCGAGGCGTCGCCGTAGGGCAGGTCGCGGCAATCAACGCCGTCCCGAATCTCGATCTGCGACAGCTCCTTGCGCTGCGGCTTGGCGGCGATGTCCGAGGCGAGCAGCGTGTAGCGGCTCAGGTCTACCTCGGTCCAGAAGGCGCCCTTGCCGTAGGTAACGTCCGCGATGACGCCGCCGTCGGGCATGTGCAGGTCGAGAATCTGCCGGAACACCGGCGCGTTATCGGCCACGTACGCCGAGAAGACCAAGTCAGTTGTTGCCTCACCGCCGGCAACGCGCTTGCGCTTCTTCGCAGGCTCGACCTCTCCCAAGAGGTCTGTTTGTTCTATCAACATCATCTATCCCAAAGCAGAGGGCTCAGCGAGACTGCCAAACCCATCGAATTGATATTGACATGGTTTCCTCGACACGGGGACCCGCACTGAAGCAGATTTCCCCTTGTGGCCCATCCGTCGGCAATCCAAAGCAAAAAGGGCAACCCACTTGGGTTGCCCTTCTCACTTCAAGTGGTGCCGGCAAGAGGAGTCGAACCCCCGACCTTCGCATTACGAATGCGCTGCTCTACCAACTGAGCTATGCCGGCTAAAACCGAAACTTGTTCAAACCGTGTCTGTACTACCTCGCCGCCGAGTCGCTGGCGGCCCGAAAGCCTTGCCGCGCTTAGCTCTGTCGTCCGTCACCGAGACACCACGTCCCGATTACGAATGAGCTGCTCTACCGACTGAGCTACACCGGCTTCCAAGCCAAAAATTATAGCATCGTCTTTCTACACACCCAAACCTGAGCGCACGATCACGCCCCTCGCGGTCACGGCGCCACACACACCCGGTTGCGCCCAGTCTGCTTGGCTTGGTACATCGCCTGGTCGCCACGGTTGATCAGATACTGGTAGTCCGGGTGGCCGTCGTACATCGCCACGCCAACACTGATCGTCACCTTCAAGGTGCGCCCCTGCCCGACCATGAACTCGGCTTGCTCAAAGCGCTGGCGCAGGGTCTCCGCAATGCGCAGGGCCACGGGCTGGTCAATCTCCACCAGCATGACCAGCATTTCCTCGCCGCCATAGCGGAACACAAAGTCGCCGTTGCGCACGGAGTCAAGAATCAGCACCGCCGCCTGCTGCAGCACCAGGTCCCCCACCTCGTGTCCATGCTCGTCATTGACCTGCTTGAAGTGATCGACGTCGATCAGCAGCACGGCGAACTGCGTGCGGCGCTCGCTGGCCACCTTGATCTCGCGGCTGAGCACCGAGGGCAGGAAGCGCCGGTTGAGCAGGCGGGTGAGCGTGTCTCGCCCGTTCTCCACCTCCAGCTGGCGCTCAAACAAATGATTGAGCTGGAACTTCAGGTTCTCCAGTTCGGCCTGCAGTTCCATCAACAAGCTCATGGTGCGCCCGTCGGGCTTCGCGGACGGCGCACACAGTTGCGGCAGCATGGTCTCGTCGATACGCTCCATGATGCCAGCCATCACCTCGATCTCCGCCGAGCCCTCGAACATCGCCGTGGCCTTGTGGTGGAACCACAGCCCGAACTCCGATTTCGACAGGGGCGGCAAGACTGTTGGGGCCGGCGTGCGGTGCAGCGCGAACAGCACCTCCTGGCCCCACTCCAGCAGCACCGAACGCTGCCGCTCTCGCTCCACGGACATGTTCTGCCCCAGAGAGAACAGACGGTAGGCCTCGTCGGTGCGCGCACTGCGCTGCGTATTGCGCTGATATGCTTCCGACATCAACTCCAGGGCCAGGTCCATCACATGGCCGACATGGTGCTGCGCATCGCGCAACAGCGCCTGGTCGTCCGGGCAGGCCAGCGCCAATTGGGCAAAGAAGGCGTTCTTCAGATGGCGTGCGCCCCGGGCCACCAGGTGGATCGGCAAGTGGATGCGCGCGTGCACCTCGCCCACATGGCGTTGCTGTGCCACGATGGCCTCGACCTCATCGAGCTTGCCGCCATACACCCCGCGAATCCATCGCTGCATCGACGGGTGCAGACGCTCATGGACGACCCCGTGCTCCAGAAAGGCCCCGGCCTGAGGGTGACCCGACATGGCACGGTAGAACATCGTGGCCAGCAAGGCCGCATCGCGATCGGCCACCTCGCTCACCAATTGACGGCACTCTGGGCGCACGGTGCTCAGGAGCGCGCGCCAGATCTGTTCGGGCAGGTAGGGTTCGGAGTCAGCTTGAAAGGTCATGGAAAGGCTCAAACTCACAAGGGGCCCTGAAGGCCCCTTGTGCGGTACAGACAGCGTGAAGAGGTTTACTGCACTTCGCGGTGATACGCCGTGACGCGCTCCACCTCATTCTTCGAGCCCAACATCACCGACACGCGCTCGTGCAGTTGCGTGGGCTTGATTTCCATGATGCGCTGCAGGCCATTGGTGGCCACACCACCGGCCTGCTCCACCAGGAAACTCATCGGGTTGGCTTCGTACATCAGGCGCAGCTTGCCCGGCTTGCCCGGCTCACGCTTGTCCCAGGGGTACATGAAGATGCCGCCGCGCGTCAGGATGCGGTGCACGTCGGCCACCATCGCGGCCACCCAGCGCATGTTGAAGTCCTTGCCACGCGGGCCTTCCTTGCCTGCCAGGCACTCGTCGATGTAGCGCTTGACCGGCGGGGCCCAGTGACGCATGTTCGACATGTTGATCGAGAACTCCTTGGTGTCCTCGGGAATGCGCATGTTCTCCTCGGTCATCCACCAGGCGCCCATTTCGCGGTCGAGCGTGAACATCACCACGCCCTTGCCCACCGTCAGCACCAGCGTGGTTTGCGGGCCGTACACGCAGTAGCCTGCGCAGACCTGGGCCGTGCCCGGTTGCAGGAAGCTGTCGTTGGTGACCTCACCGCCCTGGTGCTTGAGCACCGAGAAGATGGTGCCAATGCTCACGTTGATGTCGATGTTGCTCGAGCCGTCCAGGGGATCGAACAGCAGCAGGTATTCGCCCTGCGGGTAGCGGTTGGGCACCGACACCATGTCGTCCATCTCTTCCGAGGCCATGCCGGCCAGGTGGCCGCCCCATTCGTTGGCCTCGATCAGCACCTCGTTGGCGATGATGTCGAGCTTCTTCTGGACTTCGCCCTGCACGTTCTCGCTGCCGGCGCTGCCCAGGACTTCGCCCAGGGCACCCTTGCTGACGTTGATGGCGATGCGTTTGCAGGCGCGGGCCACGACTTCGATGAGCAGGCGCAGCTGCGACGGGATCTGGGCCTCGCCCCGCTGTTGCTCGATCAGGTACTGCGTGAGGCTGATGCGTTTGGTCATGATGATCAGATGAAAAAGAAAGAAGGTTCGGTCGGGCGCAGGCGGCTCAGTCCTGCAGGGCGCGGGTCACGATCTCGCGCACATCGTCCGACAGCTCGGGGCGGGCGGCCACGCGCTTGAGCGCCTCGCCCGCCGCCGTGCGGTAGGGCTCGGCCAGGCGGCGCCAGTGATCCATGGCACGGGCCAGTCGAGCGGCCAGTTGCGGATTGATGGCGTCCACCTCGATGACGCGATCGGCCCAGAACACATAGCCAGCGGCATCCTGACGGTGGAAAGCCGCCGGGTTGCTCTGGCAAAGCGCCATCAAGAGGCTGCGGGCGCGGTTGGGCGTGCGCAGCGTGAAATCGGGGTGCTGCATCAGCGCCTTGGCGCGTGCAAACACCTGGCCTTCGTGCTCGGGCGCGGTCACCTGCAGGGTGAACCACTTGTCGATCACCAGCGCCTCGTTCTTGAACTGGGCATGGAAGCGCTCCAGCGCGCCGGTGGCCAGCTCGCTGTGGGCATTGACCAGCGCGGCCAGTGCGCCCAGGCGATCGGTCATGTTGGTCGCGTCCTTGAAGCGCTGCAGGGCCTTGCCCGGCCAGACCTGGTTGTGACGCGCCTGGGCGTCCAGCACCAGCATGCCCAGCGCCAGGTTGGCCAGCGCACGGCGTCCGCTGCTGACCGCATCGGGCGAATACGCGCCGCTGTCGTGGTGGGCCTCGTAGGCCCAGTCCCAATCGGCGTGCAAGGCATGCGCCAGTTGCAGCTTGATGCCTTCGCGGGCCGTGTGGATGCGCTGCGGATCGACCACATCGACTTGCTCGGCCACATAGGCTTCGCTCGGCAGGGTCAGCACCAGCTCCTTGAAGGCCGCATCCAGCTCGGGGTGACGCAGCACGCCGCGCATCGCGTCGATGAAGCGCGCGTCCAGCTCGATGTGGCCATTGCCGTGCACCGCGCTCAAGATGCGGCGCAGCGCCAGCTTCTGGCCGGCTTCCCAACGGTTGAACGGGTCGTGGTCATGACTGAGCAGCACGAAGAGCGCGTCGTCGCTCAGCTCGGTCTCCAGCACCACCGGGGCCGAGAAACCGCGCAGCAGCGAGGGCACCGGCTCCACCGGCACGTGCACGAAGGTGAAGGTCTGGCTCGGCTCGGACAGCACCAGCACGGTGTCATGGCCGATCGGATCCAAGCTGCCTTCCATGTGCAGGTTGATCTGGCGGCCGTCCACGCCCACCAGGCCCATGGCCACAGGGATCACGGCCGGCGCCTTGTCGGGCTGGCCCGCTGTCGGGATGCAGGTCTGGCTCAGCGTCAGGGTGTAGATGCGGTTCTCGGCGTCGTACACGCCATGCGCTTGCACACGCGGCGTGCCGGCCTGGCTGTACCAGCGCTTGAAGGAGTCCAGCCGCTTGGCCAGCTCGCTGTCCGGGTTGGCATCGGCAATGGCCTGCGCGAAGTCGTCGCAGGTCACGGCGTGGCCGTCATGGCGCGAGAAGTACAGGTCCATGCCCTTGACGAAGCCGGCATCGCCCACCAGGGTGTGCATCATGCGCACCACTTCGGCGCCCTTTTCATACACGGTGGCCGTGTAGAAGTTGTCGATGGCCAGGTAGCTATCAGGGCGCACCGGGTGGGCCATCGGGCCCGCGTCTTCCGGGAACTGCAGCTGGCGCAGCGTGCGCACGTCTTCGATGCGCTTGACGGCACGGGCGCTGCGGCTGCCCGACATGTCCTGGCTGAACTGCTGGTCGCGGAAAACCGTCAGGCCTTCCTTGAGCGAGAGCTGGAACCAGTCGCGGCAGGTGATGCGGTTGCCGGTCCAGTTGTGGAAGTACTCGTGGGCGACCACGCTTTCCACGTTGGCAAAGTCCACGTCGGTGGCGGTGTTCGGGTTGGCCAGCACGAACTTGGTGTTGAAAATGTTCAACCCCTTGTTCTCCATCGCGCCCATGTTGAAGTCGCTCACCGCGACGATCATGAAACGCTCCAGGTCCAGGCTCAGGCCGTACTTGTGCTCGTCCCAGGCAATCGACGCGATCAGCGAGTTCATCGCATGCTCGGTCTTGTCCAGGTCACCGGCACGCACGTAGATCTGCAGCAGGTGCTCCTTGCCTTCGCGCGTGATGATGCGCTGCTCGCGGCGCACCAGGTCGGCCGCCACCAGGGCAAACAGGTAGCTGGGCTTCGGGTGCGGGTCTTCCCACACGGCCGTGTGGCGGCCGTTGCCCAAGTCGCCCTCTTCCACCAGGTTGCCGTTGGACAGCAGCACGGGGTACTTGCGCTTGTCGGCCTTCAGCGTCACCCGGTAGGTGGCCATCACATCCGGACGGTCGAGGAAATAAGTGATACGACGGAAGCCCAGGGCCTCGCATTGCGTGAAGAAGCCGCCACCGCTGGTGTACAGGCCCGACAGCTGCGTGTTCTTCTCGGGGGCGCAGGTGTTGCGGATCTCCAGCGTGAAGGGCTGCTGCGGCAGGTTCTCCAGCACCAACTGCTGGTCTTCGGTGCGGAAGGTGACGGGCTCGCCGTCCACCAGCACGCGGGTCAAGGTGATGTCTTCGCCGTCCAGGCGCAGCGCGGCGCCCGGCTGGCCCGGGTTGGGTTCCACGGTCATCTTGTTGATGACCAGGGTCTTGGCCGGATCCAGGTCAAAGGTCAGATCGACCGTCTTGATCCAGAACGCGGGCGCCGTGTAGTCTTCACGGCGCACCAGCGGAGCAGTACCTTCACGCATGGCTATCCTTTTAGAGGCCCTGTTTCAGGCTGGCTTCGATGAATGGGTCGAGATCGCCGTCCAGCACCTTCTGGGTGGCGGAGATTTCAACGTTGGTGCGCAGGTCCTTGATGCGGCTGTTGTCCAGCACGTAGGAGCGAATCTGATGACCCCAACCCACGTCGGTCTTGGTGTCTTCCAGCTTCTGCTGCTCTTCCTGGCGCTTGCGCATCTCGTGGTCGTACAGGCGCGAGCGCAGGCGTTTCCAGGCCACATCGCGGTTGCTGTGCTGCGAGCGACCGTCCTGGCACTGCACTACGATGCCGGTCGGAATGTGCGTCAGGCGCACGGCCGAGTCGGTCTTGTTGATGTGCTGACCACCCGCGCCCGAGGCACGGTAGGTATCGGTGCGCACGTCGGCCGGGTTGATGTCGATCTCGATCGAGTCATCGATTTCCGGGTACACGAACACGGAGGCAAACGAGGTGTGGCGGCCACCGGACGAGTCGAATGGCGACTTGCGCACCAGGCGGTGCACGCCGGTCTCGGTGCGCAGGTAGCCAAAGGCGTAGTCGCCCTCGACCTTGATCGTGGCACTCTTGATGCCGGCGGTGTCGCCATCGGTGATGTCTTCCACCGCGGCCGTGAAGCCCTTGCGCTCGCAGTAGCGCAGGTACTGACGCAGCAGCATGGACGCCCAGTCGCAGGCCTCGGTGCCTCCGGCGCCCGCCTGGATGTCGATGAAACAGTTGCTCGGGTCGGCCGGGTTGCTGAACATACGGCGGAACTCAAGCTGCTCGACCTGCGCCTGCAGGTTCTGCACGTCGGCGTGGATGGCCTTGAGACCATCCTCATCGCCCTCGTCCTTCGACATCTCGAACAGCTCGCCGTTGTCGGCGAGGTTGGACGTCAAGGACTCGATCACGAGCACCACGTCTTCGAGCGAGCGCTTTTCCTTGCCCAAGGCTTGCGCGCGCTTGGGGTCGTTCCAGACATTGGGGTCTTCGAGTTCGGCGTTGACTTCAGCGAGGCGGCGGGATTTTTCATCCCAGTCAAAGATACCTCCGAAGCTCAGCGGTGCGCTGAGTCAGGTCGGCGATCTGGCTGCCCAGGGCGTTGATGAGTTCGATGTCCATGTGAAATCCTGCAAATCTGGGGGTGAAATATGGCAAAAAGGCCCTGCAGCCGATGGCTGGAGCCTTGTCAGATGGTTCTATTTTCTCACGCGACGGGGCTTTGCGGGCGCGCCAGGTGCGCAGCCAGGTGAATGGCCAGCGCTTCGGGCTGATCGTGGTGCAGCATGTGCCCCGCGTCGTCCAGGCCTTCCAGGCGCCAATCGGCGATCACCTCGGCCCGCGCCAGGAATTCCTCACGCGTGTAGCGACCGCCAAACAGCGCGAAATACTCGGTCTGCAAGCCCTCGATGACCAGCACCGGACAGCTGATGCGGGCCCACAGCGCCTTCACCTCCTCCACCCGGTACAGCAGCGGATTGACCCGCTTGTGGGCCGGGTCGGCATTGATCACCCAGCGCCCGCCCTCCTCGCGCGCCCAATGCTGCGCCAGCCACAGCGCCCGATCCGGGCGAATGCGCGGGTTGTTGGCGCGCAGGCGGCCCGCCACGCCCTCCAGGCCGTCGTACGCCTTCAACTGCATGGGGGTGCGCAACTCATCGAGCCAGCGCGTATAGCGGTCGGGCGCCTCGTCGGGCGAGGTCGCGGGCATGCCAAAACCTTCCAGATTGACCAGACGCCGGATCTTGCTCGGCCGCGCGCCCGCATACATGGTCACCACATTGCCACCCATGCTGTGCCCGAGCAGGTCGATGGGGTGATCGGGGGACAGGGCATGGACAACCGCATCCAGATCGCCCAGATAATCCGGGAAGTAATAACAGTCCACCCCGGTGCCCCCCGGTGTCTGCCCAAAACCGCGCCAGTCCAGCGCCGCAATTGGCCGCTCAGCCCAACCGGGCTGTTGGCGCAGTGCCTCCACCATGAACTGGAACGAGGCGGCCACGTCCATCCAGCCATGAACCAGCAAAAGCAAGGGTTCTTGCGCACTGATGCGATCCAAATCCCCCCAGATGAGGAGGTGTTGCGGCAGGCCGCGTGCCTGTATGGTCAAAGACGTGGCAGGGTAAATCGGTACAAAAGACGACAATTGGGACCTCGTTGACGCGATACGCTCGCGGGCTGAGTGGCACAGGGTGCGGCGACACCCCTCGCCAGGAACGCCCCCGGCGTTGACGTGCGCATCATCGCCGATCTGATCTGTGTGTGCCGACTCACTGTTTTTTCTTGTCCTTGACCCATAGCCGTCGGTTTTGTTTTTTGTGAGCGCGGTACCGAACCCTCCCCGGCCCCAGCCGACCTCTCCCCCTGGCCCGTCTCTGGTCCAGGGTCACTTTCGTTCGATAGCCTGGTCGGTGCTGGTGCTGGCGGCGTTCAGCCTGGGCCTGATGGCTTGGTCTCACCTGGGCTGGCGCGAGCTGCAACAGCGTGCCCAGATCCTCGCCGCGCAACATGTGTCAGGACCGGCGCAAGAACTGGCCGCCGAGTTCCATGACGCCATCGGCCAGCAGCAACGTCTCGACCTGCTCATGATGGCCCTGGTCGGGGGCCTCACCATCTTGCTCTTGGTGCTCATCGCCCGCACCCAGCGCCAACGCGAAGACGTCGCGGGCTCGCTCAAGGCCCGCGAGCACCAACTGCGCCACAAGTCGCGCATGTACGACTTCCTCAGCCACGTCAACCAGGCCATCGTGCGCGCGGACAGCGAAGACGACCTGCTGCGCCGCGTTTGCGACGTCGCCATCGAGCAGGGGCAATTCCGCAAGGCCTGGGTGGCGCTGTTCGATGAGCACGACGCCCTTCAGCTGAACTGCCAGGCCGCCGCTGGCGACCCTCAGCCACCCACCGACACCCTGAGCTTCCGCGTCACCCCCGACCCCGTGGCCGAGCTGTCGCAATGCCTGCTGGAGGGACGCTGCTTTCGCACGGCCGACCTGAGCCAGCACCCTGACCTGCCCCTGTGGGCGAGCCAGGCCATCGCGGCCAACACCCCCGGCTGCGTCATTGTGCCGCTGCTGCGCGACCAGGAGCTGGTGGGCCACCTGCTGCTGCTCGGACGCCGGGTCAAGGACCAGGACAGCGAGGAGCTCGCCCTGTTCCAGGACCTCTCCGACGACCTGTCGTTCGCGCTCACCAACCTGCACCGCGACACCCAGCACAACCTGACCCAGGAGCGGGTGCGCTTGCACGCCGCCGCCCTGGAGAGCACCCGCGACGGGATGATGGTGCTCAACCGCAACCGCGTGCTGGTCTCCATCAACCCAGCCTTCACCACCTTGACCGGCTATGCCGAAGACGAAGCCGTGGGGCGCGCACCCGATTTCCTCTTCCCCGATCAGCCTGAGGACATCGTCAACGAGATCCGCGGCTACCTGCTGAGCCAGGGTGCCTGGCAAGGCGAGGTCTGGTTCCGCCGCAAGAGTGGCGAGCTGTTCATGGTCAAGATGTCTCTGAGCGCCGTGCGCAGCGCCCGAGGGCGCCCGGCCCACTTCGTGGCCATGTTCACCGACATCACACCGCTGAAGGAAACCGAAGAGCGCCTGGCGCGCATGGCCCACTTCGACCCGCTCACCGACCTGCCCAACCGCGTCCTGATCCAGCAGCGCCTGAGCCACGCGCTCAGCCTGGCTCAGCGCCACCACACCCTGGTCGGCGTCGTCTTCATCGACCTGGACAACTTCAAGACCGTCAACGACGGCCTGGGGCATGCGGCCGGTGACAGCCTGCTCAAGCAGGTAGCCCAGCGCCTGCGCGATCGCGTGCGCCAGGAAGACACGCTGGGCCGCCTGAGCGGCGACGAGTTCATCCTCGTGCTCGAACACCTGCGTCACCCGCAGCAGGCTGGCCAGGTGGCGGCCGCCATCCTCGAAAGCCTGGGCCAGCCCTTCACGCTCGAAGGCGGCCAGCAGGTGTATGTGCGCGCCAGCATCGGCATCAGCCTCTACCCGCAAGATGGGCAGGACGCCTCGGAGCTCATCCGCAACGCCGATGCGGCCATGTACGAGTCCAAACGCCGCGGGCGCAACAGCTTCAACTTCTACACCGAGGCCTTCACGGCCGTGGCCACCAGCCGGCTGCAGATGGAAACACGCCTGCGCCGCGCCGTCGAGCACGACGACTTCACCCTGCACTACCAGCCCATGGTGAACCTCGCCACCGGTGAGGTCGTGGCCCTCGAAGCCCTGGTGCGCCTCAAGACCCCGACAGGCACCGACGCCACCCTCCCCTCCATCGGCCCGGGCGAATTCATCCCGGTCATGGAAGAGACCGGCATGATCGTGGCACTGGGCGAGTGGGTGCTGCACGAAGCCTGCCGCCAGGGCAAGGCCTGGCTCGATGCCGGCCTGCACTTCGGACGCATCGCCGTCAACCTGTCGCCCAGCGAGGTGCGCCGCGGCGGCGTCATCGAGCGCCTCTCGCGCATCCTGCGCGACACCGGCCTGCCGCCCGAGCACCTGGAAATCGAGATCACCGAGAGCGGCCTGATGGAGTCCGGCACCAGCGCCGAGCAGTTCCTGCTGATGCTCTACCAGCTGGGCGTGTCGCTGTCGATCGACGACTTCGGCACCGGCTACTCGTCCCTGGCCTACCTCAAGCGCTTCCCGGTGCACCAGCTCAAGATCGACCGCAGCTTCATCCAGGACACCCCGCGCAATGTCAGCGACTGCCAGCTCGTGAGCACGATGATCTCAATGGCGCATGGCCTGCACATGGCCGTGGTCGCCGAAGGCGTCGAGCATCCAGAGCAGGCCGTGCTGCTCTCGAACCTGGGCTGCGACATCGCTCAGGGCTATCTCTACAGCCGCCCCATCCCCCCCGAACAGGTCGCCGACGTCCTGCGAGTGAGGGGCACTGCTGCGCCCACCACCTGATACGGTCGTTTGATAATAGGGGCTTCCGCTTTTCCCAAGCAGCTTTCCAGGAAGTGCCCATCATGAACGCAGCGAGCTCCCCGATCGTCCCCCTGGCCCAGTTGCTGGACCACCGCGAACGAGAGGGGCAGCGGGTCCGCTTTCACGTCACCGAAGACTGGCGACAGGGACGCACCATGTTCGGCGGGCTGCTTTCGGTTCTGGCCGTTCAGGCCATGCGCGACGTCTGTGGCAGCGACTGGCCCCTGCGCGCCCTGCAGACCAACTTCGTCGGCCCGGTCACGCCGGGTCTGGTCCAGGTCGACGTGACGCTGCTGCGCCAAGGCAAGAACATCCGCCAGGTCCAGGCGCAGATCCTGCAGGCGAATGCAGAAGGCCAGGAAGAGATCGCCGGCGTGCTGCTGGGCTCCTTCGGCGTCGGACGTGAATCGACCCTGCCCACCCTGAGCCCTCCTCAGGTGGCGGTGGCCAACAGCATCGAGCACTCCTACCCCTGGCCTTATATTCCGGGCATGACCCCACCTTTCACCCGGCACATCGAGTTCCGCCACGCCGAGGGCGGCGTGCCCTTCTCCGGCGACAACTCCTGGCACAGCCGCACCTATGTGCGCCTGCTCGACCACGCCGGCATCGACAGCGAACTGCAGGCAGTGATGCTGACCGACGCCGGCCCCACCCCGGCTCTGGCTCAGGTGCGCGGCTACGCGCCCGCCTCCTCGGTGTCCTGGGCGCTGGAGCTGCGCCCGGTGCAGATTGGCCAGCTGGACGGCCACTGGCGCATGGACAAGGACGCCCTCGCGGTGGGCGACGGCTTTGTGAACGAGAAAACCACCTTGTGGACCCCTTGCGGCCAGCTGGCTGCGCTGGGCTATCAAGTCGTCGCCGTCTATGCCTGACATGAATCCGGCCGCGCCCGTCGCATCGGCGACCGCGCGGCCCGCCTCGCTCACCGAGCTCTTCTTCGCCTTCTCGGTGCTGGCCCTGCAGGGATTTGGCGGCGTGCTGGCCGTGGCCCAGCGTGAACTGTGTGACCGACACCAGTGGCTCAGCCCACGTGAGTTTGTCGAGTTGCTGTCCACCGCCCAGGTGCTGCCGGGACCGAATGTCTGCAACCTCTCCCTGATGATCGGGGACCGCTTTTTCGGCTGGCGCGGTGCACTGGTGGCCTTGGCCGGCATGGTCACGGCCCCCTTGCTGCTGATGCTGGGCCTGGCCTGGCTGCTGGGCGAGGCAGCGCGGGTGCAAGAACTCCAGGGCCTGATCAAGGGCGCCCTCGGCGGCATCGCGGCCGTGGCCGCGGGCCAGATCGTGGGCACTGTGCTCAAGCTGTCCGCCCCCATGCGCCAGCATGAGCTGGGCTGGCCCACCGCCCTGGCGCTCGCCGTGGTGGCCCTGGCCATGATGATCTGGCTGCGCTGGCCCCTGGTCTGGGTGCTGCTCGGCCTGGGGGGGGCCGCCTGCGTGTTCACCTACGCCGTCCTGCGCCGCCGCCCCGCGCCCCTGCCGCAGGAGGACGCATGAGCCAGGCTGCCACCCCACTGGTCATGTCGCCACTGATGTGGGCCCCGGAGGTGTGGTGGAGCCTGTTTGGCCACTTCATCGCTCTGTCGCTGATGTCGATCGGTGGCGCCATCACCCTGGTGTCCGACATGCACCGGCGCCTCGTGGTCGAGGACCATTTGCTCACCGACGGGGACTTCACATCCGCCATCGCGCTGGCCCAGGCCGCACCCGGCCCCAATGTGCTGTTTGTGGGCCTGTTTGGCTGGTATGCCGGCGGCATCGGGGGCGCCCTCATCAGCATGCTGGGCATCATGATCCCGTCCACCACGCTGGCCCTGGCGGTGGCACGCTGGGTGTCCACCCGGCGACACTGGTTGAGCGTGCAGGCCTTTCAGGCTGGCATGATGCCGGTGACGGTGGGCCTGCTGCTGGCCACTGGCTGGGTGCTGGCACCGCCGCTGGCCACCCAGCCACGCGCCCTGCTCTTGAGTGCCGTTGTGGCCGTGCTGGTGTGGCGCACCAAGATCCGGCTGATCTGGCTGATCGCTGCCGGCGCCCTGCTGGGGGCGCTGGGCTGGGTCTGACCGCCGCGGCTAAGCCGCTCATCTTTCAGGAAGCGTTTCCCCATGACTGCCTCAACACCCCTGACCATCGTCCACCATCCCGAACTCGGGCGCTTCGAGACCATCGTGGATGGTTTGCGCTGCGAGGCCGACTACCACCTGAGCCACGGCGTCATGCACCTGACCCACACCGGCATACCCAAGGCGCTGGAAGGCCGCGGCATCGCGGCCCAACTGGTGGAAGCAGCCCTGACCTGGGCACGGGCCCAGGGACTGCAAGTCAACCCGGTGTGCAGTTATGTGGCCGTCTACATCCGCCGTCACGCTGAATGGCAGGACCTGCTGCCGACCACACCTTGAAGGCGCGAATCGCCTTGGGCAAGGCCTGAGCGCGGCTTGAAGGAGACCTCGCGTTCGGTCTCAGTCGTCGGCGCCGGCTGTGGCCCAGATGGCCTCGGCCATGGCCTGCGCCGCCCCACGGTGGGTTTGCGCAAAGGTCAGCGCGCAAGACGACATCGGGCCTTGCACGGTCGGCTCGCACACGCGCAGCGCCTGTGTCACGCCCTCGGCCCAGTCGGCCACCCGCAGTGCGGCACCGGCCTGTTCGCTCAAGGCCGCCGCCTCGGCAAAATTGAAGGTGGACGGGCCCATCACCACCGGGCAGCCACAGGCCGCCGCCTCGATGAGGTTCTGGCCTCCCAAGGGCGCGAAACTACCGCCCAGCAGGGCCACACGCGCCGCCGCATAGTAGGCCGGCATCTCGCCCATCGAATCCCCCAGCCAGACATCGGCCAACTGCGCGGCCGCATCCGGCGTTCCCTGCGGCCAGACACTGCGGCGTGACAGACTGAAACCCGCCTCCCGCACCAGGTTCGCCACTTCGTCAAAACGCTGCGGATGGCGCGGCACGATCCACAAGCGCGGACGGTGCTCATCGGCTGGCAGACTGGTCCAGGCCCCACGCCACGCGGCCAACAAGCCCGGCTCTTCGCCCTCCCGCGTGCTGGCTGCCAACACCAGCGGGCGCGCACTGGCTACCCGCCAAGCCTGCCCCTGCGTCAGCATCGTGGCCGCTGGCGTCATGTCGAACTTCACATTACCGGCCACGCGCACCCGCGGCGCGCCCATGCGCACCAGGCGCGCGGCATCGTCGGGCGTCTGCGCCAGACACAGACTCATGGCCTGAGCCGCCGGGCGCATCAACGCCCCCACACGCAGCCCCTGCCGCAGGCTTTTCTCGCTCAGACGGGCGTTGGCCAGCACCATCGGCACGCCAGCGCGGCGCGCCTCGTGCTGCAGGTTCGGCCACACCTCGGTTTCCATCAGCACCCCCACACGCGGACGGTGCAGGCGCAGGAAACGCCGCACGGCGCCGGGCGTGTCGTAAGGCAGCCAGGTCTGCACGTCACCGTCTTGCAACAAGCCGCGGCCGGCCTCTCGGCCCGTCGCCGTCGTGTGCGTCAGCAGCAGGCGCATGCCGGGGCGCTGCGCCCGCAAGGCCTGCACCAAGGGAGCGGCCGCGCGGGCCTCACCCAGCGACACCGCGTGCAGCCACAGCACCGGATGCCCTTCGAGACGGACCACCGCCTTGCGGTAGGCGCACCCATACCAGCCCAGGCGCCACGGCCAGTCGGCGCGGTAGGCGGGCTCTTCACGCCCGCGTGCCCACACCCGCCACAGATAGGCAGGCATGCCCAGGCGCAACAACAGGCTGTAAGCCTGCCGAGCCAGCCAGGGCTTCAGCGCAACATCGTTCGGCGCAGGATCACTCAAACCAGGCAGCCTGTCTCGCCATCAGTGCGCTGAGGCACCAATGTGCGCATCGGGCTTGACGGCCAGCAGCGCCGCCATGAAGTGCGCCTGGATACGCGCCAGCGCCTCGGGGGTCTGGCCTTCGAAACGCAGCACCAGCACCGGCGTCGTGTTGGAGGCGCGCACCAGCCCGAAACCATCGGGATAGTCGGCACGCAGGCCGTCGATCGTCGTCAGCTCGGCGCCATCGAAACGCGCGGTCTGGCGCAGCTTCTCGATCACCTCGTGGTGCTCGCCTTCGGCGCAGGCCACGTTCAACTCGGGCGTGCTGTGGCTGGTGGGCAGGGCATTGAGCACGGCGCTCGGGTCGGCCACTTTGCTCAGAATTTCCAGCAGACGCGCGGCCGTGTAGGTTGCATCGTCAAAGCCGTACCAGCGCTCGGCAAAAAAGATGTGTCCGCTCATCTCACCGGCGAACGGCGCGCCGGTCTCCTTGAGCTTGGCCTTGACCAGCGAGTGGCCGGTCTTGTACATCACCGGCACGCCGCCGGCCGCACGCACAGCCACGGCCAGCTGCTGGCTGCACTTCACGTCATAAATGATCTGCCCGCCCGGCACGCGCGTCAGTACGTTCTGCGCAAACAGCATGATCTGGCGATCGGGGAAGATGTTGTTGCCCTCCCGGGTCACCACGCCCAGGCGGTCACCGTCACCGTCAAAGGCCAGGCCCAACTCGGCGCCATGCTCTTTCACGGCGGCGATCAGGTCACGCAGGTTTTCAGGCTTGGACGGGTCCGGGTGGTGGTTGGGGAAGTCGCCATCGACCTCGGAATACAGTTCGATGACCTCGCAGCCCAACGCGCGCAGAATGCCGGGTGCCGAGGCACCGGGAATGCCATTGCCAGAGTCCACCACGATCTTCATCGGACGGGCCAGCTTGCAGTCACCGATGATGCGTTGCGTGTACTCGGCCAGCACATTGAGCTCGCTCAGGTCGCCTTGGCCCTGCGCATAGTCTTCGGCTTCAATGCGTTGGCGCAGCCCCTGAATGTCGTCACCGTAAATGGCGCGACCGGCCAGCACCATCTTGAAGCCGTTGTAGTCCTTGGGGTTGTGGCTGCCCGTCACCTGGATGCCGCTGTGGCAACCCAGCTCACCGCGCGTAGCGGCCACGTAGTACAGCATGGGCGTGGTCACCGCGCCCAGATCGATCACATTGATGCCGGTGCTGCGCAGGCCCTGGATCAGCGCCGCACTGAGCGACGGTCCCGACACGCGACCATCACGGCCCACCGCCACAGCCTTCTCGCCCAGCTTCAGCGCCTCGGTGCCGAAGGCCCGGCCCAGGTGCTCGGCCATCGCCTCGTTCAAGGTCTGACCGACGATGCCCCGGATGTCGTAGGCCTTGAAAATGGAAGCGGCAACTTGCATGAGAGTCTTTCATTCGTGATGACAGGCTGCGATTTTAAGGACTGGGCCAGCGACTTTCCCCGCCCTGTCCCAGAACTTGCACAAAGCCCGCAAGTGAAGGTCGCCTGCACAGCGGCCGCCTTGCCGCTACGATGTCAGGCATATGACATTTCGCGACATGCTGTCCATGCTGGCCCTGGCCGCCGTCTGGGGTGGCTCCTTCTTGTTCCTGCATGTCGCCGCGCCGGTGGTCGGCCCGGCGGCCCTGGCGGCGTTCCGCGTCAGCTCGGCCGTGCTCTTGCTGCTGCCAATCGTCCTGTTCAAACGTGACGGTGCGCAATTGCTGACCTACGCCCGGCCCTTGCTGGTCTGCGGCCTGCTGGCGTTCGGCCTGCCTTTTCTCTGCCTGAGCGTGGCGGCGCGCCACCTGCCTGCGGGCCTGATGTCCATCCTCAACGCGACCACCCCCATGTGGGGCGCTTTCGTAGGCTGGCTGTGGTTGCGCGAGCGCATGCACCTGATGCGCAGCCTGGGCCTGATCCTCGGCCTGCTGGGCGTGGTGCTGCTGACCGCCGACAAGGGCGCCATTCCGCCGAGTGCCGGCAGCCTGCTGGCCGTGGCCTTGATGCTGTGCGCGACGCTGTCTTACGCCCTGTCGGTGCATGTGGCCCGCCGTCATCTGCATGCCCTCAGCCCCCTGAGCAATGCCACCGGCACCCTGTGCATGACGGCACTGGTGATGATCGGCCCAGCCCTGTGGCTGGGCCCGCAACCGGTGCCCCCGCACACCGCCCAGCACTGGCACGAAGTCCCCGGGACGGTGTGGGCGGCGCTGCTGGCCCTGGGCATTGTCTGCACGGGCCTGGCGCAGATCGTGTTCTTCCGTCTGATCGGGCGCATTGGCCCCAATCAGGCCCTCACCGTCACCTTCCTCATCCCGGTTTTTGGCATGCTGTGGGGCGCGCTCTTCTTGAATGAGCGCATCACCAGCTGGATGCTGCTCAGCACCGTCGTCATAGCCCTGGGCACCTGGCTGGCCAACCGACCTGCGCCGCTGCGCAGCCTGCAGCCTGTCCACGCCTCGCCGCCACCGCCATGACCGCCGTTCGCAAGAGAAAACTCACGCAACAGCCGCCCTTGGTCGTGCCGGCTCTCAAGCCGCGCAACCCTTTGGTGGCCCCTGCCCTGCAACGCAAGGCCGGCGCGCATCAAACGCCGCAGAGTCTGAAGGCGAAAGAGCGCGTCGAAGCCCGCCGCGCCATCGATCGCAGCCTGCGCGCGGAAGTCAAATTCCAACCCCCTCACCCACGTCACAAGGACAAGCCATGAGTCAGGCCGAAACCGGCACAAGCACCTCGTCACCTCGCTGGTACTGGGAAGATTTCACTCCCGGCCTGAGCATGACCTTCGGGCCGCGCGAAGTGGGCCGCGACGAGATCGTCCAGTTCGCCAGGGACTTCGACCCTCAGCCTTTCCACCTCGACGAGGAAGCGGGCAAGGCCTCGCTGTTCGGGGGGCTGGCCGCCAGCGGCTGGCACACCGCCGGCATCGTCATGCGCATGATGTGCGACGGCTTCATCCTCGACTCCAGCAGCCTGGGCTCGCCCGGACTCGATTCGCTGAAATGGCACAAACCGGTGCTGGTGGGTGACGCGCTGCGCGCCCGCATGACCGTGCTCGACAGCCGCCCCATGAAGAGCAAGCCCCATGTGGGTCTGGTGCAGACGCGCTGGGAAGCCCTCAACCAGCGCGACGAGATCGTGATGACGATCGAGAGCTGGGCCATGTTCGGCCGGCGTACGCCGGGCGCAGCAGTACTGGCCTGATCGCCCAGGCAGGCCTGCTTGGCCTGCCCTGGCAGGCTCCTGGCACACACACCGAGTACACCACCTCCGGCCAGGACTCGCGCCAAGCAAAAAGCCCTGACGCTTGCGCATCAGGGCTTTGCATTTTTTGGCGGAGTGGACGGGACTCGAACCCGCGACCCCCGGCGTGACAGGCCGGTATTCTAACCAACTGAACTACCACTCCGCAGTGGCTGACGTCTTTGCCTGCTGATGCAGACCAAGCGCCGTCAAAACTTGGCGTCCCCTAGGGGATTCGAACCCCTGTAGTCACCGTGAAAGGGTGGTGTCCTAGGCCTCTAGACGAAGGGGACTCCGTCGAAACGAATTGTTGCTGATTCTACCTGCCTCGCTACCGGCTTGTCGCCACCGTAACCTGCACGCGACACACGCGGCGGTGAATGGTGGAGGTAAGCGGGATCGAACCGCTGACCTCTTGCATGCCATGCAAGCGCTCTCCCAGCTGAGCTATACCCCCTCATGCTTGCGCAATCGGGGCGCCAAACTGGCACCGAGACTGATCCATCAACCTCACGCTGCTGTGTCACCAGCAACGCTTTCCAAACTTTGGCGGAGTGGACGGGACTCGAACCCGCGACCCCCGGCGTGACAGGCCGGTATTCTAACCAACTGAACTACCACTCCGCAGTGGCTGACGTCTTTGCCTGCTGATGCAGACCAAGCGCCGTCAAA
>NZ_JAVEYN010000033.1:0-26206 GCF_034003525.1 Aquabacterium sp.
CCGGCGGGTGATATCGACGCGTGCGCTTCGTTGGCGTGCTTTGCATAGTGTCCACTAATCTCCTTGGTGGACACTATCGTTGCGGGTCACGCGTTTGATCTCAAGATGACTTCACCGGACGCATACGGCTCTCACCGGCCTTGACGGCGCCCTGTGCCTGGATCGCCCCGCCCGACTTCACACCCCAGCCAGCCTCCAGGTGCATGCCGCATGCGATGTCGTCGCCCGTCCAGATACCTTGGCCGGCGCGCAGGCTGTCGGCGCCCTCCAGGCGCCCGCCCACGCGCACGCTCTTGCCGCACTGCACGGCGCCTTGCGCGATCAGCTCCTGCCCCACCACGATGTGGCCGCCGACCTCCAGTTTGTCACCGCAGATCAGGTCCCAGCCAGCGCGCAGGTCGTCGGCGCACGTCAGGGCCTGTTGCACCTCGATGCCCCAGTCGGCCCGCACGTCGCCGCCCGAACTCAGGCGCCCCTCGCAGCGGATGCCGCCGCCCACCCGGATGCCTTCACCGGCCACGATCTCTTCGCCCGCACGGATGCCGCCGCCGGCGCGGATCATGCGACCGGCCCGCAGCACGGTGTTCACCTCGATGTGGCCACGCACCTCCAGCGTGCCCGAGAACACGATGGCCTCGGCCTCGAGGGCGTCCACCGTCAGCACGGCATCGGTGGGGCCGAACTGGTCGAGCAGCCAGCAGGCATCGCCCACGCGGCCGGCCTGCACCAGGGTGTCCAGGGCCTCCTGGTAGCTGGTGCCGTCTTCAATGTGGCGCACGAACCAGCGAAAGCCGTTGGCGCAGGGATTCTTGGCGCGCAAAAAGCGCTTGGTGAACTCCATCGCCGCAGCGGGGTTCGGGGCGGGCAGCGTGGCGGGCTTCGTCGACATGACGCATCTCCATCAAGGCGGCCTCAGGCATCCACAGGGAGCCGGGGGTCGCGATCGCGCTGAGCAGGGGCCCGGCGATGATGGTGTGCGCAAAAAAGTGGGGGGTTATCGCCGGGCCGGGGAATGTGCAACCGGCTTGTGTCGCCAGTGCCCATCCGCAAACAGCCCCGTCCCACAAGGCAGGCACGCACCCGCGAACGCCACCGAACGGGCGTCGCGCAGCAGGCTGCAGGGATCAAGGGCCAGGCAATGAGGCATGGGGCAATGTTAACAAAGCCCCGCCGCGCTGTCCGGCGTGGGGCTTCCGCAGGGCGCCAGCGGGCCGGCTCAGCGGCTTGTCAGTGGCGCGTCAGCAGGGGCGAGGTGCCCAGGCCCCAGAAGGCCAGCGGCTCCTGGCTCAGGTAGTACGAACCGGTGCGCGCGGGCAAGTCGTAGCGGCGCGGCGGCTTGGCGGCGCGCTCGTACAGCGGCATCACCTGGGGCATGGCCGCTTCCATCTCCTGGATGCGGGTGCCGCTGGCCGGGTGGGTAGAGAGCCATTGCGGTGGCGCGCCGTTGGAGGCGGCGGCCATCTTCTTCCACAGGCTGATGCCCGCGCGCGGGTCGTAGCCGGCGCGGGCAGCGAGCTCCATGCCGACCAGATCGGCCTCGGACTCGTTGGCGCGGCTGAACTTGAGCGTCAGCAGCTGCCCCCCCATGTTGAGCAGGGTGTCGCCCGTGCTGCCCAGGCCCAGCAGACTGGAGATCAGGCTGGCGCCGATCTGCGTGGCCGAGGTCTTGCCCATGCGCTCACGGGCGTGTTCGCGCAGGGCGTGGGCCATTTCGTGGCCCATGATCATCGCGGCTTCGTCGTCGGTGAGCTTGAGCTTTTCCAGAATGCCGGTGTAGAACGCGATCTTGCCGCCCGGCATGCAAAAGGCGTTGAGCTCTTTCGAGTTGAGCGCCATCACCTGCCACTGCCATTGACGGGCGCGGCTGTTCCATTCCAGCGTGTACGGGATGATGCGCTGCGCGATCGCCTTCAGGCGCACCACCTGCGGGTGATTGTCGGGCAGCAGGGCGTTCTGTGCCTTGGCCTGCGCAGCCATTTGGGTGTATTGCTGCTGCGCGGCCGCCTCCACCTGGTCGGCGGGCACCAGGCGGGCAAAGCCGGAATGCTGCTTGCTCACGTCCACGCCTTCGCGGGCCAGCGCCCAGGGGCTGACCAGCGCCAGCGACACCACGCCCAGCGACAGCAGGCGACGGGAGGTTTCACGCAGGGCAAGGGCAGAACGGTTCATGGCACGCATCGGATCAAAAGCAGGCGGTGGACACACAGACCTTAACGCGTCTCGTCGCGGCTGAGCATACGCCGGACCGCGGGCAGCAACAAATAAGCCGGGAAAGACAGCCAGAAGGTGAGGAAAAAGAAGGACGCGTAGCCCATCTGCTCCACGCCCAGGCCCCCCGCCCAGCCCGCCACGGCCCGCGAGAACGCGAAGATGGACGAGAGGATGGCGTACTCGGTGGTGGCGCGGGCCTTGCTGGTGATGCCCATCAAGAAGGCCAGGAAGGCCCCGGTGCCCAGGCCACCGGTGAAGCTCTCCAGGCCGCTGGCCGCGTAAACCACCGCTTGATAGTGAACACTCACTTGCATACCAGGCTCGGTGGGTGGGACGTACCAGGCTGCCAGCGCATAGCCCAGATTGGACAAGGCCTGCCACAGGCCCAGCACCCACAGGCCCTTGAAGATGCCCACGCGGTCCACATAGGCCCCGCCGATCAGCCCCCCCAGGATCGACAGTCCCAGCCCCACGTTGACGCTGACCAGCCCGATCTGGGCGGGCGTGAAACCGGCATCCACCCAGAAGGGCTTGACCATGAAGCCCATGGCCGCGTCCCCCAGCTTGAAGGTGAGGATGAAGACCAGCACGGCGAGCATGCCGGGGCGGGCCAGCAGGTCCACCCAGGCACCGAACACCGGGCCTTCGGACATGACATGCGCCTGCGGCCCCCGCGCCGCGCGCACCATCAGGATGGCGCCGACAAACATCAGGCCCACGGGCACCGCGCCCTTGAACCACCAGGTGCCACTGATGGCCAGCACCCAGGCCCAGTCGAGCGCCTTGCCCACCGGGCCCAGCACCGGCCACAGCAAGCCGGCCAGCAAGAGGCCCAGCGCCACCAGCCACAGCGGTTGCGCCCGCACCGCCGCCCATTCGCGCGACGAGGCTCCCTCGACGCGGGCCGCGCGCGACGGTTGCGGTGGCGCCGTCAGGATCACCATGGCGTTGAGCAGCATCAGCATCGCGCCCATGCCGTAGGCCGCCGCCCAGTTGGGCTGCCCTGGCGTGCCCGACCAGCCCGCCACCACCAGCAGCGCCCCAGCGGCCAGCATGCCCACCCGGTAAAAGCCGATGCGCAGGCCATTGGCCACGCCGTACTGCCCCTTGGACAGCAACTCGATCGTGTAGCCATCGGTGGCGATGTCATTGGTCGCCGACAAGAAGGTGAAGGCCGCCAGCAGCACCCAGGGCCAAGTCGCGCCCTGCCCCAGCGCCTGCGGGCTCATCGCCAGCGTGGCCAGCACGAGCGCCATGCCCACATTGGCTCCGGCAATCCACAGGCGGTGCCCGCGCCAGGCGTCCACCAGCGGCGCCCACAAAAACTTCACCGTCCACGCCAGGCCCAGCAGGCTCAGCAGCCCGATCTCGGCCGGCCCCACGCCCGCCTGGCGCATGTGCACCGGGAACAGGTCGTAAAAAATGCCCAGCGGCAGCCCCTCCGAGAAGTACAGGAGGGCCACCCAGAACATCAGACGGCGGGTCACAGGCACGCGCGCCTGGTCAGGGGAAGGTGAGGACATGCGTCGATTGTAGGAAACCCCCGTGAACGTCTGTGTCGCGGCCCTGCGGACACGGGGCGTTCTCGGCTACGCTTCGGTGCCATGTCTGCCCTGAAATTCGCCGCCAACCTGTCCTGGCTGTACGCCGAGCTGCCCTTCCTCGACCGCTTTGCCGCCGCCGCCCGCGATGGCTTCACCGGCGTCGAGTGCATGTTGCTGCACGACCAACCCATCGCCGAGGTGCAGGCCCGCCTGAGCGACCTGAACCTGGAGCTGGTGCTGTTCAACGCCGAGCCCGGTGACTGGGCCCAGGGCGAGCGTGGCCTGGCCAGCCTGCCCGGGCGCCAGGCAGACTTCCAGCGCGTGGTGCGCGAAGCCCTGGTGCGCGCCGTGGCGCTGGGCTGCCCTCGCATCCACATCATGGCCGGCCTGCCGCCCTTGGGCACGCCCGAAGAGCGCGCCGACGCCTGGGTGCGCTTCGAGCTGAACCTGCGCTGGGCGGTCGAGCAGGCGCAGGCTCACGGTCGCGTCCTGGTGATCGAGCCCATCAACCCGCGCGACATGCCCGGCTACCTGCTCACCCATCAGGCCGCCGCCCACGCACTGGTGCAGCGCATCGGTTCGCCGCACCTGCAGGTGCAGATGGACCTGTACCACTGCCAGATCGTCGAAGGCGATGTGACCCATCGTCTGCGCCAGTGGCTGCCCACCGGTCAGGTCGGCCACCTGCAGATTGCCGCCGTGCCCGACCGGGGCGAACCCGACGACGGCGAGCTGGCCTGGTCCTGGGTGTTCGACGAGCTGCAGCGCCTGAACTGGTCCGGCTGGATCGGTTGCGAGTACCGCCCGCGCACCAGCACCTCGGCCGGTCTGGCCTGGTTGCGCCGCCTGCGCGCCACCGGACAGGCCCTTTGATTACGCCTCCCCTGCGCTCACGAAAGCCCATCCATGCCCCATCGCATCCCCACCACCGTCCGCACCCGTGACGGCCTGGACCTGCGCCTGCACCACTGGCCGCTGCCGCCCGACGTGCGCGGCCGCGGGGTGGCCCTGATCGTGCACGGTCTGGGCGAACACGCGGGGCGCTACGCCCATGTCGCCGCCCACCTCAACCGCCAGGGCTGGAGCGTGGTCAGCTATGACCACCGCGGGCACGGCCAATCCCCTGGCGCCCGCGGGGTGCTCAAGCAGGACGACGACCTGTTGCACGATCTGGCCAGCGCCATCGATCTGGTGCGCGTGGGCTACCCCGGCCAGCGCCTGCTGCTGATCGGGCACAGCCTGGGGGGTGCGGTGGCCGCGCGCTTCGTGGCCGCCCAGACCGAGCCCTCCGAGCCCGCCCCCTGGTCCCGCCCGGTGGAAGCGCTGGTGCTGTCCTCCCCCGCGCTGGCCATCCCGCTGAGCGCGGTGCAGAAAGTGCTGCTCCACACCGTGGCGCGCCTCACGCCCAATCTGGCCGTGGGCAATGGCCTCCAACCCGAGTGGGTGTGCCACAACCCGGCCACCGTGGCCGCCTACATCGCCGACCCGCTGGTGCACGACCGCATCAGCGGCCGCCTCAGCCACTTCCTGCTCGATGCCGGCGCCGTGGTGCGCCAACGCACCGCTGCCTGGCGCACCCCCACCCTCATCATGTGGGGCGAAGACGACCGCTGCGTGGACCCGGCCGGCTCGGCTGCCTTTGCCGCCGGCGCACCCCAGGCCTGCGTGAGCGCGCGCCCCTGGCCCGGCCTCGCCCACGAAATCTTCAACGAAGTGGAACAAGATCAGGTGCTGCAGGCCCTGAGCGACTGGCTGGCGCGTGTTTTTGCGGGATGATCGCGGTCTTTGCGTCTTTTCCGCTCCTGACAGGTTCCCGCCATGGCCATCAAAGCCACGATCTACAAAGCCCAGCTCAACCTGGCCGACATGGACCGCAACGTCTATGTCGACACCAACATCACCATCGCCCGCCATCCCTCCGAGTCGGACGAGCGCATGATGATCCGCGTGCTGGCCCTGGCTCTGGGCTGGCCCGCCGACACCTCCGAAGGCACGATCGAGCTGGCCAAGGACATGTGGGAGCCCGACGAGCCCGCGCTCTGGCAGAAGAACTACTCCGACGAGATCCTGCACTGGGTGGAAGTGGGCCAGCCCGATGACAAGCGCCTGATGAAGGCCGCCGGCCGCGCCCGGCAGGTCAGCCTCTACGCCTTCCAGAGCAGCACACCCATCTGGTGGAGCGGCATTGCCACCAAGCTCACCCGCGCGCAGAACCTGACCGTGTGGCAGATTCCGACCGAGCAGAGCCAGGCGCTGGCCGAACTGGCGCAGCGCGGCATGCAGTTGCAGGTCACCGTGCAGGACGGCACGCTGTGGATCAACGACGGGGTGCACGACAGCGTTGAAATCACCCCCCTCAAGCTGATGGGCCGGGACGCCTGAGCGGACGGGGTCGAAGGCCCCGGGGGAAGATCGTGCGACATTGCACACCCCGCCCCAGTCCAGGCGTACGCCTGCGGGTATCTGCCTTTGACGGCAGCGGCTTTCATGGCAGAGACTCGGGACACGCTCCCCCCGCTTCTGACCCCATGGCTTCCTGGATCAACACCACCTCGCTGGCGGCTAAGCTGCGCGCCACCACCATCGGCACCGTGCTGGTGGTGATCGGCATCACCGGCTTCCTGCTCTACAACCAGTACCAGCTCAGCCTGGACGACCGCCGACAGGGCATGCGTGACCAGGTCAACAGCGCCATCGCCGTCTTGACCTGGCTGCAAAAAGAGGTGGAGCAGCAGCACCTGCACCCCGAACAGGCGCGCACGCAGGCGGCCAACGTCCTGCGACAGCTGCGCAATGGCGAAGACGGCTACCTCTTCGTGCTGAGCCAGGATGTGCGCATGGTCATGCACGCCGACCAGCCCAAGCTGGACGGCCAGGACATGGCCCCCGTGAAAGATGCCGACGGCAAACCCCTGTTCAACGACCTGGTGGGGGTCGGCTCCCAGCCCGGTGGCGGCGTGCATCACTACAGCTGGAAGCGCCCCAGCACCGGCCAGCCGGCCATCAAGGAAACCTATCTCGCCCCCTTCGCTCCGTGGGGCTGGGTGATCGGCTCGGGCGTGTACCTGGAAGACCTGCAGACCCTCTACGCCCGGCGCGCCCTGCTCTACCTGCCCATCTCCCTGGCCGGCGCCGCCTTGCTCTGGTTCGTCATGCACAGCATGAGCGTGTCCATCACCACCCGCCTGAGTCGCGCACGCGACCTCACCAACGCCATTGCCCAGGGTGACATCAGCCAGTCGATCCAGTGGCGAGTGAAGGACGAAATTGGCGAGGTGATGGCCGCGCTGCAGGCCATGGCCGACGGCCTGAACCGCACCGTGGGCCAGGTGCGCGGCAGCGTGGACAACATGGCGACCGCCAGCCAGGAAGTCGCTACCGGCAGCCAGGACCTGAGCCAACGCACCGAACAGACCGCCGCACGCCTGCAAGAAACCCACTCCTCGGTGGGCATGCTGCACCACGCGGTGCAAGAAAACACCGAAGCCTCACGCGCGGCCAACCAGATGGCGTCCTCGGCGCGCGACAACGCGGTGCGCGGTCACGAGGTGGTCAGCCAGGTGGTGAGCACCATGGATGACATCCAGACCAGCTCGCGCAAGATCGGCGACATCATCGGGGTGATCGACGGCATCGCCTTCCAGACCAACATCCTGGCGCTGAACGCTGCGGTGGAAGCCGCCCGTGCCGGCGAGCAAGGCCGTGGCTTTGCCGTGGTGGCCAGCGAGGTGCGCACCCTGGCCGGGCGCAGCGCCGAGGCCGCGCGCGAGATCAAGAGCCTGATCGCTGCGTCCACCGAGCGGGTCGAGTCCGGCTCACGTCTGGTGCAAGAGGCGGGCACCGCCATGCAGGCCATCCTGGCCAGCGTCGAGCAGGTCGATCAGACCATTGCCCGCATCGCCGATGGCGCCTCGGAGCAGGCCCGCGACATCGGCCTGGTCAACGAGGCCGTGTCTCACCTGGATGCGATGACGCAGCAGAACGCCGCGCTGGTCGAGGAATCGGCGGCGGCAGCAGCCAGCCTGCAGGAGCAAACCGCGCGCCTGACCGAAGCCGTGAGCTGGTTCAAGCTCCGCGCTTGACGGACAGCCCGCAGCGCGGGCCCGCCTCCGCACCGGGGCCGCTCACGCGGCCCCTTGCTTTTCCCGGCGGGCTCAGCCCTTGGCCAGCACGGCCGCAAAAGCCTCGGCCACGCGGTCGACGTTGTTGGCGTTCAAGCCGGCCGCACACATGCGGCCCGAGCGCAGCACGTACACGCCATGCTCGGTGCGCAGGGCTTCGGCCTGCTCGGGGCTCACGCCGGTGTAGCTGAACATGCCGCGCTGGTCGATGAAGTAGCGCACATCGCGGCCCGGCAGCTTCGCCACCACGCCGTCGTACAGGCGCTGGCGCATGATCTTGATGCGTTCGCGCATGGCCGTCAGCTCATTGGCCCACTGCTGCCGCAGGGCGGGCGTCTGCAGCACGGTGGCCACCAGCACGCTGCCGTGGGTGGGCGGGCTGGAGTAGTTGCGGCGCACGGCCGACATCAGCTGGCCGATCACCAGATTGGCCTGGGCCTTGTCCGGGCAGACCACGCTCAAGCCGCCCACACGCTCGCCGTACAGCGAGAAGCTCTTGGAGAAGGAGTTGGCCACGAAGAAGCTCACGCCCGCGTCC
The DNA here is from genome assembly GCF_034003525.1 of Aquabacterium sp. Lineage (GTDB taxonomy): Bacteria > Pseudomonadota > Gammaproteobacteria > Burkholderiales > Burkholderiaceae_C > Aquabacterium. The sequence goes on from NZ_JAVEYN010000033.1 coordinate 8,415, forward strand.
GCCAGCGCGCGCAGCGCGAACGCGTCCTCGTCGATGCCGTCGCCAAAGCCCTGGTAGGCAATGTCCAGGTAGGGCAGCAGCTGGCGAGCTTGGATGACTTCGATCAACTGGGTCCACTGCGCGGTGTTCAGGTCCACGCCAGTGGGGTTGTGGCAACAGGCGTGCAGCAGCACGATGCTTTGCGCCGGCAGCGCCTCGATGGCGGCCAGCATGGCGTCGAACTTCAGGCCCTTGGTGGCGGGGTCGTAGTAGGGGTAGGTGTTGACCTGGAAGCCCGCACCTTCAAAGATGGCCTTGTGGTTGTCCCAAGTCGGATCGCTCACCCACACCTGCGAGCCAGGGAAGTAGCGCTTCAGAAAGTCCGCACCCACTTTCAGGCCGCCCGAGCCACCCAGGGTCTGGATGGTGGCGATGCAGCCGCTGGTCACGGCCTCATGCTGGGCGCCGAACAGCAGCTCCTGCACGGCCTGGCGGTAGGCGGGGTTGCCGGTCATCGGCAGGTAGGGCTTGGGGCCGATGTGGCTCAGCAGCTCGGTCTCGGCGGCGCGCACGGCGTTCATCACCGGCAGGCGGCCTTCCTCGTCGAAGTAGATGCCGATGCTGAGGTTGATCTTGCCCTGACGCGGGTCTTTCTGGAAGTCCTCGTTGAGGGTGAGGATGGGGTCGCCAGGGTAGGCGTCAACGTGACGGAACATGGGTGGGTCTCCTATGGGATGCCCTCAATTATCGGCTGCCCGGACAACCCGAAAACGTGCCAGGTTTCCCGGGTTGTGGGATAGTGAGCGCCATCCCAAGAACACGACCCCACCAAGGAACACACCATGAAGACACGTGCCGCCGTGGCCTGGAAAGCAGGCGCTCCGCTGACCATTGAAACGCTCGACCTCGAAGGCCCGCGCGAAGGCGAGGTGCTGGTCGAAATCAAGGCCACCGGCATCTGCCACACCGACTACTACACCCTCTCGGGCGCCGACCCGGAAGGCCTGTTCCCCGCCATCCTGGGCCATGAAGGCGCCGGCGTGGTGGTGGACGTGGGCCCGGGCGTGAAGTCGCTGCGCAAGAACGACCATGTCATCCCGCTCTACACGCCGGAATGCCGCGAATGCAAGTTCTGCCTGAGCCGCAAGACCAACCTGTGCCAGAAGATCCGCAGCACGCAGGGCAAGGGCCTGATGCCCGATGGCAGCTCGCGCTTCTCGCTCAACGGCCAGCCCATCCTGCATTACATGGGCACGTCCACCTTCTCGAACTACATCGTGGTGCCCGAGATCGCGCTGGCCAAGGTGCGTGAAGACGCCCCCTTCGAGACCATCTGCTACATCGGCTGCGGCGTGACCACCGGCGTGGGTGCCGTCCTGTTCACGGCCAAGGTGGAAGCCGGCGCCAACGTCGTCGTGTTCGGCCTGGGCGGCATCGGCCTGAACGTGATCCAGGGCGCCAAGATGGTGGGCGCCGACAAGATCATCGGCGTGGACCTGAACCCCGAGCGCGAGGCCATGGGCCGGGCGTTTGGCATGACCCACTTCCTGAACCCGAAGGACATCGCGGCCGCCGGCGGCAACATCGTCGATGCCATCGTGCAGCTGACCGATGGCGGCGCCGACTACAGCTTCGAGTGCATCGGCAACACCACCACGATGCGCCAGGCCCTGGAGTGCACGCACAAGGGCTGGGGCCGCTCCATCATCATCGGCGTGGCCGAGGCCGGGGCCGAAATCTCCACCCGCCCCTTCCAGCTGGTGACCGGCCGCAAGTGGGAAGGCTCGGCCTTCGGTGGCGCGCGCGGCCGCACCGACGTGCCCAAGATCGTGGACTGGTACATGGACGGCAAGCTCAAGATCGACGAGCTGATCACGCACAAGCTCAAGCTGGAGCAGATCAACGAAGGCTTTGACTTGATGAAGCGCGGCGAGTCGATCCGCTCCATCGTCGTGTACTGATCGGGAGGCCAGGCATGAGCACGCTGGAACTGCTGTCCGAGCACGCCTGCTTTGGCGGGGTGCAACGCTTTTACCGCCACGCCTCGGGCGCCATCGGCCTGCCGATGCAGTTTGGCGTGTTCCTGCCGCCGCAGGCGCTGCAAGGTGGGGCCAAGGTGCCCGTGCTGTTCTACCTGGCTGGCCTGACCTGCACGGAAGAAACCTTTGCGATCAAGGCTGGCGCGCAGCAGCATGCGGCGCGACTGGGCTTGGCCATCGTCACACCCGACACCAGCCCGCGGGGCACCGAGGTGCCGGGGCAGTCGGACAGCTGGGACTTTGGCGTGGGCGCCGGCTTCTATCTGGACGCCACCCAGCGCCCCTGGTCCGCGGCATGGCAGATGGAGACCTACATCACCGAGGAGCTGCACACCCTGGTGGGCAAGCACCTGCCGGTGGACCTGAGCCGCGCCGGCATCTTCGGCCATTCGATGGGCGGGCACGGCGCCCTGACCCTGGCCTTGCGCCATCCGGGTCAGTACCGCACGGTGTCGGCCTTTGCGCCCATTGCGCACCCCACCCGTTGCCCCTGGGGCGAAAAGGCCTTCAGTGGCTACCTGGGGGACGACCGCGATGCGTGGGCCGAGCACGATGCCACCGCGCTGATGAGCCGGGCCACCTCAGCGCCCTACCCGCAAGGCATCCTGATCGACCAGGGCCTGGCCGACAAATTCCTGCCCACCCAACTGCACCCGCAGGCCTTTGAAGAGGCGTGCGCGCAGGTGGGCCAGCCGGTGGCGGTACGCCGCCACGAGGGCTACGACCACGGCTACTACTTCATCCAGAGTTTTGTGGCCGACCACCTGGCGCATCACGCGCAGGGTCTGATCGGCTGAAGCAGAACGGGCCGGACCCAGCTGGCCCGCGCGCCCTGCCGAGGCCTCAGGCCGCCGGAGCGGCGTCCGAGGGCTCGGGCGCCTGCGCTTCGGGCTGGTCGTCGTCGGGCTGCGGGCTGACTTGCCCGCCCTCGGCCTTGCGTTGGGCCTTTTCGGCCTTCTTTTTCTTCTTTTCCAGCTCGCGCTGACGTTTTTCGAACGAATAGTTGGGTTTAGGTGGCACGCGGCACTTTCAATGGTGAATCCGCACACGATATCCCACTTGCGCCGAATCACCAACCTGATCTGCCCCTGACTGGCACCTGATCGGCACCCGATGAGGCCCCGATTGGCCTTCTTCAGGACAGCGCCACCCGCTTGACCACCCCGTGCGCCGGGCGCCAGATGCGGCGCATCAGCCCATGCGCCAGGCTCAGGTAGGCCAGCAGCACGGTGAGCACGATGGGCCAGTACGACCAGGGCAGTGCCACCAACCCCAGCGCCCCGGCCAGTGGCGAATACGGCAGCATCACGCCCACCGCGCACACCCCCAGGGTCGTGGCCGTCAAGGGCCAGCTGGCGCGGCTTTGCACCCCTGGCACGCGCGCCGTGCGCAAGACGTGGATCACCAGCGCCTGCGACAACAGCGACTCGACAAACCAGCCGGTGTGAAACAGCGCCGCCTGTGCCGGCGTCTGCGCGCTGAAGCCGTAGAACATCACCGCAAAGACCACATAGTCGAATACCGAGCTGAGCGGCCCCATCCAGAACATGAAGCGCGCGATCTGGCCCATCTCCCAGCGCCGGGGCTGGCGCAGCTCCTCGGGGTCCACACGATCGGTCGGGATGGCCGACTGCGACAGGTCGTACAGCAGGTTGTTGGTGAGCACCTGGATGGGTGCCATCGGCAGAAACGGCAGCCAGGCGCTCGCCCCCAGCACGCTGAACATGTTACCGAAGTTGGAACTCGCTCCCATGCGGATGTACTTGAGCAGGTTGGCGAACACCCGCCGCCCCTCGCGCACCCCGGCGTCCAGCACCATCAGGCTCTTTTCCAGCAAGATCAGGTCGGCCGACTCCTTGGCAATGTCCACCGCCGTGTCCACCGAGATGCCGACGTCGGCCGCCTTCAGCGCGGGCCCGTCATTGATGCCGTCACCCATGTAGCCCACCACATGGCCGTGGGCCCGCAGCGCCGTGATCACACGCGCCTTCTGCGTGGGCGAGAGCTTGGCAAACACCTGCGTGCCGTGCACGGCCTCCTGCAGTTCCCGGTCGGACAGCGGCTCGACCTCATGGCCCAGCATCACCCGCTCGACGCTCAAGCCCACCTGCTGGCACACCTTGCGCGTCACCACCTCGTTGTCACCGGTCAGGATCTTGACGACCACGCCATGGCGCCGCAGCGCCGCCAGTGCCGGTTGCGCCGACTCCTTGGGCGGGTCCAGAAAGGCCACATAGCCCAGCAGGATCAGGTCGGACTCGTCGGCCACCGACATCGTGTGCGTTTCAGCCGTGAGCGGCCGATAGGCGATGGCGATCACCCGAAAGCCGTCTTCGTTCAAGGCCCGCGCCGCGGCCTGGATCGCCGGCAGGTGGCTGTCGTCCAGTTGCACGCGCTGCCCACCGAAGTCGCCCTCGCGGCACACGCTGAACACCTCTTCCACCGCGCCCTTGCAGATCAGCAGGCGCTCCTCGCCGCGCTGCACCACCACCGACATGCGTCGGCGCTGGAAGTCAAACGGGATCTCGTCGATCTTCTGGTACAGCCCCTCCTCGTGCAGCTTGGCATGCACCTCGGCGTACTGGAGCACGGCCACGTCGAGCTGGTTCTTCAGGCCCGACTGGTAATAGCTGTTGAGGTAGGCAAAGTCCAGCACCCGGTCGCTGGGCTCGCCGTCCAGGCCCACATACCGCTCCAGGATGATGCGGTCCTGGGTGAGCGTGCCGGTCTTGTCGGTGCACAACACGTCCATCGCCCCGAAGTTCTGGATCGCGTCCAGGCGCTTGACGATCACCTGCTTGCGCGAGAGCGCCAGCGCGCCTTTGGCCAGGTTCATCGTCACCAGCATGGGCAGCATCTCGGGGGTCAGGCCCACGGCCACCGCGCTGGCAAACAGCAGCGCCTCCAGCCAGTCACCCTTGGTCAGCCCGTTGATCAGGAACACCAGGGGCACCATCACTGCCATGAAGCGCAGCATCAGCCACGTGAAGCGGTTGAGGCCCAGCGCAAAACTGCTGGGCGCCTCGGCGTCCGTCATCGACTGGGCGATGCCGCCGAACACGGCCCGCGCGCCGGTGTGCACCACCACCGCCGTGGCCGTACCGCTGGCCACATGCGTGCCCATGAAGGCGATGTTGCGCAAGGCCAGCGTGTCGGTGCCTGGGGCCTCGACCAGCGGGTACTTTTCCACCGGCAGGGACTCGCCCGTCAGGGCCGACTCGTTGACGAAAAAGTCGCGGGCCGACAGCAGGCGCACATCGGCCGGCACCAGATCGCCCGCCGACAGGTGCACCACGTCACCGGGCACCAGCTGCGCCATCGGCAGCTCCTGCGTGCCGGCCTGGGGCGGCACGCCTGCACCGCTGCGCCGCCACACCGAGGCGGTCGTGTGCACCATCGCGCGCAAGGCCTGCGCGGCTCGACCGGAGCGATGCTCCTGTACCCAGCCCAGCGTGATGCTCAGCAGTACCATCAGCGCGATGATGACGGCCGACTGCACATTGCCGGTGAACACCGACACCAGCGCCAGCGCCAGCAACAAAAAGTTGAGCGGGTTGAGCAGCCGCTGCAGAAACTGGCGCCAGGCTCCCGCGCCCGGGGCCGCGAGCACCTCATTGGGCCCGAGGCGTGCCAAGCGCTCGGCCGCCTCGGCGTCGCTCAGGCCCAGCGGCGAACTGGCGAGCGCACGCAGGCCGTCTTCGAGCGACTGCGCAGCCAAGGCATCCAGCGCCTGGCGTGCGGCCTCCTGCGTCTCATGCGGTGTGCTCATGAGCGCCAGCATGACACAGGGGGGCGGCCGCACCAAGTCCGGCGCGCCCGCCTACAACTCACCCTCCGAGGGGGCGTCTCACGACGATGCGCTCAGCTGATCGCCAGGCGCTTGCCGCCCGCCACAGTCTTCTTGGGCAAGGTCAGCTCCAGCACGCCGTCCTTGAAGGTGGCCGAGGCCGCCGCTTCGTCGATGTCGTGGGCCAGCTGGAAGCTGCGCGACACCTGGCCAAAGTAACGCTCCGAACGCAGCACGCGCTCGCCTTCCTTGACTTCCTTCTCCTGCCGCACCTCGGCACTGATCGACACCTGATTGCCGTCGATCTCTACCTGGATGTCTTCCTTCTTCACGCCGGGGATCTCGGCGTGCACCTCGTAAGACTTGTCCTGCTCCTTGACGTCCATCTTGATCTGCTGGGGTGCCAGGTCAGACGGCAGGTCCATCGGCTTGACAAAAAAACCGCGAAACAGTTCGTCAACCGGGTTGGTGTAACGGGTCAGTTTGCTCATGGTGTCCTCCTGTCGAAGTGGGTGTGACGAGCCCCAGATGTGTGGGGTCGCGCCCATTTTCAAGAGGACCTCGTCCCAGAGCAAGCCCTCTTTGTGCCGAGGGTCTGACCCGGATCAACCCCTCACTCAGGCGGAGGCGGCCAGCGCCTTCTCGATGTCGTCAATGAGGGATTTGGGCGCATCGGTCGGGGCATAACGGCCCAGAACCTGGCCATCGCGCCCGATCAGGAACTTGGTGAAATTCCACTTGATGGATTTGGTGCCCAGGATGCCGGGCGCCTCTTTGACCAACCACTGGTACAGCGGGTGGGCCTGCGGGCCATTGACATCGACCTTGGCCATCATCGGGAAGCTCACGCCGTAGTTGAGCTGGCAGAACGAGGCGATGTCCTCGTTGGCGCCAGGGTCCTGCCCGCCGAACTGGTTGCATGGAAAGCCCAGCACAGCCAAGCCCTTCGGGCCGTGGCTCTGCCACAGCTTCTCCAGGCCCTCGAACTGCGGCGTGAAGCCGCACTTGCTGGCCGTGTTGACGATCAGCAGCACCTGGCCCCGGTACTGGTCGAGCTTGACCGTCTGGCCGGTGATGGTTTGCGCCTCGAAATCGTAGACCGTACTCATGTGTCGTCATCCATCCATTTTTGACAAGAGATGTCAGGTTCACAGAAAGTCGAAATCCGACTGGGGCACAGGGGATTCACCGTCCCCCTCAGGGAGGACCCATGTGGTCACGGCTGTCCGAAACGCCTAGACTGCCACACAGATGGTGACGCCGGCACACGAATCGGCCACCCCACACACACAGGCAGACCGAGGAGCCCCTCATGCACGACGCCGACACCCGTCCCTCCGATCTCTCGACGGACACGGAAACGTCCTCTCGACGCACCGCAGCCGGACGCCGCCCCTTGCCGGCCGGCATCTCCGAGCAGCTCAGCGACGAGGCCCCGCGCCTGCTCGACGAGCTGCATGTGCGCGACGACACCCTGGCGCAACAGGCCCAGCTGGTCCGCCAGCTGCAAGCCGCGCTGCAGCGCGCGCAGAGCACCAACCAGGAGCTCGCCCTGATCGCCGACCGCGTCAGCGACGCCATCCTGATCTGCGACATGCAGCGCTGCATCACCTGGGTGAACCCGGCCTTCACGCGCCTGACCGGCTTCACCCTCACCGAGTGCCACGGCCAGCAGCCCGAAGAGCTGCTCAGCGGCCCCCACACCGACTCGGCCACCATCACCCACATCAACCAGGCCCTGGCCCAGGGCGACAGCATCGAGCGTCTGGAGGTCTGGCATCACCGCAAGGACGGCGAGCCCTTCTGGGTGGCGCGCTCGGTGCAGCGCGTGGTCGGGGCCGAAGGCCAGGTCAGCCACCACATCGAGGTGCTCAGCGACCTCTCTGACCGGCGCCGCGCCGAGACCGAACACGCCCGCCGCCTCGAAGCCGAAGTGGCCCTGGCCAACAAGGCCGAGTTCCTCTCGCGCATGAGCCACAGCATGCGCTCCTCGCTCAACGCCATCCTGGGCTTCACCCAGCTGCTCGACATGAGCGTGGACGGCCTGCTGCCCGAGACCCAGCGCCGCCAGGTCGGTCACATCCACACCGCCGGCCAGCAGCTGCTGGGTATGCTCGACCAGGCCCTGGAGTACGCCCGACTCGAGAGCCGTCCGCTGAACCTGCGTCCGCAGCGCATCGAGCTGTCGGTACTGCTGCGCGACATCCGCAACGAGCTCGAGGGCGAGGCCCTGGCGCACGACATCAATGTGCTGATCGACGGTCCGGCCCTGACCCTGTGGGCCGACCCGCAGCACACCCGCGCCATCTTGCTCAACCTGGTGCGCAATGCCATCAAGTTCAGCCCCAGTGGTGCCTCGGTCTGGCTGCAGTCGCGCCCGGCGCCCAACGAGCGCGTGGCCCTCATCGAGGTGCGCGACCAGGGCTTCGGCATCGAGCCCGGCGATCAGGAACGCATCTTCCAGCCCTTTGTCCAGCTCGACACCGTCAACGGGCGCAGCCACGGCAATGGCCTGGGGCTGGCCGTCTCGCAGCGCCTGGCCGAACTGATGCACGGCCGCATCGACGTGACCAGCACCCTCGGTCGCGGCAGCGTCTTCACCTTGCGCCTGCCCATGGCCGAAAGCGCCGCCGCCACGCACACACCGGGCACCTCGCACCCGGAGCCCGCCGTGATGCTGCCGCCGCTGCGCGTGGTCCACATCGAAGACAACGCGCTCAACCGCAGCCTGGTCGAGGCCCTGTTTGCGGCCTACCCGCAGGTGCGCCTGCATTCAGCCGAAACCGCCGCCGAGGGCCAGGCCAGCATCGAGCGCCTGCATCCCGACGTGGCCCTGGTCGACATCAACCTGCCCGATGGCAGCGGCCTGGACCTGTGCCGACGCGTGCGCGCCAACCCCACGCTCAAGCAGTTGCCTTTGATTGCGCTGAGTGCCGACGCCCTGCCCGAGCACATCGCCCGCGCGCTGCAGACCGGCTTCAACCACTACCTGGTCAAGCCATTGCAGATCCAGCGTCTGCTCTCCATCCTGGCGACGCTGCCCAGCACGCAGGCGGCCCCACCCCAGACCTGAGACCTGAGACCTGAAGCCGACTTGCTGCCGCCGGAGTTGGGGGTCAGCTGGTCGGTGGGCGCAGCCGCAGATTCGTCCAGCGCAGCAGGTCCTGCCACATCTTGCGCATCTCGGCTTCCTGCGGGGTGCGCAGGGCGCTGGGCAACTCGATGGTGACGACCGGCACCTTCTTGTGCACGCCGCCATAGTTGCCCAGGCTGCCCGGAAAGATGCCCACCTGGTCCAGCACCAGGCTGCCCAGCTTCTTGGGCGCCACCACCGGGCCGTCGTAGTCGAGCACACCATAGGGGGCATGCACGGCCACGATCAGGTGAGGTTGCCAGCGCTCCATCTCGTCGTGCAGCCAGCGGGTTTCCGGCTCGGACAAGGGCTGGTGCCCGGGAAAACGGCGCGGGTCCTTGCTGGTGCGGTGCTGCCAGTAGCGCGGCGCTTCCTTGTCCCACTTCGGCGTGGGGAAGTTGCGGTTCAGGTCCACCCCATTGGCATTGGTGCGTGTGGGGCGGGCCTTGAGCATACCGTCGGGGTTCATCAGCGGCACGAAGCGCCAGTGGATGTTGGCGGGCGCGTCCTGCGCGGCGCCAATCCAGTGCAGCACCAGCGAGGTCGAGGACAGCTCATCGCCATGCACGCCCCCCACCACCAGCACGCGCAGGGCGGCGTTCGGGGCCACCACGTCGCGGGTCAGCAGGTTGTGGCCCTGCACCGAACGGGCGGGGCCGGGCTGCAGTTGCGCCAAATCGCACAGAGCTGGCGTCACATTGGGCAGCTTGCGCACCATGAGCTCGCAAAAGCGTGCGTGAGACTGGATTGGCGCGCCAAGGCGCACCGCCTCACGCGCGGGACCGGATGCGGGGGCGGGAGCCGCGACGGCGGCCGACATCAGCGCACTGAGGCCCAACAGCCCAGCAAATGAACGAAAAGCAAGCATGATGGCCGATGATACCGGCATCACGCCGCCCACGCCATGCGTGGCGTTCAGCGCGCCAGGGCCTTCAAGGCCTGCTTGATACCGTCGCTGACCGACACATCGGGCGGCAGCGCCTTGAGGGCCAGCTGGGCCTCCTTGTCGGAGTAGCCCAGGGCGACCAAGGCCTGGAGGATATCGGTCTGCGCGTCGCTGACCGCGCTCCAGTCGGGGGTGGCCAGCACCGGCGCCATCTTGCCCTTGAGCTCGAGCAGCAGGCGCTCGGCGGTCTTCTTGCCAATGCCCGGCACCTTGACCAGGCGGCTGGCGTCCTGCGCCGACACGGCCTGGGCCAGCTCGTCGGTGTTCAGGCCCGAGAGCAGCGCCAGCGCGATGCGCGGCCCCACGCCACTGATCTTGATCAGCTCGCGAAACGACGCCCGCTCGGTGGGCGTGAGAAAGCCATAGAGCAGCTGCGCGTCTTCGCGCACGATGAACTGGGTCAGCAGCGTGACCTTGGCACCGAGTTCGGGCAGGTTGTAGAAGGTGCTCATGGGCACCTGCACTTCGTAGCCGACGCCGTTGACGTCCACCAGCACAAAGGGGGGTGCTTTTTCAGACAGCACCCCGGTCAGTCGAGAGATCATCGCAGCAGTTTAGCGGCGGAACAGGCCCAGACGCTGCGCTTCCAGCGCCGCTTCGGCCCGCGACGACACATTGAGCTTGCGGTAGATCTGCTTGACATAGTCGGCAATGGTGTGACGCGACAGATTGAGCTGCACGCCGATTTCGGGCAGCGTGAAGCCCTTGGCCACGCGCAGCAGCACCTCGTTTTCGCGGTCGGTCAGCTGCACGTGCGGCGTCACGTTGTCGGGCTCGCGCATGGGTTGCTGGCGGGCCTGGGCGGTGAAGTACTGGATCACGCGGCGGGCGATGGACGGCGACAGCGGCGGCTCGCCCTGGCTGATGCGCTGCAGCTGCTCGGAGAGCTGCTCGCGCGACTGCTCCTTGAGCAGGTAGCCAAACGCCCCAGCTTGCAGCGCGGGGAAGAGGTGATCGTCGTCTTCGTGGATGGTCACCACCACCGACTGGGCTTCGGGCTGCTTCTCGCGCAGCGCCTGCACCACCTCCACGCCCGAGCCATCGGGCAGGCCCAGGTCCAGCAGGGCCACATCGAAGCGCACGGCGTTGACCAACTCCAGCGCGTCGTGGATGCGAGATGCCTCGCTGATCTGGGCATCCGGGAACACCTGCAAGGCCAGGGCCTTGAGCCAGGCGCGGATCTCGGGCAGATCTTCGAGGAGCAGAATTTGCTTCATGGTGGTGTGACCTCTCTCTACGGATGGAACGGGCGCGCTCAATGGCTGCGCACGTGATCGACCATGTGCGGCGTCAGGGCCTGCCCCGGCTGCTGCATGGTGGCGACTTCAAGGGGCAGGGTCAGGCGGATCAGGGTCCCGAAACCGGGGCCGGACTCCACCAGACACTGTCCACTGAGCTGTTTGGCGCGGTGCTTCATGCTGGTCATGCCGTGACCGCGGTCGGTGCGGTCGTCGAGCTCCAGCGCAATGCCCTTGCCGTTGTCCTGGATGACCAGCACGAAGTCGTGCAGGTCCAGGTGCACCTCGGCCGACACGACGACGTGCGAGGCCCCACTGTGCTTGATGACGTTGCTGACCGCCTCGCGCAAGATGCGCGTGGTCTGCACATAGGTGCGCGAAGACAGGGGCTCTTCGATGATGTCATGGGGGTTGCGCCACTCGCACTCGATGCCCGCCTGCCCCAGGCGTGCAACCACCTCGGCGCGCCAGTCGGCCAGCGCGTCAGACAGCACCATGGGCCGCCCGGTCAGGCCGCGCACCGACAGGCGCATCTCTTCGAGCGCCTCGCGCGCCAGGGTCGAGATGCGGTCGTTGTTGCTGGTGTGAACGATGGTGAGCAGCTTGGCGCCCAGGTCGTCGTGCAGGTCGGAGGCGATGCGCTTGCGCTCCTTCTCGGCCACCTGCTCGGCACGCAGCTCGGCGATTTGGTTGAAGTTGCGCTCCATCTCGGCCGTGACCTCCTTGACGCGCTGCTCCAGCTTGGCCTTGGCGCCTTGCGCCGCCTGCAGAGCCTTGGCATACACCTGCATCAGGCGGATGGCCACCGCGGCGTACAGCAGCGGCATCACGAAGTGGGTGACGTGCACGCCCCAGAGCTTGATCCAGCCCGCCTGGTAGGACAACTCGATGCCCAGCACGGCCACGACCACGCCCATGATCACCGACATCAACCAGAACTCGGGGCGACGCTTCTTGCCGGCCGCCCACAGAAAGTAGCCAATGCCCGCGCAGATCTCGATGGCAAAGACGGGATACCAGAGCCCCACGCCCTCGAAGATGCGATCAAAGCCCAGCCACACCAGGGTCAGGGGCACCAGCGCGCACTGCACCCACAGCCAGGCACGCACCCGCCACATCCACACGGCGCTGATCATGGGCTGCAGGCGCGCCCCGGCATAGCAGAGCACGAACTGCACCGAACAGCCCACCAGCGGGGCAAACATCATGGCGATCAACACCTCGACCGTGGCATTGGGCGCATCCAGCTCGGTCAGCCAAAAGCGTGCCGTGGCCAGGGCCCAGCCGGTGGTCAAGAGGCCGAAGTAGGCCAGGTAATCGAGGCGACGGATCCAGGCCAGACCCAGCGCGAACAGGCCCATCACGGCCAGGACGCCGCCCAACACGCCGCCCAGCGTCGAGGTCCAGAACTCCTGCTCTGCGTGCAGCTCTCGGATGTCGGCGAGCGCGCCGAGGCGCACCGAGGCGAGCCCCCCGGCACGCTGGCGGGCCGCCACCTGCTCGAGCGGATAGCCCACCACCTTGAGGTCGAGCACATTGCCCTGCGCCTTCAGCAGACCCACGGGCAGGGTGACCACGTGGGAGCGATAGCAATGGCGGGCATAGGGCTCGCTCATGCGACCGCCCCGGTAGAGGACCTCGCCATTGAGGCGCACCTCGACGTTGGAGCAGGCCCGCTCGATGTAGATGGCGCGCAGGCCATCGCCACCCACGTCACGGATGGGCGCATCAAGCTGAAAGCGATACCAGATGCCGCCCTGGTAACCCGGGTGATTGATGGCCCATTCGTCGGGCAGGGACAGCGTCCGTCCGCCCGCGCCCTCGGGAAAGCGCGGCGTGTCGCTGGCCACCACCCAGGCCTGGCCGAGCGTCACAACGCCCGCGCCCGCCGGGTTGCCGGCACCGGGATGGCTCAGGCGCACCGCCTCGCGGTTGAGCAGCAGCAGGCCCCAGCCCACCGACCCGGCCAGCAGCAGCCCCATGAACAAGGCCATCCAGAACAGCCGCCGCGAGACGCCGCCGCTGCGATCGGGCGCGGGCTCGCTGCCCCCCTCCTCGGCGGTGCTCCACTCCTGACGGAAACGGCGGGCCCACGATTGCCACCCGCGATACGACATGCTCAAAACGACTCCTGCTCCGGCACGCGATCCGTGCACGACAAAGTTCGATTGATTTTCGCAAGAGATGTCGTGCATTGACGCGCACGGCAAGCGACAATTTGCCTGCTTTCGCTCAATACAGGCCTCCATGCAACTGCGCCACAGCTTTTCACCCCCGGATAATTCCCGACTTGCACATCTGTGCGGTTCGTTGGATGAACATCTGCGCACCATCGAAGCGGCCTTCAATGTGACGCTGAGCCGGCGCGGCGAACACTTCCGCATCGAGGGCGCGCGCGGCGTGCCCCAGCAGGTCGTGGAGCTGCTCGAATCGCTGTATGCGCAAAGCGCGCGGCCCATCAGTGCCGAGATGGTGCAGCTCGCCATCACCTCCGTGTTGGCGGCCAAGCAGCGCGCACTGCAACCCAAGCGCGGCCGCAGCAGCGACGAGGCCCCGCCCCTGCCCGACGAAGCCCCGGACGGCCCTACCCTGCACACGCGCCGCGCCGACCTGCAGGGCCGCACGCCCAACCAGGTCACCTACCTGCGCCAGGTGCTGAGCAACGACCTGACCTTCGGCATCGGCCCGGCCGGCACCGGCAAGACCTTCCTGGCCGTGGCCTGCGCGGTGGATGCGCTCGAGCGCAGCAGCGTGCAGCGCATCATCCTGACGCGTCCGGCGGTGGAAGCCGGCGAACGCCTGGGCTTCCTGCCCGGCGACCTCACGCAAAAGGTCGACCCCTACCTGCGCCCGCTGTACGACGCGCTGTATGACCTGATGGGTTTTGACCGCGTCACCAAGGCCTTTGAAAAGGGCCTGATCGAGATCGCCCCGCTGGCCTTCATGCGCGGCCGCACCCTGAACCACGCCTTCATCATCCTCGACGAAGCGCAGAACACCACGCCCGAGCAGATGAAGATGTTCCTCACCCGCATCGGCTTTGGCTCGCGCGCGGTGGTGACCGGCGACATCAGCCAGATCGACCTGCCGCGTGGCGCACGCAGCGGTCTGATCGAGGCCGAACGCATCCTCAAGCGCGTCAAGGGCGTGGCCTTCACCCGCTTCACCTCGGCCGACGTGGTGCGCCACCCGCTGGTGCAGCGCATCGTCGAGGCTTACGATGCCGCCCAGGCCAACGAGCCCGAGGCCCCGCGCGGCAACCGTCCCGGCCGCCCCACGGAGCGCCTGCGCGACACCGATCACCCCGCGGCCGATGATGGCCCCGACGCCGACCTGCCCACCCAATGAAACCGACCCTGAGCCTGAGCCTGCAATTCGCTGACAAGCGCCACCGCGACCAACTGCCGCGCCACAAGGTGGCCCGCTGGCTGAAAGCCGCGCTGGAAAGCGACGCCGAACTGACCGTGCGCATCGTGGACGCGGAAGAGGGTCAGGCCCTCAACCGCGACTACCGCCAGAAGGACTACGCCACCAATGTGCTGACCTTCGACTACACCCAGGAGCCGGTGGTCATGGCCGACCTGATCCTGTGCGCGCCCGTGGTCGAGCGCGAAGCGCAGGAGCAGAACAAGGATCTGGTGGCGCACTACGCCCACATGCTGGTGCACGGTGCCCTGCACGCGCAGGGCTGGGATCACCTGGAAGACGACGAAGCCCAGGCCATGGAGCAGCGCGAGCGCGAGATCATGGCCGCGCTGGGCTTTGACGATCCTTACGCGACGAACTGAGCGGGCGGCGCCTCCCCCAGAAGGCCACAACCCGAGGGCAGACCGCCGTTCGCCGACGCTCAGGCGGCTTTCAAGCCGCTGAGAAAGCCCGTGGTGCCACCCTCGTGCAGGCAGCGCGGCTTCCAAGCGCCCACGCGCTTGGCGATCTCGGCAATGTGATCGGGCGTGGTGCCGCAGCAGCCCCCGGCAATGTTCAAAAAGCCCGCCTTGGCGAACTCTTCGACCAGGCCGCCCGTGATCTCGGGCGTTTCGTCGAAGCCGGTGTCGCTCATCGGGTTGGGCAGGCCGGCGTTGGGGTAGCAGCTGATGTAGGTGTCCCCGGCGATCTTGGCCAGCTCTTCGATGTAGGGGCGCATCAGCGTGGCGCCCAGCGCGCAGTTCAGGCCGATGGCAATCGGGTGAGCATGGCGCACCGAGTGCCAGAAGGCGCTCACGGTCTGACCCGACAGGATGCGACCCGAGGCGTCGGTCACGGTGCCCGAGATGATGATGGGCAGGCGCTCGCCGGTGTCCTCGAACAGCTCGTCGAGCGCGAAGATGGCGGCCTTGGCATTGAGCGTGTCGAAAATCGTTTCGACCAGGAACACGTCGCAGCCGCCTTCCATCAGGGCCTTGGCCTGCTCGTAATAGGCCTGGCGCAGCGTATCGAAATCGACGTTGCGGGCACCGGCGTCGTTCACGTCCGGGCTGATGCTGGCCGTCTTGGGGGTCGGACCAATGGCGCCGGCCACGAAGCGGGGCTTGTCGGGCGTGCTGTACTTGTCACAGCATTCGCGCGCCAGCTTGGCGGCGGCGAGGTTCATCTCGTAGGCCAGCTCGGGCAGCTCGTAGTCGTCCTGGGCCACGGTGGTGGCACCGAAGGTGTTGGTCTCGATCAGGTCGGCGCCGGCGGCCAGGTACTGCTCGTGGATCTCGCGGATCACCTCGGGCTTGGTCAGCTGCAGCAGCTCGTTGTTGCCCTTGAGGTCCTTGGGGTGGTCGGCAAAGCGGGTGCCCCGGTAGTCGGCTTCCGTCAGCTTGTAGCGCTGGATCATGGTGCCCATGGCGCCGTCGAGCACGACGATGCGCTCGCGCATGATCTGGGGCAACTGGGCCGCACGGGTGTAGGGCCGACGCTCGACCGGAGGCAAAACAGGGGCGGCGTCAGTGCGGGCAGCAGGGGAAGCAGAGGCGTTCATGCGCCCATTTTAGAGTTTGCCTGCGTGTTGCGCCCGCCCCATGTGCATCCCCCTGCGGAAAGCTTATAAAGCGAGGATGCACACCGATCTGGACAAGCCCGCCCAAGGCTGGCGGCGCACGCTCTACACCGTCATTTACGAGTCGGACACGCCCGCCGGCCGGCGCTTCGACCGGATCCTGATCTGGACCATCCTGATCAGCGTGCTGGCCGTCATCCTCGACAGCGTGGCCAGCATCGCCCAGGCCCACGGGCCGCTGCTGCACGTGCTGGAGTGGGGTTTCACCCTCGTCTTCACGGTCGAGTACGTGCTGCGCCTGGCCTGCACCGAGCGGCCGCGCAAGTACGCGCTGAGCTTTTTCGGCATCATCGACCTGCTGTCCATCCTGCCGTCCTACCTGGCGCTGATCGAGCCGGGCGCCCTGTTCTTCCTGGACGTGCGCATCCTGCGTCTGATGCGGGTGTTCCGCGTGTTCAAGCTCACCGGCTTTGTCTCGGAGTACACCATCCTGGGCATGGCGCTGCTGGCGAGCCGGCGCAAGATCATGGTCTTCATGTCCTTCGTACTGATGATCTCGCTGCTGATGGCCACCGCCATGTACGTGTTCGAAGGGCCCGCACACGGTTTCACCAGCATCCCCACCGCGATGTACTGGGCCATCACGACGATGACGACCGTGGGCTTTGGCGACCTCACGCCCAAGACCGACATCGGCCGCCTGATTTCCTCGTTCGTGATGCTGATGGGCTGGAGCGTGTTGGCCGTGCCCACGGGCATCGTCACCGCCGAACTCACGGCCAAGCGCCGCCAGGCCGCCATCGGTGCGCCGTTGAACCCGACGCCCAGCCAGTTCTCGGACCTGAGCTGTCCGCGCTGCGATGCCATCGACCAGCACCCGCAAGGGCGCTACTGCTGGCGGTGCGGGGCCGATCTGCTGGGCCGATGAGGTCGGTGAGCGCGTCGGTGCACAGCTAGCGCTTGACGGCGCGCAGCAGGGGCTCCATCCCCAAATCCGACCAGTTGGTGAGCGCCGCGTCATCGGCCACGCCACGGTCGATCGGCGCGTCCTGCGCCACCGGCGCCGCCCCCCGCACCACGTGCGCCAGGGGCACGGCCCCACGTTGCCCCAGCCACGGCAGCAGGTCCTGGGCTGGCATGGGTCGGGCAAACAGATAGCCCTGCAACTCGTCGCACTGCAGGCGGGTGAGGATAGCCGCCTGCGCCGGGGTCTCGACCCCCTCGCCCACCACCTTCAGGCCCAGGGCATGGGCCAGGCGCACCACGGCCTCGACGATGGCCTGGGCGTCTCGGCTGACCTCCAGGTCGCCAATGAAGCTCCGGTCGATCTTGAGCTGGCGGGCAGGCAGGCGGCGCAGGTAGCTCAGACTGGAGTAGCCCGTGCCGAAGTCGTCGATCGACAGCTGCACGCCGATGTCGTCGAGCAAGTCGAACACACGCATCGAGGCCTCGATGTCGTCCATGGCCACCGATTCGGTGATCTCCAGGATCAGCATGGCCGGCGGCACGCGGTGACGCAGCAGGGCCTCACGCACGCGCTGCCCCAGATCGGGTTGGCGCAGTTGGTGGGCGGACAGGTTCACCCCCACGGGCACATCCACCCCGGCCTCGTGCCACAGGCGCACCTGGCGGCAGGCCGCCTCCAGCACCCACAGGCCCAGCTCCCCGATCAGGCCAAAGCGTTCT
>NZ_JAVEYN010000034.1:0-25579 GCF_034003525.1 Aquabacterium sp.
CCGCCGTGCTCATCGGCTGGACCCTGCTGGGCGGCCTCGACGCGCTCAACATCGCCGTGCGCGAGGCCGTGCTGCCCGCTTGGGGCGCCCTGCCCTACCAACTGGTGCTGCTGGGCGCCTTCACCCTGATCGGCGCCCTGATCGAACTCCCGCTCGAAGCCTGGCACACCTTCCGCCTGGAGCAAAAGCACGGCTTCAACCGCATGACCTGGGGCATGTGGCTGGGCGACCAGGCCAAGCAAATGATGCTGGGCCTGCTGCTCGGTGGCCCCATCGCCGCCCTCATCCTGTGGCTCATGGGTGCCGTGGGCGCGAACTGGTGGCTGTGGGCCTGGGGCGCCTGGGTGGGCTTCAGCCTGCTGCTGATGGTGATCTTCCCCATCTTCATCGCCCCGCTGTTCAACAAGTTCGAGCCCCTGCAAGACCAGGGTCTGATCGAGCGCGTCAACGCCCTGATGGCCCGCTGCGGCTTCACCGCCAAGGGCTTCTTCGTCATGGACGGCAGCCGCCGCTCGGCCCACGCCAACGCCTACTTCACCGGCCTGGGCGCCGCCAAGCGCGTCGTGTTCTACGACACCCTGCTGAGCAAGCTCACCCACGGTGAAGTCGAAGCCGTGCTGGCCCACGAACTCGGCCACTTCAAACATCGCCACGTGCTCAAGCGCATGGTCATGATGTTCGCCCTGAGCCTGGCCGGCTTCGCCCTGCTGGGCTGGCTGTCGCAGCAGGTCGGTTTCTATACCGGCCTGGGCGTGCGCCCCAACCTCGGCGCCCCCAACGACGCGCTGGCCCTGCTGCTGTTCATGCTGGCCCTCCCGCCCTTCGCCTTTTTCATCTCCCCGGTGTTCGCCTACTTCTCTCGCAAGGACGAGTACGAGGCCGACGCCTACGCCTGCGCCCAGGCCAACGGCCAAGACCTCGCCAGCGCCCTGATCAAGCTGTACAAGGACAACTCGTCCACCCTCACGCCCGACCCCATGTACGTCCGCTTCCACTACTCCCACCCGCCCGCCTCCGAGCGCCTGGCGGCCATGCAGGCATGAAGCGCCACGGCCACAACGCGCCCCTGCGCAAAGCCAAGGGCAAGGACGCCGACACCAGCCAGTGCCAGCGCGGCCTGGTCGTCTCCACCCACGGCCGTCACGTCATCGTCGAAGACGAGCAAGGCGGCCGCCTGATCTGCCACCCACGTGGCAAGAAGAGTGAAGCCGTCGTGGGGGACCGCGTGCTGTGGCAACCGACGCTGGAGGGCAGCGGCGAAGGCCTGATCGTGCAGGTCGAAGAGCGCCGTAACCTGCTCTACCGGCAAGACGAATGGCGCAGCAAGTCCTTTGCCGCCAACCTGGATCAGATGCTGGTGTGGATCGCCGTCGAGCCTGTGTTCAGCGAGGCGCAGCTCACCCGCGCCCTGCTGGCCGCCCGCTACGCCGACATCCCTGTCACCATCGTGCTCAACAAGGTCGACCTGCCCGGTGCCGACACCGCCCGCCAGCGCCTCGCCCCCTACCGCGCCATGGGCTACCCCGTGGTCGAGATGTCCCTCACCTCCGACGCCGAGGCCGCCAAGGCTCAGGTGATGCCGCTGCTGCAAGGCAAGGCCAGCCTGGTGCTGGGCCCGTCGGGCGCCGGCAAGAGCACACTGATCAACACCCTGCTGCCCCACGCCCGCGCCGAAGTGGGCGAGATTTCGCAGGCGCTCAACTCCGGCCGCCACACCACCACGACCAGCCTCTGGTACTGGCTGGACGACAGCCACGAGAGTGCCGTGATCGACTCACCCGGCTTTCAGGAATTCGGTCTGCACCACATCGCGCCCACCGAGCTCGCCAAGTGGATGCCGGACATCGCCGCCCACATCGCGGACTGCCGCTTCTACAACTGCACCCACCGCCAAGAGCCGGGCTGTGCCGTGCGGGCTGCCGCCGAACGCGGCGAGATCAGCCCCATGCGCCTGAGCCTCTACACCGGCCTGTTTGACGAGCTCAGCCAGCAGCGCTGGTGACACCACCGCACTGCCGACACCCGATCTGCACGAAAACCATGAACGACACCCTGTCCCTGATCCCCGATGCCCTGGATGCCTTCTCCATCGGCGCCCTGTCGCTGGAAGACCTGGCCCGCACGATGCGCGACGCCTCGCAAGAGCACGAGCCTACCCTGCCCGACCGTTACCTGGACGTGCTGGAGCGTTTGTTGAACCAACTGGAAAGCGCCGCGCTGTTCAGCGAAGAAAGCTGCTCGTTCAGCCGCGAAGACATGGTGTCGGCCCTGGTGGAATGGCTGGCCCGCGCGCAGGACTGGTCGAACAAGACGCTGAACCCGCCCACACCGAAGCGGGATTGAAACGGCGCTTCAGGCCGATCGCCTGAGTGACCACCTTGTCAGCTGGTCACTCAACCGCGATCGCTCAACCAATGAGGTTGGCGAGCGACAGCAACGCCAGCAGCAGCATCCACAGCACCACCGAGCGCCAGATCAGCCCCACCACACTGCGCAAGTGGGCCATTTCCGGCGGCACACCGGTCGTGCTGCCCTCGGCGTCGATCACGTCCGAGCCGTCGCCCTGGTTCAGCGTGCGACTCACGTCGCGGCCATCGGCACTCGGGGCTGCCTGACCACCGAGACGCACACCCAAGGCGCCCGAGGCCGCCGACAGGATCGTGCCCTCGTTCGGACGCACCCACAGCACCGCATGACGGCGCCACGCGTCCACCGCATCCTCGAAATTGCCAACCACCGCAAAGCCGAAGGCCGTCATGCGCGAGGGCACATGGTCCAGCCAGGTGAACAGCGTCAGCGACAGATTCATCAGGCGATCGTGCGTGGTTGTGCCGGTCACCTGGCTCTTGTACGACCAGTAGCGGCTGGCGAACTCGGCCATGCGGTACAGCACCGCGCCGGCCGGGCCCAGGCCCATCGACGACAAGGCCACAAACCAGAAGAACACACCAAACACATGGCGGTGTGCGGCCAGCAGCGAATACTCCAGCACATGGCGCAGCACCTCGGTGCGAGGCAGGTCGCTTGCGTCCAGATGCTGCCAGTGCGCCAGCTGCTCGCGGGCGCGGTCTTCGCGGCCCTGCTCCAGCGCGTCGCGGATGGCCGTGAAGTTGTGGCTGAACTGGCGGAAACCCAGCGTGAGGTAGAGCACGGCCACATCCCACACCAGCGCCAGCACCGTGCTGTAGCGGTTCACCAGCACATAGATCAGGCCCACGAGCACCGCCGGTGCCGCCACGGTGACGGCCCAGACCACGCGGGCGTGCACATCAGCACCCGCGTCAAAATTGCGACCCACCCAACGCACCCAGCTCGTCAAACCTTGATGGATGGGGTTGAGCGTCGACAAAGGCTTGAGCTGCTCCGCCAACAAGGCGAAGAGCACGGCAAAGAAACTCATGGTGTGATCATAGCCGCCCACTCACGCAGGCATGTGGCAGAAACGTGCACAGACATCAGGCCGACAGGAAGCGGTAGAAATTTCGCAACATCGCGGCGGTGGCCCCCCAAATGAAATACTCGCGGTCCTGCTCGTGCGGCGGTCGCCAGGGCATCGAAAAAAACTCGAAACGGGCACCACTCACCTCCAGCGCATGGCGCTCATGGAACTGCGGGTTCATCAAGAAGGGCAAGGGCACCTCGAAGATATCGGCCACTTCGTTGGCATCGGCCTGTAGCTTCAAGCGCTGCATCTCATCTTCCAGCGGGTCGATCAAACCCACCACGGGTGTGACCAGGAAGCCCGTGCCCGTCGCATAGGTCGGCAAGGTGCCCAGCACCTTCACCCGGGCCGGGTCCAGCCCCACCTCCTCCTGCGCCTCGCGCAAGGCCGTGGCCACCGGATCCAGGTCGGTCGGCTCCTGTCGCCCTCCGGGAAAACTGATCTGCCCGGCGTGCTTCTTCAAATGCGCCGTGCGCTGCGTCAGCAGCACCGACAACTGGTCGCGCACCACCAGCGGCACCAGCACCGACGCGGGCACGAACTCCTTCGCTCGGATCCACAACTCATTGTCGGCATCGGTTTGCCATTCGGGCGGCGCCGCAAAACGCTGGATCAGTGCCTCGCGCGTCAGCCGCTCTTGCGGCACCGGAGGCAGGTGCCCATCGCTGCCCAAGCGCTCGGCCTGGTGGGGGTCGATTTTCAAAGCCATGGCCACACCATAACAAAAGCCGCCTGGGCTTGCGCAGCAGGCGGCTTTGGGGCGAACGGTGAACACCACGGCATGTCGCCGTGGTGAGGCAACGATCAGGAGAGCTTTTCCTTGATACGTGCCGACTTGCCGCTGCGCTGACGCAGGTAGTACAGCTTGGCGCGTCGGACATCGCCGCGACGCTTGACTTCGATCTTGGAGATCAGGGGGCTGTACAACTGGAACGTACGTTCCACGCCTTCGCCGCTCGAGATCTTGCGAACGATGAAGCTGGAGTTCAGGCCACGGTTACGCTTGGCGATCACGACGCCTTCGTAAGCCTGGACGCGCTTGCGGGTACCTTCCACCACGTTGACCGAAACGATCACGGTGTCGCCAGGGGCGAAAGAAGGGATCTCTTTGTTCAGACGAGCAATTTCTTCTTGCTCGAGCTGTTGAATGATGTTGGCCATCAAAAGCTCCTAATTGATCTTGCCCGCGCTTGAAAATCCAGTCACGACGCCTTGTGTTCACCAGAGGGGTTCACAAGGATCTCGACCGGGGTGAAAAAATGGTAGCCGGGTAGAGGATCGGAAAACCGCAGATTATAGCGTGAGTTGAGATAAAAAGTGTTCGTCGTGTTTGGACAATTCGCCACGCGCCCTGGCCGCCTCGATCAGCTCGGGGCGACGCTGCGCAGTGATGCGCAATTGCTGCTCCCGGCGCCAGCGCGCAATGTGGGCGTGGTGGCCTGACATCAGCACCGGCGGCACGGCCGCCTCGACGTCCCG
Source organism: Aquabacterium sp. (assembly GCF_034003525.1). Lineage (GTDB taxonomy): Bacteria > Pseudomonadota > Gammaproteobacteria > Burkholderiales > Burkholderiaceae_C > Aquabacterium. Next base: position 4,922 of record NZ_JAVEYN010000034.1, read on the forward strand.
CTCATTGCCATCGGCCGGCCAGTCCAGCACCTCAGGGCGGCTGTAATGCGGACAGTCCAGCAGGCCATCCGAGAAGCTGTCCTGCTCGTGCGAGGCCGCATCGTGCAAGACCCCCGGTTGCAAGCGGGTCACGGCGTCGATCAAGGTCAAGGCCGGCAGTTCGCCCCCCGACAGCACATAGTCACCCAGGCTGATCTCTTCGTCCACATGGGCGTCGATGAAACGCTGGTCAATGCCTTCGTAGCGCCCGCACACCAGCACGGCGCCCGGCCCTTCGGCCAGTTGCTGTACGCGCTGCTGGGTCAAAGGCGTGCCGGCCGGGCTGAACAGCACCACCGGCAGACGGGGGGCAGCGGCAGCCGCCTGGTCAGCGCGGATCGCCGACAGACAACGCACCAGGGGCTCAACCAGCATGACCATGCCCGGCCCGCCGCCAAAAGGCCGGTCATCGACCCGGCGGTACACGCCCTCGGCAAAATCGCGCAGCGGCCACAGGCGCACATCAACCGCCTTGGCCTCAAACGCGCGACGCGTCACGCCCACCGTCTGGAACGGGGCGAACAATTCGGGAAACAGAGTGATGACGTCGAAGCGAACGGCCATCTCAGCCCTCCGGTGCAATCAGAGGGGGATCAGTAGTCCAGGCCCCAGTCGGCCACGATGCGCTTGTCAGCCAGGCTGACACTGTCGATGTAGGCCGACACAAAAGGGATGAGACGCTCAGTGGCGTCCTGGCCTTCAGCCGCAGGCACCACGCAACGCAGCACGCTGTGCGGACCGGTGGCCATCAGGTCGGCGACCTGGCCCAGGAACTCGCCCTGGCGGTTGACCACATTCAGGCCGATCAGGTCGACCCAGTAAAACTCGTCGGCGTCGGGCGTCGGGAAGGCCGAGCGCGACACGAACACGCGGGCGCCCTTCAGGGCTTCGGCGTCATTGCGGTCTTCCAGCCCTTCGGCGGTCCCGACAATGATGTCGCCCTGCTCGCGCACCGTCTTCATCTGCAGAAAACGGGGGGCAGCCAAACGGGCCGGCGTCGCAGCGGGCGACTTGGGCGCAGCAGGCTTGCTCGCGGCCGAGGCACCGGCTTCGCCCGTCTTGGCAGACGGACGCGACAAAGCGCCCGCAGCCTGTTCGGCCGGGCGCAAAAACCATTTCTTCGTGCAGAAGAGCGCCTGAGGATCGGAAGAAAAGGGCATAACCTTGATGCCCCCCTTCACGCCCCAGGCGTCCACGATGCGCCCGACTTCCACCGCATCTTCAGGCCAGACAACACCGTCATCCAGCACCAGCGCAGAGGTCGAGCGATCGTTCATGCGGCCTCGATCAGGCGGCAGGCGCGGCAGCCTTCTGGGCCAGCACAACCAGGCGGCTCACGGCGTCAGACGGCTGAGCGCCGTTCTTGACCCATGCGTCCACGCGGTCCAGCGACAGGCGCAGGGTTTCGGCGTTGCCAGAAGCCAGGGGGTTGTAGAAACCCACGCGCTCCAGGAAGCGACCGTCACGACGGTTCTTCTGTTCAGCAACGACGATGTTGTAGAAAGGGCGCTTCTTGGAGCCGCCGCGTGCAAGTCGAATCACGACCATGATGTGTCCTTCAGTTTGAATGGGCGACCACTCTTCCCGGGAGACACTCGGGGTCAAGCAGCCAAGGCTCGGTCAGGCACCCGCCCGACCGCTCCAATCATCCGTCCCGTTTAGATACGCGCCAGGCAGTTTCAAGGCGCTCGCCATGGAAACCACCCAACTCGGGCTGGAAAACCGCAAATTATAGTCTGACTTGAAGCTGTGCGCCAAGCACCCTCACCCACACATGACCGACACGCCCACTGACACCCCACCCACGCTGCGCTCCAAGACGGTGGCCACATGGCTGGCCCTGCTGGGTGGCCCGATGGGCGCGCACCGCTTCTACCTCTACGGCTTGAGCGATGTCTGGGCCTGGTTGCACCCCCTGCCTACCGTGCTGGGCGCCTGGGGCCTGCGGCGGGTGGCCGAGTTCGGGCAGGACGACCAACTGTCCTGGCTGCTGATTCCCATCCTGGGCTTCATGGTGGCGGGCACCATGCTGCAGGCCATCGTTTACGGCCTGATGCCCGACGAGCGTTGGCACACGCGCCACAACGCCGGGCTTGACACCCACAGCGCCCGCCCCAGCGGCTGGACCGCCATCATCGGCGTGATCCTGGCGCTGATGCTGGGCGCCACCGTGCTGATGTCCACCATCGCCTTCTCGGGCCAGCGCTACTTCGAATACCAGGTGGAAGAGGCTCGCAAGCTCAGCCAGTGATCATCCAGGCCGCGCCAACGAGCCCTTGCGCGCACAAGGCGGTGCGCCTTACCGGATAATCACGGTTTTGTGACCCGATAGCTCTTTGACGCGCCATGACCACGCCCACCGATCCGCATCACAACGCCAACGCGCCCCTCACCTACGACCAGGCCGGTGTCAACTATGACCTGATCGACCCGTTGAAGGTGGCCGCTCAGCGTGCTGCGGCCGCCACCGGTGGCCACCTGGCCAGCCATGGCTTCAGCGAAGTGCTGGCCTCGCGCGGCGAATCGGCCTATGTGGTCGATGTGGGCCCGATGTACCTGGCCTCCATCGTGGAATGCCTGGGCACCAAGACCCTGGTGGCCGACGAAATGGCCACGCTGACCGGCAAGAGCTACTACGACGGCATCGCACAGGACACCATCGCCATGGCGGTGAACGATCTGATCACCGTGGGCGCCACGCCTCTGGTGGTGCAAGCCTACTGGGCCGCCGGCGGCTCCGACTGGTTTGGCGACAAGGTGCGCGCCAACGCCCTGGTGGCCGGCTGGAAGAAAGCCTGCGAAGTGTGCAACGTCGCCTGGGGCGGCGGTGAAACGCCCGCGCTGGCCGGCATCGTGGCCGATGGCCGCGTGGACCTGGCTGCATCGTGCACCGGCATCATCAGCCCCAAGACCCGCCTGTCGGTGGGCGACAAGCTGGGCGCGGGCGATGCCATCGTCTTCCTGGCTTCCAGCGGCATCCACGCCAACGGCCTGTCGCTGGCGCGCAAGCTGGCCGAGCGCCTACCCCAGGGTTATCTGACGGACATCGGCAACGGCCAGAGCTTCGGCGAAGCCCTGCTCGCCCCCACCACGTTGTACTCGCCCGTGACCGAAGCGATGGCCAAGGAAGGCATCATCCCGCACTACTGCGCCAACGTCACCGGCCACGGCTGGCGCAAGCTGCTGCGTCACCCCAAGCAACTCACCTACCGCATCACGAACGTGCCGCCCAAGACCCCGGTGCTGGCCTTCATGCAGCAGGAATGCGGCCTGGACGACCACGAGGCCTACGGCACGCTGAACATGGGCGCCGGTTTCGCGCTGTACGTGGCGCCGGAACAGGCCGAGCGCGTGGTGGCCATCTCCAAGTCGCTCGGCATTGACGCCTGGGTGGCCGGCCGCGTGGAAGACGGCCCCAAGCAGGTGGTGATCGAACCCCTGAACGTGGTGTACGGCGCGGAAGAGTTGCAACTGCGCTGAACCTGCTGGAACCCTGCCGCGGCGGGATCGCCCCGCCGCCCACACGAGGAGCATGAACCATGGGGCAGATGATGGACTTCACCCGCCCGGATGGCGGCACGACCCGAGGCTACCTGGCCGATGCCGGCGCCGGCACACCCGGCGTCATCCTGATCCAGGAATGGTGGGGCCTGAACGACCACATCAAGGACCTGGCTGACCGCCTGGCCGCTGCCGGCCTGACCACGCTGGCGCCTGACCTGTACCGTGGGCGCCTGACCACCGATGCCGACGAAGCCAACCACCTGATGACCGGGCTGGACTTTGGCGACGCCACCTATCAGGACCTGCGCGGTGCCGTGGACTTCCTGGCCCAGCGAGGCCAGCCTGTGGGCGTGACCGGTTTCTGTATGGGCGGCGCGCTGACCGTGGCCGCGGCCGTGCACCTCAAGGGCGTCTCCGCAGCCGTGTGCTTCTACGGCATCCCACCCGCCGAATTTGCCGACCCCGCCCAGATCCGCATCCCCTTCCAGGGTCATTTCGCCACGAAGGACGGCTGGTGCACGCCTGCCGCAGTGGCCCAACTGGAATCGGCCATGAAGGCTGCTGGCCAGACGCCCGACCTTCACCACTACGAAGCCGACCACGCCTTCGTCAACAAGACCCGCCCTGAGGTCTACAACGAAGCCTGCGCCACCCTGGCGTGGAACCGCACCGTGACCTTCCTGCAACAGTACCTGCACAAGTGATTTTGTGAGCGCCGCCTTTGACTGCCAAACCTGTGGCGCCTGTTGCGCCTACTTCCGGGTCTCTTTCTATTGGGGGGAGGCCGATGACGCCCCAGGAGGCACCGTCCCGGTCGGCCTGACCCAGAAACTCGATCATTACCAGCGCTGCATGGCGGGCACCTCCACCCGCCAGCCCCGCTGTGAAGCCTTGAGCGGCGAAATCGGGCAGCAGGTGGGTTGCACGATCTACCCCCTGCGATCAAGCACCTGCCACGCCCTGCAGGCTGGCGACGCACAATGCCTGCGCGCCCGCGCGAAGCATGGCCTGCCCACCACCTGAGCGATCAGGATCACCTATAATCGTCCGTGACGGGCCTCCCTGCATGGGGGCGCGGCCAACCGGGTCAGGTCGGGAACGAAGCAGCCCTAACCGTTAGCCAACAGTGCCAGGATCAGGCTCGTCACCTATTCATTGTGTTTGATGCCCCATGCGTCGCGGCTGGGACCGAACTTCCGCGAAGTTCGGGGCGTGTGCACCACGTTTTCACCTGCGACCTACAGCGTTCATGGCATCGACCCCCCTTCCGCCCGCCTCCACCCCGTCGTCCGGCACGTCCACGGTCGCCATTGACCTGGGTGATCGCAGCTACGACATCCTGATCGGCGAAGGCCTGTTGCAGGACCCGGCCACGTTCGCCGGATTGCCCAAGTCGTCCAAAGCCCTGATCGTCACCAACACCACGGTGGGCCCGCTCTACACCGCCGCGCTGCGTGCCGCCATTGCGCCGCACCACAAGGCCGTGCTGGACGTGGAACTGCCCGATGGAGAGCAGTACAAGGACTGGCCTGCACTGAACCAGGTCTTCACCAAGTTGCTGGAAGAAGCCGCTGACCGCAAGACGGTGCTGTATGCGCTGGGCGGCGGCGTGATTGGCGACATGACCGGCTTTGCGGCCGCCTGCTACATGCGCGGCGTGCCCTTTGTTCAGGTGCCCACCACGCTGCTGGCCCAGGTGGACTCCAGCGTGGGCGGCAAGACTGCGATCAACCACCCGGCGGGCAAGAACATGATCGGGGCCTTCTATCAGCCCCAGCGCGTGATCTGTGACCTGGCCACGCTCGACACCCTGCCCCAGCGCGAACTGCTGGCCGGTTTGGCCGAAGTCATCAAATACGGCCCGATTGCCGACGCCGAGTTCCTGAGCTGGCTGGAAGCCCACATGGACCAACTGCTGGCCCGCGATCGTCAAGCGTTAAAGCACGCCATCCAGCGTTCGTGCGAGATCAAGGCCTGGGTGGTTGGGCAGGACGAGAAAGAGTCCGGCCTGCGCGCCATCCTCAACTACGGTCACACCTTCGGACACGCCATCGAGGCGGGGCTGGGTTACGGCGAGTGGCTGCACGGCGAAGCCGTCGGCGCCGGCATGGTGATGGCCGCCGATCTGTCGGCCCGCCTGGGCCTGATCGACGAGGCCACCTCGCAGCGCATCCGCGCCTTGATTGCACGCACCGGCCTGCCCGTGACCGCGCCGGACCTGGGCGCCGACCGCTATCTGGAGCTGATGCAGGTGGACAAGAAGGCCGAAGGCGGCGAAATCCGCTTCGTGGTGATCGGCCCGCTGGGACAGGCGGGGATGCGTCCCGCCCCCGAGTCGATCGTGCGCGACGTGATCGCAGCCCACACCCGCTGACGAGCCCACGCCCACATGAGCCTCGCCCCCTACGCCAGTCATCCTGAGCAGACAAGGGGGCGTCGCTTCCCCGAACTGCCCGCCCCCACCCGCAGCGATTTTCAGCGCGACCGCGACCGCATCGTGCACAGCACGGCGTTCCGGCGCCTGGTGTACAAGACCCAGGTGTTCCTGAACCACGAGGGCGACCTGTTTCGCACGCGCCTGACGCACTCGCTGGAGGTGGCGCAACTGGGGCGCTCGATTGCGCGCTCGCTGGGGTTGAATGAGGACCTTGTCGAGGCGATTGCCCTGGCGCATGACCTGGGGCACACGCCATTCGGCCATGCCGGGCAGGATGTGCTCAACGAGTGCATGCAAGGACACGGCGGGTTTGAGCACAACCTGCAGTCACTGCGGGTGGTGGATGAACTGGAAGAGCGCTACCCCGCTTACAACGGCCTGAACCTGGCGTTTGAAACGCGTGAGGGTATCTTGAAGCACTGCTCGCGTCGGCATGCTGAGATGCTGGAGGCTCAAGAGCCAGGCGGCGTGGGGCACCGGTTTCTGGAAGGTTCACAACCCAGCCTGGAGGCGCAACTGTGCAACCTGGCCGATGAAATCGCCTACAACGCCCATGACATTGACGATGGCGTGCGCTCCGGGCTGATCACGATGGAACAGCTGGAAGCGGTGCCGCTGTTCGTGCGCTTTCGGGATGAGACGCTGGCGGAGTTTCCGCAACTGCAAGGGCGCCGGCTGCTGTTTGACACGATTCGGCGAATGCTATCGCAGCAGGTGTATGACGTGATTGGCGCGACACAGGCCCTGCTGGCGGAGCACATGCCGATGTCGGCGGATGAGGCCAGGCAGTGCCCGCCGTTGGTGCGGTTCAGCGCTGCCATGCGGGAAGACAGCACGGCCTTGAAGCGCTTTTTGTTCAAGGAACTGTACCGGCATCCGCAGGTCAACGAGACGACCGCCAAGGCCAAGCAGGTGCTGTCGGAGTTGTTTGCGGCGTATGTGGCGCAGCCTTCAGCGATGCCTTCGGACTTCGCGCAGAGAGGAGATCTGCACCGGGCGGTGGCCGATTACATCGCGGGGATGACGGATCGGTTTGCGGTGCGGGAGCATGAGAGGTTGACGGGGCGAAGGGTGTTTTGAGCAGTTAAAGGGAGAAATCCGAGGCTTTTTCGAAGGTTGACATGGTTCGGTGAACCGAAAATCAATAGCACCTAGCCATTGCGCCATCATGCCTACTTATAAAACCGCCCTTGTGATGATTGCCCGCAATGAAGCGCGCTGCATTGCGCGCAGCCTGCGCAGCCTGCGTCCCTGGGTGGACCAGATGATCGTGCTAGATACCGGATCAACCGACGACACCGCCACAATTGCACGTAACGAAGGCGCACAGGTACATCACTTTGCGTGGGTCGATGACTTTGCTGCCGCTCGCAACGCTGCCCTGGCGCTCAGCCAGGCAGACTGGAATATCGTCGTAGACGCCGACGAAACACTCAGCGAAGGTGGCGAAGTGTTGAAGATGCTTGCGCAACAGGCACCTAATTTTGTAGGTCGCATTGATGTGAACAGCAACTTTCTCTCTAATAGCGATATTCCGCCTCAAACGTCATCAACGTGGATCCCCCGGGTGCTGCCCTCAGGCATCTACTACAAGGGCAGCATCCATGAGCAGCCCATTTTTTCCCTCTCCTGCATTGATCTAGATGTTCATTTGCACCATGACGGCTACATGCCGGAGCAAATGCAAGCCAAGGGCGCGCGCAATCAGAAATTACTAGAAATCGCCATACAAACAGCACCTGATGACGCTTACCTGCAATACCAACTGGGCAAAGATCATGAAGTTCATGATCGCTTCAACGCAGCATGTGATGCTTATGAAAAGGCGCTGCGCTTATGCCCTCTGAATCGAGCATACCGGCATGATCTGGTGGTTCGCACACTGTTCGCTTTAAAGCAAGCGAACCGTCTGCCAGACGCTATCCACTTGGCTGAATCCGAGATGCCCAATTGGCAACACTCAGCAGACTTTTTCTTCACCTTGGGAGATGTGTTACTGAGCTATGCCGTGACACACCCTGATGAAGCTGAGGCCCTGCTACCCATGATTGAGTCTTGCTGGACGCGCTGCCTGGAGATAGGCGATAACCCAGTTCTGGACGGTGCAGTCCACGGGCGAGGCAGTCACCTCGCGGCACACAATTTGATGCTGTTCTATGACAGCCTGGGGTTAACGGCCAAGGCTGATCTCTACAAATTGGCAACTCAACCGCGATGACCACTCAACACAAACAGCACGCCGAGCCAAGATGCGCACCGTCGCGCTTAGCGACCAAGTCGTCGCATTACATGGACTCATACCGATGAAAGCCGTCATCCTTGCCGGAGGCATGGGCACACGCCTAGCCGAGGAAACCTCCATCCGCCCCAAGCCCATGGTCGAGATCGGCGGCAAGCCGGTGCTCTGGCACATCCTCAAGCTCTACTCGCATCACGGCATCAACGACTTCGTGATCTGCCTGGGCTATAAAGGCTACGTCATCAAGGAGTATTTCGCCAACTACTTCCTGCATACCTCGGACGTGACCTTCGACCTTGCCGAGAACCACATGCAGGTACACCATCGCCACAGCGAACCCTGGCGGGTGACTCTGGTGGACACCGGCGAAGACACCCAAACCGGTGGCAGGCTGCGCCGCGTGCGCGACTACCTCACCCCCAACGAGTCATTCTGCTTTACCTATGGTGACGGTCTGTCGAACATCGACATAACGAAGCTAGTCGCTTTTCATCGCAGCCAGCGCCGCCTAGCGACCGTCACAGCAGTGCAGCCGCCGGGCCGCTTTGGCGCTCTGGACATCGAGGGGCAGCGCATCACACGCTTTTCAGAGAAACCCCAGGGTGATGGTAGCTGGATCAATGGCGGCTACTTCGTGCTGGAGCCTCACGCCATCGACATGATCCGGGAGGGTGATCAAACTATCTGGGAGCGCGGCCCCATGGAGACGCTGGCCCAGGAAAGCCAGCTGTCGGCCTTCCGCCATGAAGGCTTCTGGCAACCGATGGACACCCTGCGTGACAAGATGCGGCTCGAAGAGATGTGGCAGACCCAAAGCGCCCCCTGGAAGGTCTGGGCATGAACGCCGCGCTGCCAGGCCTGTTTGGCAACACCTACCATCAACGGCGGGTGCTGATTACCGGGCACACCGGTTTCAAAGGCTCGTGGCTGGCGCTGTGGCTGAAGCAGATGGGCGCCCAGGTGAGCGGCTTGGCGCTGCCGGCGGACACCACACCCAACCACGCCAGCTTGCTGAACCTGAGCCTGGACGAGGCCCTCATCGATTTACGCGATGCCTCGGCCGTGCGCGAAGCCGTGCAGCGCTTTGAGCCAGAAGTGGTTTTCCATCTGGGCGCGCAGGCTCTGGTGCGGCGCAGCTACATCGACCCAGTCGGCACCTTCAACACCAACGTGATGGGCCTGGTGAACCTGCTCGAAGCAGTGCGCGCGACACCCTCTGTGCGCGCCGTCGTCAACGCCACCACCGACAAGTGCTACGACAACCGCAACACGACGACGGGCTACCGTGAGACCGACCCACTGGGCGGACACGATCCCTACAGCGCCTCCAAGGCCTGCGCCGAGATAGTCTCATCCAGCTACCGCGCCAGCTTCTTGGTGCACCCCGCCCACGGCCATCCGGTGGGCCTGGCCACCGCCCGCGCGGGCAATGTGATCGGTGGAGGCGACTGGGCGCAAAATCGCCTGATTCCCGACCTCGTGCGCGCCGCCGTCTCCGGCTGCGTCACCGAAATCCGCCACCCGCAAGCCACGCGCCCCTGGCAGCACGTGCTCGAACCCCTGTCGGGCTACCTGATGCTAGGCGAGCGGCTGCTGAAGGATCCACACACCGCTGCACAGGCCTGGAACTTTGGTCCTCCGGCGCAAGGACACCTCAGCGTGGGGGCAGTCATCGCCGATTTCGCCGCGCACTGGCCGGCTGTGCGTCACACTCATGACACCTCGCCGCACCCCCACGAAGCAGCCCTCCTGCACCTGAATTGCGGCAAGGCAGAACAGCAACTGGGCTGGCGCCCGGTGTGGCAGGCCGACACCATGATAGAGCGCACGGCGCGGTGGTACCGCACACACCACGAGCGCGCCACTATCCTCAGCTACGACGACCTGCGCGACTATGTTCACGCCGCGCGTAAGCATGGCTTGTCTTGGGCTTGCGCATGAAGCTGCACGCCACCCCCATCGCTGACCTGTGGGAGGTTCAGACCGAGCCACGCGGAGACGAGCGCGGACAACTCACTCGGCTGTTCTGCGTCGACTTGTTCGCCAGCATTCGACACGACTTGCGCTTTGTGCAAACCAACCTCTCCTACACCGCACAGCGCGGCACCGTGCGCGGCATGCATTTTCAGCGCGCCCCGGCGCTGGAGGCGAAGCTGATCCGCTGCCTGCGCGGACGCGTCTTTGACGTGGCCGTGGACCTGCGCGCCGGCTCGCCCACCTTCGGACGCTGGCATGCGGTCGAGCTGTCGCAAGACAACCAGCGTCAACTCTTCATTCCCGAAGGCTGCGCCCATGGCTTTCAAACCTTGTGCGACGACGTGGAACTGCTCTACCAGCACACTGCCGCCTACCGTCCTGATTGCGAAGGCGGCGTGCGCCATGACGATCCTCGCCTGGCCATCGCCTGGCCACTGCCAGTGAGCGTGCTGTCCGAACGAGATCGGCAACACCCCTTGATCACACCCTATTTTTCAGGAGTGCAGGCATGAAATGCCGTCACTGCGAGGCGCCGCTGCGCGACGTGTTCATAGATCTGGGCTCGGCGCCACCGTCCAACGCCTTCCTGCGCGAACAAGACTTGGACCAGCCCGAACTGCACTTCCCGCTGAAGGCCTACGTCTGCCGCAAGTGCCGCTTAGTGCAGGTCGACGAGGTGCAGCGCCACGATGCGCTGTTCTCCAGCGACTACGTATACTTTTCCTCCTACTCCAAATCCTGGTTAGCACATGCCCGCAACTACGTGACGCATGTGGTCGAGCGCCTGGAGTTGGGCCCGCAGTCACTGGTCATGGAAATCGCCTCCAACGACGGCTACCTGCTGCAATACGTGCGCGACCACGGTATTCCGTGCGTGGGCGTCGAGCCCACCGCCAGTACCGCCGAAGTGGCCCGGATTAAGGGCATCGAAAGCATCGAGTCCTTCTTCGGGCTCGATTTTGCGCAGCGCTTTGTCAGCGAGCGCCGGAAGGCCGATCTGGTCCTGGGCAATAACGTGCTGGCCCATGTACCCGACATCAACGACTTTGTCGCTGGCCTCAAGGTGGTGCTGGCGCCGCAAGGCAGCATCACGCTGGAGTTCCCCCACCTGCTGCAACTGGTGAACCAATCTCAGTTCGACACCATCTACCACGAGCACTTCTCCTACCTGAGCCTGAGCACGGTGCGAGGTATCCTGGCCGCGCACGGCTTGCGCGTTTGGGATGCGCAAGAGCTGCCTACTCATGGCGGATCGCTGCGCGTGTGGGCGCAACACGCTGAGCATGAACGCCCCGAGCAAGCCAGCGTGGCCGATTTTCTTGCCAGGGAAGCAAGTGCGGGTATGCAGGGCGACGCCTTCTACGCCGGACTGCAAGTTCAAGCCAACCGAATCAAGGACGATCTGCTGGCATTTCTGATCGAGCAAAAACGCGCAGGAAAGACCGTCGCAGCCTATGGTGCAGCAGCCAAAGGCAATACCTTGCTCAATTATGCCGGCATCCGCCCCGACCTGCTGCCCTATGTGGTGGATGCCTCGCCGCACAAACAAGGGCGCTTCCTGCCTGGCTCGCGCATTCCCGTGGTGGCTGAATCACACTTGCGTGCCACACGCCCTGACGTGATACTGATCCTGCCCTGGAACCTGCGCAACGAAATCTGCTCTCAACTCGACTATGTGCGCGAGTGGGGCTGTCGCTTTGTCGTCGCCGTGCCCAAGTTGCACGTGTTCGACCAGCCTTGAAGCCAGTCATGAAAGTGTTACTCACCGGCGCCAGTGGCTTCGTCGGCAGGCATCTGCTGGCTCGTCTGGTGAGAGCGGGAGCCGAGGTGCATGCTGTGGGCCGCACCCCGCCAACACCTCTCCCCGGCTGCTACTGGCATACGCTGGACCTGCTGGACGCCGCACCACGCTACGCCCTGCTGCAAGATCTGAAGCCCACCCATCTGATTCACCTTGCCTGGACCACGGCCCACGGCCACTACTGGCACGACCCGCGGAACCATGACTGGGTGCTGGCCAGCCTGGCGCTGCTAGACGAGTTTGCCGCGGTCGGCGGCGAACATGCGTTATTTGCTGGCACCTGCGCCGAAGACGATTGGCGCAAACCGACACAACCGCCCTCTGGTGGCTGCACGGCGGCTACCCGTTATGGACGCAGCAAGGCCGCCCTGCGGCTGCTCGCACTCGACCGCGCAGAGCAACTTGGATTGCCTCTGGCTTGGGGTCGCATCTATTTCCCCTTTGGGCCCGGTGAGCAACCACAGCGACTGGTCCCTAGCCTGAGCAGGCAACTGCTCGCTGGCCTGCCGGCTGCCACCGGTCCAGGGACGCTTGAACGCGACTTCGTATACGTCGGAGACCTGGCTGCCATGATGATGCTGGTGAGCGAGCGTCGACATGCAGGAGCACTGGATCTGTCCACTGGTCGAGCAACACCGATCGGAACGTTGGCCGCAGAGTTAGCCGAGCTAGCGCAGCGCCCAGACTTGCTGCGCGTGGGTGCCTTGCCAGCACGTGAGGGCGACCCGCAGCGACTGGTGGGCAGCGACGATGTACTGCGCTCACTCGGCTGGCATGCGGAGATAGGCTTGAGCGAAGGCCTTCGCCATACCCTGGCATGGTGGCGAGCTCAACATCAAGGATCGGTTCATGAAAACCAATAAGGAGCAATGGCATGACAGTCACGGCGAATGAACTGGCTGGCTTCCTTTGCCGGCAACTTCAAAACACCTATCCGGACGGTCACGACAACCTAACCTCCATCGCGGCGGCACTGCCAACCGCACTTGAGCGAACACAGTACTGCGTGACCCGCGTGAAACCGTGGCGAGCTGGCTTCGACCCGCTGGTGTCGAGCCAGTACGCCACGTTTCTCTATTTCCTTTCGCACGAGGTCGGTATGAACCTGGGCGACACGGCCACAGCCACGCGCTTGTTCCTGTTGAACAAGGCACTTCACGCGCTGGAGCTGTTCTACGAGGTGGCGCTGCCGGATGTCTTCATGTTGAGTCACACGCCCGGCTTGGTGTTCGCCAAGGCCAGCTATGGCAACCAGTTGCTGATTCACCAGGGCTGCACCGTCGGGCGCAAGGTGGGCGGCGAACGCCCCGTACTGGAAGCGCGCGTGGTCTTATTTCCAAATGCCATGGTGATCGGCAACTGTCATGTGCGGGCCAACACCGTCCTCGCACCAGGCGTGTGCCTGGTAGACACAGACACCCCCGGCGATTGCTATGTCCTTCAAGGGCCCGAAGGCCCCATCTTTAAACCAGCACGGCGCGAGATTTGGCGCGACTATTTTGTCGATACCTGAAAGGGCGTGATCGTGCGCCACGCTCACTGCCGGACCGGTAACTTGGCATCTAAACCCAGATTTCACGAGTATGCAAGCCTAAGGGCGTCCGTTCATCGAGGAAACCGAGCCATCAAGTCACCCTCGGTCATCACACGCACGCCGCGCTCGGCATACTGCCGCGCCTGCTCTTTACACTCGGTCCGGGCAAACACAAGCGTGTGCTCCAAGGCCTCCGCGTCAGGCGGGCTGCTCGCGAACCGCAAGGGCAGCTTGGTCGAACTCCGAAGGTACTCCTGAACATCGGTCTCGTAGGTGCCGATGCAGAGAATTTCACGGATACCACGAGTCAACTCGCCGTCATGGAGCAAGAAGTGCAGCGCCGCCTCGGTGGCCAGTTGGGGGATCGGTACCGGACTGAGCACTTCATAGCCCATGCCCCGCAAGCGCATTGCAATCATGTGAGTGTCGATCGGATTGCGACGGTAGCCGCAGCGCATGCGAATCGCGACCGACATGCGCACAGCGATCATCTGCTGGATGCGAACCTGCAGGCCGATACGCTCTTCGGCGCTCACGTCGCGGGCACGCGCCAGCACGTACTCCAGACCGCCGCGGTAGCGGTCCCACGCGTACTCCACCTCTTCATTGCCGAGCTGCTGGCGCACCTCATCGGCAAAGTAGTTAGTGATGGCAACGTAGAAGGGTTGCTGCTGGATGAGCACGGCCCCTTGACCCAGGTACTCGGCCGCGTGCACAAAGGCAAAGAAAGCATGCTCGTTAATCCGAGGCAGCAAGCGCTGCAACACTTCGCGGCGCACGATCTGGACTTCCGGAAAGATGTGGTGGCGCAACAAGTGATCCAGCAACTCGCGGTGCTGGTTGCGTGCAATGCGAAGGTCGCGCGGTACGTTGTAGAACTGGCCTAGCGTTCTGTCTGCCACCAGGTCGTACAGCACCCAAGGCGCGTACACAACGGCAATCTCGGGGTCAGCTTCCATCTTGCCGATGGTCGACGCTACATGTTCCACCATGATGCTGTCGTCATCGGCCAAGTAGACGACGTAGCGCCCAGCGGCCTGGGCCATCACGAACTGGAAGTTTGGAAAGCCACCGATGTTCTCCTCATGCCGGATGTAGCGGATGGGCAGCTTGGGCATGAAGGCCTCGACCACCTCCTGAGTCCGGTCCGGCGAGGCGTTGTCAGCAATGACAATCTCAAACTCGTAAGGAAATGCCGGCAAATGAGCGCACAAGCTGTCCAGCAAGGACTCCAAGTAGCGACCACGGTTGTAAGTGGGAATGCAAAAACTAACAAGGGGAGTGGTCATGCTATGGGGCCTCAGAAAAGCAGCGCAACTGATCGACAGTATGGGGAGCGAAGCGAGCGACAAATCTTCGATGAACAGGACACTTCGACCCCAATTCGAATTTGCCACTACGACAACGCTCTGCCCGAGATCATCAACGGGCTGTACAAGGCTGAATTAACTCATCGCCGAGCACCATGAAAAACCACGAGACCAGTGGAGCCGACCGCCCTAGAGCAGGGCTGACAAATGATCGGGCATCAGCCCATTTGCGTGCTTATCCAGCATGCGTAAAAGCAGCCCTTCAAAATCCTTAGCAAAGCGCTTGCTATCGAACAGCGGTGCTTGCTCACGCGCCGTCACCAACTTTTGTCTCACCTCATTTCGCAGCGTCAAATCAGTAGCAAGGCGCAAGACTTTGGCAACATAATCATGTTCATCCTGAGCGATCAACTCCGAAGCACCAACAGCATTCAAGAGGCTGGCAGCCACACGTGAAGCAAAGGTGTCACCGATCAATGTCACCAGCGGAACACCTGCCCAGAGTGCATCACTGGCGGTTGTGTGAGCATTACATGGCCATGTGTCAATAAAGATATCAGCCAAAGCTACGCGACTAATATGCTCAGCCAAAGCAACGCGTGGAGCCCAAAATACACGGGATAGATCAACACCACGATCGACGAGCTCTTTCTCCAAGTTAGGTTTGGCTTGCCCATGCCAGTCCAACAACCACAGCACAGAACCAGGCAACTTGGTGAGCAAAGAACACCAGACTGACAGGACGTCTGGTGAGACCTTGTAGGCCTGATTGAATCCACACAACACCAAAGCATCATCCGGAAGCCCGACTTGCGACCTGCTCATTGCCTGAGGCAATGGCCTCTGGCGATCATTAGGCTGATAACAAACAGGCATCTGCACTATTTTCTCTTTGTAATAGCACGAATGATTCAGGGGCGTCACGACGGGATCACCCACGATGTAATCAATGAAAGATGCACCAGTTGTCCCGGGGAAACCCAAGAACGACACCTGCAATGGCGCCGGTCTCCTCGCGAATACTCCAAATTTATTGTTAGCTGTGTAGCCCTTGAGATCTATCAATATGTCCACACCATCTTGCGCGATTCGCTCGGCTATTTGCTGATCATCCAACCCTATCAGATCCACGAAATGCTCCCCAGCAACTTCAATTCTTCGCCGCATGCTGGAGTGATCATCCTCACCATGGGAGTACAAATAAACCTCAAATAGCGAGCGATCATGATGCTCCAACATTTCGGCCATCAGCACACATGTTGCATGATCATGAAAATCGCTAGACACATAACCCACCTTTACTCGCCGCTCACGAGAAGCGGATGACACCTGCGCTTCACGCGCAACAGCGGGAACCTCTCTCCACATGTTTGCCATCAAGCCCGCGACCTTCAATAGGTGCGCGGGATCATCCGTTAACACAGCGTGTGCAAAAACAGCAGCCGGCGCTGCCGCATCATCAGCCACACTGCTCAAAACTTGCTCGATCTGCCCCCAATCATCCGCCGCCACAGCCCAGCGACAACTCTCCCGCTCCGCATACACCAATAGCCCCAAGGCATGCAACGTATAAGGACCAAGACCCAGCGCTAGGGCTGTGCGAAAGCATTCAGCTGCCTCCTCTTTAAGCTTGAGGTCATAGAACGACAAACCCATACGGTAGTGCACCGTCGCATCATCAAGCTTAATTTCCAATGCCGACATGTAAGCTTTGATGGCCTCATTGGGCCTCCCCGAAGCTTGGTTCGCCAGACCAAGCCCGACCCAGTACTCCACTGTGTGTCGGAGTTCACCAGGCATGCTCCCCATGAAGGCCAACACTTCGGCATGCCGGTGCATGCGCGTAAGGGCACGCGTTAGCATCTGATAGGCAAGCTCACTTGCATTATCGATTTCAATCACCCTCTTGGCATGCTGCACCGACGCCTCCAGTTGCCCAGCATTGAAGCAAGCCTGGGCCGCATTGAGCAAATAGACCTCGTCCTTCGGGTCAAGCTCCACTGCACACTCAAAGGCTTTAGCAGCAAGGGACCATTGCCCTTCCTTGGCCAATAAGCGCCCCTTCTCCCACAACGCGTGAGCCTTTGACGATGGGCCAGATCGACGAAGTCGATTGACAGATGCAGGCATGACAAACCTTTACAAAAAAGCGATCGGAGGCGGATTGAGTACGCTTGAGTCTAAGCAATCTGAACCGGCACGGAAAGCTCAGTAAACACCTTGAACAAACCGCTTCTCGACGGCCTCCACGCAACAGCCCCTAGATGGAGCGGGTGATCGAGCGAAAAATCCTCTAAAGCAAGGCGCCAGAACGCCGATATCAAGATCACAGCGCCGCAATGAACCGTCCAAGCCAACCTGACAAGGTGTTTCTACGCCAGCCGGCCCTTTCGGACGATCTCAGCAGCACCATCTAGATAGGAGTTCACTCATGGCTCAGACCATCAACACCAACCTGAATTCGCTGAACGCGCAGCGCAACATGTCGACATCGCAGTCGAGCTTGGCCACCTCCATGCAGCGCTTGTCCTCTGGTCTCCGTGTCAACTCAGCCAAAGACGACGCGGCAGGTCTGGCGATCGCTGAACGCATGAGCGCTCAGGTGCGCGGCATGAACGTAGCGGTTCGCAACTCCAACGACGCCATCTCCTACGCGCAAACCGCGGAAGGTGCATTGGGCAAGATGGGTGACAGCCTGCAACGCATGCGTGAGCTCGCCGTGCAGTCGCGCAATGCCACCAACTCCACCGGCGACCAGGCCAACTTGCAGAAGGAATTCCGCCAACTGCAAGAAGAAATCAAGCGCACCATGGATGGCGCCAAGTTCAACGGTCAAAAACTGTTTGAGAGCACCGCTGCCACCACCATCGAATTCCAGGTCGGAGCCAACACCACCAGCGATGACCGCATTGGTATTGAGCGCGCTCGCCTTACTGGCGGCACGGTTAGTGCTGCATCAGCCGCAACTGCTGCAGCAGCAGCGGACGACCTGATTCTGGCCACGGTCACTGGAGCTTGGTCTGGCGGAGCCTCGGCGACCGGCATTGCAATCGGCGGTGTGGGAGCCGTAACAGCCGGCTCGACGGTGGACAACACTGCGATTGACGCCGCCATTCAGGTGATCGATACCGCACTGAACAAGATCAACGACAAACGCGCCGTCTTCGGCGCAGCCCAGAACCGCTTCGAGGCAGTCGTCTCGAACTTGGCCGTCAACATCGAAAACCAGTCCGCAGCTCGTGGCCGCATCATGGACGCCGACTTCGCATCCGAAACAGCCAACCTGTCGCGTGCCCAGATCCTGCAGCAAGCTGGCAACGCCATGATTGCCCAGGCCAACCAACTCCCGCAGCAAGTCCTCCGACTCCTGCAGTAAACAATTTGCGGCAAGCTGCCGCAGTTCACCCCTCAGCAAGCCGCCCACGGGCGGCTTTTTTCGTTGGGTCGGGCCGCACTCCTGCGCAAACTTCTCTCAAGTTACCTGAGATGGCATCCGATAACTACTACAACGGGGCTGGAAACAACCCTGGAGTCCGGATGACAGAACAGAGCGCGCATCGAGATAGATCGGTCAAAGAAGCTCATCCAAGACATCCGGTTAGGGTTCCACATAGAGGAGTTCACTCATGGCTCAGACCATCAACACCAACCTGAATTCGCTGAACGCACAGCGCAACATGTCGACATCGCAGTCGAGCTTGGCCACCTCCATGCAGCGCTTGTCCTCTGGTCTCCGTGTCAACTCAGCCAAAGACGACGCGGCAGGTCTGGCGATCGCTGAACGCATGAGCGCTCAGGTGCGCGGCATGAACGTAGCGGTTCGTAACTCCAACGACGCCATCTCCTACGCGCAAACCGCGGAAGGTGCATTGGGCAAGATGGGTGACAGCCTGCAACGCATGCGTGAACTCGCCGTGCAGTCGCGCAATGCCACCAACTCCACCGGCGACCAGGCCAACCTGCAGAAGGAATTCCGCCAACTGCAAGAAGAAATCAAGCGCACCATGGACGGCGCCACCTTCAACGGCCAGAAGCTGTTTGAAAGCACGGCTGCCACCACCATCGAATTCCAGGTCGGCGCCAACACAACTGCCGATGACCGCATTGGCATTGAGCGTGCTCGGCTGGCGGGTGGTACCGCAGCGACCGCCGGGGACGCGACCGCAGGCGCAGCGGAGAATGTTATCTTGGCGACGGTCACGGGTGCATGGGGCGGAGGCGCCGCAGCCACCGGGATTGCAATTGGTGGCGTGGGTGTCGCCGTGGCCGCCTCCACCGTGGACAATACTGCGATTGACAATGCCATCAAAGTCATCGACACCGCGCTGGACAAAATCAACGACAAACGCGCCGTCTTTGGTGCCGCCCAAAACCGTTTCGAGGCAGTCGTCTCGAACTTGGCCGTCAACATTGAGAACCAGTCTGCGGCTCGCGGTCGCATCATGGACGCTGACTTTGCATCCGAAACGGCCAACCTGTCGCGTGCCCAGATCCTGCAGCAAGCTGGCAACGCCATGATTGCCCAGGCCAACCAGCTCCCGCAGCAAGTCCTGCGTCTCCTGCAGTAAACACCCAGCGCTTTCACAGCTTAAAAATTGGATCAACAAGAGCCACCTTCGGGTGGCTCTTCCGTTTTGAATTGGCCGGCAAATCGGCTGTTATTTGGCTGTTGAACTGATGCAAAAACCCCGAACATTGAGTCCACTGGCCAAGTGATCTTTCCGATGCGTCTTGGCCCACCCGCACTAGGTCGGCGCTACCGCCGCGAGTCCTACGATCCTTTAGGAGTGTGTCATGGCACAGACGATCAATACGAACCTGAACTCACTGAACGCACAGCGTAACCTGAGCACGTCCCAAACGTCACTGGCGACCTCAATGCAGCGCCTGTCTTCTGGACTTCGGGTCAACTCCGCCAAAGACGATGCAGCTGGACTCGCCATTGCTGAGCGTATGAACACTCAGATCAGAGGCATGAACGTCGCCGTTCGAAATGCCAACGACGGCATCTCTTACGCACAAACGGCAGAAGGCGCACTCGGCAAGATGGGGGACAGCCTTCAGCGCATGCGCGAGCTTGCTGTGCAGTCTCGCAATGCAACTAACTCAGCAGGCGATCAAGCCAATCTTCAGAAAGAGTTCCGTCAGTTACAGTCGGAAATCCTCCGCACGGTGAATGGCTCAACCTTCAATGGGCAGAAGCTGTTCGAAAGCACCGCAGCCACCACCATCGAATTCCAAGTCGGCGCCAACACTACGGCAGATGATCGAATCATTGTTGATCGCGTACGATTGTCTGGCGGTACGCCGGTTGCTGCAGCCTCCGCCACAAGTGGCGCAGCTGACGATGTGGTATTGGCCACGGTCACCGGACAATGGACCGGACCTGCGGCCACGGGGGTTGGCATCGCAATTGGCGGCGTTGGCGCCTCAGACGTCGCATCGGCAGTGGACACCACGGCCATCGATGCTGCCATCAAGGTCATTGATGCCGCGCTAGATAAAATCAACGATAAGCGCGCCGTCTTTGGTGCCGCCCAAAACCGTTTCGAGGCAGTCGTCTCGAACTTGGCCGTCAACATTGAGAACCAGTCTGCCGCCCGAGGCCGCATCATGGACGCCGACTTCGCTGCGGAAACTGCAAACCTGTCGCGAGCCCAAATCCTTCAGCAGGCCGGCAACGCCATGGTAGCCCAGGCAAACCAGTTGCCCCAACAGGTCCTCAAGCTGTTGGGCTAAGCGGATCCAAGCGAAACGACACGCTTTCGATTACCCTAAAGAAGTACGCTAAGGTGTCGAATAAGCCAATGTCTACCT
>NZ_JAVEYN010000035.1:0-25449 GCF_034003525.1 Aquabacterium sp.
GTCCCTGTACTTCTCGATGTTCGTGCTGTCTTCGGTGATCCAGCTCGTGGCCTTTGCCGGGGTGCTATGGACGATTTCGCAGGGCCTCGTGTACTTCCTGCTCGGCTATGCGCTGGTGACCACCGTGTTCACGGCCAGCGTGTTCGGGCGCCGGCTGATCGGGCTGAACTTCAAGCAACTGCAGCGCGAAGCCGACTTCCGCTTCAACCTAGTGCGCGTGCGTGAACACGCCGAGCCCATCGCCTTTCACAACGGCGAGGCGCGCGAGATGTCGGCGCTGATGCGGGTGTTCGGCGCGCTGTTTGCCAACTACCGCCAGGTGCTGTCCTGGCAGCTGCGCCTCAACACCTTCCAGTACGCGCACAGCTTTCTCACCATCGTGCTGCCGGTGGTGATCATCTCCGGGCAGGTGCTCTCGGGTGAGCTGGAGGTGGGACGTGCCATCCAGGCCACCGGCGCCTTCACCGCCATCCTCAGCGCCCTGACGGTCATCGTCGAGCACTTCGAAGGGCTGAGCCGCTTCTCGGCCGGCATCGACCGCCTGCATGCCTTTTCTGACACGCTGGACCGCCAGGCCACTGACGCGCATCAGGAGCCCACGGGGGCGCTGGGCCGCATCGCCACGGTCGCCGACCCGCACCTGTCCCTGGAGAACCTGACGGTGTACACGCCCCACAACGAGCACCTGCTGCTGCGTGACCTGTCGCTGAGCGTGCCGCCGGGGCAGGGTCTGATGATCACGGGGGCCAGCGGCTCGGGCAAAAGCTCGCTGCTGCGCGTGATGGCGGGCCTGTGGCACACCGGGGCCGGCCAGGTGCGGCGACCGGCCGGGCCCGACATGCTCTTCTTGCCCCAGTACCCCTACCTGCCGCTGGGCGACCTGCGCACCCAGCTGCTCTACCCGCACACCGAGCGCGACATCTCCGACGCGGAGTTGCTTGAATGGCTGCGGGCCGTGAACCTGCCCGATCTGGCACAGCGCTTCGGGGGCCTGCAGGCCGAGCTGGACTGGGGCAAGGTGCTCTCGGCCGGGGAGCAACAGCGCCTGGCCTTTGCCCGAGCGCTGCTGGCCAAGCCGCGCTACCTCTTGCTGGACGAGGCCACCAGCGCGCTGGACGGGGCCAACGAGGCCCGGCTCTACGGGCAGCTGGACGGCCTGTCGATCACCCCCATCAGCGTCAGCCACCATGAGGCTGTGGGGGCTTTTCACCGACAGGTGCTGGAGCTGACCGGGGAGGGCGGCTGGCGCCTGTATCCGGCCGATGCCGGGCGGCCTGGCGCGCCCGGCTGAAGCGCCTGCCTGCTACGATGTCGGGCGCCGTTTTCGTTTCCCTCACTGTGTACTGTCATGGCCCGTGTCCAATATGAACTGCCGGATCACTTCATCTTCACCACGGAGGTGCAGATCTACGTCAGCCACGTCAACCAGGCCGGCCACCTCGACAACGCCCAGTTGCTGACCCTGGTCTCGGAAGGGCGCGCGCGCTTCTTCCGCTGGCTGGGCTACACCGAGTTCGACGTCGAGGGCGTCTCGATCGTGGTGGGCGACATGCTGGCGCAGTACAAGTCGGAAGGCTTCTACGGCGAGGTCATCCGGGTCGACATGGTGCCTGTGGACTTCAACAAGTACGGCTTCGACCTGGCGTTCTGCCTGACCGAAGTGTCTTCCGGGCGCGAGGTGGCGCGCGGCAAGAGCGGCATCGTCTTCGTCGACAAGGTGCACAAGAAAGTGGTGCCGCGTCCCGAAGGCTTCATGCAGAGCCTGCTGGCGCAGGCGCCTGAATTGACCGTCGACTGAGTCTGCGGTTCGCCCGATGTCGGCCTCGCTCTGGCTCGCGTATGACCATTATGGTTACGCGCTGCTGGCCGTGGTGGGCACGTTCGCCGCAGTCAGCGGGGTGTATCGCCTGGCGCACCACCCACGCTGTGCGGGCTGGCTCTTGTCATGGCAGGGGGTGGCGCCCCCCTTCATCAACATCCTGGGCGTGCTGTTTGGCCTGACGCTGGCTTTTCTGGCCAACGACACCTGGAGTGCGCACGACCGGGCGATCCGGGCGGTGTACCGCGAGGCCGATGCGATGCGCACCACCCTGGCACTCAGCCAGAACGTGCCGGCGCCACTGGCCAGCCAGGTGCGCGGCGCCCTGGCCCAGTACGCTCAGGCGAGCGTGGACGAGTGGGGCTGGCTGGCGCAGCGCACCGCAAACCCCGCCGTGGCGGACCGGGCCGATGCCTTGCTGACCTTGATCGCGAGCGCCGGGGTGCGGGAGGCGCTGGGTGCCAACGTCCAGACCCTCCTGCTCGATCAGATTGTCACTATGCGCGATGAGCGGGACCAGCGGGTGACCTTGAGCCAGACCCATGTGAACCCGCTGAAGTGGTTGGGCATGGCCTTCCTGGGCTTGCTCACCTTGTTGTCGGTGGCCGTGGTGCACATTGAGCGACCTCGTGCCTTGTTGGCGGCGGTCGTGCTGTTCGCCTTCGGGGCCGCGCCTACGGCGGCCATCGTGCTCATCCAGGGTAACCCCTTTCTGGCGCCGGTGGGCGTGACATCGGCGCCGCTGCAGGCGGTGCTGAACGGCTTGACGGCGCGCTGACTTCGTGTCCAATAGCGTCATGTCTTCATCCCCCGATACCGAACAGCGCTTCATCGACCTCGAGATCAAGATCGGGTTCATGGAGGACCTGCTCGACAACCTCAACACCCTGGTCGCCCGCCAGCAACAACACATCGACCTGCTGGTCAAAGAGGTGAGCGCTTTGCGCCATCAGCAGGACGATGGCGGCGGCACCCCGTCCTTTCGCAGTCTGCGCGACGAGCTGCCACCGCATTACTGAGCGAGCCCGTTCGCCTGGCCCACGCGGCATGCCTGCGTGGTGGCGCGCCCGCAGGGTCCGAACCACCTGGGAGCTTTCATCATGGCCCGTTCCCCCCTTGATCAACCCGTCCTGCATTGGCAGATTGGCGCTGTGGGCCTGGGGCGCGCGCTGGTGGCCTGGTCTGCACAGGGGGTGTGTGCCGTCTTGCTGGGCGATGACGATGCCGCCGTGCTGGCCGAGTTGCGCCAGGGCTTCCCGGATCGGGTGTTGCAGCACGATGAGACCCCTCACCCCTGGGTGAGCGCGGTGCAGGCCGAGCTGGAGGGTATGCGCGCCAAACAGGCTCATGCGATGAGCTTGCCGCTGGATATGGGCGGCACCGCATTCCAGCAAACGGTGTGGGCCGCCCTGAGGCAGATCCCTTCAGGCCAGACTGTGACGTACAGCGAGCTGGCGCAGCAGGTCGGTCGGCCCCGTGCGGTGCGGGCCGTGGCCAGTGCCTGCGCGGCCAATGTGCTGGCCGTGCTGATCCCGTGTCACCGCGTGGTGCGGCGCGACGGCAGCCCCTCAGGCTACCGCTGGGGGCCGGCACGTAAACAGGCCTTGTTGGCCCGCGAAGCCCGGTCTTGACTGCACTCTGGCTTGCACACATCTCCTCACAGATCGCGGCAGACGCGGGTCATAGCCTGCTCTAAGATCGCCGCACCGCCTCGTGCATTTCCTGAGGAAGACCCATCATGACTTCGAAGAAGAAACTGGTTGCCTGGATCGTGGCTGCCGCCCTGTCCCACACCGCCGGCCTGCAAGCCGCCCATGCCGGCATGATCGCCACCGGGTCGGTGGCCGCCAGCACCGACCTCGTGCAGGTGGAATCGCGCCGTGCCCAGGTGCTCGCCACCTTGAACCGCGCCGACGTGACCGAGGCTCTGGTTGCCAAGGGCGTGGACATGGACGCCGCCCGCGCCCGCATTGCTTCCTTGTCTGATCAGGAAGTCGTGGCCCTGGCCGACCAACTGGAACACGCCCCGGCCGGTGCCAGCGGCGTGCTGGGCACCATCGTGTTCATCTTCCTGGTGCTGCTGGTCACCGACATCCTCGGCTTCACCAAGGTCTTCCCCTTCACGCGCTCCATCCGCTGAGGCGTGAGCCACATGCGACCCGGACGCCGTCGCTGGCTGGCGGGCGCTGGGGCGCTCGGGGCGGTGACGGTGCTGGGGGGCTGCGCCAGCCTGACGGCTTCGCAGACCCGGTCCTTGTTGCACCAGCCGCCGCCTGATCTGCCCCCGCGGGTGGAATGGGCGCAGGTGCCGTTCTTTCCGCAAGAGGTCAACCAGTGCGGCCCGGCCGCGCTGGCCACCGCCCTGGGTGCCGTGGGCGTGTCGATCGCCCCGGAGATGCTGGGCACGGCCGTGTTCGTGCCGGCCCGCGAGGGCAGCCTGCAAATCGAGATGCTGGCCGCCCCGCGCCGGCATGGGCAGATCGCTACCCGCCTCCGGCCTGACCTGATCTCGCTGCTGCGCGAGGTGGCGGCCGGGCAGGCGCCGGTGGTGTTGCTCAATCTGGGCCTGTCCATCCAGCCTTTGTGGCATTACGCCGTGGTGGTGGGTTACGACCTGCCTGCTGGTCAGATTCTCTTGCGCTCGGGCACCGTGAAGCGCGAGGTGATGCTGATGAGCACCTTCGAACACACCTGGGCGCGCTCCAGCCAGTGGGCGTTTGTCGTGTTGCCGCCGGACCGCCTGCCTGCGCAGGCCGACGAGGCCGCCGTCACCGAGGCCCGCGTGGCGTTCGAGCGTGTGGCGCCGGCGCCGCTGGCGGCGCGGGCCTACCGCACGGCGCTGCAGCGCTGGCCCGACTCGCTGGTGCTGGGCCTGGGTCTGGGCAATGCGCTGTATGCCTCGGGCGCGCTGGCCGAGGCCGAAGCCGCTTATGCCCAAGTCGCGCAGCGCCACGACAGCGCGCCGGCCTGGCACAACCTGGCACGGCTGCGGCTGGAGCGTCGTGACCTGCCCGGGGCGCGCACTGCTGCCGAAGCCGCCGTGCGTTGCGCACAGCGCGAGCCCACCTGGCGCGATGCCGCCGAGGCCGTGCAGCGTGATGTGCTCCGGGCGGCGGGCGAGGGCGGCGCCCTGCGTCCCTGACGCTCTCTGCGTGTTGGGGGCAGGTGTCTATGATGCGCCTCATGCACACGCCTGAACTGACCTTGACCCCCGATGCCATCTCGGCGGCCGCCCACACCCTGACCTCACGCCGCCTGAGCGGCCAGGTGGGTGCGGCGCTGCCAGCGGCGTGTCGGCCCCTGACCCTGCACGATGCCTGGGCGGTGCAAAACGCCGTGACCCAGGAGCTGGCGCAGCGGACGGGCGAGCAGGTGGTGGGCTGGAAATGCGGCCTGCCCGGTGCCGACACCTGGGTGCTGGCCCCGCTGTATGCGAGCACCCTGTCCCGGGCCGATGCGCTGGGGGCGTCGCCCAGCGCCTGTCCGGTGTGGACACAGCAAGGGCAGGTGAAGGTCGAGCCCGAGCTGGCCTTCGTGCTCGGGCATGCGCTACCCCCGCGCGCGCAGCCCTATGGCGTCGACGAGGTGAGGGCCGCGGTGGCTTCGGTCCACCTGGCGCTGGAGCTCATCGACAACCGCTACGACGACAGCGTGCCCTTGCAGTTTGCCGATCGACTGGCCGACGGCCTGGTCAATCAGGGCCTGTGGCTGGGTCCGGCGGTGGACCTCGCCCAAGGGTGTGCGGCGCAGACGCTGGACATCGAGGTGCACGCCGACGGGCAGCCCCTGCTGTCCCAACACGGCGTGCATCCCGCGGGCGAGCCGCTGGCGCCCTTGTGCTGGTTGGCCGAGTTTCTGCGTCAGCAGGGGCAGGGTCTGCAGGCTGGGCAGGTGGTCATCACCGGCTCGTATGCCGGCGCGCCCTGGGTGCCGGTGGGCCCGCGGCTGCGCGTGCGCTTTGCGCCCCTGGGCGAAGTTGTGCTGCGTTTTCAGGACCGACCGCGCGGTTGAAGACATGAGCGGGCTGCGGGGCGCGGGAGCGTGCGCAGCCCAGGTGTCGGCGGTACCATCCCGATATCTGTCTGATCTGGTGTGCGCTGACCCATGACCCGTCCTGAATCTGCTTCTCCCGTGGCGCCTGCAGCCCGTTGGCGTGCCTGGGTCAAACCCCTCGCGGGGGTGGTGGCCGTGGCCGCTGCGTGGACCGGGGTGGTGGGCGTGTGGTTGCCCGACTGGGCGCGGCCCCGCATCGAAGCCGCGGCCACCGAAGCCCTCGGCACCCCGGTGCGCATCGCTGCGGTGCGCATCCAGCCCTGGACCTTGGCCGTCGAGGTCGATGGCGTGGCCGTGGGGCCGCAGGCTGCCCCCTGGTTCACCTTGAAGCAGGCGCAGACCCAGCTCTCGCTGGCCTCGGTGCGCCACCTGGCGCCGGTCATCCGCCGCGTGCATTTGACCGAGCCCATGTTCTGGCTGGAGCGCCAGAGCGCCGACCAGTTCAACATCAGCCCGGTGATGGCCCGCCTGATGGCCAACTCACCGCCGCCCCAGCCCGACAGCGAGCCGACCCGCTTCGCCGTTTTCAACATCGAGGTGCGCGACGGCCTGCTGCGCTACACCGACCGTGTCCTGAAGCAGGAGCACCGCGTCGATCAGTTGCAGGTGGGGGTGCCCTTCGTCTCCACACTGCCCAGCGACATCGCGGTGGATGTGCAGCCGCGCCTGCAGGCGCGCATCGACGGCAGCCCCTTGAAGGTCGAAGGCAAGACGCTGCCCTTCCAGGAAGGACACCGATCCGAGGTGCAGCTGGCCTGGCAGTCGGTGGATGTGGCGCACTGGTTGACGGCCGCCCAGCCCTTCCTGCCGCCCGGCGTGAAGATCACGCCGCAGCAGGGGCAACTCGATACGGCCCTGACCGTGCGGTTCGAGCAACGCCCGGCACCTGCCTTGCCGATGTTGCGCGTCACCGGCGGCCTGCAGCTCAGCAAGCTGGGCCTGGGACTGCCGCAGGCACCGGGCTTGGGGCAGGTGGAGACCGGCTGGCAGTTGCTGAAGGTGGACGGGTTGGACGCCCTGCCGCTGGAACGCCAGGTGCGTGTGGACCGGGTGGCGCTGGATGGGCTGCACCTGAAGGCCCGTCCGCTGGCGGCAGGGGGGACCCCATCGGCAGCGCGCACGACCCCTCCGGTGGCCGCTGCCGTCTCGCGTGAGCCGGTGACGCCTGGATCGTCGCCTGCGTCGGTCGCATCGGCGGCCTCAGGCGCGGCCAAGGCCCCCACCGTGACGCCCGCTACGCCCTGGCAGTGGTCGGTCGGCGCCGTGCACCTCGCGGCCCAGGCCATCGACGTGCAAACCACCGACGCTGCCCCTTGGCCACGGTTGGACCGCGTTGTGCTCGACGTCAAAGGTCTGGATGCTGGCGCGAAGGCCCCGGCTGCCACCTGGCAGCTGGATGTCGCCGACCAGCACGGCATGACCTTGCGGGCCAGCGGCCAGGCCCAGCTGGCACGCCAGCAGGTCGAGGCCAAGCTGGCGCTGGACCAGGCGGCTGTGCAACCCTGGCTGGCGCCGCTGGCTCAATCCTTGAGTCTGCCGTTGACAGTGCAGCAAGGGGCTTTGTCGCTGCAGGCGCAGCTCAGTGCCCGGCTGCAGGCCGATCCGGCCGCGACCTCGCCGGAGTTGGCTGGCCCGGGCGTTCACCTCAGCGGTGGCTCCCTGCGTCTGAGTGGCGTGCAGACCCAGGCCACCGCCACGGGTGTACGTGATCAGATCAAGCTGGGAGAGCTGGCGGTGGAAGGAGCGGATGCCCACCTGTCGCTGGCCACGGCCCAGCCCGGCCTGCGTCGTTTGAGTCTGGAGGCGGTGACGCTCAGTGGCCTGGATGCCCAGGTGACCCGCGGCCGCCAGGGCCAATGGCTGGGCATGGCGCCGTCGCGCGCGGCGCCGGCCGCCGCGCGCCGCACGTCGACCCAGTCAACGGAGGCGGAGCTGCCGCCGGTCACCGTCAAGCTGTTGCGTTGCCAAGACTGTCGTGTGCAGCTCACCGATCAGAGCGTCAGCCCAGCAGCGCGGCTGTCCTTGCAGCGCACCGAATTGAGTGTGGCCAACGCCTCCACCGATCTGCGTCAACCCCTGAAGGTCGACCTGCGCACCCAGGCCCAAGGCCAGGGCCAGGTGAATTTCCAGGGCGAGGTGCGGCCGCAGCCCCTGTCCGTGCAGGGCCAGGTCGGGCTGGCCGCGGTGGACCTGCGCGTGCTGCAGTCCTACCTGGATCCGCACCTCAACATCCGCATCGCCCGCGCCCGCGCCCAGGCGGCCGGTCGCGTGCAGGTGCACGACGACGCCCGTCGCGGTCTGAGCGTGCGCTACCAGGGGCGCGTTGGCCTGAGCGACCTGCGCCTGCAGGACCGCGTCAACGAGGCTGCTTTCGTCAGCTGGCGCAGCCTGTCGCTCGACGGCACCGATCTGGCCTGGGCCAACGGCCAGGTCAACGCCAACCTGGGCCGCATCGCGCTCAACGAGTTCTACGGCCGCGTCATCATCAACCCCGACGGGCAGCTCAACCTCGCCCGCATTGCCAGCCGCGAGGTCGGCGCCCAGCCTGCGTCCCTCACCACGCCCGAGTCGGCGGCTTCGGCCCCGCAGCGTGCTGAGGCCCCCTCGGCGCCAGCGTCCGCCGCATCCGCCGTCGCTGCCGCACCGGCAGCTGCCAACGCCGTCCCCATGAAGCTGCGCTGGCAGGGCATCAAGCTCAGCAAGGGTCGTGTCGACTTCACCGACA
This sequence comes from Aquabacterium sp., assembly GCF_034003525.1. Taxonomy (GTDB): domain Bacteria; phylum Pseudomonadota; class Gammaproteobacteria; order Burkholderiales; family Burkholderiaceae_C; genus Aquabacterium. Next base: position 8,598 of record NZ_JAVEYN010000035.1, read on the forward strand.
ACTACATCAAGCCCAATTACTCGGCCGACCTCACGCGCATCGAGGGCACCATTTCGGCGGTGGCGTCCGACAAGCCCGAGCCGGCCACGGTGGACGTGTCTGGAGCGGTGGACGACGGCGCGCCGCTCAAGATCACCGGCCAGCTGCACCCCCTGGGGCCACGCCTGTTCACCGACATCCAGGGCAGCGCCAAGGGCATCGAGCTGACCCGCCTGACGCCGTACGCGGCGCGCTATGCGGGTTATGCGATCGAAAAGGGCTCGCTGTCGATGACCGTGCACTACAAGATCGACGGCGGCAAGCTCGAAGCCCAGAACCAGATCTTCCTCGATCAGCTCACCTTCGGCGACAAGGTCGACAGCCCTGACGCCACCAAGCTGCCGGTGCTGTTCGCTGTCTCGCTGCTCAAGAACCGCCATGGCGAGATCGACATCAACCTGCCCATCTCCGGCTCGCTCGACGATCCGCAGTTCTCGGTGGGCGGCATCATCTGGCGCGTCATCGTCAACCTCATCACCAAGGCGGTGATGGCGCCGTTCTCGCTGCTCTCGGGCGGGGGCGACGAGCTGGGCTTCGTGCCCTTTGCGCCCGGTTCTGCCGAACTCAGCGAGGCGGCCCGCTCGCGCCTGGACACGCTGGCCAGCAAGCTCGACGACCGCCCGGCCCTCAAGCTGGAGGCCACTGGCCGTGCCGACCCGGCGGTGGACGTGCCCGGCCTGCGCGCTGCCCATGTGGACCGCCTGATGCGGGTGGCGAAAGCCAAGGCCCAGAAACAGCCCGTGGCCGAGGTGAGCATTTCGCCAGAAGAAAAAGCGCAGTGGCTGACCGCCGCCTACAAGGCCGCCGACATCAAGAAGCCGCGCAACCTCGTGGGCCTGGCCAAGACCCTGCCTCCCGCCGAGATGGAGGCCTTGCTGCAGGCGGCGGCGCCGGTCAACGACGCCGCCCTCAAGAGCCTGGCTGACCACCGGGGCGATGCGGTCAAGGCCTATCTGTCCAGCAAAATCCCGCCCGAGCGTGTGTTGTTGACGGCTTCCAAGGTCGGCACCAGCGGCTTGCCGGATGACAAGGGCCCCAGCTCTCGGGTACAGTTTGACCTGAAGTGATCGTGTCACGGAGGCCACCATGAGTTCCATTTCAGCCATCGGTTTGTCGGGCGCCCAGGCGGCCACGACCCGCATGGACGTGGCCGCGCACAACATCGCCAACGTCCAGACCGAGCGCTTCCAGCGCCAGGTGGTCAACCAGCAGAGCCAGGAATCGGGCGGCGTCAGCACCTCCCTGGCCCAGGCTCAGGAGATCGGGCCGGAGCTGGCCAAGGACCTGGTCGAGCAGAAGATGGCCACCTACACCTACCGCGCCAACCTGCGCAGCATCCAGGCCGACCAGCAGATGATGGGCAGCCTGCTCGACATCGAGGCCTGAACACGACCGCGCCCCGCCGTCTCATCGCCCACCTCGACATGGACGCGTTCTACGCGTCCGTTGAGTTGCTACGTTACCCGCAACTCCAGGGCCTGCCCGTCGTCATCGGCGGGTCACGACGCAACCCCTCGGCCACCGCGCCCCAGTCGCTTGACGACTTCGCTCGCCTGCGCGACTACGCGGGCCGCGGCGTCATCACCACCGCCACCTATCCGGCACGCGCGCTCGGTGTGCACTCGGGCATGGGGCTGATGAAGGCGGCGGCGCTGGCCCCCGATGCCATCCTGCTGCCGATGGATTTCGAGGCCTACCGCCACCACTCGCGCCTGTTCAAGGCGGCGGTCACGGCCATCGCACCGGTGATGGAGGACCGGGGCATCGACGAGATCTACCTGGACCTCACCGAGGTGCCCGGCGCGCAGGACACGGTGGACAGCGACCCGCTGGGTGGCGTGCGCGCTCTGGCCCAGCGCATCAAGGCCGCGGTGCGCGAGGCCACCGGCCTGAGCTGCTCGATCGGGGTCACGCCCAACAAGCTGCTGTCCAAGATCAGCTCCGACCTAGACAAGCCCGATGGCCTCACGGTGCTGATGCACGAAGATGTGCCCAGCCGCATCTGGCCCTTGCCGGTCAGTCGCATCAACGGCATCGGCCCCAAGGCGACCGAGCGCCTGGCGACCCTGGGCATCCGCACGATTGGCGAGCTGGCCGCCACGCCGGCGCACGAACTGGTCAGCGCCTTTGGCAGCCACTACGGCAGCTGGTTGCACGAGGCCGCCCATGGCCGTGATGACCGCCCGGTGGTCACCTGGCGCGAGCCCAAGTCCATCAGCCGCGAAACCACTTTCGAGCGCGACCTGCACCCCCGAGAAGACCGCGCCCAGCTCAGCCCCATCTTCACGCGCCTGTGCGAACAGCTCGCCAGCGACCTGGTACGCAAGAACTATGCGGGGCGCACCGTGGGCATCAAGCTGCGCTACGACGACTTCAAGATCGTCACCCGCAGCCTGACGCTGCCGCAGCCCACCCGCGATGCCGCCACCATCCGCCTGTGGGCAGGGCGCTGCCTCAAGACCGTGCCGCTGAACCAGCGCCTGCGTCTGCTGGGCGTGAAGATGGAGTCGCTGGTGCCCGGCGATGGCCAGTCCACGGCCGTCGAGCCCGACGCCCCCTACAGCCTGCCGCTGTTTGACGAGGTCTGAGCGCGCGCCCCGGTTCGCGGCGACAATGGCGCCCCGGCGGGGCCACCTCCCGTTGTCTGTTGTCCTGTGTCCCTCGATGTCTGTGGAGTCGCCATGCGCCGTCTGGCCCTGATCCTGTCCCTCTTGTCGCTGCAGGCCTGCCTGTCCGGCTGCTCTGTCTTGGCCGTGGCCGATGCCGCCGTCACGGTAGTGGCCACCACCGTCAGCGTCGGGGCCACCGTGGTGGGCACGGCCGTGGACGTGACCGCTGCCGGCGTGAAAGCCGTCGCGGGCACAGACGATGAGGAAGGCGATGCGGACGAAGCCCCGCTCGTGGAAAGCGGCGAGGCCGCGCCCCAGCCCTGAGCGGGATCTGCCTGTGGGCTGCCGCATCACCGTGCCCGCTGAGGGGCACAGCTTCACCCAGGCGCCGGGGCAGACGGTGCTGGAGGCAGCCTTGGCCGCAGGCGTGGACTGGCCACGCTCCTGTCGCAATGGCAGCTGCCGCAGCTGCCTGGCCCAACTGGAAGCCGGCAGCGTGCGCTACCGCATCGACTGGCCGGGGCTCACGCCCGAAGAGAAAGAGTGGGGCTGCATCCTGCCCTGCGTGGCCGAGGCCACCAGCGACCTCGTGATGCGCCGCCCCTGATCAGGGCCGACGTCGGCGCGGGCCTCAGTCAGGCTGCACCAAGGCAAAGCGCGGGCGGTGCACGCCGTCCACCTCCACCTCTTCCACGAACATCGCATAGGGACGCACCCAGAGCGCTTGCTCGCCATACAGCGGCTGGTACAGCACCAGCGGCTCCAGCGTTTCGCTGTGTCGCACCACGCCCAGCACGCGGTAGCGCAGGCGCTTGTAGTGTTCGTATTCGCCCGTGGGCAGGGTCGGCAGGGGAGGGAGGTCGTGCGGGTCGCTCATCCCCGCATTGTCGTGCGCAGAGGCACAATGGCGGGTTGCCGCTTCTTTTTTGCCCTCCCGCGCGCCCCATCATGCTCTGGCACTCCCTGAACCGCGTTCTGGATCAACTGCGCCCCCGCCGTCAGGGCGTGGTCATGCTGGCCGATGCCTTCCTCATCCTGCTGGCCTGGCATTTCACCTACCTGTTCCGCATGGGGATGGAGCGCTGGCTGCACGAGCGCCCCAGCTATGACTGGGCCGTGCTGCTGGGCGTCATCGCGGTCTACAGCGCGGCCTCCTGGGCGTTGCGCGTGCCCCGCGCCAGCTGGCGTTACACCAGCTTTCACGACATCACGCGCCTGGCCTGGGTGTGCCTGGGCGCCGGTCTGGCGTGCGCCGTCGTCATCCTGATGGCGCAGCTCACCGAGGTGCCCCGTGCCGTGCTGGCCCTGCACCCGGTCTTCACCCTGATCAGCCTGTCGCTGGCGCGCATGACCGTGCGCATGCTCAGCGAGGCCTCGCGGGCCCGGCGCACGGGCGCACAGACCAACGGCCAGCGCGCCCTGGTGCTGGGCGCCGGTGCTGCGGCCAAGCTGCTCATTGCTGGCATCCAGCACCGCAGCTGGACCGTGGTCGGTCTGCTCGATGATGACCCCCGCAAACACGGCAGCAGCATCGCCGGGGTCACCGTGTGGGGCGGTCTCGACTTGCTGGCCGACCGGGCCAATCTGGCCGACGTGTCTCACCTGATTCTGGCCATGCCGGCGGCCACGCAAGAGCAGCGCAAGCGCGTGCTGACACTGGCCGCGGCCACCGGCCTGCCCGTGGTCACCGTGCCCTCGGCCGACGAGTTGCGCGAGGGCGGCTCCCGCATCGACCGCGTGCGCGACATCCAGCCCGAAGACGTGTTGGGCCGCGAGCCCGTCAAGCTCGATGAGCTGGCCGTCTCCAGCTTGATCAGCGGCCGTGCCGTGATGGTGACCGGCGCCGGCGGCTCGATCGGCGCCGAGCTGTGCCGCCAGATTGCCCGCTTCGGCCCCAGCCGCATCATCCTGTTCGAGCTCAGCGAGTTCGCGCTTTACCAGGTCGAGCAGGATTTGGGCGAGCGCTTCCCGCACCTGCCGCTGGTGCGCCTGGTGGGCGACGTCAAGGACCTGGGCGCGCTGCGCCGGGCCATGGGCACGCACCAGCCCGATCTGGTTTTCCACGCGGCGGCTTACAAGCACGTGCCGCTGATGGAGGACGACAACGCCTGGACCGCGCTGCGCAACAACACCCTGGGTACCTACCTGGCGGCCCAGGCGGCCGCCGAGGCGGGCGTGCAGCGCTTCGTGCTGATCTCCACCGACAAGGCCGTCAACCCCACCAATGTGATGGGCGCCACCAAGCGCGCCGCCGAAATGGTCATCTCGCACTGGGCTGGGCAGGGCACCGGCACCCGTTTCATGGCGGTGCGCTTTGGCAATGTGCTGGGCTCGAGCGGCAGCGTCATCCCCAAGTTCAAGGAACAGATCGCCAAGGGCGGACCGGTCACCGTCACCCACCCGGAGATCACGCGCTACTTCATGACCATCCCCGAGGCCGCCCAGCTCGTGCTGCAGGCCGCGGCGCTGGCCGAATCCGGTCAGGTGTTCGTGATGGACATGGGCCAGTCGGTGAAGATCGCCGACCTGGCGCGCGAGCTGATCCGCCTGAGCGGTCACACCGAGGCCGAGATCCCCATCGTTTTCAGCGGCCTGCGCCCGGGTGAAAAGCTCTACGAAGAACTGCTGGCCGATGCCGACACCACCTTGCCCACGCCGCACCCGCGTCTGCGCCTGGCGCAACTGCGCGGCGAGCTGCCGCCAGACTGGCTGGCGCGCTTGATGGCCTTGACCGTGGACGAGTCGGCCGCGACGCCGGCCGTGCTGCGCAGCCGGCTGCACGAGCTGGTGCCTGAGTACGCGCCGCGCTGAACCTTCCGCCCGCCGACGCGCGCACCGTTCAGGGGTGCAAGAGCGCGCCGATCACCTGCAGCAGCGTGGGCAGGTGCAGGGGCTTGGTCTGGTAGCTGTGTGCACCGGCATCCAGGGCCGCCTGCATCTGCTCGGGCATGGCGTCGGCCGACACCATGATGACCGGGATGCCTGCCGTGTCAGGGTTGGCCTTGAGCAGCCTGAGCACCTCCATGCCCGAGGCGTCGGGCAGATGCAGATCGAGCAAGATCAGATCCGGGCGTGGACCGCGTGCCGGGTTGTGCAGCCAGTCCAGGGCCTCTTCGGCCGTGGCCGCCACCGACACACTCAGGTCCTGGCGCGAACGCAGGCCCTCGCGCAGCAGCTCGCTGTTGGTCGGGTTGTCTTCGACGTAGAGCACATGACGGGGCCCCGGGACGGTGGCCACCGTGTCGGAGGGCGGCAGGGAGGACGGCGCTTCGCTGGCGGGTGAGGCCAGGGGCACCGCCGGCAGCACCAGCGTGAAGGTGCTGCCCACGTCGGCTTGGCTGGCCACTTCCAGGGTGCCGTGCATCAGTTCGGCCAGGTGGCGGCTGATGACCAGGCCAATGCCTGTGCCCTCGGTCTGGCTGTGTTCGCGCCCCAGGCGATTGAAGGGTTGGAACAGCTGGGCTTGTTGGGCAGGGCTCATGCCCAGGCCCGTGTCCGACACGGCCACGCGCAGTGTGGCCTGCTGGGCGCTGTCGACCTGACGGCTCACGCTCACCGTCACGCTGCCGTGCGGGCGGTTGTACTTGATCGCGTTGCTCAAGAGGTTGGTGAGGATCTGGCGCAAGCGCGTCGCATCGGCGTGCACCCCCCAGTCCGCAGGTACGGGGCCGGGCCCCTGCAAGGTGATGCCCTGTTTCTGGGCTTTGTCCTGCACCAGGCTGAGCGCGGCCTCCAGGGCATCGCTCACCGGCATCGGCGCGCAGTTCAGGCGCATGTTGCCGCTGTCCAGGCGCGAGATGTCCAGCACATCGTCGATCATGTCCAGCAGGTGCCAGCCCGCCTGCTGGATCTGTTGCACGCGGCGCCGCTGTGAAGGCGGCAGCGGCGCCGACGTGTCCAGCTCCATCACCTGGGCAAAGCCCAGCACCGCGTTGAGCGGCGTGCGCAGCTCATGGCTCATGCGCGACAGGAAATCCGACTTGGCCCGGTTGGCTTGCTCGGCCACGGCGTGCTGGCGGCGGGCCTCTTCCATGGCGTCTTGCAGGCTGCGAGCGTGGCCCGTCATCACCAGCAGCAACGTGCCCAGGGCCGTGGCCAACAAGGCGCCCACCACCGCCAGCAGCCAGAAGGTGGCGCCATCGCCTGCCATGGGGATGGGGCCGCGCGCCCACACCGCCAGCGTCCAGGTCTGGCCCGCAAAGGCCACCGGTACCTGCTGCAGGTGGCGCGGCGGATGGCGCGCATCGAGGTGCACGCAGGCGGGGGTGCCGCCCAGCAGGCGCTGGCCGAGGGGGTGGCTTTCATACAGGCAGGCCGCCAGGTGCGCTGGCATGTCCCGCAGGATGGAGGCCAGGGCGTCGTCCATGCGCAAGGTCAGGAACAGGGCGCCCCGCACGGTCTGGCGGCGCTCGGCCACCGTCTGCGGCTCGCCGTTGTACACCGGGCGGTAGATCACGACGCCCTGCTGCATGCCCGTTTCCTGGATCAGCTGGAAGCCTTGCGTGGCCTGCAGCGTGTCGGTGTCGCGGGCGCGCGCGTAGGTGTCGCGGGTTTCCGGGCGGGACAGGACGTTGAAGCCCAGGGCGCGCAGGTTCTGGCTTTGAGGCTCGATGAAACGCAGGGCCAGCACCTCTTCACCCTGCGGCGGGCGGCGCTCCACCCCGTCATAGACCCGGTAGCCAGGCAGGCCTTCCGCGCGCTGGGCGGCTTCGAACGCGGGCAGGTCGGCGATGGCCACCCGCTCTTCCCACCCCAGGGCCTGCACGCTGTCGAGCGCCCCCAGCCAGTAGCGCGTGGCCCGGTGGAACTCGGCACGCGACACCTCTTCGGAGGCGTCCATCAGGCCGTTGAGGGCTTCTACCGCGTGCAGGTAGCCATGGAGGCGCAACTGGACCGCGCTGGTGGTGGCCTCGACCGACTGCAGGAAGACCGCGTGCTGGCGCTCCTGGTGCCAGGCATTGAGCTGGCGCACGGCCAGGGTCAGCAAGACGGACGTGACCAGCAGCGGGATGCTGACCACCCGGCGGCGCGGGCGCCACAGTGCGGCCGGTTGTCCGACCAGGGGCAGCAGCATGGGTACCCCAACCAGCACCCCCAGGGTGTCACCTGCCCACCAATTGAAGGCAAACCGCAGCACCTGCTCGGTAGGCAGGTCGCCCACCAAGACCGTCGCGGCGGTGGCCACGCCGGCCGACACCAGGCAGGCCAAGGGGCCGGCCAGCAGTAGAAAGCGCAAGATCTGTCCGGGATTTTCCAGGCTCAGTTCCTGGCCATCGCGCTCACGGGTCAAGGCCTGCGCCGCCCAGGCCTGCAGACCGGCGCCCAGGCCCACCAACACGGCGAGCGCGAGCATCAACGGCAGCGGGGTGGAGGGGGCCGCGACCGTCTGGTAGAACACCGACACCGAGGCGCCCCCCAGGCCCACGGCCCACAGCATGCGCGCCCCCCAGCCCAGCACGCAAGCCAGCCCCAGGCCCGCCGCCAGGTACAGCGGCGAAACGAAGTCGTTCGCGGCGGCAAAGGACACGCAGGCGACACCCGTGACCGTGTAGATCAGCCAGGTGAGGATCAGGCGAGGCCAGAGCGAGCTTGGGGGGGAGGACATGCCCATAACATTAGCATCGGTGCCCGTGTCGCGGCATCGGGCTTTCGCCCTGCGCGACCCCCTTCAAGGGGGAGGGGGCTAGACTGACTATTTCGCCTTCCCTTTCCTGGAGCCTGTCCATGAACCGTCTGTCACGCCTCTTGCCTGTCCTGACACTCAGCCTGTTGACCCTGGGCGCCGTGCCCGCCGCCCACGCCGAAGCCCCTCAGGTGCGCACCCAGGTGCCGGGTTACCAGCGCCACATGGTGGGACAGTTCGAGGTCACCGCGTTGTACGACGGCCGCATCCAGCTCGACAGCAAGCTGCTGAAAAACGCCACACCCAAGGAGATCTCGCAGCTGCTGGCCCGCTCCTTCCGCGGCTCGCCCACGCCCACGGCCGTGATCGCCTTCCTGGTCAACACCGGCAAGCAGTTGGTGCTGGTCGACGCTGGCGCGGCCCAGCTCTTCGGCCCCAGTCTGGGCCAGGTGCACGCCAACCTGAAGGCGGCGGGCTACCGGCCTGAACAGGTCGATGCCGTCTTGCTGACCCACCTGCACGGTGACCACGTGGGCGGCCTGCGCACCGCCGACGGCCAGATGGCCTTCCCGAATGCCCAGGTGTACGTCTCCAAGGTGGATGCCGACCACTGGCTCAACCCGGCCGTGATGGCCAAGGCCCCCGCGGCCGCCCAGGGCTTCTTCCAGGCCGCGCAGAACTCGGTGGCGCCTTACGCCCAAGCCGACCGTCTGCGCACCTTCGCCGGTACGGACGAGATCCTGCCGGGCGTGCGTCCGGTGCAGACCCACGGTCACACCCCCGGCCACACCAGCTACCTGTTCCAGTCCGAAGGCCAACAGCTGCTCATCTGGGGCGACATCGTGCACAACGCCGCGGTGCAGTTCCCCAAGCCCCAGGTCACCATCGAATTCGACAGCGTGCCCGCCCAGGCCCTGGCCACTCGCATGAAGGTGCTGGGCTGGACCGCCAGGGACGCCTTGCCCGTGGCCGGCGCCCATTTGCCCTTCCCTGGCATCGGTCAGGTGCGCGCCGAAGGCAAGGGCCGCTACAGCTGGGTGCCGGTCGATTTCACCCCCACCCAGCCTTGATCACAGCCGGGGGGGGCGCCAACTTGTGGCGTTAAACGGCGGGAAATGCGCTGGATGGGCCAAGTGGGCCCATCTTTCCGCCTTATTCCCCTGTGCGAGGGCGCCCTCCGTCCTATACTGGAAGATCAATCAGCAGGCTGGGTGACAGGCTTGCATCGCGGGTTCGAATAGGCACACACACGCCATGACTTCCAAATTCAAAATTGCAGGCTGGGTTGCGCTGGGAGCGCTGGCAGGCGGCCTGACCACCATGCAGTTCGGGGCCACCGCACGCAGCGCCATGGCGCCCCTGCCTTTGGAAGAAATGCAGCAGCTCGCTGCCGTCTTCGGCATGGTCAAGACCGACTACGTCGAGCCCACCGACGAGAAAAAGCTCATCAGCGACGCCATTGGCGGCATGGTGGCCGGGCTCGACCCGCACTCGGTGTATTTCGACAAGGCCTCGTTCAAGGAATTCCGCGAGGGCACGACCGGCAAGTTCGTCGGCGTCGGCATCGAAATCGGCATGGAAGACGGCCTCGTCAAGATCGTCTCCCCCATCGAAGGTTCACCCGCCTTCCGTGCGGGCCTCAAAACGGGCGACCTCATCACCAAGATCGACGACACCTTCGTCAAGGGCTTGACCATGGACCAGGCCGTCAAGCGCATGCGCGGCGAGCCCAGCACCAAGGTCGTGCTCACGATCTTCCGCAAGAACGAAAACCGCAGCTTCCCCGTCACCATCGTGCGCGAGGAGATCCGCGTGCAGAGCGTGCGCGCCAAGATCGTCGAGCCGGGCTATGGCTGGGTGCGCGTCAGCCAGTTCCAGGACCGCACGGTCGAAGACTTCGCCACCAAGGTCGCCGCGCTCTACAAGGATGACCCCAAGCTCAAGGGCCTGGTGCTCGACCTGCGCAACGACCCCGGTGGCCTGCTCGAAGGCGCCATCGCCATCTCGGCCGCCTTCTTGCCGCCCGACGTGACCGTGGTCTCGACCAACGGCCAGTTGCCCGAGTCCAAGCAGACTTTCAAGGCCCGCGTCGAGGACTACACCCGTCGCTTTGGCGCCGACCCGCTGGCCAAGCTGCCTGCCGCCCTCAAGAAGGTGCCGCTGGTGGTGCTGGTCAACGAAGGCTCGGCCTCGGCTTCCGAGATCGTGGCCGGTGCGCTGCAAGACCACAAGCGCGCCACCATCCTGGGCGCGCAGACCTTTGGCAAGGGCTCGGTGCAGACCGTGCGCCAACTCACCGCCGACACGGCCCTCAAGATCACCACGGCCCGCTACTACACCCCCAGTGGCCGCTCCATCCAGGCCACGGGCATCGTGCCCGACGTGATGGTCGATGAGTCCGCCGACGGCAATCTCTACTCGGCCCTGCGCGTGCGCGAAGCCGACCTGGAAAAGCACATCGGTAACGGCCAGGGCAAGGAAGAAAAAGACGAGGCCCGTGAAAAGGCCCGTGAGGAAGCCCTCAAGAAGCTGGAAGAGGCCCGTGGCAAGAACAACGAGCCGCCCAAGCCGCTGCCCGAGTTCGGCTCGGCCGAAGACTTCCCGCTGCAGCAGGCCCTCAACCAACTCAAGGGCAAGCCCGTGGTGGTGTCCAAGACCCTGACCGAGCGCAAGCCCGAAGACACCAAGGCGCAGTGACGCCACGGAGTCAGCCCCACGGCACGATGCTTTTGGACGACGACCAACAACTCCGCTACAGCCGCCATCTGCTGCTCGACGAGTGGTCGGAAGGCGCGCAAGAGCGCTTGTTGAACGCGCACGCCCTGGTCATCGGGGCCGGTGGTCTGGGGGCTCCCGCTCTGATGTACCTGGCCTCTTGCGGGGTGGGGCGCATCACCGTGGTCGACCCTGATACGGTCGATCTCACCAACCTGCAGCGCCAGATCGCCCACACCACGGCGCGCATCGGTCAGCCCAAGGTGCTGTCGGCCGAACTGGCCATCGCCGAGCTCAACCCCGGCGTGCAGGTGCACGCCATCGCCGAAGCGGCCGACGCAGCCCTGCTCGACACCTGGGTGCCGCAGGCCGATGTCGTGCTCGACTGCACCGACCGCTTTGCCATTCGCCAGACCATCAACCGCGCTTGCCGCACCCATGGCGTGCCGCTGGTGTCGGCCTCGGCCGTGCGCTTTGACGGCCAGATCAGCGTGTTCGACCCGCGTGTGCCCACCTCGCCCTGTTACGCCTGCCTGTTCCCGCCCGATGCGCCGCCCGAAGAAACCCGCTGCGCCTTGCTGGGCGTGTTTGCCCCGGTGGTCGGCATGATGGGCGTGATGCAGGCGGGGGAGGCCATCAAGCTGCTGGCCGGCCTGCACGAGCCGGGTGTGCCGGGCCACCACCAGTCATTGGCAGGCCGCCTGCTGCTGCTCGACGGCCGCGACTGGTCCTGGACCACCCTGCGCGCCCACCGCTCGCCGAACTGCCCGGTGTGCGGCCCCGCCACCTGAACCGATGCCTGACATGAACAACCCCAAAGAACTGCTCGAACGCAACTTTCCGACGGCTGACCAGGATGCCCGCAGTGCGCGCCGCCCGTCCCTGTACGCGGGTGACGACAGCAGCTACGAGCTGGCCTTCACCGACAACGACTTCCTGCTGCACCCGGATCTGCGCCCGGTGCGCATGCAGCTCGAGCTGCTCAAGCCCGAGATGGTGCAGCGCGAGGAGAACATCGAGTCCACCATCGTCGTGTTCGGCAGCGCCCGCATCCTGCCGGCCGAGCAGGCCCAGCTCAAGCTGCAGGAAGCCCAAGAGTTGCCCAGCGGCCCGGCCCGCGAGCACGCTGTGCGCACCGCCCGCCGCCACGTCGACATGGCCCGTTTCTACGAAGAAGCGCGGGCCTTTTCCAGCTTGGTGACCGAGCATTCCGCACGGCTCGCCACGCCCATCTACGTCGTTACCGGCGGGGGCCCGGGTGTCATGGAAGCCGGCAACCGCGGCGCCTTCGAGGTGGGCGGCAAGAGCCTGGGGCTCAACATCGTGCTGCCCCACGAGCAGGAGCCCAACCCCTACATCACGCCGCGCCTGTGCTTCCAGTTCCACTACTTTGCGCTGCGCAAGATGCACTTCCTGATGCGCTCGATCGCGCTGGTGTGCTTCCCAGGTGGCTTTGGCACGCTCGACGAGCTGTTTGAAACCCTCACGCTGATCCAGACCGGCAAGTGCCGAAAGCGCCCGGTGCTGCTGTTCGGGCGCGAGTTCTGGACCAAGCTGATCAACTTCGAGCACCTGGTGGACACCGGCATGATCAGCCCCGAAGACCTCGACCTGTTCCGCTTTGTCGAAACGGCCGACGAGGCCTGGGAGACCTTGCAACAGGTCTACGGCCTGGGGCAGCCAGAGCGCGCCGAAAGCCCCAGCGGCTGGTGAGTCCATGAGCGCCGTGATGCCCACCCCTCCCGTGCGTGTGCGCCTCATCGGGGCGCCCACCGACATCGGGGCCAGCATGCGCGGCGCTTCCATGGCCCCAGAGGCCCTGCGAGTGGCCGGCCTGCTGCCGGCGCTCACGCGCCTGGGCTTGGACGTGGTCGACGGCGGCAACCTCCAGGGTCCGCCCAATCCGGAACAGCCTGCCCGCCAGGGCTACCGCCATCTGCCCGAGTGCGTGCAGTGGAACCGCGCGGCCTGCCATGAGGTCAGCGAGGCGCTGCGCACTGGTGCGGTGCCGCTGCTCATGGGTGGCGATCACAGCCTGGCGATCGGCTCCATCAGCGCCGTGGCGGCGCATTGCCGGGCCAACGGCCTCGACCTGCGGGTCATCTGGCTGGACGCCCATGCCGACTTCAACACCTGTGACATCACTCCCAGCGGCAACCTGCATGGCATGCCGCTGGCCGTGCTGTGTGGCCACGGCCCCGAGGCCCTTCGGCAGCTTACCGCCGCGCCGCAGCTTGGGCCCGCCCTGCAAGCGTCTCAACTGCGTCTGATCGGTGTGCGCAGCGTCGACCCGCTGGAGCGTCAGTTCGTTCATGCCCAAGGGCTCGACGTCTTCGACATGCGCCACCTCGACGAACACGGCATGCGCAAGGTGATGGAGCAGGCCCTGATGGGCGTGGGTGAACGCACCCACCTGCACGTCAGCTTCGACGTCGACTTCCTCGACCCCGAGATTGCACCCGGCGTGGGCACCCCCGTGCGGGGCGGGCCGTCCTACCGTGAAGCGCAGCTGTGCATGGAAATGCTGGCCGACACCGGGCGGCTCGGCTCGCTCGATGTGGCCGAACTCAACCCGGCACGCGATGTGCAAAACCGCACCGCCGACATCGTGGTCGATCTGCTCGAAAGCCTGTTCGGCAAGAGCACCCTGATGCGTCCGCGCCCGTGAGTCCAAGCCATCTCGCCCCTGCCTCGCTGCGCCCCCGGCCCGGTGGCAAGACTGCCCTGATCCTGAGTGGTGGTGGCGCGCGGGCGGCCTACCAGGTGGGGGTGCTGCAGGGCTTGCAGCTCATCCGACGCGATGCTGGCGAGCGCCGCCGCGGCAACCCCTTCCAGATCATCGCCGGCACCTCGGCCGGCGCGCTCAATGGCTTGGCGCTGGCCTGCCAGGCCGACCACTACGAGCTGGCCCTGCGTACCATGGTCGATGTCTGGCGCGACTTTCGCGCCGAGCAGGTCTACCGGGCCGACTCGCTGGGCGTGATCCGCAGCGGGGCGCAGTGGCTCACGTTGTTCTCGCTGGGCTGGGCCCTGGCGCGTTGGCGCCGCATGCGCCCGCGCTCCCTGCTCGACAACAGCCCCTTGCGCGAGCTCTTGCCGCAGCTCTTCCAGGTCGACCGACTGCCCCAGTTGATGGCCGACGGCCACCTCGAGGCCGTGGCCGTCACCGCGTCGAGCTACACCACCGGCGAGCACGTCACCTTCTACGACAGTGCCCAGCACATCGCGCCCTAGGCGCGCTCGCAACGCCTGAGCGTGCGCGAGCCGCTTGGCATCGATCACCTGCTGGCGTCCTCGGCCATACCCTTTGTTTTCCCCGCCATCCAGCTGTCGGTGCAAGGCCGCCCGCATTACTGTGGCGATGGCTCGATGCGCCAGGCCGCGCCCATCTCGCCGGCTATCCACCTGGGGGCTGACCGCATCCTGGTGATCGGGGTGGGGCGCCTGTACGAGCCGCCCGACCTGCGCGAGAAGGTGGTTGAGTACCCCAACCTGGCCCAGATCGCCGGCCACGCCATGTCCAGCATCTTCCTGGACTCGCTCACGGTGGACATCGAGCGCATGCAGCGCATCAACCACACGCTCAGCCTGATGACGCCCGAGCAGCGTCAGCACACCAGCTTGCGGCCCATCGACGCCCTGGTGATCGCGCCCAGCCAGCGCATCGACGACATCGCCGCCCGCCATCTGTGGGCCCTGCCGCCGGCGGTGCGCGCCATGCTGCGTGCCGTGGGCGTCTACGGCGAGGGCAAGCGTGCCCGGGGCGCTGCCCTGGCCAGCTACCTGCTGTTTGAGTCCTCCTTCACCCGGGAGCTGATCCACCTGGGCTTCACCGACGCCCTGGCCAAGCGCGACGAGGTGCGAGCCTTCTTCGGCTGGGGCGAGGGCGCCGAGCGTTCGGAGGGCGTGGCATGAGCGCGGCACGCCTTTGGCGCATCCTGGGCATGGTGCTGCTGAGCCTGAGCCTGCTCGCCTGTGGTGAGCGCCCTGCCGAGGTCGACCCCACCCCCCAGTACAGCCGTCAAGGCAAAGTGGAGACCCCGGTGTACGTGCTGGCCATCCACCCCCTGCACAACCCGGCGCGGCTGTTCGAAGTCTATGGCCCGCTGGTGGAGCACCTCAACCGCCGGATCCCGGCGCTCACCTTCGCGCTGGAAGCCTCGCGCAACTACGAGGAGTTCGAGCGCAAGCTCGCCCAGCGGCAGGTGGCCTTTGCTTTGCCCAACCCCTATCAGACGCTCCAGGCGATGGACCACGGCTACCACGTCATCGCCAAGATGGGCGACGACGCGCAGTTCCGGGGCATCCTCCTCGTGCGGCGCGATGCCGGCATCACCCAGGTCAGTGAACTGCGCGGGCGCAAGGTGGCGTATCCCGCTGCCACGGCGCTGGCCGCGACCTTGCTGCCCCAGGCCTTCCTGCGCAGTCAGGGGCTCGACGTCAACCGCGACATCGAGAACCTCTACGTGGGCTCCCAGGAGTCCAGCATCCTGAACGTCTATCTGGGGCGGGTCGCGGCCGCCGCCACCTGGCCCCAACCCTGGCAGTCCTTCCAGAAGACCCATCCGGACCAGGCCCGCGAACTGGTCGTGCAGTGGGAGACGGCGCCCCTGATCAACAACAGCGTGATGGTGCGCGACGACATCCCCGCGGCGCATGCCGAGCGCGTGGCGCAGGAACTCGCGGAACTGCACACCACGCCCCAAGGACGCGCCCTGCTGGCCGCGATGGAGCTGACACGCTTCGAGCGCGCCGACGATGCCCGCTACGACGTGGTCCGCGATTTCATCGCCACCTTCGAGCGCACCGTGCGCCCCCTGTCCGCGGAGCGCGCGCCATGAGCCCATCCGTACGCCCCTTGCGGCGCGCCTCCTTCAAGCACCAGATCATCGGCGTGTTCGTGCTGGGCTTTTGCCTGCTGAGCACGGCCTTCGTCATCCACAACGTCCGCGAGCAAAGCGCCAACTTCGCCCGCGAGAACAGCCACGCCGCGGCAGGGCTGGCCCAGTCGCTGGCGGTCAGTTCGCGCTCCTGGGTGCTGGCCAACGACGTGGCCGGCCTGCAAGAGGTGGTCGATGCTTTCCAGCGCTACCCCGGCGTGCGGCACGTCATGGTCATCTCGCCTGCCGGTCGCGTGATGGCGCACAGCGACCCCAGCAAGGTCGGCCTGTTTCTCAGCGACCCTGTCAGCCAGTCGCTGCTGACCTCGACGGCGCCCACCTTCACCCTGAGCGACAGCGACCAGGGTGTCGACCTGGCCGTGGCCATGCGCGCAGGTGACAAACCGGTGGCCTGGGCACGGGTGGCGCTTGGGCGCGATCGTATCCAGGCCGATCTGCGCCTGGTGCGGGTGCATGGGGCCTTGTACGTGTTCGGCTCGACCCTGCTGGCCTTGCTGGCCGCCTTGTACATTGCGCAGCGCCTCGGGCGGCGGGTGGAGGCCCTCGTGCAGGTGGCCGAAGAGGTGGGTGAGGGGCGGCTCGATGTGCGGGCCACGGTGTCCGAGCGTCATGACGAGATCGACACCCTGGCCGAGAGTTTCAACCGCATGCTCGGCAGCCTGGCCGACCACGCGCAGGCCCTGAAGGCGGCCTCGACCTACAGCCACAACCTGATCGAGGCCAACCTCGACCCCCTGGTGGTCGTCACGCCCGACGGGCGCATCACCGACCTCAACCAGGCGGCCGAGCGCGTCTCCGGTCGCACACGTGCGGCGCTCATCGGTACCCCTTTTGCCGACTGCTTCACCGAGCCCGAGCGGGCACGCGCGCTGTGCGAACAGGTGCTGCGCGACGGCACCGTCCACGGCTATCCCCTGAGCGTGGCCGATGCGGGGGGGCTTCATCCCTACATGCTCAACAACGCG
>NZ_JAVEYN010000036.1:0-23747 GCF_034003525.1 Aquabacterium sp.
ATGCTCGCCACGGTGCTCCAGGACCATGCGCACTGCGCGTTCGCGCACCTCAGGTGAAAACTTCGGGGACTTCTTCATGGCTCCATTCTCCAGGGTTGGAGCCTCCGCGAAACCCGGGGCGCTTCACCTCACGCAGTCGTGACGCCATAGTGGCCAGGTCAAAACTGTAGGAAAGGAATGACATGGACACCCTCGATATGCACACAGCGACAGTCGTTATCCGGGCTTGCCAAGACGAACAAAACCCAACTACCCAAGCGGAGGCGCAGAGAAAGCGCGATGAGTGGCTGAGCCAGATACAGGCGGGCTGGCTTGAAGCGTCTGAGCCAGTCGCTCAAGTCTTGGCATCAAGCGGCGCTCAGTGAGCGTCGGTGTCGTGCCAACGTCATGCTGCATTCAATGCCGGCCAGAAGGCAACACCAGCCATAAAAAAAGGGAGCCAAGCTCCCTTTTTTGCCTTCGCGTGCGTCGCCCAGTTAGGCGGCCTTCTTGCGCTTTTCAATGTCGTGATCGACCTCATCAGCCTTTTGGGCATGATGCTCCATCACTTCCTTCAAGCCTTCAGGGGCAAACCGTTGAAGGATGTCGCGCATCAACGGCTGGTAGCCAACGCCGTGATGATTGGCAATCAGCTTGTAGGCGTCGATCAACTCCTTAGGCAAGCGAATGGAAATCGCTTGCATACCCAAGCTGGAATCAATGGCTGCCTCTAGATCAACCGAGACGGCGCGTACATGGTCCTCGCTAGCGCCCAAAGCGCGGGATTCCCATGCTTCATCGGTGCTTTCAAGTCTGTCCTGTGCCTTCGTCATCGTTGCTTCTCCTAGAGTCACCGCCCATGGCGGTCATAAATTGCAAGTTCCACGGGGTTCGGTTCGTACGCAGTGCGTAAATGAACTAGCCCGTCTTTAAAAATAAAAACAACCTTGAGTTGCCTGTCCTCATTGGTCGGAGCAATGAACCACATGGTGGCTGGGTCGCTTCGATGATCTTCCCGGGAGTCCTCCAGGAACAGGCCACACTTGTTTGCAAAGCACTGCTCAACCTCACGACGAGACACCTGGTGCTTGTCAGCCAGCTTATCGAGCGTCGCTTGTGAGATGAGCAAATTTTTCATAGGCGCAAGATGTTGGTTCGTTACTGTAGCACGCTGTATATACACGCATGTTAGGTTATTTCAATGGCCCCTATGCAGTGACAGCCCCGCCCGATGGGGGGTGGCACCAGGGAGAACCCCGCCGCGCACGATTCCGCAAGCGTCTACAGCACAGGCAAGGCCGCCCCACCAGATGAGGCGCAGCGCAAGCCAGCACCGGACCGAAAGCACCAGACAGCGTCAGCAGGGACGGAGGCCGGGCAGCCTCAGAGGGAAGGCAGGGAGAGAACACCTCTTATGAATGAATGTCCCTCTATCTCTTCTCTCTTATACGTCCCCACTTAGTCCCCACATCGTCCCCACATCGTCCCCACTTTGTCCCCACAGCCTCCAAACGCCTCCCGCCCTGTGTTCATCGGGCATGTGAGCCGTTCCGGCCATTTGTCCCCACGTCCCCACCGAAAATCATTCCCAAAATGCAGAAAGCGGCCCGATTGAGCCGCTTTCGCCTGGTGTGGGGCCAGCCGTCAGGCCGTCTTGAAGGGGATCACGTCTGCCCCTCGGGCCAGCTTCGCCAGGTGCTCACCCCACCACTGCATTAGCTTGGTGCGCTCGGGCAACCAGTTGGCCCGGTTGTAGGCCGCCCGCACGCCGTCCCGCTCTTCATGGGCCAACTGCTTCTCGATCACATCCGAATTCCACCCCGCCTCATTGGCACAGGTCGAAAACAGCGTGCGGAAGCCGTGGGCGGTCGCCATGCCCTTGTAGCCCATGCGGGCTAGAGCACTGTTCAGGGTGCCGTCACTGATTGGCTTTCCGGGGTAATAGGGCGACGGGAACAGCAGCCCCTTTGCATCCTCAGCGGGCAGGATGCTGGACAGCAGCTCTAGGGTCTGTGATGAGAGGGGCACCAGGTGCTCCGTTTTCATCTTCATGCGCTCAGCGGGGATGCGCCACAGCGCCCGCGCCTGGTCGAACTCTTCCCAGCGCGCCCCCCCTCAGCTCACCAGGTCGCACGGCTGTCAGCACCAGGAGCTGCAAGGCTGCCTTTGTGGCTGGCTCCCCCTGGTACTCCCCCAGGAGCCGCAGGAACTGGGGCGTCTCGCGCTCAGACAGCGCCGCCCGGTGTCTCACGATCTGGCGCTTGAGGATTTCGGCTGGTTTGAGGGAGTACGTGGGGTCCGTGTCCGTCAGCTCATGGGCCACCGCGTACCGATACACCGCCTTGATGCGCTGGAACACCCGCCCCGCCGTCTCTCTTGCGCCGCCCGCCTCGATGCCCTGCACCAGCTCACGCACGTCAGCAGGCCGCACGCCGGACACAGGCAAGCGCCCGAAGGCCGGAAACACGTGATTGACCAGGGAGGCCCTCACCGCTGCATGGGTGCCCTCATCCCAGGTGGGGGCGCTCTTGTCCAGCCAGGCCAAGGCCACGGCCTCAAAGGTGCGCAGACTCGCCGCCTTCTTGGCCGCCTTGTCAGACTTGCGCGCTTCGCTCGGGTCAACGCCCTCCCCCAGCATCTTGCGGGCCTGGTCGCGCCGCTCCCGCGCCTCTTTCAATCCCACGTCAGGGTAGGTGCCCAGGCTGACGCGCTTTTCCTTGCCGTCCACCCGGTACTTGAGCCGCCACCACTTGCCGCCGCTGGGGGCCACTTCCAGGTAGAGCCCGCCGCCGTCAAACAGCTTCACGGCCTTTTGGGCTGGCTTGGCATTGCGCACGGCTGTATCGGTCAGGGGCATGGGGGCAACTCCAAATGGGGGCAACTCAGATGCCCCCAATGTTGCCCCCACGCTGCACCGGCTGTCAACGCACCACCCCGGACACGCACGGACGAAAAAAAGCCCTAGAGCGTTGATTTCTCTAGGGCTTTCTGTTTCCGTGGACTTCCGAGAAAATCCGTAAATGTGCGGGTATGGTCCCCCAGCCTGGAATCGAACCAAGATTTGCCCCTTAGGAGGGGGCTGTCTTATCCATTAGACGACTGGGAGAGACCAGCCGGCGATTTTACTATGCGAGCGCGTCGGGCGAGATGCGCAGTTCATCGACGGTATAGCCTTCCCGCGTGAGGGCTTCTTTCAGCCACTGCGGCTGCACGCCCTCCCCGTCCCACGTTTGCTGGGTCAAGGGGTGACGGTATTTGGGGCCCTTTGGCGCGGCCGGCGGTGGGGGTGCAGGGGCGCGCGGTGCCTGCGGCCCCATGTCCAGTTCATCGGCGGTGATCTGCCAAAAGTCCACCAGTTTGCGGATGGCGCGCACCACGGCTTCTTGTTCGGGAGTCAGCATGTGCATGTTCTACAACGGCCCACTATGATGCCCGATCCAGGGCCTGACTTTGCGTGACGGTTTAGCGACAAAACGGCACCCGGCACAGGTTGCATCCAGCATTACTGCGCATTTTTGATGCTCTGCAGCATGGCACGATGCAATAAGGTCACACCAAACCCAGGGTTAACGAGACAATGCGGGAAATTTAACAATCCCCAATAGTCGTGTCTGACGCCAGACACAGGAGTCGTTCATGCGCCTGAACCTGCCCGTTCTCGACGAAGAGTACCCCTTCCCTGAGGGCGAGTCACTGGTCTCGACCACCGATCTCAAAGGCAAGATCCTCTACTGCAACCCCGCCTTCATCCGGGTCAGCGGTTACGCGCGCGAGCAGTTGCTGGGCCAACCCCACAACCTGATCCGCCACCCCGACATGCCCGCAGAGGCCTACCGCGACATGTGGGCCACGATCCAAAGTGGTCAGCCTTGGTCCGCACTGGTCAAGAACCGTCGTGCCGATGGGCGCTACTACTGGGTGCAGGCCAACGTCACCCCACTGCTCGAGAACGGCCAACCCACCGGCTACATGTCGGTGCGCACCAAGCCCAGCCGCGACGACGTCGATGGCGCCACCCGCCTGTACGCCCGCATGCGTGCCGAGGCCGAGTCCGGTCACTTGGTCCACACCCTGCACAACGGCCAGGTCCGCAAGAACACCCTCACTGGCCGCATCGTTCAGGCCTTCCAGCTGGAGATGGCCAATCGCCTCACGCTGGGCGTCATGGTGCTGGTGACCTTGGCCCTGGGCGTTGGGGTCGGGGTGGCCGGAGGCGATCTCGGCACCGGTGGCTGGGCCGCCTTGGCCATGACGTGGTTGATCAGCCTGGCGCTGGCCAAGCAGCTGTTTGCCCGTGTGGCCACCCAGCCCTTGGGCGAGCTGCTGAAGATGGCCAACACCCTGGCCGGGGCAGACCTGTCGGTGTCCATCACCAGCCAGCGAGGCGGCGGCATGGGCAAGCTCGCGCGCGCCCTCAACCAGCTCAAGGTGAACCTGGCCACCACCGTGCAGGATGCCCGCACCGAGGTGGATCAGATGAACGTCGCAACGCAGGAGATCGCCTCCGGCAACCACGACCTGTCCTCACGCACAGAGTCCCAGGCCGCCGACCTGCAGCAAACCGCGGCGTCGATGGAACAGATCACCAGCACGGCCCGCCAGAACGCGGCCACGGCCGAGCAAGCCGCCGGGATCGCGCGTCAAACCACGCAGATCACCCAGCGCAGCGGCGCTGCCGTCGATGACCTGACCCGCACCATGCACGCGATCGAAGAGTCGTCCAAGCGCATCCACGACATCATCCAGGTGATCGACTCCATCGCCTTCCAGACCAACATCCTGGCGCTGAACGCTGCGGTGGAAGCCGCACGTGCCGGCGAACAAGGCCGCGGCTTCGCCGTGGTGGCCTCGGAAGTGCGTGCACTGTCCCAACGCACCGCCGCAGCGGCACGCGAGGTCAAACAACTCATCACCGACTCGTCAGACAAGGTCAAGGCCGGCAGCGCGCTCTCGGACTCCGTGCAGAGCACGATGAAAGAGGCGCTGGGCTCGGTCTCCGAAGTGGTCCACCTGGTCGACACCATCAGCCACGGCGTCACCGAGCAACTGCAAGGCATTTCGCAGATCAACCATGCCGTCTCGCATCTCGATGGCATCACCCAGCAGAACGCCGCGGCGGTCGAGCAGATTGCCGCTGCGTCCAGCTCGCTGGCTGACCGCGCCAAGGTCGTGTCGGACTCGGTTCAGGTGTTCAAGGTCTGAGCATCCCCCCCGGGCAGATACGGGCAGACGACAGGGCACGAGCTCGCTAGACTATGGCCGCCTTGTCTGAGAGCTTCCCATGAAAATTGCCCTGCTGTCCGATCTTCACGCCAACCGGCAGGCCGTCGAGGCGGTCTGGCAGCATGCGCAGGAACAGGGTTTTGACCTGCTGGTCATGCTCGGCGACTATGTGGACTACGGCGCCGACCCGGTCTGGGTGGTGGAGTTTGCGCAGGCGCGCGAAGCCGAGGGCGCTGTGCTGGTGCGTGGCAACCACGACGATGCGCTGAGCGCCGAGACCACCAGCAAGATGTCGGCGCACGTGGCGCCTTCGCTGGAATGGACCTTCGCGCAGCTGAGCCAGGCCCAGCGTGACTGGCTCACCGCCCTGCCCCTGACGGCCGAGGTGGGTCCCTGCCTGATGGCCCACGCCAATGCCCACGACCCCGCGCACTGGGAGTACCTGCAAGGGCGCTCCGAAGCCTCGCGCAGCCTGATGGCCAGCTCCCAGCCCTTCGTGTTTTGCGGGCATGTGCATCAGCAATGCCTCTACCACCTCTCCAACCTGGGCAAATCGGGCGAGTTCATCCCGGTCGACGGAGTGCCCATCAGCCTGTCGCCCGCCCGCCGCTGGCTGGCCATTCCGGGCTCGGTGGGCCAGCCGCGTGACGGTAACCCGGCGGCCTGCTACGCCACCTTCGACACCGGCAGCGCCACCCTCACCTTCCACCGCGTGCCTTACGACCACGACACCGCTGCGCAGCGCATCCTCGATGCCGGTCTGCCGGCCAGCTTTGCGCAAAGGCTGATCCATGGTCGATGAAGCCAACGGCGGCGGCCTGGAGCCCGGCGCGATCGTCGACAACTACCGGCTCAAGGAACGCCTGCACCTGGGCGGCATGGCCAGTTTGTGGGACGTGGAGCGGCTGGACGGCCCGAGCGATCTGCCCCTGATCATGAAGATACCCCGCATCAAGGGCGGGGAGGATCCGGCCACCATCGTCGGCTTCGAGGTGGAGCAGATGGTGATGCCCATGCTGCAAGGGCCGCATGTGCCGCGCTTCGTCGCCAAGGGTGACTTCACGCGCCGGCCCTACATCGTGATGGAGCACATCCCTGGGCACTCGCTGCGCCCCCGGTTGGACGAGGCGCCGCTGCCCATCTCCGAGGTGGCCGACATTGGCCAGAAGGTGGCCTTGGCCCTGCACGCGCTGCACAAGCAGCATGTGGTGCACCTGGACGTCAAACCCAGCAACATCCTGTTCCGCCCTTCTGGCGAGGCCGTGTTCGTGGACTTTGGCCTGTCACGCCACGACCACCTGCCCGACCTGCTGGAAGAAGAGTTCGAGTTGCCCATGGGCACCGGCCCCTATATCTCGCCCGAGCAGGTGCAATTCGTGCGCAACGACCCCCGCAGCGACCTGTTCGCGCTGGGGGTCATGCTGTATCACTTGACCACGGGCGAGCGCCCGTTTGGCCAGCCGACCACCGTGGCCGGCCTGCGCAAACGTCTGTACACCGACCCGATTCCGCCCCGCGTGCACCGGGCGGACACGCCGCCATGGCTGCAAGAGGTGATCCTGCGCTGCCTGGAAGTGGACCCGAACGAGCGCTACCAGAGCGCCGCGCAACTGGCGCTGGACCTGCAGCATCCCGAGCAGATCGCCCTGACGGCGCGCGCTCAGAAGATGGGCACGCAAAGCCGCCTGGACACCTTCAAGCGCTGGTTCAAGGCCGTGGGGGCCGAGCCCAAGGCGGACACCACTGCGGGTCAGCACGTGGAGCGCTGCCCCATCATCATGGTGGCCATCGGGGTGAAGAACAGCACGCCCGAACTCGACAAGAAGCTGCTGGGCACGGTGCGCCGCATCATGCAGACCGAAACCCGCGCCCGCCTGGCGTGCGTCAGCGTGATGAAGACCAATCGCATCGCGATGGACACCCTCACCGATGCCGAAGGCAACAGTCTGCACGTGCAGCAGCTGGTGCACATCAAGCACTGGGCCCGCCCCCTGCAGCAGCAACTGGGGCTGGACGAACAGCGTCTGACCTTCCATGTGCTGGAGGCGCCGGACACCGCTGCAGCCATCGTGGAGTTCGCCGCCAAGAACCAGGTCGACCACATCGTGATGGGGGCGCGCGGCAACTCGGCGCTGCGGCGTTACCTGGGCAGCGTCAGCGCGCAGGTGGTGGCCGAAGCGGATTGCTCGGTCACCGTGGTGCGGGTGTAATCGCCGTCAAGCCAGCGCCTGCACCTTGAACACCTTCTGGAAGGCGTCCACCGCCTTGCCCTTGCGGGCGCGCTTGCCCACATGGGCCACGTAGGCCGAGTTGCGCACATCCTCTTCCTTGGGCTTGGCCCCACGGGTGGTGCCAATCACACGCACACCGTTGTGGCAGCTCGCCACCGAAATCAGCGGTGCCTTCTGGGCGTCCACATCCATCAGCGTCAGGCCACGCCCGCCGTTCGACTGCAGCTTCAACTCGTCCAGACCGAACACCAGCATGCGCCCGTCCTCGCTCAGGCAGGCCACCTGGGTGTGTGCAGGCTGCACCAGCACAGGGGGCAACACTTTGTCGCTCTCATCCAGGGTCTGGAAGCCCTTGCCGCCCTTCTGGCGCGTCACCAGGTCGCCCAGCTTGGCCAGCAAGCCAAAGCCGCCGCTGTTGGCCAGCAGCACCGTCTGGTCCACCTGGCCGGCCAGATAGTGCAGCGGCTGCGTGCCCGATTCCAGCTCGATCATGGTCGTGATGGGCTGGCCATCTCCGCGCGCGCCCGGCAAGGCGCTCACCGGCACGCTGTACACGCGTCCGTTGCTGCCGATGACGATGAGCGGGTCCACCGTGCGGCACTCGAACGTGCCGTACAGCCCGTCGCCGGCCTTGAACGCGAACCCTGCCGGGTCGTGGCCGTGCCCGGTACGCGCACGCACCCAGCCCTTTTCGCTGATGACCACGGTCACTGGCTCGTCGAGCACTTTTACCTCGGCCACGGCGCGCTTTTCGGCCTGGATCAGGGTGCGGCGCTCGTCGCCATACTGCTTGGCGTCGGCCTCGATTTCCTTGACCACGGTGCGCTTGAGCACGCCGGGGTTGTTGAGGATGTCTTCCAGCTTGGCCTGCTCGGCACGCAGCTCGGACAGCTCCTGCTCGATCTTGATGGCTTCCAGCCGCGCCAATTGACGCAGACGGATTTCCAGGATGTCCTCGGCCTGGCGGTCGGACAGCTTGAAACGCTCGATCAGCGCGGCCTTGGGCTCGTCGCTGTTGCGGATGATGGCAATCACCTCGTCGATGTTCAGCAAGACGAGCTGACGGCCTTCAAGGATGTGGATGCGGTCCATCACCTTGCCCAGGCGGTGCTGGGTGCGGCGGGTGACGGTCTCCATGCGGAAGCCGATCCACTCGCTCAAGATCTGGCGCAGGCTCTTTTGCGTGGGCTTGCCGTCCGAGCCGATCATGGTCATGTTGATCGGGGCCGAGCTTTCCAGGCTGGTGTGGGCCAGCAAGGTGGTGATCAGCTCCTGCTGCGCCACGGTGCGGGTCTTGGGCTCGAACACCAGACGTACCGGGGCGTCCTTGCTCGACTCATCGCGCACTGCGTCCAACACCGACAGCACAGTGGCCTTGAGCAGGTTCTGCTCGGCGGTCAGCGCCTTCTTGCCGGACTTGATCTTCGGGTTGGTCAGCTCTTCGATCTCTTCGAGCACCTTTTGCGAGCTGGTGCCATGCGGCAACTCGGTCACCACCAGCTGCCACTGGCCGCGCGCCAGGTCTTCAATCTTCCAGCGAGCGCGCACCTTCAGGCTGCCCCGGCCGCTGCGGTAGGCGTCCTGGATGTCCTGGGCGCTGGAGATGATCTGGCCGCCACCGGGGAAGTCCGGACCCTGGATGAGGTCGAACAGCTCGGTGTCGGGCAGGTGCTCGTTCTTGATCAGGGCCACGGCAGCCGAGGCCACCTCGCGCAGGTTGTGGCTGGGGATCTCGGTGGCCAGGCCCACGGCAATGCCGCTGGCGCCGTTGAGCAGCACAAAGGGCAGGCGCGCCGGCAACTGGCGCGGCTCTTCGGTCGAGCCATCGTAGTTGGGCACGAAGTCCACCGTGCCCATGTCGATTTCGTCGAGCAGCAGGCGGGAAATCGGCGTCAGGCGGGCTTCCGTGTAACGCATCGCGGCCGCGCCGTCGCCATCGCGTGAGCCGAAGTTGCCTTGGCCGTCCACCAGCGGGTAGCGCAGCGCGAAGTCCTGCGCCATGCGCACCATGGCGTCGTAGGCAGCCGTGTCGCCGTGCGGGTGGTAGCGGCCCAGCACGTCACCGACCACGCGGGCGCTCTTGACCGGCTTGGCCCCGTTGGCGCCACTGAAGCCCAGGCCCATGCGCTCCATCGCGTACAGGATGCGGCGCTGCACGGGCTTTTGGCCGTCGCACACATCGGGCAAGGCGCGGCCCTTGACCACGCTCAGAGCGTATTCCAGATAGGCACGCTCGGCGTAATGGGCCAGGGTCAGCGATGGGCTGCCATCGTCGTCACGGGGTGGGTTGAAGTCGATCGTTTGCTGGGACATCGTCGCTTTGGCAGGTTCCACAAGGTGGAACGAAGTGTAGGGGCTGGATGGGCGCACAGTGTCACCCGGTCAATGCACATGATTTTGCCGCATCCCCCTGGCGTCTTCGCCGCACCTGTTGCGCCGCCCGACGCCGGTGCGCCCCTGCTTGTCATGGCTTTGCATCGATTCAAGCCCGTACCCTGCGGCATGCGACGTGCGGCCTTGCCTATCCTCGGCGCCATGACGTACAGCGTGGTGTGGTTCAAGCGTGACCTCAGGGCGGTGGATCACCGGGCCCTGAGCGAGGCCGCGCAGCGCGGGCCGCTGCTGTGCCTGTACGTGTTCGAGCCCAGCCTGTGGGCGCAGCCCGATGCCGCCGCACAGCACCACGCCTTCATCGTGGAAAGCTTGCGCGATCTGGGGCGTGAGTTGCGTCTGCTTGGCGCGCGGCTGAACGTGGTCACCGGCGAAGTGGTGGACGTGCTGCAGCGGCTGCACACATTGGCGCCGTTCGCGCGGCTCTGTACCCACGAAGAAACGGGCAACGATGCCAGCTACCAGCGCGACAAGGCCGTGGCGCGGTGGTGTCGCACCCACAACGTACATTGGCAGGAATGGCCCCAGTTTGGCGTGGTCAGGCGCCTGAAAAGCCGCAACACCTGGCAAACCCATTGGGAAGCCCACATGGCAAACAACCTGCTGCCAGCGCCAGCCCTGCAGGACGTGCCCCTGCCCTGGAGCGAACCAGCACCGCCCACCGCCCTGACGCTGGGATTGCCCGATGAGACGCCGCCCCGACGCCAGCCAGGTGGTCGCCATGAGGGCCTGGCCGTGCTGCAAGACTTCCTGACCGATCGGTGTGGGCAGTACCGTGGTGGGATCTCCTCGCCGCTGTCGGCCCCCAGCGCCTGCTCGCGTCTGTCACCGTATCTGGCCTACGGCTGTCTGAGCATGCGCGAGGTGGTGCAGGCCACCCGCCGCCAGATCCATACCTTGCCAGACAGCGCCAGCCGTCAACGGGCCGGGTTGCAGGCCTTCGTCAGCCGGCTGTATTGGCATTGCCACTTCATCCAGAAGCTGGAGTCCGAGCCGGAGCTGGAGTGGCGCAACCTGCACCGCGGCTACGACGGCCTGCGCGAGGACGATTGGAACGAGGCGCACTTTCAGGCGCTGGTGCAAGCCCGCACCGGCTGGCCGCTGGTGGACGCCTGCGTGACCATGCTGCGTCACACCGGCTGGATGAACTTCCGCATGCGGGCCATGCTGGTGTCGGTGGCGGCCTATCCGCTGTGGCTGCACTGGCGCCCGGTGGGCCTGTGGCTGGCGCGTCAATTTCTGGACTACGAGCCGGGCATTCACTGGAGCCAGATGCAGATGCAATCGGGCACGACAGGCATCAACACCACACGGGTTTACAACCCGATCAAGCAGGCGCACGACCAGGATCCGCACGGGCACTTCGTGCGTCGCTGGCTGCCTTACATGCGCAAGGTGCCCCAGACCTGGTTGTTCGAACCCTGGCGCATGCCCACAGACGTGCAGGCGCGCTGCAGGGTACAGGTTGGGGTGGACATCCCGGTGCCCGTGGTGGAGCTGGAATCGGCCACGCGAGCGGCCAAGGCGCGCCTGCACAGCCTGCGTGAGCAACCAGATGTGAAAGCGGGCAAGGCGGCCATCGTGGCACGGCATGGCTCGCGCAAACGGCCTGCAGGGCGCACCAGTACGCGGGGTAACGCCTCCCGCACCGCGGCGCCGCCTGAAGCCACCCAACTGGCCCTGGAGTTCTGAATGCGCATGCGCAAAAAAACCGAGCTACCGACCAAGGTGTGCGCCTGCTGTCAGCGGCCCTTTGCCTGGCGCAAGAAGTGGGCGCAGGTGTGGGACGAGGTCAAATACTGCTCAGACCGCTGTCGCCACAGCCGCACGCCGCTCACTTCGGCAGGGACAGCGTCACCGTCAGCCCCTGAGCCGACGCAAAGCGCAAGGTCCCCCCATGCAACTCGGCCACGCGCGATGCGATAGACAGGCCCAAGCCTGAGCCCGAACGGGTGTGATCGCCCCGGGCGAATCGGCGTCCCAGGTGCGACAACATGTCGTCCGGCACCCCAGGGCCTGTGTCCTGGACGACCACACAGACCTCATCGGCCATCTCGCTGACGGTGACGTGGGCCTGCCCGCCAAGGGGCGTGAACTTCAGTGCGTTGCCCAGCACGTTGCGCACCGCCAGACTCAGCCATTGCGGCTGAGCGCCGACCCGGCATGGCTGGTCTGGCGCATCCAGGGACAAGGCCACATCGGCCTGCACGGACATCAAAGCCAAGTCGGCCATTTCCTGACGGACCAGCTCTGCCACATCCAGCGCGGGCTGCCAGCCCGGCCAGGCCGCACGCGCGGCGCGGTCCAGTCGGCCGTCCAGATGGTGATCCAGACGCGCCAGCGCCAGCAGCTGCTCGGTCAGCGTGTTGGCGCGCGTCAGCCCCGCGCGGGCCTGCTTCAGCGCGGTGTCCCGCTGGGTGTCGTCTACGGCACCTTGCGCCACTTCAATCTGCGCCATGGCCGCAGCCAGGGGCGTGCGCAGCTCGTGCGAGGCATCGGCCGTGAACTGCCGCTCCAGGGACAAGGCCCGGTCCAGGCGGACCAGCAAGGCATTGATTTCATTGAGCAGCGGGGTCACCTCACGAGGCACCTCACCGGTGTCGATGGGGGACATGTCCTGGTCCTGGCGCTGCGAGACCTGCCGCCCCACTTCCTTCAAAGGCCTCAAGCCCCGGCGCACCGCCCAACTCACCACGAACACCAGCGCCAGCGCCGTCACCAGAGACGGCAAGATCAAGCCCAGCGCCATGCCGCGGGCCAACTCGTCACGCTCGGTCATGGCGCGTGCCACCGCGGTCCATTCGTCGTGAACATGGTCGTGGTGCCACAGCACCCGCCACGACGTGCCCTGCAGCTGCTGCAGGCTCAAGCTGTCCGGCTCGCTGGCGTCTTCGTTCTCATGGCTCGGCCGGGTGGCAAACGACAAGGCAGGCGCCAGGGGGCTTCGATACAGCAGTTCACCCTGACTGCCCCAGCGCAGCACCGACAAAGGGGGTTCGTCATCGTCATGGTCGTGGCTGACGGCCAGCTCCAGCGCCTTCTGCAGAGCGGGCACCGACATGCGCAAGTAGGGCTGAGCCACCTCATCGAGCTGACGGGCGTCGATCTCATCGACCTCCCGCAGCACCGACACATAGGCGGTGAAAGCCATGAGCAGCCAGATCGGGATCAAGACGGCCAGCAGCAGCCGCGTGAGCCGATCACGCAAGGAACGCATCAGGCTTCTCCCACCGGGTTGAGCATGTAGCCCACGCCGCGCATGGTCTTGATCCAGTCTGAACCCAGCTTGCGCCTCAGTTGGTAGATGTAGACCTCGATGGCGTTGCTGGAAACGTCGTCGTCCCAGGCATACAAGGACTCGATCAGCTGTGCCTGCGAGTAAGGTCGCCCGGGCTGGCTGATCAGCTTGGCCAGCACGTTGAACTCCCGGGACGACAGATCCACCGGCTCACCATGCAAGGTCACCACCCGACGTGCCGGGTCCAGCACCAGCGCGCCACACGTGAACACGGGGCTGGCTTGACCCAGCGCCCGGCGCACCCGCGCCCGAATGCGGGCCCCCAGCTCGTCCAGCGCCACGGGCTTGACCAGGTAATCATCGGCTCCGACATCGAGGCCGGTAATCCGATCGGTCAGGGCATCGCGGGCGGTTAGCAAGAGCACCGGGGTCGTGTCACGTCGTGCTCTCAGGCGCTGCAGCAGCTCCACGCCCGTCAAACCCGGCAGTTGCCAGTCCAGTACCACACAGTCATAACGATGGGCGAGCAAGGCCGCCTCGGCTTCGTCGCCCCGCTGCAGCCAGTCCACGGCGTAGCCCTGCTGGATCAACCCCTGCTGCAGGCCATCGCCCAACAAGACATCATCTTCGACCAGCAAGACCCGCATAGCTTGGAGAGCGCAAACCCTTCAGTGACAGACCCTCGTGATGGTACGCCCAGGCGGCGCCCTGGTACCAGCTGATGGCGTCGGCCACCTGCGAGGAGCTCATCGGTGCGGCACGACCTCGGTCCTCGCCATCGGCGACCTGGGTGGTTTGCACACCCCCTCGCGAATCCAGTCGCACCAAGGCATGGTCGGTCAGGTAGCCCAGGTCCTGGTAGGTGCTGATGAAGGCGCGCTCACGACCCGGTTCCAGATCGAACAGGTCATAGCCCAGGAAACGGCTCTCGTATTTGAAGTGCAGCAGGCCCAGCAGGGTCGGCGCGATGTCGATCTGGCTGGCCAGGCGGTCGACCTTGGCCGGCGTGATGTGACCGGGCGCGTAGATGAGGGCCGGGATGTGATAGCGCTCGACCGGCAGGTCGGTCTTGCCCGCGCTGGAGGCGCAGTGGTCGGCCACGATGACGAACACCGTGTCCTTGAACCAAGGCTTTTGAGCCGCGCGGTCCAGGAAATTGCCAATCGCCCAGTCGGTGTACTTCACCCCGCCTTCGCGGCTCTTGTGCGAAGGGATGTCGATGCGCCCTTCCGGATAGGTGTAGGGCCGGTGGTTGGACGTCGTCATCACGTGCATGAACGAGGGCTTGCCCCGCGCATAGGACGCATCGGCCTCCTGCAATGCCTGGGTAAACAGGTCTTCGTCGGCCACACCCCAGATGTTTTCATGGTGAATGCGCTCGGCCGGAATCGCCATGCGGTCCACCACCTGGTAGTGATTGGCGCTGAAAAACGCGTTCATGTTGTCAAAGTAGCCATAGCCGCCGTACACATAGCGGGTGTCATAGCCCTTGGACGCGAACACGCTGCCCAGCGAGAACAGGTCCGCATTGCCCGGCCGCTTCACGATGGACTGGCCCGGTGTAGGCGGCAGGGACAGCGACAAGGCCTCCAACCCCCGCACCGTGCGTGTCCCCGTGGCGTACAGGCGAGTGAACAGCAGACCTTGCTCGGCCAAGGCGTCCAGACGTGGCGTCAGCCCACGTTGATTGCCGAAATGCGCCAGATAGTCCGCCGACAGGCTCTCCACCGAGATCATCACCACGTTCAGGTGTTTCTCCGGCTGCCCATCGTCCACGATGCGGGTCAGGTCCATCGGGTCGTTGGACGCCAGGCGCGCGTGGGGCGTGGGCAGCTGCTTGCGCAGACGGGCCATGGCCTCCGGCGAGGGCAGGCTTTGGTAGAAATGTTCGTAGTCCAGTTCGTTGTGGCGCAACGCCGAGAAGAACTCATAGACGCCATCGCCGCTCAAGGCATTCACATAGCGGTTGCTCGACTGCTCCTTCCAGTGGCCATCGACCACCGCATGGGCCATGCTCACGGCGCCCACCACCGCCACCGGCAGCCCCCA
The DNA here is from genome assembly GCF_034003525.1 of Aquabacterium sp. Taxonomy (GTDB): domain Bacteria; phylum Pseudomonadota; class Gammaproteobacteria; order Burkholderiales; family Burkholderiaceae_C; genus Aquabacterium. The sequence continues at coordinate 15,112 of NZ_JAVEYN010000036.1, forward strand.
GCGCGCCCAGCGTGACACGCCGTGATCCGGCCGAGGGAGCAGCGCCCGGCGCCCCCGCCACACCAAGGCCGTGGCCACCAAGGCCAGCGCCGACAGGATCACCCCCACGGGGTAGGACTCGCGGATGTTGCCAATCACCTCATGGGTGTAGAGCAGGTAGTCCACCGCGATGAAGTTGAAGCGTGAGCCGAACTCATCCCAGAAGATCCACTCCGAGATGCCGATGAACAGCATCAGCACCACCCAGACGACCATGCCCAAGCCCATCGCGATGCGAAAGCCCCGCCGCGCCAGCCACTTCGACGGCACCACCGCCAGAAACAGCATCAAGGGCATCAACAAGCTGGCGCCGGCCACTAGGTCATAGACCAGGCCCACGCCGAACACACGTGCTGCCAGCACAGGCGTCCAGGGTGCCTGGCCTCCTGTTTTGAGCCACAGCGCGGCCCGCAGCACCGCCCCCAGCACCACAAACAAGGCCAGCAGAGACACATAGCTGTGCCAGCGGCCCCACTTCAAGGGCGAATACACCTGTTTCATCAGATCCACGCAAAATGTCCAAGACTCGGCATTGCATCAATCTCAGCTGAGGCGAATCTGAAGACTTGATCAAACCGGCCAATACACTTTTTGGCATGAGCACGTTGCGACTGATCCTGGGCGACCAACTCAACCCTGGCCACAGCTGGTTCGGTGAGGTAAGACCCGATGTGGTCTATGTGCTGATGGAAATCCATCCTGAGATGGCCTATGTGCTGCACCACGCCCAGAAAATCCTGGCCATCGTGGCCGGCATGCGTGACTTTGCCCGGCAACTCAAGGCAGACGGCCACCGCGTGCGCTACGTGGCCCTGGACGATCCGTCCAACCGCCAATCGCTGCCCGACAACCTCGACGCCCTGGTGCGCCACTACGGCGCCACGCACTTCGAGTACCAGGAGCCCGACGAATGGCGGCTGGACCAGCAGCTGCACACCTGGGCGCAAGACGCCGAATGTCGCCATGGCCTGAGCTGCCAGCGCGTCAGCAGCGAGCACTTCTATACCGAGCGTGATGAAGCTGCCGCCCTCTTCGCCAGCCGCAAGCAGTGGCTGATGGAGCACTTTTACCGCCAGATGCGGATTCAGCACCACGTGCTGCTGGACGCGGACAATCCCAAGCGCCCCGCTGGCGGCCAGTGGAACTTCGACCCCGACAACCGCAAAGCCTGGAAAGGCTCTCCCCCTTTGCCTGCGGACTGGCGCACCCCGCACGACCACCGTGCGCTCTGGCAAACCTTGTGCGACGCGGGCGTGCATTCCTTTGGCGACCCTCAGTCGGATCAGCTCGCCTGGCCCCTGAACCGACAGGAAGCCCTGCAGCACCTGGACGCCTTCATCACCCAGGCCCTGCCCCATTTTGGCAACTACCAGGATGCGCTCACCGAGCACGGCTGGCGCCTCTTCCACTCCCTGCTGTCCTTCGCGCTCAACACCAAGATGCTGAACCCTCGCGAAGTCGTGGCCCGGGCCGAGCAAGCCTGGCTGGACGGCCACGCGCCCCTGCCTGCCGTCGAAGGCTTCATCCGCCAGATCCTGGGCTGGCGCGAATATGTGCGCGGCGTCTACTGGGCTCACATGCCCGGCTACGTCACCCACAACGCCCTGGGCCATACGCTGCCCCTGCCAGAATGGTTCTGGACCGGCCAGACACGCATGGCCTGCCTGTCCCACGCCATCGGCCAGTCACTCACCCATGCCTACGCCCACCACATCCAGCGGCTGATGGTAATCGGCAACTTTGCGCTGCTGGCCGGTCTCTCCCCCCAGTCGGTGCACCAGTGGTACCTGGGCGTCTACATCGACGCCTTCGAATGGGTCGAGCTGCCCAACACCCTGGGCATGAGCCAGTTTGCCGACGGCGGCCTGCTCGCCACCAAGCCCTATGTGTCCAGCGCCAGCTACCTGCACCGCATGGGCGACCATTGCCAACGCTGCCACTACCGGCACCAGGACCGGATCGGGCCCCAGGCTTGTCCCTTCAATGCCCTTTACTGGGACTTCCATCTACGCCATGCTGACAAACTGCAACGCAACCCGCGCATCGGCATGGTCTATAAAAATCTGAACAAGATGGACGCCGACACCATTGATGCCATCCAGGCTCAGGCCTGTGACCTGCGCGCTCGACTGAACGCCCTATGACCCCATCCTCTGCCGCTCCGCCCGACACCACCCTGATCGACCGCTTGTGTCAGCAACGGCAGGCCCGCCTCATCGAAACCCACATCTCCTGGGTGCTGCTCGACGGCCACGAAGCCTGGAAAATCAAGAAGCCGCTGCACCTGCCCTTTCTCGACGCCAGCACGCTGCCCCTTCGCCAACAGCTGTGCGACGAGGAGTTGCGGCTCAACCGCCGCCTGGCCCCGTCGCTCTACCTGGAAGTCACCCCCATCACCGGCACACCCGGTGCCCCTGTGCTGGGTGGCAGCGGCCCGGTGATCGACTATGCGGTCCACATGCGCCAGTTTCCCGACGGCGCCTTGCTCAGCGTGCTCGTCACGTCCCATCGGGAACCGGTCGAGGTGCAGCCCGCCACATCGCCCTCAACCATCTCACCAGCGCCCTCTCGCTCGCCACTGCCCGAGCAGCTCAACGATTTCGCCCAGCGCCTCGCCGCCTTCCATCGCGAAGCTGACGTCGCCTCTGCCAGCACCCCCTACGGCAGCCCCCAGTTGGTCGAGCAAACCACCCGCGATGTGCTGCGCAACTTGGCCGACATCGGTGATGAGGTCCTCAGCGCACCTTTCACCCGGTGGCTGGACGACAACGCTCCCCAGCTGCGCCCCCTGTGGGCCCAGCGCCAGGCGCAGGGCCGCATCGTCGAAGGCCATGGCGACCTGCATCTCGCCAACGTGGTCCTGCTTGACGGAACCCTCACCGCGTTTGACTGCATCGAGTTCGACCCCGGCCTGCGCTGGGGCGATCCGCTCAGCGACGTCGCCTTCCTGGTCATGGACCTGATGGCGCACCAGTGCGCGGATCTTGCCTTCCGCTTCCTCAATGCCTACCTCGACGCCAGCGGCGACCATGCAGGCCTGCCCGTGCTGCGCCACTACCTCGTCTACCGGGCCTTGGTGCGCGCCCTCGTCGCACGCATCAAGGCGGGCAAGGGGCAGGCGCCAGTCGGCCCGGACTATCTGGCGCTGGCTCACAGCCTCATCGCGCCCACCTCACCCAGGCTGCTCATCACCCACGGGGTGTCAGGTTCCGGCAAAACGTATCTCACCCAAGGACTGCTGGCACACGCCGGCGCCGTTCGACTGCGCTCGGACGTGGAGCGCAAAAGGCTGTTTGGCTCGTCGCCCCAGCTCTACAGCGCCGAGCGCACCCAGGCCACGTACACCCACCTGTGCGATCTTGCCCAGTTGAGCCTGCAAGCAGGCTGGCACACCATCGTTGACGCTACGTTCCTGGATGGGGAAGAGCGCGAGCGCTTCCGGCACCTGGCCTCCAGCCATTGCGCGCCCTTCGCCATCCTGCATTGCGAGGCGCCCCACGCCACGCTGGAAGCGCGCGTCACGGCCCGGCAGCAGGCCGCCCAAGATGCATCCGATGCCAATGTGGCCGTGCTGGCCCAACAGCTACAACGCGACACCGCGCTGAACCCGGAAGAGTCACCTCACACCCTGCAAGCCGACACCACCCAGCCCGACTGGGCTCAGCGGCTCGCTCACCAGTGGCTGACGCTGGACACACGTATGCTCTGAGAAGGCCCAACGACGTCAAACGTCGATTTCCACCTCGTTGCCGTGCAACTCCATCAGCTCACGGCGTGAGGCCGCTTCGCCCTTGCCCATCAGCTTGGTGAACGAATCGGCCGTGGCGTCGAAACCCGGCTCGCCATAGGCCACCGGCAGCAGACGGCGCGTCTCCGGGTTCAGCGTGGTGTCCCACAGCTGCTCGGCATTCATCTCGCCCAGGCCCTTGAAGCGGCTGATCGTCCAGCTGCCCTCGCGGCAACCTTCCTTGCGCAGCTTGTCCAAGATGGCCGTCAGCTCGCCCTCGTCCAGCGCATACAGCTTGGCCGCGGGCTTCTTGCCTCGCGCTGGCGCATCGACCCGGTACAGCGGCGGGCGGGCGATGTAGATGTGCCCCGTCTCGATCAATTTCGGGAAGTGACGGAAGAACAGCGTCAGCAACAGCACCTGGATGTGCGAGCCGTCCACGTCCGCGTCCGACAGGATGCAGACCTTGCCGTAGCGCAGCCCGCTCAGGTCAGGCTCATCGTTCGGCCCGTGCGGGTCCACCCCGATCGCCACCGAGATGTCGTGGATTTCGTTGTTCTTGAACAGCAGGTCGCGCTCCACCTCCCAGGCATTGAGCACCTTGCCGCGCAGCGGCAGCACCGCCTGCGTTTCCTTGTCGCGCCCCATCTTGGCGCTGCCCCCGGCCGAGTCCCCTTCCACCAGGAAGACTTCGTTCAGGCTGATGTCACGGCTCTCGCAGTCGGTCAGCTTGCCCGGCAGCACCGCCACGCCCGAACCCTTCTTCTTCTCGACCTTCTGGCCCGCACGCTGGCGCGCCTGCGCCTGCTTGATCACCAGCTCGGCCAGCTTCTTGCCGTACTCCACATGCTGGCTCAGCCACAGCTCCAGGCTGGGTTTGACATAGGTGCTCACCAGGCGCAAGGCATCGCGGCTGTTCAAGCGCTCCTTGGTCTGCCCTTGAAACTGCGGGTCCAGCACCTTGGCGCTCAACACGAAGCTGGCGCGGGAAAACACGTCATCGGGCATCAGCTTCACACCCTTGGGCATCAGCGAATGCATCTCGATGAAGCTCTTGACCGCCTGGAACAGCCCATCCTTCAAGCCGGACTCGTGCGTACCGCCCGCCACCGTGGGGATCAGGTTGACATAGCTCTCGCGCATCGGCGAGCCTTCTTCGGTGAAGGCCACACACCAGGCCGCGCCTTCGCCTTCGGCAAAGTTCTCGGTCTCGCTGCCACTGGCGTACTGCTCGCCCTCGAAAAGCGGAATCAGCGGATCGGCCGACAGGGTCTGCGTCAGGTAGTCCCGCAAGCCGCCCTTGTACAGCCAGGTCTGCACCTCACCGGTTTTCTCGTTCGTCAGGGTGATCGTCACCCCCGGCATCAGCACCGCCTTGCTGCGCAGCATGTGCACCAGCTCGCCCTTGGGCAACTCGGCGCTTTCAAAATACTTCGCGTCGGGCCAGGCGCGCACCGTCGTACCGTTCTTGCGATCCCCCGACGCGGCAGGCCGCACCGTCACCGGCTCGATCACGTCGCCACCACTGAAAGCCAGCGTCGCCACCTGCTTGTCACGGCACACCGTCACCTGCAAGCGGGTGGACAGCGCATTCGTCACGCTCACGCCCACGCCGTGCAAGCCACCCGAGAAGCTGTACGCCCCGCCGGAGCCCTTGTCGAACTTGCCGCCCGCGTGCAGGCGCGTGAAAACGATCTCGACCACGCTGACGCCCTCTTCGGGGTGCAGGCCAAAGGGAATGCCCCGGCCATCGTCTTCCACGCTGATCGAGCCATCGGTGTGCTGCGTCACGGCAATGCGTTTGCCAAACCCCGCCAGCGCCTCGTCGGCTGCGTTGTCGATCACCTCCTGGATGATGTGCAGGGGGTTATCGGTCCGGGTGTACATGCCCGGACGCTGCTTGACGGGCTCCAGGCCCTTGAGAACACGGATGGAGCCCTCGCCGTATTCGGCGTTGGGCTGACTGGAAGATTTGGCGGCAGGCTTCGAAGACATGGTGCAATTCTACGAACGAACCGCACCCACAACCGCGCCAACTTTGGGCCTCACTGGAAGTAGGCCATCATGCGCTCCAGCGCCATCGTCAGCGGCACCTCCATCATGGGCAGCGTCAGCCACAAGCCCGTGAAGCCCACCGTCAGGGTGATCGGGAAACCGATGGTGAACACGTTCATCTGCGGCGCCACCCGGGCAATCAGGCCCAACACCATGTTGACCAGCAGCAGCATGGACACCACCGGCAGCGCCACCCACAGGCCAAGCTTGAAGATCTCGGCGCCCCACACCTGCGGCTTGACCTGGTTCAGGAAAGCCAGCGGCTCGGGCGACACCGGAAACGCGTGGAAGCTCTGCAGCACCGCCCCGGTGAGCAGCAAATGCCCGTTCATCACCACAAACAGCCACAGCGCCGTGGTGCCCAGGAAGCGGCTGGCCCCATTGGCCTGCCCGCCCATCATCGGGTCGAAGAAGCTGGCAAAACTCAAGCCCATCTGCAGACCAATGATCTCACCGGCGAACTCGATGGCGGCGAACACCACCCGTGCGGCAAAGCCCATCGTCAGGCCAATCAGCACCTGCTGCACGATCACCATCACCGCCTGAGGCGAGTTGATGGCGATGTCCGGCATGGGCGGCAGGCTGGGCTGCGCACAGATCACGATCAAGATGGCCAGCGACAGGCGCACCCGGCGCGGAATGCTCTTTTGCGACAGCACCGGGGCCGTCGTGAAAATGCCGGCGACCCGGAAAAACGCCCACAGCCAGGGCGTGATCCAGGCCAGTACCTGCGCTTCCGTGAAGCTGACCACTCAGCCCACCACGTTCGGGATCGACATCAGCACTTCGCGGATGTAGTCCACCATCGTCGACAACATCCACGGACCGGCCAGCCCCAGCGTGGCGAACGCCGCCAGCAGCTTGGGCACGAACGACAGCGTCGCTTCGTGAATCTGGGTGGCCGCCTGGAAGATGGACACCACCAGGCCCACCGCCAGCACCACCAGCACGATCGGACCGCACACCATCAGCAGCGTCAGCAAGCCGCCGCCGGCAATGGTCAGTACCTGTTGGGAATCCATGCGTGCCTCCCTACTGCACGAAGCTCGCGGCCAGCGAACCCAGCAACAGGTTCCAGCCATCGGCCAGCACGAACAGCATCAGCTTGAACGGCAAGGCCACCATCACCGGCGAGAGCATCATCATCCCCAGGCTCATCAGCACACTGGCCACGATCATGTCGATCACCAGGAAGGGAATGAAGATCAGAAACCCGATCTGGAAGGCCGACTTCAGCTCACTGGTCACAAACGCCGGCACCAGCACGCGCAAGGGCACGGTCTCGGGCGTGACCTGACCTTCCAGCTTGGCCAGACGCGTGAACAGCCCCAGGTCGGACTGGCGCGTCTGCTTGAGCATGAAGGAGCGCATCGGCCCCTGGCCGCGCTCCAGGGCCTCGTTGAACGAGATCTGGTTGGCCGCGAAAGGCTCGTAGGCCTCCTTGTAGACCTTGTCCAACGTCGGCCCCATCACGAACATCGTCAGGAACAGCGACAGACCGATGATGACCTGGTTGGGCGGCGACGAGGCCGTGCCCAAGGCCTGGCGCATCAGGCTCAGCACGATCACAATGCGGGTGAAGCCCGTCATCATCAACAGCAAAGCCGGCAAGAAGCTCAGCGCCGTGAAAAACAACAGCGTCTGGATGGGCACCGAGTAGCTGTTACCGCCCCCCTGGCCCACCATCAGCGGCAGCCCGGCAGCGGTCGGCGCGGTGGCCGTCTGGGCCATCACCACAGTCCCCAGCCCTGCCAAGCCCAGGGCCACGCCCCACTTGGCGCATTGGACGCTCTTTGCCCACGTCATCGTGCGCGCCTTCATCATTGAGGCTCCTGACGCTTGGCGAGCTTGCTGCGCAACAGCGACGCGAACTGGGGCGGCAGCCCCGCCGCCTCGCCCGGCGCCACCGGCGCGCTCATGGGCGCCATGCTGTGCAAGGTGTTGATCTGCTGCGAGGTCACCCCCAACACCAGCCAGGTGCGGGACTCGCCCTCGCCAACCTCCACAGTAACGATGCGCTGCCCGGGGCCCAGATTCACATTGCCAACCGTGCGCACCGGTGCCACGCCGCCGCCCAGCGCGCCCTGGGCCAGGCCCGAACGCTTGAGCAGCCAGAGGCTGACCGGGATCAACGCCACGATCACCACAAACCAAACAATCAACAAACCCGTCGATGCCATGTCCATCTTGCGTGTCCGTGATCCGCGTTCAGTTGCCGCGGCTCAGGCGACGCATGCGCTCCGAGGGCGTGACGATGTCGGTCAAGCGGATACCGAACTTGTCGTTGACCACCACCACTTCGCCCTGAGCGATCAGGAAGCCGTTGACCAGCACGTCCATCGGCTCACCGGCCAGCGCGTCCAACTCCACCACCGAACCCTGCGCCAACTGCAGGATGTTCTTGATGGGGATGCGCGTGCGCCCCAACTCCACCGTCAGCTGCACGGGAATGTCGAGGATCATGTTGATGTCGTTGCCCGCCGGCATCGCCGGAGCCGACGCACCAAAATTGGCGAACGCCGCTGGCGTGGCCTGATGCACCGGGTCGCTCACTTCGCTGGCAGCGGCGCTGAACGGGTCCGAGGCCATCCCTGCCGAAGACGAAGTGGCCTGCTGAGCCAGCGCGGCCTCCCATTCGGCGGCCATCGCGTCCTGCTCGGCATCGGCGCCAGGGGACGAGAACTCTGCGGGGTCAGACATTTTGATCTCCAATCCAGCCCTTGTGGCCAGACGTCAACAATTGGTTCACACGAAGGGCGTACTTGCCGTTGGACGTGCCGTAATAGCTGTCAAACACCGGCACCCCATCCACCTT
>NZ_JAVEYN010000037.1:0-22556 GCF_034003525.1 Aquabacterium sp.
TCTTCAGTTTAATCTCTGTAAACTCGCTCTTAACGGAATTGAAGTGATTTAACGCACTTCTCTTACCGTGAGCATTTGGCCTCTTTCATCCAAACACCCACGCTTATCGGCTGCTAATTTTTAAAGATCAGTTCGCTGTGTCGATCGCGTTTTGTTGTTGCGATCAGCGAAGAATGCAATTATGGCACTGTTTTGGATGAGTGCGCAAGTGCTTTTGCAAAAAAGTTGAAAAAGATGCGTTGAGGGGGCGCTGACTGCGGCCGGAGGCTGTGTCAGGGGGCGGGCCGCAAGGCGCGTGCAGGCGGCGAGTCAGTAAGTGTGGCTCTGTGGAAGGCGTGTACGGGTGCGGGACAATCAAGGCTGGCCCGGGCTGGCTTGGGCGATCTGACTGATGAGGTGTGTGTGCTGCCGCGTTTTCATATTGAGTCTTTGTCCATGAGCCCCGGAGCGGAGGTGTCGCTGCCCGATGGGGCGGCCCGTCATGTACAGGTGCTGCGCATGCAGCCGGGTGATGCGCTGCGGCTGTTTGATGGACTGGGGCAGGAGTGCCTGGCCACCGTGATGGAGATGGGACGCAAGTCGGTGACGGTGACCTTGGGCGAACCTGTGCACGAGCCGCGGGAGTTGCCGGTGCGGGTGACGCTGGCGATAGGCATGCCGGCAAATGACCGGATGGATGCGCTGGTCGAGAAGGCGGCGGAGTTGGGGGTCTACGCCATTCAGCCGCTAGTGTGCGCGCGATCGGTGTTGCGGCTGGATGGCGAGCGGGCGGCGAAGAAGGTGGCGCACTGGCAGGCGGTGGCCGTGTCGGCGTGTGAGCAAAGTGGCCGGGCGGTGGTGCCTCAGGTGCATCCCGTGCGGAGCGTGAGCAGTTGGCTGCAATCCGCTGAGGCGCGAACCGCGTCGGAGCCGGTGATGCGTGGGGTGTTGAGTCTGCGAGACGCCGTGTCAGTGCGGCAATGGCTGGCATCAACTGCGCCGCAGGGCGCGGCCAACGTGCCGCGCGATTGGTGTTTTCTGAGTGGGCCGGAGGGCGGGCTGAGCGCAGAGGAAGAGTCGCTGGCTTTGTCACTCGGCTGGTCGGCTGTGAGTCTGGGCAAGCGGGTGCTGCGCGCTGACACGGCGCCCCTGGCCATGCTCAGTGTGCTGGGGGCGCAGTTCGAAGGCTGAACGCACCGGCTTGCAGACGCCCGAAGCACCCTGCCCGAGCGCACCACATGGCCAAGAGGCCTCCGGAGTGCGCCTACACAGACACAACAGGGCCCGGGTGTACCGGTGACCGACCGCTTGATGCCCAGTGCGTCAAGGGACGGCTGAGCGAGTCAGTCGGCCTGCGAGGGCGGTGACGCCGCGTCCGTCGAAGTGCTTGCGCGAGGCTTGTTGCTGCCAGCGACGAGGTCGAAGCGGAACAGGCGGCACTCGATGGGGCCGTTGAACATGACGACACGGCGGCTCTCTTTGAGGCGCATGGCGCTGGGCAGTTTCATGTCCGGGCTGAGGATCCAGGCGGTCCAGCCGGGGTATTGCTTTTTCCAGTGGGACGACAGGCGCTGGAAGAAGGTGGCCGCTTCGTCGTCCTGGAATTGCTCACGTCCGGCACGGGACGTGGGCGCGTCTTCACCCATGTGGTCGTCGGCTTCGGAGCGGGCGCGGTAGGCGTTGCGCACGGAGCCTTTGGTGTCGATGCGCTCGCCGTAGGGCGGGTTGAACATGAGCACGCCGCGTTCGCAGGGCACGGGACGCTGCAGGGCGTCGGCGGTTTTGAACTCGATGTACTGGCGCACGCCGGCGCGGTCGGCGTTGCGGGTGGCGAAGTCGGTCATGCGGAAGGCGACGTCGCCGGCGTAGATGGGAACGCGGGGCGGGTGCTGACGGTCGCGGGCGGCTTGCTTGAGGCGCTGCCAGTCGGCCAGGTGGGCGCGGAAAGGCAAGAGGCGCTCGAAGGCGAAGCGGCGTTGCAGTCCCGGGGCGATGCCGCAGGCGATCTGGGCGGCCTCGATGGGGATGGTGCCGGCGCCACAGCAGGGGTCGAGCAAGGCGCCGTCTTCGGGGCGGCCTTGCCAGTCGGCGGCGGCAAGCATGGCGGCGGCCAGGGTCTCCTTCAGTGGGGCCTCGCCGGTGTCTTCACGCCAGCCGCGCTTGAACAGAGCCTCGCCGGAGGTGTCGACGTAGAGGATGGCGTCGAGGTCGTCGAGGTAGAGGACCAGGCCGAGGTCGGGGAAACGGGTGTCGACGCTGGGGCGTTCGCCGGTGCGTTCGCGCAGATCGTCGCAGACGGCGTCTTTGACGCGCAAGCCGGCGAAGTTGAGGCTTTGCAGGTGGCTGCGGCGGGAGACGGCGTCGACGCGCAGGGTGTGCTGCGGCGTGATCCAGTCGGACCAGTTGACGCTGCGGGCGAGGACGTAGATGTCGTCTTCGTGGCGGTAGACACGGGTGGCGACACGCCACAGGACGCGCTGGGCCAGGCGGCTCTCGAGGTTGAGGCGCATGGCGTAGTCACGCAAGGCGTGCTGGCGCTCGGCGGGCGCCGCGGCCGCGGGGGCGAGCACTTCGATGCCACCACGGGATTCGTGGATCTGCGCGGCGTCGCCCAGGATCCGGCGCGCCTCGGTGGCCAGCAGGGATTCGACGCCGGAGGGGCAGGACAGATAAAGCGCAGCTGGGCGATCGGCGGCGAGCACGGGGCGTTGGCCGAAGTCGCGCGACTCGGGTCGAGGGCCAGAGCGGGATGGCGCGGGGCGCGGGGCGCCACTGCGACCTGCACCACCGGGCGCGGCGCTGGGACGGCGATCATCGCTGGCACGTGAGGTGTAGGTAGCCTGACGGGACGGGTTGCGTGCCGCATCGCTGGCGGCAGAGGCTGGGCGGCGTTCGTCACGGCTGCGCCAGTCGTCGGACGCCGAGCGGGTTGGGGCACGGCCACCTGGGCCGGGGTCGGCTCGGGACGCAGCGTGTGCTCGAGGGTCGCGTCCTTGCGGCTCACGCCCGCGTGGGTCATGCCCGTAGGGGTCACGCCCGTGCGGAGCACGGTCGGACGAGGGGGCGCGGTCGCGCGTCTCCCCCGAAGGGCGTCCGGTGGCCGAGGAGACGACGGGGCGGCGGGGGGGTTTGATGGGCATGATGGGGTCGCAGTGCAAAAAGAAAGACGTGGTCAGGGGCGCAGGATGGCCAGCACGTCGGAGCGGAATTCTCGCCGATACAGGATCCAGAGGACCGCCAGGGTGCCGAGGGCAAAGGCAACCGGAGAGACCAGCCAGGCAATGACCGCGAAGGACATGTAGTAAGCCCGCAGACCGTCGGCAAAACTTTCGGCGGCCATGCCCATGAGCTTGCCGGCACGGTCGCCAAACTCCTGACGGTCGGCCTCGCCTTGGTTGAACACATCCACATTGGGCGCCGCACCGACCAGGATCGCGCCGAAGGAATAGACGCGCATGGACCAGGTGAAGCGGAAGAAGGCGTAGATGAAGACGGCCAGCAGGACGATGAGCTTGATGTCGAGGACCTGCATGGAGGTGCGCACGGCAAAAGGCAGGTCGCTGACGAACTCACTGGCCTTTTCGGTGGTGCCGAGCACGGCGAGCAAGCCGCCGAGTACCAGGATGGTGGTGGAGGCCCAGAAGCCAGGGCTGCTGGCGAGGTTCTGGGCAATGGCGGCGTCGACCACGCGCTGGTCGCGGTGGGTCACCTGGATCATCCACAGGCGGCGGTAGTGGTTGGTGCTGGACAGCAGGGTGCTTTCGACGCGGGCACGGCGGCCCGCGAACTGGGCGTAGCCGAACCAGCCGAACACGAACAGGGCCAAGGCGGCCCAATCCTGCCAAGGTAGGAGGGCGATCAGGTCTTGGAGGCGGTGGAGCATGGTCAATGGATCAACAGCCATGGAGGCGCATCAAATGATCGCAGGGATGGGGCGCACATCCTGTGCCCCCGTGGTTCCTCCGCGCTCAGAGGGCCTTGCGCAGGTTGGCGGGCGCGATCTTGAGGGCTTCGCGGTATTTGGCCACGGTGCGGCGCGCGACCTGGATGCCCTGCTCTTCCAGCATGCTGGACAAGGCGCTGTCTGACAAGGGCTTCTTGGGGTCTTCGGCCGCGACGAGCTGCTTGATGAGCGCACGCACGGCGGTGCTGGAGGCATTGCCGCCGGCTTCGGTGTTGAGCGAAGAGCCGAAGAAGTACTTGAGCTCGAACGTGCCGAACGGCGTGTTCATGTACTTGGCCGTGGTCACGCGCGAGATGGTGGACTCGTGCAGGCCGAGTTCGTCGGCGATCTCGCGCAGCACCAAAGGCTTCATGGCGATTTCGCCATGGGTGAAGAAGTTCTTCTGCCGGTCGACGATGGCCCGGGACACGCGCAAGATGGTGTCGAAGCGCTGCATGATGTTCTTGACGAACCAGCGGGCCTCTTGCAGGCGGGCGTTGAGGTTGGCATGCCCCTCGCTGGCCGTGCCCCCGCGCGGGCCGCGGCTGGAGCGCAAGGCCTGGGCGTAGTAGTCGTTGATGCGCAGCTTGGGCATGACGTCCGGGTTGAGGACGACCTTCCAGCCGCGCCCGGACTTCTGGACGATGACGTCCGGGATGATGATGTTGGCCTCGGCGCGGGTGAAGGCGCGACCCGGCTTGGGCTCGAGCGAGACGATGAGGCCCTGGGCGTCCTTGAGCAGGGCCTCATCGGCGCCGGTGGCGGCCATGAGCTTCTTGAAGTCACGGCGGGCCAGCAGTTCGAGGTGCTCGCGGCAGATCGCCATCGCGACGTCGCGCGCCGGCTCGGCAGGCCGCCCGCGCAGTTGCAGCAGCAGGCACTCGGACAGGTTGCGTGCGCCCACGCCCACGGGCTCGAGGTTTTGCAGCCAGCCCAGCGCACAGCGCAGGCGCGAGAGCAGCTCGTCGAGGGTGTCTTCGTCCGGCTCGTCCGGCAGGAGGCTGGCGGCGATGTCTTCGAGCGTGTCGGCGAGGTAGCCGTCCTCGTTGAGGGACTCGATGAGCATCTCCACCGCGGCCATGTCTTCGTCGCTCAGGCGGGTGCCCAGCAGTTGCTGGCGCAGGTGCTCCTGCAAGGTGATGGACAGGCTGTTGCGCTCGAGCGGGTCGACGTCGTCGTCGCCTTGGTTCTGGCGCGCAGGGCTTTCGCTGATGCCGTCGAAGTCGTCGCGCTCGGTGCCGTTCTCCCAGTCCTCGCGCTCGGTCGTGCCCATCTCGGCGGTGTCGATGCCGCTGTTGTCGGCCTCGACGGACGAGTTGTCGCGCTCGGCGCCGGCATCTTCGCTGCTATTGTGCTCGTTGCGCTGGCGCTCGAACTCCAGCGAGGCGGCGGTTTCCAGCGGGGCGAAGTCGTCCTCGGGCTCCAGGAACGGGTTCTGTTCGAGCATCTGCTCGATTTCCTGGTGCAGTTCGAGGGTGGACAGTTGCAGGAGTCGGATGGACTGCTGCAACTGCGGGGTCAGCGCCAGGTGCTGCGAGAGCCGAAACTGCAGGGAGGGCTTCATAAGGCGACGGTCACTTACATGCGGAAGTGCTCGCCAAGGTAGACCTTTCGGACTTCGGCGTTGTGGATGATGTCGGCCGGACTGCCTTCAGCAAGGACGCTGCCTTCGCTGATGATGTAGGCGCGGTCACAGATGCCCAGCGTTTCACGAACGTTGTGGTCGGTGATGAGCACACCGATGCCGCGGGCCTTGAGGAAACTGATGATGCGCTGGATCTCGATGACGGCAATCGGGTCGACGCCGGCAAAGGGCTCGTCGAGCAGGATGAAGCGCGGCTGGGTGGCCAGGGCACGGGCGATTTCGACGCGGCGGCGCTCACCGCCCGAGAGCGAAAGGGCCGGGTTGGTGCGGAGTTTTTCGATGCTGAGCTCGTGCAGCAGGCCGTCCAGGCGCTCCTGGATGACATCCTTGCTCAGGCGTTTGCCGCGCTCGTCGACCTGCAGCTCGAGCACGGCGCGGATGTTGTCCTCGACGTTGAGCTGGCGGAAGATGGACGCTTCCTGCGGCAGGTAGCTCAGGCCCAGGCGGGCGCGCTGGTGGATGGGCAGACGCTCGACACGCTGGCCGTCGATGGTGATCTCGCCGGCATCGGCGGGCACGAGGCCCACGATCATGTAGAAGCTGGTGGTCTTGCCGGCGCCGTTGGGACCGAGCAGGCCGACGACCTCACCGGCGGCCACGGCCACGTGCACGTCGTGCACCACGGTGCGGGCACCGTAGCGCTTCTTGAGGCGCTCGGCGCGCAGTTCGCTGCGCGAGGACGTGGGCTGCGGTGCGCTCATCAACGGGCGCCCTCGGTGCTGGGGGTCTCGGGCGTGGTGCGGGGGGTGATCACGCCGCGAACGCGGCCGGTGGGCCCACTGCTGCTGGCGCCCTGCACCTGGAAGACCGAGGTTTTGTTGTCGTAGATGATGACCGGGCCGCTGACCTGGTCGTTGACCGTGTTGCCCTGCAGGCGGCGCATGATGGCGCGCGAGGTGAAGCGGACGATCTCGGTGCGGCCGTCGTAAACGATGCGCTCGGCTTCGCCCTCGATGGACTCGTCCACCCCGTCACGCTTTTGACGGAAGAAGGCGCGCCCACCGGGACCACCGATGGCGGTGGCCGTCTGGGTGCCGTCGGGGTTCTGACGCACTTCGACACGGTCGGCGCGAACCACCATGGTGCCCTTGGTGATTTCGACGTTGCCGCTGAGGATGTTGAGGCGCTGGTTGTCTTCCACCCGGGCCGCATCGGCGGCGAAGTTGAGCGGCTGAAAACGGTCGGCCTTTTCCGCCACGGCCGGGGCGCACCACAGGGCGCCACAAGCCAGCACCAGCGCACTGGCAGTGCGAGCGAAACGGCACGTCAGGGAGGGGAAAAGTGGGTTCGTCATCATCGGCATGGAATTTGCAATGATTTTAGCCACGAACCAGGGGGAAATCACGTCTGAAGCGCGATTTCCCCGCGCCTGCGCGCCTGTGTCCTGCCTCAACGACCCTTGCGGGACAGGTTGATCAGGAAGTTGGTGGTCGCCAGGGTGCGCTCATGGTTGCCGTTGAGCGACACCGAGGTGAAGTAGCGGCCGGCCACGCCCACGGTGGGCACACCGTCGATCTTGTAGGCATCGGCCAGGCTACGCGCCTGCTTGCACTTGGTCTGCACAGCAAACGAGTTGAACATGGCCATGAACTTGACCGGGTCCACCCCATGACGGGCCACGAAGGCAGAGATGGCTTCAGGCTTGTCCAGCGCCTGGCCTTCGGCGTGGATGGCACGGAAGACCTTGGGGTGCAACGTGGAGACCAAACCCATGGCCTCCATCGCGTAGAACAGGCGCTGGTGGTTGCCGAAGGGGTTTTCGCGGAAGGCCACCGGCACGCGTCGGAACACGACATCGGCCGGCAGCTTCTCGGCCCAGGCTGCGAGAGACGGCTCGAAGTTGTAGCAGTGGTTGCAGCCGTACCAGAAGAACTCGACGACCTCGACCTTGCCTGCGGGGGCCGACACCGGCGCCGCCTGCGGCAGGCGCACGTAGTGCGTGCCTTCCACCGGACCGCCTTGGGCCAAGGCCAAGCCGGGCAGGCCGGCGCTCAAACCCAGGGCGCCCAGGGTGTGGATCGAAAACTCGCGGCGATTCATCTAGCGTCCTTTCTGTTGGGCGCGAACGCCCAGACCTTCGACGGGGTCGTCGACCCCAGCTTACTTGCGGATGCGCACCAGGGCGGACTCCACCCCGGCGCCATGCAGCTTGGTGCGAACCTCTTCGGCTGCATCCATTTGCGCGTACGGCCCCAGGCGCACCCGGTACATGGTGCGGCCACTGACCTGCCCTTCCTGGATGCGGGCCTCTAGCCCCATGATGGCCAGCTTGGCGCGTTGCTGTTCGGCTTCGGCCTGGCTGGCGTAGGCTCCGGCCTGCACCTGATAGCTCAACGCCTCAGCGGCCGGCGCGGTGGACACGGGGGCGGCGCCGGACAGGATGGCGGCCGGGTTGCGTGCGCTGGCCGCCGGGGCGCTGGCAGGCTTGGCGGCGGGGGCCGGCTTGGAGGCCGAGGACGCGGGCGCCGAGGCCGGCTCGGCGGACACGACCGGCACCTCGGTGGGCTCGGACGCAGACGTTGACGCGGGAGCCGAGGCAACCGGGACCGCCTTGGGCACGGCCGGGTTCTTGCCGTACAACGGGCTGTTCGGGTCCCAGCTCTTGTTGTGCTCCATCTCGGCGGCGTCCTGCTCGGGGGTGCGTTGTGGCACCTTGTCGATGAAGGGCAGCGGCACCTTGGTGATGTAGACGGCCACCCCCAGCGCCAGCGCCAGCCCGATCAACAGGCCGACGATCATGCCGAGGAAAAAACCGCCGCGCTGCGCGGCACGTGGAGTGGTCATGGACTGGGATCCTCTCTGGGTCACCGGGGTGTTTTACATCTTGTCGGGCGCGCTCACGCCCAGCAGGGACAGGCCGTTGCGCAGCACCTGCGCGGTCGCGCTCAGCAGGGCCACGCGGGCACGGCTGAGTTTGACCTCATCAACCAGGAAACGTTCCGCCGCGTAGTAGCTGTGGAAGGCGCTGGCCAGGTCGCGCAGGTAGAAGGCGACGTCGTGCGGGGCCAGACCCTGGGCCGCGGCCGTGAGCATGCCGGGGAACTCGGCCAGACGGGTCATCAGCGCCAGCTCGGTGTCGGCGGTGAGCAGGGCCAGATTGGCGCCGCCCAGGGCGCCCAGGTCGCCACCCTTGTCGGCGTACTGCGCGCGCACCGACTGGATGCGGGCGTGGGCGTACTGGACGTAGAACACCGGATTCTCGTCGTTCTGCTTGAGGGCCAGGTCGACGTCGAAGGTGAATTCGGTGTCGGCCTTGCGGCTGATCAGGAAGAAGCGCACCGCGTCCTTGCTGGTCCACTCGATCAGGTCGCGCAAGGTGACGTAGGAGCCGGCGCGCTTGGAGATCTTGACCTCCTCGCCGTTCTTCATCACGGTGACCATCTTGTGCAGCACGTAGTCGGGCCAGCCTTGCGGGATGCCGACGCCAGCCGCTTGCAGGCCGGCGCGCACGCGGGCGATGGTGCCGTGGTGATCGGAGCCCTGGATGTTGACGCACTGCTCGAAGCCGCGCTCCCACTTGGCGATGTGATAGGCCACATCGGGCACGAAGTAGGTGTAGCCGCCTTCGGACTTGCGCATCACGCGGTCCTTGTCGTCACCGTAGTCGGTGGAGCGCAGCCACAGGGCGCCGTCTTGCTCGAAGGTCTTGCCGGCATCGACCAGCTTCTGCACGGTCTGCTCGACGCGGCCCGAGGTGTAGAGGCTGGATTCGAGGTAGTAGTTGTCGAAGCGGACGTCGAAGGCCTGGAGGTCCAGGTCCTGCTCGTGGCGCAGGTAGGCCACGGCGAACTGGCGGATGCCGTCGATGTCTTCCGGGTCGCCCGAGGCGGTGAACTCGCGGTCGTCGGCCTTGACGGTCTTCTTGGCGAGGAAGTCGGCGGCGATGTCGGCGATGTAGTCACCGTTGTAGGCCGACTCGGGCCAGTGCTCGTCACCGGGCTTGAGGCCTTTGATGCGCGCGTGGGTGGACCAGGCCAGGGTGCTGATCTGCACGCCGGCGTCGTTGTAATAGAACTCGCGGGTGACCGACTGGCCTTGGGTCTCGAACAGGTTGCACAGGGCATCGCCCAGCGCGCCCTGGCGGCCGTGGCCGACGTGCAGCGGACCGGTAGGGTTGGCCGAGACGAACTCGACGAGCACCTTGCGGCCGTTGGCGGGCTGCCAGCCGAACTTGTCGCCTTCGGTGAGCACATCGGTGACGACGGCCTGCTTGGCTTCGGGCTTGAGGCGCAGGTTGATGAAACCGGGGCCAGCGATCTCGATGGGGAGCTTCACCCACTGCTGGACAGCCGGCTGAGCTTCCAGCGCCGCGACCAGGGCGGTGGCCAGCTCGCGGGGATTCTTTTTGAGGGGCTTGGCCAGCTGCATGGCCGCGGTCACGGCCAGGTCGCCGTGGGCGGCCTGCTTGGGGGCCTCGAAAACCGGTGTGAAGGACGCAGAGGCGTCGGGCGCCACCTGGCGCAGGGCTTCACCCAGGGCAGAAAGAAGGGCACGCTTGGCTTGGATCATGGGCGAATTCTACGGGGGCAGACCGCCTTCCCGCGGGGATGCGATGATGCGCGAACAATTGCACACTCCTGTCGGGTCTTTTCGGCTGGTGAAGTGGCCCCGAACGTGGAAAGATGCAGACATGGCAGCAGTGGGTGAGCATGGGCGACTTGGACATTGACCTCAACACCGGTTTGATCGGCAAGTACCGGATCATCAAGAAGCTGGGCGAAGGCGCCACCAGCGAGGTCTACCTCTGCCGGGACGACTTCCATGACCGCGATGTCGCAATCAAGCGTGTGCGCTCGTCGGCGCTGAGCGATGCGGTCGACGGGCCGGTGTACGCGCGCTTCTTTGCGGCCGAGGCCGCCCTGGTGGGCCGCCTGCAGCACCCGAACGTGGTGCACATCTACGACGCGGTGCCAGACCCGTCGTCGCCCTATGTGGTGATGGAGTATGTGCCGGGCACGACGCTGCGCACCTTCTGCCGTCCGGACCAGCTGCTGCCGCTGGAGCTGATCGTGGAAATCGGCTTCAAGTGCGCGATGGCGCTGGGCTATGTGTACCGCCAGGGGCTGATCCACCGGGATGTGAAGCCGGCCAACATCCTGGCCCTGGTCAACGACGCAGGCGCCGTGACCGACGTCAAGATCAGCGACTTCGGCAGTGTGCTGAACCTGACGGCCGAGTCCACCCAGATCCACCAGGTGGGCTCGCTGGCCTACATGGCGCCGGAGCAGCTGGATGGCGAGGTGCCCGACTGCCGCGCCGACATCTATGGCCTGGGCGCCGTGTTGTATCACCTGATCGCGGGGCGCCCCCCGTTCGAGGCATCGTCGCAGGCGGTGCTGATGAACCAGATTTACAACCACGAGCCTGTCGCCCTGTCGGGGCAGCGCTCGGGGGTGAACGCCGCGGTCGACCAGGTGGTGCTGAAGGCGCTGGCCAAGGACCCGAAGGAGCGCTACCCGAACTGGGATGCGTTTGCCCAGGCGCTGTCGGGCCTGATCGCCGACCATCAGGTGCCGCGCGGCCACCTGCAAGGGGTGCTGGACTCGGAACGCTTCAACCTGCTGCGATCGCTGGACTTTTTCACGCAGTTTGGCGACGTGGAGTTGTGGGAGGTGGTGCACCGGGCGAAGTGGCAGCGCTTTCCGTTCGGGCACGCGCTGTACCGCCGGGGTGAGGAGGGCCGCACCTTCCACATCATGGCGCAAGGCAGTGTCGAGGTGTACCGCGACAACAAGCGTGTGGCCTTGCTGGGGGCCGGCACCTCGGTGGGCGAGATGGCCTATCTGGCACCCAGCCCCGATCTGCGCCGGCACAGCACCGATGTGGTGGTGACCGAGCCGGCGACAACGATTTCCTTCACGCCGGATGTGATGCTGCAGTTGAGCCCGGCCTGTCGCCACCTGTTTGACGAGGCCTTCATCCGGGTGCTGGTGCGGCGCCTGCATGCGGCGCACGAAGCCCTGGCGCACCCGCGACGGATCATGTGATGACAAGCGCGTCATCCTCGCGTCGCGGTGTGACGTTAGGCTGACGATTGGCCCGTGTGGTGTCCGCACCGCTTTGGGCTGTGCCTCGTTCGTTAACCCTGCCCCATTGAGGAGCCTGACATGCGTACCCTGATTGCTTCCGTGACCCTGGCCCTGCTGTCCACCCTGGCCCATGCCGGCAATGCCGCTTGCGACGCCAAGGCGGCCGAAAAGAAGCTGGCGGGTGCCGCCAAGACCAGTTTCCTCAAGAAGTGCGAAAAGGATGCGGCCGGCTCGGCCAGCGCCGTCTGCCTGAACAAGGCCGCCGAGAAGAAGCTGGCCGGCGCGGCCAAGAACAGCTTCGTCAAGAAGTGCGAGAAGGACGCGGCCGCCGCCCCGGCAGCCGCTCAGTAAGCCGCCTGGACGGGGGGCCTGAGCCGCCCCGCTTCAGCGCATCCAGAAGCCTCGGGCCAGCAGACTGCCGGCCAGGGGGATCAGCACCATGATGTGCGCCTGGATCATGACCCGGCGACGCACCCGGCGCACTTCGGTGGCGTCGGGCAGCGTGCCGTCGGCGTCCAGTTGCCTGACCCAGCGACGAAACGCCAGCGTGGGTGAAATCGACAGGCCCGCGATCACCACGAACAGCGTGAGCTTGAGGTGCAGCAGCGGTTGTTGCCAGTACCACTCCACGCCCTTCATGCCCCACCAGGTGCGTGCCACGCCGGTGAGCAGCACGGCCAAGGCGGCCACCAGGTAGATAAGGTCCACACGGGCGAGGCGGCGCACCACGGCGGCGTTGAGCCATTCCACCCGACACAGGGCCGCTTCGCTGGTGATGAACACCACCACGCTGAGGATGGCGACAAAGTGGGCGTATGCCAGCAGGGATTCGAGCAACATCGGTGAAGAAGCTGTGAGATGCGCCTCGGGCGCGGAACGATGCGTCAGACCGTGGGGCCGACGGGGGCCATCATGCCCCGGGCGCCTGCTCGCGCTGCCAATACCCCGGGTCGGCGTAGGCCTGCTTGATGAAGTCGATCCACAACCGCAGGCGCAAGGGCAGGTGTTTGCGTTGCGCAAAGACCGCGTAGATGCCGTTGGGCGGCGCGGCAAACTCGTCGAGCACGCTGACCAGGCGACCGGCGGCGATGTCGTGCTCGACCTCCCAGGTGCTGCGCCAGGCCAGACCCAGGCCCTGCAGGCACCAGGCGTGCAGCACCTGACCATCGCTGCAGTCCAGCCGGGCACCAGGCCTCAGGTAGGTGGCTTCGCCATCGACCACGAAGGCCCAGCCGCGGGTCTGGCTGGCGTCGGAGCTGAGGGCGAGGCAGGCGTGACGCATCAACTCGGACGGATGACGCGGGGTGCCGGCGCGCTGCAGGTAAGCCGGCGTGGCCACGCACAGGCGGCGGTTGTCGGCCAGGCGCACACTGACCAGGCTGGAATCGGGCAGATCGCCCACGCGCACGGCGCAGTCAAAGCCTTCGTTGACGAGGTCGACCACACGGTCGGACAGGTTGAGCGAGAGGCTGACGTCGGGGTGCTGGTCGAGGAAGCCGGGCACCAGCGGGGCCACGTGGCGGCGGCCAAAACCTGCCGGCGCGGTGATGCGCAGGTGGCCGCTGGCTTTCACGCCGCCGGCCGAGACACTGGCTTCGGCGTTGTTGAAGTCGGTGATCAGGCGCTGACAGTCTTCGAGAAAGGCGCTACCCTCATGGGTCAGACTGATGCGACGCGTGGTGCGCAGCAAGAGCTTGACCCCCAGGCGGGCCTCCAGGGCGTCCATGCGGCGCCCGATGATGGCCGGCGCCACGCCCTCGCCCTGGGCGGCGGCGGTGAGGCTGCCTTTGGTGGCCACGGCCACGAAGGTTTCGATCTGCTTCAAGCGGTCCATGCGTTGCACTCCAGCCCCGGATTCATGCACTCAAGTCATGAATACATCACTTTTCGGGGCGGTAATAGTCAGTGGAGTATCGAATAAACTGATCCTGTTGCAAAGGGTGTGTCCCATGAACTGGGTGCTCCCGCTTGCTGTCCCATCACCCTTTTCCCCATCTTGACGAGGTTTGCATGACCGCACGCACCACTGTCCACGGCCTTCAGGTCGCCACCGAGCTCTACCGTTTCATTGAAGACAAGGTGCTGCCTGGCACCGGCGTGGACAGCGCCAAGTTCTGGGCCGGCTTCGATGCCATCGTCAAGGACCTGGCCCCCAAGAACGCCGCCCTGCTGGCCGAGCGTGACCGCATCCAGGCCGAGATGGACGCCTGGCACACTGCCAACCCCGGCCCGATCAAGGACATGGGCGCCTACAAGGCCCACCTGGAAAAGATCGGCTACCTGGTGCCCGTGCCCGCCGACACCCAGATCACCACAGCCAATGTGGACGATGAGCTGGCTGTGATGGCCGGCCCGCAGCTGGTGGTGCCCATCCTGAACGCCCGCTATGCGCTGAACGCGGCCAACGCCCGCTGGGGCAGCCTGTATGACGCCCTGTATGGCACCGACGCCATCAGCGACGAAGGTGGCGCCGAAAAGGGCAAGGGCTACAACCCGGTGCGTGGCGCCAAGGTGATCGCCTGGGCCCGCAAGCTGCTGGACCAAGCCACCCCGCTGGCCGGTGCTTCGCACACCGACGCCGCTGGCTACCGCGTGGAAGGCGGCAAGCTGGTCGTGGCTCTGACCAATGGTTCGACCACGGGCCTGGCCAACCCTGCCCAGTTCGTCGGCTACCAGGGTGACGCCGCCGCCCCGACCAGCGTGCTGCTGGTCAACAACGGCCTGCACCTGGACATCCAGATCAACCGCAGCACCCCGATCGGTCAGTCGGACGCCGCTGGCGTGTCGGACGTGATCCTGGAATCGGCTGTCTCCACCATCATGGACCTGGAAGACTCCGTGGCCGCCGTGGACGCCGAAGACAAGGTGCTGGGCTACAGCAACTGGCTGGGCATCCAGCTGGGCACGCTGGCCGAAGCAGTCGAGAAGAACGGCAAGACCTTCACCCGCACGCTGAACACCGACCGCGTCTACACCGGCGCCAACGGCGGCGAGGTCAAGCTGCATGGCCGCTCGCTGATGTTCGTGCGCAATGTGGGTCACCTGATGACCAATCCCGCCATCCTGTGGGGCGCCGAAGGCAAGGAAATCCCCGAAGGCATCATGGACGCCGTGGTGACGACCGCCATCTCGCTGCACGACCTGCAACGCCATGGCCGTGACGGCATCACCAACTCGCGCAAGGGTTCGATCTACATCGTCAAGCCCAAGATGCACGGCCCGGCCGAAGCCGCCTTCGCCGCCGAGCTGTTCGGCCGTGTCGAGCAGCTGCTGGGCCTGCCTGACAGCACCGTCAAGCTGGGCATCATGGACGAAGAGCGCCGCACCTCGGCCAACCTGAAGGCCTGTATTGCTGCTGCCAAGAGCCGCGTGGCCTTCATCAACACCGGCTTCCTGGACCGTACCGGCGACGAGATGCACACCGCCATGCTGGCCGGCCCGATGATGCGCAAGGGCGACATCAAGAACAGCGCCTGGATTGCCGCTTACGAGCGTCGCAACGTGCTGATCGGCCTGGAATGCGGCCTGAGCGGCAAGGCTCAGATCGGCAAGGGCATGTGGGCCATGCCCGACCTGATGGCCGGCATGCTGGAGCAGAAGATCGCTCACCCCAAGGCCGGCGCCAACACCGCCTGGGTGCCCTCGCCCACCGGCGCCACCCTGCACGCCACCCACTACCACCAGGTGAACGTGGCCCAGGTGCAAGCCGAGATCGCCGCACTGAAGGAAGATCCGCAGGCCCTGATGGACAAGCTGCTGACCATCCCCGTGGTCGAGCAAGCCAACTGGTCGGAAGCCGAGAAGCAGCAAGAGCTGGACAACAACATCCAGGGCATCCTGGGTTATGTGGTGCGCTGGATCGACCAGGGCGTGGGCTGCTCCAAGGTGCCCGACATCCATGACATCGGCCTGATGGAAGACCGCGCCACGCTGCGCATCTCCAGCCAGCACGTGGCCAACTGGCTGCACCATGGTGTGGTGACCGAAGCGCAAGTGCGCGAGACCTTCACCCGCATGGCTGCCATCGTGGACAAGCAGAACGCCGGTGATGCGCTGTACCAGTCGCTGGTGGCGAACCCGAACGGGGCCGCCTTCCAGGCTGCGCTGGACCTGGTATTCAAGGGCAAGGAACAGCCTTCGGGTTACACCGAGCCGCTGCTGCACGCCTGGCGTCAGAAGAAGAAGGCGCAGGGCTGATCCTGGTTTCAGCCTGAGCTGATGTGACAACGGCGCCCTGCGGGGCGCCGTTTTTCATGGGGCTCACCACATGAGCCGGATGACAATCAATCTGCCAAGAAGGCCTGCACGGCCGCCACGGTTTGCGCCGGGTCTTCCTCATGGGGAACATGCCCCAGCGCATTGAACATCACCAGGCGGCTGCCAGCGATGTCGCGCTGGAACTGCAGGGCGTTATCGGGCGGAATCAGGCGATCCTGACCGCCCCAGAGAATGAGCGTGGGCTGGCGCACTTGCTTGATCTGCGCGGTGAATTCGCCGCTGGGGCTCTGGCGGAAGCGCTCGACCAATGCGCTGCGGTTGCCGGCACGCAAGGTGAGCTCGTGGTAACGGTCCACCAGCTCAGATGTGACCTTGGACGGATCGCCATACACGTTGCGCACGCTCGACTCGATCATGCTGCGTGGCAGGGTGTGCTCCATCATGGGCCGCAGGGCAGGGATCTGCGCGATCTTGAAGCCGATCGGCATGGAGGCCGGATCGAAGGGGTAGCCAGCTGCATCGACCAGGACCAGCTTGCTGACGCGCTGGGGATGGTCCACCGCGATCTTCCAGGCCAGGTTGCCGCCGAAGGAGTTGCCCGCCAGCACGGCCTGCTGCACGCCCAACTGGTCAAGCAAGGCGATGACGAAGTTCACGTAGCGGGTGAGGCGGTAGTCGCCATCGGGCATGGGGCCGGTCAGACCGAAGCCGGGCAGGTCCATGCGGATGACGCGACGCTGGCCTTTGAGCGCATCGGCCCAGCCGTCCCAAGTGTGCAGGCTGGCCGAGGTGCCGTGCAGCAGCACGATGGGCGTGGGATCGGTGCGGTGGCCTTCGTCGCGCAGGTGCACCTGCATGCCTTGCAGCGAGACGAACTGCGAGGGCGGTGGGGCCCAGCGTGCGGTGAGGGTGTCGACCGGGCGGTCGGGCGCCCAACTCAGGGCCAGGCCCACGCCCGTGACGGCCACCAGCGCCAGCAGCACCCCGGCTGCGATCTTGCCTGCACGCATGTCCTCGCTCCCCTTTTGTGAAGCGGCCATCTTGGCACGCGTCGCCGCCGGGAGCCGTGGCTCCCCCGCAGGCGGGGCAGGGCCACCCCACGAATCAGGGGCGATTCAGCGATCAGTTCAACGATAGGTCAGCAGACCCGGCTCGCCGCCCTCCAGGTGTGCGTGCTCGTTGACCGACACCAGGTGCAGGCCATCACGACCGCTGATGATCTTGGTGATGCCGGTGTTGGCCAGCGTCCAGTTGATCGTGAAGGCCTGGGCGTCGCTCAGGCCCAGCAGGTGGGCACACATGACGCTGATGGTGCCGCCCGAGGTGAAGACCACGGACTGGCCTTTGGGCGGCGTGGCCTGCACCAGCTCGTCCAGCGCCGTGACGCAGCGCAGCTTGAAGACGGACCAGGGCTCGGCGTACTCGTCGTCGTGGTTGCAACCCACCCAGCGGCTCACCGCGTCCTGAAAGAACTTCTGGAAGGCCCGGCGCGGGTCACCGCCCGCTGCCATGTCGGCCATCATCACAGCCTTGCTGGCGTAGCGCGGCTCGGCCACCTGGATGACGTTTTCGTGGTCGAACTCGTTGACGCCAGGCAGGGTCTGCACGGGCAGGCTCGCCCCCAGTGCAGCGAGGGCGCCCGCAGCGGTTTCGCGGTGGCGCTGCATGGTGCCGCTGAAGGCGACATCGGGCTGCACCCCGCGCGCCTGCAGCGCCCGACCGACCACGCCGGCCTGCTGGTGGCCCAGCGGCGACAGCGCGTCGTAGTTGTCACTGCCAAACGAGGCCTGGCCGTGGCGCACAAGGTAGATGGCGCCCATCTCAGTGCTTGACCCCGTACTTCTTGAGTTCCAGGCGAGCGATCATGCCCTTGTGAACCTCGTCCGGACCGTCGGCCAGGCGCAGCGAGCGAGCCTGGTTGAAGAACATCGTCAGCGGGGTGTCGTGCGAGACGCCGGCGCCGCCGTGGATCTGGATGGCGAAGTCCACGACGTTTTGCAGCATGGTGGGCGCGACCACCTTGATGGCCGACACGTCGGTCAGCGCGCTCATCACGCCCAGGGTGTCGATCTTCCAGGCGGCTTGCAGGGTCAGCAGGCGAGCCTGGTCGATGGCGACGCGGCATTCGGCCAGGCGTTCGCGGTTGCCACCCAGGTCGATCAGGGGCTTGCGGAAGGCCGTGCGCTCCAGGCCCCGCTGGATCGCGAGCTCCAGCGACTTTTCGGCGGCACCGATGCAGCGCATGCAGTGGTGGATGCGGCCGGGGCCGAGGCGGCCCTGGGCGATCTCGAAACCGCGACCGGGGCCCGAGATGAAGTTGCCGATGGGCACGCGCACGTTGTGGAAGTGCACCTCGCCGTGGCCGTGGGGCTCGTCGTACTCGCCGAAGACGGGCAGCATGCGCTTGATCTCGACGCCCGGGGTGTCCATGGGCACCAGCACCATGGAGTGCTGGTGGTGGCGGTCCTTGCTCTCGTCGGGCGTCAGGGCCATGAAGATGCCGATCTTGCAGCGCGGATCGCCCACACCGGACGACCACCACTTCTTGCCGTTCAGGACGATGTGGTCGCCGTCGATCACGGCGGTGGCGGCCATGTTGGTGGCATCGGACGAGGCCACATCGGGTTCGGTCATGAAGAAGACCGAGCGGATCTCGCCCGCCAGCAGGGGCTTGAGCCATTGCTCTTTCTGCTCGGCGTTGCCGTACTTCCAGATCACCTCCATGTTGCCGGAGTCGGGCGCGTTGCAGTTGAAGATCTCGGGCGCCATCATGGAGCGGCCGGTCTGCTCGGCGCTGAAGGCGTAGTCGAGCACGCTCAGGCCGGCACCCAGTTCGGCGTCCGGCAGGAAGAGGTTCCACAGGCCTTCTTCGCGGGCCTTGGCCTTGAGGGCTTCGACGCGCGGCGGGATCTGCCATTCGGTCCATTCGCCACCATGGCGGCGCTTGAGGATGCCGGCCCAGTGCTCGGCCTCGATGGGCGCGATGTGGGTGTCGATGAAAGACCGTACACGTTGGGCGGTCTGGGCGGCGCGTTCACTGGGCTGGAAGTCCATGGCTGTCTCCTGAGGTCTGGGAAACGATGCTACGCCGGCCCAGGCTGTGCATCAAATGATGAATTTTCATCGCAAGTCATGCAGCTAGCGCATGGCCTGGCAGGCCGCTTCGCCCACGCAGGAGCGCATCCAGCGGTGCACGGGGTCGCCCTCGCGGTCGGCATGCCAGTACATCCAGATGCCCATGGGCGGGATCGGGGCTTGCAGCTCGCGCAGCACCAGCGGCAGGCCGCGCGTCAGGCCTTCGGCGTAGGTGCGCGGCAGGGTCAGCAAGGCGCTGCTGTGGGCGACGACGTTGGCAGCGGCGAAGTAATGCTGGCAGCGCAGGATGACTTCGCGCGGGCCGCGGCCCAGGCCGGCCCACACCGGCTGCAAGGGGTCGGGGCGCTCGGGCTGCAGGGCCACCATCACGTGCTGGCAGGCAAAGTAGTCGTCCAGGCTGACGGGGCCGCCGGCCAGCGGGTGGTCGGCGTGCATCAGCACGGCCAGGGTTTCGTCGGCCAGGTGCTCGCCGCGGATGCGGGGGCCCACCCGGCGCTGGCGGTCGATCACCAGGTCCACCTCGCCCAGGGTGAGGGTGCGCTCCAGCGCGTCGCGGGGCACGCGCACGCTGGTCAGGCTCACGCGGGGGGCTTCCAGCGCCAGCCGCGCGATCAGGGGTGGCAAGGCAATGGCTTCGAGCACGTCGCGCATGCCCACGCGCAGGGTCATGTCCAGCGTGGCGGGCTCGAAGCTGTCGGCCTGGGCCATCAGGGACTGCAGGCCGCGCAGGTGGGCCTGCACCTCGCCGATCACGCGGCGCGTCAGCTCGGTGGGCACCATGCTGTTGCCCTGGCGCACGAAGAGCGGGTCGCCCCACAGGCGACGCAGTCGGGCCAGGGCATGGCTGACCGCCGGCTGGCTGAGGTGGAGGTGGCGGGCCGCGCCCGAGATGCCGCCGTGCTCGTACACGGCGTCCATGACGCGGAACAGGTTGAGGTCGAGGCGGGTGAAGGGAAGGGCCATGGGCGTGACCTTACACCGCCCGATCCCATCGCTGGCGGGCCGCTTGCCGGACTTTTTTGGTGCATTGCAACACCCGCAAGGCAGAACGGCGCGCGATAATGGCGCGATGGCCGATTTCATCGGCGCTTTGGAGCAATCACCTTGGACAGTCCCCATCGGTGACCGCCCACTCCAGCCACCTGGCCGCCCTGCCCTGAACAGGACGCGGCGTCGGGTGCGGTTCGCCGGACTGCCTCAGGCAGCCTCCGGGCGCGAACCTCGCGGGAGGGGGCGGCAACCTTGACACCCCCTTTCCCTCGACCTGCGAGCGTGCACGCCCTTGAGCGCCGTGCCGCCCCTGTGCTGGAGTTCCCATGCTCAACGTGTTCACGCTGGCCAACGGCCGGCTGTTTCAGGAAGAAATCGACAGCCTCGACGGGCTGACCACCGCCCGCCCGGTCTGGGTCGACCTGGAAGACCCGTCGCCGGAAGAAAAGAGCTGGATCGCCGTGAAGTTCGGCCTGGTGATCCCGGCTGACATCATTGATGACGACCTGGAAGAATCGGCCCGTTTCTATGAAGAAGACGGCGCGATCCACATCCGTTCCGACTTTTTGATCGACGATGACGAAGCCCCGCGCAACGTGCGCGTGGCCTTCATCCTGCACGACAACGTGCTGTTTTCGGTGCACCGCGAGGACCTGCCGGTGTTCCGCCTGCTGCGCATGCGTGCGCGCCGCATCCCC
This sequence comes from Aquabacterium sp., assembly GCF_034003525.1. Lineage (GTDB taxonomy): Bacteria > Pseudomonadota > Gammaproteobacteria > Burkholderiales > Burkholderiaceae_C > Aquabacterium. Next base: position 20,599 of record NZ_JAVEYN010000037.1, read on the forward strand.
GCACTGATCGAAGACGCCAAGGACGTGCTGCTCAAGCTGTACGACGCCGATGCGGAGTACTCGGCCGACACGCTGGAAGGCATCTACGACGACCTGGAAAAGGTCAGTCGACGGGTGCTGAAGGACGAGGTGCACGACCAAGCCGCCGGTGAGGCGCTGGCCGCCATCGCCCGTCAGGAAGACTTGAATGGGCGCATCCGCCGCAATGTGATGGACACGCGCCGCGCGGTGAGCTTCATGATGCGTGCGCGCATGCTCAACGCCGATCAGTTCGAAGAAGCCCGCCAGATCCTGCGCGACATCGACTCGCTGGACAGCCACACGGCCTTCCTGTTCGACAAGATCAACTTCCTGATGGACGCCACGGTCGGTTTCATCAACATCAACCAGAACAAGATCATCAAGATCTTCTCGGTGGCCTCGGTGGCCTTGCTGCCGCCCACGCTGATCGCGAGCATCTACGGGATGAACTTCCAGTACATGCCCGAGCTGAGCCAGAAGTGGGGCTACCCCCTGGCGCTGTGCCTGATGCTGCTGTCCATCGTGACGCCCTTCTGGTTCTTCCGTCGCAAAGGCTGGTTGAAGTAAGGTGCATCGGCTGGGACTGCCGCCCCTGCCCGCGGGCCTGTGGCGGGTGATGATGGGCACCGCGCTGGTGGTGCTGAGTTTCAGCCTGCTCAACCCGGTGCTGGCCGTGCGCCTGCAAACGGCGGGCGTCAGCAGCACGGCCATCGGCGGCTTTGCCATGCTGTCCTTCGTGAGCGTGGCGCTGTTGATCCCGGTGGTGCCGCACCTGTTTGCCAAGGTGGGCGTGGGCCGGGCTTACCGTCTGGGCCTGGGGCTGGAGCTGATCGCCTGCCTGGGCTATTTGTTGACCGACAGCTATGCGCTGTGGTGCGCCCTCGGCCTGATGAGCGGTGTGGGCGCCGCCGCCGCGTGGAATGCCACCGAGGCCCTGATTGCGCACAATGTGCCCGCCACCCACCGCGGGCGCCTGACCGGTTTTTACCAGGCCATCTTGGGGGCGGGCATGGCGCTGGGCCCCTTCCTGCCCGGCTTGGCGGGGCTGGGTCCACTGCAGGCCAATGCGGTGGCCGCTGCCGGTTTGGCGCTGGGTCTGAGCCTGACCCTGGTGCCCGCCGTGGGCCAGCTCAAAGCCATGCACGAGGACCGGGAGCCCATGGGCCTGATCGCGGCCTGGCGTTTTCGGCCCGGCTTGGTATGGGCCGCTGTGGTGGGCGGGGTCTTCGAAGTGGGCCTGGGCACCATCACCGCAGCCTATGGCTCGGAGATCGGGCTGAACCTGGCGGCCGCCACCTCGATCGCCGGGGCCCTGGGCATGGGCAGCTTTGCGCTGCAGTACCCGCTGGGCTGGCTGGCCGACCATGTGGCCTCGCGCCGCCTCTTTGCCATCGGGGCGGGCGTGCTGGCGCTCAGCGGCGTGGCCTTTGCCTTCGCCACCCAGTGGCCCGCGTTGATCTGGGTCTGTGCGACCTTGTGGGGTGCGATGGGCGGGGCGCTCTACACCCTTAGCATGATCCGGGTGGCGCATGACTTTGCCGACTCCTCGGCGCTGGCCGGCACCTCCGCCATGATCGCGGGCTACACCGTGGGCGGCTCGCTGGGCCCCCTGGTCAGTGGCTGGGCGTTTGACCATGTCGGCGTGATGGGTCAAGGCGCCTGGCTGGCCCTGCTGGCCCTCAGCCTGCTGTGGCTGCATGGGCGCTCGCCCTCGCAGGATTGACGGGCGAGCAAGCACGCATCACGATGCGTTGAATGCCCCGCATCGCACCTGAACGAAAGCGGACTGGCCACCTAGGGTCAACACCTAGGGTTTTCCTTGATCTGCGACAATGCCATGTTCACTATACTGATAGTCAGTGTGCTGATGATCAGCACCGGACCCATGAGGAGCGCACATGAACGACAAGGTTTCGAATCTCCCCGTCCTGGTGGCG
>NZ_JAVEYN010000038.1:0-22412 GCF_034003525.1 Aquabacterium sp.
GCTGCAACGCCTGCCCACGCACAAGGCCAGTCAGATTAGCGAGTTGCTGCCGCATCGCTGGGTGCCCGCGAGAAGCTGAATCCGGCGTGTTGACTGCGCGTCAACATGTGTTCGCCGGACGCATACTCCGGCGCCCCATATCACCAAGGTCAACTACTACGTTGGGTAAGACTTTGATGGCCGCAACTGGCTTCGTGAATGTCAGGTTACCGGCGCGGAATCGAACCAGACGAATGTCGCGGATGGATCGATAACCGCCCTTAGCTGGATAGATGCGACCGACTGCTCACAGCCTGAAGCAGGCTAACGGCGAACTGTCTGCTGCCATTCAGCGGCTACGTCCAATTCCTGACCAGTCGAACTCGCGCTTGGAGACAAGCGACCAAGTCCGAAGTTGTGCGATGAAGTCCTCAACTCAGAAAAAGCCACAGCTAAGTTATTGATTTATCTGGTGCGTTTGTGCACACGCAATTTTTGTTGTGCGTGATCAATTTTTGAAAATACTCGGCATCCTGGCCGCGATGGGCCACATCGACCCTGAACGTCTGGGGGACCTGGAGTTTGCCGGTGAACTGTCGTTGGGCGGTGAGCTGAGACCGGTGCGTGGGGCCTTGCCCATGGCCCTGGCGCTGTTGCGTTCGGCCGAGGGCGGTCGGGCGCGTGGCCTGGTCCTGCCGCAGGCCAGCGCCGACGAAGCCGCCCTGGTCGAAGGGGCGCGCTTGTACGGTGCCCGTCACCTGATGGATGTGGTCGAGGCGCTGCGCCCGGCAGGGCAGGGGTCTGGCGCCACCTTGGTGCGCACCCAGTCGGTGCCTCGTGAACCCGAGCATGCTCCGCGTGGCTTGCCAGACCTGCGCGAAGTCAAGGGCCAGTCCGCCGCCAAGCGCGCCCTCGAAATCGCTGCGGCGGGTGCCCATTCGGTCCTGATGATGGGCCCTCCAGGCAGTGGCAAGTCCATGCTCGCGCAGCGCTTTGCCGGCCTGCTGCCCGAACTTGCGCCTGCCGAAGCCCTGGAGTCAGCCGCTGTGCTCAGCCTGGCGGGGCACTTCGATGCCCAGTTGTGGCGCCGCCGCACGGTGCGCAGCCCGCACCACACAGCCTCGCCCGTCGCGCTGGTCGGGGGCGGCTCGCCCCCACGTCCTGGCGAAATCTCCCTGGCGCACCATGGGGTCCTGTTCCTCGATGAACTGCCCGAGTTCCCCCGTGCCGCCCTCGAAGCGCTGCGCGAGCCCCTCGAAACCGGCCAGATCACCATCTCGCGGGCGGCACGCCGCCACGATTTCCCAGCGCGTTTTCAGCTGATTGCCGCCATGAACCCCTGTCCCTGCGGACACTTCGGCAACCCGCTCAAGGCCTGCCGCTGCACGCCCGACCAGGTTGCCCGTTACCAGGGGCGGCTCAGCGGACCGCTGCTGGACCGCATCGACGTGCAGGTCGAGGTGCCGGCCATGGCGCCCGAGGTGCTGGCGCGTAGCCCCGAAGGGGCCTCATCCGACGAGGTGGCCCGGCGCGTCGTCGCGGCCCGGGCGCGGCAGCGGGCCCGCCAAGGGCGACTCAATGCCGAGCTGGAAGGGGCCGCCCTGGAACAGCATGCGGCCCCCGAGCCCGCCGCACAGGTCTTCCTGCAGTCCGCCTGCGCGCGCCTGGGCTGGTCCGGCCGTGCCTACCACCGCGTGCTCAAGCTCGCGCGCACCATCGCCGACCTGGCCGAAGCCGAGCAGATCGCCTCCGCCCACATGGCCGAGGCCATCCAGTACCGGCGGGCCCTGTCGCCGACGTGAAGCGTGCGGCCGATCAAGACATCCACGCCGCTTCCGGACTAGACTCAAACTTCATCCCAAACCGCTGGAGAACTCTGAATGTCTCGTTCCACTCGTCTGCTGTCTCGCGCTGCCTTCACCACGCTGGCGCTGTCTCTCTCCATCGCTGGCGGCGTGACGCACGCGGCCGGTCCGGCTGACACGGCGGGCAAGAAGGCCGCCACGGCACCGGCGGCGGCACCCTGGGTGCAGGTGGATTCAGCCTGGGTGCGCCCGATGGTCCCGGGGCAAACGGCCACCGGCGGTTTCATGGTGCTCACGGCACGTCAGGCACTCACCCTCGAAGGCTTCAGCATGACGCGCGCAGGCGTACCGGAGCTGCACGAGATGACCATGGACGGTCAAGTCATGCGCATGCGGGCCATCTCATCGCTGGCGCTGCCCGCCGGTCAGGCCGTGGTGCTGCGTCCGGGTGGCCATCACCTGATGCTGACCCAGCTCCAGGAGAGCCTGAAGGCGGGGGACGTGCTCTCGCTGACGCTGAAACTGCGCACGGCAGACGGCCAGGCCGTGACGCAAACCGTCAACGTGCCTGTGCGGGCCCACATGATGATGCCGGCCAACGGTGCGGGTACCCCAGCGCCGATGCAACCCGGCTCAGGCGGTCACCACCACCACGGCATGTCTCACTGATCTTCGAGGCGCCGGGGCGGGTAGCTGTCCCAGGTCTGGCAGCCTGGGCATTGCCAGAAGTAATGCTGACTCTCGAAGCCACAGGCCGCGCAGCGATAGCGCTGCAGCGGCTTGGCCGCGCTGGTCAGCGCTTTTTGCAGCACCTCGACCTCGGGCTCGTCCAGCGGCACATGGCTGACCAGACGCTCGCGGATCAGACTCTGGGCCGCCGACAGCGTAGGCTGCTGACGCAGGTGGGCCATGATGGCCTCGCGCCGCTCTGCTGCATCGGGTTGCAGCGTGCCGATGGCCGTGAGCACATCCATGGTCGGGGCCTGGCTGTACACCGATTGCAGCTTGCTGAGCGCCTCCGCGGTCTCGCCGCAGGCCTGCGCACTGCGTGCATAGTCCATGGCAATCAGGGCAAAGGACTGGGGCTGTTTGAACATCAGCTCATCCCAGATCCGCAAGGCCTCGGCATGTCGCCCTTGACGGACCAGACGCTGTCCTTGCAGCACCAGGGGCCGCGCGGCCTGAGGGGCCGCTTCCCGGGCACGGGCCAGGGCCTGCTCGGCTTCGTCTGGCCGACCGCGCGCATCGGCCTCTTGCGCGACCTCGCACCAGTGGTGCGCGCTGCGCTGTGAGAACGAGCCGGTGCCGGTGGCTTCGAGCTGGCGAGCCACCTCGATGGCCGGGTGCCAGTTGCGGGAGCGCTCGTACAGTGACAGCAGGGCCAGTCGGGCATCGGTGCTGAAGGCGGTTCCTTCCAGGGCCTTGAACGCCTCTTCGGCCCGGTCGAACAGGCCGGCCTTCATGAAATCGTGCGCCAGTGCGTGCTGGGCACGCTCACGTTCTTCGCGTTTCAGATCGCCGCGTGCCAGCAGGTGCTGGTGGATGCGGATGGCGCGCTCGTACTCGCCCCGGCGACGGAACAGATTGCCCAGCGCAAAGTGCAGGTCGGTGGTGTCGGGGTCGTGTTGCACGGCCTCGATGAAGGCATCGATGGCCTTGTCCTGTTGTTCGTTGAGCAGCAGGTTCAGCCCTTTGAAGTATGCCTGGGGCGAGGCCTGGTCTTCGCGCTTGAGTTGGCGCAGGTCAAGGCGGGAGGCCACCCAACCCAGCAAAAACACCACCGGGGCGGCGAGCAGCAGCCAGTACAGATCGAATTCCATGGGCGAGAGGCGAAAGGCTTACTTGGCCGGCTTGCGGGGCGCGGGCATGTCGGGCGGGAAGGGCAGCTCGGGCGGCAGCGTCAGCTCGGATGCGGCGCCGTGGTTCGTCACGACGACGGGGGCGGTGCCGGCCTCGTTCTGTGCTGGCGACGGACGCAGCAGCAGACGATGGCGAGCTTCACGGCGCTGGCGCCACCAGCTGGGCACCATGGCCAGCACGCCGGTGGCACAACCCAGGGCGAACGCGGCCAGCACGATGAACACCATCGGGGCCTGCCACTGGTAGCCCAGGAACCACTTGAGGTCCACCGTGTGCTGGTTGTTCAGCGCAAAGGCGAACAGAACGAAGAACAGGAGGCCGCGCCACAACCAGTTCAAGGTACGCATGGGAGTCAGCTGTGTGAGTTGTCAGGGGAAGCGGCTGCCGACGAGGCAGCATCGGTGACAGTATCCACCTTGTCGACCCCTTCGCGCAGCGCCTTGCCTGGCTTGAAGTGCGGCACCAGCTTTTCGGGGATCAGTACCTGCTCGCCCGAGCGGGGGTTGCGGCCCATGCGGGGCGGGCGCCGGCTGATCGAAAAGCTGCCAAAACCGCGGATCTCGATGCGATGCCCCTTGGCGAGCGCCTCGGACATGGCGTCCAGGATGGTCTTGACGGCGAATTCGGCGTCGCGCTGGGTGAGCTGGCCAAAGCGTTCGGCCAGGCGGGCCACGAGGTCGGAACGGGTCATGTCAGGAAGGCGAAGGATGGGAGGTTGTGATGAGCATCAGCAAAAAGCCCCACGGACCTGGCAAGGCCAGGACCTGGGGCTTTGTACCACGCTCATCACAACCCCCGTCGGCCGAAGCCGGCAGGGATGTGGTGCGCAGAAGACGGATCAACCGTTGTTCTGGTCGAGCTTGGCCTTCAGGAGGGCGCCCAGGCTGGTGGTGCCGGAGCCTTCCTTGCTGGTTTCGCTGCTCAGACGCTGCAGAGCTTCTTGCTGCTCGGCGTTGTCCTTGGCCTTGATCGACAGCTGGATGTTGCGGGTCTTGCGGTCGATGTTGATGATCACGGCGGTGATCTCTTCACCTTCCTTCAGCACGTTGCGTGCGTCTTCGACGCGGTCACGGCTGATTTCGGATGCGCGCAGGTAACCGACGATGTCGTCACCCAGGTTGATCTCGGCACCCTTGGCATCCACGGTCTTGACGGTGCCAGCGACGGTGGCGCCGCGGTCGTTCAGGGTCGTGAAGTTGGTGAACGGATCGCTGTCCAGCTGCTTGATGCCCAGGGAGATGCGCTCGCGCTCGACGTCGATGGCCAGAACGATGGCTTCGACTTCCTGGCCCTTCTTGTAGTTGCGCACGGCGGCTTCGCCGGGCTCGTTCCACGACAGGTCGGACAGGTGAACCAGACCGTCGATGCCGGCGGCCAGACCCACGAACACGCCGAAGTCGGTGATCGACTTGACGGGACCCTTGACCTTGTCACCGCGGTTGAAGCTCTGAGCGAAGTCGTCCCATGGGTTCGGCTTGCACTGCTTCATGCCCAGGGAGATGCGACGCTTGTCTTCGTCGATTTCCAGGACCATGACTTCCACTTCGTCGCCCAGGTTGACGATCTTGTTGGGGGCGATGTTCTTGTTGGTCCAGTCCATTTCGGAGACGTGCACCAGGCCTTCGATGCCGGGTTCGATCTCAACGAACGCGCCGTAGTCAGCGATGTTGGTGACCTTGCCGAACAGGCGGGTCGAAGCGGGGTAACGGCGCGACACGCCAACCCACGGATCGTCGCCCATTTGCTTCAGGCCCAGCGAGACGCGGTTCTTTTCTGCGTCGAACTTCAGGACCTTGGCGGTCAGCTCTTGACCCACGGTCACCACTTCGGACGGGTGACGGACACGGCGCCAGGCCATGTCGGTGATGTGCAGCAGGCCGTCGATGCCGCCCAGGTCCACGAACGCACCGTATTCGGTGATGTTCTTGACCACGCCATTGACGATCGCGCCTTCGCGCAGGGTTTCCATCAGCTTGGCGCGCTCTTCGCCCATCGAGGCTTCGACCACAGCGCGGCGCGACAGCACCACGTTGTTGCGCTTGCGGTCCAGCTTGATGACCTTGAATTCCATGGTCTTGCCTTCGAACGGCGACATGTCCTTGACAGGGCGCGTATCGAGCAGCGAACCAGGCAGGAAGGCACGGATGCCGTTGACCAGAACGGTCAGACCGCCCTTGACCTTGCCATTGACGGTACCGGTCACGAAGTCGCCAGACTCCAGAGCGGTTTCCAGGGACAGCCACGAGGCCAGACGCTTGGCCTTGTCGCGCGACAGGATGGTGTCGCCGTAGCCGTTTTCGATGGCGTCAACCGCCACGGACACGAAGTCACCGACTTGGACTTCGATCTCGCCCGTGTCGTTGCGGAACTCGTCGATGGGCACATACGCTTCGGACTTCAGGCCGGCGTTGACCACGACGAAGTTGTGTTCCACGGCGACCACTTCAGCAGTGATGACTTCGCCGGTGCGCATATTGGCGCGCTGCAACGACTCTTCAAAAAGGGCGGCAAAAGATTCAGACATTGAATTTCCTGTGCTGGCTTGAGACCAGCGGAAACGCTCGGATCGACAGGAACGACCAGAGCGGGTTGGGTTGAAGAACATGACAGTCAGGTCGACGAGGGGTCGACCCCGATTGCTCATGCCCTGGCCTGGCGGTCAGGGCCGGCTGTCACAGCCTTGTATCGGCCTGCTGCGCGTCGCGAACTCAATGTCCGGCGATCACGTGAGGCCAGCCTTCCACCCACCAACCCAGCACTGTGTCCATCGATTCTTCAATGGTGAGGGCGGAATTGTCGAGCTTGCGGGCATCTGCAGCAGGCACCAGAGGCGACACCGCACGGGTACGATCCCGCAGGTCGCGCGCCTCCAAATCTGCACAAATCTCTTCTAGGTTAGCAGAAAAACCTTTTTGGATCAATTGACGGTGCCGCCGCTCGGCGCGCTCGGCGGCCGTGGCGGTCAGAAACACCTTGAGCGCGGCATCCGGGAAGATCACTGTGCCCATGTCGCGGCCATCGGCCACCAGGCCCGGCAGACCGCGGAAGGCCTTTTGCAGCTCGACCAGGGCCTGACGCAGGCCGGGCACCGCCGAAATACGCGAGGCGGTCTGCCCCACCTCTTCGCGGCGCAAGTCATCACTGACGTCACGGTCATTCACCCAGATGTGCTCGCCGTCGAAACGCAGGCTGATGTCGTGGCCGACCCGGCGGGCCAGGGCCTCCAGGGCGCCGGCGTCGTCCAGGTTCACCTGCTGTTCGAGCGCCAGCAGGGCCGTGATGCGGTACAGCGAGCCCGAGTCCAGGAACTTGTAGCCCAGGCGGTGGGCGAGCGCGCTGGCCAAGGTGCCCTTGCCGGAGGCCGTCGGGCCGTCCACCGTGATCACCGGGATCAGGTCCGGGTCGGTCTGAGCCACCTGGAACAGCGACTCGAAATAGTCGGGGAAGGTCTTGCCCACGCAGCGCGGGTCGTCGATGCGCACCGACACCGGCTTACCCGCCACCGCGGTCGGCGCCAGCGGGTTGAAGGCGGCCAGCGAGAAGCACATGGCCATGCGGTGGTCGTCGTAGGTGTGGATGCTGGCGTGCTGCCAGGCGCCGCTGGCTGGCGGCGTCACCTCAATGAAGTCCTCGCCTTCGACCACGGTGGCGCCCAGCTTGCGCAGCTCACAGGCCATGGCGGCGATGCGGTCGGTTTCCTTCACGCGCCAGCTGGCGATGTTGCGCAGGCGGGTCGTACCCTGGGCGTACAGGGCCATCACGGCCAGGGTCATGGCCGCATCCGGGATGTGGTTGCAGTCCATGTCCACGGCGGTCAGCGGCCAGGTGCCACGGCGGATCTCCAGCCAGTTCGGGCCGGATGTGATCTGGGCGCCCATGGCCTGCGCGGCCTCCACGAAGCGGATGTCGCCCTGGATGGAGGCGGCGCCCACGCCCTCGACGCGCACCGGCGTGTCGATGCCGGCGATGGCACCCGCGGCGATGAAGTAGGACGCCGACGAGGCATCGGCTTCGACGTGGATCTCACCGGGCGATTGATAGCGGCTGCCCTGCGGGATGATGAAACGCTCCCAACCCTGGCGCTCGACCCGGATACCGAAACGGGCCAGCAGGTTCAGCGTGATCTCGATGTAGGGCTTGGAAATGAGCTCGCCGACCACTTCGATGGTCAGGGCCTGTTGCTGCGACACCAGCGGCAGGGCCAGCAGCAGGGCGGTCAGGAACTGGCTGGAGACGTCGCCGCGCACCTTGATGGGCGCCGACAATGCCAGCTGACCACCGGCCAGACGCAACGGCGGGTAGCCCTCGGTGCCGGTGCACTCGATGGCGCAACCCAGCGGACGCAGGGCATCGACCAGGTCGCCAATCGGACGCTCGTGCATGCGTGGCACGCCCGACAAGGTGAAGACGCCACCTTGCGTGGCCGACAGCAGCGCCAGGGCCGCGGTCAGCGGGCGCATCGCGGTGCCGGCGTTGCCCAGGAACAGGTCCGCTTCCTTCACGGCCAGCTGGCCGCCCAGACCGGTGATGTGCACCGTGTCACCGTCTTGCTGCAGGTCGCAACCCAGCGTGCGCAGGGCTTCGAGCATCACATGGGTGTCGTCCGAGGCCAGCAGGTCGTGGACCACGGTCGTGCCTTCGCTCAGCCCAGCCAGCAGCAGCACCCGGTTGGAGATGCTCTTGGAGCCGGGCAGTCGCACGGTACCGCCGGCAGACAGCAGCGGAGGGAGGTCGAGGAAGGCGGTGGTGTACATGCGAAAGGGAACTCGTGTGGCCCGTCAGCAGACGGGGCCCGGTCTCAGAGGCGCGAGACCGTGGATTTGGGATTCAGTTGCCACTGGCTGCGAGAGGCCGATGCGGTGTCGATCAGGGCTTCCAGGGCCGGGCCGTTCCAGTCGCGCATCTGGCGCTCCAGCTCCTCCAGGGCGCCGCGGAAGGCTTCGGACTGCCGCAGGATCTCTTCACGGTTGGACAAGAGGATGTCGCGCCAGATGGTGGGATCGCTCGCCGCAATCCGGCTGAAGTCCCGGAAACCGGGGCCGGCCAGCGACAGGTACTCTTGCCCGGCGGGTTGCTCGGCCATGGCGTTCATGTAGGCGAAGGCCAGCAGGTGGGGCAGGTGGCTCACGGCGGCAAAGGCCGCGTCGTGGTGCTCGGGGCTCATCTTGAGCACCTGGCAGCCCACGGCCGCCCACACATCGGTGGCCTTTTGCACCAGCACCGGGTCGGTCTGGTGCAGCGGCGTCAGGATGACCTTGCGACCCTGGTACAGCGTCGGGTCGGCATGTTCGATGCCGGCGACTTCGCGTCCGGCAATCGGGTGAGCGGGCACGAAGGAGGGCAGGCGCTCTTTCAACACGCGGCGGGCCGCATCGACCACATCGCGCTTGGTCGAGCCCACGTCCATGAACAGCACGCCCGGGTTGACCAGGTGGCGAATCGACTTGAACGTGCCTTCACTGGCGGCCACTGGCACGGCGATCAGCACGATGTCGGAGCCGGATACCGCCAGCAGGGCCGACTCGGCTGCGACGTCGATCACGCCCAGGCGGCGGGCCTTTTCAACGGTGGACGGCGATTTGCTGTAGCCCACGACCCGCTTGACCAGGCCGGCCTTTTTCAGGGCCAGGGCGAACGAGCCCCCCATGAGGCCACAGCCGATCAGGCCAAGTTGGTTGAACATGCTGCAAGATCCTTGGATTTCAGTGCACGTCCAGCGGGAAGCTGCCGAGCACCTTGAAGAATGAACACTGGGCGCGCAGCTCCTGCAGGGCCGCGGCCACATTGTCCTGCGCCGGGTGGCCGGCCAGGTCGATGAAGAACACGTATTCCCAGTTGCCCGAGCGCGCAGGGCGTGACTCGAAACGGGTCATGGACACACCGTGGCGCTTGAGCGGCACGAGCATGTCGTGCACGGCACCGGGGCGGTTGTCCACCGCCACGATCAGGCTGGTGCAGTCGTGGCCGGTCGGGGCCACGCCCACATGCGGGCCGGGTCGGGTCACGATCACGAAACGGGTGCGGTTGTGGGCCTCGTCCTGCACGGCCGCCTGCACGACATGCAGGCCATACTGGCTGGCGGCACGCTCGCTGGCCAGCGCCGCGATGCTGCGGTCCTCAGCGGCCAGGCGTGCGCCTTCGGCGTTGCTCGACACCGGGCGGCGTTCGGCGTCCGGCAGGTTCTGGCTCAGCCAGTTGTGGCACTGCGCCAGGGCTTGCGGGTGAGCGCACACGGTGGTGATGCCCGCACGCGCAGGCTCTTTGCGCAGCAGGTTGTGGGTCACCAGCAGGCTGGTTTCGCCGACGATGGTCAGCGGCGAGGCCAGCAGCAGATCGAGCGAGCGGGCCACCACGCCTTCGGTCGAGTTCTCGACCGGGACCACGCCATAGTCGGCCGAGCCTGCGATGGTGGCGCGGAACACCTCGTCGACCGATGGGCAGGCCAGCGCGTCGATGGAGGAGCCGAAGTAGTTGAGTGTGGCCTGCTCGCTGAAGGTGCCGACGGGGCCGAGGAAGGCCACGCGCTGTTGCGCCTCCAGGGCACGGCAGGCCGACATGATCTCGCGCCAGATCGGGGCCAGGCTGTCTTCGCGCACCGGGCCGGGGTTCTGGGCCTTGACGCGGTCGATCACCTGGGCTTCGCGGTCGGGGCGGAACACGGGCGAGCCATCGATCTTCTTGACCTCGCCCACGGCCTGCGCGAGGCGGGCACGCTGGTTGATCAGGTCGAGCAGCTGGCGGTCGACGGCGTCGATGCGCACGCGCAGGTCGGCGAGCTGTTCGTCGACCGGGCGATCGTCGGGCTGGAAGTGCGCGGTATCAGCCATGGCGTGCGGCAAAGGTCTTCATGTAGTCCACGAGGGCCTGAACGCCAGCCAGGGGCATGGCGTTGTAGATGGAGGCGCGCATGCCGCCCACGCTCTTGTGGCCCTTCAGTTGCAGCAGCCCGGCTTCCTTGGCGCCGCTCAGGAAAGCGTCGTTCAGCGCGTCCGACGGCAGGAAGAAGGGGATGTTCATGCGCGAGCGGCAGTTGCCGGCCACCTTGTTGACGTAGAAGCCCGAGGCATCGACGTAATCGTAGAACAGCTTGGCCTTGGCGATGTTGCGGGCCTCGATGGCGGCCAGACCGGTGAGCTCGCCCTCGCGCTGACGCTTGATCCACTGGAACACCAGACCGGCCAGGTACCAGGGGTAGGTGGCGGGCGTGTTGTACATCGAGCCGTTGTCGGCCACGATCTTGTAGTCGAAGGCCGAGGGCGTGATCGGCAGGGCATGACCCAGCAGGTCTTCGCGCACGATGACCAGGGTCAGGCCGGCCGGGCCGATGTTCTTCTGGGCGCCGGCGTAGGCCAGGCCCACGCGCGACCAGTCGATGGGGCGCGAGACGATGTGCGAGGAGCAGTCGATCACCAGCGGCGCCTGGGTGCCCAGCGCTGCCAGGTCGGGCAGCTCGTGCATTTCGACACCGTGGATGGTCTCGTTGCTGCACACGTGCACATAGGCGGCGTTGTCGCTGATCTTCCAGCTGCCGTAGTCGGGCAGGGTGGTGTGGTGATCGGCGGCATTGCTGGCGGCAAGGTGCACTTCGCAGTACTTGTGCGCTTCCTTGGCCGACTTTTCCGACCACGAACCCGTGATCACGTAATCGGCACGGCCGCCGCGCGACAGGTTCATCGGCACGATCGCGTTCTCGGCGATGGCGCCGCCCTGCATGAACAGGATCTTGTGGGTGGCGGGCACCGACAGGATCTCGCGCAGATCGGCCTCGGCCTGCTCGGCAATGGAGATGAACTCCTTGCCGCGGTGGCTCATCTCCATCACGCCCATGCCCGAGCCATGCCAGTCCAGCATCTCGCTGGCGGCCTGTTGCAGGACTTCTTCAGGCAGGGCGGCCGGGCCGGCTGAAAAATTGAAGGGGCGGGTCATGGGCACTATCCAGGCACCAACGGTGCGTCAGGCGGGAGTTCAAGACGCCGGGGGCTGGCAGGGATCCATCCGGCGTCCGGGGAATTTACTTCTTGGCAGCGGGCTTGGCGGCCGGCTTGGCTTCACCCTGGCTCAGCTTGCCACCGGAGGCCTTGTCCAGGATCGCGCGGATGCTGGTCTCGGCAGCCTGCAGCTTGGGCGTGACCTGGGGGCGGGCGTCGGCGACGACCTTTTCCAGCAGGGCGTTGCTCATCTCAGGCAACATGCTCTGGTAGCGCTTGAGGATGGGCGACTCCAGCATGGCCTGCAACTGCTTGAGTTCGTCCTCGCTGAATTTCTCTTCGTAGATCGCGCCCAGCACCGTGGGGCTCAGTTTGGTGGCGCTGGCGCGCACTGCAGGGACGGCGCTTTCCAGGTACTTCTTGATCTCGGCGTCGACCTGCTTGGCAGTGGCTTCACGCTTGTCTTCGGGCACGGCCTGCATCAGGATCTGACGCGCACCGGCGGCCAGTTGACGGGCAGGCTGTTCGGCCACATTGCGCGACATGTCGTCCAGCGCGCTTTGCTGCGAGCTCAGGATCTTCTGAACGATGGCCTTCTTGTCGGCGTGGGCCGACAGCGAGGTCACGGCCAGCGTGGTGGCCACGGCCACAGCCCATGCAGTTTTCTTCAGCGTCATCGTGTGTCCTTGCAATTTGGTAGAAGTGTGAACCCCTCCTGAGGCGGAGGGGGTGTCAGCCTTGGTGTGGCCGGATCAGCTTTCGGTTCCGTCCGGGGTGGTGCCGGCATGGTCCGCGTCACCATCCTCAGCGTCGGTGGCACTGGCTTGCGCGTCGTTTTCAACAATGCGCTGCAGGCCGATCAGCTTGGCACCTTCATCGAGGGCGATCAGGGTCACGCCTTGCGTGGCGCGGCCCAGTTCGCGGATCTCGGCGACACGGGTGCGCACCAGCACGCCCTTGTCGGTGATCAGCATGATCTCGTCTTCCGGACGCACCAGGGTGGCTGCGACCACCTTGCCGTTGCGCTCGGACTGCTGGATGGCGATCATGCCCTTGGTGCCACGGCCGTGACGGGTGTACTCGACGATGGAGGTGCGCTTGCCGTAACCGTTCTCGGTGGCGGTCAGCACGCTCTGGGTTTCGTCTTCGGCCACCAGCATGGCGATGACCGATTGGCCTTCTTCCAGCATCATGCCGCGCACGCCGCGGGCGCTGCGGCCCATGGGGCGCACATCGTCTTCGTCAAAGCGCACGGCCTTGCCGCCATCACTGAACAGCATCACGTCGTGCTTGCCGTCGGTCAGGGCGGCGCCGATCAGGTAGTCGCCTTCATCCAGGCCCACGGCGATGATGCCGGCCTTGCGAGGGTTGCTGAAGTCGGTCAGCGGGGTCTTCTTGACCGTGCCCATGGCGGTGGCCATGAACACATAGTGGTCTTCAGGGAAGCTGCGGAACTCGCCGGTCAGCGGCAGGACGACGTTGATCTTTTCGTCCTTTTCCAGCGGGAACATGTTGACCATGGGCTTGCCGCGCGAGTTGCGCGAGCCTTGCGGCACTTCCCACACCTTGATCCAGTAGACGCGTCCGCGGTTGCTGAAGCACAGGATGTAGTCGTGCGTGTTGGCGATGAAGAGCTGGTCGATCCAGTCGTCTTCCTTTGTCGCCGTGGCCTGCTTGCCGCGTCCGCCCCGCTTTTGCGAGCGGTATTCGCTCAGCGGTTGGCTCTTGATGTAGCCGGTGTGCGAGATGGTCACCACCATGTCGGTGGGCGTGATCAGGTCTTCGGTGCCCAGCTCTTGCGCGTTGTGCTCGATGGTCGAGCGGCGGGCGCCCAGCTTGGTCTGGCCAAACTCCTGGCGGATGGCCGACAGCTCATCGCCGATGATGACCGACACGCGCTCGGGCTTGGCCAGGATGTCCAGCAGATCGGCGATCTGCGCCATGACGTCCTTGTACTCGCCGATGATCTTGTCCTGCTCCAGCCCGGTCAGGCGTTGCAGACGCATCTGCAGGATTTCGCCGGCCTGGTCTTCGGACAGGCGGTACAGACCGTCGGGCTGCATGCCGAAGCTCAGTGGCAGGCCTTCCGGGCGGTACAGCTGGGCGTCGCCTTCGGTGCGAGACAGCATCTCGCGTACCAGACCCGAGTCCCAGCTCTTGCTCATCAGCGCGGCTTTGGCCACCGGCGGGGTGGGCGAGGTCTTGATGGTCTCGATGAACTCGTCGATGTTGGCCAGCGCCACGGCCAGGCCTTCGAGCACGTGGCCACGTTCGCGCGCCTTGCGCAGCTCGAACACGGTGCGGCGGGTGATGACCTCGCGGCGGTGCTCCAGGAAGACCGTGATCAGGTCCTTGAGGTTGCACAGCTTGGGCTGACCGTCGATCAGGGCCACCATGTTGATGCCGAAGGTGTCCTGCAACTGGGTCTGCTTGTACAGATTGTTGAGGATGACCTCGGGCACTTCGCCGCGCTTGAGTTCGATCACCACGCGCATGCCGGACTTGTCGGACTCGTCCTGGATGTGGCTGATGCCCTCGATCTTCTTCTCGTTGACCAGTTCGGCGATGCGCTCGAGCAGGGTCTTCTTGTTGACCTGGTAGGGGATCTCGTCAACGATGATTGCCTGGCGGTCGCCCTTGCCGATGTCCTCGAAGTGCACGCGGGCGCGCATGACCACGCGGCCGCGGCCGGTGCGGTAGCCATCGCGCACGCCCGACATGCCGTAGATGATGCCGGCGGTTGGGAAGTCGGGCGCCGGGATGATCTCCATCAACTCGTCGATCGAGCAGTCCGGGTTCTTGAGCGAGTGCAGGCAGGCGTCGACGACCTCGTTGAGGTTGTGCGGCGGGATGTTGGTGGCCATGCCCACCGCGATACCGGCCGAGCCGTTGATCAGCAGGTTGGGCAGGCGCGCCGGCAACACCAGCGGCTCTTTTTCCGAGCCGTCGTAGTTGGGACCGAAATTGACGGTTTCCTTGTCGATATCGGCCAGCATTTCGTGGGCGATCTTGGACAAGCGGATTTCGGTATACCGCATGGCGGCGGCGCTGTCGCCGTCGACCGAGCCGAAGTTACCCTGGCCATCGACCAGCATGTGGCGCAGCGAAAAGTCTTGCGCCATGCGCACGATGGTGTCGTACACCGCCGAGTCGCCGTGCGGGTGGTACTTACCAATGACGTCGCCAACGATACGCGCCGACTTCTTGTAAGGGCGGTTCCAGTCGTTGTTGAGCTCGTGCATCGCGAACAGCACGCGACGGTGAACGGGCTTGAGGCCATCTCGGGCATCGGGCAGGGCCCGGCCCACGATCACGCTCATCGCGTAATCGAGGTAAGAGCGCCGCATCTCCTCTTCGAGGCTGATGGGCAGGGTTTCCTTGGCGAATTGCGTCATGCGTGCTTCACGGTGAGAAGGGACATCCGGACGGAGGTGGCCATCGGGTCGTCATGGACTTCCACGGGTGCCGGCCAGACGGGCTGTCTGGGCAGCACAGAAAGAACCATTGTAATTGGCCGATCATGTCGCCGTCGCGCAACAATCCCGGCGGAGGTATCCCTGCCAGATGTTCTGTCTTTAACAGTCAAATTCACTATGGCACAATGATTTCGTAATGTGCCCTTGGTTCATGCCTCGGGCGGCCGGCACCGTATCGGTTCGGTCTGTTGCCCAACAGGGCGCTTCGCAGTGAATCGCTGCGTCTAATCTCATGAGGACTCGCATGATCAAGCTCAATCAAGTTGCTGCTCTGTTCGCCACTGCTGCCCTGGCCGGTGGTGCTTTCGCTCAAACCGTCGACAACTGGCGCGGCACCGACGGCACCGTGTGGAAGAACGGCACGAACGAGTACTGCTGGCGTGACACCCCCTGGACCCCGGCTACCGGCGTCCAAGGTTGCGATGGCGTGCCTGCTCCCGTGGCTCCGGCTCCTGCTGCCGCTCCGGCTCCTGCCGCTGCTCCGGCTCCCGTGGCTGCTCCCGCCGCTCCGGCTGCCCCCGCCACCGAAAAGGTGAGCTTCGCTGCTGACGCCTTCTTCGACTTCAACAAGACTGCCCTGAAGCCCGAAGGCAAGGCCAAGCTGGACGACCTGGCCGAGAAGGTCAAGGGCCTGAACCTGGAAGTCGTGATCGCTGTCGGTCACACCGACTCCGTCGGCTCTGACGCCTACAACGACAAGCTGTCGGTCAAGCGTTCGGAAGCTGTCAAGTCCTACCTGGCTGGCAAGGGCATTGACGCCTCCAAGATCTACACCGAAGGCAAGGGCGAGAAGCAACCCGTGGCTGACAACAAGTCTGCCGAAGGTCGCGCCAAGAACCGTCGCGTGGAAATCGAAGTCGTCGGCACCCGCACCAAGTAATTGCTGCGCTGCTCGGGTGGCCTCCTCAGGCCACCCTGACGCGACAAAAAACCCCGCCGAAGCGGGGTTTTTTTATTGCTGTCGTATTTGCCTCGGGGGCTCAGGCCAGCACCACGTCCTGGCCGCTCAGGCGCTTGGCCAGTTGGGTGGCCAGGCGGTTGGCCATGCCATAGATCGACAGTTGCGGGTTGGCGCCGATGCTGGTCGGGAAGACCGAGCCATCGTGCACCGACAGGTTGTCGAGTTGCCAGTGGACGCCGTCCGGGCGCACCACGCCTTGCGTCTCGCTGGCGGCCATGCCGCACCCGCCCATGACGTGGGCGCTGCCGGCGCCGGTCAGCAGGGGTTTCATGTCGAAGGTGGCGATGGCGGCTTTGGCTGCGGCCCAGCTGCGGTAGTCCTCGCTCTGTTCGTGGAAGGGGCGCACCACCTTCGCCCCGGCCGCAAACTGGATCTCGGCCATGGCCAGCATCGAGCGACGGAAGCCGTCGAGCACGTAGTCGGTCAAGGGGTAGTCCAAAACAGGGGAGCCGTCGAGGTGCATGCGCACCTTGCCGCCCACCGACTCGGGGTGGAAGCCATCGCGCATCAGCGACAACATCATCTGCGTGTGCGGATACTGCTGAAAGCGCGTCATCAGGCGCTGGCCGTGGCCGCCCATCAGGATGGAGGCCATGCCGGGATGCAGGGGCGCGGCCTCGACCTTGAAGCCGATCGGGCCTTGCAGCGGCGCATCGTGCACGAAGTGGTCGGAGTACAGTGATTGCGGGGCGCCTTGCCAGCCCTCGATCCGTTCGTCGAAGATGCCGGCCGAAAAGCTCACCGGATGCAGGAAGGTGCGCCCGCCCAGCAGCCCGTGGGGGTCGGGGGCGTCGGAGCGGCGCAGCAGGGCGGGGGAGTTGATGGCGCCACCGGCCACCACATAGTGCCGTGCCACCACACGCATGGTCTGGTCGGACACCTTGTCGCCGTTGAGGCGGATCGGCACGCACAGCAGCGCCTTCACCTGGCCATTCTGGATGTCGAGCTTGTGGGCGCGGGTCTGGTAGAACAGCCGGGCACCCGCATTGAGCGCGGTGGGGATGGACGTCACCAGCATGGACTGCTTGGCGTTGGTGGGGCAGCCCAGGCCGCAGGCGCCCAGGTTCCAGCAGCCCTTCACATTGCGCGGGATCACCGCCGAGGAAATGCCGAGCTTCGTGGCGCCTTTGCGGATCACCTCGTTGTTGAGGTTGGGCGGGATGGTCCACGGCGTCATGTTCAGCCGGCGTTCGGCTTGCTCGAACCACGGGGCCATGGCCTCGGTGGTGAAGTCGCGCAGGCCATAGACCTCTTGCCAGTGGCGCAAGGTGCTGTCCGGAGTGCGGAAGGAGCTCGTCCAGTTGATCACGGTGGTGCCGCCCACGCAGCGCCCCTGCATGATGCTGATGGCACCGTCCATGGTGCGGCGCGCGGCCGATTCCTGGTAGAGGGTGCGGTAGGCGTCGGACTCCTTCTGGTTGAAGTCGGAGCTGGTGCGCAGCGGGCCCTCTTCGATCAGGACCACGTCCAGTCCGGCGCGGGTGAGCAGCTCGGCCGTGATGCCGGCGCCGGCGCCCGTGCCAATGATGGCGACATCGCAGTCAATCTGGGCGGGCAGACCTTGTTCGCCATGGGTGGCTTTCCAGCCTCGGGCCAGGCCTTCGCGGAAGGGATCGGGAAGCTTGCTCATATGTCGAGGGGGCCGGGGTAGCCGGTCAGGGGCCAGGTGGCGCTTTGGGTGAAGAAGCTCATGCAGGTCAGGCCGCGCACCACCTGGTAGGTGAGGCGCTGGGTGGGCAGGGGGTTGATGCGCATGGTCTCGAGCGCACGCTCGATCTGTGCATCGCTGGCGTCGCGCCAGGAGCGTCCCAGGTCGGTCAGCATGTAGCGGGTGGGGGCGTTGCCCAGCAATCCGAGCACAGCGTTGACCTGAATTTGCATCACGGCCGGGGTGCCGCGGATGAAGTCTTCCAGGTTGTTAACGTGGTCCTCCAGCATCTTGGTGCGCAGCGCCGCATCCTTGGGCAGCATGGGGCCCAGGATGCCGCGCGCGAGGCCATGACACACGTCGCGACCGTGCGAGGTGAGCTTGCCGTCACGCAGGCCGCGGTGCCAGAACACCAGGCCGCCCAGGGTGGCGCCCACGGCGCCGACGGCCAGGGCGGTCTTCAGAAACCAGCGTCGCTTGGGCATCAGGGGATGGTCTATGGCGCGGTCAACCATGGGTTGAGTTTCCTTGCGAATCATTCAAACAGGAAACATTGTGAGTCAAATTGAGTTTGATGTGGGATGCGGCGACTTGGCGTAAACCCGCGGCTGATGGGGGCGAAAAGTCACCTGTTCAGGTGGTTTGGAGCCAAAAAGGCAGGCCGGTGGCGGCATGCGATGGGGGTGCTTGGGGGCCGTGTGTTGCAGAATTCATGTAGCACTGGAGCCGCTGCTCTGGCTGCTGCATTGGCATTGAATTGAGCCGTAACCGATCAGACAAGAGGACGACGATGACGAGTACCAAACCCTGGCTTGCCCACTACGAACCAGGCGTGCCCGCCGAAATCAATCCCGAAGAATATTCATCGTTGGCCGACCTGCTGGACCAGTCGTTCAAGCAGTTCGCGCAGCGCGACATGGCCGCTTTCATGGGCGTGCACTGGACGTTCCGTCAGGTCGATGAGATGTCGAACGCGATGGCCGCCTGGCTGCAGGCTCAGGGCCTGGCCAAGGGCGCCCGTGTGGCGCTGATGATGCCCAACGTGCCTCAGTATGTGGTCGCCCTCGCCGCTGTGCTGCGTGCCGGTTATGTGGTTGTCAACGTCAACCCGCTCTACACCCCGCGCGAACTGGAGCACCAGCTCAAGGACTCTGGC
Source organism: Aquabacterium sp. (assembly GCF_034003525.1). Classification (GTDB taxonomy): domain Bacteria; phylum Pseudomonadota; class Gammaproteobacteria; order Burkholderiales; family Burkholderiaceae_C; genus Aquabacterium. Next base: position 18,814 of record NZ_JAVEYN010000038.1, read on the forward strand.
GCCGAGGCCATCGTCATCCTCGAGAACTTCGCCACCACGCTGCAGGAAGTCGTGGCGCGCACCCCGATCAAGCGCATCGTGCTGGCCTCGATGGGCGACATGCTGCCTTTCCTGAAGGGCACGCTGGTCAACTTCGTGGTGCGCAACGTCAAGAAGATGGTGCCGGCTTACAGCCTGCCCAACAATGCCAAATGCACGCTGACGACCTTCAAGGACGTGATCTCCAAGGGGCGTTCGCTGAAGTACACCCGTCCTGACCTGAAGCTGTCCGACGTGGCCTTCCTGCAGTACACCGGCGGCACGACGGGCGTCTCCAAGGGTGCCACGCTGCTGCACCGCAACGTGGTGGCCAACATTCTGCAAAACGAAGCCTGGTTCAAGCCTGAATTGAGCAAGCTGGGCAGTGCGCCGCTGGTGGCCGTGTGTGCCCTGCCGCTGTACCACATCTTCTCGCTGACGGTGTGCTACTTCATGGGTGCGCGCCTGGGCTCGATGAACATCCTTATCCCGAACCCGCGCGACCTGCCGGCCGTGATCAAGACCCTCAGCGGTTACAAGGTCAACCAGTTCCCCGCCGTGAACACCCTGTTCAATGCGCTGGCCAACCACCCCGATTTCGCCAAGCTCGACTTCTCTGGGCTGAAGGTGTCGATGGGCGGCGGCATGGCCGTGCAGCAGGCCACGGCCGAAGCCTGGAAGAAGATCACCGGTTGCCCCATCGTCGAAGGCTACGGTCTGTCGGAAACCTCTCCGGTGGCCACGGCCAACCGCCTGGACAACACCGAATTCAACGGCTCGATTGGCTATCCCCTGCCGTCGACCGAAGTCGCGATCCTCGACGACGACGGCAACCACCTGCCCATCGGCGGCGTGGGCGAAATCTCGATCCGTGGGCCTCAGGTGATGGCCGGCTACTGGCAGCGTGACGACGAAACCGCGAAGGTCATGACCTCCGATGGCTTCTTCCGCACCGGTGACATCGGCATCATGGACGAGCGTGGCCAGGTCCGCATCGTCGACCGCAAGAAGGACATGATCCTGGTGTCGGGCTTCAATGTGTACCCGAACGAAGTCGAGCAGGTGGTCAACCTGCATCCCGGCGTGTTGGAATGCGCGGCTGTGGGCGTGCCCGATGCCAAGGCTGGCGAAGCGGTGAAGTTGTTCGTGGTGCGCAAGGACACGACGCTGACCGAAGAGGCGCTCAAGGCTTATTGCCACGAGCAACTGACCGGCTACAAGTGCCCCAAGTACATCGAGTTCCGCACCGACCTGCCCAAGACCAACGTGGGCAAGATCCTGCGTCGCGAACTGCGCGACGAGAAGAAATAACTGAGGCGACTGGCTGGGGTAAGGCCCCGGCTGGCGACCGAGGAGACAAGCAGAAGGCCGCTGTCCCGCAAGGGGCAGCGGCTTTTTTGCATGGGGAGGGCGCGGAGATCCGTCCGAGGGGGCCCCTCTTGGGGGGATATGAGACCTTTAAGAAATGCTGAAGGAGCATTTACGAAACGGGTGAGCCTGGTTTTCCTACAGTGGCTTCCGTCCACCACAACAGCCCGGTGTGGACACCGGGCGTCAAACAGGAAGAGCCACCATGAACTCTCATCATCCCGACGTCGGCGGGACCGTCCCCGTCACGACGCGCTTCAATCTCTATCAGGCCGTGCACAAAGGCCTGCGCGCCTTCATGACCGACACCCTGGTGCGCGTAGGGCACACCGATGCGGCCGATCCGCAAGATTGCGCCGACAGTGCCGAGCAGGTCCGCATCCTGTTGCATCTGTGCGGCGAGCATCTGGTGCACGAGAACCACTTCGTCCACACGGCGATGGAGTGCCGCGCACCCGGCAGTGCCGGGCAGGCCGAGGCGGAGCATGTCGAGCACGTGGCCGAGATCGCGGCCTTGCGTGGGGTGCTGGCGCAGACGGAGGCGGCCTCACCGGCGCAGCGTGAGGCCCGCTGGCTGCAGCTGTATCACGCCTTGAGCCGGTTCGTGGCAGACAACCTCATCCACATGCTGCTGGAGGAACAGACCCACAACGCCGTGCTGTGGGCGCACCACAGCGATGGGGAGCTGATGGCCCTGCACGACGCGCTGGTGGCCAGCATCCCGCCCGAGGAGATGGCGGTGCACATGCGCTGGATACTGCCGAGTGTGTCGCACGCCGAGCGCGTGGACATGTTGCAAGGCATGCGTCAGAGCGTGCCGTCTGAGGTGTTCGCGGCGCAGCTGGACTCGGCCCATGCGTTGCTGCCCTCGCGCGACTGGTTCAAGCTCAAGGCCGCACTTCTGGCGCCGGTCACCGCGCCTCAGGCTTCAACCAACTGCGTCATCAAGGTCCGTGAGACCTGCAGCTGAAAGCGTCCCCGTCCGGTCTTGTGCATGCGGATGAAGTCGGTACGCTCGGCCAGGCGGCGTTGCAGCAGCACGAGCCGCGCTTCGAGGTTGTCGGCGATGTCGGGCAGGCCCAGATCGGGCGCCAGCCGCAGCTCGCGGTTGGTGAACTGGTCGCGGCCCTCGTGCCGCATCACCTGCAGGAGCTTCCAGAAGATGGCGCCGGCCACACCCTTGATGAGGTAGTCCTCGTCCAGAAAGATGCTGTGATCGGCCTTGAAATAGCGCACACGTACCGGTTTGTCGGACGCCGATGCCGGCGTGGGTGGGTGCGCGGACACACGGGGCGTGTCGTCCGAGACGGGGTCGACCGCGGCGGCGCTGGCGAAGGTGCGGGCCATCCAGCCGAACTGGTGTGCCAGGATCTGCAGCATGTCCTCGTCGTCGTATGAGAAGCGCAGGTCCTCGGGGCTTTCGACATAGAGCACGCCGTACAAGGTCTCGCCCGCCAGGATGGGCACGGCGAGCTGGCTGCGGCTTTCTGACAGGCCGGGCATGGGGATGGCGGTTTCCAGTTGGTGGTGCAGCCCGAGCGCTTCGGCACTGTCGCGCACAGCCTTGCCGTAGGTGTACTCGCTGGTCATGTGCGAGATGCGGATCGGTGTGCGCTCGCGTGCGGCCACCCCGATCACGCCGTGGCCCATCGGGATTTCGGAGCCGATGCCGCTGGTCGGGTAGCCGCGGCTGGCCACCGTGAAGAGCCGCTCGCCGGCCTCATCGAGCTTGAGGATCATGGTGTGACCGATCTGGGCTACGGTCTGCAGTGCCGACAAGGTGTTGTCCAGCAGCTCGTCCAGGTCTCGGCTGGCGTCGAGCAGGGTGCTCATCTGGCGCAAGCGGGGCAGCGCGTCGTCCACTGGGACGCCTGGCTGGTGCTGCGACGCGTGCGTGTCGATCTGTTCGACCTGGTAGAGGTCGGCCCCGCGCAAGCGGAAGACATCGGCCATGCCGGTGTGTGAGGCGATGCCGGCCAGCTTGGCCTTCATGCTCTCGAACAGCGGGCCGCTGGTTTCGGTGCGCAGGTAGCGCACATGCAGGCGATGGCTGGCCCCCGAGAACGGGTCGACCACCTTCAGCACGGCGTGCGGGTTGGCCAGGATGGTATGCCGGGTCGTGTTGAAGAATTGGAAGGTGGTGGCCCGGTGCTGGTGGTCCACATACTGGACCTGCGAGAGGTAGGCGATGGTGGGCGTGCCGTCGGGTGCGC
>NZ_JAVEYN010000039.1:0-19455 GCF_034003525.1 Aquabacterium sp.
CTTAGGATGGACATTGGCTTTTCTACTTTCCCTTTAGAGCATTGACCCCGAAGGAGTGCCGTCATGACGACCACATCAAAAATCAGCTCGCTGGGGGTTGGTAGCGGCCTGGACGCCGAAAGCATCGTTAATCAGTTGGTTGCCCTTGAGCGCCAACCCATCAACACCCTGCAGAGCAAGGTCACTCAGATACAGACCAAGATCTCTGCATACGGGCAAGTCAAATCTTATGTGTCGGCGCTGCGTGATGCGGCTCAAAAGTTAAGCGGGCCGGATTTGTGGGCAGGCATGAAAGCCGCCTCATCAGACACCAATGTGGTGAACTTCGCCACCACGTCAGGTGCTGCGGTAGGCAACTACAACGTCACCGTCAATGCTTTGGCTGCAGCCCAGTCCGTTGCATCACGAACGGGCATCCCGTCTAACACAGCCGTGGGAGCAGGACGACTTTATTTTGAAGTCGCCAGCAGTTTTCCAACGTCACTGGATACGGGAAACACCACAGCTCCTTACATTGACGTCACCGCGACTGATACGCTTAGTGACATCAGAGACAAAATCAACGCCAAGAATGCAGGTGTCAGCGCTTCGATCATCAACGACGCCAGCGGCGCTCGCTTGGTGATGACATCCAGCGCCACCGGCACCAGTAACGCATTCCGCGTCACGGCCACAGATGACTCCGGCACGATCACTACAGGCACCGAAGGCTTGGCCGCACTGGCTTACGACCCATCAAAGACCATCGATGACGGCACAGGCGCCAAGTTGAATCAAGCTGCAGCCAATGCATCGGCAACCATCAACGGGGTGACGGTCAGCTCCACCACGAACACATTTACAAATGTGATGGACGGCATAACGATGACCGTGAGCAAGCTCACCTTATCCCCTGTTTCCGTCAACGTCACCAAAGACACTGAAGCCATCACCAAAGCCGTAACGGACTTTGCATCGGCGTATTCGGCACTTAGTTCGTATTTGAAAACAAGTACAAAGTACGACGAGACGTCCAAGACTGCCGGCACTTTACAAGGCGACAGCATGGCCACGAGCACACTCAATCAGTTCCGCTCATTGATTGGAGCCAATAGTGCGGCATCCACCGTATTCTCCACCCTCTCGTCGGTGGGGCTAGAGATCCAGTCCACCGGAACCATGACGGTCAACAGCACCAAGCTAAACAGCGCAATGGGCAACTTGGCTGAAATGAAGAAACTGTTCACCAATCCCGATACGGGTGGCGGCCCCGCAACCGAAGGCATGGCGACAAGGCTGCGCACGCTAGCCGACAGCATGTTGAGCATTGACGGCGCGATCACCACTCGCACTGAAGGGTTGAACAAAGCGATCGCCGAAAACAAAAAACGCCAAGATGCCCTAGATGGCCGCGTTGCATTGTTTGAAAAGCGTCTTCGGGCACAGTACACCGCCTTGGACAAAGCCATGGCCAGCATCAGCACACAGAGCAACTACGTCACTCAGATGATCAACTCCTTCAACAAAAACAGTTGATTTTTCACAAGGTGAACTAAAGCTGAAGACTTTCCTGCCGATACCATAGAGGCAGAAGGCTGATTGGATGGCATGGGGCCATCCCTTCGTTCTGCCTAAAGGTGTTGCAAGGCATCGGAGACTTCATCATGGCTTCCGTCACCTCAACTGGGATCGCCGAGAACTATGACTATGGGCTCAATCAATCGATTGCACCTACCTCACTCCTCGCCCGCCCCCTGCAAACGACGACAGCACCCGCCCTTGGTGAGTCAACTCAGATTTCATCAGCAGGGAAGCTTCAAAGCAGCATCGCCTCGCTCGAGGATGCAGCAGCGCTGTTGGCTCGTGCCGACGCCTGGTCTGTAACCCAAGCCTTTTCGAGTGACAGCACGACTGTCTCCGCATTGAGTGAATCCGGCGCGCGGATTGCGCAATACCGCGTGTCGGTTGACGCCATCGCAACGACCCAGACGGTCACGTCAGCCAATTTCTCATCGCTGTCAACAGTGGTTGGCTTGGACTCGTTGAGTATCCAATTGGGTAACTGGAACAGTACGCAGAGCACCTTCGCCACCAACCCGAACTGGCCTAAAGCCAGTGTGATGATGGGCCCCCGAGATGATTCCATTGAGCGTGTTCGAGACAAAATCAATGCCGCAGGTGTAGGTGTGGTCGCGGCAGTGATCTCTGACGCCACGGGCTCACGCCTCGTGCTGCGATCCACAACCTCCGGCCAGAACAATGGCTTCAAGGTAACAACGACCCCGCCGGCGGCGGAGTCTGCCTTGGGGTTCCAAATCACCCAATACGCACAAGACGCCAAGTTCTCGCTCGATGGCAAGTCCATGACTTCGCCAGGCAACGTTATCGACCTCTCGACAGAGGGGCTGCAACTGACCTTGAAGCAACCAAGCTCCGAGCCAGTGATGGTTCAGGTGTCCTCAGATACAGCCGGCATGCGTCAGAATGTTCGCAACTTCGTTCGTGCATACAACGGGCTTGCCGAGCAAATGTCGAGGTCCGACCCCGACACGCGAGCCCTCCAATCTGCTCGAGCACTTCAACAGTCACTGCTCACACAATTGCGTGATGAGCAAACCAACGCTATTGGACTGAGCCTCAACAATGAAGGCTTGCTGACCCTAGACGAAGCACTTCTCGCTCAATACCTTGAGTCCAACAGGATGCCTATGAGCAACCTCTCAAGCGTCGCCAACCGTACCCTGCTCCAGCCATCCTCACAGAAAGACGCAGATGGTGCATCACGCCAGGGTTTTGGCGCTTTGTACGCAGCAGAAGAAAGCACCTGAAAGCCCCCTTGTTCTGCAGATTAAATGAGGCTATTGCGTTCAAGCTCTGCGCCTTGATGCCGATAACAAGAATAACGCTGTTATCAGCATCATCGTTAGAGACATCAACATGTACGCTACTGCCACAGCTTCCTCTGCCAGTATGTTCAGCTCCCGTAACATGAGCAATGTCTACCGCAAGGTTGACGTCGAGACAGGTGTTAACGGTGCATCGCCTCATCACCTTATCACCATGCTGTTCAATGGCGCACTTGATGCTATCGCCCAAGCACGCGGAGCGATGCTCAACGGTCAGATTGAACAAAAGTGTGCGGCGATCAACAAGTGCCTCAGCATTGTTGACGAAGGACTCAAAGCAGGCTTGGATCAGCGCGCAGGCGGTGATTTGGCTCAACAGCTCGATATGCTGTACGCGTACATCGCAACTCGTCTGACTCTGGCCAACCTGCGCAATGACCCCGCTGCACTGGAGGAATGCGCAAACCTGCTCACCCCCATCCGCGACGCCTGGATGGCCATCGCCCCCAACACCGAGGCCCCGGCCTCCCATGCCACCATGAGGATCCAAGCATGAACGCCCCCGACCTCATCACCGTCCGCGAGTCCGAGCAACTCTCCCACAACCTGCTCGGCTACTACGAGGCCATTGAATCCGCCAGCCAGGACATGCTGCAAGCCGCCCGCAATGGCGACTGGGACGCCGTGGTCAAGCTCGAAGGCGCCTGCGCCGTGCTGATCGCCCAGCTCAAACACGCCTCGGAAAGCCGCGTCCTCGGGCGCGACGAGCGCGCGCTCAAGAGCCGCATCATGCAGCGCATCCTCTTCAACGATGCGGAAATCCGCACACTCAGCGAGCCATGGCTCAACGATCTCAGCCGTATGATGGGCGCCTCCCTAGACCCCAAGAAGATGCACTGAGTATCTCGATCCCGGACGATGAGCAAACCGTTGAACGACCGCGCGCAGGCCAGCGCGCTGGATGACTACCGCATCACGTCCCCCATCGAAATCTTCGACCTGCTGCGTCAGGTCGAAGCCTCCCGCACCCTGGTCACCCTCAGCAGTCCCGAGGGACACAGCTACACCACGCTGATCTGGCAGATCGAGCCTGATCGCGGCATGGTCGGCTTCAGCGGCGAAAGTAGCCACGCCAGCCTGCGTGCCCTACTCGAATCCGAAGAGGTCACGGCCGTCGCCTACCTCGACAGCATCAAGCTGCAGTTCGACCTGGAAGGTCTGGTGCTGGTCCACGGTGAGCAGCACATCATCAACGCCCGCTACCCGCGCGAGCTGTACCGCTTTCAGCGGCGCACCAGCTTCCGCGTCAAGCCGCCGGTCAGCGCCATGCCGACCGCCCACTTCGCTCATCCGAACCACCCCAAGACCACCCTAGCCTTGCGCGTGCTGGACGTGAGTCTGGGCGGCATGGCCCTGTTCCTGCCCGAAGATACCCCCGCCATTGACGACGGCACTCGCATCCCGTCGTGCAGCCTGCGCCTGGATGACGACAACTGGCTCGACGTGAGCTTCGTCATGCGCCACGCCACGCCCATCCACCCCGACACCCGGGGCGCACGCCTGGGCTGCGAGTTCGTCAACCTTCAGCAAGGCGAGCGCGATCTGCAGCACTACATCAACCAGACGCAGAAGCGCCAACTCGCCCTGGCCGCACGCAAGGTTTGATTCCGAGGGGCCCCCAAGGGCGCTGACGGCTGATAGCATCGGCACATGACCGTGTCCGCCCCCTCCTCCTCTCCCTGGGTGATCGCCACCCGCGAAAGCCGCCTTGCCCTTTGGCAGGCCAAGCATGTCCAATCCTTGCTGCAAACGCGCTTTGGCCGAACGGTCAGCCTGCTAGGCATGACGACCAAGGGCGACCAGATTCTGGACCGGGCGCTGTCCAAAGTCGGCGGCAAAGGCCTGTTCGTCAAGGAACTCGAAGTGGCGCTGGAAGAAGGCCGCGCTGACCTGGCCGTGCACTCCCTCAAGGACGTGCCCATGGAGCTGCCCGACGGCTTCGTGCTAGCTGCCGTGCTCGAGCGTGAAGACCCGCGCGATGCCTTCGTCTCCAACCTGCACGCCAGCCTTGATTCCTTGCCCCAAGGCGCCGTGGTGGGCACCTCCAGCCTGCGCCGCATGGTGCAGTTGCGCGCCCGTCGCCCCGACCTGAAGATCGAGCCCCTGCGCGGCAACCTCGACACCCGCCTGCGCAAGCTCGACGAAGGCCTGTACGACGCCATCATCCTTGCGGCCGCCGGCCTCAAGCGCCTGGGTCTGGCCGAGCGCATCCGTGAACACATCGACACCAGCGTGATGCTGCCCGCCGCGGGCCAAGGTGCCCTCGGTCTGGAGATCCGCGGCAGCCATGCCGAACTGTCCGAAGCCCTGGCCACCTTGGCGCACACCCCCACCTGGTTGGCCACGCTGGCCGAACGCGGCGTCTCTCGTGCCATGGGCGGCAGCTGCTCCATGCCGCTGGCGGCTTTCGCCGAATGGCACGCCGGCCCATCGGACGACAGCGCGCCGGTGCTGGTCTTGCGCGCCTTGCTGGGCCACCCGGAACAGCCCTTCCTCGTGCAGGCCTCGGCCAGCGGATGCCCGCGCACGGCCGACGAAGCCGACGCGCTGGGCCGACAGATCGCCGCCCAGCTGCAAGCCCAGGCGGGCGAAGACTGGCTGGCCGCGCTGTAAGCCGTGCACGCCGTGAGCCCGCCCCGCATCCTGGTCACCCGCCCGCAGCCGCAGGCCGGTGAATGGGTGCAGGCGCTGCGTGAGCATGGGCTGGATGCGCACGCCTTGCCACTCATCGCCATCGAGGCGCCGGCCGACCCTGCTCCGGTGACCGAACTTTGGCGCCACCTGGCGCAGGAACGCCTGCTGATGTTCGTCAGCCCGGCAGCGGTCGACTGGTTTTTCCGGCTGCGTCCGCCCGACGCCGCCTGGCCTGCGGGCACGCTGGCGGCTGCGCCCGGCCCCGGGACGGCGCGCCAACTGACGGCAGCCGGTGCCGCCTGCGGCCTCAACCCCAGCCAGATCCTCAGCCCTCAGACCGACGCCGAGCAGTTCGACTCCGAATCACTCTGGCCCGCGCTCGCGCCGCTGAACTGGCCAGGCCAATCGGTCTGCATCGTCAGCGGCGGCGACCACCAGGAGGCACGTGGGCGCACCTGGCTGGCCGAGCAACTGCGTGCCCAGGGTGCGCAGGTGCGCGCCCTGCTCTGCTACCAACGCGGCCCCGGGCAATGGACATCCGCCGAGCAAGCCCTCGCGCGCACCGCCCTGGCCGAGCCCGGCGCCCACGTCTGGCTGTTCAGCAGCTCCCAGGGGATCGACCACCTCGTCACGCAGCACCTACCGGCGCTGCCCTCGCGCCCACGCACCGACTGGTCACAGGGCCACGCCCTGAGCACGCACCCTCGCATCACCGAGCGCGCCCGCAGCCTGGGCCTCACCCACATCCTTGAAACCCGGCCCACCTTGCAGGCAGTGGTGGCTGCACTACGCCCGATGTCCGCATTTCAGGCTGGCGTCGATACAATCAAATCACTGTGAACGAGCCATCCCCCCCCACCCCTGAAGCCCTGCCGGCCCCTGTGGCACCGCAGGTCGAACAAGACCTTACCCCGACGCATGCCCCGGCCGAGTGGGTGCGCTGGGCTGTGCTCGTGCTGAGCCTGACCTCGGCCGGTGGCCTGTGGCTGGCCTGGCAGGCCCAGTCGCGGGTGCAAGGGCTGGAGCAGGAACTGGTGCGCCGCCAGCAAAGCAGCCAGACCCAGGCCACCGAAGCCCGTTTGCTGGCCAAGCAGGCCCAGGAACTCTCGCGCGAATCGGCTGCCCGCACCGCCTTGCTGGAAAGCCGGCTGGCCGAGGTGGCGCTGCAGCACACTCAGGTTGAAGACCTGATCAAGAACCTCAGCACCTCGCGCGACGAAAACCTGCTGGCTGACCTGGAGGCCAGCCTGCGCGTGGCCACCCAGCAAGCCTCCCTGACCGGCAGCGCCGAGCCCCTGGTCGTGGCCCTGCAATCGGCCGACGCCCGACTGGCCCGCGCCGCCCAGCCGCGCCTGGACAATGTGCGCCGCGCCGTGGCCAAAGACCTGGATCAGGTGCGTGCCACCCGGGTGGCCGACCTCAGCGCCCTGACGGTGCGCCTGGACGAAGCCACCCGCCTGGTGGACGAAGTCCCGCTGCTCAACTCACCCGAAGCCGCCCGCCTGCACCCAGCCCCGGCCAGCGCCGCCAAGGCACAACCGGCCACCCACAAGGCCAAGGCTTCTGTGCCGGCCGCTAGCACCGCCGAGCCCACCGAGGCCGACACGGGCTGGACGGCCCAGGCCTATGACTGGCTGAGTCGCGCCGGCCAACGCGTCTGGCTCGAAACACGCAACCTGATCCGCGTCACCGAGATCAAGCGCCCCGAAGGCATGCTGGTCTCGCCAGAGCAAAGCTACTTCCTGCGCGAGAACATCAAGCTGCGCCTGCTCAATGCGCGCCTGGCCTTGCTGAGCCGCCAGACGGCGATCGCGGCCAGCGACCTGCAAGAGGTCGAGGCCATCGTGCCGCGCTACTTCGACACCGACTCGCGCAAGACGCAGCTGCTGCGCACCATGTTGCTTGATGTGGCCAAGCAAAGCACCCAGACCACCGTGCCCCGTCCGGATGACACCCTCGCTGCCCTGGCCGCCGTGTCGGCCGGCCGCTGACCTTTTGCCCTGAAGGACCGACGCACATGCGCTCCATCGTCTGGCTATTGCTGGTTGCCGTGATCGCCGTTGTGGGGGCGACCGCCCTGGGCGCCAACGACGGCCTGGTCACCATCTACTGGCGCGGTTGGCGCACCGACTTCTCACTCAACCTCTTCCTGCTGGTGATGGCGGCGCTGTTCCTGGCGGTGTACTCGCTGGTGCGCGCTCTCGACAGCCTGCTCGCCCTGCCCGAGCGCGCCAAGCAGTGGCGCACCTCCCGCCGCGACCGTGTGGCGCAGGCCGCGCTGCGCGAAGGCCTGGCCCTGTACCTGGCCGGACGCTACACCCGCGCCCACAAGACCTGCCAGAAGGCCATCGCCATCCAGGCCGACACCCCCGAGCTCGCCCTGGATGCCGAGTTCACGGCGCTGGCGCACATGCTCTCGGCCGGCAGCCTGCACCGCCTGCAAGACCGCACCCGCCGCGACGAACACCTGCAGCGCGCCCTGGAGATGGCACAGCTGACGCGAAAGCCCCGCGCCACCGAAGAAGGCGCCCGCCTGATGTCGGCCGAAAGCGCCCTGGAAGACCGCGATGCCGTCCGCGCCCTGCGTGAACTGTCCGAACTGCCGCCGGGTGTGGCGCGCCGTACCCAGGCCCTGCGCCTGAAGCTGCAAGCCGCGCGACTGGCCCGCCAGCCCATGGAAGCCCTGCGCACCGCGCGCCTGCTGGCCAAGCACCAGGGCTTCACCCCCTCTGCCGCCGAAGGCCTGCTGCGCACCCTGGCCAGCGAAACCCTGGAAGGCGCCCGCGATGCCGACCAGATGCGCGCGCTGTGGGTGAACCTGGACATGCAGGACAAACGCGACCCACTGCTGGTCGCCAACGCCGCCCGTCGCATGTCCCACCTGGGGGCGCCTCATGAAGCCCGCCAATGGCTGGCGCCACTCTGGGATCAGCTTCACAAGCAGTCTCCCGAAGCGGTCGATGCCCTGGCTGCGGCCCTGCGCGACAGCCTGACCGGGCTGGAAGCCGAATGGCTGCCCCGCCTGGACGCCACCACCCCCGCTGCCCTGCGCAACCCCGCCCTGGCCCTGACCCTGGGCCTGGCCCTGGCCGAACGCCAACTGTGGGGCAAGGCGCGCGGCATGTTGCTGTCGGCTGCCAACGACCTGCAACTCAACGTCAACGACCGTCGCACCGCGTGGGCGCAACTGGGCCTGATGGCCGAACGCGAAAACCGCCCGGACGAGGCCGCCCGCTTCTACCGTTTGGCGGCGTTGCCGGAGCGCGACTGACGACCTCGCCAAGGCAGAACTGGCAGAAAAAACGACACACCTTTACAAACAGGCCAAAAACCTGCTATAGTTTCACTTCTCGGCGGCTGTAGCTCAGTTGGATAGAGTACTTGGCTACGAACCAAGGGGTCGTGGGTTCGAATCCTGCCAGCCGCACCAAATCGCAAGATAAGGTGAACCGAGAACATTTTCAGCGGCTGTAGCTCAGTTGGATAGAGTACTTGGCTACGAACCAAGGGGTCGTGGGTTCGAATCCTGCCAGCCGCACCAAACAAAGCCCTCAAGCTCACGCTTGAGGGCTTTTGTCATTTCAGGCTGTGCTGTCCTGGGTCAAGTCCGGCCTCGCAGTTGCCGATTCAGCCACCACAAGGCCCCCACCACAAGCAACACACCACCCGCCAGCGCCAGCCAGGCGCTCGGTGTGGCGGTGCGCACTGCCTGTTGCACCTGGCGCATGAACAGCGAAATCAAGACCGTGCCTGGCAGCAAGCCCAGGAAGGTGCCCAGCACATAGTCGCGCAGGCGCACACGCAACGCCCCCGCCCCCAGGTTCACCACAATGAACGGCGCCACCGGCAGCGCCCGCAGCAGCACGATGGCCCACAGACCACGTCGATGCAGGTGGGCCGACATGAGCTGCAATCGCCCCTTCAGCAGCCGATCCAACACCTGGGCACCTGTGAGGCGCCCGACGCCATAGGTCACCACCGCACCGGCCACCATGCCCGCCAGCGCGTAAGCCATGCCCGGCCAGGGCCCAAAGATGAGCACCCCCAGCGTGATCAACGCCAGCACCGGCATGGCCAGCAACACCGCCACCACATAGGCCAGCAACACCCAGAACGGCCCGAGCGGCCAGGCCAGCACCTCGCGCCCGAATTGCGCCAGCACCAGCGGGCTCATCAGCACCCGCCAGGCCGGATCACGCCACGCCATCCAGACCAGACCCAGCACCGCCAGATACAACACCAAGAGCGCCAATCGCCCCCAAGGCCAACGGCGCTGTCCCACGCTTGATCCCTGCACTGTCACCCCTGCTCGACGCAAAGCGCCATCTTGGCGCAGCTTCGCCCCGGCGCGAGCAACCTCCCGCCCGATCAGCGGGTTCTCACCCCTCCCTGTTCAGGGGGAGGTGGACCCACGGCACAATCACCCCATGAGCAAAGCCTTCACCAAGGAAACCGATGGCGACGATGACGACGAGCTGTCGCTGCCGCCCCTGCCTGCGGGCACCAAGAACTACATCACCCCGCAGGGCTACCAGCGCCTGCGCGCCGAGTTGCTGCACCTGATCGACACCGAGCGCCCCAAGATCGTCGAGATCGTGCACTGGGCCGCCTCCAACGGCGACCGCTCGGAAAACGGCGACTACCTGTACGGCAAGAAGCGCCTGCGCGAGATCGACCGCCGCATCCGCTTTCTGACCAAGCGGCTCGACATCGCCGAGGTGGCTGACCCCAGCCTGCACCATGGCAACGACCAGGTGTACTTCGGTGCCACCGTGACCTACGAAAACCAGGCCGGGGTGGAGCGCACCATCACCATCAAGGGCATCGACGAGGTCGACAACCTGCAAGGCGAGGTGAGCTGGATCTCCCCGATCGCTCGGGCGCTGCTCAAGTCACGCGTGGGCGACGAAGTCCAGCTGATGACCCCCGGCGGTCTGGAGCGGCTGGAGATCCTGGAGGTGCGCTACCCGGCACCCGAAACGGCGCACTGAGGCCACGGCCCCAGGCGCTCAAGCGCTCAGCCGTTCCGCATTGAGCACCACCGGGCAGCGCTTGAGCGAGCGAATCACTTCGGCCAGGTGGTCGGTGTCCCGCACTTCCAGCGTCAGCTTCAGCTCGGCGGTCTCGCCCAGGCGCTCGTTGCCCATCTCGATGTGGGTGATGTCGGTTTCGGCATGGCTGATGGCCGCGGCGACCTGCGCCAGCACCCCCTTGCCATTGGCCACCAGGACCTTGAGCACCGTCTCGAACATCCGCGTGGGCTCATCGGACCAGTTCACCTCGATCCAGCGCTCGCCATCGCGCTCAAAGAGGCGCCGACCCACCGCACAGGTCTGCGTGTGCACCACCAGGCCCTCGCCACGGCCCAGATAGCCCTTGATGCGATCGCCCGGCACCGGACAGCAACACGGCGACAGACGCACCGTGGCGCCTTCGCTGCCGTCGATCACCACCGAGCTGTACGTGGGCGCGTCGTCGGCATACCGACCCAAGGTCAGCGTCAGCGCATCCGGACGCTGGCCCGATTCGGCCATCAGGTGCGCCAGGCGCTTGGCGGCCATGCTCGCCACCTTGCGGCCCAGGCCGATGTCGATCAGCAACTCGTCGCGGCTGCGGTTGCCACCCAGGCGGATGAGTTCCTGCCACAGTGCGCCAGTGGCGCCTTCGCTGGTTTCGTCGCCCGGCGGCAGCTTGAGGCCTTCGGCGCGCAGGGCCTGCGTCAGCAGCTTGGTGCCCAGCGCCAGCGACTCCTCGGCCTCCATGTTCTTCAGGTAGGCTCGGATCTTGGAGCGCGCACGCCCCGTGCGCACGAAGGTCAGCCAGCCCGGATTCGGGCGGGCCCCCGCTGCGGTGATGATCTCGACCACGTCGCCACTGCGCAGTTCGGTGCGCAGTGCCACCGGCTCTCCATTGACCTTGGCCGAGGCGCACTTGTCACCCACGCCGGAGTGGATGGCATAGGCAAAGTCCACCGGCGTCGCGCCCTTGGGCAGCGCCACGATGCGCGACTTGGGTGTGAGCACATAGACCGACTCGGGGAACAGGTCGATCTTCAAGTGCTCCAGGAACTCGGCCGAATCGCGTGTTTCCTGCTGGATGTCGATCAGCGACTGCAGCCACACCGCAGCCTGCTGCGGGCTGGCGTCGCCGGCCTCGGCCTGCTCCTTGTACATCCAGTGCGCGGCAATGCCCTTCTCGGCCACGTCGTGCATCATCTGCGAGCGGATCTGGAACTCGACCGCCGTGCCGACCGGGTTCACCAGCGTCGTGTGCAGCGACTGGTAGCCGTTGGGCTTGGGGATGGCGATGTAGTCCTTGAAACGCCCCGGCAGCGGCTTGTAGAGCTGGTGCAACACGCCCAGGGCCTTGTAGCAGTCCAGCAACTCGTGCGTGACGATGCGAAAGCCAAAGATGTCGCTGACCTGCGCGAAGCTCAGGCCCTTTTCGATCATCTTGTTGTAGATCGAGAAAATGGTCTTCTCGCGCCCGTACACCTCGATGTGCATCCCGGCTTCACGGAACGCTTCCTGCACCTCGCTCTGAATGCGGTCCACCAGATTACGGCGGTTGCCCCGCGTGCGCTTGACCGCTTTCGACAACACCGCGTGACGCCACGGGTTGATGTACTGGAAGGACAGCTCCTGCAGCTCTCGGTAGGTCTGGTTCAGGCCCAGACGGTGGGCGATGGGCACATAGATGTCCAGCGTTTCGCGGGCGATGCGCGCCCGCTTGTGCGCGGCCATCGCATCCATCGTGCGCATGTTGTGCAGGCGGTCGGCCAGCTTGATCAGGATGACGCGCACATCGCGCGCCATCGCCAACAGCATCTTGCGGAAAGACTCCGCCTGCGAATCTTCCTTCGTCGAGAAGTGGAGCTTGTCGAGCTTGGTCAGGCCGTCGACGATTTCGGCCGTGGGCGCCCCGAAACGCTCGATCAGCTCGATCTTGGTGACGCCACAGTCCTCCATGGCGTCGTGCATCAGCGCCGCCATGATGGCCTGCGCATCGAGCTTCATGTCGGCACACAGGCCTGCCACCGCGATCGGGTGCGTGATGTAGGGCTCGCCGCTGGCGCGGAACTGCCCCAGGTGCGCCTCGTCAGCAAAGCGATAGGCGTCGCGCACGCGACGGATGTCCGCCTCGTCAAGGTAGTCGAGCTTGTGGGTCAGGGCCGCAAAGGAGGCGGCGGCTGCGTCGGTGGCCGGGGTCATCCTCAGACTTTAGCGCGGATACGGGCACCCTTGAGCGGGCGATGTCTATCGGACAAATAGAAAAAGGCCCGCTTGCGCCGGGCCTTTTCGGGTGGACTGCCCCTGGCGCAAGCGCCAAGGCGGTCAGCGTGCGATCAGGTCGGCACCTTGCGCAGCATTTCCAGGCCCACCTGGCCGGCTGCGATTTCGCGCAGTGCGGTCACGCTGGGCTTGTTGCGCGACTCGATCTTGGGGGTGTGCCCCTGGCTCAGCATGCGGGCACGGTAGGTTGCGCACAGCACCAGCTGGAAGCGGTTCGGGATCTTTTGCAGGCAATCTTCAACGGTGATGCGGGCCATGTGGGTGCTCCGGTAAGGTCTGAATCAGACTCAGATCAAATTGAGCGCACGAAACACACTGGACTTGTTCCGACGCTGAGCCGAGTATTTTAACCGCTGTGCGTGAACAATGGACTTCAAATCGAACAAAGCCGACTCGAACAGGGCATTGATCACCACAAAGTCGAAGTGCTGGGCCTGCGCGACCTCGATGCGGGCGTTGGCCATGCGCGTCTCGATCACCTCGGGGCTGTCCTCGCCACGGCGATTCAGGCGCTGCAGCAACTCTTCGTAGCTCGGCGGCATGATGAAGATGAGGATGGCGTTGGGAAAGATGCGCTTGATCTGCAGCGCGCCCTGCCAGTCGATCTCCAGCACGATATCCTCACCGCTCTGGATGCGGTCTTCAATGGCCTTGCGCGAGGTACCGTAGTGGTTGCCGTGCACGTGAGCGTGCTCGAAGAACTCGCCGCGGTCGATCATGGCCTGGAAGTCCTCTTTCGAGGTGAACCAGTACTCGCGGCCATGCTGCTCCTGGCCACGCGGGGCCCGGGTGGTGTGCGAGACGGAGACCTGCAAGTGCGAGTCCACCTCCAGCAGAGCGTTGACCAGGCTGGATTTGCCCGTGCCGCTGGGGGCCGACACCACATACAGGTTGCCGGGATAGTCCGCTTGGGCAGCGGCGGACGATGTGGAGGGGGGGGTTTGAGCGGTGGTCATTCGATGTTTTGCACTTGTTCACGCATTTGTTCGATGAGCACTTTCATGTCCACCGAAATCTGGGTCAATTCCAGCGCCGCGGCTTTGGAGCCCAGGGTATTTGCTTCGCGGTGTAACTCCTGAATCAGAAAATCCAGGCGTTTACCCACTTCGCCACCCTTTTTGAGCAGGCGGCCAATCTCGTCGAGGTGGGCGCGCAGGCGCTGCACCTCCTCGTCCACGTCGATGCGCAAGGCGTAGGCCGCAGCCTCGCTCAGCGCACGTTCCTGAGCGGCTTCGGGCGTCACGCCCCCCCCCACGGCCTGCAGGGCATCCTGGTACTTCTGCACGAAGCGCTCCTGCTGGCGTTGCACCGCCTGTGGCACCAGCGGCACGGCCTGTTCAGCCAGCGCCTTGAGGCCCTTGAGCTTGTCTTGCAGCACGGCCACCAGGCGGGCGCCCTCGCGCTCGCGGGCCTCTTTCAAGGCCTCCACGCACTGGCGCGCGGCTTCCAGGGCTGCCTCTTCCAGGCGTACCGTGGGCGCGGCCGCCCGGCACCAGGTCAGCACCTCGTTGACCGACAGCGGCGCGGCCTTGGGCAGCCAGTTCTGCACCGTGCCTTCCAGGCGTGCCAGCGTGTTCAGCTGCTCGGTCTGGGGCTGCGGCCAGCCTGCATCGGCGGCACGCTGGGGCTGCAGGCGAAACTCGATCTTGCCGCGTTTGAAGGCGGCAGTCAGCATTTCCCGCAGGGCAGGTTCCAGGCCGCGAAACTCGTCGGCCAATTTGAAACTCAGGTCGAGAAAACGGCTGTTGACCGAACGCAGTTCAGCCCCCACCGCGCCCGAGGCATGTTTGCGTGACGCAATTGGCGCATCCGCATCCTCGGTGTTTTCACTGACGTGGTCGGGAGCCGACGACACCGCGCTTGCGAAGCCGGTCATGGAGTAGACTGACATGGTTACTTGACACCAGACGACAAAACTCGATTATGTCAAAGCCGAAACCTGCCCCGTTGCCCCCGGGCACCGTCGTGGGCGGCTACCAGATTGTCAAGAAGCTCGCTGCGGGCGGTTTTGGCGTGGTCTACCTCGCTGAAGACCCAGACAAACGGCTGGTGGCGCTCAAGGAATACCTGCCTGCTTCGCTGGCAGAGCGCTCGGCCGGTGAGCTCATCCCCCGCGTCAAGCCCGACAAGCAGCCCCTGTACCGCCTGGGCCTGAAAAGTTTTTTTGAAGAAGGCCGCTCGCTGGCCCAGATCGCCCACCCCAGCGTGGTGTCGGTCTATAACTTCTTCCGCGAAAACGAAACCGTTTACATGGTGATGAACTATCTGCAGGGGGACACCTTGCAGGACTTCATCGTCACGGCCCGCGAACTCAAGCGCGACAAGGTGTTCCGCGAGTCCACCATCCGCTCGCTGTTCGATGAAATCTTGCGCGGCTTGCGCATCGTCCACCAGTACAAGATGCTGCACCTGGACATCAAGCCCGCCAACATCTTCATCACCAACGACAACAAGGCGGTGCTGCTGGACTTTGGCGCGGCGCGCGAGGTGCTGAGCAAGGAAGGCAACTTCATCCGCCCGATGTACACGCCCGGCTTTGCCGCGCCCGAGATGTACCGCCGCGACGGCTCGCTGGGCCCCTGGACCGACATCTACGCCATCGGCGCCTGCATCTATGCCTGCATGCAGGGCTACCCGCCGAACGATGCACCCCAGCGCATCGAGAAAGACCGCCTGGGCCTGTCCCTGTCGCGCCTGCGCAATGTCTACTCCGACAACCTCATTGAGGTGACCGAGTGGTGCATGTCGCTCGACCCGCTGGCCCGCCCCCAGAGCGTCTTCGCCCTGCAAAAGGAATTGGCACGCGAAACCGAGCGCCGTTACTCCAAGCTCACCTTCGCCGAGCGGGTCAAGCTGCAACTTGAAAACCTGAAAACCGGTGCCAAGACATGAGGTTCTCCGTCTACCAGATCAGCCGCAAAGGCGGCCGCGAGAAGAACGAAGACCGCATGGGCTACTGCTACACGCGCGACGCGGGGCTGTTTGCCCTGGCCGACGGCATGGGCGGGCACCCCGAGGGCGAAGTGGCCTCGCAACTGGCCCTGCAGACCATGGCCGCGATGTTCCAGCGCGATGCCAAACCTGTGTTGGCCGACCCGCTGCGCTTCCTGCAAGACGCCATCATGGCAGGCCACCATCAATTGCTGCGTTACGCCAGTGAGAAGGGCCTGATCGACAACCCGCGCACCACCCTGGTCGCCTGCATCCTGCAAGGCAATATGGCTTACTGGGCGCACTGCGGGGATTCGCGCCTGTACTTCGTGCGTGGCAACAAGCTGATCGCCCGCACCCGCGACCACTCCTACTCCGAGCTGCAGCAAACCCTGGGGCATACCGCCCTGCCCAACGACCGCTTCAACCGCAACGTGCTGTTCACCTGTCTGGGCAGCCCCGGCAAACCGGTGGTGGACACGTCCGGGCCGCTGCTGCTGCAAGAAGGTGACCGCATCCTGCTGTGTTCCGACGGTTTGTGGGGCACGGTCGAGGACGACATCATCACCGACCACCTGGCCTCCAACACTATCGCGGAGTCCGTGCCCGAGCTGGTCGAAGTGGCGCTGCGCAACGGTGGCGCCAAGTGCGACAACGTCACCATCATCGCGATGGAATGGGAGTCGGCCTCCGACGAGGACAAGCCCGGCGTCTCCACCGACGAGCTCGGTGACGAAGTCTTTGCCTCCACCATCCAGGCCAGCCTGGGCAGCCATGGCGGCCCCGGCGACAATGTCGAGGAAGACGACCTGGACGAAGCGGCGATCGAGCGTTCGATCCGAGAGATCAACGAAGCCATCCGCCGCTCGGCCAACGGCACCCGCAAAGCCTGATCGGACACGCCATCGCCTCGCCAGCACGGCGGCCGGCCCGATCGGGTCCTGACCCACGCTGCTGACACCCCGATGAGCAAACAACTGATTCTGGCGTCGAACAACGCCAAAAAGCTGCGCGAACTGCAGGCCCTGATCACCCCGCTGGGGGTGGAGCTGGTCACGCAAGGCGCGCTCGGCATCCCCGAAGCCGAAGAGCCTCACATCACCTTTATCGAAAACGCCCTGGCCAAAGCACGGCACGCGGCCCGCCTGGGCGGCGGCCCGGCGCTGGCCGACGACTCCGGCCTGTGCGTCAACGCCCTGGGCGGCGCACCCGGGGTGCGCTCGGCGCGCTATGCCGTCGATGCCGGTCGCGTGGCCGAGGACGCCGGCCGCGAACGCATCGACCCCGCCAACAACGCCTGGCTGCTGGAAGAGATGGCGACGCACACCGACCGCCAGGCCCACTTCACCTGCCTGCTGGTGGCCGTGCGCCACGCGGAAGATCCGGAACCCCTGATCGCCGAGGGCCACTGGTGCGGCCAGCTCTTGCACGCGCCGCAAGGCGAGCATGGTTTCGGCTACGACCCGCTGCTGTGGTTGCCCGAACACCAGCTCAGCGCCGCCCAACTGGCCCCCGAGGTCAAGAACGCCGTCAGCCACCGTGCGCTGGCCTGCCAGCAACTGCTGCAACTCATCACCGCCCGCTGGGGCCTGGGCACCGACGGTGCCTCATGCGCTCACTGGCCCTGGCAATCCGCATGATCACCTTGCAACGCCCGGGCGCGCTGAGCGCCCTGCCCCCGCTGTCGCTGTACGTGCACCTGCCCTGGTGTCTGCGCAAATGCCCCTATTGCGACTTCAACTCGCATGAGCCCGGCGCGGCGCTGACCGCAGGGGCGGCCGGTATCGGCCAGCTGTCGGCCCAGACCGAGGCCCGCTACCTCGACGCCTTGCGCGCCGACCTCGAATCCGCCCTGCCCCAGATCTGGGGCCGCCGCGTGCACACCGTCTTCATCGGGGGTGGTACGCCCAGCCTGTTCTCGCCCGACAGCATCGACCGCCTGCTGTCCGACATCCGCGCTCGCCTGCCGCTGGAAGCCGACGCCGAGATCACGCTGGAGGCCAACCCCGGCACCTTCGAGACCGACCGCTTCAAGGCCTTTCGCCAGGCCAGCGTCAACCGCCTGTCGATTGGCGTGCAGAGCTTTGACGACGCCAAGCTACAGGCCCTGGGCCGCGTGCACAACCGCGCCCAGGCCATCGCGGCCGTCGAAGAAGCGCAGCGCAACTTCGAGACCTTCAACCTCGACCTGATGTACGCGCTGCCGGGCCAGTCCCCCGCCGACCTGGAGGCCGACATCCAGCAGGCGCTGGCCTTCGAGCCGCCGCACCTGTCGCTCTACCACCTCACGCTGGAGCCCAACACACGCTTTGCCGTCCAGCCTCCCAAAGGCCTGCCCGACGAGGACACCGCCTTCGACATGCTGGACCACCTGATCGCGCGCACCACGGCCGCCGGCCTGCAGCGCTACGAGGTGTCGGCGTATGCCCGCCCCGGCCACCAGTGCGCCCACAACCTGAACTACTGGCAGTTTGGCGACTACCTGGGCATCGGCGCGGGCGCCCACAGCAAGATCAGCTTTCCCGACCGCATCGTGCGCCAGGTGCGCTGGCGCGAGCCGGCCGCCTACATGGACAAGGCCGTGCAGGGCCTGGCCTGCTCCAACGAACAGGACGTGCCATTGAAATCGCGCGCGTTCGAGTTCATGATGAACGCCCTGCGCCTGAAGGACGGCTTCGAGTTGCTGCGCTTTGCCGAGCGCACTGGCCTGACCCTGGCCAGCATCCAGCAGCCGCTGGCAGAGGCCGAGGCCAAAGGCCTGCTGCAACGGGACCTGGCCCGCGCCTGGCCCACCGACAAGGGTTTTGATTTCCTCAGCGACCTGCAGGCCCTGTTTCTTCAGGACTGATCTCCCTTCGCCAGCACGCCACCATGTCCCCCCCCTTGCTCCACGACAACATCGTTGCGTTCATCGAGCGGGAGGTGGCCATTGACCTGGCCTCGGCGTCGGCCGACCACCACCCCAGCTCATGCCGGGGCTTCGCCTGTCGGGTGGCACCCGATCGCCAGCGCCTGACCCTGTTCGTGCGTCGGGAGGAGGCGCGCCAGTTGCTGCAGGACGTCCTCGTCCAGGATGCCATCGCCGTGGTGTTCTGCCTGCCCGAAACCGAAGCCGCCATCCAGATCAAAGGCCGCCAGGTGGCCCTGTCGGCCGTCAGCGCCGACGACATGCTCGACATCCAGCGCTACCGTGACGCCTTCATCGACGGCATCGTGCGCATCGGGCACCCGCGCCCATTTGCCGAGGCCTATATGGCCGTCGAAGCCGGTCAGATGGCAGCCATCAGCTTCCAGCCCGATGCGGTCTTCGAGCAGACCCCGGGGCCACGTGCGGGGCAACCGGTCGGCCAGGAGGCGGCATGAGCGTCAACATCACGCCGCTGCGCGCCTGCTTCGAAGGCGCCATCCCCAGCACGCTGGCCACCTGCGCACCCGACGGCACGCCCAACATCGCCTACCTCTCGCAGGTCCAGTATGTGGACCACCAGCACCTGGCCACCACCTTCCAATTCTTCAACAAGACCCGGCATAACATCCTGGCCAACCCGCACGCCGTGCTGAAGGTGGTCGACCCGTTCTCGGGGGCCAGCCATCGCCTGCATGTGCGCTACCTGCGCACCGATACCAGCGGCCCGCTGTTCGAGAGCATGAAGGCCAAGCTGGCCGGCATCGCCTCACACACCGGCATGGCCGATGTCTTCCGCTGGCGCGGG
>NZ_JAVEYN010000040.1:0-16953 GCF_034003525.1 Aquabacterium sp.
GAAAGGGTGGTGTCCTAGGCCTCTAGACGAAGGGGACTCCGTCAAAACAAATTGTCTGCTGATGATTCAACCCGTCGCCGCCTGTCGCCACCATCACGACAGGCACCAACCTGTCGGCATCTTTGGTGGAGGTAAGCGGGATCGAACCGCTGACCTCTTGCATGCCATGCAAGCGCTCTCCCAGCTGAGCTATACCCCCTCATGCTTTCGCATTCAGGGCGCCAGACTGGCACCGAGACTGATCCATCAACTTCACGTTGCTGTGTCACCAGCAACGCTTTCCAAACTTTGGCGGAGTGGACGGGACTCGAACCCGCGACCCCCGGCGTGACAGGCCGGTATTCTAACCAACTGAACTACCACTCCGCAGTGGCTGACGTCTGTGCTTGCTTGCGCAAGCCAAGTGCCGTCAAAACTTGGCGTCCCCTAGGGGATTCGAACCCCTGTAGTCACCGTGAAAGGGTGGTGTCCTAGGCCTCTAGACGAAGGGGACTGAATCCTTCATGCAACCTGATCGACGCTTTACCTGGCAACTTCAGCAACCTGACCACCTGTGATGGTGGAGGTAAGCGGGATCGAACCGCTGACCTCTTGCATGCCATGCAAGCGCTCTCCCAGCTGAGCTATACCCCCGTCAGGATTTGCACCCTTTCGAGCTGCCCGGCTGCTTTGTTGTTTCAAACAAAGCGTCGTTCAAGCGAGACTGAGAGTATATACCGAAAAATTTTCCGACATCAAGCTCTGGCAAAAAACTTCCACGCTGTCGATGTCGCGCGACGGCGTCATGCTGCGACCTGTCCTGGGCGCAGCATGCGCAGCCCGCAGGCTCAGGCGCGGGCCAGGCGCGCCAGCACATCCTCGCGCTCGAACAGGGCCAGCACGGCGTCCACCGACGGGGTTTGCGAACGGCCGCACACCAGCAGGCGCACGGGAATGGCCAGTTGCGGCATCTTCAGGCCGGCTTCCTTCAAGGTGTCCTTGATGGCCTGGCTGATCGCGTCCTTCTCCCAGGCCACGCTCTCCAGACGCTTGGCCAGCGCCTGCACGGCCGGGCGGGTCACCTCGGTCAGCTGGGCTGCCAGCTCTTCTGCCGGGGCGTGAAGGTGCTGCACATACATCGTCAGCCACTCCATCAGCTCCACCGTGGTGGCGCAACGGTCCTTGAACAGCGCGCACAGGGCGGTCAGCTTGTCGCCTGTTTGCAACGCTGCGGGCAGCGTCACGTCATGACGGGCGAACTGCTCGCGCACCAGACCGGCCAGCATCGCGTCGTCGGCCGTCTTCATGTGCTGCTGGGCGACCCAGCGCAGCTTGGCTTCGTCGAACTGGCCGGCGCTCTTGCCCAGGTGGTCCAGGTTGAACCACTCGACCAGTTGCTGACGCGAGAAGATCTCGTCGTCGCCGTGGCTCCAGCCCAGGCGAGCCAGGTAGTTCACGATGGCATCCGACAGGTAGCCTTCGTCGCGGTACTGTGTGACGGCCTTGGCGCCATGGCGCTTGCTCATCTTCTCCCCCTGCTCGTTGAGCACGGTGGGCAAGTGGGCGTACACCGGGGGTTCCTGACCCAGGGCGCGCAGGATGTTGATCTGGCGCGGGGTGTTGTTGACGTGGTCGTCGCCACGGATGACGTGGGTGATGCCCATGTCCATGTCGTCCACCACCACGCAGAAGTTGTAGGTGGGCGTGCCGTCCGGGCGGGCAATCACGAGGTCATCCAACTCGTCGTTGCTGATCTCGATGCGGCCCTTGACCTTGTCGTCCCACACGACCGAGCCGCCCTGCGGGTTCTTGAAGCGCAGCACGGGCTTGACGCCTTCGGGCACGGGCGGCAAGGTCTTGCCGGGCTCAGGCCGCCAGGTGCCGTCGTAACGCGGCTTTTCCTTGTTGGCCATCTGGCGCTCACGCAGGGCGTCGAGCTCAGCGGTGCTCATGTAGCAGGGATAGACCAGGCCCTGATCCAGCATCTGCTGCAGGACCTCTTTGTAGCGGTCCATGCGCTGCATCTGGTAGTACGGGCCCTCGTCGTGGTTCAGGCCCAGCCACTGCATGCCTTCGAGGATGACGTCCACGGCTTCCTGCGACGAACGCTCGACGTCAGTGTCTTCGATGCGCAGGATGAACACACCGTTGTTGGCGCGCGCAAAGGCCCAGGGGTACAGGGCCGAGCGGATGTTGCCCAGGTGGATGAAGCCCGTGGGAGACGGGGCGAAGCGGGTGCGAACTTGGCTCATACGTTCAGGGTGTCCAGACCACGGGCCAGGTCGGCCTTCAGGTCGTCAATGTGTTCAAGGCCCACGGCCACGCGGATCATGCCTTGCGTGATGCCGGCAGCCAGACGCTGGGCTTCGCTCAGGCGGCCGTGCGAGGTGCTGGCGGGGTGGGTGATGAGGGTCTTGGTGTCGCCCAGGTTCGAGGTGATCGAACACAGGCGGGTTTGGTCGATCGCGTGGAACGCAGACTGACGCAGGCGCAGCGAGGCTTCGTCCAGACCCGCGGGACCGGTGACGGTGACAGGCCCGGCCGCAGGCTTGGTGGTGAAGGACACCACCGCCCCGCCGCTGCCGTTTTGCTGTGCCATCGCGAGCGCGTGCTGCGGATGGCTGGGCAGACCCGGGTAGTACACCTTGTCCACGGCCGGCTGCAGCTCCAGCCACTGGGCCAGCTTCAGCGCGTTGGCACTTTGTGCTGCCATGCGGATGGCCAGGGTTTCGAGGCCCTTGAGCACCACCCAAGCGTTGAACGGCGACAGCGACATGCCGGCACCGCGCAGCGTGTTCATCAACGGGCCATTGATGATGGCGTCCGGACCACAGACGGCGCCGGCCAGCACGCGGCCCTGCCCGTCCAGGTACTTGGTCCCCGAGTGCACGATCAGGTCGGCACCCAGCTTGACGGGCTGCTGCAAGGCGGGCGTGCAAAAGCAGTTGTCCACGGCCAGCAAGGCGCCTGCCGCATGGGCAATGTCGGCCAGCGCACGGATGTCGCACACCTCGGTGAGCGGGTTGCTCGGGGTCTCAGCAAACAGCAGCTTGGTGTTGGGCTGCATGGCATCGCGCCACTGCTGCACATCGGTCTGCGACACGAATGTGACCTGCACCCCGAACTTGCCAAACTGGTTCTGCAGCAGCGAGATGGTGGAGCCGAACACGCTTTGCGAGCACACCACATGGTCGCCTGACTTCAGCAGGCCCATCAGCAGCAACAAGATGGCGCTCATGCCACTGGCCGTGGCAATGGCCGCTTCCGTGCCTTCCAGCGCCGCCAGGCGACGCTCGAACATCATCGTGGTCGGGTTGGTGAAGCGCGAGTAAACGAAGGCTTCTTCTTCGTTGGCAAAGCGCGCCGCCGCCGTGGCTGCATCGGGGTGGTTGAAGCTGCTGGTCAGGAACAGCGCTTCGGAGTTCTCACCCCATTGCGTGGCAGGCAGCCCCTCACGCACCGCCAGCGTCTCGATGTGGGCATCGGCGGGCAGGTCCTTGCGGGGCAGTTTCTTGGGGGTATCAGGTGAGCTCATCGACGCACTCCACTCACGTCACTCTTCCTGCTGGCTCTGCAGGGCCAGACGCGAGTTGCCCGCATCGTCCTCACCCTTTTGCGCCATGCGCTGCGAGCGGATGGCCGCGAAGTCTTCGATGCTCACGTCGCCAGTGACATACACCCCGTCGAAACACGACGCTTCAAAGCCCTTGATCGCCGGATTGAGCTGGCCGACCACCTTCTTCATCGCGTCGACATCCTGGTAGATCAGGGCATCGCAGCCAATGATCTGGCGGATCTCTTCCGTCGTGCGGCCATGGGCCACCAGCTCGGCCGACGTGGGCATGTCGATGCCGTACACATTGGGGAAACGCACCGGAGGCGCGGCCGAGGCCAGGTAGACCTTGTTGGCGCCAGCCTCGCGGGCCATCTGCACGATTTCCTTGGAGGTGGTGCCACGCACGATGGAATCGTCCACCAGCAGCACATTGCGGCCCTTGAACTCCATGCCGATGGCGTTGAGCTTCTGGCGCACGGACTTCTTGCGCACGCCTTGGCCCGGCATGATGAAGGTGCGGCCGACGTAGCGGTTCTTGACGAAGCCTTCGCGGTAGGGCTTGCCCAGCTTCTGCGCCAGTTGCATGGCCGACGGACGGCTCGATTCGGGGATGGGGATGACCACGTCGATCTCGTTGGGCGGCATCGTGGAGATGACGCGCTGAGCCAGGGTCTCCCCCATTTCCAGACGAGCCTGGTAGACCGACACGCCGTCGATGACAGAGTCAGGGCGGGCCAGGTAGACGTACTCGAACATGCAGGGGTTGAGCGTGGTGCGCTCGGCGCACTGCTCGGCGTGCACCACACCTTCAAGGTCAATGAACAGGGCCTCGCCCGGCTGCACATCGCGCACAAAGCGGTGGCTGGTGCCTTCCAGGGCCACGGATTCGCTGGCCACCATCACTTCGCGGCCCTCGGGCAGATCGGCCTCGCCGTAGCACATCGGGCGGATGCCATACGGATCGCGGAAGGCGACCAGGCCGTAGCCGGCGATCAGGCAGATCACGGCGTACGAGCCCTTGATGCGCTTGTGCACGGCACGCACGGCCTGGAAGACGGCGGCCGGGGTCAGGGGCAGTTCGCGGCCGGCGAGTTCCAGCTCGTGCGCAAACACGTTGAGCAGCACCTCGGTGTCGCTGTCGGTGTTGAGGTGGCGGCGGTCGATGTCGAACAGCTCATCGCGCAGGGCATGGGCGTTGGTCAGGTTGCCGTTGTGCACCAGCACCAGGCCGAACGGCGCGTTCACGTAGAAGGGCTGAGCCTCTTCCTCGTTGAAGGCGTTGCCGGCGGTCGGGTAGCGCACCTGGCCCAGGCCCACGGTGCCCGGCAGCGCACGCATGTTGCGGGTGCGGAACACATCCTTGACCATGCCACGGGCCTTGTGCATGAAGAACTTGCGACCGTGCGCATCCGGTCCGGCCGTCACAATCCCTGCCGCATCCTGACCGCGGTGCTGCAGCAGCAACAGCGCGTCATAGATCAACTGGTTGACGGGCGCCTTGGAAATCACACCAACGATGCCGCACATGGTTCACCTCTTCCGAAAAAACAAAATTCAAGTCGTATCAAGATTGCGCGGGCAGGAACTCGATCACCTGCTCGGGCAAGACGGGGCGAAGCCCCTCGAACAAAACACCCAGCCACTGAACCCCAGTGGACGCCAGCCAGGGCTCCCACTGCGCCAGAGGGGTCGCGCGCACGATCGTCACGATCACCAGGGCTACCAGCACCCCACGCATCAGGCCAAACATGCCCCCGAAAAACCGATCCGCCCCACCCAGGCCGGATTCCTTGATCACCTGGGTCACCGCCCAGGTCAGCACGGCCCAGCCCAGCCAGGTGGCCACAAACACCACCACCATGCCGGCCGCCGCATTCACCTGCGAACCGGTCGCCCCCACGGGCACCCAGGCACCGGCCTGCGGCCCGAACCACTGCGCCATGAAGTAGGCCACCGCCCACCCCAACAGCGCCATCACTTCCTTGATCAGGCCGCGCCAGATCCCCACCAGGGTGGACAGGCCCAGACCGATCAACAAGATGAGGTCGATCAAGGACCACTCGCCTGACGTCACCGTGTGCACGCTGTCCATTCGGAGCCCGATGTCATGGGATTCACAGCGTCAGCACCGCGCCGCCCAGGCCGGTCTTGCGCACCTTGGCCAACACCTTCTCGGCCTCGGCACGGTCACCGTAGGGACCGAGGCGCACCCGGATGCGTGTGCCCTGCGGCGTCTTGACTTCCTGCGTGTAGGTCTTGAGGCCCAGGCGCTCGACCTTCATGCGGGCCTCGTAAGCCGTGATTCCGTCCGAATACGCGCCCACCTGCACCACAAAACGGGTGCCGTCGGCATCCGCCGCCTTGGCCGGCTTGGCTTCCACCTTGGGTTCGGGCTTAGGTTCTGGCTTGGGAGCCGGTTTCGGCTCCGGCTTGGCTTTGGGTTCGACCTTGGGCTCCACCTTGGCCACAGGCTTGGGTTCAGGCTTTACTTCTGGCTTTACTTCTGGCTTGGGCGCCGGCTTGTCCGGCTGAGGCGCGATGGGGGTAGCCCGCACGGGCGGGACCGTGCTGACGATCTCCTCCACCGCCTCGTCTGGCGCGGTCTGGTCCGCCACAGGCGTCTCGACCGGCACCTCGATCCTGGCCACCTTGCCGGTGGCGCCACTGTCAACGTGCCCCTCGGGCGCATCACCGGTTCGCACCATCTGAATGTCAGGCGACATCGGCCGGGGTTGCGTCTCGAACAACCAGGGAAAGCCGATGATCCCCACGCCCACCAGCACCACCATGCCGATCAGACGGCGGCGAGCCCGCACGCGCGTGGCCTCGACATCGGACGCGGACAAAGGGGGTTGCTCCGCCTCTGACTGAGCCGAGGCGGCCTTGCCACGCAAGCGCTGAAGGAAGGAAGGCAAAGGCATGCTGATGGTTGGACCGGGCTGGAAAAAAGGCGCGCAGACTCGTTCGACTCAGGCCTGCAGGTGCGGCGCGTTGAGCTTGGGCAAGCCTTCGTGCAGCACCCCACCAACGGTGTAGAACGAGCCAAAAACCACAATTCTATCTGTCGGGTCTGCACTCGCCAGGGCCGCGGTCAGCGCCGCCATGGGATCGGCATGGGTGCTCACGGTGGCCTTCGGGGCGGTGGCCAGCGGACGGGCCGCAATGTCCGCCTCGATCACCTGCTGCAGCTGGGCTGCCGTCGCCCCCCGATCGGTGGGCAGGTCACAGCAATACCAGGCGTCCACCAAGGGGCGCAGACGGGTGACCATGCCGCTCAGATCCTTGTCGGCCATCGCCCCCCACACCACATGGGTGCGCGGGAAAAAGCCCATCTGGTCGAGGTTAGCCGCCAGGGTCGCGGCCGCGTGCGGGTTGTGCGCCACGTCCAGGATCAAGGTTGGCTGGCCCGGAATGATCTGGAAGCGTCCCGGCAACTCCACCGTGGCCAGCCCCGTGCGCACGGCCTGCGCCGACACGGGCAAGCGGTTGCGCACTGCCTCCAGGGCCGCCAACACGCCCGAGGCGTTGAGCAACTGATTTGCCCCCCGCAGCGCCGGGTAGGCCATGCTGTTGAAGCGCTTGCCGCGCCCGCCCCAGGACCACTGCTGGCGGTCACCCGCATAGTTGTGGTCACGGCCAAACAGCCACAGGTCGGCGCCCAGTTGCTGGGCATGATCGATGACGCTCTGTGGCGGCTGGGGGTCAGACACCACCGCCGGACGCCCGGCCCGCATGATGCCGGCCTTCTCGCGGCCGATGGCCTCGCGGTCCGGCCCCAGGTAGTCCATGTGATCCAGATCGATGCTGGTGATGATGGCGCAGTCGGTGTCGATGACATTGACCGCATCCAAGCGCCCGCCCAGCCCCACCTCCAGGATCACCGCATCCAGTTCGCTCGACGCCAACAGGCGCAAGATGGCCAGAGTGGTGAACTCGAAATAGCTCAGCGAGATGTCCCCGCGGGCAGCCTCGATGGCGGCGAAATGGGGCACCAGCGCATCGGCCGTGACCAGTTCACCCATGATGCGGCAACGCTCTTCAAAATGCACCAGATGGGGCGAACCATACACCCCCACCCGGAACCCGGCCTTGAGCAGGATGCCTTCGAGCATGGCGCAGGTCGAGCCCTTGCCATTGGTGCCTGCGACCGTGAACACCACTGGCGCGGTGCGCTCGTCGTCCTCCTGCCCCAGGGGGGTGCCCAGCACCACGCCCGCACGGCGCCAGACCTCGGCCACGCGATCGAGCGTCAGGTCAATGCCGATGGGATGCAGGCGCTCACAGTGGGCCAACCAGTCATCCAGGGTGCGGAGAGCGGACGGGGCATCAGGCAGGTTCGCGGTCATGGGGCGCTCGGCTCATTGGGCTCATTCGGAAACAAAACGGGCTGCCTTCACCGCAGCCCGCCTGTCAGACCCGGGCGCCCACAGGGCACGTCCGGGTTGGGAAACATCAACACATGCAAGTCATGCGGACACGGCATCGGTCGGCAGACGCTGGAGCATCGCCAGCTGACGGGCAATGTTCGCCCGCAACTCACGGCGGTCCACGATCATGTCGACGGCGCCCTTCTGCATCAGGAACTCGGCGCGCTGGAAGCCTTCAGGCAGCTTCTCGCGCACGGTGTTCTCGATCACGCGCGGGCCGGCAAAGCCGATCAGGGCCTTGGGCTCGGCGATCACGATGTCGCCGACAAAGGCGAACGATGCCGACACACCACCCATGGTCGGGTCGGTCAGCACGCTGATGTAGGGCAGTTTGGCCTTGGCCAGACGGGTCAGTGCAGCGTTGGTCTTGGCCATCTGCATCAGGCTCAAGAGGCCCTCCTGCATACGGGCGCCACCGGTGGCCGTGAAGGACACGAAGGGCACCTTCTGGTCCACGGCCGCTTCCACGCCCCGCACGAAACGCTCACCCACCACGGAGCCCATCGAGCCGCCCATGAAGTCGAACTCGAAGCAGGCCGCGATCAGCGGCACGCTGTGCACCGAGCCGCCCATCACGATCAGCGCATCGGTCTCGCCGGTGGCTTCCATGCCCTGCTTCAGGCGCTCGGGGTACTTGCGGCTGTCCTTGAACTTCAAGGCGTCGATCGGCAGCACTTCCTGGCCCAGCTCGTAGCGGCCTTCGGCATCCAGGAAGGCATCGAGGCGAGCGCGAGCACCAATGCGGTGGTGGTGGCCGCACTTGGGGCACACGTTCACATTGGCTTCGAGGTCGTTCTTGTACAGCACCGTCTCGCAAGACGGGCACTTGATCCACAAGCCTTCCGGCACCGAGCGTCGCTCGGACGGGTCGGTCGGGTTGATCTTGGGGGGCAACAGTTTTTCAAGCCAGCTCATGCTCAGGCTCCTTTCAGGGAATCGAGGGCCGCACGGATCTCGGCAATGAAATCGCGTCCGGCAGCCACCACGGTGTCGGGCGTTTGCGCTTCCAGCAACTGCACGATGCGCGAGCCGATCACCACGGCGTCAGACACAGCGGCCACCGCCTTGGCGGTCTCTGCGTCACGGATACCAAAACCCACACCCACGGGCACGTTCACGTGTGCCTTGATGCGGGGCACCATGTCGGCCACGGCGGCCGTGTCCAGGTGTCCGGCACCGGTCACGCCCTTGAGCGACACGTAATACACATAGCCCGCCGCGATGCGACCGACGGCCGCCATGCGCTCCTCGGTCGAGGTCGGGGCCAGCAGGAAAATGGGGGCCAGGTCGGCGGCCTTCATCTGGGCAGCGAAAGCTTCACACTCTTCGGGCGGGTAGTCCACCACCAGCACGCCATCCACCCCCGAGGCCTTGGCATCGCGCACAAAGCCACCGGCACCATGGTGCTGGTCGTAGGCTTCAATGGGATTGGCATAGCCCATCAACACCACCGGCGTGGTGGCATTGCGTGCGCGGAAAGCCTTCACATCGGCCAGCACATGGGTCAGCGAGATGCCCTTGGTCAGGGCGCGCTCAGCCGCACGCTGGATCACCGGGCCATCGGCCATCGGGTCAGAGAACGGCACACCCAGCTCGATCACGTCGGCGCCGGCCTCGGCCATCGCCAGCATCAGCTCGACGTTCTTCTCCGGGTAGGGGTCGCCACAGGTGATGAAGGGGATCAGGGCCTTGCGGCCTTGCGCCTTCAGATCGGCAAAGGTCTGGTCCAGACGGGTCATGGTGCTCATGCCTGACCTCCCTTGACGGACTGACCGCGGCACGAGGGCCGGCAATAGAACTCGGCGCCAGTCAGGTCGGCCACGGTGCCGATGTCCTTGTCGCCACGACCCGACAGGTTGACCAGAATGTGCTGGTCCGGGCGCATGGTGGCAGCCAGCTTCATGGCGTGGGCCACGGCATGGCTGGACTCCAGCGCGGGGATGATGCCTTCGGTGCGGCACAGACGGTGGAAGGCCTCGAGCGCCTCCTTGTCGGTGATGCCCACATACTCGGCCCGGCCGATGTCCTTGAGGTAGGCATGCTCGGGGCCGACGCCGGGGTAGTCCAGGCCTGCCGAGATCGAGTGCGTCTCGGTGATCTGGCCGTTCTCGTCTTGCAGCAGGTAGGTGCGGTTGCCGTGCAGCACGCCGGGCACGCCCATTTGCAGCGACATGGAGTGCTTGCCGCTGGCCGCGCCCTCCCCCGCCGCTTCCACACCGATCAAGCGTACCTGCTCATGCGGGATGTAGGGGTAGAAAATGCCCATGGCATTGCTGCCGCCGCCCACACAGGCGACCACGGCGTCGGGCTGGCGACCAATGGCCAGCGGCATCTGCTGCAGACACTCTTCGCCAATGACGGACTGGAAGTCGCGCACCATGGCCGGATACGGGTGCGGCCCCGCCACCGTGCCGATGATGTAGAAGGTGTTCTCGACGTTGGTGACCCAGTCGCGCATCGCTTCATTGAGCGCGTCTTTCAGGGTCTTGCTGCCGGACTCGACCGGCACCACCTTGGCACCCAGCAGGTGCATGCGGTAGACGTTGGGAGACTGACGCTTGACGTCTTCCGCGCCCATGTAGACCACGCACTCCATGCCGTAGCGGGCGCAGATGGTGGCTGTGGCCACACCGTGTTGACCGGCACCGGTCTCGGCGATGACGCGGGGCTTGCCCATGCGCTTGGCCAACAAGGCCTGGCCGATGGTGTTGTTGATCTTGTGCGCGCCCGTGTGGTTGAGGTCTTCGCGCTTGAGGTGGATCTGCGCCCCCCCCAGTTCACGGCTCAGTCGATCGGCGTGATAGATGGGGCTGGGACGGCCCACGAAATTGGCCAGCTCGCGGCGAAACTCGGCCTTGAAGGCCTCGTCATGGCGATAGTGCTCGTACACATCCTTGAGCTCGTTGAGCGCGTGGATCAGTGTCTCGGACACAAAGGTGCCGCCATAGGGGCCGAAGTGGCCGTGGGCGTCGGGCTGTTGATAATTCAGCATGTCACTCTCAAAGAACTCACCATGCGGAAAACCTGAGTCGCCCCAGGCCTCTCCGCGCTCATGCGGCTTCGGCACATGACCGATCGGCCTCCCGCACGGCCTGACAGAACTGGCGCATCAGCCCGGCATCCTTGAGGCCCTTGCCGACCTCGACACCGGAGCTGACATCCACGGCCCACGGCCGCACCGCCCTCACCCCATCCGCCACATTGCCCGGGTGCAAACCACCCGAAAGGATCATAGGCCGGGAGAGCTGACGCGGCAGCAAGGACCAATCAAACACCTGCCCGCCCCCACCATAGCCCTCGACATGGGCATCGACCAACATGGCCTGGGCGGAAGCGAACGACAGGGTGAAGTCTAACAAATCGAATCCGGGCGCCATGCGCGCCGCGCGGACATAGGGCCGTCCCACCGCTTCACACTGGGCGGGCGTCTCATCACCGTGGAACTGCAGCAAAGCATGGGGCACGGCATCGAGGGCTGCTTGCACCAGCGCAGGCGACGCATTCACCAGCAAGACCACCGGCGTCACAAAGGGTGGCAGGCGACGGGCCAGCACCCCTGCGCGCACGGCATCCACATGGCGGGGGCTTTTCTCATAAAGCACCAGGCCGATGGCATCGGCACCGGCCTCCACGGCGGCGTCAACGTCGGCCTCACGGGTCAAGCCACAGATCTTGATGCGCGTGCGGTGGGCAGGAGAAGGAGACATCCAGAAAGCATGGGCCTGTCACGACCCGCTGGCTTCGAAGTCTGGATTGTCGCAAAAAAGCGTTCTGCCGCCCAGCCCTTGTCCGTAAAACCGGGCTGTCAGGCCGGCAACCAGTCCATGGCTGGCACGTGTTCCGGCAAGTTCCACTCGGGATCGTAGCGAGGGCCCATGAAATACAGGCCGTCGGCCGAGAAGGTCGGGGCGGCCACCTTGCGGTCACGCGCCTCTCGCACCACCCGAACCCAGTCCGGCGACTGCACGCCCGCGCCCACCATGATCAGGCAGCCCATGATGTTGCGGATCATGTGGTGCAGGAAGGCCTGCCCTTCGAAGTCAAAGCGCCAGTACGCCGTGGTCCGCCCCGGCACCGCACAGCGGCGAATCTGGATGTCGCGCAGGTGCTTGACGGGCGTGGGCGACTGACACATCGACGAGCGAAACGAGCTGAAATCGTGCTCGCCGACCAGGTGGGCCGCCGCCGCCTGCATGGCCGGCAGGTCCAGCGGACGGAACACCCAGCCTACCCGCCCTGACTCGAGCGCCGGGCGCACCGGCGCCTCCAGCACGATGTAGGTGTACCGGCGCCCTCGGGCGCTGTTGCGGGCGTGGAACTCCGGGGTGACCTCGACCGCCCACTGCACCGACACATCCGGCGGCAAGAAGGTGTTGGTGCCACGCACCCACGAGAAAGGCTCGCGAGACAAATCGGTGTCAAGGTGCACGACCTGGTTGATGCCATGCACGCCCGCGTCGGTGCGGCCTGCGCACATCACCTTGATGGGGCGCACGGCGAACTTTGAGAGCGCCGCCTCTAGCACATCCTGCACCGTGCCACCGCCAGGCTGGCTTTGCCATCCCTTGTAAGCGGAGCCGAGGTAAGAAACGCCAAGGGCGACCCGGCGGGTCGCCCCTGTCAGCTCAGGGCTGTCAACGGCAGGCAGTGCGTGGGCACCACCCGCCGGGGTCACATCAGGCATTGCGCATCAACCCAAACTGTCCAGCATGGCTTGCGCGCGGCTCTTCAGGCTGCCATCTTGCGCGTTGTCGACGACTTCCTGCAGCAACTCGCGGGCACCGTCCACGTCACCGATCTGACGGAACTCCTGCGCCAGGTCGAACTTGCGGGCCATCGGATCGGCGCTCAGCGGCAGGTCGGCCAAAGGCAGCTGGTCCAGCTCCTCCTCGGTGACCACATTGGACTTGGCCGGCGCCGGCGCATCCAGATCCAGGGTGATGTCACCCAGATCGAACGGCATGCTGCCCGACGGGGTCGGCTCGCTCACCGGCGCCGCGGCAGGCGCAGCAGCAACAGCGGGGACCTGGGGCAGATCGTCGATCGACAGGTCGAAGTCGATGTCACCCTGGTTGGCCGGTGCGGCCGCCGGAGCGATCTCGCCACTTGGCAAGGAGTCCAGATCCGGCAATTCCAGATCGGCCAGATGCTCGCCGTTGTGAACCTGAGGCGAGACCGAGTCCGTCACGCCATCCTGGTGCGAATCGCGACCGTTGGCATCGAGATCCAGGTCCACTAACGCATCGGCAGGAGCAGGCTCAGCGTCCGCCACGCCCGGGGCGATCGAGTGCGGCACTGTGCTGGCGCCCAGGAAATCAGGCGCAGCGGCTTCGGCCGCGGTGCTGCCAGGCTGGCCGCCGGGCTGATACAGCGGATTCTCCGGGTCGATGCTCAAACCCAGTTCCTGCGTCTTGAGCCACTCTTCACCCGCGCCATTCGTCAGAGCGAACAACTGCGTGGCCAGTGACTCGTAGCCCTTGGTGTCACGGCGTTTGGCATACACCTCCAGCAGCTTCACGCGCACCGCCAGGCGATCGGGCGTGCTGCGCAGGGCTTCCTTGAGGATTTCCTCGGCCTGCAGGTCACGGCCGTAGGCCAAGTACACATCGGCCTCGGCCACGGGATCGACGTCACCGATGGCGTCGAGCTGGCTGAGCGAGTAGCTCATGGACGACGGACCGGCCGTGGCATCGCGGGTGTCCACGCGCTGACCACCACTGGCACCAAAGAAGGAGTCCGGCTGCAGACGGCTTTCGAGGAAGGAGGTCTCACCCGTGTCCGCGCGACGGCGCGAACGCAGGAACATCGCGGCACCGGCCAACAGGGCCAGACCGGCCCCACCCGCTGCCAACCACATCGGGTTGAGCGAAGCCAGGAAGCCAGGCTCGTCCTGGGCCACGACCGGCGGCACCGGCGCCACATCAGGCTTCGAAGCCACAGCCACTGGTGCCATGACTTCCGACGCGGTTTCGGCCACCGAGGCTGCCTCGGACGCGGCGCTGGCCACGAGTTCGGCGGCACTGGCCGCCAACTCGGTCGCGCTGGCAGCGGCCGACGCCACCGAAGCGGCCTGTGCGGCTTGCGAAGCGACGGCCGGCAGAACGGGTGCGACAGCCGGCTGGCTCGCCGCGGCGACGGTGGCAGCTTGCTCCTTGAGCTTGCGCAACTCGTCGAGGTTCTTGGACAACTCGGCCACACGGGTGCTGGTGTCCTGCGTGGCGCGCGCCTTGGCCAAGCGGTCTTCGGCCGCCGAAGCTGCGGAGCTCACCGAACCCTTGCTCAGGGTCAGCTTGTCGGGCGTGGGGGCGGCAGCCTGCTTGCGGTCTTGCACCTCGGCCTCGACCTTGCCCTTGGCCTGACGCTGGGTTTGCGTCGTGGCCTCGACGCCCACGGCACCGGCCAGGCGCTGGCGATAGGTGGCGAAATCTGCGCTCTGGGCCACGATGAACTGGCGGGCCTCGCTCGGCGACACCGCCTTCAACTGTTGCTCGGAGGGCAAGGTCAGCACCGCGCCGGAGCGCAGGCGGTTCATGTTGTCACCCTGGAAGGCGCCCGGGTTCTGGCGGTACAAACCCACCAGCATCTGGTCAAGGGAAACCCCCGTGGGCAGATTCCGGCTGGCAATGCTCGAGAGCGTGTCACCCCGACGCACCGCCACCGACTCCTTCTCGGTGGACGACTTGGCCACTGGCGCAGGACGCGGCGCAGCCGGCGTCGACTTGGCCGCTGGCGCCTGTGCATCAGACGGAGGCACCGCGGCGGGACGAGAGGGCTTGAGCGCGGGCGAGGTCGCCACAGCGGTCGATGCGGGCGGCACGCTCACCACCGGTGCGGCAGGCTGGGCCACCGCGCGCATGGACGGGGGATCGAACAGGAGCGTGTACTCGCGCACCAGGCGACCGGCCGACCAGCCGAGATCCAGGATCACGTCGACAAAAGGCTCTTGAACGGGGCGATCGCTGGAAATGCGCAGATAGGGCCGACCGTCGGCCCGACGCTGCAGCACGATGTTCGCACCCGACAGCACCGAGTTGTAATCAACACCTGCGGCGCGATAGGTTTCGGGCGACGCCACGCGAACCTGGAGGGTCGAACTCTCCTCCGGATTGATGCTGCTGATATCGATTTCGGCGCGCAGTGGTTCACCCAAGGCCGATTTGACGCTCAGCTTGCCGAGGCCAAGGGCCGAAGCAGAGATGGGCAAGGCAGACAGAACTGCCACAGCGGCTGCAACTGCAACCCGATTCAGGGCGAAACGCCCCACGGACAACGAATGATCTTTCAAGGCGTCTCCCAACTCGTCACGCGGCGGTCTGGTGACCTCGGAGGCATCCGGACCTGAACAAGGTCCCAAGATACATCACACCTGCGGACTGTACGCAGCGAAAACACAATAGCAGCATGCACATATCGTGACAAGCTCATGCAAATACTGATCGCGCTGTATGTCACAGGGTTACCCAGATACCCGGGCAAATTTCATCGGCCAAATTGTCGCCGGGTCACAACAGGGTTTTCGCCCCGCCTTGTGAGCAAACGTTTCAAAAACCGAGAAAGCCCATGAAAAACGGGGCCCGCAGGCCCCGTGTGATCTCGATGCGACAGTGATCAGCGGTCGAGCAGGATGCGCAGCATGCGGCGCAGCGGCTCGGCAGCGCCCCACAGCAACTGGTCACCGATGGTGAAGGCGCCGACATACTCGGGACCCATGGCCAGCTTGCGAATGCGGCCCACAGGAATATTGAGGGTGCCGGTGACGGCCACGGGCGTCAGGTCCTTGATCGTGGCCTCACGGGTGTTGGGCACGACCTTGGCCCAAGGATTGTCGGCGGCGATCATGGCCTCGATCTCCTCGACCGGCACGTCCTTCTTGAGCTTGAAGGTCAGGGCCTGGCTGTGGCAGCGCATGGCGCCGATGCGCACGCAGAAGCCATCCACCGGCACAGCGGGCGAACCAAAGCCCTCGCCTTGGCCCAGGATCTTGTTGGTCTCGGCCATGCCCTTCCACTCTTCCTTGGACTGACCATTGCCCAGGTCCTTGTCGATCCAGGGAATGAGCGAGCCGCCCAGGGGGGCGCCGAAGTTGGCTGTCTCGGCCGCGGTCAGGGCGCGCTGCTTGGTGATGATCTTGCGATCGATCTCCAGGATGGCGCTCTTGGGGTCGTCCAGCAAGGCCTTGACCTCGGCGTTCAGCGTGCCGAACTGGGTCAGCAGTTCACGCATGTGCTGGGCACCACCGCCCGAAGCAGCCTGGTAGGTCTGGGTGGACATCCACTCCACCAGGCCGGCCTTGTACAGGGCGCCCACGCCGATCAGCATGCAGCTGACGGTGCAGTTGCCGCCAACCCAGTTTTTGCCGCCCTTGGCCAGGCTGTTCTGGATCACAGGCATGTTGACCGGGTCGAGCACGATGACGGCGTCGTCCTGCATGCGCAGCGTGGACGCGGCGTCGACCCAGTGACCATTCCAGCCCGTGGCGCGCAGCTTGCCGAACACCTCTGTGGTGTAGTCGCCGCCTTGCGCGGTGACGATGATGTCGCAGCGCTTGAGTTCGTTGATGTCGTACGCGTCCTTGAGCGTCTTCTCGTTCTTGGCCATCGACGGTGCAGCACCGCCGGCGTTCGAAGTCGAGAAGAACAGGGGCTCGAAGTGATCGAAGTCACCTTCGGCCTGCATGCGGTCCATCAGGACGGAGCCGACCATGCCGCGCCAGCCCACCAAACCAACCAGAGTCGTAGCCATGTTTCTATCCTCTTATTACTGAATCTGTGACGAGCGGCGCGAGGCTCAACCTTGCGCCTTGAGCGCCGCGACCACGGCCTCACCCATCTGGGCCGTGCCGACCTTCTTCGTGCCTTCGCTGAAGATGTCGGGGGTGCGCAACCCTTGCTCCAGCACGCTCTGCACGGCGCGCTCGATACGGCTGGCGGCTTCTTCTTGGTTCAGGCTGAAGCGCAGCATCATGGCGGCGCTCAGGATGGTGGCCAGGGG
>NZ_JAVEYN010000041.1:0-16925 GCF_034003525.1 Aquabacterium sp.
CGCTCTTCCGATCTCCGACAGGGCAGGGCGCAGACGCTGACGCGACATTTCCAGCAGACCGAACTTCGAGATCGAGCTGAACTGCACGCGGGCACGGTCGGTGCGCAGGGCGTCACGCAGGCGCTGCTCCACCTCGCGGCGGTGCTTGCTGTCCTCCATGTCGATGAAGTCCATGACGATCAGGCCGCCCAGGTCGCGCAGGCGCATCTGGCGGGCAATTTCGTCGGCCGCTTCCAGGTTGGTGCGGAAAGCGGTTTCCTCGATGTCGCTGCCACGGGTGGCGCGCGCCGAGTTCACGTCCACCGAGACCAGGGCTTCGGTGTGGTCGATCACGATGGCGCCGCCCGAAGGCAGGTTCACCGTGCGGCTGAAAGCCGTTTCAATCTGATGTTCGATCTGGAAGCGGGCGAACAGGGCGGCGTCGTCACGGTAGCGCTTGACGCGGTTGGCCGTGTCGGGCATGACGTGCAGCATGAACTGCTTGGCCTGCTCGTAGATGTCGTCCGTGTCGATCAGGATCTCGCCGATGTCGGCGGTGAAGTAATCGCGGATGGCGCGGATGACCAGCGACGATTCCTGATAAATCAGGTAAGCACCCTTGCCAGCCTGGGCCGCATCGTCGATGGCGGTCCACAGCTTGAGCATGTAGTTCAGGTCCCACTGCAGCTCGGCCGGAGTGCGACCGATGCCGGCGGTGCGGGCGATCAGGCTCATCCCCTTCGGGTACTCGAGCTGGTCCATTGCCTCCTTGAGCTCTTCGCGCTCGTCACCCTCGATGCGACGGCTCACGCCACCGCCACGCGGGTTGTTGGGCATCAGCACCAGGTAACGGCCAGCCAGCGAAACAAAGGTGGTCAGGGCCGCGCCCTTGTTGCCACGCTCTTCTTTTTCGACCTGGACCAGCAGTTCCTGGCCTTCCTTGATCACGTCTTGAATGCGGGCCGAGCGAACCTCGACGCCATCCTTGAAATACTGACGCGAAATTTCCTTGAAAGGCAGGAAACCATGGCGCTCTTCGCCGTAATCGACGAAACAGGCTTCCAGGGAGGGTTCGACGCGGGTGACGACCGCTTTGTAGATATTGCCCTTGCGTTGTTCACGCCCTTCGATTTCGGTTTCGAAGTCGAGCAGTTTTTGTCCGTCAACAATGGCCAGGCGCCGTTCTTCCGGCTGCGTGGCGTTGATCAGCATGCGCTTCATGTGTTCTCCACAATCCAAGCGAGGCCTGACCGGGATGGCGCCAGGCAAACCTCGACTCACCCCCAGTCCGAAGACCGGAGGCAGCTTTCATGCACGAGCAACGAGCTTGAACCGTGAAGGAATTGCCTGGGGCTGACAAGACGCGAGAGGCGTCAGGACAGCAGGGGCGCGCGCGCCGAGACTTGGACACGGGCCTGCCGCCATCCAGGCCCATCCAGACAGGCGAGCGCAATGCGCGCAGCGGTCGGCTGGATGAGGAGGAGGGGAGCAGGGGACGCAGCCAGCGTCTTGTCGCGGCTCACCCAACGCGGCACGCCTTCTTCCATCCACTGGAAAAAGGCCGGCACAAAGGCGAGGCGATTGAGAAGCTGAATGGGCCAGGACACGTGGGCAGTCACTCGACGCAGACCCCAGCGCGACTTCGGTGACATGTCACCGCCGCATCGCTGGCGTCCGGAAAACCTTGAATTGGGGTTCGATCTACGTTGGCTCTGACAACCTTGACCTTGAGGCAAAACCACACCTTGGGTGGTTTTCTCCGGCAAATCAGGGTTGTTGCATCACCATCAATTGGCGGGACACCCCGCCGGGCTTTGTCATGCAGCGCCACCAGACTGGCTCGAAAGGTAAAATGCCGTCTGGTCTTGCCTGTTGGTTGTCGCTGATACCGCACAAGCCATATCAACACACAACGAATACACAACGTGGCCAAGTCCATTATAGGTGCGAAAAACACATCCCGACCGGCAGGGAAAACCTCCGGCAAACCCCCTTCGCGTCCAGTGCGCCAA
Source organism: Aquabacterium sp. (assembly GCF_034003525.1). Taxonomy (GTDB): domain Bacteria; phylum Pseudomonadota; class Gammaproteobacteria; order Burkholderiales; family Burkholderiaceae_C; genus Aquabacterium. The sequence goes on from NZ_JAVEYN010000041.1 coordinate 1,992, forward strand.
GGGGTGATGGTGCGGGTGGCCACGCCCACCCCGACCCCGGTCCGGGCCCCGGCGGTCGAATTGCCGGCTGCCGTGCAACGCCTCACGATTGACGAAGGCAGTGTCGGGCAGCGCCTCGACAACTTCCTCATCAAGGTGCTCAAGGGCGCGCCCAAGACCCTGGTCTACCGCATCATTCGCAGCGGCGAGGTGCGAGTCAACAAGGGTCGGGCTGCTGCCGATACCCGTCTGGAGATGGGCGACGAGGTGCGCGTGCCTCCCTTGCGTCTGACTGAAAAGAACGACGAGCGCGCCGCAGCGGTGCCCGCCCGCGAGTTTCCGGTGCTGTTCGAGGACGATGCTCTGCTGGCCATCAACAAGCCGGCCGGCGTGGCCGTGCACGGGGGCAGTGGCGTGAGTTTCGGGGTGATCGAGCAACTGCGCCGAGCGCGCCCGCAGGCACGCTTCCTGGAGTTGGTGCACCGCCTCGACAAGGAAACGTCCGGCATCCTGCTGGTGGCCAAGAAACGCAGTGCCCTGACTACCTTGCAGGATGTGTTTCGCAACCGGCAGGTGCAAAAGACCTATGCCGCCCTGGTGATCGGCGACTGGCCCGCCTCACGCAAGGTCATCGACGTGTCGCTGCACAAGTTCCTCACGCCCGAGGGCGAGCGCCGCGTCATGGCCGTCAAGGGCGAAGACGAAGGCCGCCGGTCCATCAGCCTGGTGAACGTCGTGCAACGCTATGCAAAGTTCAGCCTGCTGGACGTGACCATCAAGACTGGCCGTACCCACCAGATCCGCGTGCACCTGCAGCACGAGGGCCATCCCATCGTGGGCGATGACAAGTATGGCGATTTCACTTTGAACAAGGCCCTGGGGCGCGGCAGTGTCAGCGAGCCCATCGCCGGGGTGGACCGCCGTCAATTGCCCGAGGGGCGCTTTGCGCGCATGTTCCTGCACGCCCGTTACCTGCGCCTGGATCACCCGGTGACGGGCGAGCCCCTGACCCTGGAAGCGCCGCTGCCGGGCGACTGTGCCCAGTTGCTGGCGGCGCTGACGCCGCTTGATCCCGCCTCAGCGAAAGCCTGACCATGAACTTTTCCGACGATGGTGACCTGCGCCCACGTGCCTACGACCTGATCGTGTTCGATTGGGACGGCACGCTGTTTGACTCCACCGCGCTGATCGTGCGGTCAATCCAGCTGGCCTGTGAAGACATGGGCCTGCCGGTGCCGGCGCGTCACGAGGCGGCCTACGTCATCGGTCTGGGCCTGCACGATGCCCTGGCCCACGTGGCGCCCAGCCTGCCGGCCGAGCAGGTGCCCGCCATGGGGCAGCGTTACCGCCACCATTACTTCCGTCAGCAGGGCGAGTTGAGCCTGTTTGACGGCACGGTTGAGCTTTTGCAGGCGCTCAAGGCGCGCCACCACTGGTTGGCGGTGGCCACGGGCAAGAGCCGCCAGGGCCTCAACGAGGCGCTCACCCATGTCGAGCTGCGGGGCATGTTCGATGGCACCCGCACGGCCGACGAAACCGCGTCCAAGCCGCACCCGTTGATGCTGCAGGAGCTGATGGCCGAATTCGGGGTCGATCCGGAGCGCACCTTGATGATCGGTGACACCACCCACGACCTGCAGCTGGCGCTCAACGCCGGCACGCACAGCGTGGCGGTAAGCTATGGCGCGCATGAGCCGGCCGCCTTCGGCGACTATCCCACTCGGTTTGTGGCCCACTCGACGGCGGAGTTGCACGACTGGTTGCTGCGGCATGCCTGAGCTGACACGCGAGCCTCAGTCTCTGTGTGCGTCAGCCGACTTGCAAGAGCGCGGCGACGCGGTGATGTTCGAGGTGCTGGCAGACGGCCAGCCCGTGTCCGCCTTTGCCCTGCGTTACGACGGCGCAGCCGTGGCCTATCTGAACCGCTGCGCCCACCTGCCGGCCGAGATGGACTGGCAGCCTGGCCAGTTCTGGGACCTGGACAAACGCTTCATCGTCTGCGCGATGCACGGCGCGCTGTACGATCCGCCTCAGGGTCTATGCGTCATGGGCCCTTGCCGTGGTGCACACCTGACGTCCATCCCCCTGAGCGAGAGCGAGGGGCGGGTCTGTTGGTATCCTTCGGAGCGTCTCCAGCCGGTCTTCTGACCCCCGGTGCCGCTTGACGCGTTTCCTTTCAACCATTCGAGCCCCTTCATGAGCGCAGACGACCCCCGTAATCCGGCTTCGCCCGCCGCGACCGAGCACGCCTTGCTGACCCAGTTCGCGCGGGCCTACCTGCGTCAGCAGCGCAGCGAGCAGCGCTGGCGGTGGTTCTGGCGCATGGTCTGGCTGTTTGTTGCCGCCTCCATCATCTGGGGCACGATCCAGACGGTGCCCTCGGCCAAGGCGCCTGTGACCGCGCACACCGCTCTGGTCGAGGTGCGGGGCGCCATCGCCACGGATGCCGAGGCCAATGCCGACAACCTGATGGCCGCCTTGCGCAGCGCCTTCGAAGACCACGGTGCCCGTGCCGTGGTCATGCGCATCAATTCGCCCGGCGGCAGCCCGGTGCAGGCTGGTCTGGTGCACGACGAAATCGTGCGGCTCAAGACGCTGCACAAAAAGAAGATCTACGCCGTGTGTGAAGAGATGTGCGCCTCGGCGGCTTACTACATTGCCGCTGCGGCCGATCAGGTGGTTGTGGACAAGGCCTCGGTGGTGGGCTCCATCGGCGTGTTGATGGACGGGTTTGGATTCACGGGGGTCATGGAGAAGATCGGCGTCGAGCGTCGCTTGATGACCTCGGGGGCGAACAAGGGGATGCTGGACCCGTTCTCGCCGCGCGATCCGATTCAGGAAACCTACGCGCAGGCCATGCTGGATCAGATTCACCAGCAGTTCATCTCGGTGGTCAAGAGCGGCCGTGGCAAGCGGCTCCAGGACAACCCCGAGCTGTTCAGTGGTCTGTTCTGGAATGGCGAGCAAGCCGTTAGCCTGGGCCTGGCAGACCGCCTGGGCAGCCTCGATCAGATCGCCCGAGATGAGGTGAAAGCCGAAGACATCATCGACTACACCCAGAAAGAGAACTTGGCTGAGCGTCTGGCCAAGCGATTTGGGGCGGCCATTGGCGCCGGTGCGGTGCAGGCGATGCGTGAGTCGGTCAGCATCCGTTGACCGTGTCGAGCGGCGCACCTGTTTTCAGGCGTCCAGCCCCATCACGAGGCGGGTGGCCGCCTCCTCTGACAAGGTCAGCAGCTTCGCCACACCGGCAATGTCGTCTTTGAGTGCCGGTTGAGCGTTGGGGGCATCCCAGCCATTGCGAGAGTGGCGCGCCAGGCGCACGGCCAGCATCACATTGCGAACCTGTGGGTCGCTGGCGCGGCGCTCGTCGGTGCACTTGATGAGCATGTCGGGCAGTTGCCACTCGCGCATCAGCCCATGCGCCAGCGCGTTCAAGGTGGTGCCCAGCACCACCTTTTGGGCAGCGGCCGAGCGCAAGGTGGGGTCCGACTCCTTCAGGCGGGCAATCTCCTTCGCCAGCTTGGGCGCGTGGCACCACAGCAGCATTTCGGCAAAGTCGTGTAGCAGGGCTGCCTCGTACAGAATGCCGGCGTCCTCATCCTGCCTTCGGATGGCGAAGTTCAAGGAGAAGTTGGCGGCGCGCCGCGCCCGGGTGATCACCTTGAGCAAGCCGCTGGCGGCTTCGGGGTCGGATTTGAACCACTCGATGAACGTCGGCGCGTTCAAAAAGGTGTTGAAAAAGGGCGCAATGCCCATCATCACGATGGCGCCGGTCAAGGTCTCCGGGGGCTCCACCCCCAGTCGGGTGCAGTAGCGTGAGACGTGCGTCAGCACCTTCAGCACCATCAGCGGATTGGCCCCCATGGCATCGGCCAGGGTTTTGGCATCCACGGTGCCATGCGTGTCCTCGATCTCGCGCAATTGCTCCAGCTCTGCCAGCGCGTGCGGCAGGATCGGTATTTCTGCGTCTGCCAAGGCGCGCACCCAGGCAGACACGCTGGGCAGGGGGGAGTCGATCATGTGGCAACCTCAAGCCAATCTGATGTCCTCTTATCCCCTGTTTCCCGCATGTTGACAAGCCGGGAAGTCCCCGGCGCTTGTCAATTTTTCACTTTTTCGGACGAGGCGAGCGACTCACTTGCCGCCGAGCAAGGCCTTCTTCAGGTCGGAATCGACGGGCGAGTTGCCCAGCCAGATTTTCAGCAGGGCGTTGTAGAAATCGTCACCCGCGATGTCGCGACCCTTTTGAGCGCCGTCCACCAGCACGCGCAGACCCGAGCCGGGCACGAGGTTCATATGGATGGTGGTGCCCTTCTTGACCGAGCCGAAGCTCTTCATCAGGGCGAGCAACTCGTCGACGCGCGGTTTGAACTTGGCCATTTCGGCGTCGCTGTGGTTCTTCTCGAAGCCGGCGATCATGGCTTCGGCAAACTCTTCACCGGTCAGGTTGCGCAGCAGCACGATCTGCATGCCCTTGGCACCCGACTGGGAGATGATGCCGGCAGCGGTGCTGTCCTTCTTGGTCAGGTACAGGCCGGCGGCGTAGACGTCGAAGACCACCTTGACGCGGACACCGGCGCCGTTCAACTGCAGGGACTGGTTGGCCACCTGATAGGTGTCACCAAACTTGGCGCCTTTGATTTCGAGGGCCATGGCGGGCAGGGCGGCGGCCAAGGCGGTGCTCAGGATCAGGGCACGGGCAAAGGATTTCATGGGTTCTCCGGGGAAACGCCGGGACAACAGCCCAGCAAAATGCATGTGACAAAGATTTTTATCCCATGTCGGTAGCTGTATCCATCGGGATATCACCTTGGTTGTGCGGCAAATTTGTCCGAATTTGTGTTGCAGCGTGGCGATATTGCGGCAGCGTTTCCCCGGATCGGAGGATGACATGGCGCAGAATGTCGCATTCAAAGCGTTCAGGGTTACTACTTCTGCGAGACGGATGCATGTCCTTTCTGGTTATTGACATAGGCAATACGCGCCTGAAGTGGGGCCTGTACGCGACACCCGCGCCAGGCTCCGAGTTGTTGGCGCACGGTGCCGTGGTGCTGGAGGACATCGACTACCTTTGGGACCTGTACTGGAAGAACCTGATGCACAAGCCCACGGCCATGTTGGGCTGCGTGGTAGCCGGCGAGGCCATCAAGCGTCGGGTCGAAGAGCAATTGGTCGAAGGCTGGGGCATTCAGCCTCGCTGGGTGTCGTCCAGCCAGCAGGCCGGCGGCGTCGTCAACAGCTACGAGCATCCGCAGCGCCTGGGCTCTGACCGTTGGGCGGCCATCATCGGGGCGCGTCGGCATGCCGCGCACCTGCACCCGGTCGACACGCCCCCCGTGCTGGCCGTGATGGTGGGCACGGCGGTGACCGTGGATGCGGTCGATGCCGATGGGCGCTTTCTGGGCGGTTTGATCTTGCCGGGCTTTGGCCTGATGTACCGCGCCCTGGAAAGTGGCACGGCGGGCCTGAAGGTGCCGACCGGTGAGGTGCGAGACTTCCCGACCAACACCAGCGACGCCTTGATGAGCGGTGGCACCGATGCCATCGCCGGCGCCATTGAGCGCAGCCTGCGGCGTCTGCGCGCGCACACCGGCCGTGATCCGCTGTTGATCATGTCGGGTGGCGCGGTCTCGCGCCTGTCTCAGGACGTGATCGAGTGGCCGGCCCTCGTGGTCGAGAACCTGATTTTCGAGGGCCTGCTGACGCTGGCGTCGGCGCTCAAAGAATGAAGCGCGAGAGGTCTTCGTTGCGGGCGAGTTCGCCCAGGCGACGATCGACCTCGGCCGCATCGACCACATGCGTCTGGCCGCTCAGGTCGGGTGCCTGAAACGACAAGTCGTCGAGCAGGCGCTCCATCACCGTGGACAGGCGGCGCGCGCCGATGTTCTCGGTGCGTTCATTGACCTCAAACGCGATCTGCGCCAGGCGTTGAATGGCCTCGGGCGTGAAGTCCAGTGTCACGCCTTCGGCCGACAGCAGGGCCTGGTACTGCTTGATCAGGCTGGCCGTGGGCTGGGTCAGGATGGCTTCGAAGTCGCCCACCGACAGCGACGACAGCTCGACGCGGATCGGAAAGCGCCCCTGCAGTTCAGGGATCAGATCGCTGGGCTTGCTGAGGTGGAAGGCGCCCGAGGCGATGAAGAGGATGTGGTCGGTCTTGACCATGCCGTACTTGGTCTTGACCGTGGTGCCCTCGACCAGCGGCAGCAGGTCGCGCTGCACGCCCTGACGTGACACTTCGGCGCTGCTGCCCTCGGCGTTGCGGCTGGCCACCTTGTCGATCTCGTCAATGAAGACGATGCCGTTTTGCTCGGCGCGCTCCAGTGCCTTGGTGCGGATGTCGTCTTCGTTGAGCAGCTTGGCGGCTTCTTCCTCGATCAGCTGGGCGCGGGCCTCGGCCACGGTCACCTTGCGTGTCTTGCGGTTTTGCTGCCCGATCTGCGAGAACATGCCCCGCAGTTGCTCGGCCATGTCTTCCATGCCAGCGGGGCTCATGATCTCAACGGCCGGGGCCTTGGCGTCGCTCAGTTCGATCTCGATTTCCTTGTCGTCGAGCGAGCCTTCGCGCAGGCGCTTGCGCATGACTTGGCGGGCGGTGTTGTCCGCCGCCGGTGCGCTGCCCAGTTCGGTGCGCGGCGGCGGCACCAGCACGTTGAGGATGCGGTCTTCGGCGGCGTCCTCGGCGCGGGCGCGTTGGGCCTGCATCTGGTGCGTGCGCTCTTGTTTGACGGCACTTTCCACGAGGTCGCGGATGATGGTGTCCACGTCCTTGCCCACATAGCCCACCTCAGTGAACTTGGTGGCCTCGACTTTGATGAAGGGCGCGTCGGCCAGCTTGGCCAGGCGGCGGGCGATCTCGGTCTTGCCCACGCCGGTCGGGCCGATCATCAGGATGTTCTTGGGGGTGATCTCCCCGCGCAACTGGTCGTCGACCTGTTGGCGGCGCCAGCGGTTGCGCAGGGCGATGGCGACGGCGCGCTTGGCGCCGTGCTGGCCAATGATGTGGCGGTCGAGTTCGCTGACGATTTCTCGGGGTGTCATGCTCATGGTGTGCTCAGCCCAGCGTTTCGATGGTGTGGTTCTGGTTGGTGTAGATGCACAGGTCGCCAGCAATCTCCAGCGATTTCTTGACCATGACGGCCGCATCCAGTTCGGTGTTGGCCACCAGGGCCCGCGCGGCGGCCTGCGCGTAGGCGCCGCCCGACCCGATGGCGATGATGCCGTGCTCCGGCTCGAGCACGTCGCCATTGCCGGTGATGATCAGGGAGGTTTCGCGGTCGGCCACGGCCAGCATGGCTTCGAGCTTGCGCAGCACGCGGTCGGTGCGCCAGTCGCGGGTCAACTCGACCGCGGCACGGGTCAGGTGGCCCTGGTGCTTTTCCAGCTTGGACTCGAAACGCTCGAACAGGGTGAAGGCGTCGGCGGTGGCGCCTGCAAAGCCGGCCAGCACCTGGTCACGGTAGAGGCGGCGCACCTTGCGGGCCGTGGCCTTGACGACGATGTGGCCCAGAGTAACCTGGCCATCGCCGCCCATGGCGACTTGCCAGCCTGTGGGGGTCTGGCGCCGGATGCTGACAATGGTGGTGCCGTGATAGGAGTCCATGACGCAATGAGGAGTTCGCTGAAAACTCCTTATATGCGGTCAGCGACCTTGAAATCAAGGCTCGTGCCCAGGCCCAAAGCAGGCTTTACACGGTCTGCAGCTTGACCTGGGCGTGTTCGTTGATTCCCATCGCGCCGAAGAACAGGGCGATCAGGCGATGCGGGTTGTTGAAGACCACGTAGCGGTTCTCGCCACGGCGGGCCAGCACCCAGTTGAGCAGGTCGCCAGCCGCGATGAAGTCGACACGCAGCAGGTGCTGGCAGTCCACCTCCAGGGAGACGCTGGCGCCCAGTTGGCTGTCGAGTTGGGCCAAGGTGGCGCTGATGTCGCCCACCAGTTGTCCCGACAGATTCAAGGCCGCCACCTGCACAAACTCGACTTCGTTGTGGAACTGGGACTCGACGAAACTGGTGATCACCTTGGAGACGTGCGTCAGCGGGCGCGTCTGGGGGCTCTGGCCATCGTGGCTCAGGCGCACCTTGCAGACCGTGGGCTCCCACGACGGTGGCGACTGCTCGTAGGTCACGCAGTAGTCGATGGCCACCTCGTCGAACTGGATGGGGTTGTTGCACATGCGCAGCACGTCCAGGTGCAACATCCAGTAGGCCGGGTCCACGCTGCGGCTGCCGGTGGGGGCCAGGTCACCCAGCACGCTCAGCAAGGTGTCGGAGCCGATCCAGTGCAGCTCGATGGGTTCGCGTGCCCACTGACGGATCAGTTGGCCCAGCGTATCCGCCCCTTCCGGGGTGAGGTTCTTGACCGCACTCCAGTCCATGACCCATGGGCGCGGCAGCTGCAGGATTTCGGTGCGCAACTGCGCCACGGCTTCGCTGTCGATCTCTTCCGGTGCGATCCAGCCATGCGCCGGTTCGGGGGCCGGGGTGTTGACCTCGGGGGCGGCAGCGCTGCTGCTTGCTTCGGCCTCTGCGGTCTTGGCGGCGGATTTCTGCTGGGCCAGGAAGCGGGCCACCTTGTCCGGCAAGGAGTACCACTGCGGTGCGGACAGGCCAAACTTCTGTGCAAATGTGACCGCCAGGTTGTCAAAGGGCTGGGGCAGGTCGAGCGCGCGGTAGAAATCGAACAGCGCCATCCAGGTTTCGGTGTGCTCGAAGCGGGCGGCACCCGGCTGGATCAAATCGAGCAGGCAGCGCTCGCACTGGTCGAAGTCGGCATTGGCAAAGGCGATGACCGCCTCGTCCAGCTCCGGGTCGTGGACCATTTCGGCGACCTGGAAATCCAGTTGCGGCACAAAGCCACTGGCTGCGAGCGGCTGGGTGGGCGCTGCGGCAGCGCTGGCGGCTGGAGCGGCAGGGGCCGCATCGTTCGCGGCTGGGGCCGTGGTGTCAACGGGCGCCGGCACCAGGTCCAGTGCGATGGCGATGTCGGTGGACAGGCCCGCCGCCTGGGTCGGGCGCTCTGGCGCGGTCGGTGCGTCTGCATGGCCAAAGTCCAGTGTCGGCACATTGGCGGGCGGGCGTGGGGCACTGCGGGGGCTGCTGCCGCCCACCATCTGCTGCTCGATCGCGTCGATCTTGGCCTTGACCGCGATGTCGGAGGGCGCGCCATTGGTGTGCGGCCGGGTGTCCATGTCAAGGTTGGACGGGGCGTTGAGCGCCTGGACGGCGTCCGCGCTCAAGCCTTCGCGGCGGATCTTGCGCAGCATGTCGAACTCGCGCTTGCGCACGAAGTCGTTGCGCCGCTTGCGCTCGATCATGGCCTTGATCTCAGATTTGGCGTACTCGCTCTCGCCCGCATCGGCCTCTTGCGATTCCAGCGAAGACCACTCGGTCGTCGGGTTGGCGACAAAACGCACCACTTTGCGGAAAAAACCACCGGTTTCCTTGCTCATGATGCGAGTATGCCCTTCCTGCTCAAAACCGAACGCCTTCCTGACTCAGTCGCCAAACATCTTTTGCTTGAGTTCGCGACGTTGTTGCGCTTCCAGCGACAAAGTGGCGGTCGGGCGGGCCAGGAGTCGCCCCAGGCCGATCGGTTCGCCGGTTTCGTCGCAGAAACCATACTCGCCTGATTCGATGCGGGAGATCGACTGCGAAATCTTCTTGAGCAGCTTGCGCTCGCGGTCGCGTGTGCGCAACTCCAGCGCGTGCTCTTCTTCGATGGTGGCACGGTCGGCCGGGTCCGGCACGATCGTCGTGTCTTCGCGCAGGTGCTCGGTGGTTTCTCCAGCGTTGGACAGCAAATCAGCCTTCTGAGCTTCCAGGATCGTGCGGAAGAACTCCAGTTGCTTGTCGTTCATGTACTCGGACTCAGGCATGGCCAGCAGCTCGGCTTGGGTCAGGTCACGACCAGCTTTGTTCTTCCAGGCGTTGGCGAGTTTGGGGTCAACCTTGGTGGCGTTAGTGGACATGTTCTCTGATGTACTGATGGGCGACGACGAGCGTCTGGGTGCCACGGGTGTGGCAGCGGCTGGTGTTGCGCCTTCACCTTGACGTTGGTTCGGTTGAGCAGCCTCCCGTCAGGATGGATCCCGACGGGAAGCGCGCGGATTGTAGCCATGCTTGGGGAGAGTTTTCACCAGACTATCCCTCAAGTGTGCGCAGACGTTACGCCAGGCACTGATCCAGGCCGGCCTTGAACAGGTCCTGGGGCAGTTCAATGCCAATGAACACCATCTTGCTGATCTTGGTCTCGCCCGCCGCCCATTTCGGGCCGACGTCGCTGCCCATGAGCTGGTGCACGCCCTGGAAGACGACCTTGCGGTCCATTCCCGAGACGTGCAGCACGCCCTTGTAACGCAGCATGCGCGGGCCGTAGATCTGCACCATCGAGCCCAAGAAGTCTTCCAGCTTGGTGGCGTTGAAAGGCTTGTGGGACTTGTAGACGAAGGACTTCACGTCATCGTCGTGGGCGTGGTGGTGCGGATGGTGGCAGGCTTCGCCGTCGGCGTGGTCGTGACCGCAGTCGTGGCCGTGCTTGTGATCATGCTTATGGCCATGACCGTGGTGGCTGTGCGCATCGTCCTTGAGGAAGTCGGGGTCGATGTCGAGCTTGGCGTTGAGGTTGAAGCCCTTGAGGTCGAACACTTCGGCAATGGGCACTTCACCAAAGTGCACGCGCTTTTGCGGGGCACGCGGGTTCATGTGCTTGATGCGGTGGGCGAGGGCGTTGGCCTCATCTTCAGTGACCAGGTCGGTCTTGCTGATGAAGATCTGGTCGGCAAAGCCCACCTGGCGGCGCGCTTCCAGACGCTGGTCGAGTTGTTGCTCGCCGTGCTTGGCGTCCACCAGGGTCAGGATGGAGTCGAGCAGGTAGAGCTCGGCGATCTCGTCGTCCATGAAGAAGGTCTGGGCGACCGGGCCGGGGTCGGCCACGCCGGTGGTCTCGATCACGACGCGCTCGAAGTTCAAGGTCCCGGCCTTGCGCTGCTTGGCCAGGTCGGCCAGCGTCTCGCGCAGGTCTTCCCGGATGGTGCAACACACGCAGCCGTTGCTCATCTGAACAATGTGTTCCTCGGTGTCGGCCACCAGGATGTCGTTGTCGATGTTCTCTTCACCGAATTCGTTTTCGATCACGGCGATGCGCTGACCGTGGGACTCGGTGAGGACGCGTTTGAGCAGCGTGGTCTTGCCGCTGCCAAGGAAACCGGTAAGGATGGTGACGGGTATCAGGCTCATGAGCGCAGTGTAGTCTTGACGCCCCGGATGCAGGGGCAGGAATGCGGGTGGGAGCGGCGGAATTCTGCCGACCATGGGGTATTCTTGCAGCATATCAACCACGACACCCTCCCTGTGTCCGATTCCCCCCCTAGTCGCCCGCCGCGAGGCGACCGCTCCCATGGCACTGCCCATCGGCGCAAAGACGACCATCGCAGCCTGTTTGTCCGCCTGGTGGAGTTCCTCTCGCCCGGGCCCGACACCACGGCCGAACTCATTGAAACGCTGGCCGATGCCGAGCACCGCGAGTTGATCGAGCCCGAATCGCGGGTGATGCTGGAAGGCGTCATCCGCATGGCCGGCATGACCGTGGCCGATGTGATGGTGCCGGTGCGCCGCATGGACATGCTCGACATCGACGCGCCCTACGAAACCCTGCTCGCTCAGGTCATCGAAGACGGTCACTCGCGCTTTCCTGTGTATGAAGGGGAGCGCGACAACATCATCGGTGTGCTGATGTCCAAGGATCTGCTCAAGCTGCAGCGCGCGCCTGAGTTGAATCTGCGCACCTTGCTGCGTCCGGCGGTGTTCGTGCCTGAGTCCAAGGGCCTCAACGAGTTGCTGCGCGAATTCCGCGCCAATCGCAGCCACCTGGCCATGGCGATCGACGAGTTCGGCATGACTTCGGGTCTGGTCACGATCGAGGACGTGCTCGAGGAGATCGTCGGCGAGATCGAGGACGAGTTCGACGAAGAGGATCGCCAGTCGAGCATCTTCACCCTGGCCGACGGCAGCCAGCGGGTGGCCGGCGATGCCCTGATTGAAGAGGTCAACGAGGTTTTCCAGGTGCAACTGCCCGAAGACGAGTTCGAGACGATCGGCGGTTTGGTGGCCCACGAGCTGGGTCGCGTGCCCCGTCGCGGTGAGTCGGTGGACGTGGGTGGCCTGCGCTTTGTCGTGATGCTGGCACGAGGTGGTGCGGTGCGCTGGTTCAAGGTCACGCGGGCGCCTGAGGTGGCCCCGGCGGCCGAGGCCGGATGAGCGCGGCCATCGGGCAGGGGGCGCATCCCTGGCTGCGTGGCCTGATTGGCGGAGCCTTGCATGCGCTGTCGTTGTCTCCCTGGCTGGCAAATGTCGCTTCGGGCGCGCCAGCGCTGCTGCAGACCTTCGCGCTGTTGATCTTGCTGGCCGGCCTGCCGCGTCAGTCATCGCCTCGCGGGGCGGCACTGTTGTGCTGGGTGTATGGCACGGTCTGGCTCGTGGGGGCCACCGGCTGGATGTTCGTCAGCCTGCACCGCTATGGTGGCTTGCCGGCTTGGATGGCGGTGGTGGCGGTCGGCCTGCTGTGTGCGGCCCTGTCGCTCTACATGGCCGCGGCGGGCTGGGTCTGGGGTCGCTGGCGCACCGGCGTGGCCTGGCGTGATGCAGGCCTGTTCGGGGCCGTGTGGCTGTTGGCCGAGCTGGCACGCGCCCTGATCTTCACGGGTTTTCCGTGGGGGGCGAGCGGCTATGGTCTGCTGGAGACGCCGCTGCAGCACCTGGCACCCTGGGTGGGTGTGTATGGCATGGGTTGGGTCTGGGCCACACTCTGTGCCTGGGTATGGTGGTCCGTGGGTGGCGCCCTGGCGCAACCGTCGGGCCGGATGGTGCGACTGGCGCCTGCCGTGGTGGCGGCGCTGCTGCTGATAGCGGGGGCAGTCTGGGACGGTGCCCGCTTCACCCGCGCGATGGCGCAGCCCTTGCAGGTCACCTTGCTGCAGGGCAACGTGCCGCAAGACGAAAAATTCAGCGCGTCACGGCAGGTCGAGATGTTGATTTGGCACGGGCGTCAGTTGCTGGCGGCGCCGGGCGACTTGGTGGTGGCGCCTGAAACCGCCATTCCTTTGTTGCCGTCGCAACTGCCCGAGGGGTATTGGGATCAGCTCCAGGCGGCCTTCGCGCAAGCGGGGCGCCACGCCCTGATCGGGGTGCCGCTGGGCGACTTTCATCTGGGCTACACCAATTCGGTGGCGGGCTTGTCGTCGCAGTCCGTGCACCTGCCAGGGCAGATGTACCGCTATGACAAGCACCATCTGGTGCCGTTTGGCGAATTCATCCCCACCGGGTTCCACTGGTTCGTCCGGATGATGTACATTCCCCTCGGGGAGTGTTCGCGAGGGCCGCTGGCCGCCGCGTCGTGTGAGGTGAAGGGGCAGCGCGTCGCGCCCAACATCTGCTACGAGGATTTGTTCGGTGAGGAGATCGCGGCGCGCTTCGTGGACGCGACACAAGCCCCCACCATTTTGGCCAACGTCAGCAACCTGGCCTGGTTTGGCGAGACGGTGGCCATCCACCAGCATCTGCAAATTGCCCGTCTGCGCTCGCTGGAGTTCCAGGTGCCCACCATCCGTGCCACCAACACTGGTGCCACCGTCGTGATCGACCACCATGGCGAGGTGACCGCCGGCCTCGCGCCCAACACCCGCGGCAGCCTGCAGGCCGAGGTGCAGGGCATGAGCGGGGTCACGCCTTATGCGTGGTGGGCGGGGCGCTGGGGCCTGTGGCCGCTGATCGGCCTCGGCGTGCTGTGGGTGTGCGCCACGGCAATCTGGGGTCCGCGGCGCTCTGACGGCGTTGGCATTTAATAGAATCGGGCTTTTGCGCTTTGTCTGTTTGCGGAGCAGGGCGCAAAGCCATACATCCATGACACCCCTGGTGACGCTGCGGCCGCTGTGGCGCGGCGCACCCAACAAGGCAACAACATGCTGACTTTCCAGCAATTGATTCTGCGTTTGCAAAGCTACTGGGATGCCCAGGGCTGTACGCTCCTGCAACCCTACGACATGGAAGTGGGCGCGGGAACGAGTCACACCGCCACCTTCTTGCGCGCCCTGGGCCCGGAGCCCTGGAAGGCCGCTTATGTGCAGCCCAGCCGCCGCCCCAAGGACGGCCGCTACGGCGAGAACCCCAATCGCCTGCAGCACTATTACCAATTCCAGGTGGTGCTCAAGCCGGCACCGGCCAACATTCTGGAGCTCTATCTGGGTTCGCTGGAGGCCTTGGGCTTCGACCTGAAGCAAAACGACATCCGCTTTGTGGAAGACGACTGGGAGAACCCCACGCTGGGCGCTTGGGGCCTGGGTTGGGAAGTCTGGCTCAATGGCATGGAAGTGACCCAGTTCACCTACTTCCAGCAGGTGGGTGGCATTGACTGCAAGCCCATCACTGGCGAGATCACCTATGGTCTCGAGCGCCTGGCCATGTACCTGCAAGGCAAGGAAAGCGTGTACGACCTGGAGTACGCGCCGGGCGTGAAGTACGGCGACGTCTTTCATCAGAACGAGGTGGAGCAGTCGGCCTACAACTTCGAGCACAGCGATGTCGAGTTCCTGCTGCCGGCCTTCAACAGCCATGAAAAGCAGGCCAAGTACCTGATGGAGCAACAGCTGGCTTTGCCGGCGTACGAGCAGGTGCTCAAGGCAGCGCACACCTTCAACCTGCTGGATGCCCGTGGCGCCATCTCGGTGACCGAGCGTGCCGCCTACATCGGCCGCATCCGCAACCTGGCCCGCGCTGTGGCGGCCAGCTACCTCGACAGCCGCGCCCGTCTGGGCGTCCCGATGGCCCCCTAGGCCTGGGCTGACGAAGTCATCGAACAACTGAACAAGAAAGCAGCCTGAGCATGAGCACCGCCAACCTCCTGGTTGAATTGTTTGTAGAAGAGCTGCCCCCCAAAGCACTCAAGAAGCTGGGCGA
>NZ_JAVEYN010000042.1:0-16393 GCF_034003525.1 Aquabacterium sp.
GCTTCAACCCGATCTTCAAGGCGCTCGACCACCACCCGCTGCACGAGCTGCCGGGGCTGGACGATTGCGACACGGCCTCGCTGTCGCACTGGATCTTGACCGAGGCGCGCAAGGTGCTGCCCCAGGTGGACCGGGTGGACCTGTACGAGACCCGGGGCAGTGGCGCGATTGCGCTGCTCGGCCACGAAGGGCCGGCGCTGCCGATCTGAACCAGCGTGCGGCAGTTGCCGCCGCGTTGTCGCGGGCTGGGGCGGTGTCAGCGCGGCCGAACGGTGGCGCGCCGCCGAGCCTTGCGGCCCCAGATGCTGCCTTGCACCAGCAAGAGCGATGCGGCCAGTGCCAGCACGCCCTGCACAGGGCGGGCGCTGAGCAGGCTCCACAGGCCCAGCAGTGCCATCAGCACACAGACGCCGGTGGTGATCAGCCGCATGCGTTCCCGCAGCGATCCAGGGTGAGGTCGGGTGCCGTTCATCGTGCCTCCTGAGCCGTCTTGAGCCGTTTTGAACTGTTTTGGGCCGCATACACGTGCCTGAACCCCTTTGTAAGGCCGATGTGCCGGGGGTGCAAGTGGGGATGGATCGGGGGCCGGCCGATCGGCGTGACGATGGGGGACGAGTGGGCGTCAGGAGGCTGGCTTCACCGGGCGGGCGTCACAGCGCCAGGGCACCGGCGTAGCCGGTCATCTCCAGGTAGCCTCCGCCCACCACCACGCCTTGGGCATTGCGCAGTTCGCTCAAGCCTTCCCAGTAGATGCTGCCGGTGCTGCCGCGGCTGTCGAGCTCCTGTGCGTCGAGGCGCGCGCGCACCTGAAAGCGACCAGCGGGCGTGTCCACCGTCCATTCGACCGGGTAACGGGCGCCGCTGGCGGGGCTTTGCCAGGTGAGGCCGGGGGTGAAGCGCACCTCGGGGTGGCTGAAAATGCGTGCGGGCTGGCCGGGGGCGCGCCAGCTGCCGCCGGTCCACAGTGTGCTGCCATCGCGGCGGCGCAGGCGGAAGGCGGTGAGCGCGCTGCCGTCGTGCAGGTTCATGCCGATCCAGTCCCAGCCCACGGCCTCGGGGTGCATCAGCGCCTCGCTCCATTCGTGGTCCAGCCAGGCGCGCCCCTGCACTGCGTGGGTTTGGCCATGCAGGCGCAGGCTGCCATGCACCGCCAGATGCGGGTGCGAGTAATAGTGGCTGGCCTGGCTTTGTTCCGGGCCTTTGCGTGAAAAGCCCGCCTGGCCTTGCAGCAGCACGGGTTGGGTCTGCGTGAAGTGCAGATCGAGCCCGAAGGCGCGTGCCGGGATGCGGCTGCGGTACACACTGTGGCCGATCTCGCCCGTGCGCTGCAGCTGCCAGTCGCGCAGCATGAGGCGGGTGTCGCCCTCGGCGGCCTCGGCCAGGCCCCAGCCAGAGCGTGCGATGCGCTGGTCGTGCAGTAACTCGCCACGCTGCAGGTCGGTGACGGCGGCGTGCGCGAAGATCAACTGGCGTGCGGCAAAGCGGCTGGCGCTGTGCGCGGCCACGTCCACCCGCGAGCGAAAGAAGGTGATCTGGAAGCCGTAGGTTTGCAGCGGCGATGACGCGGCGGAACGGCCTTGGAGCGAGCCGGTGAGGTACCACCACTCGGTGCGCGTGTCTGGGTGGGCGCCGTGGTCGTGCGGAAAGCGCAGGGCGCGGCCGGGCTGGATCAGGTCCCGCCCGGAGGTGGGCGCGTGCGAGGGCGTGGAGCCTGCCTGAGGTGCAAGCGGAGGCGCCGACGCGGAGGGGGCAGTGGGCAGCAAGGGGCTCAGTGATTGAGCCTCGCTCAGGGCGGGTAGGCCGACCAGCAGCGAGCAGCTCGCGGCCTGCTGCAGCCAGCGTCGCCGGTCCGCCAGGTTCTGACGCATCGGCGGCGTCCACGAGATCGGGTCAGATGCCGACATCACCAGTCCTCCTTCACGGCCAGCACGGCATCGCGGCCCACGGCGGTGCGGCCGGCCACCAGGGCGGTCAATGTGCCGGCCACCACCACGCTGGCGCACAGGGCGGCCAGGCGGGGCCAGGGCAGCAGCAGGTCCATGGTCCAGTGGAAGCTCTGCGGGTTGACGACATGCACCAGCACCATGCTCACGGCAATGCCCAGAGCCAGGCCCAGCAAGGCGCCCACGCTGGTGAGCGCAGCGCCCTCGCCCGCCACGATGCCCAGAATCTGCCGCCGTGTGAAGCCCAGGTGGCCCAGCAGGCCGAACTCCTTGCGCCGCGCCAGCACCTGTGCCGAAAAGCTCGCCGCCACGCCAAACAGCCCGATGCCAATCGCCACCGCCTGCAACCAGTAGGTCACGGCAAAGCTGCGGTCGAAGATGCGCAGCGTGGCCTGGCGGATCTCGCGCGGCTCGGCGAACTCCAGCAGTGCGCCGTCCAGCCCTTGCGCGGCGGCCGTGGCGCGGATGGCGGCCTGCAGGTCGGCGGTGCGCGCCTCGGGCTTCAGGTGCAGGGCCAGGTCGTTCAGTCCGGTGTCGCCGGTCAGGCGTTGGTAGTCGGCCTCGCCGATCACGATGGCACCTTGCTGGCGGGCATAGTCGCGCCACACCGCGCGCACCCAGGCGGTGACCGGCGGCTGGCCGGCCTGCAGGGGCAGCTGCAAGGTGGTGCCGGGGCGGGCGTCGTACAGGTCCACCATGGCTTCGCTCACGTAGATGCTGACAAAGCCGGGGCGGGCTGGGATGGCATCGCTGATCAGCGGCAGGCTGCGACCGGGGGCGTCGTCACCCGGGCCGTCGCCCACGGGGCGGGCCAGCAGGGCGACCGCGGGTTGATCAGGGCGCAGGCTCAGGCTGCTCACGCGGATGCCGGTGGCGCGCTGCACGCCGGGCAAGGCGGCGATGGCGTTCAGAAAGCGGTGGTCCAGGTGCATGGCATCGGCACCGCTGGCGGATTTGGCCGTGCGCGCGTACAGGTCGGCGGGCAGGACCACGTCCAGCCATTGGGTGACGGAGCCGCGGAAGCTGGTCACCATCACGGTGAGCGCCACCGACAGGCTCAGGCTGGCGACCACCCCGGCGGTGGCCACGGTGGCCGTGTGGCGCATGCGCCGAGCGCGTTCCACCGACAGCATCAGGGCGGCATGGCGGGCCAACGGGGCGCGTGGCCACAGGCTCAGCAGGGCACCGACCGCCGAGGGCACGCAGGCGATGCCCCCCACCAGCAAGGCCACCACGGCGAGGTAGGCGAACAGCGGCAGGCCACCCACCGCAGGCAACTGGGTCAGCCCCACGCCCACGAGCAGCAGCAGCGGGCCGAACCCCTGCTGTGCGCGGCCTGAAGGCGCATCGCCCAGGCCCTTGAGCGCCTGCGCCGGGGCCAGTTGCTGCGCGGCGCGTGCGGGCAGCAGGCCGCCCACGATGGCGGCGACCACCCCCAGCGCACCGTAGACCAGCGCGGCCCCCAGCGACCATTGCAGCGTGGGCGCGATGCCGGGGAAGTAACCGCCACCCAGGTCACCGGCCAGCAGCTTGAGCGCGGTGGCCGCCAGGGCGGTGCCCACCGCCAGGCCCAGCACCGAGCCAACCAGGCCGATGGCCGCCGACTCCCACAGCACCAGTTGCAGCCGCTCGCGCCCGCTCAGGCCCAGCACGCCCAGCAGCGCGAACTGCTGCTGACGTTTGGCCACCGACAGCGCCAGGATGGAGAACACCAGGAAGGCCCCGGTGAACAGCGCCACCAGGGCCAGCACCGTCAGGTTGACCCGGTAGGCGCGCGACACGTTCGAGACGCGCTGTGTGGCCGCCTCGGGTGAATCGGCGATCACGCCGGGCGGCAGTGCCAAGGTCTTCAGCAGGGCCTCGGGCTGGGCCCCGCCTTGCAGTTGCACGTCCAGACGGCTGAGCTGGCCGTGCAGGGCAAAGGTGTCTTGCGCGCCCGCCAGGTCCATCACGCCGAGAGGGCCGCCACCCACGCTCACCGTGCCGACCACGCGCAGCGTCACCCAGCGCAGGCCGGCCTGCACGGCGACGGTGTCTCCCGCCCGCACACCGAGCTGGCGCTGGGCGGCGGCGTTGAGCGAGATGCTGTCGGTCGCGAACAGGCTGAGGCGGTCGACGCCCGGCACGTCGGTGGCCAGGCGCGGCACCAGCAGCGGGGTCAGCGGGCCGGCCACCAGCGGATCCAGGCCCAGCACGCGCAACGCCACGGGTGACGCCTTCCCGTGGCGGGCCTGCGTCTGTTGTTCGATCACCGGGTTGGCGATGGCCACCTCGGGGCGCTGTGCCACCTTCGGGTACAGCGTTTCATCCAGCGTGCCCCGCGCGGCGCGCAGGCTCAGGTCGGCCTGGCCATTGACCGAGCGCACCGCGGCGCTGAACTCGCTCAGCGCCGACGCATTGATCAGGTGCACGGCAAAGGCCAGGGCCACGCCCAGCAACACCGCCAGCACCGCGGTGCTGTGGCGCAGCCCGTGGTGGCGCAGCTCCTGCCACGAGAAGGTGCGCAGCAGCCGCCCAACGGGGGACGACAGCCGGGGCGTGCCCCCCTCAGACCGCATCGTGCAGGCCCTCGCGGGTCAGGCGCAGCACCCGGTCGGCGCGGCGTGCGGCGGCGGTGGAGTGGGTCACCATCACGCAGGCGGCGCCGTGGGCCCGCGTCTCCGCCACCAGTGCGTCCATGATGGTCTCGGCCGTCTGCGGATCGAGGTTGCCCGTGGGCTCGTCCGCCAGGATCAGCGCGGGCCGGTGAATCAGCGCGCGCGCAATGGCCACACGCTGCAACTGCCCGCCCGAGAGCTGCTGCGGCAGGCGCTCGCCCAGGTCGCCCAGTCCCACGGCGTCCAGCGCAGCGGCCACCCGTTGCGCATCGGGCGTGCCCAGCAGCATCAGGGGCAGCGCCACGTTCTGCGCCACGCTCAGGTGGGGCAGCACATGAAAGGCCTGGAAAACGAAGCCCAGGTGCTGGCGTCGGAACAGCGCTTGCGCAGTCTCGTCCAGCGCGGTGAGGTCGGTGCCTTGCACACGCACCGTGCCGCCCGACACGCTGTCGAGCCCGGCCAGGCAATTCAGGAAGGTGGATTTCCCCACGCCCGACTCGCCCACGATGGCGATGAACTCGCCCGGGGCGACCGTCAGGTCGACGTGGGAGAACACTGGTTCGGTGTCGTAACGCTTGCTCAGTTGATGGACATGCAGCATGAGCCGCAGCATATCGGCAAGCGGCGCACCGACGAAAAAAAACGGACCCCGAAAGGCCCGTTCAACACGACAACAAGAGAAAACGACAGAGACAGTGTGAGTTCAGCGACTCACGGCGCATCAGATCAGTGCAGTTGCAGGGCGCCAGCGGCCTTGCCCTTGCCGGCGCGGGCGGGCGGGTTGCACAGGCCGCACACGAAGTTGCGACCGATTTCATGGGGGTGGGTGACGAAGTGGCCACCGCACTTGCTGCACTTGGTCATCGTCAACATGCCGTTGTCGATGAACTTGACCAGGCGCCAGGCGCGGGTCACGGACAGCAGCGGCTCCAGGCCCTGGGTTTCGGTCTGTTCAAGGTAGAGCTGGTAGGCCTTGATCACGGCGTCGATCTCGTCCATCTCCGAGGCCTTGTTCAGGTACTCGTGGATGTTGAGGAACAGGCTGGCGTGGATGTTGGGCTGCCAGGTCATGAACCAGTCGGTCGAGAAGGGCAGCTGACCCTTGGACGGCGACTTGCCGGCGACTTCCTTGTACAGGCGCAGCAGGCGCTCGTAGGACAGATCGGTCTCGGATTCCAGCACCTGCAGGCGGGCACCCAGGTTGATCAGGGTGATGGCGCGGTCGATTTGCTTGACTTCGGTCAACAGGCTCTTGCTACGCATGGTGGGGCTCCGGGGTGTGGTTCTGTCAGATCAGGATCAGGGGGCGGCTCAGGCAGCTTCCTGGTGCTTGCCGGCCATCAGGATGGCGGCGTGCAGGCGGGAGGTGCTGTCGGCGCCGGGGCCCTTGCCGTGGTTGGTCAGCAGGGTCCAGACCAGATCGTCGTCGACACGCATGCGGCACACCAGGGTGTTGCTCGAAGCGATCTTCAGGACTTGAGCGGGCGACAGGGAGACCAGACGGTCCGCGGCTTCTTCCGAGATACCCAGGCGGAACAGGGCCTGTTCGCGGTCAGAGCGGATCAGGTTCTGAGCCAGCATCAGGTAGGACAGGTTGGTTTCGCGGATTTCGGCGAGGATCTGTTCGTTGTTCATCTCGGTGCTCCTTGTCGCGATGTCGTTCGCGTTGTCGATGGATTTATTGTGCAAACAACGCCCAGTTTTCTTGATAGGAGACTGGCTGTAAGACAGGTCGGCTCTCGGCTACACGGCGTGTAGGAATTTGTCTGACAGAAGGTCAGATAAAGGCCGGAGAAACCATCCAGACAATTGCTTGGGAAAGCCGGTGCATTTGCCAGCACAGCAGCGGTGAGCTACGCACGATCTCGTGCTACGCCCCCCCTGTGAGCCGTCCACGCCACCACGGGATCTCTGACAGAACGATGTCAGACCTGTCGATAGCCACAAGCAATGGGGTGAATACGATCAATCAATTCGCTTTATGCAAATGGATCGCCTAAGATTCACTTCGTTGTCTTCACAACCCTAACCAACAGGAACCAAACAATGTCTCTGATCAACACGCAAGTTCAGCCGTTCAAGACCGAAGCCTTCGTGAACCGTGGCGGCAAGGGTGAATTCATCACCGTCACCGAAGAAAGCCTGAAGGGCAAGTGGTCCGTGCTGATCTTCATGCCGGCTGCCTTCACTTTCAACTGCCCCACCGAAATCGAAGACGCTGCCAACAACTACGCCGAGTTCCAGAAGGCCGGTGCCGAGGTCTACATCGTGACCACCGACACCCACTTCTCGCACAAGGTGTGGCACGAAACCTCCGACGCCGTCGGCAAGGCCAAGTTCCCCCTGATCGGTGACCCCACTCACCAACTGACCAACGCTTTCGGCGTGCACATCCCTGAAGAAGGCCTGGCTCTGCGCGGCACCTTCATCATCAACCCCGAAGGCGTCATCAAGACGATGGAAGTTCACTCGAACGAAATCGCCCGCGACGTGTCGGAAACCCTGCGCAAGCTGAAGGCTGCCCAGTTCACCGCCGCCAACCCTGGCCAAGTCTGCCCCGCCAAGTGGAAGGAAGGCGCTGCTGCCCTGACCCCTTCGCTGGACCTGGTCGGCAAGATCTAAATCAAACCTCGGTTTGATCTGTGTTGAGGCCTGACCTCATCACTTGCTTGAAGATGCACACCCTGCGGGCTCATGAGGCTCGCCGGGGTGCCCCCTGGCCGCCCTTTCATTTGTCAGAAAGGGGGCCGGTTCTCAAAGTCGCTTGATTCACATAAGGAAGAAACACATGTTGGACGATACCCTCAAGGCTCAACTCGGCGCTTACCTGGAGCGCGTGCAACAACCCTTTGAGATCGTCGCATCGCTGAGCGACTCTGAGAACTCCCGTGAAATGTTGGACCTGCTGCAGACCATCCAGGCTCTGCGCGCCGACAAGATCACCCTGAAGACCGACGGGCAAGACGCCCGCAAGCCTTCGTTCACGCTGCAGCGCGTGGGCGCCACCAACAGCCTGCGCTTTGCCGGCCTGCCCCTGGGCCACGAGTTCACCTCGCTGGTGCTGGCCCTGTTGTGGACCGGCGGCCACCCGCCCAAGGAAGAGCAAGACCTGATCGAGCAGATCCAGGGTCTGGACGGTGACTTCAACTTCGAGGTCTACATGTCCCTGAGCTGCCACAACTGCCCGGACGTGGTGCAGGCGCTCTCGCTCATGGCCATCCTCAACCCCAAGATCAAGACCACGGTCATCGAAGGCGGCGCCTTCCAGGCCGAGGTGGAAGAGCGCGAGATCATGGCCGTGCCCATGGTCTTCCTCAACGGCCAGGTCTTCGGCTCCGGCCGCATGGAGCTGGGCGAGATCGTCGCCAAGCTGGACACCAACGCCGCTGCCAAGGACGCCGCCAAGCTGAGCGCCAAGGCCCCGTTTGACGTGCTGGTCGTGGGCGGTGGCCCCGCTGGCGCCGCGGCCGCCGTGTACGCCGCTCGCAAGGGCATCCGCACCGGTGTGGCCGCCGAGCGCTTTGGCGGTCAGGTCAACGACACGATGGGCATCGAAAACTACCCGTCGGTGCTGGAAACCAATGGCCCGGCTTTGGCCGCCGCGCTGGAAGCCCACGCTCAGGCCTACGACGTGGACATCATGAACCTGCAGCGTGCCGAAGCCATCATCCCGGCGTCGGAGCCCGGCGGCCTGATCGAGGTGAAGCTGGCCAATGGCGGCTCGCTCAAGTCCAAGACCGTGATCCTGTCGACCGGTGCCCGCTGGCGCAATGTGAACGTGCCCGGCGAAGCCGAGTACAAGAACAAGGGCGTGGCCTACTGCCCGCACTGCGACGGCCCGCTGTTCAAGGGCAAGCGCACCGCCGTGATCGGTGGGGGCAACTCGGGTGTGGAAGCCGCCATTGACCTGGCCGGCATCGTGGCCCACGTGACGGTGGTGGAGTTCGCCGACCAGTTGAAGGCCGATGCCGTGCTGGTCAAGAAGCTGCAAAGCCTGCCCAACGTGACCATTCACACCAACGCCCAGACCACCGAGATCACGGGTGCCGATGGCAAGGTCAACGGCCTGAAGTTCAAGGACCGTGTCAGCGGTGAAGAAAAGCTGGTCGATTTGGAAGGTGTGTTCGTGCAGATCGGCCTGGTGCCCAACACCGAGTTCCTGCGTGGCACGGTCGAGCTGAGCAAGTTCGGCGAGATCATCGTCGACGCCAAGGGCCACACCAATGTGCCGGGCGTGTTCGCGGCCGGTGACTGCAC
This sequence comes from Aquabacterium sp., assembly GCF_034003525.1. Taxonomy (GTDB): domain Bacteria; phylum Pseudomonadota; class Gammaproteobacteria; order Burkholderiales; family Burkholderiaceae_C; genus Aquabacterium. The sequence continues at coordinate 8,798 of NZ_JAVEYN010000042.1, forward strand.
CACGGTGCCGTACAAGCAGATCGTGATCGCCGCCGGTGCGGGTGCTACCGCCGCCCTGAGCGCTTTCGATCACCTGATCCGCGCCTGATCGGCGTGCTCCTCATGAAACCCGGCCTTGTGCCGGGTTTTTTCATGGGCATCATCGGCGTGCCCGAGACCTTCGTCATCGACAAGCAGGGCGTGATCCGCCACAAGCACGCCGGCCCCATCACGCCGGAATGGGTGCAGCAGACCTTGCTGCCGTTGGTCAAGGAGCTGCAACGTGGCTGACCGTCGGCGCTTGGCCAAGCAGCTGATCCTGATCGGTGGTTGGGGGCTGGCCGCCACGTTCGCTCAGGCTCAACCTGTGATCCAGCCGCAAGACAGCGGCAACGCGGCGCTGGAGCTGCGCGTCAACCAGCTGGCGTCGGAGCTGCGCTGCCTGGTCTGCCAGAACCAGACGATTGCCGACTCGCATGCCGAACTGGCCGTGCAGCTGAAAAACGAGGTGCGCACCCAGCTGGCCCAGGGCCGCAGCGATGACGAGGTGCGCGACTTCATGGTGACGCGCTATGGCGACTTCGTGCTGTACCGCCCGCCGGTGAGCGCCGCGACGGCGCTGCTGTGGGCGGGGCCGGCGGTGCTGCTGTTGATCGGTCTGGGGCTGCTGGTGCAGCACATTCGGGCACGGCAGCGGCTGGATGCGGCCTCGGCATCGGGACTGGACTCGGTGTGGCCCGATGAACCCAACGCCAAGGAGCAGGCATGAGCGGATTCGCGGTGGTGAGTGGGGCCCTGGTGCTGGGCGCCGGTGCGTGTGTGACCTGGCCTCTATGGCGCGCGCGAACGGCTGAGTCACGCCCGGCCAAAGGGCGGGTATGGGCTGCGGGATTGACGACGGCGCTGGCCGCGTTCACCGCGGGCGTCTATGTGTGGGTGGGCACGCCCCAGGCGCTGAATGGCCCCATCCCGGTGGCGCAGTGGGAAGAGCCTGCGGCCAGCGAGGCGCAGGCCTCCGCGGCGCCCGAGGGCGTCGCCCCCGGCGAGGCCGCCGCGCCTACTCAAGCCCAAATCGAAGGCATGGTGAACCGCCTGGCCACGCGACTGCAGACCCAGCCCGATGACGCGGCCGGCTGGCGCATGTTGGCGCGCTCGTATGAAACGCTGGGCCGCTTTGACGAGGCCGTGCAGGCCTACCAGCGCCTGCTGGCACTGCAAGCACCCGATGCCGACCTGTTGACCGACTACGCGGTGACGCTGGGCATGAGCCAGGGGCGCACGCTGGTGGGGGCGCCAGAGGCCGTGATTCAGCAGGCGTTGAGCTTGAACCCGCAGCATGTGCAGGCGCTGGCTTTGTCTGGCAGTGCATCGTTTGAGAAGCGGGACTACAAACGCGCGATTGCCACGTGGGGTCAGCTGTTGAGCCTAGTGCCGCCGAATGATGAGGTGCGTGCGTCGATCGAGGGCAATGTTCGCAAAGCTGAGGCGCTTGCGGCGCAGGAGAGGAGTGGGGCGACGGCTACTCGTTGAGCTAGCGCAAAAGTTAATGCCACGGATGCACATCCCATTCATAAACACTACGCTTGCCAAGAATCCAACCAGCACTCGAGCCTTAGCTGAAGTTTGCGTCGGCAATGCCAATATTTTTCGAGGCAGAGTACGGTTCTAGTGCTCGAACAACAAGCACAAGCTCATGATGATGAGCATCACTGCATTTGCCTCAACGAGAACTCAGACGTATCCGACGAAGGAAATAGCGCGCATAGGATGTTCAAGGCTGACCTTCGCATGGGGTTCGTGTCAGAATTGGCCAGTGATCGCTTCACCAAGCGCTTCGCAGGCTCAAATTGCAGATAGACAAATACTCAACACTATCAGGGAGATGTCGTGCGCGCCGACATGTACGTCGAGACGGTCCTTAAGAAATGTGATCTGTTTAGTGCTTGCTCGTTGTGGTCGAGAGAACCGAAAGTTCGTCCGCGCGCTTGGCTCAACAATTTTGAAGCATCTGAACGTCCTGTGGCTGCGATGTTGCTGGATCATTTTGTCTATTTCGACTCGGAGGCCACCAACTGCATGCTTGCATCGACCCTAAGATGCCTAGCGGCGCAAGTTCGTGAGTACAGGGGTGAGGATGCTCTTCGACAGTTCTCTAGGGATGCTGTGTTCACGCCAGTTCTCGGCGAAAGCCCGAATCCTACCGACTCGGGTGGACTTTTCTGCCGAAAGGTTCGACAGGTACTATGCATTCCCGATACTCGCTTTGTCTCGCTAAATCGTGCGTATGAACTTGCCGAGGCAGGGGTGCCGGTTATATTTGTAGACGACTTCATTGGCTCTGGAGACCAGATGGCATCCACATGGGAGCGCGAAATCTCCCCTGGTCAGAGCTTTAAAGGCTTGGCGTCAAACAGTTATGTCGATGCCACTTATTTGGCGCTAGTTGGCACGGAGTCTGGTTGCAGACGGTTGAAAGACGATTTTCCAGAGTTGCGCCTCTTGGTTGCGCACACCCTAGATAATAGCAACTCCGTTTTCGGCATCCCATCTAACCCGCTTAACCCTGATCTTGATGATATGCAAAATCGGGTTCGTCAACTCATCCAGAAATACCATTCCAAATTGCAGCTTCCGCCATACCTTTCAACGGCGAATGAAAGGATGTACGGATATTCAGGACTAGGCTTGCTGCTTGCTTTCGAGCATTCTGTACCGGATGCAAGCATCCCATTGATTTGGGCTAGTGGCTCAAATGACTGGACTCCCTTAGCGAGGCGCGCGTGAGATCCACATCTATTGCCGACTACTTTTCTGACTACCGAGCGGAGTGGCCTGCTCAAAACTTTGGATCGCTCTTCGTCCAGCCGCCGTATTTTTCCAAACTTGAGATGCTTCGTCCGTGCTTTGTAATCGGCGGACGAGGTACAGGCAAGACAACTGTTTTGAAGTCGCTGCGCTTTGGCTCGGTGGAGATTCAAGACGATGCTTCGACGTTCTCGCACCACCCAGACAAGCCTTATCTTGGCGTCTACCTCCGGATGAACAAAAATCGGGTTCGGGCTTTCACCACCAGTGAGATTAACGAATCGCTTGCAACTCGTGCATTTACTCACTATTTTAACGTTCTGGCAGGTCAAGAACTTTGCAAAATGACCGCGTGGCTCTCATCGAAAGGATTGCCGCCTCTTTCTAGTATTGCATTAAATAAAATCGCTGCCGCCTATGGCGTGCAAAAAGAAATCCACTCAGCGGATGCGCTATACGAGTCGCTAGCTGTGACGATCGTTCAGCTAGAACTTTGGGTGAACAACGGTGGCCGTGGTGAATGCCCCAACCTCTCAATTGCTGAAGCACCACTTAGATATTTTGTCGAGGCACTTGACGCTGCCGGTGCGCTTGCGGGGCGGCAGGTCTTCTGCTGTATTGATGAGTATGAGAACTTGGTGGATTGGCAGCAAGCTGCCATAAATACATATTTAAAGCACTCAGAGCCCCCACTCTCGTACAAGATCGGCATTCGGCGAGGGGGACTTAAAACACGAAACACGAGCGATCAACTTGATCAGATATCCACGCCCGATGACTATGTTGAGATCGATATTAGAAACGAGAGCTTTGGCAAGTTCGCCTTAGATGTCTTGGAGCATAGGCTTGCTAGAGCACGCGAATCCGGCATTAATGTTGGCTCAGCCACTTCATTCCTGCCTGAGCTCACGTTCGAAGAAGAAGCGATCGCACTTGGCTGTGAGCGAATATCAGATCAGATCTTCGATGAGCTCCGCAAAGAGGATACCGCACTGTTTGAATGGGCCAAGACAGTGCCGAAGCATCAACTTTACTTTATTCAGTACTGGAGTGATAGCGGCAATGGCACAGTCATCGAACTAGCTCACGATTGGATGAATCGGCCTAGCCACTGGGAAACGCGCTTCGCCAACTACAGTTATGCGAGTCTTTTCTGGCTCTCCAGAGGGAGAAAAGGCGCTCGTATACGGAAGTACTATGCCGGGGTTGAAACGTTTGTTCAGCTTGCTTCTGGAAACATCCGCTATTTCCTTGAGCTAGTAGATAGTGCGATCGCTGAGCAATTACGAGAATCCTCTCCCTTGCAGGTTGGCCAAGAGTTTGTAATTTCACCCAAAGCACAGACTCTCGCCGCTCGGTTAGTCGCGAAGCGTCGTCTGGATCAACTGGAGGGACTTAGCGAACGAGGAATCGAGTTGAAGCGTCTTGTCCTAGCCATTGGGAAAGTGTTTTTCGAATTAGCACGGGACCCGGCGGGCCGAGCGCCCGAACAGAACTCGTTTGTACTGTCCGGGGGAGGCGAAACCAGGGAGCAAGTTATGCAGTTGCTCGCTGATGGAGTGTCGCATCTCGCATTTGAATCTGATCCGCGCACAAAGCCAACGTCCACGTCTGAACTCCGGGATGAGGAGTACCGGCTGCATCCGATCTTCTGCCCCTTCTTCGAGTACTCATATCGTCGAAAGCGGCGTATCACGATAAAGCCCGAGGACATAATCAGACTGCGAACTGAGCCTAGTCGGGCCATCGCGGACATGACTGGCAGCAAGCGAGAGCAGTTGCCCAAGAAGGAACTGCCGGAACAACTCGCTATGTTTAGCGACTTTTTCGGCGACTGAGATGCTTTCGTTTCGATCACCCGACTGGCACACCAGGCGCCTTGCATCGGTTCGCTGGACTGATATGCCAGCTAACGCCCGTTTCATATTTGCACTCGATGAAGTAGAGGATCGTGCAAATCCTGCGGTTTGGCGAGATGGAATCGCGGCCTCTCCTGAGCGATGCGTAGCCATCCTCTCATCGGACGAAAGTTCGTTGACCTATCGCCTGGGCTCACAAGAGATGAAGGTCGGCTTAACTGACCATGCATCTCTTAGCTTGATTACCGGGACTGCAGACGTGTTCATTGATGTCTCGGGGCTGCCGCATTCTGTTTGGGCACCGTTGCTAAAGACAGCGCTGCTGGAAGCAAACTCTGTACGACTCATGTACTTCGAGCCGAGCAGCTACCGGCATCATGCTAGCCCCTCCTCTGCAAGTCTCTTTGACTTGAGTGCCTCCTTTCTAGGGGTTCAACCACTTCCTGGTTTCGCTAATCTTGTTGGTCCCTCAGATGAGTCCGACGCGTTGTTTGTGCCTTTCCTCGGGTTTGAGGGGTCTCGAGCACGGCAGGTGTCGATGACCCTTGACCCAATACCAAAGGTTATCCCAGTTGTCGGTCTACCAGGATTCAAGCTGCAGTATCCACAGCTTGCGCTGTCATGCAATCAAGAGTTCTTGGAGGAAAATGGAGCGGAGCCAATGCTTCGCTATGCTGCAGCGAATTGTCCCTTCGAGGCGTATACCGTACTTGACGAAATTCGCCGGGACCACCCGCGCGCATATCTATATCTAGCTCCTATAGGCACGAAGCCGCATGCAATTGGCGCGGTTCTTTATGCACTCGACAATCCGAAGGATACTGAGATCATGTTTGATCATCCAGTTAAAAGTCAAGGGCGAAGCTCCGGTGTCGGTATGATCCATATCTACACTGTTAAGGGTTAGTGAATTGCCTAATCTCCGGTTTGATCAATACTTCACCCCCCCCGATGTCGCATGTCGGCTGGCTTCACTCATTCAGCCATTTAACCCGTTAAGTGTTGTCGATAGCAACTGCGGTCACGGCGAATTACTGGCAGCATGTCAGCCTATATCTTCTTGCAAGACCTTCGCAGGTATAGATATTGATAAGCAAGTCATCAGCGCGTTGGCGTCCGCTGAGCCGTCGTGGCGCCTGAACAATGGGGATGCGCTTACTCGTGCAGCGTGGTCTGCATTCGATGAATCGAATTTCTGCGCCGCCATATTGAATCCGCCCTTTAGCCTAAAGAGCAAGCGCCTTAGTTTAACTGAATACTCTACAACAGAGCTGGCGGCGAGCCCCGCTCTGTCCCATGTACTGGCTACAATTGAGTTTGCGCGCCCGAATGTAATAGCAGCAATCCTGCCGGAGTCCTGTGCCTCTTCTGATTTGGACAGGCACGCGCGCATGCAGATAAATCGCGCGTACGATGTTGAAGTAGTGGAGCGACTTGGCGCGAGAACTTTTCCTGGTGCGGTAGCGAATGCATTTATTGCCAGAATGGTGCGCCGCAAATCTTCTGAGATGAAGACGGTGGCCTGTAGTCAAACAGCGGTCACAAGCAATGTAGAGGTGATCCGAGGGGGGCTGCCTGTTCACTTGAGGGTGCCGCAACCATATTCAGGATTGCCATACATCCACAGTACCAATCTGAGAAATTTATCCAAGTCTTCTATTGGTGCTCTTGAGAGGGTGAGCCCAATAAGCAGAGGCGTCTTGAAAGGACATTTTGTTCTATTCCCGAGAGTCGGGGTGCCTTCGTTGGACGTGCTGCAGGCCGTGTCGTTTCATCAGCGCGTTCAACTATCCGACTGTGTAATGGGTATTCGTTGCCGTGACAAGCGGCATGCTCATCAAATCGCGGAATTCCTCAAGTTGAATTACACAGAGTTTTGCGGGCTCTACCGAGGAACGGGAGCCAGATATACGACTGTCACCGCTGTGGTTAGTTGGCTATCAAGACTGCCTTACTAGCAGGCACTGCTAATCCCAGCTACTCTGGGCCAAACCTAAGGAGCCCTGCTTGCGCATTTATAATGATGGGGCAGCATTTATACTAAGCCTGCCTCAAGTTTGGCAATGGGCGAGAAATGCATTTGGTAAAATTCCTGATTTCGTATTAATGGCACTTGTCGCCTGGGTGTCGCAGGCAAATTTCCTGCGAACGTTAAGCTTTTTGCCAGTGGAATCCTGAGTTCAAATTCCCCGCAACAGCTAACACCTCAGTACGGGCAACGGGCGCAGCCTTCTACTGGTCGGGCTGCAGGTAGCCTGACATCTGATTTAGCCTCCCAGTTAATCTCATTTCCGGGTTTCCTAAAATGGACGGTGGCAGGAAAGTAGCGCCACATGAACTGTCGCTTCTACGCGGGCCAGACAAATTCAGCGGGCGTCGCATCTGCAGCTTGGGGAAGCCGCGCAATCTCCGCCTCAACCCCGCTTCATATGTGTTTGCCACCCACCCTCATGCGCAAACATCAGTTCCTCTGTGCCTGACCTCCTCCTATCGTTGAGTCAAGGCAGCGAAAGCCGCGCCGTGTCGGTCACCGCGCGGCTTTGTCGTCTTTCGCTCGCTCTGTTTGTCAGACCCACACAGGAATCTCTCGGCCATGCCTCTCCGTCCCCTGCACGATCGCCTGATCGTCCAACGCAAAGAACCTGAACTCAAGACCGCCGGCGGCATCGTCCTGCCCGACTCGGCCGGCGAAAAGCCCGAACAAGGCGTGGTGCTGGCCACCGGCCCCGGCCGCCGCAACGACCAAGGCCAGTTCGTGCCCCTCATCGTGCAGCCCGGCAACACCGTGTTGTTCGGCAAGTACAGCGGCCAGACCGTGAAGCTCGACTGACCTGCCCCCTCCCAACCGTACCAGTTGAATGGAAGTGAGGTCCGTCAACCTGGAGAATGACGGACATGAGGAAGAGTCGATTCACGGAGCAGCAGATCATCGGGTTCTTGAAGCAGGCCGAGT
>NZ_JAVEYN010000043.1:0-15952 GCF_034003525.1 Aquabacterium sp.
TTGTCATCAGAACCAATGAGTCAGAGCCAGTAAAATTCGGTGAATAAGGTATAACAAAGCAAATGCACTCGGACGGTAAAAAGCGCCGCTTTGCTCTGCTTTTTGCCGCCGGTGATTTGCGACGTTAGGCCTTTATGTACAACGAAGAAGCACTTCGCAAGCTCGCTGAATGGGAGCCCGTCGATTCCTTTGATGAACCGGACTGCCTTCAGGCAATACGACGCTTCGTAGACTCAATCAATCAAAGCCCAGATCTTCGTGCGCTCGACCAGTTAACCACTTACAACAACTTCGAAGCAATCTTTGTGTACGCGCCTGCCGAAGTGTTCCGACGTCAACAGGCTGATGGGCAGGCTTACACACGCCACCCTTCACTTCTGCTCTACTTTCATCATTTTTCACCCATTGCAGCGATGGGCAGGAGCACTTGGAGCGAAACCCTCCGGCCAGATGGATCATGGAGTTCACGGGGCTATGGCGGACTTGATCTTTCGGAGCTTTTATCCATTGAAGAACTTAAGCCAGGACCAACTAGAAACAACCTGTTGAGCGCGCTTCAGCAGACTCCTTACCAAATAGCCAACCCCGCATACTTTAAACAAAGCGCCCCGGCTTGGTTTAAACCTCTATACAGAAGCGAAGGGTCCCACCCCTGGGATAGATTATTTCATCTCTTTTTTCAGTTTAATGATTAGCCAAATCATTGTCGCCAACCGCCAAAAATTGATCTCATTCATGCAAGGCCGCATTATCAATATCCATCGGCATTCTGGCGTGTTCTCATGCGCTTTGGCATCTGCGCCGCGCCTAACTCGGCGTTCAACTGGACATCAACGTGCTGCGCACGTTGCTGCCAGTTAACTGGGGCGTTAGGTCCCGTTTAAAAATACGCTCAGGTAACTCGGTGCAAAGGCTCTGGCAAATGTCACCATCGGTGCAAGTTCATACATCCAGCACGCGGGAATCATTTGTCGTGCCAAGGTTGTTTTCTTTGCATAGCAAGGTTTGCGCGTTATGCATCGCCACTACCACGCGAGAACACTGATGTTCGCCAACGCCGCTTCCGTGCTCACTCAAGCAGTTGTTCGCATCTTGAAGTTTGGCGTTTTACTGGCAAGCAGTTCGTTCACCGGGTGCAGCGTCTTGTCTCAATCTACTATCACCGGTTTGGGTGCTTCAACCAGGTCGGTTTGTCTGTCACACTCTCTGGAATTCTGGCAGCAGCAGCAAAAATTCACCGTGGCCCGCCCTCACCTCAACTTCATCTGTCGTGTGTTTCAAGGCCGTGCCACAGGTGCAAAACCTAACTGGGCGTTCAACGTGGACGCCAACAGCGGCCATGCCTTCGGCATTTTATTGGCCGCTGTTGGTACCCTGCGCCCCTGCGGGGCTCCGGCGCCAGTTAACTAATTCGTTAGGCCTCTCTTGCACAGCCCATTGGAGTCCACTTGAAGTACATCGTAGACATCCTCAAGGAAGTGGAGCTGCATGATTCCAGCCTTGTCTCACTCACGGCACTTGGAAACGGTTCGGTCCATCTGGCACTCGATCTGGACGATGTGTGGAACAAGCAGCTTTCCGAGCTGCCAAAGGGCATTGCCTTCCACTCCGTCTACGAGGTAAGTGAATTCAAGATTGACCGCCTCAATATAATCGGATCAATTGAAGTGAAGCCACTCCCAAGCTACGACAGAACGTTTGTCACGCACTGCGCTACCGATTCAACAACCACTACAGAGGTACACATCGAGTTCGTTGCCGGCGGTTCCTTGCGAATCATCTGCTCGGGAACAGCAGAGTGCATTTTCTAGTCAAAACGCGCGAGTTCCTTCACATGCCCAGTGAACAACTCCCGTATGCAGGCCACACACTTTGGCATCTGCCACCAGCCTAACTCGGCGTTCAACTGGACATCAACGTGCTGCGCACGTTGCTGCCAGTTAACTTGGGCGTTAGGCCCCCCATAAAATCCATAGGTGCAATGCGAATGACTTGTGAAACATGCGCAACGATCAAGCAGTTCTCGATCCCAAGCCCATCAAAGCTAACTGAGGCAATTCGCTACTGCAAAGAGCTAGTCGCATCAGGGACGCTCATCCAAAGCACCTATTGGCCACCAAGAACGTCAAAGTTCACAGCAACGCAATGGGAAGCGTTGGATGATTCTGGCAACTGGGAGGACATCTTGCAGTACTACTTTGAGTGTCCTTCATGCAAAACAATCTTCTTGCTTCACGCCGACACTTATCACGGCGGAGGCAGCTTCAAACGTGCGGATATGCGAGCAACTCCGTACTAATCGGCTATGTTTTATACAGTCAACATGGCAATTGCTCTTAGCCAAATATCAAAATGCATGCACGGCACTGTGAGTAGCTCAACTGCCATTGCATCTGTCGCCTGCCTAACTCGGCGTTCAACCGGACATCAACGTGCTGCGCACGTTGCTGCCGGTTAACTGGGGCGTTAGGCCTTTCCAAACTCTGTACAGCTTCTATGCCCACTTCATCAGCACCATGGTCCACCCAAGTTGCTTCGGACGTTATTCGCGACGGTCTTGGGGTGGAGCTTCTCGATGGGCAGGGGCAAGTTGTCGCGGAAGTATTTCGTTGCGACGCGGATCACACAGTTGGCGTTAGCTTGTTTGTGGAGCAAGTTCCTTTACATGCGGTTGAAATGCTACTTCTTCGCGCCAAAGAGAGACTTGATCCGTTCGGAGATGGAACTCCATTGGCTTACAGCAAACGAGATGCTTGAGTCGCAAATCAGAGGGTTACCGGCTTGAGCACTGCCAATGCTCAATCTGGCTGTCTGTCCTCCGGCAGCCTGCGCGTCATTGCGCGGCGCCAAAGTGCCACATGCCATCGCCAAGTGGGCTGTCCGTCCGTCGGCGGCCAGCGCCCGAATCAGTGGTGGGAATGCTCAACAGCGTCAGGCAGAATCACAGCAAATCAAACATCAAGGGTTGGCTTCATGCAAAGGTCTGAACGTCAGGGCAAGGTTCTTCCCCTCTGCTTCGTGCACCGGCCTAACTGGGCGTTCCAGCGGACGCTGACCCGTTCCTTCGCTTCGGCAATGCCTTATGGGCGCCGCTGAACTTGAGCGTTAGGCCCCACAACAGAAACTCTCTCAGACGTACTCGTCACATGCGAATGCTGCCCATCACAATCAGCGCAGCGAGTCGCCGATGACCTGCCCCAGAATCCCTGAACCCCATGCCAAAAGTGCCGCTTCTGCTCCGAGTCATGGACAAAGCCACGCCGCTGCTGATGGTGATCGCCGTTGTCGCTTGCGGGTATCTGCTATTTCAAGCGTTCGCAACTGATGCAGTATCTATGGGCTCCGGCCGCAGAGTCTTCGTCATCCAACGCACCACGAGCCCGGTCACATACTTCGCAACGTGCTTTGCTCTGGTGGGCGTCATGGTCTTCGCGGTTTGGGCGCTGTACACCCGGCGCTCTCAGCGCGGTGGTCCTCCTGCCGGAAAGCGTAGAAAAGAAACACAGGCAAGCCGCAGCGGATCCGAGTGAGGCCTAACCCCTCGGTCAAGCGGAGCGCCGCCGGCAGGCCACCAGGCCCGAGCTGGCGGTACACGGTACATTGTCGCCAGCTCGGGCCTGGCGTCCTGCCGCCGTCGCCCGCTTACCTCGAACGTTAGGCTCATTCTGTTGCGCTCAAAAATTTGAGCACCAATTTGAACATGCACGACATCTTCCTCCCGAAAACTGACGCTGAGATCGAATCTTGCTTCGATGTTTTCTCGGTACTCCGCCCGAATCTCACTCGACAAGAGTTCCTACCACGAGTTCGCAGGCAAGAGCAGCAGGGATATCAAATTGCTGCATTACGAAGCGGCGACCTAATCGCCAGTGCCGCCGGATTTCGCATAAGCGATTTCTTAGCCTGGGGGCGTGTACTCTATATCGATGACCTGTCAACTTTGCAAAATCTAAGAGGTCAAGGTCATGCAGGCGCAATTCTTGATTGGCTTACAAGTTACGCCTCCGGCCAGGGCTGCGATGCAATGCATCTGGATACCGGCTACGCACGGCATGCCGCTCACCGTGTCTACCTCAGCAAAGGTTTCGAACTCAACTGTCACCACTTGGCCAAAGCCATTCAAAAACAGTAGTTCTAGCACTATGCACATCTTCCACTACGCGCCCCAGCCTAACTGTCGGTTCAACGCGGACGCCAACACTGGCCATGGCTTCGCCATTTTCATGGCCAGTGTTGGTGCCCTCCGCCTTCGGCTCCGGCGCCGGTTAACCTGGGCGTTAGGGAAGGTCTGCAAAACCCGCCGTCAAGGCGCGAGTCTTGCATGATGATGTCGTCAAGTTGATACGTGGCGCAAGGACATGAAGCAAGTCAGCCTGCGATTGAACCTGTCGACCAAGAAGACGCGCAAGCGTGAGTTCCTGGAGCAGATGAACAAGGTGGTACCGTGGGGTGTGCTGGTCGGCGTGGTCGAGCCGCATTGGCCCAAGTCCAAGACGGGCCGGCCGCCCTTTGCCATCGAGACCATGTTGCGCATCCATTACCTGCAGCAATGGTTCGGCCTGAGTGATCCGGCGATGGAAGAAGCGCTGCATGACATGCCGGTGTACCGCGAGTTTGCCAAGCTCGATGGCGTGCTTGATCGGCTGCCTGATGAGAGCACGATCCTGCGGTTCCGGCACCTGCTGGAGAAGCATGACTTGGCCACCGACATGCTGCGTGTCGTCAACGACTTGCTGGCCTACAAGGGGCTGCTGCTGAAGTCGGGCACGGCGGTGGATGCCACGTTGATCTCGGCGCCAAGCTCGACCAAGAACGCCGAAGGCAAGCGTGATCCAGAGATGCATCAAACCAAGAAGGGCAACCAGTGGTACTTCGGCATGAAGGCGCACATCGGTGTAGACGCCGACTCTGGCCTGGTGCACAGCGTCGAAGGCACGGCGGCCAACGTCAATGATGTGACCCAGGCGCACAAGCTGCTGCACGGTGAAGAAGACGATGCCGTTGGCGATGCGGGCTATCAAGGCGTGCAGAAACGACCAGAGGCCAAGGCCGATGTGAACTGGCATGTGGCCATGAAGCCAGGCAAACGCAAAGCGCTGGATTTGAACGATCCGGCGCAAGCCATCACCGACAAGATTGAGCGCGTCAAGGCAAGCATTCGCGCCAAGGTCGAGCATCCGTTTCGGGTGGTCAAGAAGCAGTTCGGCCATGTGAAGGTTCGCTACCGTGGATTGGCCAAGAACACCGCGCAGCTCAAGACCTTGTTCATGCTCAGCAACCTATGGATGGTGCGAGGCAAACTGATGGCTGACGTGGCATGAGTGCGTCCAAAATCCAGGAAACAGCGTTTCTTGCGGGGGTCGCGCACCCTTTGACGTGCGTTTCAGCGTCATGGGGGCTGGTCTGCGATGCATTCGGCTCATTTGTCGAAGCGATCACGCCGCCTGTTGCCTCGCAAACGAGTTGTTCAGACCTTCCCTAACCCACCCGTCTGTTGCATTGTCTTGCACCAAGGCGCAATCTTCCCTTTGCGTCGAACGTTGAAAGTCAGATTTCTAGCGGTGCGTTCCAGAGTGCGACAGGCGGCTATCTCTGCAGCGCTGCCGCTCGCCAGATAAGGACAGATTAAGGCTGGTTGCAGCCGCTGATGCTCGGCCGGAAAGCGTCCGGAGTTGGCGAATGCTGACGTTCATCTTGTTCTGCTGAGAAGGTGGATTTCAGACGCAAACCGAGAAAACGGGAGATAGTGACGATATTGACGAACGCCACTGCGGACGAGCGCATCTTGGACGTGACGCCTTCCGGCATAGGCTAAGTGGCGCTATAACGAGTCTGTCAACGCGTTGCCAAGCGTCGCTTTTTGTCACCTAAGTACTTCTGATATCCAAGAGACGATTTGAGCATGTAGATTCGCCCTTCGGCTACAAATCCGTCAAGGTGATGTTGCAGAGTGTAGGCCGACAGGTCAGACGTTGAATTGATGAACCCCTTGCTATTGAAATTGAGAGATGTATTGCACAAGACCCCATAACCGGTTAGCGACTTGAACGCCGTAAGTAATTCGAACAGCGGACGGTTTGTCAGCGAGGAAACTGTTTGAAGACGCGCTGTGCCATTCACATGGGTCACTGCTGCGAGCGCATCAGTGGAGGCCCGATGGGTGTAGAGCATGAACGGACTTGGACGATTGCATCCAAACCACTTACGGGCATCTTCCTCCAAGCAGACGGGAGCGATTGGGCGGAATTGCTCTCGCTGTTTTATAACGTTCAGACGCTCTCTGGTACTGGCTGCGAATGGCGCAGCCAAGATGGAACGGTTTCCGAGCGCGCGCGGACCGATCTCGTAGCGGCCATTCGCCCAGCCGATGATTAAGTCACTGGTCAACATCTCTGCCACGGTCGCCACGTTCGGTTCCCACTCATCGAAGTTAGCGGGATCAACAACTTCGTCGGCTAAAAAGTCCAACCCAGAATAGACATTCCACGTGACCTTGGGATCACCGGTAAAATAGAATTGCGCGTCGATGGCCGTGCCAATTGCTGAGCCGGAATCATTTGCGACCGGAGGAACGAATACTTCGGAAAACAAACCGGATTCCATCCACTTCGTGTTCCAGTCGCAATTGAGTCCGCAGCCTCCCGCAATCAGCAATGGCATGCCTCGCTTCAGATTCGCTTCAGCGAATCTATGGAAGCGGTCGAACAATCGATCACTGAAGATGCCTGCAAAGTTTCGGAACTCCTGATCGTCTAGCCCCACGTTGTAGTGCCGCAAGCCTTTCAGGGCCTCACATTGCTGAGGCTTGAGGTGCTGACAATCCTGCAGGAGAAAGGAAATGATCCGCTCCTCCTCTGCCGATGGCTGGCTTCTCTTCGAAAAGGACGCGAGCGCCATCAACTTTCCGGCGTCAGAAAGTCGGGAGTATTCTGCAGAGCTTTTGTCAAAAGTCGGATCCGCTAACGCGTAAAGCATTGCGTAGCGATGTCCGGGCTCGGACATGACATTGCCGATCTTCGCCACGTTCAACTCTGCGTCGATCTCGTAAAAAGCGCCGATGACTCCTTCCCAAAGTAGCGCATAGCAGGGAGACCCCATCGGCAAGGTGGACATACCAAATGCGCCAAGGAGGTGAGAGCGTTCGTGAGACGAGGAGAAGAAGTCGACGGTCCTACCCAGAATACGCTTTCTACTGACTACCACTTGATTGCGATCACTGCCAAAGTAGCCGGCCACCGTTCGCTGACTCTGCGGTGAGTCCCCTGGCCACCATCCCCCTCTACATATCACGTCCGGAACGTCCTGAAGTTCGGCGAGGGCATCGAATACATCTGGAACAGTCAGTGGTGAGTGCCTGTACCTTGATCCCTTCTCGACCTCGACTGAGAACACCAAACGGCCATCTTCCAGATAAGCAAATGCACCATCATGGCCGGGGTTATAGGAGAGGATCTTCATGCGATATCACCGATAAAAAGCGCTTCATCCGGAGCTGAGCAGTTTTCAGCTTGACGCTCGATCAAAGGTGAGCCGTTTGCTGTCACGCGAATCGATTGAACGTAGGTCCTGGCAGGAAGTAGGCGTGGGTTGAGCCGTCCTGCAAGCTGCTTGGATCTGCAGGGCCAGGTGTTGATATGAAGCTTCATTGGCAAATGTGGAATCGGGGTTGGATCCCAGAGCACTCGTCTATGGACAAGGCGATCGTCCACGAGCCATCGGATCTCGCAAGGGGTCCACTCAATTGCGTATCGATGCAAACCTTTCGATGCATCGAAGCCCAACTCGATATGGCTTGGAGCACCGCGGTAGCCATAGTCGAACGGAGCGCCTTCACCGCCTGGATTGTAGAAAACGTTGACAAGGAGTCGGGTTGGCATATTGCCGGCAATTTCGATGTCAATCTCCTGATGCGGTGAGTTACGGTGTAGAAAGAAACCGGTGACTACCCCAGGCACGTTAGAAGCCTCGAAAGTTGCTTCGAATCTGCCGAAGAGGTACCGGTCGTGGCTGGTCAATGCACCCGCGCTGTACTGTCTGACGCCAAAATCTTCCTTCCTGACGTGAATCGTTACGCCCTCAGTGCTGTCAAATTCGACGTTCGATGGGCGGAACAATGCCAAATTGCCAGTAAAGGTATCGCTCCTTGCCGACCAGTGCAGCCGGTCGAAGCGGCCCGAGTGCTCGTCGTTGGCGCTCCACTTGATCTCACTCTCATGCGCCAGTGGCGCGACCTGCACACCTCGCCATCCACTGTGGCCGCATTCAACGACCCACGGCGACTGATCACGCTTTGGAGCTTTGCGCCCTCGATCCAACTCAGGCAGCACATCTACTTCGACGACACGTCGTTGCCCCAAGTCGTTCACCCTTGGAAATGAGCAGGAAGGCGGCGCACACTTAAGGTGCTCACAGAGAATTCGCCAAGCGTTCGCGCTGCATGTATCAAGCACGACAACGTCGGCACCGTCAAGGACGGTTGGAGCGCTCCAACTTGTTGGTGTCACACCGTTGGCTAGGGCGGCTGTCATAATGAACTTCGCCTGTGGATAGCGACGTCGAAGCTCCACCACCATCGACTCCAGACATCCCACATTGACATATGCATTGAAGACCCGTTCAACACTGCCCTCGAGGAGCCGCGTCAACTCGAACGACGGAAGCGAGTCCAGATCACTGCAGCATCGGTATCCAAGCATGGACAATGCAATCGCTAGGGATGACTGGCCCGAATTCGCCGGTCCGAACGCAAAAACCGGAAAATGAGTTGGCCGAACGCTAAAAAGGGCTGCGCCTTCGCTGTTGATTGCGCCAATCGTGGAAAGCGTTGGAAGAATGGAATACGAATTCGTAGAGACCGCATCCGTCCTTTGCCGGACAAGAGACCGATTGGTTGCTCGGACGTTTAACACGCTGAACTGATGATTGATCCAAAGATCGACCGGGCCACGACAAGGAAGTAGACGAAGAAGCCTTTGCGCGCCTTGCCTGGAAAGTATGTATCCTGAAAGGTGCCATAGCCCCCGCACCGGTCGGAACACAGCGCTCGATACGAAGGTCTTTGGAGCACCATGCCTAGCCTCTACGTAGGACACGTAGATGACGTCGACGCTTTCATCCTCATTGCTTTCGGCCACGACGTCCTTCCAAGCTTGGTCTAGATGGCGCGCGAAGCTGGGGTGGAACCACACATCGTCCTCGAGGATGAGGGCGTGTGTTTGCTCACCACGCGCGATTCGCCTCCAAACCTCAATGTGTGATCTGGCAACCGCCACTTCGGCCCTGGTCATCCGGATCCGTGCATCAAGGTCGAATCGCGTTGGAAGTGTCTGCGGTTGAGGCTCGACGAAGAGTTGATCCGCTAACGTGTAATAGGGATCGACGTCTGCATCTATTGAGGGATCCTGCAGAAAGTCCCTCGCATCGATAGCAGCGTACTTTTCGGTATGGTCTAGAAGCTCATTGCCGAGTCTGTCCCGGATGCGGCGGAGTTCCTGCTTGATGCGCAACCAGCGGCCGGGCTCGCGATCTAGGTTGATTACGTAGATCTTTTCGATTGTCTGACCGTCCGGAGTTCGCCGATTTCCGAATGAATGCGACGTCTGCCTTGGAAGCATCTTGCGAATGCCGTGTACAAGGCGAAATGCCAGACGAAACGCCACCTGAGGCGGACGTGTCAGATTCATAGAACGTCCAAATGTTGGGGTGCCCGATACGCCTTTTGATTCGAAAGCCTCCAGTTTCTCGAATCGTTGCGGTAGCTAAGCGGCCACTGGCTAGTGGATATCTGTTCCCAATCATGCTCCACCGTAATCGAGTCAGACGAGCATCCTTCGTTAATTACCTCGAAAACCGATCTGGTGAGATTTCCGGGGCCAGTTGAAGCCTGAACTTCGGGCAGTCCTCTCGGTAAGTCTGCCTCAAGGGATAAGGTGGCGTTCAACAGTGCTCTCTCGACGATGGGATGATTGCGAGATGCGATCAAAGGCGTCGTGTTGAAGTAGAAGATCCAACCCGGCTGATTGGCTCCTGGCTTAGTAAAGGTCGACGGCGCTACCATTTGAGAAGATGGGATGTCGTAGCAGAACGGCTGGAGCTTCAGTCGTCCATCTGAGAACAAGTGGCCAATTGGTGTTCCGTGATAGACATCGTCGGCATCAATGTAGAAGCCCCCTTCTACTAGCACGTACGAGTAACGAAAGTAGTCTGACATCATCGACGGGTGATAGCACCTATCGAAGGCGAGCTCATGCCGGCGTCCGAGTCGGTTTCGAATGAATGATCTTGCCGACTCCTCATCGAATACCTCCAACTCGAATCCAATTCTTTCGAGAGGTCTCCACGATTCCATACAGGCTTTTACATCGTCAGGCAAGTGCCTAAGGTCATTCCAGAACTGCACGATGCGCTTGGGAGTCGGCTCGGACCACGTCACCGAATTGAATGGTGAGCCGCCACGGCACTGCACCATGCCGCGCACAAAGTTGGAGCGTGCACGTTCAGGTGGCGCAAGAGGATCGGCTTCGTCGGCTCGACTAGGATGGATTTCTTGGCTCATTCTTTCCTTCTCAGTTCAAAAAGCGATTCATCGATAGATGCTGCAATCGCAGTTAATACCTACATTCGCCGCCTATGCCGTGGTCCGCCGGTTTCCATATGGTATTGAAAGTATCGGGCATGAATCCGAAGGCTCACTCACTTTACGGCATATGAGGCAGAAAGATGCGCTTGCTCCAAGGGGCAAATGCGAATCGCCCTACGTCCAGTGGACACGTTCAAAGCTCAAACCGAGGCCCGATTGGAAGTGAGATGCTTCGCGCCAGAAATAAGCGGTCATCAGTGCGGCGCTGACTGCCAGGATCGGCGCCAACCGCCTCTGCGCCCCGGATAGGTGACATTCGCGCCCCCCCCAATCGCCCTGGCCAGCGACCGCTTGATGGCCCTGAGCGTCAATTCGGTCCGCGGCGCGAAAGGCTGCAACCGCTGCTAAACGGAAGTTCGGCAACTCTTGTCAGCGCTCTTCTGAGGCTGTCCTGTGCGATGGCATTTGCCGGCCAGGGAAGAAAGCTGGAGGAGAGGGGTTTCCAGCGCCGGCGGGGCCTTTCCATCTGTCCGGTCGCTCCCCGAACTGTTACCGCTTGAGTGGGGGGCGCATCAATCCCCCCTGATGAGCGAGCCCCTACACTTCTGCCGTGCCCAATGGCACACACGTCGAAGTCATTTTTGAGCATTCGAGGTTTTCGTTGAGGTTTCACCCGTGAAGGTCAATTGCGAACGCCAAGAGCCGCTCATAACGTGGGCAGTGCGCGCCCATGCAGGCCGTCAGGCTGTGCACGTTTCCATGCTGAGCCCCAAAGAGAATGGGGCTGCATGCAGTTGCCTTTGCTACGCCTGTGGCGACAAGCTCCTAGCCATCAATGTCGACAAGCCTGCCGACCATTTCAAGAAGCCTGGCGCTCAGCGCCGGCATTTCAAGCATGACCATGGCGCCGCCGACCGCAAGTGCCAGTCGGCTGTTGCTAAGCTGATAGCCCTTGCACTCTTCATCGAGCAAGACGAGATTATTCTTCCGGCTCGCTCACTCCCCGCTACCCGTCAGCTACTCACAGGCAAGTCCATCGAGATAGAAATGGAGTCACCTGAAGCAACGGTGAAAGTTGCCGAGCGGCGCTGGATCGACGACCAATCAGCCGTCATGCTTTTGGCAGACGGTCGAGAACTGATCGTCACTGTCCGCACCAATTACTCTGTGGACGCTGACGGGGTATCCCGCTCGGTGCTGTCCTTTGCTGGCATCACCAATCCAGAGGTGGCTGGATGGACTTCGGAGGAGATCTTGGCTCACCTGCGGCTCCCGGGTTCCTTGTCTTGGGAGCGTCATTGGGATGACGAACAGCTCAATGAGCTCGCTCAGGAGGACTTCGCACAAATGGAAGCGCGGTACCTCAGCGACATTCCCCGAGAGTGGCTAGAAGGCCTGTCCGGGAAGATGGCCAGCGAGACCATCCTTCACTGGGTGATCAAACGCTCCATTGAGCGTCGGAAGATACTGAAGGTGCCTGCGATTGCTATCCAGCGGAGCATGCCCATGCCAGATGGCACGGTTGACTTCGAGGTTGCCAAGCGCCCCGAGCAAACCCTCCTGATCGACCGGGTGACATTTGAGCGCAAGTTGGGTGACATCGTGCCGGATGTCGTTTGTTGGGCCAGTAAGTTGGGCAGTAACGATCCACCCTTTCAGCTGTTGATTGAGGCGGCCGTGACCCACTACGTGGACGAAGCGAAGCAGCAAAAGATTCTTGGCACCCGCATTCCTTGCATCCAAATCCGGGCAGACCTGTTTTCCAAAGTAGGGTCGGTTCCAGTTGACGTCATCGAGCACATGGTCTGCTCGGATGCAGCCGTCAAGGAGTGGATCGCCATGCCAGACATGGCAAACGAGATCTCGAAGGCAGAGCTGCGCTTGGAATCTCGCGCTCGTAGAATCCAGCAGCAACTGGACGAGAAGGAGGTTCTGAGGCAGCAACTCGCTCGCGACAAGGCCGAGCTTGCCCTTTGGTACCAGGAGGCCTCTGACGAGGCTCTGGCAAAGGGCTATTTGAAGGCTTTGAGTGCGATCTGGCGAAATGAGAAGCTGCCGGCTGTTAGATCCGTCAGCGTGGACATTGATGAGCTTTGGCGAGCCCTTGTCCGGCGAGACATAGTCAGTGGCTCACGCAGTAACGTCGAATCAATCAGCGGGTTGCTCCATCTGCTTTGGAAAATCCGAGAGTGCTCGCGCAATCCTCGGCATGCGGATCATGCGATCGGACTTGCGTGTTCTGTAGCTGAGCCTGGCTGGTTGGGAAATGCCCCAAAGGCAGTTCTGGCAATGTATGCGTTGAAGGCCTACATCGACTTCAAGCTTCGTTCACGATCGAAGACCTATCAAGTAACAGTAGATCGAATCAAGGTGTCACTGGAATCCGGAGAAGCGACCTTCGTCCGGACTACCGAGCTTGACCCGCTACTGCGGCTCCTGTTCCCGGAGATGTCAGCCGATCTTGAGAAGTCAATGGCAACGCACGCAGGCGTACAGGAGGCTCGTGCTCGCCGCGATGAGGCCGAGGCGCGGGCCAGAAATAAGGAGCAGAGGCGGGAGCAACGCTTGAGCATAGTGGCCGAAGGGCGGGCCGCCCAGGCAGCCAAACAGCGGCGTATCGCCCTGGATGCCGAGATCGCATCTCTCGTTCCCAAGGTGCGGTGGGTTCGAACTCAGTTGGGCATTCAGGACGTCGCCAGGCTCTATGGTCTTTTTGGTGCGAGCGTGACCATTGAAGGCATCGGCACGCTGCGAATCCTCAAGTCGGCACTGGAACTCAAAGCGCAAGGTCGGTCAATCAGGCTGCTGCTGCAGGAGCTTCCCTTCAAGGATCCTGCTGACATTCGAAGAGCACTTCAGCTACTGCAAATGGCAAACATCTGCGTCATGGATGACATAAGCCTCGCCAGCGACCGGTGAACATCTGAAGCCCTGTTTGTTGACCGTCTGGGCGGCGGGCCTAGCTGTGTTCACAGGAAATGGGCAACGGCTCCTTGCAGTCACGGCCCCGCAATACGGTGGTCAGTGGTGGAGCGCCAATGAGGGCTGCATTCCGCTTGGACACTTCAGCAGCTCTCGTGACTACTCACTCCATACGACCGCTTGACGCCAGAATGCGTGAGTACCGTAGCCAACATTGGCCGTATTCATTTCAAAATCTCGATTTATACGGCCAATCGTTGCCGGACAACGAGTTAGCGTGTGAGCCCACTCGGAAAAGTGGCTCTAAAGTGACCGCGCCTCCATTCAACGGGTACCGCTGCGAGGGCAAGACACCAACGCTGCACGAGTACTGGGGCTGGACGGGCTCGCAGCCATACGCAATCGCAGAACGCATACAGGTCAGAGGTTGAAGTCGTAATCTATGGTCAACGGCGCATGATCGCTGAACTTCTGCTCCTTGTAGATGGCCGACCTCCGAGCGACTGCAGCAAGGCCGGGCGAGCTCAATTGGTAATCGAGTCTCCACCCAACATTCTTGGCGTAGGCTTGGCCTCGGTTGCTCCACCATGTGTAGCACTCATCGGTGGTATCGGGGTGCAAGCGACGGTACACATCAACCCAAAGCAACTCATCGATTACCTGCGTCAGCCAGCCGCGCTCTTCTGGCAGGAAGCCGCTGTTCTTCAAGTTGCCCTTCCAGTTCTTGAGGTCGGCTTCCTTGTGCGCGATGTTCCAGTCACCGCAAATGACGACCTCGCGGCCTCGCTGCGCCAGGTCGGCCATATGCTGGAAAAAGTGTTCCATGAACGCGAACTTGGCGGCCTGCCGATGCGCTCCGCTCGAACCGGAAGGCAGGTAGACGGAGACCACCGATAGGCCGTCGTACACAAGTTCGATGTAGCGACCCTCGGCGTCGATCTCAGGCACGCCCAGACCTTCGATCACTTCTTTCGGCTGCTGCTTCGCATAAATTCCCACGCCACTGTAGCCAGGCTTCTCGGCGTAATGGAAGTAGCCGGTGTAGCCCTCAGGGGCCAGCATCACCGGCGTCATATCTGGTGCTTTGGCCTTCAGCTCCTGAAGGCACACGAAATCAGCGTCCTGCTGGATCAGCCAGTCGAGGAAGCCCTTTGATGTAGCCGAACGGATGCCGTTCAAGTTTGCGGTGATGACTCGAAGCATAGGTGTCGCCGTTGGTAGTGCGCCATGTGGCAGTCATCCTCGCACACCAGGGAAGGTGGAGATGTGCCGTCATAGCAAGCTGAAGGCGATATTGTCCAGCACGAACGCTCCGGCGGATCTGTCTACAAGGCCAAGGTGCCATCGCTGCACACCTGCCTTCGCGACTCGCGCCGCACGACTGATATGGCGGATTAGTCCGCATTCAAATGAAATGGGATCGCCGTCAGTGCTGATCGCCAATAGCCTTATTAAGGCATTTGACCGCAATGTCCACTTTATCTGGGCACAGCCTCCCAAATTGACCCCATGAAAAGCCAAGTGTGTTGAGAATCGGCGCCGTGTGGGGACAGCAGCGAGCGGCTTTAGCAACGCGTAACGCTGACGTTTCGCATTTCGCTGTAGCACGCTCGCCATGTCGGCGGCGACTTCAAGGGAGAAGATGTGATGACAACTGAGAGCGCAAATAACGCGGACCTTGCCGAACTTGGTGCGAGCCAGTCTCGGGACGCGGTTGAGGCGGTCATGGATAGCCTGGAAGCCAGAGACATCAACCCAAGTATTAAGGAGGTACGAAAGGAGATGGGCGGGATGACCGCCTCTGTTGGCAAGCTGGTGACAGAAGTCAACACAGACCGCGAAGCTGCCTTGGAAAGTGAGCTTTCTGACTCGCTCATGACTGCAGCAAAGAAGGGGTTTCATGCGGCGCGAGAGTCGGCCAAAAAGATTTATGCGAACCAACTGCAAACGCAGGCCAGCGAACTCAACGGTTTGACAGCCAGGTTGGCGAACAAAACCTCCATGGTTAAGGACCTGACGTCCAAGTTGCAGGCTGAGAGCATTGCCAGAGCCGCAGCCGATAAGCTCCTGGGGATGGAGGTAGCAGCGCGCGAAGCAGCAGCACAGGCACAAACTGCTGCAAAGGAAGCGCTCGCTGTGGCGAAGTTGGAGTTGGAGCACATGGCATTTGACCTTGCTACGGTCCGTGAGGAAGTACTCGTGCTAAAGCGCACACTGCAAAGTGAGCAAACCAGTTCCATACATCTCCAACAACGCCTGAACGACTCCGTGGATAGCCTTCAAGCTGAACGTGTGGCGGCACGAAGTGCCGAGAAGCTGTTTAAGGATGGTCTGCAAAACCTCCGCATGCAGCCCTGAATGTGAGACAGTGACAGCATGAAGCAGATGAGCCTGAGCACCACTGGATTTGAACGCAAGACCAAGAGAACGCGCAAGCGCGAGTTCCTCGAC
>NZ_JAVEYN010000044.1:0-15742 GCF_034003525.1 Aquabacterium sp.
GTCGAGGAACTCGCGCTTGCGCGTTCTCTTGGTCTTGCGTTCAAATCCAGTGGTGCTCAGGCTCATCTGCTTCATGCTGTCACTGTCTCACATTCAGGGCTGCATGCGGAGGTTTTGCAGACCATCCCTAAGCGGACGGCACACGCCTGGGTGGCAACGGTGTTGCTCGGCGGCCTGACCGCTGGCGCCATGCCCGCGGCGCTCGCGCAAACCTCCGGCTCACTGCCCATCTACCGCTGCATTTCCGCTGACGGCACGTCCAGCCGCATCAGTCGTACGCCCTGTGCAGCCGGAGAAACGGGCACAGCCAAGCAAGCAGTGGCCGGCACGTCCCAACAACAGCCAGCCATCGTCCGCCAGACCCTGAGCGTGCCGGCCCAGAGCCAAGCACAGGAGGAAAGCACCCACCGCCGCCCCCACACAACTCACCGTCGACGGCGTTAAATTGGCTGCACCCTTTTGGGCTTGGGGGCTCAGATTGACGCCTGAAGGGCCTCACGCTCATCAATTCCTCTTCAATGAAGGAGAGAAAGATGGACCCTGTCATTCACTTCGAGATGCCCTATGAAGACGCCGCGCGTGCAGCGAATTTCTATGGCACAGCCTTCGGCTGGCAGACACAAGCACTCGGCCCACAGATGAGCAACTACATCGTTGCGAACACCTGTGAGGTCACAGGTGGGCGACCAGCTCGACCTGGCGCCATCAATGGCGGGCTCTTCGAAAAGACGCCAGATAGCACAGCTCAGCACCCATCGGTGGTCATCGCGGTAGCAGACATTCACGCATCCATGGAGAAAGTTGAAAGGGCGGGCGGAACGGTTCTTGGCGAGCCCATGGACATTCCAGGAATTGGCGCCTACGTTTCATTTCTCGACACGGAAGGCAACCGTGCGGCCATGTTGCAACCCCTGCCCCAACCGTAGCTCATGGCGCTTGCGGCGCAAAGCTGAGGCGTCGTGAACCAAGCAGCTCGCCATACATGAAGGGAGATTCAGTGCTCAAACCAGTTATACAGGAAGAAACCACCGGCTGCGGCATTGCCTCGGTTGCCAATATTCTGGGTAGAACGTACTCGGAAGTGAAGGCCGCAGCCAATGCCATGGGCATCCATGCCTCAGACGAATCACTGTGGTCCGATACGCAGTATGTGCGGCGCATGTTGTCGAGCGCAGGCATCAATACATCCTCAGACGAAATCCCATTTGAATCCTGGAATTCATTGCCCGATCTGGCCTTGTTGTCCATCAAGCATCATCAGGAAGAGGGCAAGAACTTCTGGCACTGGGTTGTATTCAAACGTGTGAACGGCCAGCCTTACGTGCTGGATTCGGCGAGTTACCTGCCGTCCAATATCCGTCAGGATTTCGATGCCATGCAGCCCAAATGGTTCATTGAGGTCAAAGATGACAACGCCGCGGCTTTGCCAGTCAACGTGACATTCGGGAAAATGGTCACGGCGGATGGCCAGGCGTCGCAACAAACTGTGTGATGTTCAGCTGATAAACCGATGCAGATAACCCGTCAGGAGGCCACCATGAAACTCGGCTACACCATCGTTTACGTCCCGAACGTGGCGGCCTCACTGGCGTTTTGTGAGCAGGCCTTCAGCCTGCCGCGTCGCTTTCTGCACGAGTCGGGCACCTATGGCGAGCTGGCCACGGGCGAGACCACGCTGGCCTTTGCCGCACACGAGCTGGGGGATGCCAACTTTCCCGGCGGTCACGTGGCCGCCCACACTTCACCCCAGCCTCTCGGCTTTGAGATCGGGCTGGTTACCAACGATGTGGCCGGCGCCCACGCCAAAGCCTTGGCCGCAGGCGCCACCGAACTGGCGGCCCCGGTCACCAAGCCATGGGGTCAGGTCGTGTCTTACGTGCGCTGTCCAGACGGCCTGCTCGTCGAGCTGTGTACTCCCATCGCAGGTTAACGCCACAGGGCTCAAGCTCACTCACTGATTCGTTCAGCCACCGAATTCGCCCATGATCGAACTGCTTCCAGCCCTCGAGGGCTTCATCAGCACGGCAAAGGCCATGGCGTCGTTTGACGCATTCCGCAAGAACCGCAAGGGTGACGCTCGCGCGCTGATCGAGGAGCTCAAAGGCAACTCACGGCTGTGTTTTCGCGTGATCACTGACGGCGTTTCACCAGAAACGGTCATCCCACACTTTGTGACCACTGAGTTTGATCGCCTGAACAAGGCAGGATTCAACTTCAACCTGCTTCAACGCAAACGAATTCCACCCTTCCCAGGGATCGAGAGGACGGATCTGGCCTCTTGGACCGACAAGACGACCGAGGCGCTCATCGTCAACATTTACGACAAAATCAAGAACGTCCAATCCATTCATCAATTCGCGTCGGGCAATGCCAGCATTCGCCGCCGAATCATCAACATACACAAGCGAATTCTTCTCCTGCTTCGCCACGCCGAGTGAGTCATCAACATGGTCATCCACGTTCGCCATTTTGAAGAATCCGATCGGGAGCCGCTCCGTCTCTTGTACGTGGCCTCTCGCGACGCAACCTTCACATGGGAACCCAGCGGGTCACATCAAGCTGCCGATTTTGACAAGCATACCGAGGGTGAAATCATTCTCGTCGCGGTCGTGGAAGCGGAAATTCGTGGCTTCGCCTCCATTTGGGAGCCTGACAGCTTCTTGCACAACCTGTTCGTTCATCCCTTACACAAGCGGCAAGGTATTGGCCAGGCACTGCTAAAGGGCTGCAATCCGTATTTTGCAAACACCCCGACACTCAAATGCCTTCAAGCCAACATTAACGCTGCGCAGTTTTACTATTCCCAAGGGTGGATAACGCTCCGAGATGAGACAGGACCGGAGGGGCCATACCACCTCATGGCCAAGCGTGCCCCCCATGGCTGGGTAACGCCGTGAAGCAGTTGCCCTCCAGGGAGCACAGGTTCAAGATGCCTCTTTGACACCGCCAGTCCCCAGGGTGCCTGTTGACGAATGCCTCAGGCTACGCAATCCTCACACACATCCCTGAGGGGCACGCATCGAAACCGCCTACCTGCCACGGCAGTGGGCGCCCCGCACACTGAACCAGCCCATCGCGGCAGGAGCTGCGCCATGAAGCTGTTTGTCGACTCCAACTACCTGTCGCCCTACGCCATGTCGGTGTTCGTGGCGTTGCGCGAGAAGCAACTGCCTTTCGAAACCGTGCTGGTGAACCTGGAGCGGCACGAACAGTCAGATCCCTTGTACGCCGAGGTGTCCACCACACGGCGCGTGCCGGCCATCAGTGACGACGGCTTCCACCTGTCCGAGTCATCGGCCATCTGCGAGTACCTGGAAGACCGTTACCCCGGCGCCGCGCTCTACCCGTCCGACATCCAGTCCAAAGCCCGAGCCCGAGAGATTCAGGCTTGGTTGCGCAGCGACCTCCTGCCCATTCGGCAAGAGCGCTCGGCCGAGGTGGTGTTCCTGAAGCGCAGCCTAGCGCCGCCGCTGTCGGCCGAGGCGCAAACGTCGGTCCGCAAGCTCATTGCGGCCACGCAAACCTTCCTGCCACCTGGCCGCTCCTCGCTGTTTGATCAGTGGTCCATCGCCGACACCGATCTGGCACTCATGCTGAACCGCCTGCGTCTGGCGGGTGACGCGCTGCCTGCCAGGTTGGCCGCGTATGCCAAAGCCCAATGGCAGCGACCCAGCGTGCAGGAATGGCTCAACCTATCCAGACCTGAGTGTTGATTCGCATCAGGAGCACATCATGGAATTCCACCGCGGCCGGCTGTTCGATCATGTGCACCTGCGGGTGTCAGACCTGACAGCCAGCAAGCGTTTCTACCGCGCGGTGTTCGCCGCACTGGGTTGGCCCGACATCGTGCAAGAAGGCCCCGACTTCTTCTATGCCGACGAACTGGTGGTGGAGGCGGCCGGCGAGTATGTCTCGCGTGTGCACCTCGCCTTCCAGGCCCCTGACGAAGCCACCGTGCAAGCCTTCTATCAGGCCGCGCTGGCCGCAGGTGGCCTCGACAACGGCCCTCCCGGTGAACGCGCCTATCACCCGGGCTACTACGCCGCCTTTGTGCTCGACCCGGACGGCAACAACATCGAAGCCGTCTGCCATGGCCCTCACCATCGCAGCGCGCCTTCGGTCGTCATTCGGCCTGAGTGAGGCCCAGCGGCATTAACCCCACATCCCCGGTCGTGCGTAAAGTTGGCCACAATGCGGCACTTCACGACTTCATGTCACGACAAGAAGAAAGGATGACCGGGCTATGTCCGCTTTTCGGTATGCCGCCGTGGTGCTGGCGGTGGGCTCACTGGCTGGTGTCATTTACGTCGTGGCCAGCGGTGCGGGGCAATCCAGCATCACCGCCCAACGGTTTGTGAACCTGCAAGAAGGACCCACCCCTCACGAGGGCTTCCGTCGTGCGCACGCCAAGGGCTTCTGCGTGGCGGGCGAGTTCCAATCCAGCGGCAAGCTGGCCCCCTACTCCAGCGCACAGGTGTTTCAAGCCGGCCAGACGGGCTTTGTCGGCCGCATCTCGATTGCCGGCACCAACCCGACCGCGCCTGATCTGCGCTCGCCGGTTCGCAGCCTGGCGCTGAGCCTGGGCCAGGGCGATGCCAACGGTTGGCGCACCGCCATGAACACGCCACCGGTGATGGCAGTGGGCACCCCCGAGGCTTTTTACGAGCAGTTGTCGGCCCTGGCCCCCGATCCGGCCACGGGCCAGCGCAATCCGCAGCGCATCCAGGCCTTTTTTGCCTCACACCCTGAAACGCAGGCCTTTCTCGCGTGGCAAAAGGGCTATGTGCCCACACAGAGCTTTGCCACCGAGCGTTATCACAGCATCAATGCGTTCTACCTGCTGGGACCTGCCGGTCAGCGCCAGGCCGTGCGCTGGGCAGCGGTGCCTGCCGCTGACACGCTCGCCGAACCGCTCACCGCGCTCAACCCCAACGACCCCGATGCGCTGCAAGCCGAGTTTCTGGCCCGGGTCAAGCAGGCCCCTGTGGTGTTCGATCTGGTGTTCACCTTGGCTGCGTCCACCGACAACGAGAACGACCCCACCGTGCCGTGGCCCGAGGATCGACCCCAAGTGGTGGCCGGCCAGTTGCTGATCCGCGAAGCTCGGCCCGAAGCCAATGGGCAATGCAAGGGCATCAACTTTGATCCGCTGGTGTTGCCCGCCGGCATGGCCGCCACCGAGGACCCCATCTTGCGCGCCCGCTCGGCTGCCTATGCGGAGTCCTTCCGCCGCCGCGCCCGCGAAAGTCTCTGACCCACCCCATTGGAATGCACATCATGAGTCAAGCTGATGTTTACAGCCTGCCCGCACGCATCCTGCACTGGTCCATGGCGCTGTTGCTGTTCTCGCTCTTGCTGGCCGGCCTGGCCATGGTGCAGAGCCTGCAAACCTGGCACCTCACCTTGCTGACCGCGCACAAGTCCTTGGGCGTGCTGGCCTTGCTGTTGGTATTGGTGAGACTGGTCGTGCGCCTCACCCACAGGCCCCCGGCCCTGCCCAGCACCCTTTCGGCCGCACAGAAACACGCGGCCCACGGCACGCAGGTGCTGCTGTACGTGGCCATGTTGGCCATGCCGATCACCGGCCTGCTGATGCAAGGCGCAGCCGGGCGACCGGTGAGCGTGTTCGGCCTGTTCACGGTGCCAGCATTGCTGCCGGTCGACCTCCGCACCTACGGCCTTTTGCGCGAGTTGCATGGCTGGGGTGCCTGGGGACTCATTGCGCTGGTGCTGCTGCACATCACCGCCGCCTTGCACCATGGCCTGATCAAACGCGACAAGGTCCTGCGCAGCATGCTGTGATCCCTGCGCACAGTCGCAAGGCAGCGCGGCACGGCTGCCCTATAGTGCGCAAAGCAAGCACGCACACGGGAGATCGCAATGTCTGCTGGAGACTGGAAGGACCTGTATCAGGCCGCCCTGGATGGCAACCTCGCGCTGGTCGACTACCACATCAGCCAAGGCGTCAACCCCAACTACCAGCACCCCGAGATCATGTGCACGCCCCTGGTGGCCAGCCTGATCCAAGGACACGATGAGGTGGCGAACTACCTCCTCGCACACGGTGCCGACCCCCATCTCATGTCCGACTTTGATGGCCTCACGCCACTGCAAGCGGCACGCAAGCATGGCCGCACCGATCTCATCACCACCCTGACCCGCCTGCACGCCCGCGAGCCGCGCCAGCCTTTCTGGTGGCGCTGGCTGCCCATCTGAGTGCAGGGCGGAGTACATCACACCATGCGCTACATCTACTGGCTGCTCTTGATGGCCACCGCCGTGGTGGCCGTCCTCAACTTCCGCATCCGCTGTGAAAGTTTCGGCTGCATGGGCCTTGGCGTTGCGTGGTTTGCTTGGTCGGGCCTGTACCTGGTCACACTCATCGCAGGTCTGATTGCCCTGCTCAAGGCCCGAGACGCTCAAAACAAGCGGCCTGTCACATGGCCACTCCTGGGTCAGTTGGCTGGTGGGGTGGCCCTCGGCATCTACTGGTTGATCGGGGTTTCAGGCTTCTCATGAAGCGCCAAGCCACCATGCGTCAGCACAGCCGCCTCTTGACATTTCTTCGGTATGCGTGGGCATCCCCGTGCTCACTCGTCGGCGTGTTGCTGGCCGCGCCCATCCTGCTCCTGGGTGGCCGCGCTCACCTCCACACCGGGGTGCTGGAGGTCGCCTTACCGGGCCATCGACGCACGCGCCTCGACCTGGGGGCCATCACCCTGGGCCATGTCGTGCTGGGCGGCAGCGAACACACGCTGAGCCAGTTGCGCGCCCATGAACAGGAACATGTGCGACAGTACGAGCGGTGGGGCGTGGTGTTTTTCCTGGCGTACCCGGCCTCCAGCCTCATACAGTTGCTGCGAGGCCGACATCCGTACTGGCTCAATCACTTTGAGGTTCAGGCCCGCGCCCTGTGCGAACAACGCCGTGCGGACCTCTCTGAGAAGCCCCCGAAAGCCGAGGCATGAGAATCGCGCCCAGTGCATGAGCGCACGCACCTCATCGCTTTCAACTGCCCACATCGAGCTCACCCATGCGCCTGCAGCAACTCCTCGGCATCGACCTCCCCATCATCCAGGCCCCGATGGCCGGCGTGCAAGGCAGCGATCTGGCCGTGGCGGTCTCCAATGCGGGCGGTCTGGGCTCACTGCCCTGTGCCATGCTCACCCCGGATGCGCTCAGCAAGGAGCTGGCGACCCTCCAGTCCCAGACCACCCGACCGTACAACGTCAACTTC
Organism: Aquabacterium sp.; assembly: GCF_034003525.1. Taxonomy (GTDB): domain Bacteria; phylum Pseudomonadota; class Gammaproteobacteria; order Burkholderiales; family Burkholderiaceae_C; genus Aquabacterium. The sequence continues at coordinate 7,238 of NZ_JAVEYN010000044.1, forward strand.
TTCTGCCACACATCGCCCACGCCTGACCCCGAGCGCGAAGCCACCTGGCGCGCCGCTTTGGCACCCTACTTCACCGAGTTCGGCATCGATGTGAACGCCATCCCGTCCGGGCCAGGACGCCTGCCCTTCAGTGCCGGCATGGCCGAGTTGCTGGCCACGTTCAAGCCCCCGGTCGTGAGCTTTCATTTCGGCCTGCCCTCCGCAGATCTGATGGCGCGCGTGAAAAGCTGGGGCGCCAAAGTGCTGTCCTCGGCCACCACGGTAGACGAAGCCCTCTGGCTGGAGGCTCACGGAGTGGACGCCATCATTGCGCAAGGCCTGGAAGCCGGCGGGCACCGAGGCATGTTCCTGACCGACGACATTCAGACGCAAGTCGGCACCTTCGCCCTGTTGCCCCAGATCGTGCAAGCCGTGACGGTCCCGGTGATCGCGGCCGGCGGCATTGCCGATGCCAAGGGCGTGGCCGCCGCCATGGCCCTGGGTGCTGCCGGTGTGCAGGTCGGCACCGCCTACCTCACCTGCCCCGAGGCCACCACCAGCGCCCTGCACCGCGCAGCACTCCACAGCGAGCAAGCCCGTGTCACCGCCCTCACCAACGTGTTCACCGGCCGCCCGGCACGCGGCATCGTCAACCGCGTCATGCGCGAGCTCGGCCCCATCTGCCCGGCCGCCCCCGACTTCCCGCTGGCCACGGCGGCCATCACCGTCTTGCGCGCCAAGGCCGAAAGCCAAGGCATCACCGACTTCACACCCCTGTGGGCGGGGCAAAACACCAGCGGCTGTAGGAACCTGCCAGCGGCCGAGCTGACCAGATCCTTGATGCGGGTATCTGGCTGAATACCGTGAGCGCCAAGCTGGGGTGAAGTTGTTCGCCCCCTACACTCACGCTCCAGAACGAGCGCACACTCTCCCGCCACCATGTCCACCTCCACCCTCATCCTGATCGCCGCCGTGGCCCGCAATGGCGCCATCGGCAAAGACAATGCCCTGCTGTGGCGCCTGCCCGAAGACCTCAAGTTCTTCAAGCGCACCACCCTCGGTTGCCCGGTCATCATGGGCCGCAAAACCTTCGAGTCCATCGGTCGCCCTCTGCCGGGTCGCCGCAACATCGTCGTCACACGCAACACCGCCTGGCAGCACGAAGGGGTGGACGTGGCCCATACCCTGGACGAGGCCCGTGCCCTGGTGTCCGACCAGGCGCGCGTGTTCGTCATCGGTGGCGGCGAGCTGTATGCCCAGGCCCTACCGCAGGCGGACGAGCTCATCCTCACCGAAGTCGATGCCGACTTCGACGCCGACGCCTTCTTCCCCACCTGGGACCGCAGCACCTTCACCGAAGTCAGCCGCGAGACCCACCAGGCCGAGGCGGGCTGGCCGTATCACTTCGTCGTGTATCAGCGCCACAAATAAGTGCCCCCAAATTCAGTTTTTACTGAATCAACGCAACCTTAAATTCGCATTTACCTGAAGACCGGCACGCGCTATCGTGACCGGTTTGGCGTTTTGCGCCGCCTTTTTTTCTTTCCCGAACCCTCCTGAAGTCCCCTCATGGAATTCCTGCTCGACCCCAATATCTGGATCGCCTTCGCGATGCTGACCGCCCTGGAAATCGTCCTCGGCGTCGACAACATCATCTTCATCTCCATCCTGGTCGGCCGCCTGCCCGCCGACGTGCGCGACAAGGCTCGCCGCATGGGCCTGGCCTTCGCCATGATCTCGCGCCTGCTGCTGCTGTTCTCGCTGAGCTGGGTCATGAGCCTCAAGGCCGACCTCTTCCACATCTTCGACTTGGGTATCAGTGGCCGCGACCTGGTGCTGCTGTTCGGTGGACTGTTCCTGCTCTGGAAGGCCTCGCACGAGATCTTCGTCGAAGTGGAGGCCCGCGAAGAAGACCACGCGCCCGACACCGACCCGGCCCTCATCAAGGCCGCAGGCGCCCGCCTGTTCTGGGGCATCATCGCCCAGATCGCCGTCATCGACATCGTCTTCTCGCTCGACTCGGTCATCACCGCCGTCGGCATGGTCGACCAGATCGGCGTGATGGTGGCTGCCGTGATCACCTCGGTCGGCGTGATGCTGTTTGCCGCCAAACCCATCGGTGATTTCGTGGACGCACATCCCTCCGTCAAGGTGCTGGCTCTGGCCTTCCTCGTGATGGTCGGCATGGCCCTGACCGCCGAAGCGCTCGACGCCCACGTGCCCAAGGGCTACATCTACGCTGCCATGTCCTTCTCGTTGGCGGTGGAGTTTCTCAACATCCGCGCGCGCACCAAGCGCCTGGCGTTGAAGGCCGCAGCTCAGGCTTGATGCACCGGCGCTCAGCGCCCGCACTGTACGCAATGCACCAAAGGCCGACCATGTGTCGGCCTTTTTCATGCGCCGCACACCGCCACCACCCACCCCGCTGCCAGCAAGGCCCACGCACAACAGCGACAATCCGAGTCATCCGACGCGCCCTGTGCGCCTCCCAGACCCGATCCGCCAAGGCCTCTCCCCCATGCAACTCGCCACCTGGAACGTCAACTCCCTCTCCGTGCGCCTGCCGCAACTGCTGGACTGGCTCGCCGCCAACCCGGTCGATGCCCTGGTGCTGCAGGAAACCAAGCTCACCGACGACAAGTTTCCCCACGCCGACCTGGAAGCCGCGGGCTACCAGGCCCAGTGGTTTGGCCAGAAGACCTACAACGGCGTCGCCCTGCTGACGCGCAGCGCCAGCACCGAGATCGTCAAGAACATCCCCGGCTTTGCAGACGATCAGGCTCGCGTCATCGCCGGCACCGTCAACGACCCGGTGGTCGGCAGCGTACGCGTCATCGGCTGCTACTTCCCCAACGGCCAGGCGCCTGACAGCGACAAGTTCGTCTACAAGATGAACTGGCTCACCGCGCTGGAAGCCTGGGTGCAGGACGAGCTCACCCGCCACCCCAACCTCGTCATCATGGGCGACTACAACATCGCCCCCACCGACGACGACGTGTACGACCCCGTGGGCTGGAAAGACCAGATCCATTGCACCGTGCCCGAGCGCGAGCACTTCCAGAAGCTGCTGCAACTGGGCCTGACCGACGCCTTCCGCATGTTCGAGCAGCCGCCCAAGCCCTGGAGCTGGTGGGACTACCGCAACTTGGCCTTCCGCAAGAACCAGGGTCTGCGCATCGACCACATCCTGGTGAGCGAGGCGCTCAAGCCACGAGTCAGCGCCTGCGTCATCGACAAGGCACCGCGCAAGAACGAGCGCCCCAGCGACCACGCCCCGGTGGTCGTCACCCTGGGCTGATCAGCCCACCAGCAGGCGCCGCAGCGGCGCCGGCAAGCCCCAGTTGGCCAGGTCGGCCAGCGGCACCCAACGCCCGGCTGGCGCTTGCACACGCAAGGCCGCCTCCAAGCCCAGGGCCTCGGCATCGTTCAGCACCACGCGGCGTGGGTGCAGCCACCAGTCCAGGTGCGTCAGCACATGCTTCATGCGCGGCTGGCGTTCCACCCTGGCGTTCACCGCGCTGCCCAACACGGCCGACACGGCCTCATCGCTGTCCAGCAAAGGCAAGGTCCACAGGCCGGCCCACACGCCCTTGTCGGGCATCTGCTGCAGCCACACCTGCTCGCGCCACTCCGGCCACAACCACCAGTTCTCACGTTCGCTGCGCTTGAGCTTGCGGCTCTTCACCGGGTAACGCTCGGGGTCACCCACCTGGCGTGCCACACACAGATCTGACCAGGGGCACATCAGGCACGACGGCTTGCGCGGCGTGCACAAAGTCGCGCCCAGGTCCATCAGGCCCTGGGTGTAAGACGGCATCACCTCGGTGCGCTGCGGCAGCACCACCTGCGCGGCCGCGATCAGTGCCTTCTCGTGCGAACGCACCGACAGGTCCTCGCCCCAGCCCAGCACCCGGCTGAGCACCCGCTTCACATTGCCATCCATGATGGACACGCGCTCGTCAAAGCAGAACGAGGCGATGGCCGCTGCGGTGGACGGCCCGATGCCCGGCAAGGTCTGCAAGGCTTCGCTGGTGGCGGGGAAACGCCCACCATGCAGGTTCACCACATCCTGCGCACAACGGTGCAGATTGCGCGCCCGGCTGTAGTAGCCCAGCCCGGCCCACAAGGTCAGCACATCGTCCAAAGGTGCGGCGGCCAGCGCCTGCACATCCGGAAACCGCTGCAAGAAGCGCTCGAAGTAACCCAGCACGGTCGTGACCTGGGTCTGCTGCAGCATGATCTCGGACAGCCACACGCGGTACGGGTCACGCAGCTTTTGCCACGGCAGGTGGTGGCGACCATCTTGGTGCTGCCAGGCCACCAGGCGCTCAGCCAAATCAGGGCTCGCCTGCTGCGCACGCTGCAGCATGTTCTCGGGATCCGACAAACTCATGCGGGCAAGACCAGCTCGCCGTCAAACGTCCCCAGAGACGAGTCCTTCACGCCCAAGCGCTCTTCACGCGCCTGCACCAGCAACTCGTCCACCAACACGTTCAGGCGGTTTTGCAGTTGCATCACGCGCTCATCCTGTGCCTGCACATCCTGCAGGCGCGCGTCCAGATCGCTGGCCGCCGACTGGATGCGATCGAGCGACTCATAGCGGCGCTTGAAGTTGCGGCGGCGTTCGCGCAACTGGCTGTCCACCTGCGCCGAAGACGTCTTGCTCCACAACTCGATGTCGTTGCTCACGGTCTCGAACACGACGCGCAGACGCGACACCAGCATGCGACGGAACTGCTCCTGGAAGCCCGGCTGGGCCAGGCGGAAGGCCTGGCTCAGGCCCAGATACTGCACATAGTTGCGCTCGATCAGGTTCAGGTCTTCGGTGTAGCGACGCACATCGAGCGGGGCATCGGCCACCAGGCTGAAACCGAACTCGGCATTGAGCTTGGCATACGAGGCTACCAGCATCGAGTGGATCTCGTCACTGCGTTCCTGCGCCAGCTCCACCAGCGCACGCAGGCGGGCGCACAGCTCGATGAAAGCCTTGCGGGCACCCAGCGGCAGCCACGAGCCGCCCAGCACCTGCTGCAGCGCCTCCACCTCATGACGCAAGCGCTCGGCCGACAGGTCGTGCAGCGCTTCTTTCAGCATGCGCGCATGCACCGTGCGCAAAGCCTGCAGGCGCGCCGTGCACTGCTCGAACTCGTTGGCCTCCATCTGCACGCGCTGCAGCATCAGCTGCACCTTGCCCGAGCTCTTGCCACGCAGGCTGCGCAACTCGGCCAACTGGTCGGCGTACAGACGGCGCATCTCTCCAAAACGGCGCGTGAGCTGGTGCTGGAACTGCACCGCCCCTTGCGAGGCCGCTTCGGCCAGGTTCTCGCGACGCTTGGGCAACAGGCCTTCCGACAGCGCCAGCTCGAAGTCTTCCAGACGGCTCTGCGCCAAGCCGGCGGCGTCACCCGACAAGCGGGCGGCCAGCGCCTGACGTGCCGAGATCGGGAACACGTGGTTCGCCGGAATCTCCAGCGTCTGCGCCACGCTCTCGCACTGGCGCACGATGGTCTGCTGCACCTCGGCGGGCGAGCTCAGCGGGTCCACCAGCGAGTCGATCTTGTTGAGGGCCACGTAACGCGCCAGGGCCGGGCCACAGAGATGATCGCGCCAGATGGCCAGATCGGACTTGGTCACGCCCGTGTCGGCCCCCAGGATGAACACCGTCGCATGGGCCTGCGGCAGCAGACCCAGGGTCAGCTCCGGCTCCGTGCCGATGGCGTTCAGGCCCGGCGTGTCCAGCACCACCAGGCCACGTTTGAGCAAGGGATGCGGCAGGTTGATGCGTGCATGGCGCCACACAGGCACCTCAATGCGCCCATCGGCCTGCATTGGCGGATTGTCTTCGGGGCGCTGTTCGTCCCAGAACCCCAGTCGCGCGGCCTCGTCCTGGGTCACCAGGCGGGTGCGCATTACCTCGCCCAAGGCGGCGGCCATGCCATCCGGATCGGACAAGTCCAGATCCACCCAGGTCCAGGCGGCGTTCTGGCGGCGGTACTCGGCCAGCGAGGCGGCTTCCAGGCGGGTCTCGATAGGCAGCAACGACAGCCCAACCGGATCCGCCGCGTCGTAACCCAGCTCGACCGGACACATCGTGGTGCGGCCTGCCGAAGCGGGCATCATGCGCCGGCCCTTGTCCGAGAAGAAGATCGCGTTGATCAGCTCGGACTTGCCGCGCGAGAACTCGGCCACGAACGCCACCATGAGCTTTTCGCCCGACAGGCGATGGCGCATGGCTTCGAACCACTCGGCCGAGGCATCGTCGAGCAAGTCATGTTCACGGGCAAAGCGGGCCAACGCCGCCAATCGGGCGTCGGTATCGGCACGCCACTGGCCCAGGGCGTCCAGGTGGCTGGCAAAGGTCGGCATCATGGCGTCGATCCTAGCGCAAGGCGCTCATGCTGTAACAAGGGCCATTCCCCAGCCCCATGCAAAAAATGCAGCGTTGCCAGCCAACCCCATCACGTCTGTCACCTTTTCTGACAATTGGGGCAGAAAAACGTCGAGCGTTGACCCTGCACGACCCGCTTCACCGGCGTGCTGCACACGCGACAGGGCTCGCCCTCGCGGCCGTACACGGCGGTGGCGAGCTGGAAGTGCCCTTGGCTGCCGTGCGCATCCTTGAAGTCCTTCAAACTCGAGCCGCCCAAGACCATGGCCTGCCGCAGCACACTCTGCACCTCGCTCACCAGCCGCTCACAACGAGGGCGGCTGAGCTTGCCGGCCGCCAGCCGCGGATCGATCCCGGCCCGAAACAGGGCCTCGCAGGCGTAGATGTTGCCGGCCCCCACCACGATGTCCCCGGCCAGCAGCGCCTGCTTGATCGACACCTTGCGTCCCTTGAGGCGGGCGTGCACATAAGGCCCGTCCAGCGCCGCATCAAAGGGCTCCAGGCCCAGGCCCGCCAGCAGCTTGCCCGGCATGCCCGTGGTCTGCGACTCACCCCACACCACGGCCCCAAAGCGGCGTGGATCGTGCAGGCGCAGCACCCCGCGCGAGGTCACCATGTCGAAGTGATCATGCGGCCCTGGCTCGCCCACCCGGCCGGCAAACGACAGCGAACCCGACATGCCCAGGTGGATCAGCAAGCCACCGCTACGCCCATCGGCCGCCTGCAAAGGCAGCCACAGATACTTGCCACGGCGCTGCACTACGCCCACCTGCCAGCCGATCAGGTCATCACCATCGATGCCCAGTGGCCAGCGCAAAGGCTTGCCGGTGTGCACCGCCAGCACCTCCGCACCCTCGATGCGATCGGCAAAACTCAGGCGGGTGACTTCGACTTCGGGTAATTCGGGCATGCGCGGATTATCTGGCGCCCCGCACACCCCTGTGCACATCAATAGAATGGCCACATCCCTTGGAGAGTCCATGCCTGCACACACGCCCGCGTTCCCACCTGCGATGCCAGCCTTGCGCACCAGCCTGCTGGCTCTGGCCCTGCTGTGCCACAGCGCCTGGGCCGCACCTGACAAGCCGGCCCCACGCAGTGCCACATCAGCCGCCAGCGCCCCCGTGGCCAAGCCGCCGGTGCGCAACTCCGAGATGGACGCGCAGCTGTTCTACCAGGTGCTCATTGCGGAAATTCAGGCCAATGCGGGCGACCCTGGCTCGGCCTACCTGCTCTACCTCGACGCCGCACGGCGCCACAAGAACGGCCAGCTGTTCCAACGTGCCGTCGAAGTCGCCTTGCGCGCCCGTGCTGGCGAGCAGGCCCTGACCGCGGCCAAGGCCTGGCGCCAGGCCCTGCCCCAATCGCGCCCGGCCGCCGAGTTCACCAGCCAGATCCTGATCGCCCTGGGCCGCACCGCCGAGCTGGCCCCAGCCTTGCGCAGCTTCATCCAGCTGACGCCCGCGCCCCAGCAGCCCCAGGTCATCGCCAACCTGCCGCGCAGCCTCAGCCGCCTCAGCGACAAGCAGGCCGCCGCCCGCATCATCGACGAAGCCACCGCCCCCTGGCGCAGCCGCTCGCTCGAGCAAGCCGAAGCCTGGGCCGCCAGCAGCGAAGGCTGGCTGCGTGCGGCCAAACTGGACAAGGCACGCGAAGGCCTTGATCGCGCCATCGCCCTCAAGCCCGGCCTGCCCGTGGCCGGCCTGCTCGCCATCGACCTGATGAAGCAGGCGCCAGACACCGAGGCGATCGTGCGCAAGCAACTGCAGCGCACCGATGCCTCACCTGTGGTGCGCCTGGCCTACGCCCGCCAGCTGACCTTGCTGCAACGCTACAGCGAGGCCGAGCCCCAGCTCGAAACCCTGGTGCGCGAGCAGCCCGATCAGATGGGCCACTGGCTGCTGCTGGCCGCCATCCGCCTGGAGCTCAAGAAGCTCGATCAGGCCGAAGCCGCCTTGCAGCCCGTGCTCGCCCGCGCACAGTCCACTCAAGGACGCGCGCCGGACGCCCCCGCGACCGACGGCAACACGGCCGCCGCCCTGAGCCCCGACCTCGAACAGGCTTACCTGCTGATGGCCCAGGCAGCCGACCTGCGCGGCAAGACCCAAGAGGCCCTGGACTGGATGGAGCGGGCCGAC
>NZ_JAVEYN010000045.1:0-15272 GCF_034003525.1 Aquabacterium sp.
ACTCGGCCTGCTTCAAGAACCCGATGATCTGCTGCTCCGTGAATCGACTCTTCCTCATGTCCGTCATTCTCCAGGTTGACGGACCTCACTTCCATTCAACTGGTACGGTTGGGAGGGGGCAGGTCAGCTGCTCCAGCGCAAAGTCGGTTTGCATGAAACTCCTCTGGCGCCATCCCACCATGCGATAGCTGAACACTTCAATGACGAAAGCCGCATAGACCCAGCCTTGCCAAGTCGAAGCGCAACTGAAGTCCGAGAACCAAAACTGATTGGGGCGGTCGGCTTGGAACTGCCGATTGACTCGATCAAGCGGCTTTGTGATCCGGGATGGTGGTGCGCTGCGCCTTGCCTCTGCGCACGCCCTGCAGTCCGTGCTGGCGCACCTACCTCACGACGGTGCAGCGGGCCACGGGACGCCCTCCCATTTGAGTTGGAGTCAGACCTTGTCCGCACCATAGACCTGCAAGTTGACTTGCCACACACGGTAAATTTGCGGCACGAGGCCTGCATCGCGCTGAGCTCGCAGCGAGCGCAAAGCGGACTACCGCTGACGCGCGGCGTGGCGTTGCGTCAATAGGCTGATGGGGGCGATCTGCAAGACACGGCAGATCACCCCCCCCAAGCTGCACCCGGTGTTGATCGACGAAGGCCTTCAGGACATGATGCGGCGTCGAGCTCCGTCTGGGCGAAAAACGCGCTGGCCAGCTTCAAGGTCTCTTTGGGCTTCGCTGTCCACGCACCTCGCGCTTCAAGTCCTTGATGCGCTGGGCTTCAGCGGTCGAAACCCCGCCGCGCATGCCTGTATCGACATCGTGCAGCTTGCCCCAGGTATGCAGCGTCTGCGGCACAAAGCCGATCGTGCTGGCAATGGACTCAATGGCCGGCACTACTACAGATGCTCACCATGGTGCTCCAGCACCATGCGCGCTGCACGTTCACGGACTTCAGGCGAAAACTTCCGAGACTTCTTAAAGGCTTCATTCTCCAGTGTTGGAGTCTCCGCGCAACCCGGGGCGCATCACCATCACACTCACCATATACTGCGACCGCAGCGTTTCCAGATACAACAACAATAGCACGCCATCAAAACAGAAATAGACATTGATCGCACCCGAAGGAGCGAACAATTCACCGCCCCAAAATTTCGGCATATTCCTTACATTTGGAATACGCCCCGCCCAACTACGCCTTACCCGATCGGAATTTATTAACTATTTCCTCACAGCGCGAGCGAATTTCAACCTGATCAATTGGAATAGCGGCAGCCGAGGGTGATTTTGTAAAGTAAAAATTGTACTTATCATAATGAACCAACTGGTGCGGTTCAGCGCGACTCATATTCCAAACAAAAAATTTGCAGTTAAGAAAAATCTGGCTGCGAGAATCAATAGAGGTCACCGGCAGCACAATAATGTCTGAGCTTTGAAATGTTGCGAACATTTCATTGTCCTTTTCGAACATCGGTGTAGCTGTTCCAAAATGAATCCAGTGCTCACTACCTTTCGGAAGACGCCCCCCGACAAGAAGAGGCAGCGGGTTCGCAAAAGCCAACATCAGAACATTATTATGCCCCTGCATCATGAGATCTGCTACTGTTTCGCGAGCCAAGTTCATTGACTTAACATAATCCCCATTATGGAACGGGACGCGATACTTTCGATACTCTTCATCAAAAGGGAATGCAATATTTAACAGGACATCAAGCTTTTTGGGGTTCTCCTTAAGCTCAAAAATCTCAGTCAACCCATTGTATGTTGCCCCCCCTGGAATAACCCACTTCAAGTCACCATATTTTGTGGAGACCACAACCTTCTCGTAATTATTTTTAGCAGCACCACCTTTGTAACCAACTATCCGAAAGTTCGACCATAGACCAAAAACCAAAATAACGCACAAGTATGCCACCGCAAACCGCCGCAGCGCCACACCCCAAACCCCTCCGGCTGCAAATATCAGAACACAAACCGCGACGCAGACCAGCACCATATAGAAGGGCTTAGAAAAGTCTCCCAAAACACCAAGAACAACACCAGCAGAAATGAGGCCGCCAAACGTTATGTCAAGAACCCTAAAGCGGCGCCCGCAGTTAACCACGACAGATGCTTCGCCTTTACCGACCATACGCAACTGCAGCAACGCGACTAGTGCAGTGCACAAGACCAACATCATAAACGCAGCAAAAATATGACCTCCATCAGAAGAGAACTCAGATTTAGCAACAAGTGCACTTCGTATGTCTCGAAGGTATAAACCATAAGAATAATCAACCGGCGACAAGACAATTGAAGCAGAAATGCACAAAAAGAGCGTAAGCAGCAGATACCCGCCCCTCCAAGCAAATCCATTCGCACGCACAAAGAGAGGCGCCAAGGCAAGCAAAAGCGAAGCTAGACCGAATGAGATCTTGTAGTTTACGGACATTGTCACACAAAGGGCTTGCATTATTGCCGAGACAATCACAACACGACGCGTTGGTTGAGTTCTCGCAGCGATGAATACTAAAATCATCTGCAACGACATAAGCGACCAAAGATGCCCATTGTATGCACCATACCACGTGATGTCCTTAATACTGAACGTGGAGACCCCCCTAAAATTAAAGGACAACAAAACCAGCAACAATCCGAGCAACCAAGTCTGCAGCCAATTAGGGCGGTGCGTTCTAGGAAGCGCCAATAGGCACACAACAAAAGCAAACAGTATCAACGCAACCCAAAAAATAGACGCCACTACGGTTATGTCGTTGATCGATAGCCCTCCCCCCTCATTGATATAAAGCCAAGCCCATTTATTCAGGCATGCGTAGACCCACCCGAATGGGGTATGGAAATCTTTATGAAGACCGAGCCCCTGATGCGCCGCCAGAGCCGAATTCAATGGAAGAAAAACGTCATGAAGATTGCCTGTATTTATATACCAACCCGGCCTGAGCATTAGCCACACGCATGCGACTACGGCAACAGTAAAAATCGCGAGCGCCCCCGCGACAATTACACGCCCCACCCGAGACTCAACACCAAGAAACGAAGCCCCGGAAGGAATATTACTGCCGAGCGACTGTATTATCATTTTCACACCAAAACCGACTGACACAGCCATGCTTCCAAAAAAACACCACATCCAAGAGGTAAGCACGCGATCAATTTAGTCGCAACCACCACCAAGCAAAACACCATCAAGCCACTAGCAGAACAGCAAAAATGGCGCAAGCACACATTACCGTGATTAAAGCTGATACAACACCAAAAGTATTGAACTACTACACCATTGATGTGCGCGCAGGATACGTTTCATCCGCCTCGCGCAGATTCGATACCCAACAAATCGCAACAACAAGACCCAAAAACCATACCACATCATTACACCAACCGAAAAATCAGGACCAAACAGCCTTAATTCACTCATCAAGCTGCCTGCGATACTTCTCAGCATCCCAATCCAACAATTCCTGAACATTCTCACGGGAAAGAACCTGCAACGCCTGCGTGGAATGCTGCCTCTGCATCACATCGACATAGCACCTTAATTGCGCCAACTGACCGACTGATAATGGTCGCAACGAAAACACGCCTTGATCTCGGATAAAATGAGGACGTCCTGCCGAATAAGTAGGGTTCTCTAAAACAAACTGCCGAGCCTCATCAGACGATGAGTGACAGATAGGTTCAGCCCCAAGGAAAACCACATGATCAGGGTATAGGGCCCACGCATCAGCCATACGGGATAAACCCTGCGCGCTGAGATCCTGACCTTGAACAGCTTCTAAGGGTACAGCATGTAAAAAATGATGCTCGTCAACCCGAATGGGGCTCGCAGGCTGAAGCTTTTGCAACGGCAACGGCATCACGCGCAAGGCAGTTATAGTATCTTCAAGGATTAGTTGCACCTCATCTAAAGTGTCCGCAGCAATCACCACCCCGTGATTGGCCATGCAGACCAGTTGAGTTGTTGGGTTCGAACTAACGGCTTCCGCTATCACCCTTGCCAACTCTGCTCCTGGCTTGCGGTAGGGCACGAAACAAGGCTTCCACCTAGGAGACAGACGGGATTGGAGCGCCGGCCATGGATCAGTCCTAACTAACCATGCCAATGCATCGATAGCATGGACATGCACAACCACTCGCTGAGGCAGTAAGGCATGGAGCACTGTCTCAATTGATGGGCGCAGGACTGCACCGGCGATGACTTTCGGCGTAGCGTCAAAGCGCTCATTCTTCAATGCCACCCCTAGATCAATCAAATCTACCGGGACGAAGATATCTCGCTCGAGCGCCTCCTTGAGCCACGTACCAGAAGCCTTGATCCAAAGAACCTCGGAGTCCTTCCAAGACACATTCCCACCAGCCCCTTGGACTAACAAAGGATTTGCACCGATCTGCGCACAGAACCGAGAAATTTGCTCATGCATGTTCATGATCGTGTCCTCACAGACCGGATAGGCGACGCAACAAGACCCGAAGCTCTGCGAAATCCTGGAAGGTGGCGTCCGGAGCGGTGACGCCCGTCCCCTCAACCACCCCATCATGCAACTTTTGCAGCGTCACCGCCTTGATTTGCTCTCTCCCCCCCTGGATGTCGTTGACGTGGTTGTCGCCAATCATCCAGATGCAGTCGCCTTTTGGTCGCATCTTCTCTAGGGCAATCTGGAAGGGGGCGGGATGGGGCTTGTCATGGCCCGCCTCTTCACTGGTCACGATGTAGTCAAAGTAGTGATCGAGGCCGAAATACACCACCTTGCGGAACTGGATCTGCGCGGTGAGGTCCGTGACGATCGCCGTCGGCACGCCCAACAGGCGCAGGTCGTCGAGCAGGTCCTTGACCTCGTCGAATAGAACCGCCTGGCTCAGGAACGTGCGCCAGTAGGTCTGCTCGAAGTCAAGTGCCAACATGACCTGCGAGCCCAGTCCAATGATCTCGAGCATCCGCTGAAAGTACAACAGGCGGCTGTGCGACGAGGCCGTGTGTTTGAGGCGCTTCTTAACCTGGGACCTAGCCTCGTCATAGGCCCGATCAAAAGCCTCCGGCTCAATCGAGAAGGTCCGCGTGACCTTCTCCCTGACAGCCAACATCGCCGCGTCATGGGCTGGATCGTAGTGATAGAGCGTGTTGTCCGTATCGAACAAGATGGCATCCGGCAGACGTTCAAAACAGCCGGGATTAAGCATTCTCACCATAGGAAACGTTTCTTCAATGCCTGTTGAATGTGCGACAGCGTGATCAGCTGCATTAGACCGAGGATGCCGTCCTTCCATTGAGGCTGCGTGTCCAAGAACGCCAGCATCTCCGGGAACAGCATCTGAGCGGCCAGAGCAATGTCCTCGGCCGATGTCTCGCCTTCGATCACCAACTCGATCTCCTGGTCTGCGTCAGGTCCGGTGGTCATGTCCACGTGCAGCCCACATACCCCGGTAAGCACACGGGCCAGAGATCCTTCGCTAAGGCCATGACGCGAGCGGGCCTGCAGCTTGTAGCGCATCTGCTTGACATCCCCCTCCAGTAGTCGGGGGTGGATGGGCTGCATAGACATTACCAAGTCGGCATGCTGCGCTTGTGGACGGATGAACCGGTCCGAGTCAGGGGCCCGCTTGGCCAGCGCACTCAGTACTCGCTCCACCGTGTGACCACGTTGCTTGACGTCACGCTCCAGTTTGAGAAAGCGTCGCAGGCCCTCGTCTATGTCAAGGTAGATACTAAGGTCGTAACAGCGGCGCAGGATTGGCAAGTAGAGCGCGTGCAGGCCGCTGGCGATGATGAAGTCGTTGCTGCGCACCTCAAAGGGTAGGCTCATCTTTCCCGTGCTGTGGTCGTAGTGCCGTGACGTGATGGTGCGACCGTCCGTAAGCGCAAGGAGATCATGGGCATAGGACTCCAAGTCGTTCGCACGCGGGTTTAGGTGCGTCATCACCTGCCACATGGGTTTCTGGCGGTCCCATAGGTGGTAGTCATCGCCCGAAATGGTTGAGACGGAGTGACGCCCGAAAAGGTCGGCCAGTGCATCGGACAAGGTGTCCTTACCAGCCCCGGAATCGCCTGCGATGCCAATCACGAACGGCTTTCGACTGAGTCGGAAATAGTCGTTCGCCTTTACTGTGTCGCGCCAAATCCGCCAGCCAAGCACGGCACCGACGGCCGTCAACAATGTCGGTAGCATGGGGTGGGGCAACCATCGCACGTGTTGTGTTCGCTCCTGTAGCCAAGGCATATCGATGGCCGATTCCGGCCAGGGCATCACTATCACGTTGCCAATGGCATACAGAATAGTGAACACAGCCGTCAGCCCTGCAGCTTTGCGATCCGAGCGGATCAAGTACCCGATTAGCAAAGGCAGGATCCAGATGAACCAGCCAGGCGAGGCTGGGGTCATCAGTACCACGAGGAAAAACGCTAGCCCCAACATGGCCATGAAAAGTTCGAAATTTAGCCGCCGGATTTGCCAAGTCAGGTACAGAGCCAAAACGTAGGCCATGGGAAGCAGGTACAGGCGCGAATTCACACCCAACTCGACGGCGAACTGGTAAACCTTGCCCATCTCGGGGTTGCGCAGGAGCATGTGAAGGCCACCGACTGAGAGTGCAAAAGGCACCAGCAGGGTCAGAAAGGAGACACCGAGCCCTTTCATGTATGAAGGCAAGGTCCAGCGCAAGGCCTTGTTCTGCATTAAATAGATCAGAAAGAAGGGTAGCGCCAAGACCATGCTGAACTTGGCTGACACGGCAGCCCCGCAAAGCACGCCTGCAACGAGCATCCGCATCCGCTGAGCCGCTAGCAAGGCAAGGGTCAGCAGCAGCACCGGGATCAGGTCGTTAAGACCCAGCCAGTAGGTGGCCAAGACAACGATGGGCGACAGCCAGTACCAGATCAACAACGTTCGATCATTACCGGGGTGCAGGTGGCGTAGGGCCAGCAGCATGCCCAGGTCAGCCACAAGCAGAGTGCCCGCGTAAGCGAAGTGCAAATTCGCCCCCAAGGCATGCGCCAGCGATGACAAGGGCAGGAAGGCGCCCCACATCACCACGCCGTACGGGAAGGCCGCTGGGTTGCCACCGTCGACAAGGAAGCGACTCCAGGGGTCGATCGAGGGGGCTTCGAACCAGTGCGAGAGGAAAGGCAAATACCACTGGGTCTCGGCCCAGGGCTGCAGCAACACGAGCAGCGCCAGGCGCAGCGCCACCCCGAGCAGAAACAATGGATGAAGGATCAGCTTGGACATCACTTAACCGAAAGGCCTTCCCACAGATCGGGCCGCTTCGTGCACACCGCATCGGGCTTCACGCCCTGGCTTTCCAGCAAGGAAGCAAAGGAAAGAATCTCGGCTTCGGCGGCCCGGCCCTGGAGCTCTGGCGACACCACACAGAGCTTGAAGCCGGCGTCATGCAGGCGGTTCGCTCCAGCCCTGTCCAGGGGGAAACGGGTAAAGCAATCCACCCAGGCCCAATCTATCTGCCCGGCAAGGGCCAGTGCCGTTTCGATGGACTCGAACTCCGACACTCGGACTGCGCAACGATGCTCCCCGTTCCTGGCCCAACGGATCAGGAACGGGAACGACTGATCGAGGAAAAAGTAGTCGGAAATACCACGGGCAGCCATCAACCCGATCAGGCGCTCCTCCAAACCCTCTTCCTTTACATTGAGGATCAAGGTACCGTGGCGGAAGTGATCGAGCCAACGTTCGAAGTCCTCGCCATCAGCAAAAGGATCGTGCTGCACGATCAACTTCTGCCCCTGGCTGCGCAGGTCGATTTCCACGCCGTATTGCGTCGGTGTGGCCTTAAGTTCGGCGATGGTGTTCCGGCGATGAGCGATGAGGTTCATGCAGCACGAACTTTCTTTTTGAGTTCCAAACTGAAATTAACCGTTCGCTTGATGAACTTTCGTTTGGCGGCCCAGTTCACGTTCCAGTGCGAGGTGCCGTGCAGGCGCTTGCCGAACAGCACCGGGAAACGATGAACCTCCAGCCCGGCATTGCGTGCCATGTAGTAGGCATAGAGATCGAGCGAAAAGTCGTGCGGCGCGTCGTCCGACCATGTCTGGAAGAACCTGCGGGAGAACATTGTCGGCTGGGCATTGATGTCCCACAGCGGCTTTTGCAGCAACGCGGTCTCGAAGCAACTCATGCCCACGGTGAACACGACGTCCGCGAAAGGACGGCCGTGCCGCTTGCCCTTGACGAAGACGTCCAGGCCATGCTGCTTGAAGCATGCCAGCCCCTTGATAGCATCCATCGGATCGGTCTGCATGTCGGCGTGCGTCCAGGCCAGGACATCGCCATGGGCGGCACGCAATCCGGACAGGATGCCGAAACCATAACCCTGGTTCGTTTCAACGTGCACCGACCGCACCCCGGGATGGGATGGCAGCAGCCGGGCCAGCACGGCCGCGCTGTCATCTGTCGAGCCATTGTTGACCAACAGGACCTCCACGCCCCCCGCTTTCGCCACCTCTGCACATCGGGCGATCAGGGGCGGCAGGTTGGCCGATTCGTTGTAGCATGGAATGATAAGAGAGAGCTTCATGTCGAAGATAGCTTGGCTCCCGGGCGCTGGCGAAAAATCAGGTACTTCATGCCCAGGAAGTTTAGGAATGCCGAAACGCCCGTGGCCAAAATGAAGGCACCTGACCTGTCCCAGGCCACGCCATGCAGGGCGCGCAGGCTGGCCGCGTTGATAAGCACGTTGAACGCCAGAGTGACACCATAGAGCAGCGCAAAGCGCCAGGCGCTGCCGCGCACAGGCTCCTGGTGCCCGAACGTCCAGTGGCGGTTGGCGAAATAGGCGAACGCTGTGCCGATCAGGAACCCCAAGCCCTTGGCCACATCCACAGGCAAACCGATCCAGGCCTGCATCAGGGTGTAACTGGTGAAATCCACCAGCACCGTGACGCCCCCGACCACCAGGAAGGTGGCTGCTTCGCGGCAGATCATCAGGCGCTCAGGTCCTGGGGAGCAGGATGCACCCAAGCCTGACGAGCGCGCAGAGGCTGGACGGCTTCGGGAGGAACACGCTGGTCGAGTTCGAGCGAATAAGGGTGCGACGGCCATTTGTCGAAGCAGGACTGCCAGTACTCGAAGGTGCGCAAGTCGTTGGGCGTGCCCCAAGAGAAGAAGTGATCCACCTCGAACACGTAGCAACGCAGCCCCATCGCCAGGGCGTGATTGACCGTCGAGTCCAGGTAGAACTCGCCGTTGATACGGTCGTTCTGTTCGATGAGGCGCTTGAGCGACATCTCGAAGTGGTCTTGACGCTTAAACGTGAAGGTGCCAATGACGATCGGATCGCTGGCGGGCTGGGCCAGGGGCTGCTTCACGGACACTCGGCGGATGAGTCCGGTCTCGTCGGCATCGACCCAGCCGAACATCTGGGGGTGGCGCACGGCGTTGGCGTGTCCACGGGCCACCCAGACCACCACATCGACGTCGGCACGCTCCATCAATTGCTCGAAGGCCGCGCGGTCATACAGAGCACCGTTGTCGCAGGCCCCGAACGTGATAGGCCCAACCACCTCGCCCACCCGCTCTACCAGGGCCTGCAACCCCAGCTCGGCAGAGCAGGCCTGACCTTGCGTCACGTGAGGCACGTCGCGCAGGACGGCCCCGGGGAAGGCACCCAGCAGAGTTTGGCCGATATCGTCCCGCCCAGGCATGTCGGTGCGCAGCACGAACGCATGTTGCTGCACATGCGGCAAGTCGCTCGCGGCCTGCAGTACCATGGGACGCCCCGACACGGGGATCAGCGGCTTGGTCTGAACGTAGCCCTCGCGGGCAAAACGCTGCCCCATGCCCGCCATGGGCACGATCACGGCGCCGGCAGTGGCCCGGGGCTCGCTGACGCCTTTCTGCTGAAGCGCACGGAACGCATCCGACCAGCCACGGTATTCGGCCACGTCTTCGGGCGTGCCCCACTGCATGAAGTGCTGCAGGGCGTAAACGCGAACGTCCTGGCCGGCATCTAGCATGGGCTTGTAGGCCAAGCTGACATAGAACTCGCCGTTGACCTGCAACTCCCGGCGACGGGCTTCGGCCAAGGCCTGCTTCATTACCTCGCCCGAGCGGAAATAATATGTGCCGCTGGAGGCGTACTCGTTCATCCGATCATCCGTATAGGGCTGCTTTTCCTGGATGTCGAGGACCCTGCCACCGCTTTCGCGCATGTAGGCGTAATTTGTAGAGCCCAGGGTATGCGGATGAAACCCCTTATAGGCGGGTATTGCCCCATCGCAAGCACTGACCTGAACGAACGTCTTGAAATGCGCCCAATCCCATAGGCAGGTGAAATCGCAGTAGTTCAGGACTACAGGGCGTTGCGAGTCGATGAGGCCTTCTATCTGCTGAACCGCATGCACCGGACCCAGCTTGTGCGACTCAATCCCAACGACCCGACCCGTTGGACAAAGTCGCTGAAGGGTTCCCAGCATGTCGTATTCAGGGCACTGGAGATGGTCCTTGTTGCAAATAAATACAAAATCAGACTCACCGGGAAACATATCGATCACGTGCCCGATAATGGGCTTACCATCGATTTCGATCAGTGGCTTAGGAACGGCATAACCAGCACGCCGAAACCGCTCACCAAAACCAGACATTGGGATAACAACCTGCACTTAATTGGTCCTATCTTACGGATTGAGCATGGGAACTGAAGTCCCTGCAGCCATCATTGGCTGCAAATTTTACTCGATCAAAGTGCGCACAGCATGCGCATCCACGCCTTCTTTGACTGACTGCGCTCACAAGGTGGGCGAGGCGACAACCTTGCGCGTCATTCGAGCAAGTCCACCTACCATTACGCGACCCAAAGCTCCAGAGCACAACATTATCAACACAGAAAACAGATCATGAGGGCACAACTCGTATAAAGTAATCAAGAAACAAAGTACTGACCTACAGGATAGACTCACCGCATCGAACACAATCCATGGCAGACTCCATCCTTGCAGAATCCCCTGGACACCTCACCGGTGTGGCTCGCGTCTTGGTCAATGCCGGCAAGCTTGACAGTACCGAAGCCGACGCCCTGGCCCGCACCGCCAAAGAGCAAAAGAGCAGCTTTGTCCACGCCGTGGTGAGCAGCGGCAAACTCACCGCCAACGCGCTGGCGCACACCCTTTCCAAGGCCCTGTCTGTCCCGGTGATGGACCTGTCTGCCGTCGATGCGCAGCGCCTGCCCAAAGGCATCATCGACAACAAACTGTCGTCGCAGTACCAAGTGCTGGCCCTGTCCAAGCGGGGCAACCGCCTGTTTGTGGCCGCCTCCGACCCAACCAACCAGGAGGCGGTCGAGCGCATCAAGTTCGCCACCCAACTCAACCCCGAGTGGATCATCGTTGAGCACGACAAGCTGCTCAAGATGCTGGAAGGCAGCACCGCCAGCGCACAAGAGCAGCTGGCGGCATTGGCCTCCAGCGACTTCGAGTTCGACGTCACCGAAGACACCGGTTCCGCGCAGCCCGAGTCCCCCGACGTGGCGTCCGAGGTGGAAGACGCCCCCGTGGTGCGCTTCCTGCAGAAGATGCTGATCGACGCGATCAATGCCCGCGCCTCCGACCTGCACTTCGAACCCTACGAGTACAACTACCGCGTCCGCTTCCGCGTCGACGGCGAACTGCGCGAAGTCACCCAGCCGCCCATCGCCATCAAGGAAAAGCTCGCCTCCCGCATCAAGGTCATCTCCAAGCTCGACATTGCTGAAAAGCGCGTGCCGCAAGACGGCCGCATGAAGCTCAAGTTCGGCAACAAGGCCATCGACTTCCGGGTCAGCACCCTGCCCACGCTGTTTGGCGAAAAGATCGTGATCCGCATCCTCGATCCGTCCAGCGCCAAGCTGGGGATCGAAGCGCTGGGTTATGAGCCCGCCGAGAAAGAGCGCCTACTGGCCGCCATCGGCCGCCCCTACGGCATGGTGCTGGTCACCGGCCCCACGGGCTCGGGTAAAACCGTGTCGCTGTACACCTGCCTGAACATCCTCAACCAGCCCGGCGTCAACATCTCCACCGTCGAGGATCCGGCAGAAATCAACCTCCCCGGTATCAACCAGGTCAACGTCAACGACCGGGCGGGGCTCAACTTCTCGGTGGCCCTCAAGGCCTTCCTGCGTCAGGATCCTGACATCATCATGGTCGGTGAAATCCGTGACCTGGACACCGCCGACATCGCCATCAAGGCCGCGCAAACTGGCCACATGGTGATGTCCACCCTGCACACCAACGATGCCCCCGGCACCCTCACCCGCCTGATGAACATGGGCGTGGCGCCGTTCAACATCGCCTCGTCGGTCATCCTGATCACCGCCCAGCGCCTGGCACGCAAACTCTGCGAGAACTGCAAAGCCCCGGCCGACTACCCACGTGAGGCCCTGCTGCGGGCAGGCTACAAAGAGTCCGACCTCGACGGTAGCTGGAAACCTTACAAGGCCGTCGGCTGCTCATCTTGTAACAACGGTTACAAAGGGCGGGTTGGCATTTACCAGGTCATGCCCATTAGTGAGGAAATACAACGAATCATTCTCTCGCAAGGCACAGCTATGGATATTGCCCAGCAAGCCAAGGCAGAAGGCGTGCGAGACTTGCGGGAATCGGGTCTGGTCAAAGTGCGCGCCGGTGTCACCTCTTTGGAAGAGGTGATTGCGGTCACCAACGAATAAGACCCCCGAAACCGACACGGAGTCCTGACACATGGCCACGGCACCTGCCAAGAAACCGCAAGAGTTCGTCTTCGAATGGGAAGGCAAAGACCGCAACGGCAAAATCGTCAAAGGCGAAATGCGCGCTGGCGGTGAGGCATTGGTCGGAGCCACCCTGCGCCGACAGGGCGTCTTGGTCCAGAAGGTCAAGAAGCGCCGCACCTCGGGCGGCAGCTCGATCAAGCAGAAAGATATTGCCATCTTCACGCGCCAACTGGCCACGATGATGAAGGCCGGTGTGCCCTTGCTGCAGGCCTTCGACATCGTCGGGCGCGGCAGCACCAACCCCCGCGTGACCAAGCTGCTGGCGGACATCCGGGGCGATGTCGAGACCGGTACCAGCCTGTCGGCCTCGTTCCGCAAACACCCGCTGTACTTCGACGCGCTGTATTGCAACCTGGTTGAAGCCGGTGAAGCCGCCGGTATCCTGGAAACCCTGCTGGAGCGCCTGGCCACCTACCAGGAGAAAACCATCGCCATCAAGCAGAAGATCAAATCGGCGCTCACCTACCCCATCGCCGTGTTGGTCGTCGCCTTCGTGGTGGTGGCCGTCATCATGATCTTCGTCATTCCGGCGTTCAAGGAAGTCTTCACCTCCTTTGGCGCCGATCTGCCTGCGCCCACGCTGATGGTGATGGCCATGTCCGAGTTCTTCGTGTCCTACTGGTGGGCCATCTTTGGCATCATCGGGGGCGGGGTGTACTTCTTCCTGGAAAGCTGGAAGCGCTCTGAGGCCATGCAGAAAACCATGGACCGGTTGCTGCTCAAGGTCCCCGTTTTTGGAGACCTGATGTTCAAGTCGGCCGTCGCACGCTGGACGCGCACCCTGTCTACCATGTTTGCCGCTGGTGTGCCGCTGGTCGAAGCACTTGACTCCGTGGGTGGGGCCTCGGGCAATGCCGTCTTCACGGAAGCCACCGAGAAGATCCAGAAGGACGTCTCCACCGGCACCAGCCTCACCACGGCCATGCAGAACGTCAATCTGTTCCCCGTCATGGTGATGCAGATGAGCTCCATCGGTGAAGAGTCGGGCTCGCTCGACCACATGCTGGGCAAGGCCGCCGACTTCTACGAAGAAGAGGTCGACGAGGCTGTCAAGGCGCTGTCCAGCCTGATGGAGCCCTTCATCATCGTGATCTTGGGCACCATCATCGGCGGCATCGTCGTGTCGATGTACCTGCCCATCTTCAAGCTCGGCCAGGTGGTTTGATCGCTCATGGACGTTGATTCGTTGTGGTCGGTCTTGACCGACATCGTGCTCACGCCCTGGGGGCTGGGCATCCTGGGCTTGTGCGTGGGCAGCTTCCTCAATGTGGTCATCCATCGCATGCCCAAGATGATGGAGCAGCAGTGGCAGGCCGAAGCTCGCTCGGTGTTGGGCCTGTCAGAAGACGCGCAAGCGGGTCATGTCGCTCAGGCAGAACAGGGCGCTCGTACCCAGGGTGACGCTGGCGCACTCAGCCTGTCCAAGCCCGCTTCGCGCTGTCCGTCGTGCGGCCACGCCATCCGCTGGTATGAGAACATCCCTGTGCTGAGTTGGTTAGCCCTGCGCGGTAAGTGCTCGGCCTGCGGCACCCGCATCTCGCTGCGCTACCCGTTCATCGAGCTGGCTACCGCCGCACTGTTTGCCGCCTGCGCCTGGCGTTTTGGCAACCAGCCCACCACCTTGCTGTGGTGTGGCTTCGTCGCGGCGCTCGTGGCCGCATCGGCCATCGACTGGGACACCACCATCTTGCCCGACAACATCACGCTGCCCCTGCTCTGGGCCGGCTTGGTTGTGGCCGGCCTGGGCTGGAACCTGCCCTTGGATGAAGCGCTGTGGGGCGCCGTCGCGGGTTACCTGTCGCTGTGGTCGGTGTACTGGCTGTTCAAGCTCACCACCGGCAAAGAAGGCATGGGTTATGGCGACTTCAAGCTGCTCGCCGCGCTGGGTGCCTGGCTGGGTTGGCAGATGGTGCTGCCCATCGTGCTCGGCTCCTCCATCATCGGGGCGGTCATCGGCATCGGCATGAAGCTCAGCAGCCAGTTGCGCGAAGGCGTGTATGTGCCCTACGGCCCCTTCCTGGCGGGCGCGGGCCTCGTGGTAGCTCTGGCCGGGTCAGCCCGCGTGTTGGGCTGGCTGGGCTGGGCCTGACAGAGGGGCGTCGGCGCATGCCCGCGAACGCGCCTCCGCGCCTGACCATTGGACTCACTGGGGGCATCGGCAGTGGCAAGTCCACTGTCAGCCAGATGCTGGTGGAATTGGGTGCCCACCTGGTGGACACGGACGCCATCTCGCGTGCGCTCACCGCACCGCAAGGCGCCGCCATCCCTCACATCGCGCAACAATTTGGCGAAGCCTTCATCGACCCAACCGGCGCGATGGACCGCGCCCGCATGCGCGAACTGGCCTTCACCGACCCGCTGGCCATGGCCCGGCTCGAAGCCGTACTCCACCCGCTGATTGGTCTGCACGCCGACCAACAAGCTGGCTTGGCCTTACCCGACCAGCACATCATCTACGACGTCCCCCTGCTGGCCGAGTCGGGCAGCAAGTGGAAAGACAAGGTCGACCGCATCCTCGTCGTCGACTGTGCCCCAGAAACCCAAATCGCCCGT
>NZ_JAVEYN010000046.1:0-15131 GCF_034003525.1 Aquabacterium sp.
CTGGGCCTGCTGATCATCGATGAGGAACACCGCTTTGGCGTGCGCCACAAAGAGGCGATGAAAGCCATGCGCGCTGAAATTGACGTGCTGACTCTGACCGCCACCCCCATCCCGCGGACGCTGGGCATGGCCATGGAAGGCCTGCGCGACCTGAGCGTGATCGCGACCGCACCGCAGCGTCGTCTGGCGATCAAGACCTTTGTGCGCAGCGAGAGCAGCGGCGTGATCCGCGAAGCCATCTTGCGCGAACTCAAGCGCGGCGGTCAGGTCTACTTCCTGCACAACGAGGTGGAAACCATCGAGAACCGGCGCGACAAGCTGGCCGAGCTGGTGCCCGAGGCGCGCATCGGCATTGCCCACGGTCAGATGCCCGAGCGGGAGCTGGAGCGCGTGATGCGCGACTTCGTGGCGCAGCGCCACAACGTGCTGCTGTGCTCGACCATCATCGAGACAGGCATCGACGTGCCGAGTGCCAACACCATCATCATGGCGCGCGCCGACAAGTTCGGCCTGGCGCAGTTGCACCAATTGCGTGGCCGCGTGGGGCGTTCGCACCACCAGGCCTATGCCTACCTGCTGGTGCCCGATGTGGAGGGGCTGACGAAGCAGGCGGCGCAGCGTCTGGATGCGATCCAGAACATGGAGGAGCTGGGCTCGGGTTTCTATCTGGCCATGCACGACCTGGAGATTCGCGGCGCCGGCGAGGTGCTGGGCGACAACCAGAGCGGCAACATGATGGAGGTGGGCTTCCAGCTCTACAACGAGATGCTGAGCGAGGCCGTGCGCTCACTGAAGGCAGGCAAGGAGCCGGATCTGCTGTCTCCCCTGGGCATGTTCGGCAGCAACACCGACGTGAACCTGCACGCCCCTGCCCTGCTGCCCGATGCCTATTGCGGCGACGTGCACGTGCGCCTGAGCCTCTACAAACGCCTGGCCACGGCCGACGCGCTCGACAAGATCGACACCATGCTGGAAGAGATCGTGGACCGCTTCGGCAAGCTGCCGCCGCAAGCACAGGCCCTGTTCGACACGCACAAGCTGCGCGTGCAGTCCAAGCCTTATGGCGTGATCAAGATCGATGCCGCGCCAGGCATCATCAACATCACTTTCCGCCCCAACCCGCCAGTGGAGCCGCTGCGCATCATCGAGCTGGTGCAGAAGAACAAACAGATCAAGCTGGCGGGCAACGACAAGCTGCGCATCGAAAAGGCATTGTCGGACCCGAAGGACCGGGCGCAATATGTGCGGGATTTGTTGCGGCAGCTGGGTCAGCCGTTGAAGAGTTGAATGTAGCCTGATCGGAAGGCTGATCAGGCTTTGATGCCGGGTGCCTTCACGCCCAGGATGCTGGCGCCCACCGCCTCGGCCACCTCGATGCCATCCACGCCTGCAGACATGATGCCGCCGGCGTAACCCGCGCCTTCACCGGCCGGATACAGGCCCTGGATGTTGAGGCTCTGGTAGTCGCGCCCACGGGTGATGCGCAGCGGTGACGATGTGCGGGTCTCCACTCCGGTCAGCACGGCGTCCTTCATCGAGAAGCCCTTGATCTGCTTTTCGAACGCGGGCAAGGCCTCGCGGATGGCGTTGAGACAGTAGTCGGGCAAGCTGCCGAGGCCGGGCTGAGCCAGGTCCGTCAGGTTCACGCCAGGCTTGTACGAGGGCTCGACGTTGCCGAGCACCTTGCTGCGTTGGCCCTTGATGAAATCGCCCACCAGCTGTGCCGGGGCGATGTAGTCGCCCCCACCCAGTTCGTAGGCGCGCGACTCCCAGAAGCGCTGGAAGGCCATGCCATCGAGTGGGCTGACGGGGCCTTCCGTCTTACCGTCTTGGCGATAGTCCTGCGGCGAGATGCCCACCACGATGCCCGCGTTGGCATTGCGCTCGTTGCGCGAGTATTGGCTCATGCCATTGGTGACCACGCGATTGGGCTCGGACGTGGCCGCCACCACCGTGCCACCGGGGCACATGCAGAAGCTGTAGACCGCACGGCCATTCCTGGCATGGTGTACCAGTTTGTAGTCGGCGGCACCCAGGATGGGGTTGCCTGCGTTGGGACCGAACCGCGCCTTGTCAATGAGACTTTGCGGGTGTTCGATGCGGTAGCCGATGGAGAAGGGTTTGGCCTCCATGAAGACCCCGCGCTCGTGCAGCATCGTGAAGGTGTCGCGGGCACTGTGACCCAGCGCCAGCACGACATGGTCGGCACGAAGTTGCTCACCGCTTTGCAGCGTCACGCCGCGGATGTGACCGTTCTCGATCAGGACGTCGGTGACGTGGTGCTCGAAGCGGACCTCGCCGCCCAGCGCCACGATGTCGGCACGGATCTTTTCGACCATGCTGACCAGGCGGAAGGTGCCGATGTGAGGCTTGCTCACATACAGGATTTCCTCCGGGGCGCCCGCCTTGACGAACTCGGTGAGCACCTTGCGGGTCAGGTGACGTGGGTCGCTGATCTGGCTCCAGAGCTTGCCGTCAGAGAAGGTGCCCGCCCCGCCCTCGCCAAACTGCACGTTGGATTCGGGGTTGAGCACGCTCTTGCGCCAAAGTCCCCAGGTGTCCTTGGTGCGCTCGCGCACTTCCTTGCCGCGCTCCAGCACGATGGGTCGCAAGCCCATCTGGGCCAGGATCAGGGCGGCGAAGATGCCGCAGGGGCCAAAGCCGATCACCAGGGGGCGCAGACCGCCCGGCGCACGGTAGTCCGCCGGGGCATGGCCCACGAACTGGTAGGTGGTGTCGGGCGCGGGGCGGACGTGCGGGTCACCCGCGAAGCGCTCGAACAGACGGGCTTCCAGCTCGGGCGTGGCCAGCTCGCAGTCGATCGTGTAGATCAGCACGATGGCCGACTTCTTGCGCGCGTCGTAGCTGCGCTTGAACACGGTGAAATTCAGGAGTTGGGCATCCTGGATGCCCAGTCTGGCCACCACGGCTGGACGCAAGTCGTCCTCGGCATGGTTCAGGGGCAGACGCAGTTCGGTGATTCGCAGCATGGCAGTGCGATGCGTGGGCAAAAAAATCCAATCGAGCATTAGGCCACAAACCGGCGGCAGACGGGCGAGCTGCTCAGGCCGGAAAAGCGTAGCCATCGCGCCGGATCAGCGCCAATGCAATGCGCACCACCTCCGCGTCCAGCTCTCGCCCGGCCATGCGCTGCACTTCCTGCAGCACGCTGTCCATCGGGTGGCTGGAGCGGTACACACGGTGGGAGCTCATGGCCTCGATGATGTCGCACACGCGCAGGATCCGCGCCTCCAGGCAGATCTCGTCTCCCGCCAAGCCACGGGGGTAGCCGCTGCCGTCAAGGTTCTCGTGGTGCTGGTGGACGATGTCGGCCAGGGGCCAGGGCGACTGCACGTCTTTCAGGATCTCGTAGCCCATCACCGGGTGTTGCTGCACCAGCGCCATTTCGGCCGGCGTGAGCGGCCCAGGGCGCGAGATGATTTCGCTGGGGATTTCGATCTGTCCAATGTCATGCACGAGCGCGGCCAGCTCCAGCGCCTCCAGCTGGTGGGGCTCCAGCTTCATCGCCCGGCCAATGGCCAGGGCCAGGTCGGCGACGCGCCGCTGGTGCCGGGCCGATCCGGGGTCTCGGTGCAAGACCGCCTGCGCCAGCGCACCAATCGTCTGGCGCAAGGACTGCTGCAGCGCCTCGTTGGCCCGCGACAGTTGCTCTAGCGCACGGGTGCGCGAGCTGGTCAGGGCAATCGTCGCCCACAGCAAGAGGGTGGTGACGGTGCTGCTGAGGAAGACGACCAGTGCGATCGGCGCATCGAGCTCCATGTGGCCGCGCCAGTCCAGCCACATCAAAGATGGCAGGCTCATCAGCCAGGAAAAAATCGCTCCGCCGATGGCCACCCCAAGATGGCGACCTGGATCCTGCCCGGGACGGCGCCGCGCCTGCCAGGTCATCAGCGCGCTGGTGGCCGCCCACACACCCAGCATCGCCAGCGAGCCGGACAACCACCCCGGCCCGCCCAGCGTCACGCGTGTCAGGCCGGTCGCCACGCCCACCAACAGGCCCGCCAGCGGACCCAGGGTCAAGGTGGCCGCCGCCTCCACCCCCATGCGCGTGTCCACCCGCACGCCGGGCGCAGGCTCATAAGCGGTCATCACATTGAGGGAGGCCAGCAGCGCGTACACCACCACCAGCACGCATTTGCGGCTGGCGCGCGACTTCACCCAGGGCAGGCGGGGCAAGGCCGCCTCGGCCAGCAGGTACACCATGAACAGGATCATGGTGTTGCCCATCATGTCGAGCTGGGTCTCCCAGAGCTGCGCGTTGATGACCATGTCAGCCCTCCGGTTCTGACAAGGGCGTGGGGCCGTACAGCAGCAGGGCCGCGTCGACCACTTCGGCGTCCAGCGTGACACCTCGGCCTCGGCGCAACACCTCCAGGGCGGCCGGCAAGCCCGCCGCCGGTCGGTAGGGACGCGGCGCGGACATGGACTCGATGACGTCGGCCACGGCCAGGATGCGCGCCTCGAACAGGATCTGATCCCCCTTCAAGCCGGCCGGGTAGCCTGTGCCGTCCATTCGCTCGTGGTGCTGCCCGGCAATCTCCTTCAAGGGCCAGGGCCACTGGATGCCGCCCAGGATGTCGATGGTGGCCTGAGCGTGCTGCTTGATGACCTCGAACTCCTGCGGACGCAGGGGCGTAGGCTTGGTCAGCAGGTCGATGGGCACGCGGATCTTGCCGATGTCGTGGACGATGGCGGCCAGGTGCAACACATGGCACCGCTCCTCGCTCAGACCCAGATGAGTGGCCAGGGTGACGGCGATTTCAGCCACACGGCGCTGATGCCCCACGGTGTAAGGGTCGCGCTCGGCCAGTGCACCGGAGAGGGTCTCGATGATCTGCTCCAGCACGTCTTCCAGATGGCGCGCCGTGGCGGCCGCCTCCTGAGCGTGGGCGTCCTCACGCGCGTCGGCGGGCACCGCCAGCTCAATCGACAGGAGCCCAAGGCGGCGCGTCTCCTGGTCCAGGCAGCGCAGCCAGTGCGCCCGGCAGACACGGCCTTCGGCCTTGAGGTGCAGGCGCATCGGGGCACTGGGCCACGCAGCCGAATCGCGTGCGGCCGAGGCCAGGGTGATCGAGGCATGCGGGGAGAGGCAATCCGCCAGCACATACGGTGCGGCCCGCTCGCTCAGGCCGAGCAGCGCCGCCGCGGCGGGGTTGGCGTGCTCGACACGCCAGCCGCGTAGGTCCACCCAGAGCAGGCCCAGTGGCGCCACCTGCCATGCCTCGTGCTCCAGGGACATCGGAGACTCCTGATACGCCATGCACCACCTTGGTTTCATCCAATGACAAGCCTAAGGCAGACGGCGCGTCCACACAATGCGAGATGTCATTTTTCTCACCTGAACGGCAGGGCTGAACGCGCGCGCGCCACGCCGGCGTGCGCACCGAGGGCGAGGGATAATCCTGACTTTGCCATCCCGACCGGGCTGGCGCGCCTTGCCACTGTCTCGCCCATGTCTGCCCAAGAATTCGCCCCCGGCCTCGTCATCCAGCGCTTCACGCCCCCTCTGTCCCTGAACCAGTTCAAGGCGATTGCCTTTGACATGGACTCGACGCTGATCAGCATCGAGTGCATTGACGAGATTGCGGACGCGGTGGGCAAGAAGGCCGAGGTGGCCGCGATCACCGAGGCGGCCATGCGCGGTGAGATCATCGACTTCAAGGACAGCCTGCGCCGTCGCGTGGCCTTGCTCAAGGGCGTGCCTGCCGAGTCCTTGCAAGAGGTGTACGACCAGCGTCTGAAGATCAACCCCGGCGCGCCCGAGCTGATCAACGCGGCCAAGGCCGCCGGCTTGCAGACGCTGCTGGTGTCGGGTGGCTTCACCTTCTTTGCCGACCGCGTGCGCGAACGCCTTGGCATGCATGAGGCGCACTCGAACACGCTGGAGATCGAAGGCGGCCTGCTGACCGGCCGCGTGCTGGGCGACATCGTGGACGGCGAAGCCAAGAAGCAGCACCTGCTGAGCCTGTGCGCGCGCATCGGCTGCGATCCCAGCCAGTCGATCGCCGTGGGTGACGGCGCCAACGACCTGTTGATGATGGGCGTGTCGGGCCTGAGCGTGGCCTATCACGCCAAACCCAAGGTGCGCGAGCAGGCCATGGTGGCCATCAACGAGGGCGGTCTGGACCGCGTGCTCGAACTGTTGGCCTGAAACCGCGCTCAGGCGCGTGCAGCCATGGTCTGACGCAACAGGGTGAGCGTGACGCAGCAGCCCACGCCCCCCTCTCCTGCCGACAGGCTGACCTGCCCGCCGTGGTTGCGCGCGACCAGGTCCACCAGGGTCAAGCCCAGCCCGAGCACATCGCCGCCCTGCCCGGTTTGCAGCGCGTGCTGGACGGCTGCCAGACGTTCGGCTGACATACCCTCGCCGTCATCGCGCAACGTCAACACACTGTGATGCACGTCGGTACGAGCGTGCACGGTCACGTGGGTGGCGTGATGGCGTGCCGCGTTGTCGAGCACGTTCAACAAGGCTGCCGACAAGAGGTCAGGGTCACACCAGAGGCCTTGATCGCCCTGCACCGTGACCGCCACGCCGCGCACTGGCAGCGTGGCCACCAGGTCGTCGAGCCGGGTCTGCTGCCAGTTCATCTGCCCGCCGGCACGGAACAGGCTGATGAGAGCGGTCGTCACACGGCGCAGCCGCGCCGCGGCCTCACGGGTTTGCAGCAAGCGAGGCTGCATGGCCGCCGGGGCTTCACGCAGCGCCACGGCCAGTTGCATGTCGATGCCCGCCAAGGGCGTGCGCAAGGCATGGGCCGCGTGGGCCGCGAAAGCACGTTCGTGGGCCACCCGGACCAGCAGGCGCTCGGCCAGGTCGTTGAGCGCCACCACCATCGGCACCAGTTCGGCACGTGCCGCCGCTGGCAAGCGGGCGCCCGGTCGCAAGGGGTCAAAGCCCCGCACCGCGTCGGACAGATCGTGGAGCGGCTGCAGTTCCGCCTTCACCCGGGTCTGAAGCCACAACATCGCCAAGCCGCCGACCAGCAAGGCCAAGGTCATGCTCCCGCCCAGGGTCCAGATTTGCGCGTCGTGGCGATGGTCCACTGACTGGGCCACATGCAGCACCGCGTCGCCTCTGGGCGAAGGCATGCTGTAGATGCGCCACCGCGGGGCATGGCTGAAACCCAGGACGGAGCGGTTCGTGAGGGGTGCCGCCGGCGCACGGTGAGAGCGCAGCCACACCTGGCCATCGTCGCCCATCCATTGCCAGATCAGGCCTTCGTCATGCGAGGGAACAGGCAACATGCCGCTGCGAAGCAGGGCCCGCGCCTGCTCCTGGCCGAGGATGCCGTACAGCACCTCGGCAGACTCCTGCAAGCCATCGTCCATCAAGTCGTCGAGCGCGTGATGAAGCAGGACGCCCACGGTGGTGGCCAGCACCACGCCGGCGGCCAGGGACACCGCCATGACCCAGCGTGTGAGACGAAAGCGGATCGAGGGCAGATCGAGCGAGCTCAGGTCGTGCATGTCACGCTCCCGGCGTCGGCATGCGGTAGCCCAGTCCGCGCACCGTGTCGATCAGACCCCGACCCAGCTTGCGCCGCAGATTGGCCACGTGCACTTCCAGCACATTGCTCGACACCTCACTGACCGAGCCCAGCATCAACTGCTCCAGATCGGCCTTGGGCACGATGCGCCCGGCACGCAGCGCGAGTGCCTCCAGCACGGTCCACTCCCGGGCAGTGAGCTCGACGCGGGTGTCCACGCCGGCGTCGTCCTGCAACGACACCCCCCGTGCATTCAGGTCGAGGGTCACCGGGCCAAAGCGCAGCACCCCACCCTGAGCCCCGCCCAAACGGCGACGGATGGCGTGCAGGCGGGCCACCAGCTCTTCCGGATCGAAGGGCTTGACGAGGTAGTCGTCTGCACCCACATTGAGTCCCTTGACGCGGTCTACGACGGTGTCGCGGGCGGTGAGCATGATGAGGGGTCGGTCGTCGCCCTGGCGACGCAGGCTATGCACCCAGTCCAGGCCGGAACCATCGGGCAGTTGCCAATCGACCAGCAAGGCGTCGTAGGCCTCGCTCACCCGGCTACGCGCGTCCCGCAAGCAACTGGCCCAGTCCACGAGGTGCCCTTCCGACCGCAAGAAGTCACGCAACCCTTCGCCCAGGATTTCGTCATCTTCCAGCAACAGCAACCGCATCTCATGGCTCCCAACTCGCAATGACTCGACCTTAGCACTGCCTGCCCCCGCTCAGCTTCAGCTTCCATTCAGGTCAGCGCCCTAAGCTGCAACCAACTCTTGCCCTTTTGACCATGAACACCTCTGCCTTGCGTCTGCCCTCCCTCTTGCCCTTGCTGACCGCGCTGCTGATGACCCAGACCGCCCATGCAGCCCCGCCCGCAGCGCCCTTGGCCCTCAAGGCAGCCCAGGTCAGCAGCCTGGGTATCACATCGGAATCGGTGCAAGCGGGCGGTTTGGCCCAGCAGCGCTTTCCAGCGCAGGTGGTGATCCCGGTCAACCAGGAACAGGTCGTGGCGGCGCCGGTGGCCGGCTTGATCGAGTCCCTGTCGGTGAGCACGGGTGACGCCGTGCGGGCCGGGCAATGGCTGGCGCGCATGCGCAGTCCGCAGGCGCAAGAGCTGGGGCGCGACGTGCTGCAGTCCGGCAGTCAGCTGGAACTGGCACGCCGCACCGCGCAACGCGATGAAGCGCTTTACAAGGAAGGGCTGATCCCGCTGTCGCGCCTGGAAGCCAGCCGCACCCACCTCACCCAACAGCAGGCCCAGGCCCAGGAGCGCCGTCAGGCCCTGGCCATGGCCGGCGGCACCTCCACCGCCCCCAACGGGGCCATCAGCGTGAACGCGCCGTTGAGCGGCCGCGTGTTGGCGCAGATGGTGCAAGTGGGCCAGCGCGTGGACGCGATGACGCCGCTGTACCGCATCGCCACCCTGAGCCCCCTGTGGCTGGAGATCCAGGTGCCCGCCAAGCTGGCCAGCGATGTGCGCTCCGGCGACGTGGTGCAACTCGCAGGCGCCGACGGCGTGAAGGGCCAGGTCATCAGCCTGGGGGCCAGCGTCGACGCGAAGACGCAATCCATCATGGTGCGCGCACGCATCGCGCCCGCCAACAGCAAGTCGGGCGAGTTGCCAGTGCGCCCCGGCCAATGGGTCGAGGCTGCCCTGCAAACAGGCCATAGCACCAACGCCGTCACGCTCAACAGCGATGCCGTGCTGACTTCGCCCGGCCCGGTCTACCAGGTCTTCGTCGATCAAGGGGCGGGCCGTTACCAGCTCACCAATGTGCAGGTGCTGAGCCGCCAGGGCCGGAACTGGACGGTGTCCGGACTCGCCGTCGGCACCAAGGTCGTGACCCGTGGCACCTCGGCCCTCAAGGCCCTGTTGGGCAACTGAGGACCGCGCGATGCTTGCGAAACTGATTGAGTTTTCCTTGCGCCAGCGCGTGCTGGTGATGTTGCTGGTCGTGATGCTGGGCGGTGCGGGGGTGGCCGCCTGGATGGGCCTGCCGATTGACGCCTTTCCGGATGTGTCGAGCACCCAGGTCAAGCTGATCCTCAAGGCGCCGGGCATGACCCCGGAAGAGGTCGAAACCCGCATCACCATCCCCATCGAGCAGGAGGTGCTGGGCATCCCCAAGCAGAAGTCGCTGCGCTCAACCTCCAAGTACGGCCTGGCCGACATCACCCTGGACTTTGAAGACGGCACCGACGTGTACTGGGCACGCCAGCAGGTCAGCGAACGCCTGGCCGGCGTGATGGCCGATCTGCCGCCGACGGCATCGGGTGGGCTGGCGCCCATCACCACACCGCTAGGCGAGATGTACATGTTCACCATCGAAGGCCCGCAAACGCTGGAAGAGCGCCGCCGCGTGCTGGACTGGGTGATCCGCCCCGCCCTGCGCGCCCTGCCCGGCGTGGCCGACGTCAACAGCCTGGGCGGCTTTGTGCGCACCTTCGAAGTCATCCCCGACCCGCAAGCCCTGCTGGCGCAAGGACTGACCCTGAACCAGCTGGAAGCGGCTCTGACGGCTTCGAACCACAACGACGGTGCCGGCCGCCTGAACGCGGGTGAAGAGGCCCTGATCGTGCGTGCCGAAGGCGCCATCCAGACCCTTGACGATGTGCGTGACACCGTGGTGCGAAGCGAAGACGGCCGCCTCACCCGCGTGGCCGACCTGGCCGAAGTGCGCATTGGCGAACTGACCCGCTATGGCGCGGTCACCCGCAACGGCGAAGGTGAGGCCGTGCAAGGCCTGGTGCTGGGCCTGCGCGGCGCGAATGCGCGCCAGCTGATCGCCACCGTGCAAGCCAAGCTCGACAGCATGCAAGCCAGCCTGCCCAAGGGCATGACGATCAACACCTTCTACGACCGCGGCAGCCTGGTGGACCGCGCCGTGTACACCGTCAGCAAGGCCCTGCTGGAAGCCGTCGTACTGGTGGTGCTCTTGCTGCTGGCATTCCTGGGCAACCTGCGTGCGGCCATTGTGGTTGCCCTGATGCTGCCGCTGTCCGCCCTGGGGACCTTTGTGCTGATGCGCCAGTTCGGCCTCTCGGCGAACCTGATGAGCCTGGGCGGCCTGGCCATTGCCATCGGCATGCTGGTAGACGGCGCCGTGGTGGTGGTCGAAAACATCGAAAGCCACTTGGCCCATGGCGACGCCAAGAAGATGCCGATGCTGCAGGTCGTGCTGCGCGCAGGCCGCGAGGTGGTGTCCCCAGTGGCATCGGGCATCGCCATCATCATCATCGTCTTCCTACCTCTGCTCAGCCTGCAGGGTCTGGAGGGCAAGCTCTTTGGCCCAGTGGCCCTGACCATCGTGTTCGCGCTGGCGATCTCGCTGGTGCTGTCCCTCACGATGGTGCCAGTGCTGGCCTCGTGGCTGCTGAAGGCCGGTCACGGTGAAGCGCCTTGGCTGATGCGCAAGCTCGATGTCATCTACGACAAGCTGCTGAGCAAGGCCCTGCTGCACCCGCGCTGGATGATGGGCGGCGCCCTGGCGGCGCTGGCCGTGGCCGGCGTGCTGTTCACCCAGATCGGCAAGACCTTCATGCCCACCCTCGACGAGGGCGACATCATCATGCAGCTGGAAAAGCTGCCCGCCATCGGCCTCAAAGGCACGGTGGACCTGGACCTGCGCGTGCAACAGGCCATCATGAAGCGTGTGCCCGAAGTGAAATCCATCGTGGCGCGCAGTGGCTCGGACGAGCTGGGCCTGGACCCCATGGGTCTGAACCAGACCGACACTTTCATGGTGCTCAAGCCCATGGCCGAATGGCGCCAGCCCGACAAGGAATGGCTGATCGGCGAGATGCGCAAGGTCATGGAAGACTTCCCCGGTGTGGATGCCGGCTTCACCCAGCCCATCGACATGCGCGTGTCCGAGATGCTGACCGGGGTGCGCGGTGACGTCGCCATCAAGATTTACGGCAACAACCTGGCCACGCTCAACGAGATGGCGGCCAAGGCCGAGAAGATCATCGCGGCGGTGCCGGGTGCCACCGACACCCTGACCCTGCGCAACGACGGCGTGCAGTACCTGCAGGTCACCATCGACCGCCAGGCTGCGGGTCGACTGGGCTTGGACGCTGCCAGCATCCAGGCCGATCTGCGCCGCTGGGTCGAAGGCCAGCCGATCGGGTTGGTGCACGAAGACGGCCGTCGCACGCCCCTGGTCATCCGGGGTGCGAGTGAGCTCCGCAACAGCCCGGCCGACTTTGAGGCTCTGCGCCTGACGACGCCGAATGGCGATGCCGTGCCGCTGAGCAGCGTCGCCTCGCTGGACCACCGCGATGGCCCGGTGAAGATCGACCGCGAGCAAGCACAACGCTATGTGGTCATCCAGACCAATGTGCGCGGCCGCGACCTGGTGGGCTTTGTAGACGAGGCCAAGGCCAAGCTGGCCCAGGCCATGCCCTTGCCCAGCGGCTACCAGGTCACCTGGGGCGGACAGTTCGAGAATCAGCAACGCGCCGCGCAGCGCCTGGGTCTGGTCGTGCCGATCGCCCTGCTGCTGATCTTCTTCCTGCTGTTCTCCACCTTCGGCTCGGTGCGCCAGGCTGCGATGGTGCTGTCCAACATCCCGCTGGCCCTGATCGGTGGGGTGGTCGGGTTGGCCGTGGCCGGTGAATACCTGTCGGTGCCGGCCTCGGTGGGCTTCATCGCCTTGCTGGGCATCGCGGTGCTCAACGGCGTCGTGATGGTGAGCTACTTCAACCAGCTGATTGAAGAAGGCCGCACGCCTCGCCAGGCCGTGGTCGAAGGCGCCAAGCGCCGTCTGCGCCCGGTGTTGATGACCGCGTCCATCAGTGCGGGGGGCCTGATCCCTCTGCTGTTCGCCACCGGTCCCGGCAGCGAAATCCAGAAGCCGCTCGCCATCGTGGTGATCGGCGGACTGGTGAGCTCCACCGCTCTGACCCTGTTGCTGCTGCCTCTGGTGTACGAACGCTTCGGCGTCCAGGCTGACACCGACGATACCCCCGCACAGGCTTGAAGGTTTTCATCATGTTGAATCACATCTTGCGCACTGGCGCTGCCTCCGCGGCCGCCCTGTCGATCACGCCGTCCACCGCTTGGCTGCGGCTGGCGATCCTGAGTGTCTGTGTCGGCAGCTTGTCCGGCCTGGCCACCGCGGCCGAGTCCAGCCCACCGATGCAGGCCGGTGTGGCGTCTGCCGCATCGGCACCAGCGTCTGGCGCCATGGGTCTGCCAGACGCCGAGTTGATGCGCCAGCTCATCGCCCGTCACCCGGCATGGCTGGCCCAGCTGGCCCAGACGCAGTCCGAGCACCACCTGGCCGCCCAAAAGCGTGTGGGTCCGCATGAGTGGACCCCCTCGGTGCAATACGGCCGCCGGACCTACGAGGCCGACGCCACCACGCCACGCACCACCGAGGCGGAGTGGGAAGCCGCCATCGAGCGCGGCATCCGCCTGCCGGGCAAGGCCCATGCCGCCGACCTGGCCGCCCAGCGTCAAGCTGCACTGGCCGAAGCGCGCCAACAACAAACCTGGCGACAGCTGAGCCTGCAAGCCATTCAGCTCTATGCCGACTGGCTGCGCGAATACCGGCAGGAACAGGTCTGGCTTGACCAGGTGAAGGTGTTGACACAACAAAGCGAGGCCGTCAGCAAGCGCCACAAGCTGGGAGACGCTGCCCAGATCGACAGCCTGCAGATGCGCGCCAGCCTGACGCAAGCGAGCCTGCAAGCCCAGGCCGCCAGCCAACGGCGCCTGGCACGCTGGACCAGCCTGCAATCGGCCTTCCCCGGATGGCCCGCGCAGCTGGCGACGCCAGCCTTGCCTGCACAAAGCACCACGCTGAACGCCGCACAGCAGCAGGACCTGCTGGCCCAGGCTCCGGAAGCTCGCGTGTCCCAGCTGGAAGCCGACTACGCCCAGGCCCAGGCGCAGCTGGATCGCTCCGATACCACGGCCGACCCGACCGTGGGCGTGAAGATGGGACGGGCCCGCGGCAGCGCCGAAAAAATGGTCGCGCTGACCCTGTCGTGGCCCATCGGCAGCACCGCCCGCAACCTGGGCGCGCAATCCAGCGCCGCCCTGGCCGACGCTGCCCAGCAGCGCCATGAGGACACGCTGCGCCAGCTCAACCGTGACCTGACCTTGCTGCAGCAGGAAGCGCAAGACAGCCTGC
Source organism: Aquabacterium sp. (assembly GCF_034003525.1). Lineage (GTDB taxonomy): Bacteria > Pseudomonadota > Gammaproteobacteria > Burkholderiales > Burkholderiaceae_C > Aquabacterium. The sequence goes on from NZ_JAVEYN010000046.1 coordinate 13,637, forward strand.
GCCTGTGGCAACTGGCGCAAGAGGGATTGGGCCAACTGCAGTCGGTGGCCCGCTCGCTCGATAAGGGCTTTGCCCTGGGCGAAGGTGCCTTAAGCGAGGTCCTGCAAGCCCGTCGCCTGGCCAACGAGCAAGCCCTGGTGGCCGCTCAGGCCGAAGTCGATGCCTGGCTGGCACAGTGGCGCTGGGCCGTACAGCGCGGTGCGCTGTGGCCCACACCCTGAGGCGCGCTCAGGGCTGAAACGGATCAGGCCTTGGGCTTGTCCATGATGACGATGCCATCTTCATCGGCATACAGCCAGTCACCGGGGCGCACCCACACGCCCTGGATCTGAACGGCGACATCGGTTTGGCCTTCGTTGCGCTTCTCGGTGGGCAGGGGCATCAAGCCCAGCGCACGGATGCCGACGTCGCATTCGGCCAGCTCGGCCGAGTCACGCACACAACCGTCCACGATCACGCCGGCCCAGCCGTTCTTGGCCGCGGCCTTGCCCAGGTTGCCGCCCACCAGCGCGCGACGCAGCGAGGCGCCACCATCGACCACCAGCACGCGGCCGTTGCCCGCAGAGTCCACCGCAGCCTTGACCAGGGTGTTGTCCTCAAAGCACTTCACGGTGCTGACCGGGCCGCTGAACTTGATGCGCTTGCCGTAGTCCTTGAACACCGGGGGCAGCACGCGGAAGGCGCCGTCGGTGTCATTCTTGTGGTCGTCGCACAGGTCGCAGGTCGCAAAGTTGGTCGTCATGCTCAGGCATCCTCGAAATGAAGGGGAATCGAAATTCTGAGCCGAAATTGTCCACCCAGTTGGCCTCAGATCCGCAACGCCCGCCGCACCGGGCCCTCGATACCTGCCCTCGCACACATTCAGCGTGCCGTCGCCCCGCGGCTCCCCCACAAGCGAGGCGGAGATGCGAGACAATAGAGGGTTAATCTGAACCCACCCCGCCCCGTGCTGCCTCAGAGCCCGCCGCCACCGCAGAGTCCCTCGGCCACGCCCAAAGCCCGCATCAAAATGATCGTGGCCTGGACCGTGGGCCTGGCGCTGCTCGCCTGGCTGCTGAGCCACACCCCGTTTTCCGAGGTGCGCGAGGCCATCACGCGCCCCAGCATCGGCATCTGGGCGCTGACCCTGGGCGGTCTGATCTTGAGCTACGGCCTGCGCGCCGCCCGCCTGCAGGTGGTGCTGGCCCTCGACGACCACATTCGCGCCCCCCGGCGCTGGCTGGGCCTGCGCACCGATTCGCTGCGGGTGATCCTGATGCACAACGCGGCCGTCAACCTGCTGCCCATGCGGGCGGGAGAGCTGAGCTTTCCCTGGCTGGCCTCGCGTGAACTGAACCTGCCGCTGCCACGCGCCTTGGCCTGCCTGCTGTGGATGCGCGTACAGGATCTGATCGTGCTGGTCACCCTGGGTGTGCTGCTGTGGCCCGGTGTGCCGCTGGCCTGGCGCGTCGCGACGCTGGCCGCGATGGTGTTGGGCTGGTGGATGGTGAGCTGG
>NZ_JAVEYN010000047.1:0-13090 GCF_034003525.1 Aquabacterium sp.
GCTTCTGAAGTTGCTTCCGCTGCTTCGAACTAATCTTAGTTCAGCTGCAAAAAAAGCCGCTCTTCGGAGCGGCTTTTTTCATGTCCGCTCCCTTTGTCTTGAGGGTGGCGTGCATGAAAAAAGACCCGGAGGCTTGCGCCATCCGGGTCTTTCTTTGACCTCTGATCGAGGCCCGCGTTGCCGTGGTCAGTTCAGCTCGGTCAGCAACTGTTGTGCGATGCGCTTGCCGGTTGCTGTGGTGGCGGGCTTGCCCTGTTCATCGAGCACGCTCACGACGCTGTTGCTGCCTTCGCCTTGCACCTTCACCTGGTAGCGGCTCAGGCTGCCTTCACTCTTGTCTTCGGCGCCGAACAGTCGCGAGAAGAAGCCCGGCTTGGTGGCGGTGGGATCGTTGGCCGACAGGCGCACTTCAAAGCTGCCTTGGCGGCGGTCACGGTTTTCGACAGTGAAGCCGCTGCGGTCCAGCGCCAGGCCCACGCGGCGCCAGGTGGTGTCCGGGTCGGCGGCCACGCTCAGGCCATTGCCTTGTGCGTTGATCTGGGCGATCTTGGCGGCGGCAGCTGGTGTGGCGGTCTGGCTCGACTCACGCTGGAGGGCGTCGGCTTCTTCCTGGGTGCCGCCCAGCACGATCATCATGCGCGACAGCATTTCGGCTTCCAGGCCAGGATCGCTGGGGCGTGCGCGCCAAGTGGTGCGTTCTTTCTTGCTGTCTTCGTACTCTTCGCTCATGCCGCGATGGCTGACGTACACCTCGGTGCCGTTAGCGGTGCGCTCGATGCGGGTGCGGTACATGTCACGCTCGCCGGTGTCGTAGAGCATATCGAACACGCGACCCAGGGTCTGGCGGATCAGGCCGTCCTTGGGCACCTTGGCGCGGTTCTCGGCCCAGGTGGTTTCCATCACGCCGACTTCGGGCTGGTTGACCGCCAGGCTGAAGCCGTTGTCTTCCCAGAACTTGCTGATCTGGTTCCACACCTTGTCGGCGGGCTGGTCAACCACCAGCCAGCGGTTCTGACCTTGGCGTTCTAGCTTGACGCCGCCTTTGGTGGCCACCGCCACCGCAGTTTGTCCGCTGCTGGCCGCCGCTTCCGCACGGGTGAGGGTGCTGGCGCTGATGGAGTTGGCTGGCAGTTGGTTGTAGCGGACCTGGCCGGGCAACTGGCTCAGGTCAGGCGGGACATCCAGACGCACGGTTTTGGCACCGCTGGTGCGGTAGTCCACCTTGTCGCCGCCCAGGGCGTCGTTGATGGTGGAGCAGCCGGAGACCAGCAGCAAGGACGCCAGGGTGGCGCCCAGAACGAGGGGTGTCGAGTGACGAGGAGTGTTCGGCATGTGCGGTGCGTGAAGGTCAGACCCCGACGCCTGGGTGTCGGGAGGGTGTCAGGATCGGAGGGGTTAGAACACCCCGGACTCGTGCAGGGCAGTCTTGACCAGTTCCTGCGAGGCAGGGGTCAGGGGCGTCAAGGGCAGACGCAGTGCGCCGCCGATCTTGCCCATGTGGGCCAGGGCCCACTTGACGGGAATCGGGTTCGGCTCGACGAAGAGTTGCTTGTGCAGGGGCAGCAGCTTCATGTGCAGTTCGATGGCGCGTTTGGCATCTTGCGCCATGGCGGCCTTGCACAACTCGGCCATGTCGCGCGGGGCGACGTTGGCGGTGACGCTGATGTTGCCGTGCCCGCCCATGGTCATCAGGTGAACGGCCGTGGGGTCGTCTCCCGAGAAGATGGAGAAGCCCTTGGGGGCCTGCTTGATCAGCCAGGCGGCGCGGTCGAGGTTGCCGGTGGCTTCCTTGATGCCGATGACGCCGGGCAACTGGGCCAGGCGCAGGGCGGTCTCGGGCAGCATGTCGGCCACCGTGCGACCGGGCACGTTGTAGAGCACCACTGGGATGTCCACCGCTTCGACGATGGCCGTGAAGTGCTGGTAGATGCCTTCTTGCGTGGGCTTGTTGTAGTAGGGAACGACCTGCAGGGTGCAGTCGGCGCCGACCTTCTTGGCGAACTTGCTCAGCTCGATGGCTTCGCGGGTGGAGTTGGCGCCGGCACCGGCCATGATGGGCACGCGGCCAGCGGCCTGCTCAACGGCCACACGGATGATTTCGCAGTGTTCTTCGACGGACACGGTCGGGGACTCGCCCGTGGTGCCCACCACGCCGATGCAGTTGGTGCCTTCGGCGATGTGCCAGTCGATCAGTTTGCGCAGGCTGTCGTAATCGACGTTGCCGTCTTCGAACAGGGGCGTGACCAGAGCGACGATGCTGCCAAAAATGGGTTTCATGGTGATTCCTTCTATCTGATCATTCTAATGGCCTGAAAGCGCGTATCCGGGTGGCGGGCTTTGTCAGAAGCAACTCCAGATTCGCCCGGCCAGATCCACGATCAGATCGGGTGAAAAGTACAGCGAGAACACGAGGGCGAGCACCACGGCGGCAGCGAGGTAGCCCAGGGTGATGCGGTGGCGGCGCGCCGGCATGGTTCAGCTTCAGGGGGTGACGGTGCGGGGCACCGGGGTGCGATGCTCGCGGATCGGAAAGTTCAATGCGGCAGCGACCACACCGAGGGCGATGGCCAGCCACCAGACGACCTGGTAGCTGCCGGTGGCGTCGTAGAGGCGCCCGGCCAGCCAGACGCCCATGAAGGAGCCGATCTGATGTGAAAAGAACACGATGCCGCCCAGCATGGACAGGTGGCGCACGCCGTGCATCTGGGCGACGACCGCGTTGGTGGGGGGCACAGTGGACAGCCACAGCGTACCCATGGCGGCAGCGAACACGCCCACACTCAGCGGCGACAGGGGCAGGCTGATGAACACGATCATGACCACGGCGCGGGTCAGGTAGATGCCCGAGAGGATCCAGTTCTTGCGCAGACGCTGGCCGAGGGCGCCGGCAGCATAGGTGCCGATGACGTTGAACAGGCCGATGAGCGCCAGGGCCGTGGTGGCGACCTCGGGGGCGAGTTGCTGGTCTTTCAGATAGCTGGGCAGGTGGATGCCGATGAAGGCGACCTGGAAGCCGCACACGAAGTAGCCGGCCGTCAGCAGGAGGAAGTCGCGGTGGCCGAAGGCATCGCGCAGGGCGGCCGAGGCCGGCTGGGGCGGCGGTGCACTGGCCTGGGGTGCCGCCTCAGGGGACTCGCGCAGGCCGAAAGCAATGGGGCCGATGAGCAGGGCGGACAGGGCAAGAGCCATCAGCGCGGCCGACCAGTCCATGCGGTGCAAGAGGGTGCTGGCCAGGGGCACCATGAGGAACTGGCCAAAGGAGCCGGCGGCCGCGGTGATGCCCATGGCCCAGGAGCGTTGCTGGGCGCTGATGTTGCGGCCGATGATGCCGTAGATGACCGAGTAGGTGCAGCAGGCCTGGGCCAGGCCGATGGTGACGCCCGTGGTCAGCAGGAAGGGCAGGTGCTCGGTGGTGGTGGCCATGCCGAACAGGCCGAGGGCGTAGAGGAGGGCGCCGGCCCACAGCACCTTGAAGGCGCCGCCCCGGTCGGCCCACCAGCCCACAAAGGGGCCGGCGGCACCCCAGACCAGGTTCTGCAGCGCCAGGGCCAGGGAAAAATGCTCCCGCGTCCAGCCGTGGGCCATGGTGATGGGTTGCAGCCACAGCCCGAAGGCATGGCGAATGCCCATGGACAGGGTGACGACGAGGGCGCCGCACAGCAGCAGCTGCACCAGAGGCAGGGGACGGGAGGAAGAGGGCATGACAGGCAGGCGAGCGTGGGGCTCAAACCTGCATGTTCATGATATCGGTATACGCCTGCACGAGTTTGTTGCGCACCTGAACGGCTGACTGGAAGCCCAGCTGGGACTTCTGCATCGCGATCATGGTTTCTTCCAGGCTGACGGTGGGGTTGTCGAACTGGACTTCGCGCTGCATGGTGGAGGCGGTGGCCTGGGCCTGGCTGATGGAACTCAGCGCGCCTGCAAAAGCGTTCTGGAAACTGGGTTTCTCGACCGCCGCCGCGCTGCCGGCAGACGCCAGGCGGGTGTTGGCCTCGACCCGGCGCGCGACGTCGGCCATGCCGGCCTTGGCGGCGGCCTGTGCGAAGTCAAAGGGCTTGAGTTTGAGGTCCATGGTGCGGATCTGTGCGAAGAAGGTGTGGTGCCGATCACCACACTTCGCACTTTAGCGAGCGCCAGACCCGGTGATGCGCCGAAGAAGTTGGCAATTCGGGGGCTGTTTCGGCCACAGGGGGTCCGGGAAGTCTCAATAATCAGGACCTGCCAAGGTGGGTTGAGGTGCCGAATCGGTTCGGCGCGCAATCCCATGCATCATGTCACCCCATGGAAGTCTCTGTCGCCAATCCTCAGTCCGTCGCGCCGCTGGCACCCAATCAGGTGCTGGATGCGAACGCGTCCCAGCCGCCCGGCTTTGCCCAGCGGGTGATGGCTTTGCCGGTGCAGCGCAAGCTGATGCTGGGCGGTGGCATTGCCGCCATCGTGGCCATTTTTGTGGCGATGATGCTGTGGGGGCGTGAGGGCGACTACCGCGTCCTGTACACCAATCTGTCGGACAAGGACGGCGGAGCCATTCTGGCGCAGTTGCAGCAGATGCAGGTGCCCTACAAGCACGCCGACGGGGGCGCGGCCATCCTGGTGCCGTCCGACAAGGTGCACGATGTGCGCCTGAAGCTGGCCTCGGCCGGCCTGCCCAAGGGCTCGGTGGTGGGTTTCGAGCTGATGGAGAACCAGAAGTTCGGCACCACCCAGTTCCAGGAACGTTTGAATTTCCAGCGGGGCCTCGAAGGCGAGCTGACCCGCTCGATCCAGGCCTTGTCGAGTGTCCAGAGTGCCCGGGTGCACCTGGCGTTGCCCAATCAGAATGGCTTTTTCCGTGAGCAGCAAAAGCCCTCGGCCTCGGTGGTGCTGACGCTGTACACGGGCCGCAGCCTGGACCGTGGCCAGATTGCCGGCATTGTGCATCTGGTGTCGTCGAGCGTGCCGGAGATGTCGCCCAAGGCCGTGAGCATCGTCGATCAGACGGGGGCCCTGCTGTCCGGGCCACAGGAGGGCGTGGAGCACGCCGGGCTCGACGCCCAGCAGTTGCAGTACGTGCGCCAGATCGAGACCAACTATGCCCAGCGCATCCGTGACATCCTCGAGCCCGTGGTGGGCAAGGACAACCTGCGGGCGCAGGTGACGGCTGAGCTGGATTTTTCGCAGACCGAGTCGACGGCCGAAGAGTACAAGCCCAACCAGGGGCCGGAGGCCGCGGCCACCGTGCGCAGCCAGCAAACCAGCGAGCAGTCTGGCAGCACAGGCGCCACACCGGCTGGCGTGCCGGGGGCCACGACCAACCAGCCACCGGTGCCGGCCACCGCACCGATCAACGGTGCCTCGGCGCCGCTGCAGGCCGCCCAGGTCAACGGGAGCGCGCTGACCAATGGCCGCCGCGAGGCCGTGACCAACTACGAGGTGGACAAGACGGTGCGCGTGACGCGCAGTGCCACCGGCAGCATCAAGCGCTTGAACGCGGCGGTGGTCCTGAACCACCGCACGGTCACGGATGCCAAGGGCAAGACCACGACGCAGCCGATCCCGGACGAGGAGCTGGAGAAGCTGACGGCGCTGGTGCGTGAAGCCATCGGGGTGGACGATCGCCGGGGCGACTCGATCAAGGTCGTGAACACGCCCTTCCAGGTCGTCAAGGAAGAACAGACCGACACGCCCATGTGGCAGCAGCCGGAGACGGTGGATCTGATCCGCACGCTGGCGGTGCCGGGGGCCTTGACCCTGGCGGCGCTGATCGTGGTGTTTGGTGCGATCCGTCCGGCCATCAAGGCAGCCCGCCCCGCGCCGGTGGAAGAGGTGGAACAAGGTAAGCTCAGCGCCATCGTCGACGATGCCCAGGAGTTGCCTGCCTTGCCGGGCACGGGCATGGTGCTGGGGCCCGATGGTGAGCCGCTGGCGGCGCTGGAGGCTCCTGGCACCGATCGTCGACTGGAATCAGCGCGTGCCCTGGCCCGTGGCAACCCGCAGGCGATGGCCAATGTGGTGCGTGGCTGGATGAACAACTGAGCAAGGACGCGCGTCATGGACGAAAAAGGTGTGGAAGATGCAGCCATCCTGCTGATGTCGCTGGGTGAGGAGGAGGCCGCCGAGGTCTTCAAGCATCTCGAACCCAAGGAAGTTCAGCATCTGGGTGAGGCCATTGCCCGCATGAAGGCGGTGACCAAGGAGCGCATCGGCAATGTGCTGGACCGCTTTGCCAAAGAGTCCACCGAAATGGGCGTGCTGGTGGCAGACAACGACGAGTACATCAAGGCGGTGCTGCGCAAGGCGCTGGGCGATGACAAGGCCAATCTGCTGATTGATCGCATCATCCAGGGCAGCGATGTCACTGGCATCGAGAGCCTGAAGTGGATGGATGCGGGCTCGGTGGCCGAACTGCTGCGCAACGAGCATCCGCAGATCGTGGCGGCCATCCTGGTGCACCTGGACCCGGACCAGTCGTCGTCGGTGCTCAAGTTCTTCCCGGAGCGTCAACGCAATGAGGTGATGGTGCGCATCGCCACGCTCGATGGCATCCAGCCTTCGGCCTTGAAGGACCTCAACGAGGTGCTGTCCAAGGTGCTGGCAGGCGGGCAGCAGATCCGCAAGTCGTCGCTGGGTGGTGTCAAGCCGGCGGCCGAGATCATCAACATGATGGGTTCGAGCATCGAGACTTCGGTGCTGGACTACATTCGTGAGGCCGATGGCGACCTGGCGCAGCGGATCATGGACAACATGTTCACGTTCGACGACCTGATCAAGCTGGACGACAAGGGCTTCCAGTCCCTGCTCAAGGAAGTGCAGACCGAGTCCCTCATCATTGCGCTCAAGGGCGCGTCGCCCGAGATCCGCGAGAAGGTGTTCAAGAACATGTCGAGCCGTGCAGCCGAGACGCTGCGCGAGGATCTGGAGTCGCGCGGTCCGGTCAAGCTGTCCGAAGTCGAGGCCGAGCAGAAGGAGTTGCTCAAGATCGTGCGCCGTCTGGCCGACGAAGGCCAGATCGTGATGGGTGGCGGAGGCGACGATGAGTACGTCTAAGCCGGGCCAACCGGGGGGCGGGTCGCACGCCAACCCTTACGCGCGCTTCATCCCCCGCGAGGAGCTGGGGGCGTTTGCGGTCTGGAATCCGGAGACCTTCGAGCAGCCTCAGGCGCCCAATGCGTCGGAAGAAGGCGGCGTGCGCAAGCCGTCGCTGGCCGAGCGGGCCGCCGCCGAGATCCGCCCGACGATGAAGTCGGCTCAGTCCGCGCAGCCGGCCGGCAAGGCGGCCGCGCAGGGCGCCGGGGCGAACCCGGGCGCTGCCATGCCGCGCTCGCCGAACTGGCGCCCGATTGTGGGGGGCATGCCGGGCCAGGCAGAGGCCGAAGCCCTGGCGCAGGCCCAGGCCGAAGCGGCAGCGCGTGCGGCTGCGCAGGCTGCGGCCGAACCGGCGCCGGACACGGAAGCCCTGATCGAGGCGGCTCGCCAGAGCGGCTATCAGGACGGCTACCGCAATGGTCTGGCCGCGCTGGAAAGCTACAAGCAGACCCAGGCCGAGCAGATGGCCCGCTACATGAACGAGCAGGTGGGCGGGCTGGTCGAGGCGATGCAGCAGCGCCTGGATGCGCTGGAGCAGCAACTGGCGGGTCGTGTGGCGGGGGTGTCGCTGGAGCTGGCGCGCCAAGTGGTGCGCAGCGAACTGATCGAGCGGCCTGAGCTGGTGGTCGAGGTGGCCGAGGAGGCCTTGTCGGCCTTGCTGAGCTCGGCCCGTCAGATTGTGCTGCGCCTGCATCCGGAGGACCACGCGGTGGTGCAGGGGCGTCTGGATGAGATCTTGCAATCGCGAGGCGCACGCCTGGTGGCGGATGCGTCGATCCGGCGCGGGGGCTGCCTGGTGGATTCCGACATAGCCCTGGTGGACGCCACGGTGGAGTCGCGGTGGGAGCGTGCGGCCGGGGCCATGGGCCATCAAGCGCCGTGGCAGGGCGGGCATGAGAGCCGTGTGCCGACCGCACGTGAGCCGCGCCGTCAGGACGAGGGCGTGCGTGGCGAGGCGAACCCGAGGGCCGAGGCCCCGGATGATGCAGGTTTGGCATGAGCGCGCGCGCCAAGAGCACCCTGCTGGACAGCTGGAACCGGTACTTTGACGACCTGGACCGCTGCGCGGCCACGCCGATGCCACTGGAGAGCCAGGGCAAGCTGGTGCGCGTGGCCGGTCTGGTGCTGGAGGCGGCCGGTTTGCGCCTGCCCGTGGGCGCAGTCTGTGAGATCCATTCCGAGAGCCGGGTCGAGAAGACCCCGGTGCTCGCCGAAGTGGTGGGGTTTGCTGGGGACCGGGCCTACCTGATGCCCACGGCCGAGGTGCATGGCCTGGCCAGCGGGGCCCGGGTGGTGCCGGTGAGCACGCCTGTGAACCCGCCCAGACTGGGCCAGGTGAACCACCCGTGGCGGCGCAGCGAGGACCGTACGCGTCACATGCCGATTGGCGATGGCCTGCTGGGCCGGGTGGTCAATGCCCAGGGCGAGCCAATGGACCGCAAGGGTCCCCTGCAGGAGGTGCGCAGCGAGCCGTTGGTGCGCCGCGCCATCAACGCCATGGACCGGGACCCGGTGCGCCAGTCCCTGGACACCGGGGTGCGGGCGATCAACGCCATGCTCACCGTGGGGCGTGGCCAGCGTCTGGGCTTGTTTGCGGGGTCGGGCGTGGGCAAGAGTGTGCTGCTGGGCATGATGGCGCGCTACACCCAGGCCGACGTGATCGTGGTGGGCCTCATCGGTGAGCGGGGCCGCGAAGTGAAAGAGTTCATCGAGGACATCCTGGGCGACGAAGGGCTAGCCCGCTCAGTGGTGGTGGCCGCCCCCGCAGATGCGCCGCCGCTGACACGGATGCAGGGGGCCAATTACGCCACCGCGATTGCCGAGCATTTCCGCGATCAGGGCCTGCACGTGCTGCTGCTGATGGACTCGCTGACGCGTTATGCGATGGCGCAACGTGAGATTGCCCTGGCCATTGGCGAGCCACCGGCCACCAAGGGCTATCCGCCTTCGTGCTTTGCGAAATTGCCGCAACTGGTCGAGCGCAGCGGCAACGGCCTCAACGGCCACGGCTCCATCACGGCCTTTTACACGGTGCTGTCCGAAGGCGATGACCAGCAGGACCCGATCGCCGACGCGGCCCGCGCCATCCTGGACGGGCACATCGTCTTGTCCCGTGAACTTGCGGAATCCGGACATTTTCCAGCAATAGACATAGAAAGGTCCGCTTCTCGAGTGATGACGAATGTCGCGGAGCCTCAACATATCGATGATGCGCGCAGATTCCGCCAACTGTGGTCCAAGTACAGCAAGGCCCGCGATCTGATCCAGCTCGGTGCCTATGTGCCGGGTCACGATCACGATCTCGACCTGGCCGTGCGGGTCCACCCGGCGATGGTCAACTTGCTGCAGCAGGGCATGCACACACCGGCCCACATGCCGGACAGTGTGGCGGCCCTTCACCAGATCGTCGCGCAGTGATAGGCTGAGAGAGGTCCCCGAGGGGGACAGGAGACAGGTTCATGAGTGCCACGCAATCGCTGCTGATCGTGCTGGAGGCCGCTGAAAAGGCCCGGGACGAGGCCGTCGCTGCGCACGAGGCGCGGCGCAAGGCCTACGAGGCAGCGCGCCAGCAGGCCCAGTCGCTCACCGACTGGCGCCGCGATTATCAGAATCGCTGGCAGGCACAGTTCCGCCAGTCGGGCGGCATGGAGATCGTGCGCTGTTATCAGGATTTCATGCAGCGCCTAGGGGATGCCGTGGGCGCACAAGACCAGCAGGTGGCCCAGGCGCAGGCCTTGATGGAGCGCAGCCGTCTGGAACTGGTCGAGCGCGAACGTCGCGTGGCGGCCGTCTCGAAGTTGATCGACAAACGCCTGCTGGAGCAGCGCGCGCGCCAGTCGCGTCAAGAACAGAAAGCCACCGACGAGATGGCCTCGCGCGCGGCGCGCCTGTCGGCGTCCATGCCCGGTGGTGTCAACCCGCTGGCCAGTACCTCTTTGTGAAGGCATCGACATGAGCACACCCATCAAGTCATCCGTGACGAGCAGTCCGGGCCAGGGCGGCGTGTCGGGCGCCAGCGAAATGGTGGCCCGCCTGCAGGCGCAGGCGCGCGGCGCACAAGCGCAGGCAGCCCCCCAGAGTTTCGCCAGCCTGATGAGCCAGCAGAATGCTGCCACGCAAGCGGCCCCGGCGCCCAAGGCGCCCGCCAAGGCCGCTGAGCGTCAGGCCCCGTCACACGATCCGGCGGCCAAGGCCCAGGCCACGGCACGCGCCAATGAACAGGCGCTGACCCGTGCGCGCCAGCAGGCCCAGGCCGCCCAGCGCGCGGCACAGCAGGCCAGCCAGGCCGCTGAGCAGGGCGTGCAGGCGGGCAAGCTGCCGCCGCAAGCCCAGGCTGAGCGTGCCGAGGTGTCGCGACGTGCCGAACGGCCCGCTGAGTCTGGCAAGCCCAGCCCGGCCGCCGAGGCCGAGCGCGCGGCCGAGGCTCCCGAATCCCAAGCCGAGTCCAAGCCCGTGGCCGGCGACCCGGCGGGCATGATGGCGTGGCTGGCAGGCCTGCTGCCGGAAGCCAAGCCCGCTGCCCTGAGCGGTGCCGAGGCCTTGGCTCAGGCTGCCCAGGGCCCGGACGCGGGCACCGAGTTCGACCTGGCTGAACTGGCAGCGACCGAGTCCGACCCGTCGGCGCAGGCCGCGCTGGGTGCCGAGGCGGAGAACGGTGGCATGGCGCTGGACCCCTCGCAGTGGCAGCAGACCACGGCTCTGGCGGGTTTGCAGGTGGACGCGCTGTTGGGGCGTGGGGGTGAGTCGGCCCTGGAGGCCAAGGGAGAGGTCGGGGCGCTGTCCGGCCTGACGCCGGGCGTCAACGTTCGCCCCGGTGGCTTGACGCCTGCGGCCGTGCCGCGTCATGAATCGGCCACCTTGCCCACGCCTTTCGGGCATGCCGACTTCAGCCAGGCACTGGCCGACAAGGTCAGCCTGTGGGTGAACACCGCGCGCACCGATGGCCCGATGACGGCCGAGCTGCACCTGAACCCGGCGGACATGGGCCCCATCCAGGTGAAGATCGCACTTGAGGGACAATCGGCACAGGTCGATTTTGCTGCTGCGGCAGCTGAAACGAGAAAAGCCATCGAAGCCAGCCTGTCTGCGCTGTCGTCGGCCTTGAGCGATGTGGGTCTGAATCTGACGGGTGGGGGCGTGACGGCTCAGACCGCCCAGCAGTCATTTGGACAGCAGTCTGCCCCGTCAGATGGGGCGCGTGGGGTGTCCACCGGTTCCTCGACCGCTTCGGCAGGTGAGGATGACGGTGATGTGGCCGTCATGCAGGGCGTGAGCGCCCCGCGTGCCGGGCGTCCCGGCGGACTGGACCTCTACGCCTGAGGGGATGACCGCCTGGGTGGAGAATCAGACGTGTTTCACGGCGCTTATTGATTCTTCACTGTCGCGCTGACTTCGAATAATCCACCTATGGGGTGGTGCCTGCTTGGGGCACCCACCTCGTCATCCAGGAGATACGCGAATGTCAGCAGCCCCCACGGCCAATCAGGCCGATGGCAACGCCCCCAAGAAGGGCTCGAAGAAACTCATCCTCATCATCGTCGGGTTGGTGGTGGTGCTGTTGCTCGCCGGCGTGGGCGCCTTCCTGCTGATGCAGAAGAACATGTCCCACCAAGAGGGCGATGGCGAAGACGGCACCGAGCCGGTGGCGCAGGTGGCCGAAACCAAGGCCAAGCCCAAGGTCGACCCCGGGGCGCCGCCGATCTTCGTGCCGCTGGAGCCCTTCATCGTGAACCTGGCCGATCGCGAGAGCGAGCGCTTCGCGCAGATTGGCATCAATTTGCAGGTGGACGATGCCAAGGTGGGCGAGCAGATGAAGCTGTACATGCCGGCCATCCGCAACGCCATTTTGCTGATCCTCTCGCGCAAGACCGCCGAGGACCTGCTGACGGCTGAGGGCAAGGTGCAACTGGCCGGCGAGATTCAGCGCGGTGCTGCACGTGCCATGGGCTACGAGATCGAAGAGCCTGAGCCCGAGCCGGTGGCGTCTTCGGAAGAAGATGGCACCGATGAGGCCGCCCCGGCGCCCAAAAAACGCAAGAAAAAGAAGACGGAAGACTACAACCCCATCTTGCAAGTGCACTACGCGAACTTCATCATCCAGTGAGCGGTCTTCGAGTCTCTTGATCACCCCTCTACGAAGCCACCGGCCATGAATCAGCAAATCCTCTCTCAAGACGAAGTGGATGCCCTTCTGCAGGGCATCACGGGCGAAAGCCAGAAGCTGGAGCAGGAAGAGGCGCCAACCGAAGGCGTGCGCGACTACAACCTCGCGCAGCAGGAGCGGATCGTGCGTGGGCGGATGCCCACGATGGAGATCGTCAACGAGCGGTTTGCGCGCAACATCCGCATCGGGCTGTTCAACTTCATCCGCAAGTCGCCCGAGGTGTCGGTGGGCAGCATCAAGGTGCAGAAGTACAGCGCCTTCCTGCGCGAGATCGTGGTGCCGACCAACTTCAACATCATGGCCGTGCGCCCCTTGCGGGGTTCAGGCCTGATCGTGTGTGAGCCAACCCTTGTTTTTTCGGTCATCGACGCGCTGTTTGGCGGGGCAGGCAAGTTCCACACCCGCATCGAAGGGCGCGATTTCTCGGCGACCGAGCAGCGCATCATTCGCCGCCTGGTGGACGTGATCAGCGAGGAATACAAGAAGTCGTGGCAGGGCATCTACCCCATCGAGCTCGACTACCAGCGCTCGGAGATGCAGCCGCAGTTCGCCACCGTGGCCACGCCCGGTGAAATCGTCGTGTGTTGCTCGTTCACGCTGGAAATCGGCGATGCGACGGGCACGATCCACATCTGTATTCCGTACGCCACGTTTGAGCCGATCCGCGACATCCTGTTCTCGTCGATCCAGGGCGACTCGGTGGAGCCGGACCGCCGTTGGGTGAAACTGCTGACCCAGCAGATCCAGTCGGCCGAGGTGGAGTTGGTGGCGGAGTTGGGGCATGCCCCGGCCACCGTGGAGCAGTTGCTCTCGCTCAAGCCCGGGGACTTCATTGAGCTGGACCTGGAGAAGGTCATC
>NZ_JAVEYN010000048.1:0-11865 GCF_034003525.1 Aquabacterium sp.
CAAGCTGGCTTGGCCTTACCCGACCAGCACATCATCTACGACGTCCCCCTGCTGGCCGAGTCGGGCAGCAAGTGGAAAGACAAGGTCGACCGCATCCTCGTCGTCGACTGTGCCCCAGAAACCCAACTCGCCCGTGTCATGGTGCGCTCGGGCTGGCCACGCGAGGCGGTTGAAGCAGTGCTGGCCAAACAAGCGCAGCGCGAAACCCGCCGCGCTCTGGCCGACCACATCATCCTGAATGAGGGGCTCAGCCTCGAAGAACTCCAGGCCGAGGTCAGGAAACTCTGGGGCATGTGGAACAATCAGACCCCATCGTGACAGAACAGCATCAGGTGACGCGTTGATCCTCTACGAATATCCGTTCGGTGAAAGCATCCGCACGATGCTGCGGCTGGAACACCTCTTCGACCGCCTGGGCTTGCTGATGCAGCGTGAAGACCCGGTGGATCACCACTACGCCTTGGCCACGATGTTCGAAGTGATGGACGTCGCCTCCCGCGCCGACCTCAAAACAGACCTGCTGCGCGACCTGGACCGCTACAAAACCCAGTTCATGGGCTACCGGGGCAACCCTGCCATCGAAGAATCGATCCTGGACGAAGTGCTGGCCCGCATCGAGCGCGCCCACAGCGGACTCAGCCAAATGCAGGGGAAGGCAGGCCAATCGCTCGCTGCCAACGACTGGCTCATGAGCATCCGCAGCCGGGTCAGCATTCCCGGTGGCACCTGCGAGTTCGACCTGCCCGCCTACTACGCTTGGCAACACGCGCCTGCGGCCAAGCGACAGGCCGACATCCAGCGCTGGGTCAGCACCCTCACGCCGCTTGCAGACGCCCTCAAGGTGATGCTGGGCCTGTTGCGCGATGCGGGCCATCCTCACATGGTGGCTGCGCCCTGCGGGCAGTACCAGCAAAGCCTCAAAGAAAACCGCAGCTACCAGTTGCTGCGCCTGCGCATTGACCCAGGGCTGGGCCTGATTCCTGAGATCAGCGCCAACCGCTTGCTGGTGTCCATTCGCCTGATGCGACCCGATGCCGACAGCAAGCTGAAGATCGCCGCAGATACTGACGCAGGCTTTGAACTCACCTTGTGCGCCTGATTCCCATGGTCCAGTCACCAGCCTCCCCATCCCCGACCGCCGATGCAGTGGACGCCAAGCCCCTGATGGTGCGCTGCCCGTCTTGTGGCGTCATGCACGCCTACCGCACCGACAACCCCTACCGCCCCTTTTGCAGCAAAGGCTGCAAAGCCATTGACCTGGGGGCCTGGGCCAGCGAAGCCTATCGGGTTGAAGCGAAGCCCAGTTCAGAAGACCTGCCTGATTGAGTGCGGCTGCACTGCAAAGCAGTCTGTGTGAACACCTGCCTCAACACAGACCTGCATCGTTGTGGGCATCGTGTCCGCCACTCCTTGGCGTATCCACGCCCCATGACGCTCCCCGCGCTGACGCAAAATCCTTTCCTTTTTGCTTTCCCTCATGAAAACCTACCAGTGCATCGTGTGCGGCTACATCTATGACGAAGCGCAGGGCTGGCCCCAAGACGGCATCCCAGCCGGCACCAAGTGGGAAGACGTGCCCGACACCTGGGTGTGCCCCGACTGCGGCGTGGGCAAGGCCGACTTCGAAATGGTTGAAATCTGATCCCCGGAGCGCTGCATGTCTGATCCCGTGGTGATCGTGGGCGCCGGGCTGGCCGGCTACAACCTGGCGCGTGAGCTGCGCAAGGCCAGTGCCGAACTGCCCATCGTGGTGGTGAGCCAGGACGGGGCGGAGTTCTATTCCAAGCCGATGCTGTCTAATGCCCTGGCCAGCGGCAAGACGGCTGCCACGCTGGTGATGAAGTCGGCCGAGAAAATGGCCGAAGAGTTGCGCGCACCCGTGCTGCCACGCACCCGCGTGACACAGGTGGATGCCGACGCGCAAATACTGACGCTGGATTCGGACGAAGTGCTGCGCTACCGCGACCTGGTGCTGGCTGTGGGTGCAGACCCGGTGCGCCTGCCCCTGCAGGGCGACAGCGCAGACGCTGTGCTGTCAGTGAACGACCTGGATGACTTTGCCCGTTTTGCCCAAACGCTGGACACCGCCGCCGCGGGTCAGCCTGCGCAGCGCGTGGTGATCTTGGGTGCGGGCCTGATTGGCTGCGAGTTTGCCAATGACCTGCTGGCGCGGGGTGTAGCTCCCACCGTGGTGGACGTGGCCGACCGGGTTGTGGCACGCCTGCTGCCAGCCGAGGCCAGTGCCCAGCTGCAAGCCCGACTGGAAGCGGCGGGCGCTCAGTTCAAGCTTGGCGTGAGCGTGGCGGCAGTGAACCGTGGCGCCGACGGCTTGATCGTGGTGTTGAACGATGGCAGCAGCCTGCAAGCTGACCTGGTGGTGTCAGCCGTGGGGTTGAAGCCGCGCACGGATTTGGCAGCCCAGGCGGGCGCGACGGTGACACTTGGGGTACAGGTCAACCGCTTGCTGGCCACGAACGTGCCACATGTGCATGCACTGGGCGACTGCGCAGAGGTCGAGGGGCAATGGCTGCCATATGTGATGCCTTTGATGCAGCAGGCCCGCGCGTTGGCCGCAACACTGGCAGGCATGCACACGCCCGTGACTTACCCAGCCATGCCCGTCGTGGTGAAGACCCCGGCCTGGCCCACGGTGGTGTGCTCGCCACCGGTTGGTACCAACGGTCAATGGCAGTTCCACGTCACGGAAGATGCCCTGGAAGGTCGCTTTGTCTCCGACGAGGCTGACACCGCCGGACAGTTGCGCGGCTTTGTGCTGCAAGGCAAGGCCGTCAGCCAGCGTCAGGCACTGACCGCACAACTGCCTGCTCCGATGCCCGTGCCAGCTACCTGAGTACCTGACTCACTGCGACGCCACCCGCACCCGGATGGCGTTGACCTTGATGCCTTTGGCCGCCAAGGCTGCTGCGATGCGTGGCTGAAGTTGCCGCAATTTGGCAGACACGGCCGCATTGGCGGCCAGCAGCGTCCAGCCCTCTTCATCAATGGGGCCGGCTTTCACGTGCGCGGCCATGGCCGGGGGCAGGCAGCTTTTGACCGCAGCCAGGCACTCTTGCGAGGCGCGCAAGCGCTGCATGAGGCTGGCCAGGGTGTCGGAGCGCTCCAGGGCCGACTTGACCTGGGGCACGTCGGGCACCATGGGCTTGAAGGTGGCGGTGGGCGTCCAGCGCTTGTTGTTCACGGGTGAGCTCGTTCGGGAACCATCGGGGAAACCATTGGTACAGTATCGCCTATGCGAGGTCAGATGATGACAAGGTGGGGCTGGCGCGTGCTGCTGGCCATGGCGATGCTGTGGATGCAGCAGGCCGGCCTGCGTCACGACCTGGAACACGCGCTGGAAGATGCCAACCAGGCCGCCCACGTGCTGTGCCAGGAATGCCTGAGCCACCACGGTGCGCAGGCCGCCCTGGCTTCCACGCCCCCAGCCCTGCTTCTGAACCCAGCGCGCCATGCGCTGGTCAGCGTCGCCGCGCCAACTGTGCGCAGTGTGCCCATGGAGCGGGGCTATTGGTCACGCGCCCCACCTGATCTGTCTGTTTGAGATGTTTCGCCGGCCCCACGCCTTGCTGGGGCTGTTTGGCCTTCGCCATGCCGCAGCCCGTGTGAACACGGTACGCCGGCCTGGTCGTTGCGCCGCATTTTGATTTGTCAGACAGACTCACCATGTTGAAGTACACCCCCGTGATGGGCGCGATTGCCGCCGCCCTGTTTTCCGCCCTGCCCGCTCACGCCAACACCAGCGAGGCCGAGTTGCAGCAATTGCGCAACCAGTTGCAAGACCTGCGTCAGCAATACGAACAGCGTTTGCAAGCACTGGAAACCCGCTTGAACCAAGCGCAGCAGGCCACAGGCGCACCAGGCACAGTGCCCGCTGCCTCGGCAGCCACCACACCAACCGCGACGGCAATGCCCGCCGCCCCCATCGCAACGCAAGCCGCAGCGCCTAGCGCCTCCCGCAAGGGCAACAGCGCCTTCAACCCCGCCATCGGCATGATCCTGACCGGCACCTATGCCAACCTGTCGAAAGACCCGGAAAGCTGGGAGCTGAGTGGCTTCAACCTGGGTGGCGACGGCCACGGCATGGGCCCCGGCAAGCGGGGCTTCAGCCTCGGTGAATCGGAGATCACCTTCAGCGCCAATGTGGACAACCTGGCCTATGGCGCGCTGACTCTGGGCCTGGACGGTGACAACGAGGTCGAGGTGGAAGAGGCCTTTGTGCAATCGACCGCTCTGCCCTATGGGCTGACGCTCAAGGGCGGGCGCTTCTATGGCGCCCTGGGTTACCAGAACGAGCAACACTCCCACACCTGGAGCTTTGTGGACCTGCCCTTGGCGCACCAGGCCTTCCTGGGCGGCCAGTACAAGCAAGAGGGGGCTCAGCTGAAGTGGGTGCTGCCGACCACGCAGTACATCGAGCTGGGAGCCGAGTTTGGCAATGGCAGCGCATACCCCGGCTCAGATCGGGAAGGCAACGGCTTGGGCGCGGCCTTGCTGTCAGCCCGCACCGGCGGCGATGTGGGCAACAGTCACAGCTGGCGCCTGGGTGCTTCGTGGCTGCGCACCAAGGCACAAGACCGCGCGTGGGGACTGGCGCACGACCACGGCCATGAAGCCGATGCAGACCACGCCGAAGCCAGCTTCAGCGGCACCAGCCGCCTGTGGGTGCTCGATGGCGTGTGGAAGTGGGCGCCCAACGGCAATGCCAAGCGCACCAACCTCACCTTGCAGGGTGAGTACTTCTGGCGCCAGGATGCGGGCTCGGCCAGCGTGCCGCACGACGATCATGCACATGAGGACACCTACCGCAGCCGCCAATCGGGCTGGTATGTGCAGGGCGTGTACCAGTTCATGCCACAGTGGCGCGTGGGCCTGCGGCACGACCGCCTGGACAGCGGCTCGCTGCGCCTGGGGGACGGCATTGCCACGCACTACGCCGGGCATGAAATGGCCGAACCGGGCTACAACCCCAAGCGCACCAGCCTGATGCTGGACTGGTCACCCAGCGAGTTCCAGCGCTGGCGCATCCAGCTCAACAACGACCAGGCCCGCCAAGGCGTGAAGGACACGCAGATTTATCTGCAGTACCAGATGAGCCTGGGCGCCCACGGCGCGCACGCCTTCTGACCGGAGCCCACCATGCGTATGAATTTCCCCCAATGGAAGCAGGCAGGGTGGGCGGTGCTGCCCGCCTTGCTCGCCTGCGCCACGCCCGCCCATGCCCTGAACGTGTTTGCCTGCGAGCCAGAGTGGGCCGCGTTGACGCGTGAACTGGCCGGCGACCAGGCCAGCGTGTACACCGCCACCCACGCCTTGCAAGACCCCCACCTGGTGCAGGCCAAGCCCAGCCTGATCGCTGCCGTGCGCAATGCCGACTTGGTGGTGTGCACCGGGGCCGAACTGGAAGTGGCCTGGCTGCCCATGCTCTTGCGCCAGGCTGGCAACCCCAAGGTGCAGCCCGGACGGCCCGGCTACTTTGAAGCTGCGGCCTCGGTGCGGATGCTGGACGTACCGACGCGACTGGACCGTGCCGAGGGCGATGTGCACGCCGAGGGCAACCCCCACATCCAGACCGACCCACGCAACATCGGCCTGGTGGCGGTGACACTGGCGCACCGGTTGAGCCAGGTCGACCCTGCGCAAGCACGCACCTACGAGGCGCGGCTGGCGGACTTCAACCGGCGCTGGGGCATGGCGTTGCAGCGATGGAGCCAGGAGGCCGCGCCCCTGAAGGGCACGCCCATCGTGGTGCAACACCAGGGCTTCCCGTATCTGGAAAACTGGCTGGGGCTCAAGCAGGTGGCGGCGCTGGAGCCCAAGCCTGGCATCGAGCCGTCCAGCTCACACCTGTCAGGGGTGGTCAAGCAGCTGCAGCAGCAGCCAGCCAAGATGGTGATCCGTGCGGCGTACAACGACGGGCGAAGTACCCAGTGGTTGGCAGAGCGCACCAAGCTGCCCGTGGTGGTGCTGCCCTTCACCGTGGGCGGCAGCGAACGCGCCAAAGACCTGTTCGGCCTGTTCGATGACACCGTGGCCCGCCTGATGGCGGCCACCCGCTGAACCGGTCCATGACGAAAGCAAACCCATGAGTCTGGACGCGATCTCGCCTTCGCACTGGCATCCGGTGGACTGGTCCATCGTCGGCCCGGCCCTGGTGGCCGGTTTGCTCGTGCTGAGCACGCATGTGCCCCTGGGCCAACGTGTGCTGCGCAAGGGTATTGTCTTCATCGACCTGGCCATTGCTCAGATTGCCGGACTGGGCGTGATCGCGGCCGGCACCCTGGGCTGGTCCGACAACGCCTGGGCCGTGCAAGGGGCGGCCGTGGGCACCGCCTTGCTGGGCGCCGTTTTGCTGACCTGGATGGAGCGGCGCTGGCCAGACATTCAGGAGGCCTTGATTGGCGCCCTGTTTGTGCTGGCCTCGTCGGTGGGCATCTTGCTGCTGGCGGGCAACCCGCACGGCGGCGAGCACCTGAAAGATCTGCTGGTGGGGCAGATTCTGTGGGTGACGCCTGACCAGTTGTGGGGCGTGGCCGCCTTGTCGGCGAGCGTGCTGGCCGTGTGGTTCGGGGCCCAGCGTTGGTTGGGCCAGGCGGGCTTCTATCTCTTGTTTGCCGTGGCCGTGACGGCGTCGGTGCAACTGGTGGGGGTGTACCTGGTGTTCAGCAGCCTGATCATGCCCGCCCTGGCCGTGCGACAAGCCCCGCGGCGCTGGCAGTTGCCCCTGGCCTGGGGCGCGGGCGCCCTGGCCTACACCTTGGGGTTGTGCGTGTCGGCGATGCTCGACTGGCCTTCGGGGGCCGTGGTGGTGGTGGCGATGGCGCTGCTGTGTGCCTTGACCGCGTGCGTGGCGCCACGCGTGCGCCTGCCCAATCTCCCGGAAGGCACCCCCGAATGAGGCGGGCCGAGCCCCCGGGCAAGCACTCTGCCCCGGCGGAGAAAGCACCAGCCCTGGGTGCTACACTTTTTCGCTTTGGTGGACTGGGGAAAGTATCTCCAGAAACCAAGCGTCAGCCACGTGGCTGACACACCGACCGATTGGATTGATTGCTCCATGTTGCCCAAGCTTCTTACCTCGATTTTTGGTAGCCGTAACGAACGCCTGCTGAAGGAATACCGGCGCACGGTGACCAAGATCAACGCGCTGGAGCCCACCTTCGAAGCCTTGAGCGACGACCAGCTGCGCGCCAAGACCGAAGAATTCAAGCAACGTGTGGCCAAAGGCGAATCGCTCGATGCCCTGCTGCCCGAAGCCTTTGCCGTGGTGCGCGAAGGCTCCAAGCGTGTCTTCAAGATGCGCCACTTCGATGTGCAGCTGCTGGGCGGCATGGCCCTGCACAACGGCAAGATCGCCGAAATGCGCACCGGCGAAGGCAAGACCCTGACCGCCACCCTGCCCGTCTACCTCAATGCCCTGACCGGCCAGGGCGTGCACTTGGTCACCGTCAACGACTACCTGGCACGCCGCGACGCGGAGTGGATGGGCAAGCTCTACAACTTCCTGGGCCTGAGCGTGGGCATCAACCTGCCCCAGATGCCCCGTGAAGACAAGCAGGCCGCCTACAACGCCGACATCACCTACGGCACCAACAACGAGTACGGCTTCGACTACCTGCGTGACAACATGGTGTACGAGGTGGCTGACCGCGTGCAGCGTCCGCTGAACTACGCCATCGTTGACGAAGTGGACTCGATCCTGATCGACGAGGCCCGCACCCCGCTGATCATCTCCGGCCAAGCCGAAGACCACACCGAGATGTATGTGCGCATCAACAGCGTGGTGCCGCACCTCAAGAAGCAGATTGGCGAAGCCGACCCGCGCACCGGCGAGGGCGTGATCGAACCCGGAGACTTCACCGCCGACGAAAAGTCGCGTCAGGTCTTCCTGACCGAAGCCGGCCACGAAAACGCCGAGCGCCTGCTGGCCGAAGCGGGCCTGCTGGTGGAAGGCGCCAGCCTGTACGACGCGGCCAACATCACCCTGATGCACCACCTGTACGCCGCGCTGCGTGCCCACCACCTGTTCAACAAAGACCAGCATTACGTGGTGCAGAACGGTGAAGTCATCATCGTGGACGAGTTCACCGGCCGCCTGATGTCGGGCCGTCGCTGGTCGGATGGCCTGCACCAAGCTGTGGAAGCCAAGGAAGGCGTGCACATCCAGGCCGAGAACCAGACCCTGGCCTCGATCACCTTCCAGAACTACTTCCGCATGTACAAGAAGCTGGCCGGCATGACCGGCACGGCCGACACGGAAGCGTTCGAGTTCCAGTCCATCTACGGCCTGGAAACCGTGGTGATCCCGCCCAACCGCGTGCTGGCCCGCAAGGACCAACTGGACCTGGTCTACAAGACCGCCAAAGAAAAGTACAACGCGATCGCTGCCGACATCAAGGAATGTCACGAGCGCGGCCAGCCCGTGCTGGTGGGCACCACCTCGATCGAGAACTCCGAGCTGATCGCCCAGTTGCTGACCCGCGAAGGCCTGCCGCACCAGGTGCTGAACGCCAAGCAGCACGCCCGTGAAGCCGACATCGTGGCCCAGGCCGGTCGCCCCGGCATGATCACGATCGCCACCAACATGGCCGGTCGCGGCACCGACATCGTGCTGGGTGGCAACGTTGAAAAAGACATTCAGAACATCGAGGCTGATGCCTCGCTGGACGAAGCCGCCAAGGCCGCCAAGATCGAAGCCCTGAAGAAAGAACAGGCTGAGCTGAACGCCAAGGTCAAGGAGCTGGGCGGCCTGCGCATCATCGCCACCGAGCGCCATGAATCGCGCCGCATCGACAACCAGCTGCGTGGCCGTGCCGGTCGCCAGGGCGACCCCGGTTCCTCGCGCTTCTACCTGTCGCTGGACGACCCGCTGATGCGCATCTTCGCGGGCGACCGTGTGCGCGCCATCATGGATCGCCTGAAGATGCCCGAGGGTGAGGCCATCGAAGCCGGCATCGTGAGCCGCAGCATCGAGAGCGCGCAGCGCAAGGTCGAAGGCCACAACTTCGACATGCGCAAGCAGCTGCTGGAGTACGACGACGTGTCGAACGACCAGCGCAAGGTCATCTACCAGCAGCGCAACGAGATTCTGGAAACGGTGGACGTGGCCGAATCCATTGCCAACCTGCGCAAGGGTGCCCTCAGCGACGTGGTGCGCACTTTCGTGCCGGCCAACAGCCTGGAAGAGCAGTGGGACCTGGTCTCGCTGGAAAAGGTGCTGGCCGAAGAGTGGCAGGTCAATGTGGACCTGGTGAAGTGGGTGGAAGGCGCCACCTCGGTGGAAGACGAGGATGTGCTGAACCGCGTGCTGGAAGCGGGCAACCAGGCTTACGAGGCCAAGGTGGCCATCGTGGGCAAGGAGCAGTTTGCCGGCTACGAGCGCATGGTGCTGCTGCAATCCATTGACAGCCACTGGCGTGAACACCTGTCGGCGCTGGACTACCTGCGCCAGGGCATCCACCTGCGCGGCTACGCCCAGAAGAACCCGAAGCAGGAGTACAAGCGCGAGGCCTTCGAGCTGTTTGGTCAGCTGCTGGCCGTGGTCAAGATGGACGTGACCCGCACGCTGCTGACGGTGCGCATCCAGACCCAGGAAGAAGCTGCGCTGGCCGCCCAGGCCATTGAGCAGCAGGGCGAGCAGCTGAGCAACGTGACATACACCCACCCGAATGAGGATGGCAGCGTGGCCACTGAAACCGATCTTGCCACCGTCGCAGGTGAAGTGCCCCGCGTGGGCCGCAACGACCCCTGCCCGTGCGGCAGTGGCCAAAAGTACAAGAACTGCCACGGCAAGCTGGCCTGATCGCCCCCCTGCAGCGCCTCCAGAAAGAGAACCCATTCGGGTTCTCTTTTTTTTCGCCCACGCCAGGCCCCAGACGGTTCACGACGGCTCACGACACTTGGTCGCAACCCTCTGTGAAGCGGATGGGAAGTTCGCTAGATTGCCTCCTTTCCCTCACCTCTCACCGAGATACCCCATGCCTTTGTCTTTGCTGCGCCGCTTGACCGGAGCCGGATGGCTCGCCCCGCTGGTGGCGATGTGGAGCGTGGGTGCGCAGGCTGCGCCCACCATTTGCGTCTGGGACCCTCTGGGCGCTGCGGGCCAGGTGTTCGATGGTGCCAAGACGTATGCCCTGGCGATGCAAAAGCATGGGGCCGACATCGCCGTCCGGGCCTATTCTGACGAGCGCATCGCGGCCGACGATTTCCGCGTCGGGCAATGCCAGGGCTTGCTGGCCACGTCCTTGCGGACGAAGCCTTACAACGCGGTCACCGCGGCCATGGACCATGGGGGAGCCGCCACGATCATCAAGGATGGGCGAGTGGACCTGAACGCCAGTTATGCCGTGGTCCACAAGGCGGTGCAGGTGCTGGCATCGCCCGGGGCAGCGAAGCTCAATGTGCAGGACGGTTTCGAGATCGCCGGCGTCATCAGCACTGGCGCGCTTTACACCATGGTGCGCGACCGGACCCTGTTTGCACGTGGCTTTGCGGGCGCCCGCATGCCGGCCTTTGACCATGACAAGGTGCAGGCCCACCTGATCAACATGATCGGCGCCCAGCCCGTGTCAGCCGACCTGCGCAACTTCGTCACCAAGTTCAACAACGGCGGGCTGGACGTGATCTTCTCGCCCGCCATGGCCTATCTGCCCATGGAGATCAACAAGGGTGTGGGCACCCAGGGCGGCATCTCGCGGCTGCCCCTGGGCTTCACCACCTTGCAACTGGTCATTCAGCGATCGCATTTTCCTGAAGGGTTCGGGGCAGCGTCGCGCACTTACTGGCTGAGCCAGCACGATGCCGTGCTGACCGCAGTGCGCAAGGCCGAAGCCGACATCCCACCCCAGATATGGGTGGATTTGAAGCCGGAGGAGGCGGTGGCCTTCGTGACCGCGCAGCACAATCTGCGCGTGGAACTGGGGAAACGGGGCTTTTATGACAAACAAGGGTTGCGCTTCATGAAGCGCGTGCGCTGCAGCGTGCATGCGCAGGCCCCCGAGTGCGCCACGCGTGCGGAGATCGATTGGTGACGCCACCGCAGGTGCTGCTGTGGCCGCATGTGCGCCGTTTGTTGAGCCTGCAGCCCTTCTGGGCCCTGGCCTTCGCCACCTTTTTCAAGGCGCTGGAGATGGCCAACCCGGCGCACAGCGCGCCGCCGCTGTCGTTCGTGCATTACCTGGTTGCCAACGTGATTGGCGCGTTGACGACCCTGGCGGTGGCCGCCCCGCTGTGGTACGGACTGGCCAGCCGTTGCTGGCGTCAGAGTGACGCGGCACGGCAGCGCCATGCGCAAGAGGGCATGTACGCCCTGCTCCCGCGCCCGCTCATGCTGACCCTGGCCCTGGTCGTGTTCCTGATCAGCGCCCCCTTGTCCCATGGGCTGTGGACGCTCTACATGCGGGGCACACCCGGCATGCCGGCAGACCCGACCGCACCGGCCACACTGCTCATCGCGATGATCTTTCATGGCTTTTCGATGCTGGTGATCTTCGTGGTGGACCTGTTTCGGGTGCGGGCCCAGATGCTGCGGCAGCGCGCCGAACAGAGCCAGCGTCTACACGCCCAGGCCCAGTTGCAACGTTTGCAGGCTCAACTGGAGCCGCACATGCTGTTCAACACCCTGGCCAACCTGCACGCCTTGATCGACACCCAACCCGCCGCCGCGCAAGACATGCTGGCGCACCTGATCGATTACCTGCGTGCCACACTGAGCGCGAGCCGTGCTGGCTCGGTCACACTGCGCGAGGAGATGACACACGCCCAGGACTATCTGGCCTTGATGCAGGTGCGCATGGGGCGTCGGCTTCAGGTGCAGATGGACATTGCCCCCGAGTTGCACGAGGTGCCCCTGCC
>NZ_JAVEYN010000049.1:0-9983 GCF_034003525.1 Aquabacterium sp.
GTGGCAACGGCATCTCCGACGAGTTCGGCGTGGCCCGTCACCTGGTCAACCTCGAAGTGGTCAACACCTACGAAGGCACGCACGACATCCACGCCCTGATCCTGGGCCGTGCGATCACCGGCTCGGCGGCCTTCTGACCTGGAGCCACCCATGCTGACCTCTGTCACCCCCGGGGCCTTGGAAGGCCTGCGTGTCCTTGACCTCTCGCGCGTGCTGGCAGGGCCCTGGGCAGGCCAGTTGCTCGCCGACCTGGGGGCCGACGTCGTCAAGATCGAGCGCCCTGAGCAGGGCGACGACACGCGCCACTGGGGGCCGCCCTGGCTGAAGGGGCACGACGGGGCCGACACCCGCGATGCCGCCTACTTCATGTGCGCCAACCGCAACAAGCGCTCGGTGCTGGCCGACCTGTCCAGCGCCGAGGGGCAGCAACTCATCCGTGACCTGGCCGCGCAGGCTGACGTGCTGCTGGAGAACTTCAAGGTGGGGGGCCTGGCCCAGTATGGGCTGGACTACGAAAGCCTGAAGGCGGTCAACCCGCGCCTGATCTACTGCTCCATCAGCGGCTTTGGCCAGACAGGGCCGTATGCCAAGCGGCCGGGCTACGACTTCCTGATCCAGGGCATGGGGGGCTTGATGAGCGTCACCGGGCGCCCGGATGCCGAGGCGGGCGGCGGGCCGATGAAGGTCGGTGTGGCGCTCACCGATGTGATGACGGGGATGTACGCCACGGTGGGCATCCTGGCGGCCCTGGCGCACCGCGAGCGCTCGGGGTGCGGGCAGCATGTGGACCTGGCCTTGCTGGATGTGCAGGTGGCCTCGCTGGCCAACCAGACCACCAACTACCTGATCGGCGGCGTGGTGCCGCAGCGCATGGGCAATGCCCACCCCAACATCGTGCCTTATCAGGACTTTCCGACCCACGATGGCCACATGATCATCGCCGTGGGCAATGACACGCAGTTTGCGCGCCTGTGCCAGACCCTGGGCCATCCCGAATGGGCCGAGGACAGCCGGTTTGCGAGCAATGCCGCGCGCGTGGCCCACCGCCAGCCTTTGGTCGCGTTGCTCAGCGAGGCCACCCGGGCACGCACCACCCAGGACTGGATTGCGCAGATGGAAGCCGCGGGCGTGCCGT
The DNA here is from genome assembly GCF_034003525.1 of Aquabacterium sp. GTDB lineage: Bacteria > Pseudomonadota > Gammaproteobacteria > Burkholderiales > Burkholderiaceae_C > Aquabacterium. The sequence goes on from NZ_JAVEYN010000049.1 coordinate 1,136, forward strand.
GCGGGCCGGTCAACACCGTGGACGAGGTGTTCGCCGATCCGCAAGTGGTGGCGCGCGGCCTGGCCGTGAGCCTGCCGCACCCGGTGGCGTCCGAGGTAACGACGGTTGCCAACCCGATCCGCCTGTCGGCCACCCCGGTGAGCTATCGGAGCGCTCCGCCGCTGCTGGGCCAGCACACCGAGGAAGTGCTGGCGCAATGGCTGGGCCGCTGACGGGTGTCCGCGATGCCGAATGCGTCGGCACAGGCAAACCCGCATATAACAAACCGCGTGAAAAGCCCGCTCGATTATTCATTCGGCAGACCCGCGCGCGCGTAGGACACTGCGGCGCAGTCGACGTGGCGCGGGGGACGCGTGCACGGCTCGGCGCTCTGAAAGGGTTGGTTTGAACACGCGCACGCTTTCCATCGTCTTGGGTGGCCTGGCCATGGTGGGGCCCTTCGCCACCGACACCTACCTGCCGGCCTTCCCAGACATGGCCGCGCACTACGCGGTGAGCGAGCTGGCCATGCAGCAAACGCTGAGCGTGTACCTGTTCGGCTACGCGTTCATGATGCTGTTCTACGGCACCTTGTCCGACTCCTTCGGGCGCCGCCCCATCATCTTGAGCGCCTTGTCGGTGTTCGGCCTGTCCTCGCTGGGCGCGGCCGTAGCGCCGAGCTTCGAGGTGCTGCTGGTGTGCCGCGTGCTGCAAGGCTTGAGCGGCGGCGCCGGCATGGTGGTGGGGCAGGCGGTGGTGCGCGACCTCTTTCATGGCGCGACCGCCCAGCGCATGCTGTCCAACATCATGATGGTGTTCGGCATTGCGCCAGCCATTGCCCCGGTGATCGGGGGCTACCTGAATGTGTACGTGGGCTGGCAGTCCAACTTCGTGTTCCTGGCCGGCATCGGGGCCTTGCTGCTGGTCATGACCCTGGTGGGCTTGCCCGAGAGCCTCCAGCGCGAGGAGCGCCACCCCTTCGAACTCCAGCCCATTGTGCGCAACTATCTGCACGCCATGACCCACCGTCGCTACATGTGGGGTGTGCTGGCCATTGCCTTCGCTTTCAGCGGACTGGCGCTGTATGTGTCGTCGGCCGCCAATTTCGTGATCGTGGTGTTGAAGCTGCACGAAACCGCCTTTGCCTGGCTGTTCGTGCCGATGATCGGTGGCATGGTGGTGGGCTCGGGCGTGGGTGGACGCCTGGCCCACCAGCTGCCGATGACCACCACCGTGCGCCTGGGCCTGACCATCATGACGCTGGCCGCGTGTGGCAACCTGGCGTACAGCGCGCTGTTCGCCGCCAGCATCCCGTGGGCGGTCATTCCCATCTTTGCGCTCACCTTCGGCATGGCCCTGGCGATGCCGGGCATGTCGGTGATGACGCAAGGGCTGCTGCCGCAGTTCCGCGGCCTGGCCGCCTCGCTGCAGAACTTTGTGCAGATGCTGGTGTTCGCCATCATCTCGGGCTCGGTGGCCCCGGCGCTGTTCGGCAGTGACCTGCTGTTGGCGGTGGGCGTGATGGTGGGGGTGATCCTGTCGATCGGGTGCTGGATGGTCTTCCAGAGCTACCCGGCCGAGGCGCCCGAGCCTGCCGTGGGCACGGCTCAGGCGCCTTCGAAGGCCTGAGTCGCCAAGGTGCCTTGCTGGGCGGCCACGATGGTGGCGGCCACCTCGCCAAACAGCCGGCACACGTTGTCGCGGGTGCTTTCCTTGTGGCGTTGGGCCATCCACACCAGGCCCACCTGTACCGCGATCGGTGGCATGCGGACCTGCAAGGGGGCCAGCAAACCCTGCCCGGCAAAGTGGCGGGCCACCTCGCGGGTGACGATGGCGATGGCATCGGTGCGCCGCAGGACCCCGATGTTGGTCAGGGTGGAAAACGATTCGACATGCCGACGTGGGATGACCATGCCTTTGCGTGCCAGGAATGCGTCCAGCTCGGGGCGTGTGTAGGCCGTGGGCGGTGGCAGCAGCAAGGGGTAGCGGCCGATCTGCTCCCAGCGATGCTGGCGGTGCAGGAAGAGGGGGTGCCCTCGGCGCGCCACACAGCACAGCCGGTCTTCGTACAGAAACTGCTGGCCGAACGCGTGGTTCAGGCTCTGTTTGGGCAGGTTGCCGATCAGGAAGTCGATGTCACCGGCGCGCAGCTTGGGCAGCAGCGAGGCCATGTTGTCCTCCTGCACCTCAATGGAGACGGACACCGACTGAGCCGCCAAGCGCTGGATGAAGCCCGGCAGCAGGGTGGGCGCGGCAATGGGCAAGACGCCCAGGGACAAGCGGGCGACCCGACCGGCTCGGACGTCCTGCAGGTCTTGGTGGGCGTGCTGGAGGTCCCCCAGGATCAAGCGGGCATGGTGGATCAGCGTCGCACCTGGTGGTGTCGGCGCCATCCCGTTGAGGGTGCGTGTGAACAAGGTCACACCCAGCTCGGCCTCCAGGGCGATGAGCACCTTGGAAATCGCGGGCTGGCTCACGTGCAGCAGGTCGGCCACCTTGCTCACGCTGCGTGTCTCGTCCAGCGCCACCAGCATCTGCAGGCGCCGGAAGTCCAGTTTGGAAGCCAGGATCGGGTTCATGGAAGCAGAGGGCTTGCCCCAGCCTGGGGCAAGCCTCCATCGCAGGGCAGACTCAGGGGGTGAACTTGAAGATGGGCTTGAAGCCACCGGGGGCGAGCACGGTGTTCACGTCCAGCTTCTGGATGTCGTCCTGGTTGTAAACGCGGCCGATGGTGTACACATTGCGGTGCTCCACCTTGTTCTCCAGCAGGCGCACGGCCGAGTCCACCATCATGCGGCCGGCCAGGACGATCTGGCCGCTGCCTGAGGCCTCGATGGCCTTGCTTTTGACGCCCTGGTACACGCCGGGGCTCATGTACACCGATACCAGCTTGACCTTGTTTTGCAGGTTGCGCGCACGCAGGATGGGCACGGCTGCTTCGACCATCAGCGCGTTGCCGACGAGGTAGTCCACGTCCTTGTGGGTTTGCAGCAGGTCCTCGACCAGGCGGGCCTGGATTTCCTTGCCCACGTCACCGTACTTGGTCTCGACCACCTGCACCGAGCTGTCCTTGATCGCGTTGTGGAAGCCCGAGTTGAAGGCCTCGACAAAGCCCGCACCGGCCGGGCCACCTTCACCGGCTTGCCGCCCTTCGGGAACTTCTTGGCGAAGTACTGGCCGGTGCGCAAGGCCAGCTCACGCGGGCTGTCCAGCACGCGCACGCCCGTGTCCTTGGAGTTGACGCCGTTGTAAGCGTCCACTACCGGGATGTTCTTTTTCTTGAGTTCGGTCAGCAGGTTGTTCATGCCGTCGGCGGCAATGCCGACCATGATCACCGCCTTGGCGCCACTGGCCACGCAGTTCTCGATCTGGGTGATCTGGTTCTTCAGCTCGGTGTAGCCGCCTGCGTCCAGGAACTGGGCACTCACGCCCAGGCGCTTGGCCTCTTCCACCATGCCGTAGTTGGCGGCCAGGAAGAAGGGGTCTTTCATGTGTGGGAAGGACACGCACAGCGGCCAGGCCTTGGCCGCCTTGCTCAGCGGAACATAGCCCACCTGGCTGGCGTCGCCGTCGACGGCCACCGTCACCGGCAGGGGATACCAATTGGTCGCGTTGGCCGCCCCACTCCAGCACACCACCCCGCACGCCACCGCCGTGGCCAGCTTCATCAAATGCCTCATGTGTCGTTTCCTGTAAGTTGCCTGCAGCAGGCGTTTCTCAGAGTCGTGGAACACGCGCACCGCGCTCCATGTTTCTCGATGCGCAGCGGCATCGTCTCTTTCGACACAGGGTCTGACCAATGACTCTTGTGGCGTCTGAAATTTTCGGGGTGGTTATACCGGGCTCATGAAAACCCGCGGCCTCGCGCTCAGGATTCCTGTGCCTGCAACTCCCGCCACATCACCTTGCCCGCCGCCGACTTGGGCAGGGATTCGGCAAAGCTGACGATGCGGGGGCTCTTGTAGGCGGCCATGTGGTCGTGGGCCCATTCCACGATTTCCTGCTCGGTGACTTGGCCGCGGAAGGCCGGCTTGAGCACGACGACGGCCTTCACGGTTTCTCCACGCCGTTCGTCCTTGGCCGCGATCACGCACACCTCCTGGATGGCCGGGTGGTGGTACATCAGCGCTTCCACTTCAGCCGGCCACACCTTGAAGCCCGACGCATTGATCATGCGCTTGAGGCGGTCGACCATGTAGAAGTAGCCGTGCTCGTCGGTGCGGGCCAGGTCGCCCGTGCGCAGGAAGCGCTTGCCATCGATCGTGACGAAGGCCGCCTCGGTGGCCGCCGGGTTCTTCCAGTAGCCCTGCATGACCTGCGGGCCGTGCACGATGATCTCGCCCACTTCGCCCGGGGGCAGTTCGGCAAAGGTGAGCGGGTCCACCACGCGCGCGTCCACATCGAAGATGGGGATGCCCAGGCACTGCTTCATCGGCCGCTCCAGCGGGTTGATGTGCGTGGGGGCGATGGTCTCCGACATGCCGTAGCCTTCGAGGTAGTCCAGGTTGCAGACTTCCTTGAGCTTGGTGGCAATCGCCTCGGGCATGGCCGCACCACCGCCGCTCAGGCGCTTGATGCTGGAGAGGTCGTATTCGGCCAGGCGCGGGTTGGACAGCAGGTCCACCACCATGGTCACGATCATCTGTGTGCCCGTCACCTTGTAGCGCTGGATCAGCTGTGCGGCCGCATCGCGGTCCCAGCGGGGCAGCAGCAAGATGGTGGCGCCCACGAACAGCGTGCCGTTCATGCCGTTTTGCATGCCTGTCACGTGGAACAGCGGCAGCACCGCCAGCGAAACCCCGTCCAGCGGCGTGCCGATCCACTGCGTGCCGGCCACGGTGTTGTACATCACGCTGCGGTGCGTGTGCATGCAGCCCTTGGGGTGACCCGTGGTGCCCGAGGTGTAGGGCATCACGGCCAGGTCGTCCGGGCCGGTGCTCAGCGGGCCGGGGCGGTGGTTCGCGGCCATCGCATCGGTCCACAGCACCACGCCCGGCTCGCCGATGGCCAGGCGCGGCTCGCTCACGAAGGCCGGCACGCGCAGGTCGGTCTCGGCGGGCAGGTAGTCACTGTACGCGGCCACGATGGCGTGACGCAGACCGGGTGCCTCGGGCTGGCTCGTGGCATGAGCCCGTCCTTCGGCCAGCAGCGGCTGCACCTGCTTGTACAGGTCCTGCGGCGCGATGATGACGCGGGCGTCGGCGTCGCTCACATAGTGGCGCAGCTCCTCGGTCATGTTCATCGGGTTGACCGGCACCACCACGGCGTCGGCGCGCAAGATGGCGTAGTAGGCGATGACGAACTGCGGGCTGTTCTGCATGTAGAGCAGCACGCGGTCGCCGCGGGCCACGCCGCAGTCCTGCTGCAGGAAGCCGGCCAGACGCTGGATCTGGTCGTCGAACTCACGGTAGGTCGTGATGCCGTCGTAGAAGATCAGCGCGGCCTTGTCCGGGTAGCGCGCTGCCGAGAACTCGACGTTGCGGTACAGGTTGGTGGCAGGGACGGTCAGGTGGCGCGGCAGGTTGCTGGGCCAATGGGCGAAGTGACGGTCAGACATGGTGCGTCGCTCTCCTCAAGCCTTCTTCTGGTAACGGGCCAGCTCCATCTTGCCGATCTGGTTGCGGTGGACTTCGTCCGGGCCGTCGGCAAAGCGCAGGGTGCGGGCGTTGGCATAGGCTGCGGCCAGGGGGAAGTCGTCAGACACGCCACCGCCGCCATGCACCTGCATGGCCCAGTCGATCACCTGGCAGGCCATGGTGGGCGCGGCCACCTTGATCATGGCGATTTCCTTCTTGGCGACCTTGTTGCCCACGGTGTCCATCATGTAGGCCGCGTTGAGCACCAGGAAGCGGGCCTGGTCGATCAGGATGCGGGCGTTGGCGATGCGCTCGCGTGTCACGCCCTGGTCGGCGATGGGACGGTGGAAGGCGACGCGGCTCAGCGCACGCTTGCACATCAATTCCAGCGCGCGCTCGGCCAGGCCGATCAGGCGCATGCAGTGGTGGATGCGGCCCGGGCCCAGGCGACCCTGGGCGATCTCGAAACCACGGCCCTCGCCCAGCAGCACATTGCTCACCGGCACGCGCACGTTGTCAAAGCTGACTTCGCCGTGGCCGTGCGGGGCGTGGTCGTAGCCGAACACCGGCAGGGCGCGCTCCATCTTCACGCCGGGGGTCTTCATCGGCACCAGGATCATGGACTGGCGCTTGTGGGCGTCGGGGTGGTCGGGCGCGGTCTTGCCCATGAAGATCAGGACCTCGCAGCGTGGGTCAGGTGCCCCCGAGGTCCACCACTTGCGGCCGTTGATCACGTAGTCGTCGCCGTCACGCACGATGCTGGCTTCGATGTTGGTGGCGTCCGACGAGGCCACGCCGGGCTCGGTCATCGCGAAGGCCGAGCGGATCTTGCCGTCCAGCAAGGGCAGCAGCCATTCCTGTTGCTGGGCCTCGGTGGCGTAGCGCACCAGGGTTTCCATGTTGCCGGTGTCGGGGGCCGAGCAGTTGAAGGCCTCGGGGGCAATGTGGGAGCGGCCCATGATTTCGCACAGGGGCGCGTATTCCAGGTTGGTCAGGCCCGCGCCGTACTTCGACTCGGGCAGGAACAGATTCCACAGATCAGCGGCACGGGCCTTGGCCTTGAGCTCCTCCATGATCTTGGTGGTCTGCCAGGGGTTGCCGGCCGCGCGGTTGGCTTCCACCTCATCGTGGTACACGCTTTCGGCCGGGTAGATGTGCTCGTCCATGAAGGCCGTCAGGCGCTTTTGCAGGTCGATGACTTTGGGGGAATAGGAAAAGTCCATCAGGGGGCTCCGGTATGAGGTGGGGGAGTGAGGGGCGCTGGCTTGGTGTTCAAGCCAGCTTCATCTGTTCGACCATGCGCCAGGCCTGCTCGGCCAGGGGCTTGGCGCGCTTGCCGGTGGCAATCGCCTCGGCGCTGGACGCGTTGCCTTGCAGGGCGCGCTTCATCACGCCTTGCAAGATGCCGGTGAGGCGGAAGAGGTTGAAGACCATGTAGTACGACCAGTCGCGCTCGGGGATGCCGTCGCGGCCGGTGCGCTCGCAGTAGCGCTTCACATAGTCCGACTCGGCCGGGATCATCATCTGAGCCATCTGCTCAGGCGTCAGGTCGCCCAGGCCGCGGCCGGTCGAGCCGTCCATGCGCCAGGTCATGCAGTGGTAGGCGAAGTCCACCAGGGGGTGACCCAGGGTGGACAGCTCCCAGTCCAGCACGGCCAGGATGCGCGGCTCGGTCGGGTGGAAGATGACGTTGTCGAAGCGGTAGTCGCCATGCACGATGGCGGTTTCGTCGCCGGCCGGTAGGTGCGCAGGCAGCCACTCGATCAGGTTTTCGACCGCTTCGATGCGTTCGGTCTCGGCCGCGCGGTACTGCTTGGTCCAGCGGGCCACCTGGCGGGCCAGGTACTCGCCGGGCTTGCCGTAGTCGCCCAGGCCCACGGCCTGGTAGTCCACGCGGTGCAGCGCCGCGATCACGCGGTTGAGCTCGTCGTACAGGGCCGGGCGGTCCTGTGCTGCCACGTCGGGCAGCTTGGGGTCCCAGAAGATGCGACCCTGCACATAGTCCATCAGGTAGAAGTCGGTGCCGATGACCTCGGGGTCCTGGCACAGGGCGTGGGCCTTGGCCACCGGCACGTCGGTGCCGGCCAGCGCGCTGATGACCTTGAACTCGCGGTCCACGGCGTGGGCCGAGGGCAGCAGCACCCCGGGCGGCTTGCGGCGCAGCACATACTGCTGCGAGCCCGCCTGCACCAGGAAAGTCGGGTTGGACTGCCCGCCCTTGAACTGCGCCACCTGCAGCGCGCCGCTGAAGTCGGCGACATGGGCGCGGATGTAGGCAGCCAGCTTGCCTTCGTCAAAAGCATGCTGGGGCGAGACAGGGCGGGTGCCCGAAAAGGCGCTGTCGGTGTGGGCGCTCATCGCGTGATCCCGTCCTCAGATGATGCTGGCGCCGCCATCGACCACGATGGCCTGGCCCGTGATGTGGCGCGAGGCGTTGGAGGCCAGGAAGGCCACCGTGCCCTTGAGGTCCTCGTCACCCCCCAGACGGCGCAGCGGTGTGCGCGCGACCAGGGCGTCGCCCAGCTTGTCGATCAGGCCATTGGCCAGCTTGGTGGGGAAGAAGCCGGGGCAGATCGCGTTGACGCGGATGCCGTAGTGGCCCCATTCCGATGCCAGCGTCTTGGCGAAGTGGATGGCCGCGGCCTTGGAGGTGTTGTAGGCGATGGTGTTCATGCCCGGGGGCGTGCCCTTGAGACCGGCCACCGAAGCCGTGACGATGATGTTGCCGCGGCCCTGAGGGATCATGCAGCGGCGGCCCACCTCGCGCGAGAGGAAGAAGGGCGCATCGACGTTGAGGCCCATGACCTTGTGCCAGGCCTCGTCCGGGTACTCCTCGGCCTTGGCGCCCCAGGTGGCGCCGGCGTTGTTCACCAGGATGTCGATGGTGCCGTAGTGGCTCACGACCTGGTCCACCATGGCCGGGATCTGCTCGATCTTTTGCAGGTCGTTGACGACGGTCAGCACCTCGTAGCCCAGGCTTTCGAGGTGGGCCTTGGCTTCGGCCAGTTCGTCGGCCTTGCGGGCGGTGATCGCCAGCTTGGCGCCCAGCTCGCCCAGGGCCTCGGCCATCTGCAGGCCCAGGCCGCGCGAGCCGCCGGTGATGAGGGCCACCTGGCCCGTCAGGTCAAACAATGCTTTCACGCTCATGGGACGGTCCTCAGCAGACTTCGAACAGACCGGCGGCACCCTGGCCACCGCCAATGCACATGGTCACCACCACATACTTCACGCCGCGGCGCTTGCCTTCAATCAGGGCATGTCCGGTCAGGCGCGAGCCCGAGACCCCATAGGGG
>NZ_JAVEYN010000050.1:0-8934 GCF_034003525.1 Aquabacterium sp.
GATGCGGTGCGCCAGCGCCTCCCATACCGGGGTCACGCGCTTGGGCAGGGCGGGCAAGGTGCCCAGGTCGGTGTGGCTCTCATTGGGATCGTGGAAGTCAGAACCGCGCGAGGCCAGCAGGTCAAGCTCACAGGCCAGGTCGGCGTACTTCTGATACTCGGGCACCGTGTGGCTCCCAGTGACCACCTCCACGCCGAGTCCGCCCAGGGCCTTGAACTCGGTGAACAGCGCGAACTCTTCGTTGGGCGTGAGGTCGTAGCGCCCGGGGTGGGCGATGACGGCCACGCCACCCGCCTCGGTGATCCACCGCACGGCATCGCTCAGCTTGGCCCACTGGTGTTTGACGTAGCCGGGCTTGCCTTCGGTGAGGTAGCGCTTGAAGACGTCGGGCAGTTCCTTGCACAGGCCGATTTCAACGATGTAGCGGGCGAAATGGGTGCGGGAAATGAGGTCGGGGTTGCCGACGTACTTCAAGGCGCCCTCGAACGCCCCCTGCACGCCGACCCGCTCCAGGTCAGCCGCCATCGCGCGGGCGCGTTGCTCGCGGCCGCCCCGGGTGGCCGCCAGGCCTTGCGTCAGCTCGGCGTGGGTGGCGTCAAAACCCAGGCCCACGATGTGCACGGTTTCGCCGGCAAAGGTCACCGACACTTCGCTGCCGGTCAGGTAGCTCATGCCCAGACTGTGGGCGGCGTCACGGGCACGGTCTTGGCCGCCGATCTCGTCGTGGTCCGTCAAGGACCACAGCGCCACCCCATTGCGGTGCGCACGCGCCGCGACCTCTTCGGGCGACAGGGTGCCGTCCGACACATTCGAGTGGCAGTGGAGGTCGGCGTTCAAGGTGTGCATCACGGCATGCTAACAAGCAGGGGCAGGACGGTGGCGCCCGACCCGATTAACCCCACCGGTGACTGGCTCGGTGCGCCGCGGTGGCGGCAGCCTGCAGACTGGCCAGGGTCAGTTCGCGCACCAGCTGCTCGTTGACCGGCTGCCGGTAGCGAGACTTGATGTGGCGCATCCCCTTGCCCGCGCCTTCCAGCTCGGGAAACTCGGGCACCAGGGCGACGCCGTTGAAGATCTGCAGGTGGGCGTTCATCTTGAACAAGGCGATCGCCATCACGTTGTCGTGCTCGTTCATGAAGCACAGGTTGCCCCATTTGACCTCGGGACGCAGGTGCGGGGCCACCGACAAGATGGCCCGCTGCATGGCCAGCGCGGTTTCGCGCTGCTCGGGCCGCAGGCTGTCGTAGAACGCGTTGATCAACGCGGGAGATTGGAGCGGTCGGCGCATCGGGGGTGTAGCTCTATGAAAAGGGGTACAACAGTCAACAATCCTGCGCGCTCACCCCCTCCCATGAGTCCGAAAACTCGGCCGTGAGTGCGCTGCCCGTGCGATTTCCTTCTGGAATTTTTTGTTTGAGCCCGAGCGGATCCGGGACAGGCAAAACAGATTTCACCTGGCGTCAGATTCTAAAAGACCGGCGGTAACCCCACACGTGTGTCAGGCGCTGCCGGTCTGGTGACGATCATGTCATGTCTTGGGCAAAGTGACGCCTGTCTGACCCTGGTATTTGCCACCTCGGTCACGATAACTGGTCTCGCAAACCTCGTCGCTCTCGAAAAACAGCACCTGGGCGCAGCCTTCACCGGCGTAGATCTTGGCGGGCAAGGGGGTGGTGTTGCTGAACTCGAGGGTGACGTAGCCTTCCCATTCGGGCTCGAACGGCGTCACGTTGACGATGATGCCGCAGCGCGCATAGGTGCTCTTGCCCAGACAGATGGTCAGCACATTGCGCGGAATGCGGAAGTACTCGACCGTGCGGGCCAGCGCGAAGCTGTTGGGCGGGATGATGCAGACATCGCTGTTGATGTCCACAAAGCTCTTCTCGTCGAAGTTCTTGGGGTCCACCACCGTCGAGTGGATGTTGGTGAACACCTTGAACTCGGGGGCGCAGCGGATGTCGTAGCCGTAGCTGCTGGTGCCATAGCTGACGATCTTTTCGCCTTGCGCATTGGCGCGGATCTGACCGGGTTCGAAGGGCTCGATCATGCCGTGTTCTTCCGCCATGCGGCGAATCCAGCGGTCTGATTTGATGCTCATGCAATCTCCTGTTTCACTGGCGTGATTGTGCTCGATCCTCGGCGCCTCTCGCGGCCCCGTGCGCGCCCCTTCCCTGCCTGTGTGACGCTTTTTTTGCCCCGAAAGGGTTCGCAAGGCTGGCCTGGTTCATGCTTGGCCTTCCAGACAACGATATCCATACTCGCTGACGGAGCCTGTGCATGACGAAGATGAAGCTGGTGATGGTGGGCAACGGCATGGCCGGTGTCCGCACGCTGGAGGAGCTGCTGAAGGTGGCGCCCGATCTGTATGAGATCACGGTGTTTGGTGCCGAGCCCCATCCCAACTACAACCGTATTTTGTTGTCGCCTGTGCTGGCCGGCGAGCAGACGCTCGACGAGATCGTCCTCAACCCGCTGGACTGGTATGCCTCGCACGGCATCGCCTTGCATCTGGGCAAGAAGGTGGTCGCCATCGATCGCACGCGCCGCATCGTCACGGCCGACGACGGCACGCAGGCCCCCTACGACCGCCTGCTGCTGGCCACCGGCTCCACGCCCTTCTTGCCGCCGCTGCCCGGCACGCAACTCGACGGTGTCCTCGGTTACCGGGACATTGCCGACACGCAGTACATGATCGATGCCGCGGCCCGCCACGCGCACGCGGTGGTGATCGGCGGCGGCCTGCTGGGGCTGGAGGCGGCCAATGGGCTGATGCAGCGCGGCATGCAGGTCACGGTGGTGCACCTGGGGTCATGGTTGCTGGACCGACAACTCGACGAAACTGCGGCGCGACTGTTGCAGACCTCGCTGGAGGAGCGCGGGCTGACGTTTCGGCTGCGCACGCAGACGCAGGCCTATGTGGGTGATGGCGATGGCCGCGTGCAGGCCGTGCGCTTTCAAGATGGCAGCGAGATCCCGGCCGAGTTGGTGGTGGTGGCCGCTGGCGTGCGCCCGAATGTGGCGGTGGCGCAGCAGGCTGGCTTGCACTGCGAGCGCGGCATTGTTGTGAGCGACACCCTGCAGACGGTGACCGACCCCCGTGTCTATGCCGTGGGGGAATGTGCTGCGCACCGGGGGGTGGCCTATGGGCTGGTAGCCCCCCTGTTCGAGCAGGGCAAGGTGTGCGCGAACCACCTGGCCCTGCATGGCATTGGCCGCTACACGGGCTCGCGGCTGTCGACCAAACTGAAGGTGACGGGCATTGAGCTGTTCTCGGCTGGCGACTTCATGGGCGGGCCAGGCACCGAGGCGATCGTACTGTCTGACCCGTTGACCCGGGTCTACAAGAAGCTGGTGCTCAAAGAGGACAAGCTGGTGGGGGCCTGCATGTATGGGGACACGCGCCACGGCAGCGACTACTTTCAGCTGATCCAAAGCGGGGCTTCGGTGGCGGCACGCCGCAGCGGCCTGATGTTCGGCCAGATCACGGGGTGAAGCCATGAACCACCCCGCAGCGCAGACCCAAGTCACGCGCGCCACCTGCCCCTATTGCGGCACGGGTTGTGGCGTGCTCATCGAAACCCAGCAGGGGCGCATCACCGGTGTGCAGGGCGACCCTGATCATCCGGCCAACTTTGGTCGCCTGTGCACCAAGGGCAGCACCCTGCACCTGACAGCTGCGGACTCGGTGCAGCAACAAACGCGCTTGCTGCGCCCCATGCGTCGCGCGCAGCGGAGTGAGGCACCCTCCTCTGTGAGTTGGGACGCGGCGCTGAGTGAAGCGGCCGATCGGTTTGCTTCGGTCATTCGAACGCACGGCCCCGATGCGGTGGGCTTCTATGGCTCCGGCCAGTTGCTGACCGAGGACTACTACGTGCTCAACAAGCTCGTCAAAGGGCTGATTGGCACCAACAACCTCGATACCAACTCGCGCCTGTGCATGAGCAGCGCGGTCGCCGGCTACAAAGCCACGCTCGGCAGCGACGCACCGCCGGCCTGCTACGAAGACCTGGCTCTGGCACAGACGCTGTTCATCGTCGGGTCAAATACCGCCTATGCGCACCCGATTCTGTTTCGGCGCATTGAGGATGCGCGGCGTGCCAACCCGGACATGAAGCTGATCGTGGCGGACCCTCGCCGCACCGAAACGGCGGAGATGGCCGACTTGTTCCTGCCGATTCAGCCCGGCACCGATGTGGCGCTGTTTCACGGGATGCTGCACGTGATGTTGGCCGAAGGGTTGGTCGACTTGGGCTATGTTCAGCGCCACACCGAGGGTTTTGAGGCGCTGCGTGCTGTGGTGAGCGACCACACGCCGGAGGTGGTGGCGCGTTTGTGCGGCATCCCGGTGGCCGACCTGATCACGGCGGCCCGCTGGTTCGGCGGCCTCACCCCCACCTTGTCGCTGTATTGCCAGGGGCTGAACCAAAGCAGCCGAGGCACCGACAAGAACGCGGCGCTGATCAACCTGCATCTGGCCACCGGACAGATCGGCCGACTGGGCGCGGGCCCGTTCTCCTTGACCGGCCAGCCCAATGCCATGGGCGGGCGCGAGGTGGGCGGCATGGCCAACTTGCTGAGCGCCCATCGGGACTTGCGCAATGCACAGGACCGCGCCGAGGTGGCGGCCCTGTGGGGTGTGAGCGAGGTGCCCGCCACACCTGGCAAGAATGCAGTGGACATGTTCGAAGCCGCCGCACGCGGTGAAATCAAGGCGCTGTGGATTGCCTGTACCAACCCGGCGCAGTCATTGCCGGAACAGCAACTGGTGCGCGAGGCTCTCGCGCGCTGCGACTATGTGGTGGTGCAGGAAGCCTTTGCCACCACGGCCACGTGCGGCTTTGCCGACCTGCTTCTGCCCGCCACCACCTGGGGTGAGAAGGACGGGACCGTCACCAACAGCGAGCGACGCATCAGCCGGGTGCGGGCGGCCCTCCCACCTTTGGGCGAGGCACGGCACGATTGGGCGATTCTGGCGGCCTTTGGCCGGGAACTGGAAACCCGCTTGCCTGCGCAGACGGCCCGCTACCGGCCTGGTACGGCCACCTTGTTTCCCTACGAGCGCGCGGAATCGGTGTGGCTGGAGCACCGCGCCACCACAGCAGGCCGCGACCTTGACATCACCGGACTGAGCTACGAGATTTTAGAGACCGTGGGGCCGCAGCAATGGCCCATGCGAGCCCAGGCGACGCACGGCCAGGCACGCCTGTACACCGACGGCCGCTTTGCCACACTCAGTGGCCGTGCGCGGTTCGCCGCCGTGGCATATGCGGCGCCGGCCGAGCTCGCCGATGCCCACTACCCTTTCAGTCTGAACACTGGCCGCCTGCGCGACCAGTGGCACGGCATGAGTCGCACGGGCACGCTGGGACGCTTGTTCGGGCATGTCAGCGAACCGGGCATCGAGCTGAATCCGCAAGACCTGACTGCGCTGGGCCTGAAAGCGGGCGAACTGGTGCTGGTGACATCGCGACGCGGTCAGATCGTGGTGCCTGCGCAGGCCAGCGAGGCCGTACAAGCCGGTCACGCCTTCATGGCCATGCACTGGGGCAACGAGTACCTGGGCGGCGTGGACGCCGCTGGGCGGCCGCGCGGCGGCGTCAATGCGCTGACCACGCCCGCCCGCTGTGCCTCATCTGGCCAGCCCGAATTGAAGCATGCGGCCGTGCGGATACAGGCAGCCGCCCTGCCCTGGCAACTGGTGGCCATGGCCTGGATACCCGCCTCACAGGCCATGCAGGCCCGTGAGCGGCTGAAACCCTGGATGCAGGCGTTCGCCTTTGGCGCCTGCGTGCCTTTTGGCCGAGAGCCCGATGAGCATGTGGGCGTGCTGTTCCGCGCGGCGCATACCGAGCCACCACCGATCGACACCATCCAGCAAATTGAGCTTGCATTGGGCATTCAGGGCGATCAGGTGATGCGCTACAGCGACTGGACACACGGCCACATGCGCACGGTGGAGGTTGTGCCGGGTCACAAGGGCCGAATGCTGAAGGCCTTCTTGCTGGCAGGCGACACGCGGGCTGAAGCCTGGCTCAAGCCCTTGCTGCAAGACCATGCAGGGGTGGATGCGTTCGGCCTCAACCTGCTGGCCCCAGGCAGCGAGCCTTTGGTGCCCATGGCCGCCAAAGGCAAACAGGTGTGCACCTGCTTCAACGTGTGCGAACCCGACATCGTCGTGGCATTGCAGCGCTGCGAAGGCAAAGAGCCAGAGCGCCTCGCACAGGTGCAAGCCGAACTGAAATGCGGCACCAACTGTGGCTCGTGTTTGCCCACCCTGCGCAAGCTGGCGCGAGATAATGCCTCGGTTCCACAGACCGAGACATCATGAGCATTGCAGCGTACATCAAAGTCATTGGCCGAGGCAAAGACGGCGCCCGCCCTCTGGATGCCGACCAGTCTGCGGACCTGATGGGGCAAGTTCTGGATGCCCAGGTGAGTGATCTGGAGGTGGGTGCGTTTTGCCTGGCCATGCGCATCAAAGGCGAAACCGCTCAAGAACTGCAGGGCTTTATGCGAGCCACCCACGCACGCTGCCTGCCGCTGGAAGAAGCCAGCCAGGTCGCCGTCCAGGGCGGCCGGGGCATCGTCGTGCTGCCCTCTTACAACGGCGCCCGCAAACTGCCCAACCTGACCGCCTTGCTCGCGGCCAGTCTGGCACAACGTGGCGTGAACGTGCTGGTGCACGGCCCCGCCAAAGACCCGACCCGGGTGACGACGGCGGAGGTGTTCGAGCAGGCCCGCCTGCCACGGGTGAGCAGCGACCACGACCTGGCACGCGCCTGGCAAGCCGGACAGCCCGCCTTCATGGACATTGCCCACCTTTGCGCGCCCTTGGCCAAGCTGCTGGCCGTGCGCTGGACGATTGGCTTGCGCAACCCCGGCCACACCGTGGCCAAACTCTTGAACCCTTTTGACGCCCATGCAGCACAGGGCGTGCGCAGTATGCAAGTGGTCAATCACACCCACCCGGAATACGCGCACTCGCTGACCGACTACCTGCAATTGGCACAGGCCCATGCGCTGCTGATGCGCGGCACCGAGGGCGAGCCGGTGGCGGACGCACGGCGGCAACCTCGGTTTGACGTGTTCTTGAACGGCCAACGCCACGCTGCCTTGAGTCGTGCGCCGGAAGAAGGAGTGCTGGTTGATCTGCCGGAGTTGCCGTACGGGCACGGCGCCGCAGAAACGGCCGCGTACCTGAACGATGTCATGTGTGGCCGCAAGCCCCTGCCCGCCTCCGTTGCTGCCCAGGCAGACTGCCTGGTTGAGAGCCTGAGTACCCTGGCCGTGTCCTGAGGCACTTGTGTGGCCAAGGTCAAAGTTGATCGAGGGGGCTGAGCACCCCTCGTCCGCCTTTGTTCAACACGTGTGTATAGATCTGGGTGGTGGCGACGTTCGCGTGGCCGAGCAATTCCTGCACTGTACGGATGTCGTAGCCGGCCTGCAGAAGGTGCGTCGCAAAACTGTGGCGCAATGTATGCGGCGAGCACGGCTTGTGGATGCCTGCGCGCTTGGCAGCCCCAGAGATCGCCCTTTGCACCGATTGCTCGGACAGGTGATGGCGCCGGATCACCCCAGACCTGGGGTCCACCGAGCGGGCTTGACTGGGGAACACGTACTGCCATCCCCAAGCTCGCCCAGCTTTGGGATACTTGACCTGCAGGGCGTCGGGCATGTGTACCTCGCCAAGTCCCGCATCGAGATCCGCCTGATGCACTTGCTGGGTTTTGCGCAAGCGCTGCTGTAGCGGCTCAATCAGGTTCTCCGGCAGCACCGTGACACGGTCTTTGCTGCCTTTGCCCTCCCTGATCACGATTTCGCGCCGTTCGAAATCAATATCCTTCACCCGCAAGCGCAGGCCCTCCATCAGGCGCATGCCTGTTCCGTACAGCAGTGACGCGACCAATGCGGTCGTACCGTTGAGTTCGTGCAGCAGACTGCGAACCTCTCGAGCGGTCAGCACCACCGGCAGCCGCTGTGGAACCTTGGCGATGACCACGTCATCCACCCACGGCAATTGGGTGCCGAGGACATGGCGATACAGAAAGAGTATCGCTGCCTTGGCTTGATTTTGGGTAGAAGCAGAAACGTTACGGGCCACCGCCAAATGGCTCAGAAAATCGGCCACCTCTTTAGGGCCCATATCGCGTGGGTGCTTTTTGCCGTGAAACAAGATGAAGCGCCTGACCCAATCCACGTATGCTTCCTCGGTGCGATACGCGTAATGCATGACGCGCAACTGGCTTCGCAAGGCGTCGAGCAGTTTGGGACCCTGACTTGAGGGGGGTACAGAGGACGCCGGACCCGGGCTTGCTGCTGGCGGGTATGCTGGCGCTGACGGACTGAAGCGTTCTGACATGGAAATTTAGGCGGCCTAATGAAGATCAGCAGACAGGGAAAACATCCGCATAACGACATGGTGCCGCTGGGAGGCGTACTTGTCGCCCCTCCTAAGGACGATGTCTCGACGACAACACGCTCAGGCAGAGTGTGGTTGTCTAATTTCAGTTAGGCCCTACAAGCAGCTTCGGGAGAACACGATGACTAATAGCCGTAAAGTGACGCCTCGCCAGGCGCTAGTGTTCTTCCTCTTCGCACTCACAGGATCACTGACGGGAACTCTGGCTGGGCCTCTCATCGTAGGGGCGTTTGACGGCGCACCGGTGTGGCTTCTCCTCGCCATTCTTTGCGTGTCGATTCTGCTCGCACTAGTCGCCACCTACGTGGCGTTGCACCTCGTGACGAGGAGTAGACAGAAGAGGCAGCCTAGGCAAGAGGGAGCGGCCTAACGATGCGTTCAAGCCGAATCGAACCTTGCCTGACTTTTGTGGACACTCTGACCTAACGGAGAATACGTGCCATGGGCACACCTGGACCACAAAAGACCAAACGCTATAGCCTGGAGTTCAAGCTCCAGGCCGTGGCCATGAGCCA
>NZ_JAVEYN010000051.1:0-7361 GCF_034003525.1 Aquabacterium sp.
CGCTGCAACGAGCCTTCTTCATGACGTTCAGGGTCGTCTTGTTATAGATGACTTGCTTGGCGATTTCCAGACGGGCCTCGCGGTACATCACGGCGTACTTGGGGATGCTCTCGGCCGGGAAGTCTTCCCAGGTGGCGGCCGGGATGCCTTTTTCAGCGGTATTGACGATGTTCAGCGCGCGGTCGAACTGGGCCAGCCAGAACTGGCGCGATTTCTCGCCAAAACCTGCGGGGAACTTGTTCTTGTTGAGCATGATCTGCACCGTGGGGATCACGATGGGCAGACGGCCGATACCGCCGGTCTTGCCGATGCCCTTGTGCAGCTCGAAAGGCTTGTAGGCCACGGCCGGCAAGGTCACCATGTCGAGGAAGCCGTTGTTGAACTTCGGGCCGATGTTGGTCACGTCCACGGACACCGGCTGAGCGCCGATGCGCTGGATCATCATGCCCTGGGCCTTGTCGTAGTCGAAGGCGGCGATCTTCTTGCCCGACAGGGACTCGACGGTGTTGTTCTTGCGGTCACGCACGATGGGGTAGGCCGCGCCCAAGGGGAAGATGCCACCGACTTCGTAGTTGCCATCCACCATCAGCTTGCCAGCAGCCGGGGCTGCAAACACCTGGATGACCTTGCGCAGCACTTCATAGCCGGCGTCGATGTCGACCTTGCCGTTTTTGATCACCAGGGTCGAGCCGATGCTGTCGATCGAGCCGGCGACGCCATTGAACTGGCGGGTGCGGAAGGAGGTGGCCACCACGGCGTCACACTGCCCGGCACGGAAGTCCTCGATGGCCACGCGCTCGTCGACGTAGCCCTTGAGCTCCATGTCAGCACCATGCTTTTGCATGGCCAGGGCGTAGTCGGTCGAGGCCGCGTAGACGTCGCCGGACTTGCCTGCCACGTCCCAGACGCAGACAACGTTCTTGGCATGGGCCGACACGGCCACGGACGACAGCAGCGCGGCGGCGGCCAGCGCCAGGGATTGGGGGCGGAAGAAGAAGCGGGTGGCGAGGGACATGGTGAGGGTCTCCGGGGGCAGAACACGTGAAATAAGTCGCGGGACTGATTCTCACGTGACGTCCGAACGCCCCTATGCAGGGTGAACCCGCCTCCCTCCCCATTCAGGGGATCGCGTCAGGCGCCTCTCGCGGGCTGGACCGATCAGGCCAGCACGAGGTTGTCGCGGTGGATCATCTCGGGCTCGTTGGTGAAGCCCAGTGCCGCCTCGATGTCGGCCGAAGCCTTGCGCACCAGCAAGCGCGCTTCGCTGCTGGCGTAGTTGGCCAGCCCACGGGCCACGTCCTGGCCCTGGCTGTTGCGCACGGCGATGACGTCGCCGCGGAAAAACTCGCCCTCCACCTCGGTCATGCCGATGGGCAGCAGGCTCTTGCCTTCGTCGCGCAGCGCGGTCACGGCCCCGTCGTCGATGACCACGGCCCCACGCAGTTGCAGGTGGTCGGCCATCCACTGCTTGCGGGCGGTGAGCTTGGCGGTGTCGGCCACGAAGAGCGAACCGATGGCCTCGCCCTGGGTCAGGCGCACCAGCACGTCGGGCTCGCGGCCCCAGGCGATCACGGTGGAAGCGCCGCTGCCGGCCGCACGCTTGGCGGCCAGCACCTTGGTGATCATGCCGCCGGTGCCCACGCGCGAACCGGCGCCACCAGCCATCTGCTCCAGCGCAGGGTCGCCGGCGGTGCAGACATCGATGAAGCGGGCGTTCGGGTCCTTGCGCGGATCGGCGCTGTACAGACCCTTCTGGTCGGTGAGGATGACGAGGGCGTCGGCTTCGACCAGGTTGGCGACCAGCGCGCCCAGGGTGTCGTTGTCACCAAACTTGATTTCGTCGGTGACGACCGTGTCGTTCTCGTTGATGACCGGCACCACCTGGTGCGACAGCAGGGTCAGCAAGGTGGAGCGGGCGTTGAGGTAACGCTCGCGGTCGGCCAAGTCGGCGTGCGTGAGCAGCACCTGGGCGCTGCCCATGCCATGCTCGCGCAGCTTGGTTTCGTACATCTGCGCCAGGCCCATCTGGCCGACGGCGGCAGCGGCCTGGAGGGCGTGGATTTCCTTGGGGCGGGTGGCCCAGCCCAGGCGCTTCATGCCCTCGGCGATGGCGCCGCTGGAGACCATGATGACCTCACGGCCATCTTGCGCCAGGGCGGCCATCTGGCGGCACCAGGTGCCGATGGCCTCGGCGTCCACGCCCTTGCCCTCGTTCGTGACCAGACTGGAGCCCACCTTGACGACAATGCGGCGGGCGTTCTTCAACACATCGTTCATGGGCAGGCGCTCGGTCAGGACGAATGGGAATCAGGACTCAGCGGGTGGCCTTTTTGACCGCGGCCTTCTTGGCGACGGCTTTCTTGGCGGGGGCTTTGACGGGCGCTGCTTTTTTAGCGGGCGCCTTGGTGGCCGCCGACTTCTGGGCCACCGCCTTTTTCGCGGCCACGGTCTTCACGGCGGCTTTCTTGGCTGCAACGGGCTTGACTGCGACCTTCTTGGCGGCCACTTTCTTTGCCGGCGCCGCCTTGGGCGCGGCCGCCTTCTTCACCGCCACCGGCTTCACGGCCGCGGTTTTGAGCGCCGCCTTCTTGGCGACGGGTTGAGCCACCGCAGCCTGGCTCACAGCCTTCTTGGCAACCACCTTCTTCGCCACAGCTTTCTTCGCCGCCGTCTTCTTGGCGGCGGGTGAGGCGGCCGTCTTCACAGCGGCTTTCTTCGCTGCGGCCTTCTTGGCAGGCGCAGGCTTGGCCGCAGCTTTCTTGGCCGGGGCTTTCTTGGCTGCCGTCTTCTTGGCGGCGGCCTTGCGGGCAGCACCCGACTTGGGCTTGATCAACGCCTCCAGTTCCTCGTCATACGACAGACCAGCACGGGCCATCAGGTCAGAAGCCATCGGCAGGCTGGCTTCCACGTCGAAGCGGATGTCGGCTTCTTCGTGGTGCTCTTGCATGCTGGCCACGTGCTGGTAAATCGTCTGCACGAGTTGCTCGCAGCCCTGGCGGGTCAAGGCCGAGATCTGGAAGACCGGGCCCTTCCAGCCGTAGCGGCGCACGAACTCCAGCACGCGGGTGACGCGCTCAGCCTCAGGGATCATGTCGAGCTTGTTGAGCACCAGCCAGCGCGGCTTGTTGTAGAGCTCTTCGTCGTAGATCTTGAGTTCGTTGACGATGGCGCGGGCCTGCTGCACCGGGGCGGCATCGTCGAACGGCGCCAGGTCGATGACGTGCAGCAGCACGCGGGTGCGCTGCAGGTGGCGCAGGAACAGGTGACCCAGGCCGGCGCCTTCCGACGCGCCTTCGATCAGACCGGGGATGTCGGCGACCACGAAGCTCTTTTCCGGTCCCACGCGCACCACCCCCAGGTTGGGGTGCAAGGTAGTGAAGGGGTAGTCGGCGATCTTGGGACGGGCGTTCGAGATGGCCGCGATCAAGGTGGACTTGCCGGCGTTGGGCATGCCCAGCAGGCCAACGTCGGCCAACACACGCAACTCGAGCTTGAGCTTGAAGGCCTCGCCAGGCCAGCCGACCGTCTTCTTGCGCGGGGCGCGGTTGGTCGAGGTCTTGTAGTGCAGGTTGCCGAAGCCGCCATCGCCACCCTTGGCCAGCAGGCGCTTTTCGCCATGCTCGAGCAACTCCATCATCACTTCGCCGGTTTCAAAGTCGCGGATGATGGTGCCCACCGGCATGCGCAGGACGATGTCCTCGCCGGCCGCGCCGAACTGGTCAGAGCCTCGGCCTTGCTCGCCATTGCGCGCCTCGTGGCGACGGGCGTAGCGGTAGTCGATCAGGGTGTTGATGTTGCGGTCAGCGACCACGTAGACGTGCCCGCCTCGCCCGCCGTCGCCCCCGTTGGGGCCGCCGAAGGGGATGAATTTCTCGCGACGGAAGCTGATGCATCCGCTGCCACCGTTGCCGGCGGTCACATCAATGGTGGCTTCATCGACGAATTTCATGAGACGGGTGTCCTTGTGAGTCCAGGGCAGAGATTATCCCTGCCACTGGCAAAAAAATCTGGACGGGCGACAAACACAAAAGCCCCGGCAAGCCGGGGCTTTGGTTCAGCAGGCCCGTGGGCTGCCAAAGACCGATCAGACCGGGGTGATGACCACGGTCTTGCGGTTCAACGCGCCCTTGACGGTGAAGGACACGGTGCCATCGACCAGCGCGAACAGGGTGTGGTCGCGGCCGGTGCCGACGTTGGTACCAGCGTGGAAGCGAGTGCCGCGTTGACGGACGATGATGGAACCAGCGGAGATCACTTGACCGCCGAAGGCCTTCACGCCCAGCATCTTGGGTTGCGAGTCACGGCCGTTCCGCGTGGAACCGCCGCCTTTTTTCTGTGCCATGGATCTGCTCCTTGGTGACTGAGGTTAGACGAAGAAGGCGCGAGATCAGGCGTTCACGGCGCTGATTTCCAGCTCGGTGAAGTTCTGACGGTGACCTTGGCGCTTCTGATAGTGCTTACGACGACGCATCTTGAAGATGCGGATCTTGTCGTGACGACCATGAGAAACAACAGTTGCCTTGACGGTTGCGCCAGCCACCAGAGGGGTACCAACCTTGAGTTCAGCGCCGGAGCCGACTGCCAGAACCTGGTCGATCACGATCTCTTGGCCAACTTCCGCAGCAATCTGTTCTACTTTAATTTTTTCGCCAGCAGCAACCTTGTATTGCTTGCCACCGGTTTTTATGACCGCGTACATGTTGAGACCTTTCAGGAAAAGAACTATTCCTCGCCTTTTACAAAGCGAAGCTCTCTACTTTAGCACGCTGCCAATACGAAGTAAAGCGGTCCGCGTTCAGTCCGGAAGGCGATAGCCCTGCTCCAGGAACAGGCGCACGCAGGCATCGACCGCCTGGGCGTCGTAGCGCGCGCCCCGGGCTGCGGTGATCTCATCCAGGGCGGCATCCAGGCCCAGGCTGGGCCGGTAGGGGCGGTGCGACACCATCGCCTCGACCACGTCGGCCACTGCCAGCACCCGCGCTTCCAGGCAGATGGCCTCGCCTTTCAGGCCCAGCGGGTAGCCCGAGCCGTCGAGCCGCTCGTGGTGCTGGCCCACGGTCTCGGCGATCGGCCAGGGAAAGTCGATGGTCTGCAAGATGTCGCGGCCGATGCCGACGTGCTCCTGCACCAGGCCGTACTCGATCGGGTTGAGCCGCCCGGGCTTGTTGAGGATCTCGGCCGGCACGCGCAGCTTGCCGAAATCGTGGACGACGCTGGCGAGGTACAGCCCTTCGATCTGCGCGGGCGACATCTGCAGCTCGGTGGCGATGGCCACCGCCAGGTGGGCGACCCGCCTCTGGTGGCCGGCTGTGTAGGGGTCGCGCACCTCGACCGTGGCGCCCAGCACCGTGATGACGTCGGTCAAGGTCTTTTGCAGTTGTTCGCGGCTTTCACGCAACTTGTGGGTGCGTTGCTCGACCTGGTCCTCGAGGTGGTGGCGCAGACGCACGACTTCGAGGTGGGTGCGCACGCGTGCCAGCAGCTCTTCGCGCTGGTAGGGCTTGGTCACGAAGTCGACCGCGCCCAGCGCGAAGCCGCGCACCTTGTCTTCGGTGTCGGTCAGGGCGCTGACGAAGATGACGGGGATGTGGGCCGTGGCGGGCGACGCCTTGAGCCGACGGCAGACTTCAAAGCCGTCCAAGTCGGGCATGCGGATGTCGAGCAGGACGAGCTCAGGCGGGTCGATCTGGGCCGCTTGCAGCGCCAGCTCGCCCTGGATGGCCGAGCGCACGTCGTAGCCTTCGGCCTGGAGGAGCTCAGTGAGCAGTTTCAAGGAGGCGGGGGTGTCGTCCACCGCCAGGATACGTCCGTGATCAGCCATGGGACAGCGTCTGTAGCGCTTTCAAAATGGTGGGGTAATCGAAGCCGTCGATCAAGGGCGCCAGGGTGTCGGCCAGCTCCGTATTGTGCGTGCGGACCTGGGCCAGGGCGCTGGCGATGCGGGTGCTGTCCAGACTTTGTAGCGCCGCTGCCAAGGCATCGCGCAGCGCGGCGGGCAAGGTGGCGAGCGCTTCGGGCGTCAGGCTGGGGGGTAGCGCCAGGGTCGCCGCGGCCTGGTGTTCGCGCACAAAGCGCAAGCCCAGATGGCGGGCCATGCAGTCGTAGATTTCGCTGGCGCGGTAGGGCTTGCGCACGAAGTCGTCCATGCCGGCGGCGAGCAGTTCGGCACGCTGCTCGCGCAGGGCGGAAGCGGTGACGGCCACGATCTTGACCTGCTGCCCGCCGGGCAACTGGCGGATGCGTCGGGTGGCTTCCTCGCCGTCCATGACGGGCATGCGGTGGTCCATCCAGATGAAGTGGGGCTGCCAGGACTGGAACAGCTCGACCGCCATCTGGCCGTTCTCAGCCAGCTTCCAGGGCAGGCCCACGGCGTCGAGCAGGCTCGACAGCAGCACCTGGTTGTCGCGCTGGTCTTCCACGATGAGGACACGGCAAGGGGTCTGGCCGGGCTGCAGGCCGATGACACGCCCGGGCTCGGTCTGCGCAAGCTGCGGCAGATCGGACGCCTGCGCCTCGTGCAATGGCAGCTCCAGCCGGAACACCGAGCCCTGGCCCACGGTGCTGCGCACGCTGATGTCGCCGCCCATCAGGGTCACGAACTGGCGGGTGATGGCCAGGCCCAGGCCGGTCCCCTTGTTGACGCCCTGCTCGCCCAGTTGGACAAAGGGCTCGAAGATGCGGGCCTGCTCGGCCTCAGGGATGCCGGCCCCCGAGTCTTCCACCTCGATGATGAGGTGCGTGGCGCGGCCCTCGTGGAACTGTCGCTGCAGGCGGATGGCCACCCCGCCCTGATCGGTGAACTTGATGGCATTGCCCAGCAGGTTGATGAGCACCTGGCGCAGGCGGGCTTCGTCGCCGACGATGTAGCGCGGGAAGTGCGACGCCTGGTCAACCAGCAGGCTCAGGCCCTTTTCCTGCGCCCGGATCGTCATCATGTCGGTGACGTCGCGCACCAGGCCGCCCAAGTCAAAGGCGGCCTCCTGCAACTGGGCCCGACCGGCCTCGATCTTGGCCATGTCCAGGACATCGTTAATGAGGTGCAGCAGGTGTTCACCACTGCGATTGATGATGCCCACGCTGCGACGGTGGTCGTCGGTCAGGTTGGACGCCATCGACATGAGGCTGGAGAAGCCCAGGATGGCATTGAGCGGCGTGCGCAGTTCGTGGCTCATGTTCGCCAGAAAGGCGCTCTTGGCCTGGTTAGCGGCCTCGGCGGCATTGCGGGCGAGCACGAGGTCGGCGGTACGCTGCTGCACCTCGGCTTCGAGGCGGTCCTTGTAGCGGCGCAGGGCGTCGTCGAGCCGCTGCCGCTCGGTGACGTCGCGGCCCGAGATCAGCAGGCCGCTCACCTGCCCGTCGGG
>NZ_JAVEYN010000052.1:0-6776 GCF_034003525.1 Aquabacterium sp.
GGTGGCGGGCGGTGGCATCGGTGGCTTGGCAGCCGCTTTGGCGCTGGTGCGCCAGGGCTTCCAGGTGCAGGTGTTTGAACAGGCCCCTGAAATTGGCGAAATCGGCGCTGGCATCCAGCTCGGCCCCAACGCCTTCCACGCACTCGACGCGCTGGGCGTGGGCGAGAAGGCCCGCTCGCGTGCCGTGTTCACCGACTACATGGTGATGCACGACGCCGTGGACGCCAAGCTGATCGGCAAGATCCCCACCGACGAGAACTTCCGCAAGCGCTTCGGCAACCCCTACGCCGTGATCCACCGCGTGGACATCCACCTGTCCCTGCTGGAAGGCGCCAAGGAAACCGGTCGCGTCGAGTTCTTCACCAACACCCGCATCGAGAAGGTCGAGCAAGACGCCAACGGCGTGACCGTGACCGACCAGAACGGCAAGCAGTGGAAGGGCGTGGCCCTGATCGGTGCCGATGGCGTCAAGTCGGTGGTGCGCACGCAGTACGTCAACGACCCGGCCCGCGTCACCGGCCACGTGGTCTACCGTGCCGTGGTCGACAAGAGCGAGTTCCCGGACGAACTGAAGTGGAACGCCGCCAGCCTGTGGGCCGGCCCGAACTGCCACCTGGTGCATTACCCCCTGCGCGGCGGCGAGCAGTACAACATCGTCGTGACCTTCCACAGCCGTGAGAAGGAAGAATGGGGCGTCAAGGACGGCAGCAAGGAAGAAGTGGAAAGCTACTTCCAGGGGATCGACCCCAAGGCGCGCCAGTTGATCGAGCTGCCCAAGACTTGGAAACGCTGGGCCACCGCCGACCGCGAACCCATCCCGCAATGGACCTTTGGCCGCGCCACCCTGCTGGGCGACGCCGCACACCCGACCACGCAGTACATGGCCCAAGGCGCTTGCATGGCCCTGGAAGACGCCGTGACCCTGGGCGAAGCCCTGCGCGTGCACAACCAGGACTGGGACGCCGCCCTGGACCACTACCAGCGTTCGCGCATCCCGCGCACTGGCCGCATCGTGCTGTCGGGCCGTGAGATGGGCCGCCTGTACCACGCCAAGGGTGTCGAGCGCCTGATCCGCAACGACCTGTGGAAAGGCCGCACGCCCGAGCGCTTCTACGACGCCATCGAGTGGCTGTACGGCTGGAACGTCACCAACTGCCTGGCCCAGGATTGAAACTCACAAGGATCCCTCATGCAAAACCACGATCGTTTTGACACCCTGGGTCGCCTGGAAGACCTGCCCCAGGACTACCGCGACAACCTGACCCAGCAGAACCTGGTGCCTCTGTGGCCCAGCCTGCGCGCCGTGCTGCCGCCCGAAGTGCCGGCCCGCAAGACGCAGCCGACCCACTGGCCGTATGCCACGCTGCGCCCGCTGCTGATCCAGGCCGGCGAGCTGACCCCGATCGAAAAGGCCGAGCGCCGCGTGCTCGTGCTGGCCAACCCCGGCCACGGTCTGGAAAAGATGCAGGCCAGCGCCGCCATGTACCTGGGCATGCAGCTGCTGCTGCCCGGTGAACTGGCCCCCGCTCACCGCCACACCCCCAACGCCATCCGCATGGTGGTCGAAGGCGAAGGCGCCTGGACCCTGGTCGACGGCGAAAAGTGCCCGATGAGCCGCGGTGACCTGATCCTCACCCCGACCGGTCTGTGGCACGAACACGGCCACGACGGCGACAAGCCGGTCGTGTGGCTGGACGTGCTGGACCTGCCCCTGGTGTACTACATGGAGGCCTCCTACCACCTGGAAGGCCCGAGCCAGTCGGTCAAGCCAGGTGAAGGCGTCAAGGCCTTCGGCCGTGGCGGCGTGACCCCCACCACCGTGTTCGAACGCAGCAACAAGGCCTACCCGATGCTGCGTTACCCCTGGGCCGATGCCCGTGCCGCGCTGGTGTCGATCGCCGACAACGAGCCCGACACCGAGTGCGTGCAGGTCACCTATGTGAACCCGGTCACCGGCGACGATGCCGAGAACATCCTGGGCTTCTACGCCCTGATGCTGCGCCCCGGCCAGACCCTGCGCCTGCCGGCCCGCTCACCCGCCCAGGTCTTCCACCAGATCGAAGGCAGCGCCGACGTGCAGATCGAAGCCACGTCGTTCACACTGGCCGAAGCCGACACCTGCTGCGCGCCCGGCTACACCGCTGTGACCCTGAAGAACCGCTCGGCCAGCGCGCCGGCCTTCATCTTCGTGGCCGACGAAGCCCCGCTGCACCGCAAGCTGGGCGTGTACGAAAACCGCGGCTGAAACGACACCCGTTTCGCCACCTGAACCACCGGACCGGGGTCGCTGCACAGCCACCCCGGTCCATGCATGAAAGACACACCATGACCCAATACCTGTTCAACCCGCCCGCCGTTCAATCCCTGCCCATCCGTGGCAAGCAAGAGCAGTTCCCGATCAACCGCCTGTTCTTCGTCGGCCGCAACTACCATGCGCACGCCGTCGAAATGGGCCGTCCGGTCGACAAGTCGGTCGAGCGTCCCTTCTACTTCACCAAGTCGCGTGACACCCTGGTGCTGAGCTGCGCCACCGTGGCCTACCCGCCCGAGACCAAGAACTACCACTTCGAGATGGAACTGGTCGTCGCCATCGGCGCCGAAGGCTTCCGCGTCTCGCAAGAAGATGCCCACAAGGTCATCTACGGCTACGCCGCCGGTCTGGACATGACCCGCCGCGACATCCAGCTGGTCGCCCGCGACAAGGGCCGCCCCTGGGACCTGGGCAAGGACGTCGAGCAATCGTCCGTCTGCACCGAGATCGTGCCGATGGAAGGCGTGGTCATCGACAAGGCCGACATCGCCCTGCAGGTCAACGGCGACACCAAGCAGCACTCCAACGTCGACAAGCTGATCTGGAACATCCGCGAACTCATCGCCGACCTGTCGCAGTTCTATCACCTGCAACCTGGCGACCTGATCTACACCGGCACGCCTGAAGGCGTGGGTGCTGTGGTGCCTGGTGACAAGATCACCGGTCAGGTTGAAGGCGTGGCCGAAGTCGCCCTGACGGTGGGCGCGGCCGAATAAGCCGGCAGGAGCCCCCTCATGAAGCTCTACAACTTCTTTCGCAGCGGCACCTCGCACCGCCTGCGCATTGCCCTGAACCTCAAGGGGCTGCAAACGACGTACGTCCCCGTGGACCTGCGCACCGAGCAGCACCTCCAGGACGAATTCAAGGCCATCAACCCGCAAGGCTTGGTGCCCGCACTGGAAGTCGACGGCAAGGTGCTGATCCAGTCGCCCGCGATCATCGAGTGGCTGGAAGAGACGCACCCGACGCCGGCTCTGCTGCCGGCCGGTGCGGCCGAGCGTGCCCACGTGCGCGCCCTGGCCGCCATCGTCGGCTGCGACATCCACCCGATCAACAACCGTCGCATCCTCGAGTACCTCCGCAAGGAACTCGGCGCCAACGACGACGCCATCAACGCCTGGAGCGGTACCTGGATCACCGCTGGCTTTGATGCCTATGAGGCCCTCCTCGCCGCCGACACCCAGCGCGGCGAGTTCAGCTTCGGCCACACGCCGACGCTGGCCGATGTGTACCTCATCCCTCAGGTGGAAAGCGCCCGTCGCTTCAAGGTCGACCTCAGCCGCTGGCCGCTGATCAGCGCCATCGACGCGGCCTGCGCCAAGCTGGACGCCTTCCGCCTGGCCGCTCCCGGCCAGCAGCCCGACGCGGCCTGATCTCCCCGCTCTCCTGACACTCGTTTCCAATGCCACCAGGCTGCGCCACAAGCGCCGCCGGGTGGTCGTGCGTGGCCTTTCCCGCCCATGAGGCGCGAAGGGCCGTGTGCCTTTGCCCCTGCGGCCAGGCCAACCGCCTATGGCGCCGTTTCTCTGCTGGCTTGACCAAGCAAGGCTCACTCCATGACCACCACACCACGAACGCTCGACGTTCAAGCGTTTCTCAACGCCCACAAGTTGTCCTGGACACAGATCAGCACCCTGATCCTGTGTTTCCTCATCGTCGCCGTCGACGGTTTTGACACCGCTTCCATCGGCTTCATCGCCCCGGCCATCCGCGCCGAATGGGGCCTCACCCCCAGCGCCCTGGCGCCCGTGTTCGGGGCCGGCCTGGGCGGCCTGATGGCCGGCGCTTTCCTCTTCGGCCCGCTGGCCGACCGCTTCGGTCGCAAGACCATCCTGATGGTGTGCGTGACCTTCTTCGGTCTGGCCAGCCTGGCCTCGGCCTACTCCACCTCGCTGGAGATGCTCATCGTGCTGCGCTTTCTGACCGGCCTGGGCCTGGGCGGCGCCATGCCCAACTCGGTGACCCTCAGCTCCGAGTACGCCCCTGAGCGTGCCCGTTCGATGCTGGTGATGACGATGTTCTGTGGCTTCACCATCGGTTCGGCGCTCGGCGGCGTGGCCGCAGCCCACATCGTGGCCGCCTGGGGCTGGCGTGCCGTGCTGGAGATCGGCGGCATCCTGCCCCTGGTGCTGTTGCCGCTGCTGGCCTTCGGTCTGCCCGAGTCGGTGCGCTACCTGGTCATGAAGTCCCACAAGCCCGAGCAGGTGCGCCTGACCCTGCAACGCATCGCCCCGCAGGCCGATCTGCGCGACGTCACCTTCACCGTGGCCGAGCAGGCCCACACCGGCTTCCCCGTCAAGCACCTGTTTGCCCCGGCCCTGCGCGTCGGCACCCTCAAGCTGTGGCTGACTTTCTTCATGTGCCTGCTGGTGATTTACCTGCTGTCGAGCTGGCTGCCCACGCTGATCAGCAGCACCGGCATGTCGCTCAAGGAGGCCTCGCTGGTCACGGCCATGTTCCAGGTGGGCGGCACGCTGGGCGCCATCGCCCTGGGCCCGCTGATGGACCGCTTCTCGCCCACCCGCGTGCTGGCCGTGGTCTACAGCCTGGCCGCGGTGTGCACCTGGCTGATCGGCCAGAGCACCGACAACACCGTGCTGCTGGTGCTGGCCGTGTTCGGCGCGGGCGTGACGGTCTCGGGCGGACAGGTGGGTGCCAACGCCCTGGCGGCCTCCTTCTACCCCACCGCCAGCCGCGCCACCGGCGTGAGCTGGGCCAGCGGCATCGGCCGCATCGGCTCAGTGCTGGGCTCGATGGCGGGCGGCTGGATGATGGCGGCTGGCCTGGGCATGCCCACACTGTTCCTGATCGTCGGCATCCCCTGCCTGATCGCGGGCATCACCATGTTCACCATGGTCCATGTCGGGCGCGTGACGCTGGTCGACGCCCACTGAGTCCCATCCGATAAACTCGCATGTCCGTGCGCACCGCGCGCCTCTTTCCCTCCGCTGCCCATGTCGTCCTCGCCCGCCCCGATCGATGCCCAAGCCCTTGAAGAACTGCCGGGCTTCTACATCCGCCGTCTGCAGCAGATTGCCGTGGCCATCTTTCTGGAGGAAACCCAGGAGTTCGGCGTCACGCCCGTGCAGTTCGCGGCCCTGACCGCCATCCAGCGCGAGCCGGGTCTGGATCAGCGCACGCTGGCGGGCCGCATCGGCTTTGACACGTCCACGCTGGGCAGCGTGATCGACCGCCTGGAGGCCCGGGGCCTCGTGGTGCGCAGCAACAGCCCCAGTGATCGCCGGGTGCGCCTGCTGCACCTGACCGAGGCCGGCATCACCTTGTTGCGCGACATCGACCCCAGCATGCGCAAGGCCCAGTTGCGCATGCTCGCGCCCCTCCCCCCCGAGCAACGCCTCGTGTTCATGGACATGCTGCGCACCTTGCTCGAAGCCAACAACGTGCTCAGCCGCGCCCCCAGCCAGGCTTAAGCGCCGCGCACGCCTTGCCGCAGATCGCGCAGCAAGCTTTGCAGCAACGTGGCCGGCACCGGTTTGTGCAGCACCGCCAGGCCCTGTGTCTGCGCCTCTTGCAAACGCTCGGCGGCCGTGTCGCCCGTCACCAGCGCGGCCGGCACCTCGCGCCCCAGGTGCGCCCGGATGGCCGCCACCGCCTGCACCCCGGTGTGGGTGCGGTCCAACCGGTAGTCGGCCAGCACCACATCGGGCTCGAAATGCGTCAGGCACCGCAAGGCCTCCTCGCTCGACGCCACCACCACACACTGCACCCCCCAGATCCCCATCAGATCGTGCATGGCCAGCCGCACACTGTCGTCGTCATCGACGAGCAGGACGCGCAGGCCCTGCAGGTCCTCGGGTGAGGCCGGCGCCACCGGCGCCACACTCGGTGGCGTCAGGCCCAAGGGCAGGTTGAGCCGGAACACCGTGCCGCGCCCGGGGCGAGACACCAGGGCCACGCTGACGCCCATGGCCTGCGCCAGCCCCTGCACGATGGCCAGGCCCAGCCCCAGGCCATTGCGGCGATCGCGCTGCGGATTGTCGAGTTGGCGAAAGGCTTGAAAGATGCGCTGGTGCGACTCGGGCGGGATGCCGATGCCGGTGTCCCACACCTCGATCACGGCGCGTCCAGCCCGCTGGCGGCAGGCCAGCAGGACCCCACCGCGCTCGGTGTAGCGGATGGCGTTGAGCAACAGGTTGCGCAAGATCAGCTCGACCAGACCGGGGTCGGCAAACGGCGTCAGCGTGGTGTCGCGCAAGCGCAGGTTCAGCCCCTTGTCGGCCGCCCAGGGCGCCAGCTCACGCTCGAGCTTGTGGAACAGGGGCTGCAAGGCAAAGCTGTGCGGCTGAGGCTGCACCATGCCCGTGGCCACCTTGGAGACGTCCAGCAGGGTGTTGAGCATCTCGCTGGCGGCGGTATTCGACGCCTTGGCATGTTCGAGCAACAGCGCCTGGCGTGCATTGAGGCCGGAGCGGGCCAGCGAACCCAGGAACAGACCGGCGGCATG
>NZ_JAVEYN010000053.1:0-6560 GCF_034003525.1 Aquabacterium sp.
CCCTGGCTCAATGTCATAAGCACTGAGCAGGAAGCAGAAATCACGGTGCACTTCGTCGATCAGCGGATGCTTGGCCTTGGGGTGCGTGATCCAGAAGCCCATCATGCCCATGGCCATCTGGGTCATTTCATCGGCATGCGGGTGGTACATGAAGGTGCCCGGGCGGCGCGCCACGAACTCGTAGACGAAGGTCTTGCCCGACTGGATTGCGGGCTGGTTCAATCCCGCCACACCGTCCATGCCATTGGGCAAACGCTGTCCATGCCAGTGGATGCTGGTGTGCTCGGGCAGCTTGTTGGTCACAAAAATGCGAACGCGATCGCCTTCCACCACTTCGATGGTGGGCCCGGGACTCTGGCCGTTGTAGCCCCACAAATGGGCCTTGAAGCCAGGCGCCATCTCGCGCACCACAGGCTCGGCGACCAGGTGAAACTCCTTGACGCCCTGATTCATCCGCCACGGCAGTGTCCAGCCGTTAAGTGTGACCACCGGGTTGTAGGGCCGCCCCGAGTTGGGCACCAGCGGCGCCATGGTGTTCGGGCTGGTCTGGATCACCGGCTCGGGCAATGCCGCCATGGCCACGCGGCTCACCGAGCTGGCCGCGACCGCTCCGCCTGCGATGCCCGCATATTTGAAAAAATCTCTTCTGGATGTCATGACATGAATCTTTGCTTTAGTGGCCCGCATCGCCCGCACTGGGCGCGCTGGACGTGACTGACAACGTGGTGTTGGTGGGGCGCCCGATCACGGATGCCTGTATGGCGGCATCGGCCAGCCAGAACTGCTGTTGCGCATCAATGGCGGCCGTGACGGCGCTGATCTGCTCGCGCGCGTCGGCCAATAGCTCAAAGACGCTGATCAACATGCCGTTGTAGCGAAGCTGGTTTTCCTCCGAGATCACCTTGCGCAGCGGCACGACTTCATCGCGGTGGTGACGCGCCACGTCGTAGGCGGTTCGATAGGCCGAATAGCTCTCGCGCAGGTTGGAGCCGGCAGAGCGCACGGTGGCTTCGAGCTGGTTGGCCGCAGCCAGGCTGCGTGCATTCATCGCATCGCGCTGCATCCCACCCCAATCGAAGAGGGGTAGACGCACGTCGATTTCCCAGCCGCGCGCAGTAGAACGAGTGCCCTCAGCGTTGTCAAAGGTCGTGTTGCGACGCCCGGTGAGTTCGATATCGGTGAAGCTGGTCACCATGTTCAGACCCTGGGCCTTGACGGCCTCATTGAGCGCGGATTGGGCCAAGCGGATATCCAGACGCGCCTGGGTTGCTTGCAAGGCGACCGTCTGCGGCTCCATTGGCTGTTTAGGTAGCTCCGGCAATCGCTCCGGCAGCTTAAGCGTTTGTTCCTGCGCCTCATCTAGCCCCAGCAGTCGCACCAGTTCTTCGCGGCTGGCCGTAGCCTGGTGCTGCGCTGCGCTCAGCCGGGTGGCGGCATCGGCGTAGAAAGCTTGCTCCCGTGCACGGGTAATCCGGTTGAAGTTGCCCGCCGCCTGCATGCGCTTGGCCAGTTCCGCTCCTGCTTCCGCGCTGTCATAGACCTGCTTGGCATATTTGAGCGTTTGTTGCGCGGCCACGGCCCGCACCCAGGACTGGCGCACACGGGTGATCTGATCCACCACATCACTGGTCAGACGCAATTGCGCTTGCTCAATGCGCCGGGTAGCGCCGCCGTGCCGTGCGGGAAGCGTCAAAAGATCCAGCAAGCCGAAGGACAAAGCGCGCCCAAACTCCAGCTCATCGCCTGCGACCATGCGCTCAAAACTGAAAATGGGGTTGGCAATCCGCCCGGCCTGCGCGGCATCCGCCGACTCTGCCCAACCCTGCGCCAGAAGGGTCTGCAGGGATGGGCTGTTCACCAAGGCCAACTGGACAGCATCTTTCTGCTCCAAAGGCTGCGCCAGCAAGGCTTGAGCGGCCTGCGCACGCTGGTCGCGTTCATCCAGGGTACGAGCCAACGCGAGCTTGCCCCCGGTAAAACTGCCAGCTTCGTCGTTGACGCGATTGATGTTCTGATCCAGGCTGACGCTGGCACATCCCGTCAGCACTGCCAATCCGAGTGCGGACAGAGCCAATTTGGCATGAGTGGCACGCAAAGGCATCATGGTTTTCCTCCCCCGTGATGGCCCGTGTGGGGATCGCTAGCAGGAGCAGCATCCTTGGCGGACGCGGGCTCGCCCGACTTGATTTCCTTAGCATAGGCGCGCCAGCCGCCAATCTGGCCCACACGATCATTGGCTTCGCGCCAGGATTGCACCGGTTGATCCGCATAGCCCTGATAAGCCCCGATAGGGGACGCGTATTGCAACGTTGCCAGCGGTGCAGGCTTGGGAGCCTCGGTATCTGCTGGAGCTTGTGCGAAAGCTGCCCCCGCAAACAACACCAGTGTCGAAGGCAACAGAGCCCTGAAGGGCGGCAGGTAACTGGAAGTGAGCATGGTCTCCTCTAAAAGAATCTTTGATCTCATGATGTGGAGATTCTGGAGAGACCACCCTTTCATTCAGATGTTCTGAAAATTACATTGTTGTTATCTACCTGTCAGAACGCCTCAAACTTGGCAAACTCTCGCCAAAGCATTGAACGGAAGCGCACACGTGAAAATATTGATCGTCGAAGACGAGCCCAAAACGGGTGAGTACCTGCGTCAGGGTTTGACAGAAGCTGGATACATTTCCGACCTCGTGCCCAACGGCGCGGATGGCCTGCATATGGCCCTGCAGGGCGAATATGACCTGCTGATCCTGGATGTCATGCTGCCTGGCCTGAATGGCTGGCAAGTGCTGCAAGCCCTGCGTGACCGGGGGATCGGAATGCCCGTCCTGTTCCTGACTGCCCGCGATCAAGTGGAAGATCGTGTCAAAGGACTGGAACTCGGGGCCGACGACTACCTTGTCAAGCCGTTCTCGTTTGCCGAGTTACTGGCCCGGGTACGCATCATCCTGCGGCGCGGCCATGCAGGCAACGAGAGCACCACGCTGCGAGTGGCCGACCTGGAACTGGATTTGCTGCGCCGCAGGGTATCCCGCAACGGCAAGCGTATCGATCTGACGGCCAAGGAATTCGGCCTGCTGGAGCTACTGATGCGCCGACACGGTGAAGTGCTGCCACGGTCCCTGATCGCCTCGCAGGTGTGGGACATGAACTTTGACAGCGACACCAACGTCATCGAAGTGGCGATGCGCCGCCTGCGCATGAAGATCGATGAAGGCCAACCCCTCAAGCTCATCCAGACCGTGCGCGGCATGGGCTATGTGCTGGACGTGCCAGAGGAAGAATAGGTGGAGTCGAAACTGCGTTTGGGCAAGCTTTCGCTGACCCGTCGCCTCACCCTGTTCTTCACCGTGGTGGCAGCTGCTGTGGTGCTTGGGTTGGGAGGTCTTTTTCTGGTGGAAATTGAGCAGCATTTCGTCGAACTGGACCGGATGGCTCTGCAGGAAAAGCGGCATTTGATCGAGGAAATTCTTGGCAATGCCAACTCAGTGGACGACGCAAGCTTGCGCTTGAGCGAAGCTTTGAACTATCACCATGATCTCTATGTCCTGGTGCAGAACCCCCAGGGAGAGCGCATTTTTCAATCGTCAACATCCAACCTCAATGTGCAAAGCGGCGATGCCCTGAGTACCGAGGAGACGAGTGTTTTCGGGGTTTGGCGTCACCACGATACCGAGTTCCACACATTGAGCTTTGGAACTGCCCCGGCTTACTCCGCATCAGCGTTGCAGGTGTTGATCGCAGCGGATACAAAACACCACACCCAATTCCTCACTGAGCTGCGCAGCAGTCTGGCGTTCTACGTGATCGCGGCCATCATCGTGTGTGGGCTACTGTCGTGGCTCGCGGCGCGTCAAGGTCTGGCGCCTCTGCGTGAAATGAAGTCACGCGCAGCCGTGGTCACAGGTCAGAAATTGTCCGAGCGCATGCCAGTTGAGGCCGTGCCGGTGGAAATGGCCGATCTGGCGCAAGAGCTGAACCGCATGCTGGACCGCCTGCAGGAGGACTTCCAGCGCCTTACCGATTTCGCGTCGGACCTCGCGCACGAGCTGCGCACCCCCATCAGCAACCTGCTGACGCAGACGCAGGTGGCGCTGACGACCAAGCGCAATGCCGCGACGTACCGCGACATCCTGGCCTCCAATGCCGAGGAATTTCAGCGTTTGGCACGCATGGTGTCCGACATGCTGTTCCTAGCCAAGACCGAGCGCGGCGTGGATCTGCCGCACAAGGAGCGGTTTTCCGCCCGCCAGGACGCGCTGGCGCTGCTGGAGTTCTACGAGGCCGTGGCCGAGGAAAAACGCATCCGGCTCCAGTTGAAAGGAGACGGCGAGGTCGAAGGCGATCGCCTGATGTTCCGCCGTGCGGTGAGCAACCTGCTGTCCAATGCCCTGCGTTACACGCCCGAGGCCGGCGACATCACCATCCGTATCACCAGCACGGCACAAACCACGACAGTGGCCGTGGAGAACACTGGAACCGACATCGATGCCAAGATCCTGCCCCGGCTGTTCGACCGCTTCTACCGAGCCGATGCTTCCAGGGCCCATCCGGACTCCGATGGCTCCGGGCTGGGCCTGGCCATCACACGTGCCATCGCTGAGGCCCACGGCGGTAGCGTCACGGCGACGTCGGGCGACGGGCGAACCTGCTTCACCTTGATGTTTCCTCACCGTGGCTCACAGCCATCAAGCTGACAACAATCTCATCTGGCTGTCCGGATTCTGTTGGGGTGCGCTCCCTACGATGAACACATCTCCTCAACGCCCGACCAAGGCATGAGAGATGCAAGTTTCGTCCACCTTCTTCCTTAGGAGCTTCAACCATGACCCAACAACGCCTCTCCCTTTCTTCCATGATCGCAGCCGCAACCGCAGTAGTTGCTCTGGGCCTTCCAGGGATGGCTTCGGCAGCATATGAGCATCCTGCCAACAATGAACAGGGCGTAATCGTTCACCCGGAACACTTCAAGAGCGAGAAAACGCGAGAGCAGGTCATCGCGGAAGCCAAGGCTGCCATGCAGCAAGGACTTCTTTCTTATGGCGAGAGCAACTACCCAATGCCTGTGCCTAATGTGGGCCCAGGGAAAACTCGTCAGCAAGTGATCAACGAAATGCTGAACGAGTCACCTGCCGAACGCTCCGAGCGTCTGCGTCTCTACTCCCGGGGTTGATAGCCCCCAGTTGGTGCTCCAGCAGAGCACGTTGAATCCATTCTGTGGGATCGCTGGCGTCGGCCTGACTAACCTCGGGACAGCCCAGGCCGCCGTCCAATTTCCCATGACACCCCACCGCCGCGCACCGTCGCGGCGATCTGCTGTCCCAGCCGCTGCTCAATCACCGGCTTCCACGGCACCAGGCTGAATCCCATCCCGTCATCGAGCATCGCGTAGCGCCCGCTGGCGAGCATCACGCTGCGGCGGTAGATACCGGCCACGCGCTGGCCATCTGCCGCAGGCCGATGCTCCAGCCCGGTTTCGGCGGCAATGTCCTTCCCGGCCTGCGCCACTTCCCGATTGCGCATCACCGTCAGCAGATTGCGCGCCAGGAACACGCGCTGACCGCGCCGCTCGGCCAGCCCCTGTTCGGCCAGGAAATCGGCGCGTTGCAGCATCGCCTGCTTCGCCTCGCCGCCAAACCCCAGGTTGCCCAGCCCCGAGCCGCCGCCGATCAACTGCTGATCCAGCCAGGTAGCCCCAATCACGCGCGCCTGCCGCTCAATGGGCAGGTGCGATTTAAGCTCCACGGCTACGCCGCCCAGGCGTTGCGCATCGTACTGGCGGCCACGCTCGGGCAGGTCGTCGGGTACCTTCCACAGCCCCTCGGCAATACGTTCCACGATGCCGGCCCGGCGCAGGGCTTCCAGCCTGCGAACGTGCGCGGCAACGACTTCGTGCGGATCACGGCCGGCCTGCGCCTGACCTTGGGCAATTGCCAGGTGATGATCGGTTCTGTAGAGCCCATTGCTGGCCAGCGCAGCGATATTGCGATCTGCCGCCCGTACCTCGGCGGAACCACGTACTTCCACCACCGCGCCGGTCGGATAGTTTGCGGGTTCGTCGCGGGCGTTGAGCGCGACGTAGTGCGCCTTGCCGTCCACGCCGTCGATGACCAGATAGCTCCGGTCGCGCAGCTCGTCGGCCAGCCCCTTGGCGGCCACGCGGCCAATGATTGTTCTTCCATCGTCACCCGGCTCGAACACCGCCAGCTCGCGCGGCTGGCCGCCCATGGCCCGCTGCATGGTGCGGATGATGTCGCCACGCTCACCCAGAGCGCGCAAGGTCTTCTCGGCATCGGCATGGGTGGTCCAGGTGCCAGGCTGCGCTTCGTCGGCCAGGCCCAGGCGCTGCAAGCATTGCAAGCGGCCAATCAGCAGCAGACGCTGGCGTTGCAGCTTCGGTTCGTTGAAGCGTCTGACCTGCACGCGACCATCGTCGCCAGCTTCACGTTGCAGCGTGTGATCCAGGCTCGTCCACCGCTCCTGTTCCACCTCCCGCTGCAAGGTCTGCTGGATTTCCAGTTCGGTGCGCGGCCCTAGCCATTCGGTCGCCAGCTCGGCGGCCCGGTGCCG
>NZ_JAVEYN010000054.1:0-3903 GCF_034003525.1 Aquabacterium sp.
ATCGACCCTGAGCTGACGGTCAGGCTCCCAGCATGAATGACTTCTATGCAGTACCAAGCCGCCCGTAAAGCCCCGCAGAACACAATGCTGCTGACCGGGTACGAAGCCAGATCAGCAGCATTGGCAGGGTTACCGAAGCACCAGCACAGGCACGCTGCTGGTACGCAGCAGCGCTGTGGTGCTGCTGCCCACAATCAGCTGCCGGATGCGTGAATGGCCATAGGCCCCCATCACCAGCATGCCCAGGCCTTGCGCCGACAGATGCTGCGGCAGTACCCGCTCGACGCTGCCCTCCAGTACGGCGATGCCAACGGTGAAGCCCTGGGTTCGCAGCTGCGCGGTCGCGGCATCGAGCTCTGCCTGCATGGCGGCGTCCAACGACCCCACGAACACCAGGGTGCACGCCAGCGCCTTGAGCCAGACGCTCTGCCCCACCTGGCCGAGCATGCGACGCGCAGTGTCACTGCCGTCGAACGCCAGCGCAAAGCTCCGTGGCGTCTCGAACGTCTGCCCTGGAATCGAGAGCACCGGCTTGGCCGTGCTGCGGATCACGCGCTCCACATGGTGATCAAGGTGCCGCCCCGCCACGGTGGCATGGTCATGGCGCCCCATCACCGTCAGCGTGACCTCGGCCTCCAGGTCGACGACCGACTCCACCAGCTCACCGTGCCTCTGGCGGATCTGCACCTCGCTCACCCCATCCGCCGTGGCGCGCTGGCGCATGCCTTCCAGGATCTGACGCCCCTGCTCCTGCGCCAGCACGCTGCGGCGGGCGTCCAGTTCCGCCAGCTCACTGAGCAGCCCCTCTTGCGCACCCAGGCCGATCTGTCCGCTGAAATCGGATTGAGGGGCCTTTTCGGGGTGCCGGTCCAGCACATGCAAAAAGGTCAGCGAGGCGCCGAGCGCTTTCGCGGCCCAGATCGCACCGTCACACACGGCCGCCGGGTTCCCTTGTGCATCCACACAAGCCATCACGTTTTTCATGTTCATCTCCTGTGCTGATCAGTGGCCCAAGGGCAATTCGGCGCCGTCTTTGTCGTGCAGACCAAAGCGGTCCACCATCGTCTTGCTGGCCTCATTCAGGCCCATCACCTCAACCTGGGCCCCCTCGCGTCGGAACTTGAGCACCACCTTGTCCAGAGCGCTCACGGCCGTGATGTCCCAGAAATGCGCGCGGCTGACGTCGATGCGCACCTGGCGCACCGCCTCCTTGAAATCGAAGCTGTCGACAAAGCGATCGGCCGACGAGAAGAACACCTGACCGGTGACGGTGTAGACCCGCGTCTGACCGTCGTCTTGGGCTTGCGACTTCACCTGCATCAGGCGACCGACCTTGTTGGCAAAGAACACGGCACTGAGCAGCACGCCGGCGAACACGCCCTTGGCCAGATCGTGGGTGGACACGGTGACGACCACGGTGACCAACATCACCACGGAGGAGCTGGGCGGGTGCTCACGCAGCTTGCGCAGGGAGTCCCAGCTGAAGGTGCCGATGCTGACCATGATCATCACGGCCACCAGGGCAGCCATGGGAATCTGGCTCACCCACGGCCCCAGGAACACCACCATGATGAGCAGGAAGATGCCCGCCATGAAGGTGGACAAACGCCCGCGCCCACCGGACTTCACGTTGATGACCGACTGCCCGATCATGGCGCAACCGGCCATGCCGCCGATGAAACCGGTGCCGATGTTGGCCAGGCCCTGCCCCACGCATTCACGGCTCTTGTCGCTGGTCGTGTCGGTCAGGTCGTCCACGATGGAGGCCGTCATCATCGATTCCAGCAGTCCCACCACGGCCAGGGTCAGGGAGTACGGCGCAATGATCTGCAGCGTTTCCAAGGTCAAGGGCACATCGGGCAGCAAAAAGATGGGCAGGCTGTCAGGCAGCTCACCCATGTCGCCCACATTGCGGATGTCCAGGCCCAGGGCCATGGCCACCCCGGTCAGCACCACGATGCACACCAGGGGCGAAGGCACGGCCTTGCCCACCACCGGCAGATACGGGAAGCCATAGATGATGGCCAGACCGGCCGCCGTCATGGCGTACACATGCCAGGTCACATTGGTCAACTCGGGCAGTTGCGCCAGGAAGATCAGAATGGCCAGGGCGTTGACAAAGCCCGTGACCACCGAACGCGACACGAATCGCATCAGGTTGCCCAGCTTGAACAGGCCCGCGATGATCTGGAAGACGCCCGTGAGCACGGTGGCGGCCAGCAGGTACTGCAAACCATGGTCCTTGACCAGGGTCACCATCAGCAGGGCCATGGCGCCGGTGGCGGCCGAGATCATGCCGGGTCGTCCACCGGCGATGGCGATGATGACGGAGATGCTGAAGGAGGCGTACAGCCCCACCTTGGGGTCGACGCCCGCGATGATGGAAAAGGCGATGGCTTCGGGAATGAGGGCCAGGGCAACGACGAGACCTGCGAGCAGGTCGCCTCGGATGTTGCCCAGCCACTGCTCGCGCAATGAGATGGTCATAAGGGAATCAATAGGGAAACGTGCCGGGGCGCAGCATGCGGCCAGGCTGAAAACTCAGAGGAAAGGTGCTCGGCGTCGGCATGCATCCCGCATGCCGGGCCCGCCGACTCAGGGCGGTGTGACCGAGAAGAAATAGCCGCGCGCCAGTTGCCCCACCGGGGTGCACTCCAGTGCAGTCTGCGCGTGTGGGCTGGGCAAGAGCATGCAGAAATTATAGGCGGTGCTGTTTGCGCCTGTCAGCGGCCATGCCAGAACTGCACAAACGCGTTCAGCAAATACAGCGTCAGCAGCACAACGCTGGCCCAACTGCCCAGACGCAGGACACGCGACGCAGGTCGAAAGACCAAGGCCACCACGACCGCCCCACTCATCGTGGCCGCCGTCAAGGCCGACACGGTGTGGAGCGGCGAGACCAGCTCGTAAAGCGGCCCCGCCCGGTAGGCCACATCATCGACCGCCAGGATGAGCACGTCAAACAGATTGCTGCCCAGCAGGTTGCCGATCGCCAGGTCCACCGCGCCGATCCTCAATGCTGCCACCGTGGTGGCCACTTCAGGCACGGACGTGGCCATGGCCACGAACAAGGTGCCTACGAACGAGTTGGACCACCCCATGATGCGCGCCAATTCCACCCCCAGCAGCGGCAGCCAGATGCCGCTGCCGACGATCACCACCGCTGCCATTGCGTAGCCCATGAGGGCTGACTTGAGGCTCAGGCTGCTCGCTGTCGCGGCGGCGGCTTGATGGTGACGCTGCTCATTCACATAGATGAGCCGCATGGCCAAGGTGTACAGGCCCATCAACACCACGCTGCCCACACTGATGTGTCCCAGGCTCGGCATGCTCTTTTGCGTGCTCAACGTCAGGATCAAGGCCGCGGCCGTCAACAACATGACGCCCAAACTGGCTGACAGCACATGCCCACGGCTGGCAATGGCGTAGACCGACTCTTTGCGGTAGAACACATCGACAAACGCCAGAATGGTGAGGTTGAACACGGCGCTGCCCAGCGCGTCGCCCACGGCGATGTCGGGGGCCTGCGCGACGGTGACGGCGCTCAAACCCGTGACGAGCTCGGGCAAGGAGGTGACTGTGGCGACCAGGATCAGCCCGACCCAACTGCGGGACAGTCCGGCCAATTCCGCGATCGCGTCCCCGTAGCGAATCAAGCGTGAGCCTGCCACGCCGATCAACGCCATGCAGGCAATGAACTCGATCCAAACAAGTGCCGAACTGGTCATGATTGACCTCAGCATAGTCGAGGCGGGGGCATTCATCCACAATCCGCATCTGCATTAGTCCCGACGTGGACCTAAGAGCTGTGACTGTTGTAGCCGGGCTCTGACTCTCATTCTGGGGTGATAGTCAGCAAACCGGACATCTGCAGCAAGCCGTTCAATGACGAATCTTGGCCGA
>NZ_JAVEYN010000055.1:0-3316 GCF_034003525.1 Aquabacterium sp.
ACCCGGGTGCACCAGCAAGGTCGTGTCCACCTCCTCGGGGTCGGCGTCACGCAGGAAGGTCAGCTCCTCGATCAGGTCCTCCAGCAGCGCCTCCGGCGTGCTGGCGTCCGACACGCGGTAGCGCACCTGGTTTTTCACATGCACCCCTTTGGCAAACGGGCACAGGTTCAGGCCAATGACGGCCTTGACCAACCAATTGCGGGTGTCCTCGATGACGGTGTCGTGTTCCATGCTCATGCCGCGATTGTCGCCGTTGTCGGCCCACCATGCGTGCCTGCAGCGCAGCCATCGGCTTTAAACTGCCCCTTTCCCACTGCTGTCTGACGCACCCCTGCGCGCACAAGGCTCATGAGCTGGCTCGGTCAACTGAACCTGGATTACCGCCGCGATGGCGAACGCACCATCGCCCTCGACCGCCACACCGGCCCCCTGCGTGTCCTGCAGCGCCTCTACCCGGAAGGCCCCGGCATCTGTCACCACGTGCTGGTCCACCCACCTGGCGGCATCGTCGGCGGCGACGTGCTCCAGGTTGATGCCCACCTCGCACCCGGCAGCCACGCGCTCATCACCACGCCCGGCGCCACGCGCTTTTACCGCAGCGCCGGTGAAGAAGCCCAGCAAACCCTACACGCCCGTCTGGACGACGACAGCCGCCTCGAATGGCTGCCACTCGAAACCATTGCCTACCGCGGCTGCGTCGCCAGCAACCGCATGCGCTTCGACCTGGCGCCCCGC
This sequence comes from Aquabacterium sp., assembly GCF_034003525.1. Classification (GTDB taxonomy): domain Bacteria; phylum Pseudomonadota; class Gammaproteobacteria; order Burkholderiales; family Burkholderiaceae_C; genus Aquabacterium. The sequence goes on from NZ_JAVEYN010000055.1 coordinate 736, forward strand.
GCCGAGATGTTCGGCTGGGACGTTCTGGCCCTGGGCCTGCCCGCGGCCAGCGAGCCCTTCGACGACCCCGCGTACCCGCATGGCCGCTACACCCAGGAGGTCGAGTTGCCCGGCGTCTGGCTGGAACGCGGCACCGTGGCCGCCACCGACCGTCTGCTGCTCGACAGCCCCCTGGGCTGGGCCGGCCACCGCGTCATGGGCACCCTCTGGTTCGCCAGCGGCACCGCCCTGTCCCGTACCCGGCGCGAAGCACTGCTCGACGCCGCCCGCACCCTCCACACCGAGCACCCCCTGTGCGCCACCAGCGGCAGCACCAGCGCGCACGATCAGGTGGTCGTCTTGCGTGCCCTCGCCCCCCGCGTGGAGCCCCTGATGGACCTGCTGGTGTCCGTCTGGGGCCAATGGCGCACCCTGGCATGGGATCTGGCTCCCTGCCCCTCGCGCCTGTGGCGCACCTGATCCCCCTCAAACAAGGCCCTGATACTTACAAACGCAGACACTTACCGACTCAACGTCCCAGACCTCAGCACTATGATGTTGCGCGTCTGGCCCCCAGATCATGCGAAAACGGCTCCCTTTGTCTGCACTGGCGTTGTTTTGTGAAGGTCTCGCCCCGACGCACTCAAAGAATAAGCAAAAAGGAGTAAACGCATGAAGGTCTTGCTGATCGACGACCATCCCCTGATCCTGGCTGCGCTGCAGTCGGTCATCCAGGGCCTCGGGGACGGTGTCACCGTCTCGGCAGCCGACAGCGGCAGCAGCGCCCGCGAAACCCTTCGCAAGGATGCCAGCTACGACCTTGTGCTGCTCGACCTGCACTTGGGCGACGCCGATGGCTTCGACCTCCTCGGTGAGCTGCGCTCCCGCTACCCGGCCTTGCCAGTGGTCGTCATCTCGGCTTCTGACCGCACCAGCGACGTCATCCGCGCCATCGACATGGGCGCCATGGGTTTCGTGCCCAAGCGCGCCACCAACGAAACCCTCGTCGAAGCCCTGCAACAGGTCATCTCCGGCGGTGTCTACGTGCCCCCGATGAGCATGGGCAGCGAACACACCGCCCAGTTCAGCCAGTCGCCCTATGTGCGCCAGGTCCAGCAAGAATCGCGGGACTCGGGCTTCCAGACCATGCCCTCGCTGCAGCAACTGGGCCTCACGCCGCGCCAGACCGATGTGCTGCATCTGCTACTCAAGGGTCAGCCCAACAAGCTGATCGCCCGCGAGCTGGGTCTGTCGGTCGAGACCGTCAAAGACCACGTCGCCGCCGTGCTGCGGGCACTGGGCGTGAGCTCACGCACCCAGGCCGTCATCGCCGTCAGCCAGATGCTGCAAAAGCAGAGCGGCTTCCAGCACAGCAGCGCCTGGCACGCCCGTTGAACACCGTGGTCAAGGGCGCTGTGTCCCTTCCCGCCGCCCCCGCCATCGCCCAGGACACCCACCTGCCCCCCAGCCCCGACGCACGGGCGCTGGCCCAGGACAGTGCGCGCCTGGTGTACCGACAGACTGGTGCAGCCCTGATGGGCCACCTGCTGGGCTTTGTGGTCACCACCCTGGTGTACTGGCACCATGTGCCCCGCTCATGGCTGTGGGCCTGGAGCGCGGCCTTTGCCCTGCTGTGGGTCGCCCGCTTCCTCAACCTCCTCGGCCACGACCGGGCCGTGCGACAGGGCCCCATCGACGCCCAACGCTGGCTCTACCGCTGGAACACCGGCGCCGTCATCGGCGCGGGCCTGTGGAGCGTGGCGGCCGTGCTGTTCTACAAGCATGGCGGCCACTTTGAGCGTACCGCCTTGATGCTCACGGTGTACTCCTTCGCCATCGGCGCCGTGCCCTACATGTCCTCCCAGCCCAGGCTCTTCCTGGCCTGCATGGGCCTGTACTTCCTCCCCATGATCGTGCACACCGCCTTGCTCGGCGGGGACGACAACCTCTACCTGGCCGGCATCTGGTCCCTGATGTGCCTGTGCACCGTGGCCATGGGCCGGGCCTTCCACAGCATGTTTGGCGAGATGGTGGGCCTGCGGCTCCAGACCCAGCAACTGGCCCAACGCCTGCGCACCGAGATGGCCGCCGCCGAAAGCGCCCAGCATCAGGCCGAACTCGCCAACCGCGCCAAAACCCAGTTCTTTGCCGCTGCCAGCCACGACCTGCGCCAGCCCCTGCACGCCCTCGGCCTGTTTGCCGAAGCCCTGCGCCAGCGCTGCAAGGACGACGAAGTGGCCCACCTCGTTCACAGCATCAACAGCTCGGTCGATGCGCTCGAAGGCCTTTTCAGCGAACTGCTCGACATCACCAAGATCGACACCGGCGGCATTGACCTCCAGCCCGAACACGTCCCCCTGCGCGCCCTTTTCGAGCGCCTGCGGCTGACCTTCGAGCCCACAGCCTTCGAGAAAGGCCTGTCCCTGCGCTTTCACGGTGCCCGCCACCATGTCTATGCCGACCCGCTCGTGGTCGAACGTATGCGTCCGGTGAAGTCATCTTGAGATCAAACGCGTGACCCGCAACGATAGTGTCCACCAAGGAGATTAGTGGACACTATGCAAAGCACGCCAACGAAGCGCACGCGTCGATATCACCCGCC
>NZ_JAVEYN010000056.1:0-3125 GCF_034003525.1 Aquabacterium sp.
GCTGGTCCAGCGCGAACTCCGGCTGCGCCAACCAGGGGTGGTGGGGTGAGTCAAACAGCCAGGTGAACGGGCCTTCCTGATCGATGCGTTGGTTGCGGCGTTGCTCGATCTGCCGGTGTTGTTGCCCGAGTGAATCCAGATCCTTCTGCCTCTGTTGACGCTGCTGATCCAGCGCCCGGTACCGGGCAGCCGATTGCGCCAAACTGGTGGCCAGCTCAGCGAGCTTCTGGTCAAGTGTCACAAGCCGTGCTTGCCGCTCAGCGTCGCTGTCTTGCAGGGCCTGCATCTGGCTGTAGTCCCGCAATTCGGCGTCCAGCTGCACCAGCTGCTGTTCGAATCCATCACGTTCGCGTTGGACGAGTTCCAGCGCTTGTGCCGTCGCCAACTGCTCTTTCAGCTGCAGCTGCTGTTGTTGCAAATCCCGCAGCAGCTCGCCCAGCTCGGCCAGGCTGCGCTGTTGGTGCTGCTCAGGCAGGGCGCCGACGCGCAGCCGCAAGCCCGGCAGACCAGCATGCTCGCCATTGGCACCTCCCAAAGCCTTGGAGAGCGCCTGGCCATCGAGCTGGAAGTCTTCGGCGCCCAAGGTCAGCACGGGTCTGGCCAGCACCTTGTTCAGCGCCGCCAATTGATCGGGCGGCAAAGCGCCTGCCAGCTGCTGGTAGAGGTTGTGGCCTTGGGTGCGCATCTCCTGTGTCAGCTGGGCCAGCTCTCTGTCCACGCGGGAGAGCTCGCGTTCGATGGATGCCGGTGGCCGGCTTTGCGCTTGGCCCAAGCGGACCACCAGAGCATCTCGTTGGGCCTGCACGTCGCGGCGGCACGTCTCTAGAACCGCCCGGCTTTCCACCAGAGCGAATCGCTGTCGCAATGCCTGCAGCTGTTGGCGCTCCTGGCGCAGTTGCTTCTGCTCAACCTCCCACTGGCTCTGCTCCCGCACCGCCTGGCGATCCTGCTCTCGCAAGCGGTCCAGCTCGCCATCGCACTGCTGCAGCTCGCGCTGAAGGGCTTGCTGGCGTGATTCGAAGTGCTGCTGCCACTGGCCCAGGGCCTCGTCGATCATGGGCCGCCAGCACAGCAGCTTGCCGCGCAGGGTCAGTCGAGCATCTTGCTTGCGCTCCAGTTCAGCGAGGCTGCCTTTCAGGCGTTCGGCGGCCAGGTACTGACTGCGCTCAGCGTTCAGGTCGGCAAAAGCCTTGTCCCACTCCGCCTTGAAGTCGATGCTGGCGTCCGGCAGATCACGCCGGAAGATTTGCAGGAGGTAGTCTTTCACCTCGCTGGACCGAAGCTTGTCCAGTCGCAGCGTCCGGGTGAGCACACGCTGGAAGACGCTGGCGTCACTGGCGTGCTCCAGGCGGAACACGCAGAAGTCTTGTGATCCGCTGAGCTTGCGGTTCCGGCCGCCGTACACCATGTCGGCGAACTCGCTGCCGCTGTAGCTGAACACGCGGCGCCCATGGGTGGCCAGATGGCTGGCCAGCTTGGGCTGCGCCACGAGCGAGCCATCGGGCAGGCAGAACTCTTCCACCTTGAGCGGGCCGGCGTAGGCAAAGTACTCGTACTCGAAGCTCACGCCCTTGCCGACGCAACCGAGCACCACGGTGCCGGATTCCGGCAACGACACCTCCAGCAGCACATAGGCGCTGTTGTTGGGGAAGTAAAACCGCCGGCTCTTCTCCACGTCGTGCGCGCCAAAGTCCATGCGGCGCCGGTCAATGATCAGCAGGAACTGCAGGGCATTGATCAGGCTGGTCTTGCCCGTGTTGTTGGGCGCCACCAGGGAGACTGCGCCATCCAGCGGAAGCTCGGCGCGGGAGTAGCCTGCGCTGCCAAGCAAAACCAGGCGTTGAAAGCCGTGCTGCATCAGTCGATCTCCTCGTCGTTCAGCACGTCATCGCTGCCTTCCTCAGGGGCAGTATCCGCCTCGTTGTCGTCATCTCGGGATGCTGCGGCCAGGCCCTCAAAGTGGTCCAGGTAGCGGCAGACGGCGGGCAACAGCCGCCAGCCTGCCGGCTCCGCCACTGCAAATCCCAGCGTGCAGGCGCGGCCCAGCAGATCGATCAGCCCATCGGGAGACAGCCCTTCGGCGTCCAGTAGGTCTTTCTGCTGTTCGTGCACCTCGGCCAGCCATTCCCGATCAATGAGCCAGTCAGTAAAGCGTTGTAGCGCTTTGCCGGCATTGGCTTGGGCGTCGAAGATGACCATGAACAGCAGGGCCAGTTGACGGCTGACCTTGCCGATGTTGCTGCTGGCATCGGTGCTGTGGAACCAAGCAAAGCCTCGCGCATCCACGCGCAGCTCAAAGCCCAGCGCTGCGAAAAGACCTGCGTAGGCCGGTTCGTGCTGCTCAAGTTCGGCCCACAGTGCAGGCTCGGCCATGCGGTTCAGGTGCTTGCCCGACAGGAACAAGCGGAAGAGCTCGGCCAATGCTGGCATTTGCGCCAGTTGCGGCATCAGTGGATGAGGCGTCGTCATTCCGGAATGCTCACGCGGTGAGGATGGTGCAGCACGCGGATGGCCTGCAAAGTGGTGGTCTCAGGATGCTCGCTGACTTCGATCTGCCAACTGCCCTCGTGCTGCAGCTCATGGAAAAGCCGCAGCAGCGTCGCATCCTGCAGATGACCGTGATGGGTATGCAGCCAGTCCAGCAGGCTGCCCACCGGTAGGCTGCTTCTCAGCTGCTGCCGGATTGCCGCCTCGTCCACGTGCTCCAGCAGGGGCGGGGCGTTGCCGGGCTCATCTTGCGGGAAGGCCACCGACTGCGGTTGGTACTGCTGCGCTGCGGCCATCACGGCGCGCACCTCATCGCCCAGCTGCAAGCGGAAGCCCCGCTCATTGCGCCAAACGGGCATCTCGGTGCCGACGGTATGCCGTCACAATGCTCTGCGCAGGCCCCGTTTGCGCACTTGGCCCAGCAGCAGGCTGACGGCACTGGTCAGCGCATTGTGTTGACGCATCTCCTCGCGCAACGGCAGCACCGTGTCGGCGCACTGTTGAGCGATCAGGCGGCCAAATCGCCGTAGTTCCTTGGCCTGGTGCGCCACCTGCCTGAGCTGCAGGCGGTGCGAGTACAGCCCGCCTTGAACCGACAGCTGCTCAAAGGCCAGGTCCAGCGAGCGTTCGGCGTCTTC
>NZ_JAVEYN010000057.1:0-3054 GCF_034003525.1 Aquabacterium sp.
CCCAGATGGAAGCAGCGGCCCGCTCCAGGACATCTGCCCGTTCACAGTCATGGGCACGTTCAACCGGGGCATGACGGACGCCAACCGCAAGCTGATTGCGGCAGAGCTGGCGAAGCTGCTCGGCGTCACCGTGTCTGTGCCCGCTACGTTCGAAGGCATCCCCGTGCTCAACAACCAGCGCTCCTGGTTCTTCCGCTACGCGGACAAGCGCGGGGCGGGAGACATTGATGCCCTTTGGCGCGTCTTTGCCGCAGCGCAGACGCTGGTTGAAGACGACGGGCCAGGCACCCGCGACGAGTTCATCAAGGCCTATGACGCCGCAACCCAGGTCTGGGGTGTGGCGTGGAATCTGTCCACTGGCTTGTATTGGGCTGCCCCCTGGGAGTTTCCGACGCTGGACAGCCAGTCGCGGCACTACATCCAGAAGCGCCTGGGCGTTCCGATCACCACCCCTGCGCCGCAAGCGCCATGTGATGCGGCCACGTATTTGCAACTTGCCGACGACCTGCGTACGCGGTTCGCGGAGGACGACTACCCCGTGCACAGCTTCCCGGAGTTGTCGCTGGCATCGTGGCAGTTCAAGGATGCGACGCCTGCGCCTCAGGAGGACGAAGTCGCGCCGGACATGTCCGGCGATGACTCAGGCGATGAGCTTGCAGCCGAAGTCGTCCAGTCTCAGGCCCCCATCGTTCCCTACTCGCTTGCCGACATCACGCGTGACGGCTGCTTCATGTCGGAGCCAGAGCTTGAGCAGCTACTGGACCGGCTGCGCACCAAGAAGAATCTGATCCTGCAAGGGCCACCCGGCACCGGCAAGACATGGCTGGCCAAGCGACTGGCCTTTGCCTTGATGGGGCAAAAGGACGAGAGCAAGGTGAGAGCCGTCCAGTTCCACCCGAATCTTTCGTACGAGGACTTCGTGCGCGGCTGGCGGCCTACTGGTGAAGGCAAGCTGACGCTTGCCGATGGCGTCTTCATGGAGGCGATCAAGGCTGCGAAGAAGGAGCCCGCAGCCAAGTTCGTCGTCGTCATCGAGGAGATCAACCGAGGCAATCCGGCCCAGGTGTTCGGTGAATTGCTGACGCTGCTGGAGGCAGGCAAGCGCACCCCCAGCGAGGCGTTGGAGCTGTGCTACCCGGATGCTGACGGCGTACGGCGGCCGGTCCACATCCCCGAGAACCTTCATGTCGTCGGCACCATGAACATCGCGGATCGGTCTTTGGCGCTGGTCGATCTGGCGTTGCGGCGCCGCTTTGCGTTTGTAAGCCTTGAGCCGCGCCTCGGCCCAGCATGGCGGAGCTGGGTGGTTTCAGCCTGCGGTGTGGATGAAGCACTGGCGTCAGACATTGAGCGACGCATGGCCGAGCTGAACGAGCTGATTGCAGCGGATGCACGCTTGGGCAAGCAGTTCCGAATCGGTCACAGCTATGTCACGCCCGTGCATCGGCTGGATGCGGGCAGCACCCGGCGATGGTTCCAGCAAGTCGTGGACACCGAAATCGGCCCCCTGCTGGAAGAGTACTGGTTTGACTCCCCTGAGGAGGCGCGTCAGGCCACCGCACGGTTGCTGCAGGGCTGGTGATGGGACTGATCGCGCCACCGATTTCCGCCGAATCTGGGTTCGCGCCCGGATTCGTGGGGCGCATTCCAGTCCGGAACCTGTGGCTGTTGATGCTGTATGCGTCGGACCTGTTTCGGACTGGCGGCACCGCCCATGTGGCGGTCGAAGAAAGCCCAGATGAGCTGCCCGATCTGGTGGCAGAAATTTTGGCCCATGCCGTTGAGACTCGGCTGCATCGTCAGCTGAGCCTGGGCTACCGATCTCGGGAAGAGTGGCTCACCCGCGTCCGTGGGCGCATCGATGTGCTGACCACTGAGCGGCGGCAGTTGTTGGATCGCGGCATGGTGGCCTGCCGCTTTGCGGAGCTCACCATTGACACGCCACGGAATCGTTTCGTCCGCGCTGCATTGGAGTCCATTGCTCGCCTGGTCAAGAAGCCAGTTGTCGCCCATCGGTGCCGATCTCTTGCTGCTGCGATGTGGTCCCGAGGCGTCGCAGGCCAGCCGCCGACCCGAGCCCAGATGAGCGCTGATCGATTCGGACGCCATGATGCGGACGACCAGTTCATGGTGGCAGCAGCCAAGCTTGCCTATGACCTGGCGCTACCCACGGAATCCGCAGGCGGCAACGTGCTGGCGATGCCTGGCCGGGAGGAGGCTTGGGTTCGTCGTCTGTTTGAGCGCGCCGTTGGCGGCTTGTATGCCGTGGTGCTCAGTCCACTCGGGTGGCATGTTCGTTACGGCGCCACGCTGCAGTGGCAAATCTCGTCCAAGACGGAAGGTATTGATGACATCTTGCCTGCCATGCGGACCGACGTGGTGCTCGACCATGGTAGCTCGGGGCGACGTATCGTCATCGACACCAAGTTCACCTCCATCGTCACGGCAGGGTGGTATCGAGAGCAAAGCCTGCGCAGCGGCTACATCTACCAGATGTACGCCTATCTGCGGTCACAGGTCGGCTGTGGCGATGCACTGGCAGACTCGGCAAGCGGCCTGTTGTTGCACCCCGCCGTTGGAACGATGGTCGATGAGACAGTCGTCATCCAGGGTCATCCGCTCCGCTTTGCGACCGTGGACTTGGCAGCGAAACCTGCAGAGATTCGTTCGCAGTTGCTGAAGTGCGTCGAGGTGCCATGCTGACGCGCTCCTGGCCGCTCCCCTCCTTGGGTCGTCAAACTGCTGGGCGACATGACGCCACACTGCGTGGCGGGGTGTCAGCACACTGCTGCCACATTGGGCGGAGACCTCTTGACACTGAGTTCACACATGGCACCCACCTGTTTCACACAAAGCAGGCACCGGTCTTCGCGCAAGGGTTGGCACCGTCTATCGCACATTTTTGGTGGACGCACGTTCGCAGGGAGGCTGTCCCCACCGAATTCGGCACTTTCTTTGAGTTCGCTTCTTCGAGCTCAAAGAATGTGGCCGCTGGGCGCCAAACCGACAGGTTTGGTGGGCAGCGGCAGCTGGGGACAGTGCAGGAGAAAGATG